>DAIPJH010000008.1:0-109114 GCA_036770365.1 Rickettsiales bacterium
ACATAAGAGGGTAAAGTCATGAATGCATGGGGAAATGTTTCGGAAGAAGACAAAGAAAAGATGCTCAGGGGGGGGGTATGGGGTCGCAGCCTTAATCAAAGAAAAATACCGTAAGCAACGCATAGAAGAGCGAAAAGAAGCGTCGGCGCGAGCGCGTGAAGAAAAACGACAAGCAAACACTAACCATTAAGGAATCGCATCATGGCCGTAGTAGGAAACGTCACCGCCGAACAACTCAAAAGCTATGTTGAGCGCATCGAGCGGCTGGAAGAAGATAAAGCCAACATTGCCGCCGACATACGCGACGTATGTGCCGAAGCCAAAGGTAATGGCTACGATGTTAAAATCATCCGCAAGATTCTCAAGCTGCGCAAAATGAATAGCTCCGACCGCGACGAGGAAGAGCATTTGCTTGATGTGTACCTGCGCGCACTCGGCATGTTGCCACAGATTGATGAAGCAGAATAACCGCCAACACCATCCTTATTATCGACCCTCGATAATAAGGGCATTAACCAGACTCCTTATTATCGACACTCGATAATAACGCCCATTTTTAACCGCCATGACTGAGAGGCATACCATGAAAAAACGTATTTGGACACACGGCGAACATCGTACGCTTCTAAGGCTTGTCGCTTATTATGGGGGTGATTTTGTAAACATCGCGATGCAATTTGATTATAAATACCCTAGCCATAACCGCTCTGTTGGCTCGCTCATCACCCGCATTAATTTGCTAAAAAGCATCAACATCAAAACGCTGGATGATTACAACACATTCTTCCCCGACGCAAAAGATGAGGCACAATGCCCGAATCTTTATCCGGTGAAGCCTGAGAAAGCGGAAGAAAAGCCACCCGTTGATGCGCCAGTTCTTCCCCAACGCATATGGATTCAAGGCGAAGGCAAACTTGAAGAAATTAAACCAACTGAACATGAAATACGCGATGCGATTTTCATCGTCTTGACCCTACTCACCATCGCCACCGCCTCGTTTTTAAGCGGCGCGAGTGAGCATGGACAGAACTGGATGCAGGAGCTGCCGCTATGAAAGCACGTCCGATACTATTCAACGGAGATATGGTGCGCGCCATCCTTGACGGTCGCAAAACGCAGACGCGGCGGGTGATTAAGCCGCAGCCAAGCGAAGAATGGCAACCATTCAGTTACGGTGAGATTCACGGCTATGACAAAAATGGTGAGTTATCACCTGATATCGTTAAAGGTCATGGCGTGTGTAATGAAAATGGCGACGATGGTTATACTTGCCCTTTTGGCGCGGTCGGCGACCTGCTATGGGTGCGTGAAACTATTCAACATCATGGGTATGCTGGCGCAAAACATTTCGTTTATTCTGCTGATGGCAAAAGCGGAAGCCACAGATATCAATTTTTTAAAAAACATGTAATACCATCAATCTTTATGCCACGCTATGCATCGCGCATCACGCTTGAAATCACAGGCGTGGGCGTTGAGCGGCTGCGGGACATTAGCGAAGCGGATGCTATTGCCGAGGGAATTACCATGTGTGAATCTGGGTATTTCTGGTGGAATGCATATAAACAGAAAAATCCGCACCGTAATGCAATAGGAGCATACCGCGACTTATGGAAATCCATCAACGGCGCAGGATCATGGGACGCTAACCCTTGGGTGTGGGTGATTGATTTTAAACCTCATTTTATCAACATCGATGCGTATCTCGCGCAGCAAGGGGATGCTTATGACCACTAAACCACAATCATTCCCAGTCGATGGACTTGTTACTATCAAGGATATATGCGCTTATCTTAATACAACACGCACAACGTGGTATCGAAAAATGAAGACTGGCGAAGCCCCGCGACCATTCAAGCTTTTTGGGTCACAAAAAATGTCACGCTGGAATGCTGCGGATGTTCGTGCTATTAAAGAGCGTTGGGAAAATGCTGGATGAACTCAAAAAAGATATTATTCACTAGCCACCAACTGTGGCTTGAACGCTAAAACCGTCCCACCATTACAATATTTTGCCCAATCTTCCATCATTGCGCGGCGTTTTTCCAGCACATCCCCACGGCGATAAGCCGCCTCCACCTTATTTTCTATCGCATGTGCCAATGCCATTTCGGCTATCTCACGCGGGTAATGGCTCACCTCAGCCGCCCAGTCACGGAATGTCGAACGGAATCCATGCGGTGTGATAGCCTTATACTTTACCAACGCATCAGGCACATCATTACGCTCAAAAATGCGACGCTTCGCCATCATCATCACCATATTGGATAGGGGCTTGTCACCACGAGGGCTTGGAAAAACAAATGAAGTTTGCGCCGCGCTTTTGCATTGTTTCAAGACCCTAATAGCATCACTTGAGAGTGCAACACGGTGTTCTCGCTTGGCTTTCATGCGCTCTGGCGGGATAATCCACACACCATCATCCAGATCTATTTCACTCCACCTTGCATTCAGCACCTCAGATGTACGGCATGCCGTCAAAATGCACAACTCAAGCGCACGCGCTCCCAAAGATTCAATCGGTCGAAGTAGCTTCATAAATTCTGCCATATGTTGATATGGCAACGCTTCAAGATGCTTCACCTCGGAAAATTGACGGCGAGCAGGTAAAATATTATCCAAATGTCCGCGCCAACGCGCAGGATTTTCTCCTTCGCAATAACCCATTACCTTTGCCCAGTTCCATATAAGCTCAATCCGCTGACGTAATCGCGTCGCCGTTTCAGACTTTTCTGCCCATATTGGCTCTAAGCATCGCAGAACTAGCGAAGTGGTAATTTCAGAAATAGGCAAATGACCAATATGAGGATAAACATACATCTCAAGCGTTCGCCGCCATTGATAAATATGCTTTTCATTTTTCCACTTCTTATGGTGTGACTCAATGTAAGCAATGCCACATTGCTCAAATGTTTTTGCGTTGGCAGATTCGCTTTTCTTCTGTTGCACAAGCTGCCTTTTCTCCTCAAGCGGGCATCTACCCTGCAAGAGTATTTTGCGTGCCTCCTGAGCCGCCACACGCGCCTCAGCAAGCGATATAGTATGCAATGCACCTAAACCCATCTCACGCTGCTTACCAAAGCGCGTGTAGCGAAATATCCAAGATTTTGCCAAGCTATCTGACACAAGCAAATAGAGTCCCGCGCCGTCATTATACATGCCAGCCTTAGAAATCTTATTCACCGCTAATGCGGATAGCTTGTTAATTCCCCTCGCCATCCTACCCCACACTTTGCCCCACACTTTGATGTGAGATTTATAGCTATTATGTGTTACACTCTGTTACACATAACGCAAGCATAAAAATTATATATCAAAAGGTTTGTTACAAATAGCTACATTCTGCTACAATAGTTTGACAGACCTATTCTCCACCATATATCCTACAAGAAAATTGTCTTAGAATCTTCACAATACAAAAAGCATTTTTTTGCTATACTATGGCGATGGATAAGAATTCTACAGCTTCACAAGACAATACCACGAGTGTTATCGGCAAAACACTCAAGGTCTTGGCATACCCAATTGCAGCTGGCATTGGGTTTGTGGTCGCAAAAACAAAAATTGAAGATCACACTTACGACGAACTCAAAAAACGTGGTGCATTTAAAGATATCCAAGACGAGCATGCGCAAACATTAAGTGATATTGTTGAGAATGCAGCGGAACAAGCCATACGGGACAATAAGCCTACCAATATCTTAAAGGCCACCGCAGCAGAACACGCATCATATACTAACCTCGTTAAAGAACGCCTGAAAGGCTTCAAGCTTGATAGTTTAGTAAACAAATATAACTATATCAATAAAAGTGATAGACAACGCGCTGTACTCGATGGGTTTACATCATCTGGTATTGCTATCGGCGCAATCCTTGCAATTGGAAACAGTAAAACACTTACACATCTTTTTTCTAAACATTCCCCTGAATCCAATAAACAAAATTCTATTTCCTAATTACTATTGATGAGTAACATTATATTTACTTTCATAACATAAGATGACATTGATATTATACACTCGACGTTAATTAGGTGATTATGTTGAAGCAAGCTAAAACGACAACAAATAAGCAATTTGCCGCAGCGAATATTCCTGTTATTGAGGCTGTCACTGAAAATTTACTTCGCCTAGCGACTGAACAACAGGCGATTGACTGGCTTAATTCTTTAGAGCGTATGTTTATTATCTCAAAAAATCAAATAGAAGCCACAGGTACGTCTAACAAAAAATCTTTACTCTTATGGATTAAAAATTACGACATTACCAAAGAGGAAAAAGAAAAAGGCTACTTAGGTAATTTTGCAGTTATTACTTACAAACAATATAACCAAAAATGGACGCTCTACCCTACCAAAATGTTTGTCGATGTAGCACAACACCCGCAGCGAAAATATGTTAATACATCACAACATCCTAATTGGGGACACCCGATCTTACGCAGCATCAAAAAGAAAAAGACCTATCAAACGTTAGAGGAAGCACAACGCGACCTTGAAAAACTACATGAGCAGTTCCCTACAGCTACAATTCCAACAAAGAAATGTTTGTATGTAATGATTTTTAGTCGTGATGATGACCAAGAAAAACCACTACACAAATATGTATTAGAAGTTAAGGTGTTACCAGAAGGCGGTTTCTACATTGATCATCACATCAATACTCACAAACCTAAAAAGCTAAAAACCACCTCTCCAACGGTCGCAGCACCAGCTTTCATCGCTGAACACCCTCACATGACCAGTACTGAAGAAGCTAAAAAAGGATTCTTTGCTTCTAGAGAAGAGCTTAAGCGTAAGCGCAAAAGATAATGAAGTTAATGAATAATCAAGAGATTTGTCATCAAATCTTCACATTTTCTCCTCTACCTTCCGTGTTACAATCATAGCGTTCCTTGTTGTTTTTTTTAAAATCATCTTCGGGTGGTTTGTTCTTAAACAACTATGGGATAGCCTCTTGCGTCAGTTTACTTCGGTTACTACAGCAGGAGATTCTCTACCTTATGCCCTCTACTTTTATAGGGCTTCACGGAGCTACATCATGGCACGTTTGACAGTAGACCTTTTGGTCATTGACCCCCAAGTTGACTTCATGGATCTGACCGGCTCGGCTTTGCCTGTTGCTGGTGCGGATCAAGACATGAAGCGACTAGCCGCAATGGTACATCGCGTTGGTGGAAATCTGCGAGACATTCACGTCACGTTAGATTCTCACCGTGTGATCGACATTGCGCACCCCGGCATGTGGCAGGACGAAAACGGCAACTCGCCGAATCCGTTCACCATCATCTCTGCCGCTGACATCCGCTCTGGCATCTGGCAACCGCGTCATGCGCAAGCCAAGATCCAAGATTTGGGTGGAAAAACGCTCGGTCAATACGCACTTGCGTACGCCGAAGCGTTGGAGCAAGGAGGACAATACCCTCTGCTCATTTGGCCGGAACATTGCCTGATCGGAACTCCCGGTCATGCTGTGCATCCCGACCTGTTCAAGGCTCTGAGTGAATGGGAACGCCGTCACTTTGCCACTGTGAACTTCGTTACCAAGGGTTCCAATCCTTGGACGGAGCATTTCGGTGGTCTGATGGCGGAAGTCCCCTTGGCGTCCGATCCCAGCACTGGCCTCAACACTGGCTTGCTGCAGATCCTGCAATCGGCGGACATCGTAGCGATCGCAGGTGAGGCTCTGTCTCACTGTGTGAAAACGACGGTGACGCAGATCGCGGATCACATCGGACCGGAGCATGTGAAGAAGTTCCACATCTTGACTGACTGCACCTCTCCGGTCGGTCAGAATCCGGGTGGACCTGACTTCCCTGCCATCGGGCAGGCTTGGCTGAAGGAAATGCAGGCACGTGGGATGACCCTCACGACGTCAGCAGAATTCTTGGCCTGAGGTCGCAAGACCTCTAAGCGCGAGGGGGAATCCTCCCCTTTGCGCGGTTCCACAGTCTCTTTTGTGTTCTTTCTACTACTTTGAAAGGAGGGCTATCATGCCCCGTTTGACTGGTTCGGATGATATGGAAACCCACAACATCGGTGGTTCGTCGTTTGGTTTTTCTGGGGCTCGCATCAGCGGTCTCGGAGCGACTGAATACACGCTCGTATCGATCGCAGTGGATGTCACTGGATCAACGCAGGATTTCGCAGCCGAACTGCGCACCTCGTTGGTCACTGCCGTGGAAGCCTGCAAGAGGTCGCCTCGCAGCGATAACTTGCTGCTGCGCGTTGTCACCTTCTCAACTGCGGTTGGCGGGGTGCGCGAGCTGCATGGCTTCACGCCTTTGGCGGACATCGATGTGAATGCCTACCCGGTTTTCGATCCGGATGGTCTCACACCGCTGTACGACGCGGCCTACAGCACCATTGGTGCTATGGTCGAATATGGCGCGAAGCTGACTGAACAGGAATTCCTGTGCAACGGCATCGGCTTTGTCATCACGGATGGGTATGACAACTCTTCCTCTACTGGCCCCGGCATGATCAAGAAATTGATCACTGACGCGGGCAAGGAAGAAAAGTTGGAGTCACTCATCACCGTGCTGATCGGTGTGAACGCCGTCGAGTACCGCAGCTATCTGGAGAAATTCCAGCAAGATGCGGGACTGGATCAGTTCATCGATGCCGGTGAAGCAACGAAGGGCAAGCTCGCAAAGCTCGCCGCCTTCGTCAGCCAATCGGTGTCAAGTCAGAGCCAATCTCTGGGAACGGGTGGACCGTCTCAGAACATCAGTGCCTCAATCTAGCTCACGCTAGACGGTGGTTTTCTTGAGGGGGTGGGCAATCTGCCCCCTTTTTCTTCTAATCTAAGGAGAACGCAATGGTTGGTTTCAACACCGATCATTACTTCCACATTGGAGAGGCGCATCTTGGTCAGGGCTTGCCCTGTCAGGACTTTGCCTACTCTGAAGTGGTGGGTGATGCAGCCTTCGCTATCGTTGCGGACGGCTGTAGCACGGGAGGCATGACGGACGTCGGCTCACGTGTTGTCGCTCTAGCTGCCGCGCAAGCGGTGCGAGAGTACGCACAAGGGCTAGCAAGCGATGTAGGGGAAATCTCTGCATTGATCCGTTCAGCCACACTGGTCACTATGTCCACCGTTCGACGCACGCTCGCACTGCACCAGCAAGATCTGCTGGCAACGTGTGTGTATGCTGCGGTGACTCCAGCAGGTGGATTCGTTCATTTGCAAGGTGATGGTGTGGTGGCATTCAAGTATGTGACGGGGCAGATCATTTTGCTTCGTTATGACTGGGATGACAACATGCCGTGTTACCCCGTATATGGCTTCAACAACTTTGTGCAGTTTATTGCTGCTCAGGGTGGCGATGCCACAGCACAACGGCTGCATATTGAATCGTGGGAATATAACCCTGATACACAGCAGTTCGTGCATGTCGACACAGAAGGAGTTGCGCTGGGAAATGCCGTTCGCGGTCTGACCTTGCCAATCATGCCTGAAGTCTTGGCCAATGGTCTTGAGTTCGTTGCTGTCTTTACTGATGGTGTCACTCAGATCGAAGGACAGGACTGGAAACAAGCAGTGATTGATCTGCTGGCGTTCAAGAATGTGGCAGGTGCGTTTGCCAAACGGCGAATGATCCGACACATCAAGGATAGCCAGAAATCAGGCAGAGGCCCGATGGATGACATTGCTTACAGTGTGATTCGTATCGCGGAAGGAGGGCAACATGCAACTCAGCCGTAGTACGCAATTTACACTTGAGGGACTTGGCGTCTTGTCCATTTCCCCTAATGACCACGTCGCTACTGGCGGCGAGGGATCCATCTATCGCAAGGCAGGAACAGTCATCAAACTGTACACCGATGCAGGCAAGATGGAGCGCGATGGCATGTCTGGGAAGATAGGCCGGCTTGCGCGATTAAACCACCCGTTCATCGTGGGACCTAAAGGTCTGGTTCTTGGCAACAAGGGACAGGCAGTGGGTTATTACATGAACTGGGCGGAAGGACAGCCTCTGTCACGTGTCTTCACCAATGACTTCCGTCAACGTGAGGGCATCACAGACAAGCACGCAGCTCAACTTGTTGAGCATATGCGTGATGTGACGCGGTTCGCTCACGATCATGCCACGTTCATGGTCGATCCGAACGAGCTGAACTGGCTGGCCGTACTCGGAGGGAAAACACCAGAGCCTCGTGCTTTGGATGTGGACTCTTGGGTCATCGAAGGAAACATACCGGCAACGGTACCCAAGATGCCCAGTATCCGAGATTGGCATAGCCCACTTGTCAGCCGCGAAAGCGACTGGTTTGCATGGGCGGCTGTCACGTTCCAAGTCTTCACAGGCATTCACCCTTACAAGGGTGGTCTCGATGGGTACAAACCATCCGAGATGGAACGAAGGATGAAAGACAAGGCCTCGGTTTTCACATCGGGGATACGTCTCAATCAAGCGGTGCGTCCGTTTGATTGCATCCCAGCCAAGCTACGGATGTGGTATGAAGCTGCATTCCAACAAGGGGAACGCTCGATTCCCCCCTCGCCGTTCGACACGACAACTGTGCTGCCCAAAGCAGCAAAGGTCAAACGAGTGGCAACGACGGTAACGGGAACACTGGTCTATGATCAGCTCTACCGTGCGCCGACGTCTCAAGACCATGCGGTACGTATTTTTTCGTGTGGTCTGGTCTTGCTTGGATCAGGCAAGCTCTACGACTTGGACTCCAAGCGTATCGTCGGGGCGGTTTCGTCTTCGACGTGCGAAGTGGTAAGAGTTGAAGGCTACTGGCTCATTGCAGACAAAAAGAATGGCACATGGGTATTTTCGTGCATCAATGCAAACAGCTTAAACAGCACCGACCTCACGGTCACGCTGCAAGGGCATCAAGCAGTGACGCAAGGAAATCGGATGTTCATGGTCACAGACCAAGGACTGATGGAACTTAAACTCATGTTCTTTGCAAAACCGACTTTGTCAACTGGTCAAACGTGGGGAGCAATGCTCAACTCGACACACTGGTTTGAAGGAGTTGGTATACAGCAAGGGCTAGGGGCAACCTTTGTCTTTGTGCCATTCTCGGACAGTGCCTGCGCGCAAGTGCGGGTAAAAGAGCTTGATAGGTTGACTCCTGTGTCGGCGAAAGCGGGAAACCGCTTTGTCACCGTCATGTGTGTTGATCGCAATGGTGAATACCAAAAGTTCGAACTGTCCTTCTCGGCAGACTACAAAACCTATACGCTGTGGCAAGGCGAGGCCGAAAGCCCCGAACTCAACCTTGCTATTTTGCCAAAAGGTGTCATGGCGACCATTGTGCAAGATACGAAGCTTCATCTCTTCGTGCCAAGCAACGGCAGCCTCAAGACTGTCGAAGATACGGGCATTTCTACCAAAATGGCTCTGGGCAACTGGGGTGACAAGGTGGTGTACATTCTAGACGGCAACGTCTGGTCCGTCCGTATGAAGTGATCCTATGTAGCTAAACCCTGCATAGGTGGAAAACCTCGGAAGCAATTCCGAGGTTTTTCTTTTTAATGCTCATTAATCTTTTAGTGACAATGTCATCAAATCTTCATATAACCCGACTGGTTATTATGTTACTCTCTCGTTCGTGTTTTTAGATTAATGGAGAGTTCTAATGGCTGACGAGCCTAACCAGATCGACATCATGGGTGCGATTACGACACGATATCCAGATGCAACCCCTCAGCAAATAAGAAATGCCTTGGAAGGGTTTATTGCACAATCCTATGCCGATGGGGGATTGCCAAATTATTCTAGCTTAACAGCTCCAACATTACACAAAGTAAAAACCACGACCGTAGGCTCTTTTGTTGTATGTTATGGCATGGATACAGGTATCAAACGTGAGCCTGTGGTTGTACTGATTGAGAGATCCGAAAAAGGCCCTAATGGAGAACCGCGATATGGCGTGTTGGGTGGTTATACAGAACTTGGCAACAACCATACAGCTGGCGAACAACCCAAAGAAGGTGCGGTAAGAGAGCTTAAAGAAGAAGCACTTGACGACCAAGGCAAACCCATTATCTCGCCAAGTCCAGACCGACTAAAGATTCTGATGAGTGGCATTGATTATAAAAACCCTGCACTTCCGACTAATTATAATGGTCATTCATTAGCTTTAGAAGCTCAAGAATTAACAGCGTTGAAATTACATGCTGACAAATTAGAAAATGATACTGATTATCGTGCGGCAGTCACACAGCAAAGCAACGGAGAAGTGGCAAACGTACGCATCATGCCGCTTGCAGAAGTGGTAAAGATGCCTGCTGAAAGTTTTAATTATCCACATGAATTCACAGCAATACAAACATTAGCGCAAGAACTGCAAACGCAGATCGGTCCTCGCCGATAACATGCAATTTAAATCACAAGGGGCTTTTATGGGTTATTTGAATGATAGCTATCGGAATCTAAATCCACTTAAAACTGATATGTATCAGGTTACCATGGCAAAAGGATATTTTGACCAAGGTCGTCAAGACGAAAAAGCATCTTTCTATATGCATTGGCGCAAGCCACCTTTTGGTGGAGGCTATACCGTGGCGGCAGGTCTTGAGGGTGTCTCGGACTTCTTGAAAAATTTCAAATTCTCTGATGACGATATAAACTACCTTAAATCTATTGAGCAAGAAGGCAAGCGACTATTTCCAGATAATTTCCTAGATTACTTAAAAAATACTAAGCTCGAATTAGATGTAGATGCCGTTCCTGAGGGTACAGTCATGACTGGTTCTGGGCCTGTTGTCCGTATTACAGGTCCTTTGGTGCAATGCCAATTAGTTGAATCCGCAATTTTAAATATTGTCAACTCCTCTTCCATGGTTGCAACACGCGCAGCGCGCATCAATGAAGCATCTGGAGGCAAAGCCATTTTTGCTGACTTTTCTTTAAGAAGAGCTCCAACTCTAGATTCTGGTATTGCAAGATCATCCTATATTGGTGGGGGCAAGGCTGTAGCAGACATGGACGCAGCGCGGCTACTTGGCATTCCAGCAACTGGCACGATGGCACATAGCTGGATCATGAGTTATCAAAAGAAAAATGATGAAAGCACAGGCAAAAAACTTACCAATAGTGATGTTGAATTAGAAGCATTTCGCGCTTACATTGACAGCATGCCAACCAACACGGTTTTGCTGGTTGATACCTTTGATCCCGTGCAGGGGATCAAAAATGCGATTCAAGCCTCAATAGAAAAAGGTGTAAAACTTAATGGTGTGCGCATTGATTCTGGTGATTTATATGATTTAGCACTGAAAGCGAATGAACTTCTTGGAGAGGCAGCAAAAACTCATCCAGATTTATTCAAAAATAGCAAAGTATATCTTACAAACGATCTGGACGAACATAAAATTCAAGAGTTTTATACGCGTAGTATGGATGAACGTCACATCCCATTTCCTGATAATATTGTTTATGGGGTCGGCACTGCTCTTGGTAACCCTGGTCCACTCGGTGGTGTGTACAAAATATCTGCACATTCTCATGGCGTAGAAATTGCGACCTTAGCTGGCAGTGAAGCAGAGATGGTTAGAACAATGAAAGTTGCGGGCGTCGACCCTCAAGACCCTACGTTGCCGGGATATAAGTCTTCTTTACCCGGAATTGCACTAGATACTCTCCGCTTAAAAGATCAAGAGGGGAAATTCTTAGGTGACGTCATTGTAGACACAGCATTAGCAGGTGGAAAAGATGAATGCGTAAAAGAGATCTTGTCACGTGGGCAGGCAATCAATATTCATGATAACCGCTCCATGGTCAAATTGCCTGAGCATGCGGATGCGGATCTGCTATTAAAACCAGTATTTGCTAAAGGCGAATATGTTTATCAAGAGCCAGCGAAAAAAGAAGCCTATAAAGGCGGGCCATTAGTTACAGACCTTAGCATCATTCAAGCCTATGCTAACAAACAGCGCAGTAGTTTGCCCCAAGGAGTGCGTTATTTACGTGAACCAGATCGTTATCCCCTCTTTTTAGATCCCCGCATCAATGAAGAACGACGTTCTATTCTTGCTAAAATGAATGAAATCCCTACAGAACAAAAAACACAAGATATTGACGTCTTTATTGATGTACAAAATGGCTTTGCACAAAAAGACATCCCCATTCCAGAGGGTGGTTCTCTGTATGTCCCTGAAGGCGAAAAAACGGCCAAAAAGGTTGGTCATATGTTAGAAAACACAACTGATGGCATTATCATTCTCAGCCAAGACTTCCATCCTGAGAATCATATTAGTTTCGTTACTAACCACTCTGGAGTAATGGAATATCGTTATAAAAAACTCAAGGAAATGGGGCAGCCAGAATCTGAGGCACTCAATCCACTCATACTACCCTTTGATGAATTAGTATTAGATAAAAAAGGAGCTATCTTAGGTATCAAAGACGGAGATCGCGTGCGCAAAGTGATACTTGCCAGTAAAGAAGGAAAAGCAGATGGCTTTGAACCATCAAAAACAGATAAAGGAAGGATTATCAGTGTATTAGATGAATATTTAGATACGCCATTCTCCGAGCTAAAAGGCTGTTCCACACAAATGTTATGGAATCCACATTGTGTCGCAGGCACACGTAGCGCAGAATTTTCACCAGACATGAACCTTCCTGTAGGCTTAACACAGTTATTAGCAAGTGACACAACTAGCCCACGACTAGATTTTCATGATGATGCAACAGGTAACCATTTTTATGTAGTGCGTAAGGGAATGAACTCAGAGCTAGATAGTTACGGCATCGGCTTAGAAAATGATAAAAACACAGAAACCTCAGCAGCACAGGTATTTAAAGAAATTGCACAACAATTAAAAGAAGATGATTATAAAAAAGTAAGAGTAAACATTGGTGGATTAGCCAGCAACTTCTGTGTTGAGTTTTCCCATAATAATGTTTGCGACATGCTGAAACCTGCGCTCCGCACACGTGGCATTGAAAGTGAAGTCAGCTATTTATACGATATAAGCCATGGCATTCCTATCCCTGGTGGCATCAAAGAACCGTTTAGCTTAGATGGCGCACCTGCACGTATGGCTGCCTATGATAAAGGTAGTCCGACGAATATTCGTTATTCTGGTGACATACTCCGTCATCGCAAACCAGAACTCCATGCTCATGGAGCTGCACATATTTCAGGTGAACCAGCCCTTGGGCATCACTTACAGTAACAATATGAACTTTACTTCTCGCCTCAGCCCACGCAATAACACGCCCACCAGCAGCACCCATCATGTGGTACTCATTAAGCATTTGCGCGATAACTCAGGTCGTCTTGCATGGTACTTTGTAAAAATCGCGACAACAAAATATGCGGCATTTAAACGTCAATTAGAACAGAAAAACGTTGATCTATCCTCATATGGAGAGGTTCTCGCTAGTGGTTATGGAGAACAACCACCTCTTCGCGTTCAACAGCGTATGACCCGTGTATATGGTTTTAAGGAATAATCATGACGTCTATGCACTATACAGATTTTGAAACCCCAAAAGAACATGGCATTCAGTACATGTTGGCAGTCGGGCGTAGACAACCGATGCATCAAGCTCATCTACGTACTCTTTCACGTATTATGGAGCAAGGATACACGCCAATCATTGTCATAGGATCAACCAACAAAGCGGAGAAAGTGAATGGCTTAACAGATAACCTCTTTGAACCAGTTTCAAACCCCTTAACACTGGAAGATCAGCGTACACAGATCAGGCAAGCTCTTGCAGGCAAGCAAGAAGGAAAGGACTACCATATGGTATCTTTCCCTGATTTAGGTGACAATGATGCTTGGAATCATGCGTTGACAGATTGCCTTAAGGGGCAGATAGAAATTGATGGTAAATATCCTAATCTTCTAGGAAAAACGGCATTTCACTTCATTGGAAAACCTGAAGACAAAAAACCCCGCCGCTTCGTATCGCCTGATGGAGAAAGCAAAGAAGTACTTGCGTATTTTTGGGAGGACACTTTTGACAAACTTGGACTACCTGTACTTACAGATTCACTCTATCCTGATCTACCAAAAGGACTATCTGCCACTTATTTACGCTCTTTAGACTTGAACCACCTTAGTACATCGGATCGCGCACTCTTTGCTGCGCCTGATTTCATTATAGAACGCGCCAACCAAGCGCGTAATGCAAATCCAGAAAAAGATGCCCTGAGAGAATTACCTGTGACCTTACTAGACATTTCACTAGAACGCCTCGCAAAAGAAAAAAAGATTTCCACACGATCTATTATTGCTGCTGCGCAAGAACATGGCGAAGAATTATCTATAGACACATTACGCGATGCTGCACGTCGCCTCAATGGGAGCATGCATCAATCCGTTCCAACCGTCTCACTGAAGGTTGCTTCGGCCAGCCTTAATCAAACCGTCTATGATTTCGCAACAAATGTGCCAAACATCATGCATGCCATTGATAAAGCAGTAGAAGATGGAGCGGATGTCCTCGCACTCGAAGAACTCGGACTCACAGGATACTCAGCCGATGATTATCATCAGTGGAATAAAAGTAACGATGAAGTATGGAAACATATTCAGCTAATTGCACGCTATGCGAACGCAAAGAATCCCAATTTAATTATCTCTCTTGGAACGCCTTGGCACTACGCTGATAAATCAGCACATGCAAGCGATGCGCTTTATAATCTCAATAATCGCCCTTATAACACACAGATGACAATTACTGGTGGCAAAGTTATAGCCATTGCAGCAAAATCTATCCTTGCGGATGGTGCAGCAGAATATGAACCACGTCAATTCCGCAACTGGCCATTTGAAAAAGGCACGATTCCTGTCACATTGCCTGATGGTAGTACTGTTCCTTTTGGAAAACCCATTACATCGTTTGGAGAAGATGGAAAACGTATCACGCTTGCACATGAAATCTGTGCAGAGGGTTGGCCAGGCGTCAACGACGATTTAACTATCAATGCACGTGAACAAACACAAGCACGCCATATTGCAAAGCAAGCACAAACACACGATTTAAGTCTTGTTCTCAACCCAAGCGCAAGCAAACCCCAACCTGCGATCAACAAGGAAAGGATTCGTGCTGAAGGCTTATGCCAACAAGGTTCGCATTATTGCGGAGCATTTGTATACACCAATTTTTTAGGCTCAGGGTCTGGGACTTATGCAGCGGAAGGAAGCCAAATTTTTGCTCAAGATGGAAAGATAATCCATCGTGGGCAACGCTACCATTTTGGAGATGTTTCATACAGTAGTGCTGTGATGGACGTTCCATTAGCTGAAAGAGGCGTTCCAGATGCGGTAGCACCGCATCTTTTTCATACCCACTCTGTCCAGCATATTGGTAAAGAAGCTGATTTTGAAAGTGCTACCAAAGACCACCTCATGTTAGAAGAATATGCGCGTACAATTTCTCTTTGGCTGCGTGATTATATGAGCAAACAACCATGGCCATGTCAGGGCTTTGTGATTTCACTTTCTGGAGGAAAAGACTCAGCTTATGGCGCAATTGCCGTAACCACCATGGTAGATTTAGAAGTTCAAGAAAATGGAATTGATGGATTTTTTAAGCATTTTCCAAAATTAGCATATAAAGATGAAGTACTTAAAGTTTTTGAAGAACACGGCCAAGAGGCTGCCGTTGATGCTATCAAAAAGCACTTATTGACCTGCGTTTATCTACCCACTGACAACAGCTCAGAACGCACTCAAAATGCTGCTCGATTCCTTATCGAAGGCGGTAAATCAGCTGATGGAACTCATGTCAAAGGAATCGGAGGCAACTTTTATGTTGCGCCAAAACAACGTGTATTGGACGAAGAAATCATTGCATATAGCGGACTTAATGTAGATGCGGTTGCTACAATGTATAAAGATCTTATCCTCAATAACATGGAACATGCAGATTCAGTACGTGATCTTCCTGACACGTTACAGCATGATATTGCCGCCGCAGAAATTGTTCGCACCATTAAAACATACATCAACGCCCCCCTTAACTCTCACCCTGTGCTACCACATTATCTATCTGAACAGTGTGTCAAGCCTATCCCAACATGGGCAAATCCAAAAGATGATGTGACCTTACAAAATATCCAAGCACGGGTACGGTTACCAACACCATGGACGCTCGCCAACAAGGAGGGTAAACTCGCCTTAGTTACGTCTAATGAATCAGAGGCAGTACTTGGCTATACCACAGCGGGAGGCGATATGCATATGGGAGGGGCAAACCCTATTGGCGGCGTTCCCAAAGAAGACATCACTCGTAGCCTACAATACTTTGAACATCATGGGTTAAATGGCTCATCTCCCATCCCTACGCTACACTTTATAAATAATGAAAAACCATCAGCAGAATTACGCAAAGAATCCACGGGAACATCCCCACAAACTGACGAAGATGATCTTGGCTTTACCTATGCACAATCTAAAATAATGGAAAATCTCCTACTAGAAAATCGTAAGACACCCGCAGAAGTTTTTTCCCTTTTAGTTAAAAACAAAGATTTTACTCAAGATCCCACCGTATGCCGAGATATTCTTCTTAAATTTACAAAACGATGGGAATCCAACCAATTTAAGCGTGTTATGAGTACCCTCGCCCCTCATGTTGGCAGCAATGTTGATCCGCATCAAGCAGTGCGCACTACGGTACTTGGAGATCATTTTCGCACAGGAATGGCCCAAGTAACCCTAGACGTCATGGCAGAAAAACTTGGTGGGTCAGAAAGATTTTCTCGCGCATTCATGATGTCGCTTGATGATGCCAAACAACGTGCTGCTTTAGGAGCAGAATTTAAAGATCTATTGCTCACGCATTCAATCAACGAACTGCTATCACCAGAAATACGTGGAAACATCAAATCCGCCAGCACACAAGGAAAAGCCATAGAAGCACACATCGCCCATACACCAGCTCAAACAAGACGACAAAGATAAGAGTAGAATAAGATAACAGGCTTTGCAAAACGGTAACACAAATAGGATAGAAACACCTATAAAAAGCTGATATGTATCATCCATCACGTATGCTGGAGTCCATGCTATGACCGACATCATCTATCATCATCGACCACCACAGCCACCCGCCTCCAGTGCGCCATACTTCTTTAAGATCATAATATATCTTACTTTATTATTCACCGCTATTTTCATATACATCAGCACGGCTCACGCAGGCGCGTTAATGGACAGGTTGCGAGAACATCGCGCTGAAAAAAAAAGCGAAGCTTCTGCCCAACCTGAGGGCGAAGAACATTCTATCTTTGGGCGAACTTTTAAAGGCACTATCTCCACACAAGGTGTTACGCAAAAGCTTGATATTCCCTATGGCACTCATGATAAACACAAACTTGATGTCTATATCCCTGCGGGCGCACATAACGCGCCAATGATCGTGATGGTACATGGCGGAGGATGGCGTACAGGCGATAAAACGATGACAGGAGTCATCACTAACAAAGGCAATCATTATACTGCCAAAGGCTATGTGTTTATTTCTGTGAATAATCGCCTTGTGCCAGATGCAGACGCACTCGCACAAGCAGAGGATATTGCAAATGCCCTTGTCTTTATTCAAAAAAATGCCGCGACGTGGGGTGGTGACGCCTCTAAACTTGTAACGATGGGACATTCGGCAGGTGCGCATTTAGTAGGATTGCTGGCTGCTATGCCATCTAAAGTCACCGAACGCGGCGGGCAGAAATGGTCTGGTACAGTTGCGCTTGATAGCGGCGCGGTCGATGTTGAAGGCATAATGAACAAGTCACACCGTTCTATCTATGACAATGCATTTGGTGCTGACCCCGCCTTATGGCGTGCAGCATCACCACTAGTTCAAACTAACGTAAATTCCGTCCCAATGCTACTCGTCTGCTCCTCTAAACGCAAAGACTCCTGCCCTGCCAATCAAGCCGTGGTAGACAAAGCGACCTCGCTTGGCGTCAAAGCCAGTCTACTTCCTGAAGCACTCAGCCATGGGCAAATCAACGATAAGCTTGGAGAAGATAGTGAATATACTAAAACGGTAGATGATTTTATCCTTTCCGTTACCCAACAACGATAACCTATAAAGCATCCTCATGACCAACATCATCAATCTCAATCAAGTGCGCAAAAACAAAGCCAAAGCTGAGAAAGATAAACTGGCCACGACGAATCGTGCGAAATTCGGGCGTAGCAAAGACGAAATCAGCAAAGAAAAACAACAGACAGAGAAAGCCAAACGCCTACTTGATGGACATAAACGCGATAAAGAAGATGAATAATCACGCAGCGACGATGTTTACGAAAATGAAGGATTTTTGCAGTAATCTGTGTTCTTTATGCGTACAACCCTATTATCGCTCTGTGCCTTTATGTGAAAGCATCTCTACATGAAAAGAACGTTATTGTTTGTTATATTCATTGGCATTGTTATTGCTTTATCATGGGGTGGGGTAAGGTATCTTGGAGGGGCTTCTGTTGAAGTGACACATCCTGTACGCGGTTCTGCTGTTTTGGCAGTGTATGCCACTGGTACGGTTGAGGCGACTGTCATGCTTCCTATTGCGCCACGTTCTACGGCAAAACTTGTGGAACTGCTCGCAGATGAAGGAAGTCAAGTGCTTAAAGGACAAGTCCTAGCGCGACTTGAGGACGAAGATGTTCAAAGCACGCTGCGTCAGTTTGAAGCACAGGAAATCTTAGCTAAAAAGACATTTGAACGCAAAGCCAAGCTACTGAAATCAGGGGTAATTGGGGTAGCAGACTATGACAGTGCCAAATCCGCATGGGAAGCAGCAAAGGCTCTAACGGCAAAAGCATCAACGGAGACGAACTTTCTCAAATTGACCGCCCCCGCAGACGGTGAGATCATCAAGCGTGATGGTGAAGTGGGTGAAATGATCTCTGCGCAGCAACCCGTTTTCTGGGTGCGATGTTGCGCGCCGCTGCGTATCTCGGTAGAGGTCAATGAAGAAGATATTGCCTTAGTGATGCCAAATCAAGAGGTTGTGATTCGCGCTGATGCCTTCCCTGACAAGATTTTCAAAGGTAGGGTTCAATCCATTACTCCAAAAGGTGATCCAATTGCCCGCACGTATCGTGTACGTGTGGCATTTGCTGAACCAGTACCGCTGCAAATTGGCATGACAGCTGAAACCAACATCATGATTTCTAAGCATGATAATGCTCTCCTTGTACCTTCTAACGCGGTGATCAATCAAAAAATCTGGTTGGTACGAGATGGCAAGCTGATAGAACAAGCAATAAAACAAGGGGCAAAAGGGCTAAAACAAGTTGAGGTACTGAGTGGCGTCAAAGAAACCGACCTTGTAGTAACACAACCCGCTGTTACGCTCAAGGCGGGCGCATCCGTACGCAGCTATTTTGCACGGTCACAATAATGCAGTTGCTTATCCATATCGCCCTCAAACATCTATTGGCACGCAAGCGGCAAAGTATCGTTTCGTTGATGGGGATCGTGCTTGGCGTCGCATTCTTTCTAGCGATCGCCTCGCTGATGAAAGGCTCAGAAAATGATTTCGTTAAACGTTTAGTGGATAACTCACCACACATCACCATCAGCGATGATTATCGTAGCGCACGTGCGCAACCCGTCAACACCCTCTACACCACAGGTGCTATAGAAGTACGCCATGTCAAACCTATCACAGAAACACGTGGTATACGCGGCTATGAACAGGTACTAGACGAATTAAAATCAACTTCAGGGGTTGCGGCTTCCCCTGTCATGGCAGGTCAGGCACTCGTTAATTTTGCAGGCAAAGATTTTGCTATCACCCTTAATGGCATGATTCCGAGTGAGGTCAGTAATGTCTCCACCATTGAAAAATATATGATAGAAGGCAGCATCAATAACCTGATCGCCAATGTCGACGGCATTATCATTGGAGCAGAATTAGCACGCAAATTATCGCTCTCGCTCAATGATAATATCACCGTTGCCACAACCACAGGTCAGATACGCATCTTTAAAATACAGGGGATTTTTCGCACAGGTCGGGCGAACTATGATGAAACACAGGCATTTGCAAGCATTAAGCGCGTACAGGCACTACTCAATCGTTCCAATCGCGCCAACATGATTATTATCAAACTTGAAAACTATGATACGGCTCGTACGGTTGCCGAGGAGATTGAAAATCGAATTGGCTATAAAGCGGTCTCATGGCAAGAGGCGTCCGAAGACATCATCAGCACACTCGCTATCCGCAATACCATCATGTACTCGGTAGTAAGCGCAGTATTGGTCGTTGCTAGCTTTGGCATTTACAATGTCATTTCAACGGTGGTAATGGAGAAGCAACGCGATATTGCGATCTTAAAATCCATGGGCTTCCATATTAAAGATATTCGTACTATCTTTTTAGCACAAGGGGTCGCGCTTGGCGTAACGGGCTGCGCGCTTGGATTACCACTTGGGATGATCTTTATGCTTGCGCTGGCGCAGATTCGCTTCAAACCACCCGGAGGCACAGAAATCATCCAAATGCCACTTGATTGGGGCGTCTCACAGTTTCTTATTGCAGCGACTTTTGCCATGTGTGCCGCAATATTGGCGGCACTCCTACCAGCTTACAAAGCCGCGTCGCTGCACCCTGTTGATATTTTACGGGGATCATGATGGTGGAATATATTATTCACACTGAAAAGCTGTCTCGCACACTCGCAGGTGAAATCCCCGTGACACTTATCAAACAAGCAGACATTGCTGTACGACAGGGTGAGTTTGTTGCTATCACAGGTCCTTCTGGTTCAGGGAAATCATCCCTACTCTACATGCTTGGGCTACTGGATCAACCCACCAGCGGCAAAGTCATCTTAAATGGTGTAGACACAACCCGTATGAACGACGATCAACGCGCAGATTTACGACTCGAAGATTTAGGGTTCGTGTTTCAATTTCACTTTCTACTACCTGAGTTTTCCGCACTGGAAAACGTTATGCTACCCATGCAAAAATTAGGGCGTTTATCTGACAAGCAGATTAAAACACGAGCGCAGGAATTACTTGAGAGCCTTGATCTAGGCACGCAGATCCATAAACTACCCAAACAGCTCTCTGGTGGACAAAGCCAGCGTGTTGCCATTGCCCGTGCGCTCGCCAATGAACCACTGTTATTGCTTGCAGATGAACCAACAGGCAATCTTGACACTAAATCCAGCTTGAATGTCCAAAATATTTTGCTAGAGCAAGCTCACAAACACAATCGCACGGTGATTGTCGTCTCACATGACATGGAGTTTGCACGACGTGCCGATCGTAGCATCGTCATTATAGATGGAGAAATTGTGAAAGCCTAAAAATCAGTAAGATTGGATTGTCTTTCTCTGATTTTCTGGCATAATCTAAACTCATTTTGAGGTTATACCATGACAGTAACACCGCTCTCCTCTCCCACGACACCACACTTGCGCAGTTATATTACCAACATCCCTGACTTCCCGAAGGCGGGGGTAATGTTTCGTGATATTTCACCGCTGCTACGTGAACATTTTGGCGAAGCGATCACACAAATGGCATCGCTTTTTACACCAAGCGAATGGGCGCAGATCGAAGTGATCGGCGGGGTAGAATCACGTGGATTTATTTTAGCTGCTGGACTTGCTGCCACGCAAAATAAAGGCTTTGTCAAAATCCGCAAGCGCGGTAAACTCCCTGCCCCTGTAGTACAGCGTCACTACGGCTTGGAATATGGCGAGGACGCACTAGAGATGCAGTTTGGCAAAGGTAAAATGCTGATTGTCGATGATGTGCTGGCTACGGGCGGAACACTTGCCGCCGCTGCCGAACTTGCCAAAGAGTCGGGTCATGAGGTGCAGGGCTTCACCTGCCTTATCGACCTAAAATATCTCAATGATTTTACGTGGGACGGGTTAAAGGCACGATCACTCATCACTTATGAATCTTAGCTCTTCCTTGTTCAGCCAAAGGCCGAACTTCTCTCTCCTGCTTGCAGGAGAGGGTTAGGGTATTTCACTTATCTAAGGACACAACACATGCCCCCCAAACTACTTATCGTCATGGCACTCGAAAGCGAAGGGCAAGGTCTGCTCGAAGACTTAGGGTTTGAAGTACTTTATTGCGGTGTTGGAAAAGTCAATGCAGCATATCGCCTTGCACGTGCGCTGCACCGCAATAAATATGATGTCATTCTCAACCTTGGCTCGGCTGGAAGTCCACGCTTTAACACGGGTTCGCTGGTCGAAGCTCATCATTTTGTGCAGCGCGATATGGATGCCAGTGGTCTTGGGTTTGCACTCGGCGAAACACCATTTGACAGCATGCCACTGGTGCTAGAGTTCCCTCGCCGCTTCCCTCATTTGCCTGCTGGCGTGTGCGGCTCAGGTGATTCTTTCCTACAAGGCGCATCCCCCGTCGCCTGCGACATCATCGACATGGAAGCCTTCGCCCTCGCCAAAGTCTGCCACCATGAAAATATTCCCTTCTCAAGCGTCAAATACATCACCGACGGTGCGGATGGCTCAGCGCATGTGGATTGGAATGAGAATTTGAAACATGCGGCACGGGCGTTTGTGGGGTTATTGGCTTGACCTTACGGCTTAAGCCTTCTAGGTTGCGCGGCTTTGATGATGCGTGGTTTTCACTTGTCATTCCCGCGAAAGCGGGAATGACAGAAGACTGGACTGCTTCGCCTTTGGCTCGCAATGACGTAGAGAACGCGGCAATGCATTAATAACTAATAAGAATTTGAGAACAGAAACATGCTGACAGTACAAGACCTTACCTACCGCGTGGGCGGACGCACCTTGCTGGATAAGGCATCGTTTGTGATTGGAACAGGGCAGCGCGTGGGGCTGGTTGGGCCGAATGGGATTGGAAAATCAACCCTGTTTAAGCTGATTGGCGGCGAGCTAGCGGCAGACGGCGGCGAAATGTCGATCGTTAAAAACGCGACGATGGGCTGGGTGAAGCAGGATTTACCTGATGATGATACCAAGCTGATTGATATTGTTTTGGCGGCAGATACGGAGCGCGCTGCGCTGATGCTGGAGACGGAAACTGCCCTAGACCCTGAGCGCATGGCGTATATTTATGAGCGGTTGGAAGAAATTAGCGCGTATGACGCACCTGCACGGGCTGCATCGATTCTGTCAGGACTTGGTTTTAATGAAGAGGCGCAGCAGCGTCCAATTTCTGATTTTTCAGGCGGGTGGCGGATGCGGGTTGCGCTAGCGGCGACGCTTTTTCGCAAGCCGAATTTGCTGATGCTCGATGAGCCGACCAACCACCTTGATTTTGAAGCGATGATCTGGCTCGAAAATTACCTGATGCGCTACAGCGAAACGTTGCTGATTATCTCGCATGACCGTGATATTTTGAACAAGACGGTCACGCATATTCTACACATGGAAGACAAAAAGCTGACCTCGTATACGGGGACATATGATGAGTTTGAACGCCGCCGTGCCGAACGTTTACTCAACCAACAAGCCTTACGCGAAAAGCAAATGGCACAAAAAGCCCATATGCAGAAATTTGTGGATAGATTTGGTGCATCTGCGAGCAAAGCACGTCAAGCACAGAGCCGTATCAAGGCGATTCAGAAGATGGATATTGTTGATGCAGTGATGATGGATAGGGTCACGGCGTTTGTGTTCCCTGACCCACCAGAACTGCGCTCGCCGCTGATCCGTTTGGACGATGTCGATGTAGGCTATGAAGCCGGTAAGCCGATCTTGCGCAAGCTGAACCTTAGCATTGATATGGATGACCGCATCGCGCTACTGGGAGCGAATGGAAACGGAAAATCAACACTGGTAAAGCTGCTTTCTGGGCGGATGGAAGCGATGGCTGGCAAGATCAGCAAGCCAAATCAGCTTAAAGTGGGCTATTTTGCGCAGTTTCAAACCGATGAGTTGGATGTGACACTGACACCATTCCAGACAATGCAATCACTGATGAAAGGTGCGGTTGAACCTAAAGTTCGCGCTGCACTAGGTAAATTCGGGTTTGATAAAGACAAGGCAGACACGAAAGTTGGCGAACTCTCCGGCGGAGAGAAGGCACGTTTGCTCTTTTGTTTGATGAGTTTTGATGCGCCGCACATCATGCTGCTCGATGAGCCGACCAACCATTTAGATATGGATGCACGCGAGGCACTAATGCAGGCACTCAATAATTATACGGGCGCAGTGATTTTGGTGAGCCATGATCCACATTTAGTTGAAACGGTGGCGGAACGTTTATGGCTGGTGGCAGACGGGACATGCGTGCCGTATGACGATGATCTAGAAGGCTACAAACAGCTCGTCATCCAACAACGCAGACGCGAGCGCGAAGGCACAAAAAAGGAATCCCGCGAGAAGAAAAAAGGTGGTAACGACACTCCTGAAAAACAAGCAGCGAAGCTAGAAGAAACCCTCGCACAACTTACCCTTCGCAAGGATGCACTAGAAAATGACCTCGCCAATTGCAGTGAAAAAGGCGATATCGATACGCTCAAACAACTCAGCAACACTTACGAAAATGTTGTGAAAGAAATTGTAGTAGCCGAGAAAGCGTATGAAGAGATTTTAGCAAGGCTATAAGCTAAAGACAGAAAAACATAGGACTTGCACTTTGTAACACGCACAGTTATGCATAATTCATTGAAGTAATGCCATATAAGAACTTTAAATTAATCATATGAAAAGCTTCCAATGACCCAAAAATCTAGTGCTGCTATGCTTATATCCTTGCTCTGTGCCTTATGTACCAGCGCAGCCTGCGCCAAAGAGGAGTCTCCTATGTCACCAGTTCCACCTACAGCTCGCGTGATGCCTAAACTCACGGATGCACAAATTGAAGTGACGCAGCACGGTGGCACAGAAAAACCCTTCGACAATGAATATTGGGATAACCATGACGACGGCATTTATGTTGATGTTGTCTCAGGTAAACCATTATTTTCTTCAACAGATAAGTTTGATTCTGGTACAGGCTGGCCGAGCTTCTCGCAGCCCATTGATGCAAATTTTGTGACCAACCACACCGACACTGCGTATGGTATGGAGCGCACTGAGGTGAAATCTGCGGATAGCGGTTCGCATCTCGGTCACGTATTTGAAGATGGACCAAAAGATAAGGGCGGCAAACGTTATTGCATCAATTCTGCCGCTCTACTTTTCATCCCAAAGGCAGACTTAGAAAAAGAAGGCTACGGAAAATATTTGGTGCTATTTGAAAAGAAATAGGAAAAATAATGTGTATTTTTAAACAATTCTGCGTTGCTATCATGTTGCTAATGGTGTTTGTCCAACCGGCGAATGCATCAGCATTGCACCCAAAAGCCAACTTGATCGCGCTGTATTTCTCGGCGCAGTGGTGTCCGAATTGCCATGCTCTCAACCCCACCCTTGAAGAAGCGCGCAGTAAAGGCAGGCTAGACGACAAAGACGTGTTGTTTGTAACGCTAGACCTCACCAACAAAACAACCATCCACCAAAGCCTTATGCTTGCTGAGGCTCTCGGCGTAACAGATTTTGTGAAATCGCAAGGCAGTTCAACAGGCTACGTTGCCATCTTAGACGCATCCACCCACAAAGAACTCGCCCATTTTGACCGTACTGCTACTGCGGATGGAATGATTAAAATAATTATGGAAAAGTTAGCAAAATGATCTCACGTTACCTTGCATTCCTTTAAATATAAATATCCTACAAATTCCTAGCCCTTTTGTCATCAAACTGTCATGATTTTAGGATAGAATGGTAGCGTAAAAAGAGGTCTGTATGAGCGTTCTTAGCTTTTTAATACCTAAAGATGTCAGTTTTGGGCTATCGGGTAAAATTGATGGGCTTTTTGCACAACGTCAAACCACAAAAACATCTGGCGATAAATTAGCAGATAAACTCTATTCAGATTTCAAAGCCGTCAAACAACAGACCACAAGCGCGTCACACACACATCATGATTCACATGACTTTGCAAAGTTTGATTTAGCTGGCGCAGGTCACTCAGGCATTAAATTTTCAGGCAACGTTGATCACGAAGGGGGCGTTCGCCCTGCAAATAACGTTATCAGCGCAGCCATCTCAGATGCTATTCGTATTGGCAAAGACGACAGCGGAATAACGGCTTAATGTAAGACTCAAGGATAAAGATAAGGAGCAAATAATGTCTGAAGGACCATCCATATTTGATATGATGAACCGCGGGATGATGGGCGGTGGCATGGGCAGTGGCTTTGACGGCATCCCCTTGCTCGGACTTAAAAACGTTAATTGGGGACTGACAGAAGCACAAGGTTACGTCAACAAACCTATTTTACAAAATGGTGGTTTGTTTGGTATTGGCGGCAAAGGCGGCAGCAAAACTGAAGGGTTTCTTGCTAATATTGCCGCAGATTTCAAGCGGGCAAGTGAGGGAGTCCAACCTGCTGCTGAAGCTGTACATATAGAACATTATGCCCTGCAAGACGCTCCCATTGATACGCATTTCAATCTAAAAGCCCCTCCAATTGGCAGTGGTGACGGCGGCAGTCATGGCATGGACCTCGCTTAGCCGTAGGTCACTTCACCTGAACTCTCCAAACTAATAGAAAATACACACGGGCTTGCCTCGTCAATATTTGCGGTGCGGTTATAATTTCGTATGCAAAAAGCCCCCGCCAACACGTCCCCATTACCAAACGCTAGACGATAATGTGCATGTTCTCCAGAAAAAGCACTGGCGCGCAACCGCTCATCTGCCTCATCACTCATCACAATCCCTTCGCCTGATAACCGCACAGCCTGTAGTCCTGCATCCTCTGCAATCACGCGCCACGCCCCTGTGCCAACATCACGCTTTTCAATCAGCCCTTTGCTGACCTCCAGCTTGGTAAGGCGCATGCCACCAACTTCATAAAATGTTTCTATTGTTCCGCCATCGCCGATATGTAGCATGACAGTGTGACTTGCTAAAATGGTCATGTGAATTGCTCCAATAACTAGGTATTTGCTAGATTAGCTTGTCATTCCCGTAAAAGCAGGAATGACAAGAGAAAAAGTTAGAAATTCTTAGTATGGCTTGCCCTATAATGCTACGCATTCAGACAATGACGAACCTACACTACCCATCCCACCACGCTCACCATGCCGCTATGTGAAATCCCATTTTTATCAGGGCTAACGCTGACACGGTCAATGCGAAGTGAAATAAGCTGTACCGCACTACCAGTAAGCGACAGCACAGCATTATCCAATAAGATGACAACACGCTCGACCACGTCCAGTACGGTTTTTCGGCTACCCGTGCGGCCAATACAACTCAGACTCATCGTAATTTTTTCGACTGTTTGTGCTATGGTATGACTACGCTGCGAGGCTATATCCTTAAAACTCAACACTGTAATCGCTGTTGTATCCAACCCCTCAGGGATACGATCATACAAATGATCATCTAATAGTCCCATCAATGTCGCATCAGCATGCAACACACCATAGACAGCCTGTTGCAAGGCTTGTAGATGATCTCCACTCATATCACACCTCCTGTGCGAGCGACAATTTCTAATAGCTCATGTTTGGCGGCAACGTCTACCACCGCTGAAATTGTCAAAATTTTTTCATCCCATAAGATGCGTAATGCACTGGTGATATCGCTACGATAACGAAGACGAATACGATAATTCACCACAGCCTCTATCCCTATATCCGATACCATATCCTGTGCGCTAATGGGGATAACCTGCGCCCAGAGCGTCACCACATCTTCATAGGTTCGCACACCACCACCGAGATTATCCGCAACCACTACTTCACGCTGAAAGGTCACACGCTCATGCATATCTGAAGCAAGTAGAGTCGAGATAGTCTGTGATACAATTGTCATAGACGCACCTCGCGGTATGGCTGAAGCAAAGAACGACTACTCAATGGAATCGCCTCTGCACTACGATCATCAAACAACGCGGCGATATGGGTTAGGATTGCATGACGAATGGGGTGCGGTACATCGTTCGCCGCATCGCCATAACCTGCACGATAGTTGATACGCACCTGCGTACCGCTAATCTCGCTATCAAACTCCAAAACTCCTGCGGAGGCATCGAATGCATAGTGAGTCGAACTGATGGTCACTTGCACCCCTGCTTCATCTACACTCACGACCGACAGCACTGACTGAATGGGTTGCATAGGAAGGGTGATGCACAAAGGTGCGTATTGATGATAGGTTATCTGCCAATCCTGCGTTATCAAACTGCGCATGATACACTGTTCTGCTGCCTCACGTGCCACCGCCATAAGGCTAGTTATCACGCTATCTTCTGTACTACCATCGACACGCAGAAATAATTTTGCTTCTGCCAGCGTGATGGGTTCAAGTGAGGGAGGATTTATCCGCTTAAGTGCGCGGGGTGGGTAATAATGTGCCATGAAAATGCCTCTTCTGCCTGTTGCTTCCGTTTTAAGAAACAAGACAGCATAGAGGTGCGGAAGAGGAAAATTTTATGGGTACACTGCAACAGGATTGGTGTTGGGTGCGTAAATATCAATCAAGGTGGTTTTCACTTCACCTGCGATCTTAGGCTGCTGTGCTTCAAACCACGAAGTTGCACCCAGAATATCTGCAGTTTCGCCGCGTAGATGACTATCTTTCTTAGCAAGTAGAATATCATTATTTGCCATCACCACCAACAGACCACGCTGTTCAAGGACAATGATGACATCATGAAGTGAAAGCCCTTCAACCTCACGCGGATGTTTTGCATACCATTTTGCTGCCACAATACCCGCTTGATTGTTATAAAGATCTTTCATCATTTCCATGGTGGTATCAGGATTACCAAGTTTGAAAATACGTTCCGCATATTCATTAGCGTAACCAAGCAAGGTAACAATTTTTTCTGCCTTTTTCTCGCTCACGAAATGTGATGTTAAGATACTGAAAACCTTCCCCGCCGCATAAGCATGTTTCACCGCATTAGCACTCTCGGTTGCAAAACGCTGCTCTTGCTCTAGCCTAAGAGCTTGGTTTTCTTGATCAGTATAGAATAATGCCAACGCGGTCGAACCCATCATGCACGCCAAAAGCATCCAGAAAGAAAAACTCGTCATAATTTGTTTTAAAACAAACGAAAAAATCGAAGGGTTACAGGTATCTGTCATAGGTACATCTATTGTGGAAAAGCGTTGCGCGAAATCGTATATACTGTTTTTCTAATTTTACAAGTGATAGTATGACCATAGTACAATATATTTTTAAAGAATATCCTAACAGCTACAGTATTTTATATTAGTACGTACTAAAGGTTATTTATCTTCGCTATTATTTAGAGCGTCTCAACAATTGGAAAGATGTGTTATGCCTAAGGTTTGGTTCATTACAGGTTGCTCTACAGGATTTGGAAAAATCATGGTGGAAGAACTACTCAAGACGGATGCTTACGTGGTTGCCACAGCACGAAACAGTATTTCTCTCACGCATTTCACACCGCAATATCCCGACCAACTTTTGACGCTTGCACTAGATGTAACCCAGCCGACAATGATTACTGACGCTGTTGCGCAAGCACACGCGAAATTTGGACGCATTGATGTGCTACTCAATAATGCGGGCTATGGCATGATGGGTGCGCTAGAAGAAACGACAATGCCAGCCCTTCGTCGTATGTTTGAAACCAACGTTTTTGGCTTAGTCGAAGTCACACAAGCGATTTTGCCCATCATGCGCGCACAAAAAAGTGGGCATATCATTAATCTTTCTTCTACCGCAGGCGTCACTGCCACCGCAGGATTCGCAGGGTATAACGGCACAAAATACGCCGTAGAAGGACTTTCTGAAGCTCTTGCTCTCGAAGTCGCACCATTGGGCATCAAAGTCAGCATCATCGAACCCGGCCCATTTAGAACGGACTTCATTGGACGATCATTAGATTACATGCCTGAAATGTCTGAATACGCCGCCAGCGCAGGCCAAACCCGCGCTTACCTTAACGCCATGGACGGTAAACAACCTGGTGATCCACTCAAGGCTGTGCATATTATCATGGAGATGGTGACGCAGGAAGATCCACCACTTCACATGCCACTTGGCAAGCTCGCATTTGAGCGTATCAGTAAAAAGATGGAGCAATGGCAAACCGCACTGGGTGAGCTAGAGACAGTGATCAAGAGCGCGGATTTTGATTAAAAACGACTTGAGCCATTTCCACCGCGTTCTTCCCGCTCACGCATCTGATGCGCCCACTCTGCCTCATCATGCACATGATGCTCTTCTTGATCTCCTCTGATGGACTTTATTTTGGCAGGTTTAATGGGTTTTTCTTTAGGTAAGACTATTTTTTTAGCAGCAACTCGAGTGGTATGCGCCTCTTTGTGTGGTACTACTGGTCTCACTTGCTCCACCCATTGCTGTACTTTTTTCTCAAGTGGCACTGCCTCACTGTCCCCCGCGATATGTTGTATGGCCTGCGCATCACCACTGCCTTGTTGTAAGGGTGCTTCCTGCCCTGACTCCGCAGCCAACCGCGCTTTTCGTTCTTGCGCTCTTTGATAATGCGCATCTGCTAGAGCAGCTAACTCTTGCGCTCTTGCATCAAGCTTTGCCGATGTAAATTGTGGAACAGCATTCCCGTGCTGCAACTCATCTTCAGACACCGCTGAACGACCACGTCGTAACTCTGCATATTGCGCTTCTAACAGAGCAACCCGCGCATATTCTCGACGTGCAGCACGTTTTTGTGCATCCGTGTACGCTCCTGCCAAAAAATTTTGTGGGGTTTCATCATCAAGGATAATACCACGCTTTGCTAATTGCTCGCTCACGCGCTGCGCCTCACGTTCGGCCGCAGCCTCTTTCTCAAGATTTTTAAGATAATCTGCCTTCGCTTGATTAACGGCTTCCTCACCCATGACGCCCTCAAAGATCACATCAGGAAACTCAATACCCGCATATTTCTCTGCCGCAGCATCAACAATCGCTTTGGTATCAATCTGCTTTCTTGGCTTTTTTGGTTCTTTGGTATGTTTGTATTCTTTTGCCACGAATAAAAATCCCCATTGTTTGAGGGTTCATTCTAACCTTAATCACATAAAAAATATGTTAAGATTATGTGACAATCTATTTTACATTTCGTCATGATATTGTCATGATTGTATCCTATGATGGCATAAATCATCTTAAGGAATGTATCATGTCGAACACACCAACACTCACGGTTACTCCAACACATAACCCGGAAGTTTATAACAAAGCTTATAGTGCGGCGATCAAAGAAGTGCGCGCTGAAGCATTGCAATTCTTACAAAAGAAGTATGTATCGCTGGCATCTGAACTAAGCAGATCATTAGAAAACATCATAAGTTCTGATGAAAACGGCATGCCTGTCGTGAAAGAACAAGATTTACAATCGCCAGAATGGCAGAAAAAGAAAGAAGAAATTGCACCTAAACAACGTGTAATAGAAATCTTTATGACTGCACTTCAAAACGATGACAAGGCACTAGCTCTTGACCCAATGCTTTCTAATCTTCACGATAAAAACATAGGGTTACTGGACTTTAACCATCACAAAGCCGAAAGTCCTGAAGAATTAGCAGCGAGAGCAAAAGCAAACGGCATCTCACCAGAAAATCCACTCCATGATTTTCCAAGACGCATCTATGCCCCTTTAACCATTTCAACTACGGTACAAACGCCACAAACGCTACAAATTGGTGGCTAGTCCTTATCCCCTGCCTTGAGGATACGCCCTTTTTCGCGCTGCCAATCGCGGTCTTTCTCGGCTTCGCGTTTGTCGTGTTTTTTCTTCCCCTTCGCTACACCCAGCTTAATTTTTGCTAGCCCTTTTTCATTAAAATACAGGGCGAGTGGTACGAGAGTGATGCCGTCACGTTTGAGCTGACCAATCAATTTATTGATCTCTTTGCGTTTTAGCATCAATTTGCGTGGGCGGCGCGGCTCATGATTAAAGTGCTTGGCAGCGTCCCACTCGCTAATATGCGAGTTATACATCCAGATTTCATCGTCTTTTTGCCCAGCATACGCATCACCAAGATTCGCCTTACCTGCGCGCAGCGACTTCACCTCCGTGCCAAGCAGCACAATACCTGCTTCCATCTCTGATTCAATGGTATATTCATGGCGTGCTTTGCGGTTTTCAATCCGCGGGGCTTGCAGACCTTTTTTCTTCGGACTCATGACATATGCACCATGTAACTACAAAATCCCTGCTGCGCGAAGGGCTTCATGCAAGCGCACTTGCGTTGGCTCGGTCGCAGGCGTCAACGGCAAACGAATCTCACCACGCATTTTATTCATATGCATAAGTGCTGCTTTAACAGGAATAGGGCTAGTTTCTGCAAACATCGCCATATGCAGTTCCACCAATGTATCCTGCGCAGCATTCGCCGCAATATAATCACCCTCTAAACACAAATTTTGAACTCTCGCCACTTGCTTTGGCGCGGCGTTAGAGGTCACAGAAATCACCCCCTGACCACCCATTGCATTGAAACCCACTGCCGTCATGTCTTCACCTGAAAGCAATGCAAAGCGATCGCCGACAAGATGACGAATGGTTGCCACACGTGCCAGATCACCTGTCGCATCCTTGACACCTGCAATGCGCGGTAATTCTGCGAGACGGCAGAGCGTGTTATCCGTGATGTTGACCATGGAACGTGCAGGAATATTGTAAATGATTAACGGGATTTCCGTAGCATCATGAATTGCCTTGAAATGCAGATATAACCCTTCTTGGGTCGGCTTATTATAATAGGGTGCAACTAACAACGCCAGATCAGCACCAACTTCTTGCGCATGTATCGTATAATCCACCGCTTCATCGGTACTATTTGATCCTGTTCCCGCCATCACTGGCACACGTCCATTCGCTGTCTTCACGCATAATTCTACTACGCGTTTATGTTCTTCTGTAGACAAAGTTGGAGATTCTCCCGTTGTTCCAACAGGCACAAGACCATGAATTCCTTCGGTTATTTGCCAGTCAACCAGCGCAGAAAAAGCATCTTCATCCACTTGCCCAGCAGCAAATGGTGTCACCAGTGCGGTATACGCCCCTCGAATTTGCGATGGCTGCAACATAAAATACACTCATTTTTTGATTAGCAGGTGACAATAGCGTGCAGCCTGACACTGTCAACACATTGCATACGAATTTATGGATTTTAAATGCTAACACCTGTGGCACTACGATCACCACCACGCATCCCTTCACGAAACGCCCCCGCATGGAGTGGCCCCCGTGAATAGATCGCATCGCGTTGATCTAACAATGCGTTTTCTCTGGCTGACTCTGCAACATAATCTTTTTCACGTTCTAGCTTAATCGACGCTTGCCATGTCTGATTTGCCTTAACTCCTGTCTTTTCGCGGATCATCTTTCCTTCTTGAGCAATACCTGACACACCAAGCTTATAAACATGTTCATAGTTACGCATAGAAAGATCAGGATTTTCTGGCACAAGTACACCACCACCAATCAAATACATCACACCACGAAGCCCAAAATTGCGGTCTACAATATCTTCAGCAATACGTGTTAACACGGGACGCAAATCATCTACTTGTTTTTTCGTCATTAACGGTTGACGATGATCCATCCGTGATGCCTGCAACGAACGAATTAACCCATCAACAAGAATCGGTTGTGATTCATCACCCAAACGGTTGACCTGCACATCATTGACCGTTTTACTCAAAATATCATACGCGATCGGACGGTAAAAAACGGTACGTTCTAAGGTGAAGAGTGCGGTATTGCCCAATATCCCTGACAACAGCCCACCAAAAAAACTCAACCCAGCACCATTACGTGCGACTGTTTGCCAGATAAAACGATCGACCGCAGAGGCAACAATCGGATTGTTACTACCGCGTAAATCCCAGAAATTAATATCTTTTTCATCTTTGCCACGCTCTGCTGAAACAGCAAGCGCGCAATTACGCTTTAAATCACCATATTCCTTAGTGGCAAAGGCAGTAGCAAGCCCCGTGAATCCAATGGCCTCTGCTTGCGCTAATGGCGTTACAAAATCTGGAGTACCTGAAAAATAATCTTTTTTCTGACCCTGCTTTAACAAGTATTTTTCATACATGCTAGATGGTTGAAATGTAGAACCAACCTTTTCAGCTTCTAGTTTCTTTGCTTGGAGTTCACCGTATTTTCTTTCCATCAACTTGCTTGCGCGGGATGTCGATAATTCTCCGACATACCCCCCCCAACGTAACAGAGGATAATACGACATAAAGGATGAAAGATTAAAATTCATCCCCATCGCACTCAACCCAGAATCACGTTTGTCCATATGGCGCGATAACAAAACAGGATGAAAATTCGCAGATTTTGTTGATGATTCCTGTGAATAATACGCAGGTAAGGCATTATCATAACGCTCTTTATCATTCACATTATCCGCAGGGTATAACGGTTTTGCTGCCCCCGCCGCAGTCGCCACAGGCACAACCACCGCACCACCTGCCTCCACTTTCGTTTCAGGCTTGGTGTCAGGGGTTGGTGGCACTCTATCTTGTGAAGCAATTTCAGTCATTGCCCTTACTTATTTCTTTGTTTATCAGCATCCAAAAGCTGCGCGCTCCAACATGGACACACACCTTCACCCTCGACAGTATCATGAAGATATTACAGTTTGATGACTTTTGAATGAATAATCTGATATTTTCCAAGCTTTCACCAAGAATAAAATTCGGTTTTCTTCGTATATTAGCTTTATGTTAACCTATAACCGTTATGTTAAGCTCTGAATGTAGGGTTTTCGCCACATCCGCAACCATTGCAAAGACAATTCTTACTACGTCTTTTCAATTGCTTGACGAAATAGGCGCAATACTTTACTTGTGGTAAGGTTAATTATTTATTGGGGGATATCTTGAGCCATCTTTCTCGCTCAGAACAAATACTTGCTGAAAAGACCGTTTGCGTCTTACTCGTACGTGGTGAAAGCCCTGATGGCAACCCTATTTATGCCTATGTTGCCGTACGCCTCGATAAACTTGAATTGTTTATGCAAGCTCAACAATCTGGCACATTTTATCCCGAAGATCATGGCGTTATCATCGAATCTGGCGAAGGTGAGCCAAGCCCTGAGATACGTGAAAAAATGGAACGTGAATATGGGTTTAACCATGCATTAATGGTGGATATCCCTGACTCTCATCAGGCAAGTGACATTGCGCAAAACATTCTCCGCGCACCAGAAGTGGACAAACTAAACTAACTGTCTACTGTCTCAGTCATCGACCTCATTTTACGGATCTAATATCCTACCTGTGTTTGATACCAGTCACGTGTGGAAATATGACAGTTTTCGCACGCCGCACCCGTAGGTCTATGGCGTGCAGAACGCCCCATCGCGGATGTGCCATTATGGCAGCTCGCACATTTACCCACCACCCCATCATGATTATAAGTACGGCTTTTCCACGTCGTAAAACCATGACACTGCTCGCAATTATTGTGCGTTGGGAAATGTCGTGGAGGTTTCCCTGGTGCAGTCACATTGTTATGGCAGCGCGTACATAACGTTTGATAATGCGTATGATCAAATAATCCTCGGATATTCCCCCCCATCAACCATTCTGTGGTCGAAAGATGGCAAACGCTACACATCGCATTGGTTGGTAGATGATTTTTTGGTTTGCCCTGCGCCACCACATTATTATGACAATTGGTGCAAAACCCTATCACTTGCGAATGCTCCACCCGAGGAACAATACTAAACGACATCGTAATATGACAATCCGCACAAGCATCTTTACGCACACGAATATGATTTTGGGGCATCACCGCTGCCCTTGCGAAACCACCCATTTTATGACAATCCTCGCAACGACGAGGCGCACCTTTAAAATCCGTACGGTTATGGCACTGTTCGCACTTCAAACGCTGATGCGCTCCTGTCAAAGGAAAACGCGTTTTATGATGGTCAAAACTGGCAACATTTGCAGGAGATTCTGCGGCGTCCACATCACAACATGGTGACATCAGCACCAGCAATGCCGTCACACCACACGCCACCACCCACTGCCACACACTATGCCTCACACCCTTCATCATCACTGCCTTATATGCTTAAACGACGTTGTATCATGACATTTTTCACATGCACGACCAAACTTACCATCGTGTGCATCGTGCTGCGCATGACACGCATAACAGTCCTTACCATGTTTCTTCATCTCGTCCAACGTTCCTTTATGACAATCTGCACACGAGACACTTATATGCGCCCCTGTCAACGGGAAATGTGTTTGATTGTTATGATCAAACCGTGATGATCTCCATGTTTTTGGACTGTGGCACATACCACAATCACGCCCCATCGCCCCTTTATGCACATCATTTTTTTGGTGACATGCCGCACACGCCATCGGCGTTTTCGTGAACTGATGATCCACATGACAATTACGACAAGTCAATAATGCATGCTGCCCCACCAAAGGGAATCGCGTTAGCACATGATCAAAATTAGGAGGCTTTATCCAGCTTGTTTCACCATGACAATTTCCACATTGCCTGCCTTCTGTACCTTTATGTACATCCTGTTTTCCATGACAATCAACACAAGCTTTTGAAGGTTTATCCCCCACCGTTTTATGACACTGCTTACACTGTGCCTGTGCGTGCGCACCACGCAAAGGAAATGTCGTATCACGATTATGATTGAACGTAGAACTTTTCCACCCAAGCGGCGTATGACACTGCTCGCATTTACGTCCAAGACTGCCTTTATGTATATCTTGTTTAGCATGACAATCTACACATTGATGCTTGAGCGGCGCGGTAAATACACCTGTTTTGTGGCAAGATTCACAACGTACTGCCAGATGTTTTCCTATCAAAGGAAACTGCTTCACTTGTGAATGATCAAAACGTACTTGTTTCCAGTTTTGTGTCGTATGACAACTGTTACAATGGGTCTTATCAGGGCTTTTATGCACATCATCCATTTTATGGCAGGCAACACAATCCTTCGGTGTTCCCTTAAAGCTATTATTGATATGACAAAGCCTACAGCTAGTTTGGCCGTGTTTTCCTGTCAACGGGAACTGTGTTTTGCTATGATCAAACCCTATTTTTTTCCAACCCTGTTCATTGTGGCAATTGGCACATTGTGTTCCAAGTGTTCCCTTATGCACATCATCTTTATTATGGCAGGCATTGCATGCCCCCACAGCAGCTCGAAAAGGCTTACCCTTCACGTGGCATACACCACACTCTTTCTCAAGCTTCTGATGCTCGCCTTTTAAAGGAAAATCCGTCTTACTATGATCAAACACATCACGGTCTAGCGGCATAATACGAGCATTGCGACCTTTATGCTCGCTATGACATTGACGGCATTCACCGCGTATCGCCGCCGCATCTTTACCATGAAACCCTTTTCTTTGAACAATATCTGCAGAAATATCTTTATGACACTGCGCACAGGTCACGCTTAACTTAGATTTATCAAAGTTAGTATGGCACGCATTACAATCATTTTCAAACTTAGCATGCGCTTGTGACAATTCCCCCGGCATCACGGCTTTTTCAAGCACCGCCGCAGAAGAAGACACGCACACTCCCAAAACAGCACCAAAAATCAAAAGATAGTAACCCAACACGCGCATCACACGCCTTGTCATCGCAAAATTTTCAATACATATGGACGGCAATGACATGAATAATCGCTGTTAAAAACATGATAAACAGTAAGGGAACGTGCAATACATGCCATAATCCAAAAAGCCGTTCCAGCAAAGTAAAGCGCACAGTTTTCACCGCAGAATCCAAAAAAACATTCACCATCCGTGCTGTCTCGGTATCAGTGACACCCTCACGCACTGCTTTTTTTACAAGCACACGCATCTCTACCGTCAATTTGCTCACCTCGAGCCACTTGCGCCACACCATACGCATTGCGATGGGGCGAAGCAATGCGGTCTTTGCAATGATCTCAATGCGATGCGACCATTCAGGAAATTTTTCAAGAGCGGGCAAAAACATTGCTTCTTGCTGATCTAGATCACGCTTTAAATCAGCAAATTGAATACGCTGCCCATAAAACCCTTTGTGAATCGCACTATAGAGATAGCGTCCTATGATCCCACTGATGGTCACCAAAATCATCGTGAACAGCACCACAACTGTATTCAATGCATCCACACGAAAATTAGCATGATACAATAACACAATAGGCCCAATAATTCCAAAGAGCATATGAATACGAAACCAAAAGCGCGTACTACCCAACCACGCCAGCGTGCAGTAACGTTTTTTCAGAGGGTAAATCAAAATGACTACCATCATCGACAAACCAACAATGCCGAGTATGTACCCTAACCCATCATGCGCATCAATCAGCTCAAGGCGACTCAAACGCCACCCCACCACGACGCTCAATAACAGCACGATGGCAAGCAAGGCCTCACTGTAACGCAGGATATATGATTTCACGATATTCATCATACCCTACAACAACACCAAAAACGAGGGCATTACAATATCTGTTTAATAAGCGAATGCTTTTTCTTATACGATTCAAGTAACACCACGAGTCCACCCGTGGCATTTTTCACCACACTGACAGGTTGGTACGGTGAATCCCCTGCTTCTAACAAAGCTGATACCATGACCTCATCATCGGCTGCGATCGCCATCATCATTGGCGTTTGCCCATCATGGTTACGCTGCTCAAAATCCGCCTTTTGGGTCGCTAAATATGCCACTACCTTAGGGTTATGGCGTGCGACCGCAATATGAAGTGCCGTATTCCCCATCTCGGTCTGATGTCGAATATCTGCTCCCAAATTCACTAATAATGTTACTATTTCTACATGATCTTTAGCAGCAGCATAAATCAACGCAGTGTACCCTTGATGATCCGCTTGACGAATATTTGCCCCTGAAGATGCCAACCATGCTACCGTATCGAGTTTACCAAAATTCGCCGCATACATCAGCGCGCTCTTTCCTTTTTCATCATTAGTATCAAGTGCATATCCGTTTTCCTTCATCCACTTTAACAACGCGACATCACCATGTTTGGCGGCATACCAGACCAAGCTTGAAGCCTCTGGCGACGTCTTTTCTGGCGTGATACCACTCAGGAGAAGCTGCGCAATCACATGGCGTTTTTCTGCACTAATCGCCAGTGCATAAGCGCGCTGCATGGTCGCAACATCATAGTTCTTTGTCATCTCTTGTTGCTGAGGATGTGGCAAAAGCTGTTCTACCGTCTGCGCATCACCACTTCTAACAGCGAGCAACAAAGGTATATGCTCCCGATTCCCTGCAAGCTGAACATCTGCACCAGATTCCATCAAAAACTTCACCATGGCCTCGTTACCAGCTTCCGCAGCATGCCCAAGTGCTGTATACCCTGCTGCACTCACTTCATTGATATGCGCACCATTCGACAATAACTGCTTTACAACGTCCATTTTTCCACGATAAGCCGCCATTGCTAGTGGAGACCAACCATGTTCATCGTGTGTACCCGCCACAGGGCGCATCGATTCAATATGCTCTATCACGGTTTTGGTACTCACCGTTCCAAGCATCTCACCTTCTGACGCAGCGTAGGCTTCTTTCACTACTGCAGGCACAATCAACCCCGCCACCAAACACGCCGCCATACAATGTTTCATCGATATTTGCAGATGCGTCACTGAGGTAAAAGTAAAAACATCACGCGGTAAATGCTCCACACGCGATTCTGCCGCATCACTCATTTGATAGTTCGGCAGCTCAAAATGCATCATACCATCGTTACGGTCGTCCATATTTCGTCTCCACAAAAATGCCCGTCTGATTCAAAAATTTAGTAGGTAACTCACCGCCAGCGCATACTATAACAGTATCATTTTTTATCTCTTCTTCGCCTGATGGTGTTTTGATGACCACCATGTCTGACAAAATCTCTTTCACCTGTGATTGAAACATAACTTCTAATGACCCCTTGGCAATACACGCTGTCACCCGAGCGCGATTCATTGATTTTGCTCTATCAAACGCTTCACCACGATAAGACAAGGTGACATGCGTATCACCAAGCTCGGCAATGGAGGTTGCCGCCTCAAGCGCACTATCGCCGCCCCCTACCACCAACACATGCTGATGGTGATATTGATCTGAATCAACCATGCGATATACCACTTTTGACATATCCTCACCTTTGACACCCAATTTTCTTGGCGTACCTCGGCGACCAATGGCGAGCAGCACTTTGCGACAAAGAAACTCCGCTTGATTTGTCTTTACCTCATACACATTTCCCTTGCGCGTCACCGACTCCACTTTATGTCCATGTTCAATTTGCAGTTCATGTTTTTCCACTACGCCGCGCAAAAATGCTATCAAATCTTCTTTAGAAACAATAGTAAAAGGTGTTTTACCAACCAACGGAAGTTCAGCAGGTGAGGTCATCACTACTTTACCCTTGGGATAATGCGTAATCGTACCCCCCATCGCTTCTTGTTCTAAAGTTACATAGGAAAGTCCAGCTTCTTTTGCCGCCAAAGACGCAGAAATCCCAGCAGGGCCAGCCCCCACAATCACCACATCCCGTATCCCTGCGATCATCTCCGCTGTAACAGGTGTAGTATCCATCGAAATAACATTACTCGGTGTTTGCAAAGCTTGTTTAATCGCCGCCATCGCTTCACGCCCTTGTTTGATAGCATTGCGAATCAATCCCATCCCTCCTAGCTCACCCGCAATAAACAAACCTTCTACCGATGTTTCAAAGGAAGGCGTCAATAAGGGAATTTCCACCCCACGCCGCTCTGAGCCAAACACCAACGTAATCGCATCCACAGGGCAGGCCGTCGCGCACGCGCCATGACCAATGCAATGAGTGGGCTTGATTAGCTCTGCTTTACCACGAACAATTCCTATTACTTGCTTTTCAGGACATGCCAACACGCATGTACCACAACCAAGACAAAGAAGAGGGTCAATCAACGGGTGCAAGGACACGCTCTCGGTCAGACCTGCATCAAACTCTTCTTTAGCAAGAAGAACATTATACTTATCACGCAAATAATGCTTAAAAAATCTATGAAAAACAAGCACGATGATAGGAAGCATATAAAGAAGCGTAAGCACTTTTTTCTCCCTTCACCTTGTTAAATTGACTAAGAACATCTTTCGCTACTATGCCTGCTTCACACTACCCATTTGTTTCACCAAGAAACAAGTTATAGTAAAACATCATTAATAGTTAAAAACAGCTACACAACCGCATCATTTATTAACAAAATTAGTGAATATATTATTAATACAATAAAAAATGCTGCACCAGCGAAATGATATGAAGATTCTATGACAATTTTACATCAAATTTTTGTCGAAATCACAGAAATATCATACTAACATACTATAATGTAATGTATATAATGTTATTCTAAACTATTTTTCTTATGAGAAACCTGAATCGTTCCTTGACCTTTACATCGCTTCATACTAACACCATATTATGTTTTTTGTGGCGTATTTTTCGCCCCATAATACCATATATAGTTACTAGGTTTAAGGGTTCACGATGTTACGGCGGATTAAACTATTGTTTCATCTGGCAAAGGTGGTAATGTACTCCCTTGCGTTCGCATGCCTTGCTCATCGTGCAGAGGCACGGGTCATTGACACCGTCTATATCGAAAAGCAATCACCCCAACATTTTCATTTAATGCTACATTTTCTTAAACCCATGCAGTGTGATGCGGTACAGCCAGAAGCAGACCAGATGGCGATTCACATCTTGCTGACCCCTGACGCAAATGCAGTTGCACCCTTGGATAACAATCCCATCAATATTTACCAACCACTAACATGGGATGCTCATTCGGGGATTCCTCTCAAAAACTTGTATTATGATGGGCGAGGCACGCAAAAACCTAGCGTGACAGTCAAATTTAGTGAACTGATTGCTTACCGCACACAATGCCGTGCTGATAAACATTGGTTGTCGATTGAGATCACCCCACAAACTCCAACATCCGCCATCACAGAACAACAGCTACCTCCACGTGCGCCTGCAAATAACATCGCTGCACCCTCTCCTGTACTGCCTGCAACTCCTGCTCCTGCTCCCACCACCACATCAACACCACGCGCAGACTGGATTGATAGCGTGAAGATAGAACCCCTTAACGCGACTCAAAAACGCATCATGATGCGCTTTACCACGCCACATACATGCCATTCCTCTGCCATGAACTCGAATGCCACATCATTGGAAGTAAAGCTTACACCTGATGTGACTACCACGCCGCATGTCAATACTCAGGATCTTACGGCGGATATTCCTCCACAAGGTAGTATCATTGCCTCACGCTATCGCCTTATATCACCACAAACAGCAACCCTGAACGTCGACTTTTCATCAGCGGTCACAGTACAAGTCGAATGTAGCAATGATCGCCGCTGGATCGCCGTTCTCTATGAAGAACACACCAAACCGACCTCTGCATCTCAACCCAACATAACGGCATCCCCTGATACAGGCGCACTCATGGCCACTCCAGCACGCGCACTTCCTGCACAAGCGAACACCACTCCAAGCTCTGGGGTAGACAATCCTCTTAGCAACGCACACACTGCGGACAGCTACCTGCGGCAAGCCCGCGAGGCAATTTTATCAGGACGCAACGAAGAAGCCATTAACATCAGCAATCAAGCCCTTGGTGTAGCGCAAGACGCAGAAGCAATGGAAGCTTTAGAACTTTTAGGAATTGCACAAGAACGTGCAGGTCACGTGGCGTTAGCACAGCGCACCTACCAATCTTATCTTGAACGTTTTCCTCAGTCTGAAGGTGCGCGCCGCGTAGAACTACGTATGGCGAGCATAACCAATGATAACTCATCACGTAATCTTGGTACACCAAGATCGTTACAATCTGCCGAAGCAGCACACACGAGCAATGAATGGCAAACACATGCTTACGGTGAACTCTCCAGCTATTATTTCTTTGATGGCTCACGCACTAGTGACGGTGATTGGGAGCGCAACACCTCATCGGCGGATTCTGAAGTTATTTTTTCAAGCCAATCTGAAAAGAACGGCAATAGCATTGCCACAGATGTTCGTGCAGATTACGATCATGATCTGAGTGCAGAGGGCGAACAACATGCACGTTTCAGCCGTTTAGCAATCGAGGGAGAAGATAAAGATTCTGGGTTGTCCCTCAAAGTAGGACGGCAAATTCGATATTCTGGCGGTATTTTCAATACATTTGATGGAGCGCATGTAGGCTATGCCGTCAGCCCAAGTGTCACGTTGCATGGGGTAGCAGGCTATGCACTCCACGATTATCGCACGCCAAACCTCAGCACCAATCAACCGTTTTATTCTGCAAGCGTCGATCTCTTTGACATTGCTCCCAACACAGACCTCACACTGTATGGCATCGAACAATATAATGATTCTTTTGTTGACCGTCAGGCAGTGGGGAGTGAACTTTATTACACCAATGAACAATTCTCTGGCTATAGTTACCTCGATTACGACACACAATACAGCAAACTCAATATTGCTAGTATCAATGGTACGTATAATATTGATGACTCTACCTCGGTCAATGCGTCTGCAGAGCGGCGTATCTACCCTCTCGTCAGCACAGAAAATGCATTGATCGGACAGGGTGTCAGCCACCTCACGGATTTACTCAACCGCTTTAGAAAAGATGACTTATACCTCATCGCAGAAGATAGGTCTTCCGCAAGCGACACCTTCACTTTAGGCATGATGCATGCGTTATCAGAAAAAACCAATCTCTATGCTGATATTGTGTATTCCAAGCTAAATGGCACGGCTGGTACATATGGAGTTGACCCAATGCCAAGCACAGGGTGGGAAGGATATTTTTCAACCCAAGCCGTATTCTCAGATGTGTTTAATCAAGATGATACCGTAACGGCAGAAGCACGCTACGGAGATGCACAATATTACACGCGCTATATCACCAACATTTCAACGCGCCAACCCTTTATGGAGGGACGTTTTCATTTCAACCCTCTTTTCAGAATTGATTACATGGAAATGAAAAATAAAGATTTACATCGCCTTGCTCTGCGACCAGCCCTACGTATGGATTATGACCTCACGGACTGGCTACAATGGGATGTTGAAGGCGGTATGGAATGGGCAAAAACAGATGGTTATGTATGGGCGCGACCTGAGGCAACCATCAATGGTGCTGCTACTGAGTATTTTGTCCTGACGGGGCTGCGCGCAAGCTGGGATAGCGACAAAAAAGCAAATAATCGCAATGCATTCACTCCCCCTATGCGTGATGCCATCCCATGAGCATCATCAACAAAACACTGCTACGCCTTAGCAAACCCGATATTTGCTGCTTCACCTTGTTGTGGTTGATGGTTATTGTCATCGCTGGAACAGTGGCGCAAAAATATGTTGGGCTGTACGTAGCACAACACCAGTTCTTTGCCGCATGGTTTTATTGGATTTGGATAATACCATTGCCTGCTGGTTATCCTACCCTATGCCTACTCACGCTTAATCTCATCTGCAAACTATTGTTTGCCAGCGCATGGCATCGCCAACGTGCAGGTACACTCATTTCGCATATGGGGGTGCTGTGCCTTCTCATTGGGGGATTACTCACCGCGCTCTACAGTCATGAAGGCAGTATGACACTGTACGATGGGGACACTAGCAACAAGGTAGAAGATTACCACGCCCGCGAATTCGTGGTCTTTACCGAAAAGGACGGCAAAGAAACTATTGTTGCACGCTACCCTTGGTCTGACCTAGCGACGCAACAACATTATACTATCCCGTCAACACCACTCACAATTGACATCATTAAACTATGCCTCAATTGCGAAACATTTGAGCGCGGCACACAACCACAGCAAGATAACATCAAGCCTGAAGAATTACGGGGGCGGGCAAGTCTGATTGATTTTAGCCCCAAAGCACTTGAAAAAGAGGATGAATCCAACCAGTCTGGCATCATGTTTCGTGTTGGTGGTGTCGATGCTGCGCAAAATGGGGTTTATTTTTCTTTCGATTTTATTCCTGTCAGCCCCATTATCACAGTGGGTAACACATCATACCATATCATGCTTCGCAAAGCAGTGACCTATCTACCTTTTCATATTCAATTGCTTAAATTTCAAAAAAGCTATCATCCAAATACTGATATGGCTCAAAGCTATAGTTCAGAGGTCAGTGTACAAGATGGCGCAACGCAATGGCGCAGCGTGATCTCGATGAATCAACCTTTACGCTATAAAGGCTATACTTTTTATCAATCCTCTTTCATTGATGAAAATGATAGGGTTGCGACCGTCTTAGCGGTGGTGGACAATGCAGGGCGAATGTTTCCCTATATTTCAGGGTCACTGATGTGTATTGGACTTTTGTTACATCTTGGGATGCAGCTACCCAAACTCATGACCACTTACCAGTACCCTCCGAAGAAAAAAACCACTAAGTCTTCTAAGAAAAATTCCAAAAAACATGCTGTACTATTTTGGATAGCTGGATTGGGGCTTTATGCTATGCTCATGTCCTCACCAGCACATGCCAACATCTATGCATTCGATATGCAAGAATTTGGGCGCACCCCTATCATGAACGAAGGACGGGTCAAACCCCTCGACACCTATGCACGAGCTATGCTCAAACGTATCGCTGGACGCGAGAACCTTGCCGATACCACCGCAACAGAATGGTTAGCAGAAGTATTATTTTCACCTGAAAAAGCCATCAAACGTCGTATTTTCAACATCGCGATCCCTGATATTATCTTCGCACTTGAACTTGAACCCAACGTAGATCATCGCTACAGTTTTGAACAACTCTACCCCGCCATACAAAATCATTTTGACGTGCTGCACAGCCTGTTTTCTAAACCAGAGCAAGAACGCACTTACGCACAGACGCAATTACTTACGCTGTATCAAACTCTCAATGATTATGCCGATCTGACACGCTCCCTCAGCCTGATCACACCACGCATCACTGTGCATAACGCTGAATTGGCAAAAGCATTGAATCTGCCTCGTGACACCCCTCTTACCTACATGGAACTACGCAAAAAACGTGATGCTCTTCTAGCAATTGCTCCACCTCCGACGGATGCACAGATACCCTCTTCAGACACCGCTGTGCCACAAGAAGAACTCTTACTTCCACCATCACATCCTGCTATTTCACCTGAAATACTTGCTTCCATACGTGCAGAACAAAGTTTAATGTCACAACCTCCCATCACTCTCCCAAAAAAGGCCAAAGATACAAATACCAGCACCGACGCCGCACACGCACCATCTCCTGTACTTTCTCGATCCGCCAAAGAAGAAGTACTCCAGCTTCAGCTTGCACTGGCGGATAGTGAGCAAGACAGCAATGCAACCACCTTCACCATTCTCCCTCCCCAATGGGAGGATACAGGCAAGGACTGGTTTTCGCCATGGGGCATCTCGATGGCAGGCTACGGCTCTCCTACTACCGCTAAACTACTAAACGATTGGCAGAACCTACTTACTGCCTATCAAAAGGGCGACACACACACATGGCAACAAACCTCACAGCAGATCAATGCCACCCTTGCGCTATCACGTGCAGGCGGATTCTCACCGTCTCAACTCGCCCTTGAAGACAATTTTAATCATTTCAAGCCTTTCTTTTGGGGAATGATAGGTTATGCGCTCAGTTTAGTATGCTTACTACTGGGAATGCTATTCACACATCGCCAAAAATCTTTCACCTACGCTAGTTATGGGCTACTTATGCTTGCAGCGGTCCTGCATGGCACAGGTATTCTAGCGCGCATGCTCATCATGGGACGACCTCCCGTCACCAGCCTTTATGAGTCCATCATCTTTGTCGCACTAACCTCTGTTGCACTCGCAAGCTTACTGGAATATAAACGCCGTGACGGACTAGCAGCCATCGCTGCCAACATTGTTGGTGTCGTGTTTCTCTTTATTGGTTATCGCTACGAACAAGAAGGAGACACACTCAAAGTATTGGTCGCTGTCCTTGATACTAATTTTTGGCTTGGTACACACGTTGTCTGCATGACGATTGGCTACGCCACCACGGTACTCGGTGCAATCCTTGCACATCTCTATCTTATTCTTAAAGTCCTCCATCCTTCCGCTCATACGCGTATCAACGATATGTACCGTCATGTTCGCATATGTTCGCTTGCCGCCATCTTTTTTGCCTCTCTTGGCACAATTCTCGGTGGTATCTGGGCAGACCAATCATGGGGAAGGTTTTGGGGGTGGGATCCTAAGGAAAATGGAGCGTTACTCGTTGTATTATGGCTTGCATTCATCATTCATGGACGTTTAAGTGGGATACTGAAAGAAGCGGGCGTGATCAACTGTATGGCACTTGCCAATATCATCGTTGCATTAGCATGGTTTGGGGTTAACTTACTCGGTGTTGGCTTACATTCCTATGGCTTCACCGACGGCGCGCTCAACAATCTTATCGGCTTTTGTACCTTTGAAATCCTTTTTGTCTCTTCTTGTTCATTGCTTATCCAAAAACGCTCATGAAACGCTACATCTCTCTATTGCTTCTGATCATAATCGCCTTTATTTTTGCAGGGGTGATGTGGTGGGATAGTCACCGTATCCCACAAGAGGCAAGACACACACCACAGCAAAATGATAGTACAAGCAAGCTTCATGATGAAATGCTCTATGCAACCCCTGCCCCTCACCTCACTTTTGTCCCACCTACACCTGAAACTAGCTTCCAACTCATTGATTTCAAGGGATCTATTGTAATCTTGAATTTTTGGGCATCATGGTGTCCGCCTTGTCTTGAAGAGATTCCCAGCTTCATCACGTTACTCAACACGGCGCAAACGCGCCATATTCCCCTTCAGCTCATCGCTATCAACAATGATGCATCTGAAAGGGTCATGCTGGATTTTATTCAAAGTTACAACGCCCAAAACACTCCCCATTTTGACCATCCACTCATGCATGTGGTGTACGATCACGACCATCATTTCACTCAAGATATCTTCCACACCTTGCGCTACCCAGAGACCATCATCATCGCCCCAAATGGTATGATGGTACGTAAGATCATTGGCGGAGATTTCAACTGGAACAGCTCAGAAGTCATTGCATATTTTGAAACATTAGCGCGGATGAAATCCTCCCCCTCCAAATCACATTAGCGCGAAATAATCATTGCAAAAAGATACGTACTACGTCATGAATACGCGCACGAAAGTGAGAGATTTTTATGGACTCTACGGCAGCTCCCGCACCCGCTGACACAGCTGAACCCAAAAAGATTTATTCTTGGGATGAAAATATTCGCACAGTTATCATCGCTGTCTTGATTGCGGTTGTGTTTCGCAGCTTTTTCTTTGAACCTTTTCATATCCCTTCTTCCTCCATGAAAAGCACGCTACTCATTGGCGATTATGTTTTTGTTTCCAAGGGTGCATATGGCTATAGCCGCTATTCTTTCCCGCTTGGGCTGCCTTTGTTCAAAGGACGTATTGGCGGCAAAGCACCACAGCGCGGTGATGTCGTCGTATTTCGTCTGCCGACCAATCCTCAAATTGACTTTATCAAACGTTTGATTGGACTCCCAGGGGATACCATCCAAGTCAAGAATGGTGAGCTATTCCTCAATGGTGTGGCGGTCGAACGTGAACGCGTGGATGATTTTACGGATGTATTGGATGATGGCACACGTATGCAAATGCGCCGCTACCGCGAGACCTTACCCAATGGCGTCAGCTACAATACGCTAGACATGACGCAATTTGGTGATGTTGATAATACTGGCGTCTATACCGTACCTGAAGGGCATTATTTCATGATGGGTGATAATCGAGATAATTCAACCGACAGCCGCTTTTTAGACAAAGTAGGTTTCGTGCCTGAGGAAAATTTGGTCGGACGCGCACAAATTATTTTTGTCTCATTCAATGACCAAGCAAAATTTTGGGAAATATGGAAATGGCTTGGCAATCAGCGTACCTCGCGCTTCTTCACCACCATTGCATTGCCAACACAAAAGCCTTAGTCCCTATGCAAGCATGGCATCTCAACCTCAAAGATTTTCAAAAATCCATTGAATATACATTCAATGACCCCGTGTTACTGGAAACAGCACTAACCCACCCAAGCATCAATTTACAATACCCTCATCTACCTAATTATGAACGACTAGAATTTCTTGGGGATCGCGTACTTGGGTTAATTATCGCAGAACTTTTGTTTGAAAATTTTAGCCATGAGAGCGAAGGTGAACTTGCGCGTCGTCATGCGGGACTTGTCTGTGGGTCAAGCGTTCACCGTGTTGCGAAAACCATCGATATTGGTGAATATATACGCTTCTCTGCCAGCGAACAGGCATCTCACTATAAAGATAATGCCTCCGCACTCGAAAACGCATTAGAGGCCTTGCTCGGCGCACTGTATCTCGATGGCGGCATCAAGGTAGCTCAAAAATTCATTCGTTTCTATTGGCATCCTTTACTTGCTGCCGTCCGCGAAGCTCCCAAAGACGCTAAAACCACCTTACAAGAATGGGTACAGGCACAAGGATATGCACTGCCACTTTATGATATCACTGAACGCTCAGGCCCAGATCATGCGCCACGTTTTACTGTCCGTGTCACTGTTGGCTCTAATGGAGTATGGGCGGAAGCAAGCGGCGCATCCAAAAAAGAAGCTGAACAAGGTGCAGCTTCTGCTCTCCTAGCCATAATAGAATAAGCTCTCTTCCGCACCCGCAGAACTTCATCTTACTGTGAAACCACCAAATCACTCACAGCGATGGAGTTTCTATGAGTTTTCACGATGTTACCTTCCCTAGTGATATTGCCTACGGCTCGCAAGGAGGCCCAAGCTACTATACCGATATTATCACCACTGAATCTGGCTTTGAAAAACGTAATATTTCATGGGCAACGGCACGTGGGCGTTACAATGTAGCGCATGGCATAAAAACACAAACACAATTGGACACGCTGATCGCATTTTTTCGCGCACGCAAAGGCAGAGCCTACGCATTCCGCTTCAAAGATTGGGCGGATTATACCATGTCTGAGATGGAAATTGGTGTGGGTGATGGTAGCAATCAAGATTTTCCTATCATCAAAACCTACAGTTCTGGCTCTGCCAATGAACAACGCCGCATCACACGCCCCATTGCACCAAGCCTTATCGTGAAGCGTGGCAATACGATTGTCACATCAGGATTTACTTTACAAGACAAAGGCATCATCCATTTCTCAACCGCACCTGCCAATGGTGTTAGCATCAAAGTCACGTGTGAATTTGATGTCCCTGTACGTTTTGACAGTGACCAGCTCTCCGCCAGTTTGGACAATTATGGTATTCATAGCTGGCAGGATATTCCACTGATCGAGGTACGAGAGTGAAAATTCACACAATCGTCATACTTCTTTATGTTTAAGTTTGCTAATATGCACACTGAAGACAAAGCATAAGAAGAGACCGCACATGGCAGTTCCTGATAATTTGAGCGAAAACAGCAGCCAACCCACCGCTGATGCTAAGGCTATTAGTGATGCTGCGACGCATAAACATGGGTATGATCGCCATAGCGATGGTCGTTTGCACCAAGACCTCGCTGGTGCAAGTGTTGCTCTTGCAAATCTACACGGTGATCTTCGTGAAAAAACAATTGCTTATCAAAGTGGCAAAGCTTTGTTTAAATTCGCAGGATTCATTGGTGGAGCGTTTGGCGGCTATCGCCTGATCACTATCGACAAGAATAATGCAAAAAAGCGTGCTGAGGCGGCACTTTCAGCGTTTAATGATAAACTCCTAACCATAGCATGCAAGCCACCTAAACCGCTTGGTCAAGCAACAAAAGAAGACGCTGCATTACTAGAAAGCCATAATAATCTTATCCATCAGCTTCTTCCAAAAGTACAAGCCTTTGAAGCTGAATCCCAAGATGTAAATTTAACAAAGCACAATGAATCCATCATTAACGAAGCAAAAACCATTATAAACCAACATTTTGACACTCATCTTAAGAGCAAGTATCTGCTACTATCAGAAAAAATTCCTGAAGAAAGCTACCGAAGCCACTTCCTAACCGTTGTTAAAGGGCAAATCATAGACAAAGATCGCGCCAACACAAAGCGAGCAGATGCGCTACTTGATGCACTAGGAAGCAAAAGAGACTTAATCAGTGCCTTTGAGCCAATCCGTGACAAACTTGAAAATATTGAACATGGTATACTCTCTAACACGGCGACAAAGATTGTTGGGTTTTTGGCTGCTACCTTTGGCGGAATGTTTCTTGCGTCTGCCATACACCATGTTATGGATCGTAAACGCAAATACTCCATTGATGCCCTTACGGACGAAGTGAATGGTCTCAATCGCATCATGCTAGCTCATGATATGCCAACCGTGGATATGAACGAGATCCCAGCAAAAACGTATGCTGCTCGCGTCAAACAAGTTGAAGCCATTGAAGCTGCTGATAAAGAAAAACACGTTACGGCTATCAAGGAAGAATTAGCGCGCAGGGGCAACGAAAAGAAAGCCGCTATGGGTGCTGAGGTACAAGCATCCACTCTCCCCTCACAAACGATGCCACCCGTGGTCGCCTTGTCATCACTCCAGCATGATGGTATAGCGGCACATGACACTACGCAGCATCACGTCCATACGGGATAATTAGGCTAAACCTTACTCAGACATGCACCACACCAACACTGCTTTTTGTGCATGGAGTCGATTCTCTGCTTCATCCCAAACCGCAGAGTTCGCGCCGTCAATGACTTCGGCGGTCACTTCTTCCCCACGATGCGCAGGTAAACAGTGCAGAAAAATAGCATGGCTCTGAGCTTTTGACATCAAAGCAGCATCCACGCGGTACGGTGTCAACAAACGCATGCGTTCTGCTTGCTCGGCTTCGTCTCCCATGGATATCCACGTGTCTGTCACAACGACATCTGCACCCGACACCGCTTCAACAGGATCTTCTAACCATGAAACTTTGCCTGTGCGTTGTTCTTTTGCCCACTGCATATAGGTTTCGCTCGGCGCATAATAGAACGGGGTTGCGATATTAAGCGTAAAATCAAACTTCACTGCAGCCGTTATTAAGCTTGCCGCCACATTATTTCCATCTCCCACCCATGCGATGGTTTTGCCTGTGATATTTCCAAGACGTTCTTCAATAGTAAGGATATCCGCCATAATCTGACAAGGGTGACACTGATCCGTCAACCCATTGATAATTGGCACATCTGCATATTCCGCAAGCTCTTCTAAAGAACCATGCGATTTAGCGCGCATCATGATGCCGTCCACGTAACGTGATAACACACGCGCCGTATCGGCGATCGTCTCGCCACGACCAATTTGCAGATCACTCGAACTCAAATGAATAGGATGTCCACCAAGCTCTACCATGCCTACTTCAAACGACACACGCGTGCGCGTTGAGGGTTTTTCAAAAATCATGGCAAGCTGTTTCCCTGCAAGCAATTTTGTATGAGACTTGCCCGCTTTCGAGGCGGCCTTCATATCACGCGCACGGTCGATCATTGCGCGCAAGGATTGCGCATCAATATCTTTGATATCCAAGAAATGACGAACTTTCTTTGACATGAGCTACCTCAGAAATCTCACAGAAAAGAAACGCTTGTATGCTAAAATAGTAGAGGATGTAAACAACAAACATACTTATTTCTTAGGTTTATTGCCCTATCACACTACGAACGTGGCACGAAAACCCGCTAACTCTCTAGCAAACCGCCATCTCGTAGGGTTACAACCCTATCCATCTGATTGGCAAGCAAGGGATTATGGGTAGCAATCAATGCGCCAGAACCGCTCGCCTTCAACGCGTCACGCAACACGGAAAACACAGTATCCGATGTATGTGGATCGAGATTCCCCGTTGGCTCATCTGCCAACACCACATCAGGCTTTGCAACAATGGCGCGTGCAATCGCAACACGTTGACACTCACCGCCAGAGAGTTCTGCTGGACGATGTGTCATGCGATGCCCCAACCCAACATTCTCAAGTAACTTTTGCGCTTTTGATGTGGCATCCTTACTAGATGCATTAGCAAGCAAAAGCGGCATCATCACATTTTCAAGTGCGGTCAATTCTGGTAATAAATGATGAAATTGATACACGAAACCAATATGAAGGCGACGCATCACTGTACGAGCAAAATCATCTGCAACGCTCACATCATGATCAACAATCGTAACAGACCCCCTGTCTGGCAATGCCAATAAGCCTGCGATTTGCAATAAGGTCGTTTTTCCCGAACCACTTGGACCAACAAGCGCGACCAACTCCCCTGAACCAATGTTCAACGAAACATCACGCAAAATCTCAAGCCGTTGCTCACCAGTACCAAACCCTTTGCACACATTTCTTAGCGATAACACATCTGTCATGCGTCACGCCTCCAGCTCATCAATATAGCCCGCAATGATATCTAACCCCTGCTGCCAGAAACCTTGATCCGTAATATCAATACCAAAAGGTGCAAGCAATTCCTTGTGACGTAATGTGCCGCCAGCACGCAACATATCCATATATTTTTTCTCAAAATCTGCGGCTTTACCTATTTCAGATTCCTTTTGATAACACGCATACAACGCGTTGACCAAACAATCCCCAAATGCATAGGCATACACATAAAATGCGGAATGAATAAAATGAGGAATATAACACCAATAATAACGGTATGGTTTTTTAAAGCGCAGCGCAGAACCTAAACTCTCTTTCTGCACATCCAACCAAATATCTGATATATCTTCAGTTGTTAGCTCTCCTTCTTTACGCTTCGCATGCACACGCTGTTCAAACGAACAGAAGGCCACCTGCCGCACGACCGTATTGAGCATATCCTCAACTTTGCCTGCGATCAAAACACGTCTTCTTGATTTATTTTTCTCACGACGCAAGATTTCTTGAAACACCAACTGTTCACCAAATACAGATGCGGTTTCAGCCAATGTCAGCGGGGTATCTGCCATCAACGCACCTTGTTGCGCAGACAATACTTGATGCACACCATGCCCAAGCTCATGTGCAAGTGTCATCACATCACGCGTCTTACCTTGAAAATTCACCAACAAATAAGGGTGAACAGAAGGCACAGTCGGATGCGCAAAAGCACCAGGGGATTTTCCTGCGCGTACAGGCGCATCAATCCAACCTTTATCGAAAAATTCTTTACCAATCTTTGCCAAGTCAGGAGAAAATGCACCATACGCCTCTAATACCAACTCCACCGCCTCATCCCACGTGTAGAGTTTATCATCATCTTGCGGAAGCGGAGCATTTCTATCCCAATAATTCAGTTTGTTATCCCCCAGCCATTGCGCCTTGACACTGTAATAACGATGCGAAAGCCGACCATAATTCGCACGCACAGACGCAAGCAATGTCTCCACCACATCATCTTCGACTTGATTGCTGACATTACGCGCAGAAATTGGCTCTTTAAAACCGCGCCACTTATCCTCAATATCCTTGTCTTTTGCCAACGTATTAGTAATCAAGGTGAAAACATGCGCATTTTTCTCAAAACGCTCACCAATCACCTTTGCTGCTTTTTTGCGCACATCGGGTTTTTTGGAAGACAATAAATCCATGATTTCTGCTGAGGAAAGTTTCTTTCCATCCAACGGAAAACGCATCTGAGCAATGGTTTCGTCAAACAAACGACACCATGCTGCGTGACCTGTCACCGACTTCTCAAGGAGCAACTGTTCCAATTCATCTGAAAGCTGATAGGGTTTCATCGCACGCACATCACGTAACCATGGGGCGTAGTGGCGCAACTTCGCAGATGATTTCAACAACGCCTGCAAAGCATCTTCTTCCAAACGATTAATCGCCAACGAAAAAAATAAAATACCTGAGGAAATATTTGTTATTGTTTCACTGATGTTTTGATAAAACTGCGCATAGGCAGGATGGGTCATGTCAGAAGCGTAAATAAGCTGCGCATAACTACCTAGCCGTCCCATCACATCTTGTAATGCTTCATATTCCTTGATCGCAGCCGCAAGGACATCACCCTGCACGCCGTCTATCTTACCTTGATAATCTTTGGCAAACTGTACCGCACGTGTTTTTGCTTGCAGCACATCTGCCTCAATTTCAGGTGCATCAATCCCCACATATAAATCGGTGAGATTCCATTCTGGCAGTGCTTTCACTACGCGTTTAGACATTTCTTCGCCTCATAAGTTTAAAATGAGATTATCGTCACCGTCAAGCGCACATGCCAAAACATCACGCCCATTAGGGGTGTTCTTGAGGAGAAACGGGGCGTGCTGTATTATTATGCTCACTCTCCATATCTTCCAGCGATTCCATAGCGGAAGGAGAATCCCCATTTCCTTCAAACTGATGATCTTCCATAGAAGATTTTTCGTGGTCGCTAGAAAAAAGCTTATCCAACAAAGAATCCGACTTATCAGAAGATATGGGCTTTTCTAAGGCTGCATCTGGCTTCACCTTATGTTTATCCATATCTTCTGGAAATTTTACATCACCATCTAACAACTTTTTATCATCCTTTATAGTACCACTAACGGGCGATGCACTGGCTGGTGCGGCATCATGCTCCAACCCACCATTAGAAATAATATCCACATCAGGCATTTCATCATGTGTATCAACAGCAGCATCACCACTATCACCCTGATTAGCATCAGACTTTGACTCTGGTTGTGTCACACCAAGCAGATATTGCTTGAGTGCCGTTGCCAGTAACTCCTCAAAGGTAACATCACCCACATAAAACCCGCCACCATACTCACGATCAAGCGAAAAATGGATCGTGTCCGTTTTAGTGTTCCATTCAGAAGAAATACGCTTTAAAATAGTGCGTGTTACTTCAGTGCTGCGGTCATCCAAAACACCTGCTGATTGCAAACGTCCCATCAAAACCCCGACATTCGACAAGGAAACTTCCGCAGACCCCATCGGTAATATCTCATCCTTGATCACATCAAACTTACCCATCAATTTCAAGACAGAGCTACCAGAATGAACCGAGAGTGCATTAAAGAAATAACTATAATCTTTATGATTTTCATTATTATCTTCGGATAGAACCGACGCGGTCTCACGATCCACATCTGCCTCAATGTCAAGCGGTGCAATGACTGACAAAAACCCTGTTGTGTCCAAACGCGCTACTTTTAACTCATAGTGCGTCATACGTGCTGCATCTTCCTTAGCAGCCTCTGCATGCAACTCCAACGATGCAACTTTTGTCGTACGATCCGCCGTTTTAACAACCGATTCTGCAAGAGAAATCTGCTGGGTGTATTCCTCAGAATCAACCCCGATAAATCCTTTTACCTTTGAACCAAGCTTCGTTTCAAACGTCATGTACGGGATAGCATCACCCGCCTCATCCTTATCCTTGAAGATACTAATTTGAGTCGGAATAAAGCCCTCATACGCCTGACCATTATCCGTTTTGATCACTTCCACTTCTAAAGGCGTCACCATTTCAAAACGACGCGCTTCACCATCTTCACCTTTGATGTGCAGCGGTGCAGGAAAGACCAAACGCAGTTTTTCCATCTCCGCCGTATCAGGCTGAATCTCCACCACAGAGGTTGCAAAAGAACGTGCAAGTTTATTATGACGACTCAAGGTAATACGTGGATCAGCGATCACTGCACGTTTAGAGAACAATCCACCCTCGATAGAGATAGAGCCATGGGTAAAGTTTGCGTCATATCCTTTACGTGCCGCGGATTCCTTCATCATATCGCCCCAGATCTGTAGGCGCGTGTTGACCATGTCAACACTCAAAGCTGCACGCGATGTAAAGTAACCAAGCAGCGCAATCACTACTACCGCAGCAAGAAAAACCACCAAGCCTACATTAGAATTCTCATCTCCGTCCGCAGAAGAAGTGCGCCAGAAACAAAGCTTTTCAAACCACGCCTTTGTTGGCGCACCATGCGGCTGTGTTCCACTTTTCTTGTCACTTACTTCTGACATACACGCCTCTTACCTTGGCAAATTAAAATTCTAGTTATGCAACTTGCATATTACGCGTTGCGGCAGGCAACTTCAAACGCATCCCATCCAGCGCATCTGTCACCATAATTTGACAGCCAAGACGGGACGTATGGGTCAAACCAAATGCTAAATCCAACATATCTTCCTCGTCATCCGACGCAGCGGGAAGTTTATCATAAAATTCTTGTTCTACAATGATATGACAAGTTGAACACGCAAGCGAACCTTCACACGCACCCTCAAGTGGCACTGAATACTTATGCGCAACCTCCAGCACCGATACACCTAATGGCGCATCCACTTCTTTTTCCGTTCCGTCTGCAAAAATAAAGGTAAGTTTAGGCATGGCACACTCATATTTCAAACACACACAGCCCGCCATCAAAGACGCAGCCTACCCAAGCACCATACGATAGGTGGCACGGAAATCAAGCAAAATCACTGCGAAATTGTCATACAAATGTCATACTCACACGTAAAAAAAAATGTAATGTGCTATAACAACGCATGGAGGATTTCATATGCCAAATTTTCTAGATAAAAAAACCGAAGAAAAAATTAGAACTATGCTCAAAGACTCATTGTTACTCGCAGATCTTAACAAAGATGGCGTAGTAACTTCTGACGAAAAAGGTCGTTCGATCCTTGCTCTCATGAAATATAGTAAAGACCTAAACAATGATGGTCACCTAGATTTAAAAGAACTAAAAGCCGGCTTACAAGCTGCCACTAAGGATAAGATTGTTCCAGAAAGCTATGCAAAAGAACGCATGGAACACATAAAAAAATACAACATAACTGAGATACCCACCCCACCAGAAGCCATTGTATCTCGGGCGGTTGAGATTGCCAATCAATTGATAGCACAAGGCAACAACATTGAATTTAGAACTGAACATGTTGATATTGAAGTTGAAAAAATAATTCAGCCTATAAAAACTGGGAAGCCAATCCCCAATCAAACATCAGAAGCTGAAACGCTTTCACCAATAAAAACACCAATTATAGCTCAGGCAAACCCCACAAAAAACGTGATGCTATAACATCATATTTCTTCAACATTCACACCAGTTAGTGCCGCGGCAATCGCCCTATCCATACGTTTTTGGGCAAACGGTGCGCTGCGGTGTTGGAGCTGCTGGTGACGCATATCAATCATGTCGCGGTCTTCACTAACACAAGCAGCTTCTAACCCTGCCATTTCACGCTGCATCGCCGCCAATTCCTCTGGAGAGAGTAAATCCCCATCATGCTCAAGTGCGGATTTCACATCTTGCATCGTGCGCCGCGCTTCCATCCGCGCTTCGACCAGCAAACGCTCCATAATATCACGCTTGGCATGAATCATACTCTCACGCAGCATATCGGTCATTTCTTCGGTGCTAATGCCGTAAGTTGGCTTAACCTCAATACTTTGTTTGATACCTGTACCAAGTTCTTCCGCACTCACGGTGAGCAAACCATCTGCGTCCACTTGGAAGGTCACACGGATACGCGCCACGCCAGCCGCCATCGCAGGAATACCGCGTAACGTGAACTTTGCGAGCGAGCGACACTGACCAACCATCTCGCGCTCCCCTTGCAGCACATGAATATTCATCGCGGTTTGCCCGTCCTGATAAGTCGTGAATTCCTGCGCCATGCTGGTAGGAATAGGAGAATTGCGGTGAATAATCTTTTCAACCAACCCACCCATCATCTCCAAACCCAACGAAAGCGGTGTCACATCCAGCAATAAATGACCACCTGTATCTGCATCGCCATCAATACCGCCTGAGAGCAGATGTGCCTGACGTGCTGCGCCGTACGCCACCACACGATCAGGGTCAACATTATAGAGCGGCTCCTGCTTAAACTCATCCAGCACTGCTTCGCGTACTGCAAATAAACGCGATGAACCTCCAACCAATACGATTCCCTGCAAATCAGAAGATTGTAGCCCAGCATCTGACATCGCTGTACGCGCTACATTTAACGTTCGTTTAATGAATGGTCGTGTAATCACATCTAATTCATCACGGTTAAGCGTAAGGGTTTTACCGTCAAATGACACTTGTGCTTGCGGCATTTTAGATAGCTGTTCTTTGAGTGTTCGGCAAGCAGAAGTAAGCGAGGAACTCATCGCAACTTGTTGATTATTCATTAAATGAATGGCGATAGCATGGTCAATATCGTCACCACCAAGTGCCGTATCCCCTGCCGTTGCCAACACCTGAAACACACCTTTTTCCAGACGCAAGAGTGAGAAGTCAAATGTGCCACCGCCCAAGTCATAAATGCCATACACACCCTCTGACGCATTGTCCAAGCCATACGCTAGTGCCGCTGCCGTTGGCTCATTCACCAAACGCAACACTTCCAACCCCGCCAAACGCGCCGCGTCACGAGTCGCCAAACGTGCCGCATCATCAAAATAAGCAGGCACAGTAATCACCGCTTGCTGCACTTCTTTATCGAGCGCATCTTCAGCCAAGAACTTCAAATAACGCAAAATATCAGCAGAAATTTCGACCGCACTACGCTTTGTTCCACAAAGCTGCAAACGCACCGCACCGCCCTCTTCCCCCGTAGCAACCTTCGCCGCCAAATGCGGGGAAAGCCCTGCGACTTCCTCCGCGCCGCGCCCCATCAAACGCTTGATAGACGCGACCGTATCCGCGTGACCTTCTTGATAAAGGCGGCGCGCTTCCCAGCCGACCAACGGCGCAGCATCGGCACTATACGTCACTACAGACGGAAACAACGTACACCCCTGAGCATCCTCAATCGCCACCGCCTGTCCTTCATGAATAATCGCCACTACGCTATGCGTCGTGCCTAAATCAATCCCCACGGCTGTTTTTTCTTCATGCGGCGCAGGAGTTTGCCCTGGTTCATAAATCTGCATTAGAGCGTTCATATACTCATCCGTTTTTGCATCTGCTATATCGCCCCATTCTTTAGTGTTTTACTGGGGAAAAGGCAACAAAACTTGTAAGAAAACTTACCCAACCATTCATGAACGCTTTTTCACTTCGTCCAAAAACTTCCGCAGAAAACGCAGGCGAATAGTAGCTTGAGCGCAGGCATCATGTTCGCCTGATGCATAAGTGCTGCTAATGAGCAAAATAGACTCTGCCCAGCCTGCTTCAGCCTTTACCTTTAGTGTTGCGACTGCTTCAGGACTTTCCGCCTCAAACAAGGCTTCGCGCATCTCCATAGACTCTATCAGCAAGTTTTGCGATGCCTTCACCGCTTCAGGCTTATCACCCAATACATAGCCTTTTAGTCCAAGTAGATATTCCGCACGAAGCAGGGGGTCTTTCAATGTAATATAGGCTTGATTTGCATCTGCGCTTAATTGCATAGCAACCAATTTTTCAGTTTCATTTGCACGTGCAAGACGGTCAGGATGAGTACGTTGTTGGAGTTGGATATACGCTCGGTGGAGGGCAGATTCATCTATATCAAAAGCCTGCGGCAATCCGAATAACTCGAAGCCATGACTAGACATGAAACGACTCGCCGCAACCACAGCGACCTTTCTCATTGGGATTGCGGAATACAAACCCACTTTTGAGTTTTTCTTCTACGAAATCCATCTCAGTACCAATCACGAACATAATGGCCTTCGGGTCAATCAGTAGCGTAACGCCTTTATCATGTACCACTTCATCAAACTCACCAATCTCATCAGCATATTCGATGGTATAAGACAGCCCTGAACACCCACGTGTACGCACACCTACACGTACACCCGCAGAAGGCTTATCGCGCTTTGCAAGCAATTCACCTACGCGTTGTGCGGCATGATCAGTAATGGTGACAGGTACGGACATGGTTTCTCTTTTTTTGCTCCCGCTTCGGTCTCCTGACCTACGCGATGAGCCTAAGGCTTTGCCACTAAAAAGCTCGGACTCCTGTCCTCACTTACTTCACTGGCTAAAAATTTCTAATTATACCGTAGCAGCCGTTTGGTGATGTTCAGCTAATTCTTCAGCAGAAAGCAAACCATGCTTCGCTTTATAATCACGCACTGCTGCTTTAATCGCATCTTCCGCCAGCACTGAGCAGTGAATCTTTACAGGAGGAAGCGCAAGCTCTTGTGCAATCTCAGTATTTTTCACCGTCATTGCATCATCAAGGGTTTTGCCCTTTACCCACTCACTCACGAGTGAGCTGGAAGCAATCGCTGAACCACACCCAAAGGTCTTGAACTTCGCATCTTCAATCACACCGTTTTCACCAACGCGGATTTGCAGCTTCATCACGTCGCCACACGCAGGCGCACCAACCAAGCCCGTCCCTACATCGTCATCATCTTTATCAAACGACCCCACATTGCGTGGATTGTCGTAATGATCCATTAGTTTTTCACTGTAAGCCATTTTTTTAGTCCCTTGTTGCTAGTTCTGGTTGCTAATGCTGATGTGTCATTTAGCTCTTAGTGTCCAGCCCATTGAATCTTAGAAATATCAATACCTTCTTGCGCCATTTCCCATAGGGGACTCATCGCGCGGAGTTTATCTATTGCACCTTTGACAATGCTGATCGCACGGTCGATTTCGGCTTCGGTGGTGAAACGTCCAATGCCAAAACGAATAGAAGTATGCGCAAGCTCTTCACCCACGCCAATCGCACGCAACACATAAGACGGCTCAAGCGACGCAGAGGTGCAAGCAGAACCAGACGACACTGCCAAGTCTTTGATTGCCATAATCATCGACTCACCTTCGATGTACGAAAAGCTGAGATTGATATTTCCTGCCCAACGTAACTCACGGTCACCGTTCAAATATACTTCAGGAATACCGTCCAAACATGCCTTCAAAAACTTCTCACCTAAATAACGAATGCGCCCTGCTTCTTCAAACATTTCTTTAGCAGCAATCTCCGCGGCTTCACCCAACCCTACGACCAAAGGTGTCGGCACAGTGCCAGAACGCATACCACGCTCTTGACCGCCGCCATTGAACAAAGGCTCAAGACGAACGCGAGGACGGCGGCGTACAAACAATGCCCCCACACCTTTCGGTGCATAAATCTTATGCCCTGAGATGCTCATCAAATCGATATTCATCGCTTCCACATCAAGCGGAATCTTACCAAAGGCTTGTGCGGCATCCGTATGGAAAAACGCACCCTTAGCACGGCATAATTTACCAATTTCCGCAAGTGGCTGAATCACACCGATTTCATTATTGATTGCCATTACTGACACCAAAAGCGTATCTTCACGTATTGTTTTTTCAAGCAAATTCAAGTCAATCAAGCCATTCGTTTGCACGGGTAAATAAGTGATTTCAAACCCATCGCGTTCCAAATGACGGCACGCATCCAGCACACATTTATGCTCGGTCTGCACGGTAATGATATGTTTTCTCTTGTCTTTATAAAACGCCGCCACTGATTTAATCGCAATGTTGTTAGATTCGGTTGCACCTGAAGTAAAAATGATTTCTTTGTCCGAGGCGTTAATGAGTCGCGCCACTGATGCACGCGCAATCTCCCCTGCTTCCTCAGCTTCCCAGCCATACGCATGGCTACGCGAATGGGGATTTCCAAATTTTTCGGTAAAATATGGCATCATCTTCGCCACCACACGCGGGTCACACGGCGAAGTTGCCTGATAATCTAAATAGATAGGCATTGTGTCGCGTTTTGCAATCATTGCTGTCATAATCCAACCACTTAGGTGTAAATCTTTTATAAAAGAGGGACTTTATGCGCGAAAATCCACGCTTTTGCAAGTGCAATATACAATAACCTAGCTTTTTAATCAAGTATATACTAGGCGCATCTCAAGACAATCTTAACCATACCGTCATATAATCTTAACATGACCAGATAGAATCACTATGTTATAGTAGGTTAAACAAAGAAACACTAACCTTTTTACGAGGATTTTTCATGAGCAGCACTGTCAAGCCGTATCAACGCTTTTTTGAAACCCATGTTGATTCTGGTGTTCTCGGCAATGGATTCTTCAAAACCCTTCCTACAGAAACAATCCAAGCATTTGCACAGACCCCTTCGCAAATGGCCACGTTTTTTCAAAGCGAAGAGGGAAAAGCACTTGGTTTTAGTCGTGAAGCCGTTCAAAGCTTGAGTCAAAATATTGCTGCCATAGCTAATTTTGCAGATAAACACGGTGGAGATAGACACCCAATACTTTTCACCCAAGATGGGCATTGGTATGTACCACCCAAAATGCGGGATGATACTTACCTTGAATTTTTACGTAAAGGTGAAAAAACTGCGGGGACAGCCGCTTTAACGCGACTTATCAACCGACCATTACCAGTTTACGATGAACATGGAGAACAAATCGGTGGGTTCGAGGAAGGTGATGAACATGTTGCACTCTCTGTCACAGATAAACGCACTGGCAAACCTACATTTCACGAAGCACAGGCAAGCTATTTAGAAAATGGCTCTTCTGAAGCAGGGCGACCTATCTGCGTTGCTCATAAAGCAAATGGTCTTACAAATCTGCAAAACCCATCTTCAGAACTTGATGGCTGCGGCATGGTCTCACGTAATACGTCCTACGCACAACACGTTATCCCTGACCCTCACCATGATTCTATTTGGGAACTTTCACAAGATGGCAAATTTGTCAAAGGCGCAAACTATAGCTATCATCCACAAGAAGCAGTGGAAGTTAATCTAAATCACAAACAAATGAGCGTGCTACGCGCAGATATGGAACTTTCCTTCAAAGAAAGTGAGGTTAAGCCAGAAGCAGGATGCACACTCCCACAAAACCACCCTGACTTCAAGGCCAAAACAGTCCCTGCCTTTTTTCCTGACGGCAAAGAACAATGGGTTGTGCCGCGAAAAGCTAGTGGTGAAGATGGCGTTGATTTTAGCTATGCTACACCCGATGCACATGGCAAACTCCCTAAAAAAGCACAACGCGTTGAAGCCTATGAACCAATTATGCCACATGCCGACATGCAAATTGTCAAGCCATATGCCCATCATGGTAACATGCTAGACTCACATAATTGTTTTACTTCAACGGCGGATTATATTGAAGGCGTGGGCGCGCTCGGCGAACAAAGACAATTTCATGCAAATGCACAAGGCAGAATGCGCTATGATACTTTACCAGCGAGCGCGGAACACCCCTCTACAAAGCTAGGATTCTTTGATGTCGTCAAAGCAAACTCTGTAAGAGTTGGCAAAGCTGAAGTCACTCAAGCAGGTATCACAGGCGAAGCTGTCATCTCAAAAGGTAATTTTAACGGTGCAGAAGTGCGCCATGTTGATTTTAGCGACCTTGCACAAAAAGCAGCAAAAGAAGCGCGTAGCCAACGTAAAGTACTAGCAAGAGTCAAAGCACGAACATTACCAGAAAATGCTCTTGTGTTCCAAACTGGTGCTTCAGGTGATATGTTAGAGCAGTGCGAACGTGCTATGCAGGAGCAACGCGCTGCTTTTTCTGGACGTTTTGCAGAGACAATCAAAGCTGCTGTCGCCGCAGGTGAACGCGGTGCAGTTCGCCTATAATTTTGACACCAACACCCCATCCCTCGCCAGTGCATACGCGGCTTTGTCAAAATCAGCGGCTTTAAGGTCAGCGATGGTTTGTGCAAGTTCGTTGTTAGTCAGCACATCCACCGCACCACTGCCGAGCAGCTTCATGGCACTTATCAGCACCAATGCGCTGTTATCATCCTCCGCAGCTTTATGAAGCTGTGACAGCAACTCAGCATGAACTCCCACAGCAGAATCAACCAACAGTGCCTTTGGCTCAGAAAACCCAAGCGACGTCATGATGATAGCCGTACGCTGCAAATATGTATTTGCCAATGCAGGCACAGGCAAAGAGATCTTATCAGGGCTACCACCTTCTGTTGCTGCGTCATGAAGTGACAAGGCTTGTGATAAAATCGCAGACGTCGCTTTTATCGTATCATCCTTAGAATTTTCAGCAGCATTTTTATAAATATTTACCATGCTGGCTACATTTGGACGCTGTGAGTGCGAGAGATGATAAAAAGCAATCTGCAACGCCAGATGTGATGGCAACAGTTTTGGTGCATCGAGCGACGCTGCCATCTGATTAAATTCATCAGCAAATAATTCGCCGACATGAGACAAACCTAACACGGCACGAAAATCAGGGAACGCCGCCTCGATCGCTCGCGCTTTCGAGGCCATATCAGGCAGTGCCGTGATACGTGCATAGATACGTGCGCGCCGCAATGCATTGCTATCTTTGATTGTTCCTCCATCTGCTTTAATGGCGAACGATTGATACAATGAACGCAAAACCTGCGCAGGCGACACGCCTTGCACTAGCGCATGTTCTGCAAGCAACACTCGTTTTTCTGGGGATAATTTTCCTGCATTCGCAAGCTCACGCGCTAACTCTGCGGGCATACCGGCAAGATCGACCCCATCCACAAAATCAGCTCCAATACGCGCAAGCAAACCATCGCGGCGCGTTTCGTCCAATAACCCAGCAAGTAGCAAAGTTTCTCCAGCCCGACCATCCGCCTCAGATATTGGCGGCAATGGCTTTTTGACACTCACGCCGTCACTTACCAACGCGAGGGCCAACGGTGTCACCTGTTTCGCATCTAGCTCATTAATCACAGACAGTGCAAGATCTGCTTGATCGAGCTTACCTTCGCTGCGCAAACATGCTGCCTGCATCAACGCCCAAAAACCATCCAGCACTTCATCAACACGTAACGCTTCAACATGATGATGCACGGCAGTACACGCTTCAGATACTTTTGATGAAGCGACCAAACGACGTACACGCTCCTTTTGTGTCCATTCATTTGCCAATAGCTCTGGTACAGAAGCGAGTAATGCATCGAGACGTTGTATATCCCCTAACTTGCGCAATAAAGCAAAGCGTGCCGCTGACCAGTCTGTAGGCAATATCTTTGCTTCTTCTTGGCTTATAGGAGCAAGCAAAACCATCGCCCAAATATCCTTGATAAAGATCGTCTCGAAGTGCTTCGGAAAAGACGCAACCAGCGTAGCAAACTGCTCAGGTGATAACGTTGTAAAGTCTGGTTTTTCGACAATTTTGGTCTCAGTCACACCATAATCTGTACTGGCTGGTGGAGACACATCTTTGGTGACAATTTGCCCCGCACCATCTTGCGCAGCGACATCCCCCATCACCCCACTTATCGCAACACAAGCGCACACGAACAACACACCGCGCAGCGTTTTTAAAAAACTATGCTTCCAACATCTGTGCATCATTGAAAAAACTGACCTAAAGCTTCGCTTGTGCTTTATCTAATAACGGCTTGGCAGGTAACTCCTGTTGTACCATCGTACGTTCCACACGCACATCCGCCATAGAAAGCCCAAAAATAGCCACCACACAAAGAACTAACACCGCAAGAATAGAAGTCTTCATCGCCGCCTCCAGAGTTGTTATATGTGCATCTATGCAAAAAAATGCCAGCTACACTTGATTCACCCGCTTAGATAGGACATAGTCAGTTTTGAGAACTTAGCGTACAAATTTATAAAGTGCAAGACGAACAATACATGACTTCATTTACACCACAAAAAACGATTGTACTGATTGGGCTAATGGGTGCAGGGAAAACCACGATTGGGCGCAGGTTAGCGCGCAAGCTTGGTCTGCGTTTTCGTGATTCTGACGAAGAAATCTCAGAAGCCGCAGGCTGTACTATTCCTGATATTTTTGAGATTCACGGTGAGGCTATCTTTCGGGATTTAGAACTACGTGTGCTTGACCGTTTGATGAGTGAAAGCGAACCCTATGTTCTAGCAACGGGCGGCGGCGCGTGGATGACGGAAGCTGTGCGCACCCTGATTAAAGAAAAGGGCGTATCAATATGGCTTAAAGCAGATTTAGACGTGCTACTGGACAGAGTCTCGCGCAAAAATAACCGCCCACTGCTTGAATGTGGTGACAAACGAAGTATCCTAGAACGCCTGATGCATGACCGTTACCCTGTCTATGCACTAGCAGATATCACCATCGAGAGTGATGAAGGCGCGCATGAGAGTGTCGTCAATCACGTCATTGATGCAATTGCAGACCATTTCAACCGAGGATAATGAACCAATGACGAATCCTAGTTGGCAAACCCTTACACTTGACCTCGGCACACGTTCCTACCCTATTCATATTGGCGTGGGTGTGCTTGAACAAGCTGGCGTGCTACTCACCAATATCCTTCCGAGCAAACGCATAATTATCATTACCGACGATAATGTCGCTAAACTTCACCTAAGCGCGCTAGAAACTGCCCTTAGCGCAGAAGGATTTAGTCATCACCACCTGATCTTACCTGCGGGTGAAGCAACCAAAAGTTTTTCTCATTTTGAAGATCTACTCAGTAATATTCTTGCGCTGCACCCTGACCGCAAAACTGCTTTGATTGCGCTTGGTGGCGGCGTGATTGGTGATATTACGGGTTTTGCGGCGTCGGTCTTACTACGTGGCATGCCGTTTGTACAGATTCCTACCACCTTACTTTCTCAGGTCGATAGCTCAGTGGGAGGCAAAACCGCAATTAACTCACCACATGGTAAAAACCTAATTGGTGCTTTTTATCAGCCCAAAGCAGTACTTGCGGATATTGATACGCTAAAATCACTGCCTCTGCGCGAACTCTTGGCAGGATATGCTGAAGTGGTCAAATATGGCGTGATTGACCATCTTGAGTTTTTCACATGGTTAGAAGCAAACGGCACAAAAATTCTTGACCATGACGCAAAGGCAGTCACCCATGCGGTCTATACAAGCTGCGCGGCCAAAGCGCGGATTGTGCAAGCGGATGAGCATGAAAGCAATGTGCGCGCACTACTTAATCTTGGACATACATTTGGTCACGCATTAGAAAAAGAAACTGGCTACAGCACACAATTACTTCATGGCGAAGCGGTTGCACTTGGCATACTGATGGCACTGCATGCCAGCATCGCACGCGGTATTTGCCCTCAGTCTGACTTTGACCGTTTTGAGTCACATCTAAAAATCATGGGCATGCCTACACGCCTTTCACACATTCGCCCAGCATGGGATGCGGCCGCCCTCACCTCTTACTGTTATCATGATAAAAAAGCCGAAGCAGGTAATCTCACTTTTATTTTAGTTGAGGGTATTGGCAAGGCATTTATTTGCAAAGATATGAGTGCAGAGGAAGTACAACAAAGCTTTGAGGCACTGATTTAATTCAATCTAACGAAACTTCAGTCGTACATTTATAATGGCATAACTCATGACCAAACCACAAATTCTCGTTATTCGCCATGGCGCGCTCGGTGATATTATCCTCTCCACCGCTGCCTTTGCCGCGATTCGCACGCACCACCCTGACGCGTATATCACATTGCTTACCACCAAACCTTTCGCCAATCTCCTCAAGCAAAGCCCTTACTTTGATGAGGTGACGATTGATGCACGTCAAAAATGGTGGAAGCTTAAACAATGGTTGAACATCTATCATTTTCTGCGCTCTAAGCCATGGGAGTGTATCTATGATTTACAAACCTCCACGCGCAGCACACTTTATTTTAAGTTCCTACCTTCGCCAAAACCACTTTTTTCTGGCATTGCAAAAGGCTGCTCTTACGAACATAATACACCACAACGTATATCCAGCCACACACTTGACCGCCAGCGTGAGCAGTTAAATATTGCAGGTATCATGGAGATTCCCGCGCCAAACACCACATGGATGCAGGGTGATGGCGCGAAGTTTCATCTGCCCGCACCTTACGCACTGATTGCCGCGGGAGGTTCTGCGCACCGTCCTGAGAAACGCTGGACGGTAGATGGCTTCGCTGCGCTTGGAACGTGGCTTATCTCACAAGGTATTACGCCCGTATTACTTGGCACGGCGGCAGAAAGTGATGTATTAAATGCGATTACAACGAAGGTCACGCCGCAAGGAGATATAGGACTTATCAATCTATGCAATCAAACCTCTTTTGGGGATGTGGCACAGATTGCACGTGCTGCCACACTTGCCGTAGGTAATGACACAGGTCCGATGCACATCATCGCCGCATCGGGATGCCCTTCGATTGTACTGTTTTCACACGCATCTAATCCTGATTTATGCGCCCCGCGTGGAAATCACATCACGATTTTACGCATGCCTGATTTGAAGGACTTGAAGGCTGAGGATGTAATTGCAGCGGCGAAGGCAAATCAACGTTGAGTTATAGGAGGCTTTCTAATGCTAGAAAGCGTATCACTTGATCTCAACGAACCGTCTGAAACAATAGGGGGAGGTGTAACTGCTGGTGACTTTGGCAGCTGAGCAGCTTCATCTTCCAGAACCAAACGCTCTCTGATACGCTCGACTTGTGCTAGTGCCTTTTCTTGCGCTTGGAATCGGTACTCCAACCGCACCACACCATCGGGCTGTCCCTTAAAATACATTGCCCCTTTCTCATCCACAGAAAAATCAGATGGCACTTCGAACCCCAACTTAGATAAATGCTCTTTTATGCGCTCAACATTAAGATGTTTCCCATCAATAGTTTCTACCTTGTAATTTGAAAACCCAGCTATCAAATCACCACCTGATTGTGTGATGCGCAGATTCTTATCTTCAAAAGACACGCTCCGACCGCTTAACACCATATCTTCGTTATACACTGGAGAAACGATAGCCTTACCACCCAGATAGATATGTGGTTGCTCCAAATCTTTAAGTTCCACAGGCTTTAATGTACGCGTAGCACCCATAACTATCCTCACTATGTCATTCGTATATGAGTATAATACACGTAAAACATGTCAAAATAATGACAAACACTTATATTTTTAATGGCGTAATATCTGCGAAAGCATTTCCCGCTAGATAAAGCGCGATTATCTCTGCTTCGTCTTTCGTTGCACAGCGCAACCACTCGCCTGAGGGATAAATGACAACGACAGGACCGAGTTCACAACGGTCCAAACAACCTGCACTGTTGATGCGTACACCTTCTAAGCCGAGTTCTTTACAACGTTTTTTAAGATATTCACGCACCGCAGGATCGCCACGATCCATGCAACAACCACGCTCATGCCCTTCAGGGCGTTTGTTGGTACAGACAAAAACATGATGCTGATAAAATGACATTACGAATGCAACTTTCGCGGACGGGGATTGGTTTGATGTTCGATCTCTTGCATCACAGAAAGCCATTCACCTGCTGCCTTGACATCATCACGACGTATTTTAGTATTCATATGTTGAGTTGCAACCTCCATCGCATCCTCTTCATACTTATCTATCATCTCTTTTGCTGTCGGCGTACGCATGCGCGAGACTTTTGCTCCAGCCTTAAATCCACTTCGCATGACGCTACCTTATGCTGCCCGCTGACGCCTGTTATTCGGTTGGTTTGACACCGCCCGACGTGAGCGCATTGTTACTGGTGATAAAAGAATGATAATTAAGCTTACGTGTATGTGAGAACACAACAAGAGATGTCAATACAAACGTAATCATCGATGACAAGAAATAACCATAACCATAAAAATTAAAGCCCTTATGCATACTCCAGATCGTCAGTACTGTATTGGAGAACAAGAAAAATACCTGCAACCACATCGCCGCTCTTCTATTGTCAAAATAGGCAAGAATAATCAACTCAAATAACATAAGCACATGGAAAAATGCACCAAGCACACCAAGACGGAACATTCCGATTTGTAAGAAGCTGAAGTTTAACCATTCAAACAATTTCGCTGCAAGCACGATTGCTAAAAATGCAAACGTACCTTGCACCAAAATAAAATTACGTGCGCTGGTCATGATACTATCAACAATCGCCTGATGATTCTGACGGATTTTTTTGAGCGGCATGTGATCCAGAATATCCTCATAATAACGCTGATAACGTTCGAAGAAATGAGTCTCAATGCTAAACACAAACACTGCCATTGCAGGAACAATCGTCAAATAAGCTAAAAACATTGCGCTGTCATAATCTGGGTACATCCGCATTTTACTAGGCAGCAACACCGATTCCGGCGCAAACCACATGATCCATTTATCCACCCAAATAGCCGCATTATAAGCAATCCCCGCAACGGCAAGTTCCCAATATTTTCTAAACCACGGCAGCATCTCAAAAGGGCGATCAAGTTTATAGCTATACTCCGCAAAAATCTTAGAGGTCAATGAGAATACAATAAAGGTCAGCCCTGTACTGAAACCATTGAGCATCCCTGCATCACCAAATTTTTCCTTAAAAATCTGCGCCATCACGACAGAAATCACCATTCCGATCCCAAATGCACGGGTTACCGCATTATAATCTTTCAGTGCGGTCAAAAACACACCCAACGCCCACACAGACGTAATCAGAAACACATTCATCAGGGCAGCAACACGCATCGCCAATGTCAGTTCCACATAACCAAGATAAAACCACGCCACGATAGGAAGTTGAATCGCATACACTAACATCAAACTACCTAGCATCACACTCGGTGTACTGGTCACGTTTTGCATATGAATCCTATCTGCAAGGTAACGCGTCACCACCATAAAAACAGGCGCAGAAAGCACGAGCGAGAAGGCAAAGTTATAGATCACGACGACGCGGAAGTTAAGAAGCTGAAGGTTATCAAACATCTCTGAGAAAAATAACGTGATGCCACCCAGCGCAAGCACAGTGAATAACCACGGGCCAGAAGACGCCATCGCCGCATGGGTATAAGCACTCGCCACCCCAAGCAGATTGTCTTTTGAAGCCAGTTTTTTCAGTACGAAACCGATACCTGCCATAACCCTATCCCTTTTACTTCTACTTCAATTACGCGACCTTATCGGCCTGTTCTTCTATCTGTACTTTGTCTGCCTTGATGTATTTTGCATACAAAGCCTTATACGCACTATGTTGTTGTTCTTTAGTGTAATACAAAGCCACACGCTGACGCATCGCTGCCGAGCAATCAGCATAATGATGACGATCTGTCAATAAACGTAAAATCGCGTCCGCCGACACGGCAGGATTGGAAAGTGCAACTACCTCACCACCCGCACCCAAACGAGGACTTTCAGAAGGGTGACCATACAGCATTTCTGAACATGCGCCCACATTGGTCGACACACACGGAATACCAGCCGCACCCGCTTCCAAGATCACCAACGGCTGTGCTTCAGAAATAGATGTGATCACAATCACATCTATTTCGCCAAGATAATCATCAATTTTGACCTGACCTGTAAATTCCACTGTATCACCTAGCGAAAGATACTCGACCATATCACAACATTCTTGATAATATTTCTCATCTTCATCTGTTGGCCCCATCACCAACGCACGAATATCAGGCATATGCTCACGCAGCATCGCACAAGTACGAATAAAGCTTTTAATATCTTTGATTGGCACAACGCGACCAATCAGCGCAATGGTCGGACGCTCATGATCTTTCGGACGAATTGAACTAAAACGCTGCACATCAACGCCGTTAGGAATCACGCGCATCTTCGCAAGATCCGCTCCATCAATCAACTGCGCTGCCTGATTACCTTCGTATAATGTCAAAATTTCATCAGCAGCATGATAGGCTAGCAACGAATAGTTACTGAAAGTATCAATCCACAAATCACGAAGCGTACGACGACCAGACTCAATACTAAGGGAGCGCACGAAAGCATCTTCCAACCAGTCCGCAGACGCAATCTCGATGCGACGTTCATTGGTATAAATACCATGTTCCGTCAAGATCACAGGACGACCTGTTTCAACCTTCGCACGTGCAGCAAGAAGCCCCGCATAACCTGTACTCAGTGCATGGTAAGACTTTGCCTTTGGTAATTCAAATTGCATTACCGAGAACAAGCTTCCAGCAATCGCACGCCATGACCAAAAGTAATCAAGGAAAGAATTATCTTCAAAACTCTCTTCATACATTTCTGTAAGTAATGCAAATGCCGCCTCAGAATCCATCAAATCCGCTTCTGTCAATTTAAAAGCACGGCTATTCAACAAGCTCTGTACCTGACGCAGATCATCAAGGCTCGCGGTTTTTACCGTAAGGTTGGTCAATGCCTCTTTAAAATCACGTACACTAACATTGTGCGCCCCCCCTGAAGGTAAACGCTGCAAACGCAAATCTGTCACTCCAATCACGTTAGGAGGTAGATCGTACTTCAACACCACCTCGCTCTCTTTTGGCAAAATAGAGACAATATGGAAATTAAGGTGCGATTGGCGACCAATCAACTCATGCGTCCATGTGGAAACTCCACCCGCAACATACGGGTAAGTACCTTCTAAAATCAAACATACATCTGCTATGCGAGTCATGCTGTTGCCTCCACGCTTTGAGTCGGTATGGACAATGCCGCACCCGCCCATAATTTTACACTGTCCGCAAGCTCTGGACGCGTTTCACGATACGGATCAAGTCGTGATAAGAAAGCACGCGCACGTACACGCAGTTCATCAAAACGTCCGCATGCGTAGAGTGCTTCAATAAACCATATTTGCAAAGAATCCGAACTATAACCATCATTAATGCAGCTTTGAAACCAATCCGCAGATTCTGCGAACGCACCATCACGAAGGAGCAAACGACCTACGCGAATACGCGCACCAATGTCATTGGGCTTCATATCAAGATATTCACGGAAATGTTCTAGCGCACGACGACGATTCAAACGTTCGCGCTCATCATCCAAAATCCCCGTAAAGGCATAGTTATCATAATGTTCCGCCAGCGCAAGCTTCACATTAGGATCGCGTGGATAACGACGCGCCACATCAGCAATGCGCATCAAACGTTCCAAAAACTGGTTTTCAATACGCGCCACCGCCGTTGCCGCCTGCACGCGAATACTGTTGCTACTATCACTAAGTGCGCGATGGAACGCAGGGGCAAAACTTGGGTGAAACCGTGAGGTCATACGACTGATGGCCTCACGCTTTTGTGACTCTGAACCAATCACCATCACATCTTGAAACGGTATCACGCTATATTCGGTAGCTGTATCATCACGACCAAACATAATATTATCGTAAATATCTTCAGGGCGAGTACGGTCAAAACGCGGAAAGATGGTCGCAAACCACTCAGCAAAGCTCTGTGCAATACGCAAATGCCAGAAATGCAACAACGTCGTAAGCAATGTACCGCCAGCACCAAATACACCCAGCACAGCAGTTGTGATCCCCAAAAGAAGCATAAAGCGTGAGTCACGCCCAAGTTTTTTCAAACTCAAGGCAAAGAACAACACAATAGCCACTAACAAAAGGTGGATAAGCACAGGGATCACTACAGGGGTATGTGTCCAAAACAACAACCATGTGTTAAATCCATGCGCAACCAATGCCAACGCAGAAACAATCAGCGAAATACCCGCACCAATTACTCCTGCACGACGCACATCATGCACATCAGGATCACGCAAATAGGCGTCGATAATATCATCCTTAATTTCTGCCATGACCTTTATTACCTTATATTCTTTTTATTATGCTTGTTATATTTCAACTCATTAACAAAAACATCATTTCTCATGCACCATATGAATACTGAAAGCAAAACTAACGTTTTTAATATCGCGGTTTTTCTCAGCCAATGATTTTTCGATCTTTTCTTGCACAACACGCGCACCTTTTTTGTCGGTAGCAGGCAACACGATTGAATATTCTGAAGTGTTGTCTTGATAATCAAACGCCAAGTCAATCGAACGAAGCACCGCATTGACCGCATCAGACAAGCGACGCGCTGCTTTTCCACGCATATCAACATCTAATTTGTTAGCGTCCACCACGCGCACCACCACCATCGCCACATTAAAATCAAGACGTTTTGCAAGTGCGCTGATGTAATCTGTATGTCGCGTAAAATAGCTCGAAGTGAGCATGTTATGCTCAGGATTCATCAAACTTGATGCTTTCGCAGTTTGATATTTTCCAGCATTCACAAACGCCATCCCAACCCATTCACAGATCGCACGGAACGCTTCAATCGTCGAAAGATTAAGATCAGAGAACGGTATTTTCTCTACTTTCAACATCCCAATAATTTCACCTGTTTCGGTATTCACCAAAGGTCCAGCCAGCACACCTTCACCCGCAAGCAAACGCTCATGCTCATCATTCGCGGCGCACAACACTTGTTTGCTACCGACAATTTCACGGTAAATTTTACTATTTGTGCCGAAATCACGTTTATAATCATCCGTGGTTTCCCAGCCATACAAAATGGTGGAATCCAACCCTTGTGGCGACAACATGTAAATCGAGAATTTCTCAGGGTTCAAGATTGCACGTACCAATTCCTGAACACCGTTGAGTACGTCTTTAGGATCAAGTTTCTCAATCGCTTTTGCCGCGTGATATGTTTCAATGGTCGACTTGAACTGACCCGCGATGCGCAGCTCTAATTTTTGTTTATGATCACGCACCCATTCATAGCTCTCAGTAATCTTTTCTTCGCGTTCATGCGCCAAAGCGAGTTCATTTCGAAGACGATCACGCTCACGAATATGGCGATTACGTAATTCACCAATACTCACCGCAGCCACAACCCACAAGATAGGGCGAATTGACACCGAAAATAGATAGGCATACCAATCTTGATCCAAGGCCTGAAGCGGTAAGTTCCCTACTAAAAGCACCACGCTTGCGACAATCACAGCAAGCAACCCTTCTGCCGTGCCGTACTGCGCGCTCATCAACAACACCACAATCCAATAGGGATGCGGCTCAACATTCCAGAAACGATGACCGTCCATGCCCATCATATCTGCCACCAACATAATAGCAAAAAAGAGCAGAATCTCTATCACAGCAGATGCACGAAGTCCTGCAATGCGATGTTCTTTGTCCTGAATATTATCTTCCATGATAGTGCCTCAGTTTGTTTCTTAAATGTTTATATTTGTTATTTTATTTACTTATATCTCGTTCGTCTGCTCATTAGTAGCGGTACATCATATACGCGCCTACACTTGAAACATTTTGGTCCGTATTACCACTTCCCAAGCCATATGCTGCACGAAGCTGTGCTTCTAGCTCTTCGTTTATCTCATGCGTCACACGCCCTTCTACCACAGGTCCACGACCACCAAAACGATCAAGCGCATAACCTGCCAACCACTCAAGATAAGTCAATTGATTTTCTTGGCTGCGATGTAAGTCTAAACGTCCCGCCAATGCCAAAGAATGTACCTCACGGGTTTTCACAGGAGTCATACGGAAAGGATCTCCATCTACGTCAACGCCGTCTTTATGATTGCTTTCATACTCACCATCAAAACCATAGACAATTGAAAGTTTATTCTTATCTAACAGCTCATAAGATGCAGTTGCTCCAACGGATGTGGTTCGTGCAACATCATTTTTCAGATCAGTATTATAACGGTTTAAACCGACTTCTGCCGTTATCAACAATTTGCTATTCAGACGCACTTCATGATCGATGGCAACACGATCACGATTCGCATAATCCACCACACTTTCCAGATAATCCATATAAGGACGACGGTATTCTAAACTACCACCTGTTGTACCGAGCGCATTGACAAAGCTTGCATACACACCCGCGCCAATGGTTTTATTTGCACCGAAAAGAGAGCCTTTATAGGTTTGACCATTTTCTCTAAAGCGGCGAACAAACACTTCACCTGTTTGACGATTACCTTTAAACTCTCCCAAACGGCCGTCAGCACGCTGAATGGTCTGAGAGCTGAAATGATCGTTCTTAAGCTCTGCCCCTACATCCCAACCATCAGACACCGTAGCAAAACCTGTTAATGTGCTGATATGCTCACTGTTACCACCAAGCTTACGCCATTCATGATCCAATTTGATATGCTGCGCATGCAAACGCTCAATGTCACGCTTCAATACGTCAATATCCTCGTTTTCTGGCGACATGGCTTGTGCTTCACGCAACAAACGAAGCGCACGCGCCCAACGACCAGAATAATTCTCTGCATTCGCCAAGAAGCCAAGATATTGCGCATCATCTTTGTAATCACCATAAATTGCATTCAAATTCTTCACTGCTTTTAATGGCTTACCATCTTCTAGCTCCACACGGGCTTTCAACAATTCATAACGCAAACGCATCTGAGACGCTGCCGCAGAAGAACCTTTTGACGTATCGGGCTGCGGCACAATGGTCAGTGAGCCATCACTACCACGCACGGCTTCGATCACATAATCATCCGTCACCGTCACCAAAGTACGATCAAACCCTTCTGTAACGAAGCCAATCCATGGGTATTTTTTAGCCTCTAGCTCGGTCAAAGGTTGTTTTGGTTTATGTGCAGGATCAAATGCCAACAAAATTTCACGGCGATCTGCAATCACACGATATGCCGTATAGCCACGGGATGCCGCAAGACGAAGGGGTACTCCCTCCCCAGCTACAGGTGCGTAATTCACAGGTGTCGCAAGCATCGCACGAGCATGATCGTAATCTTTAGTTTCAACCAATGTACTAATGTAGTCCGCACGGGTCAACGCATCCTCTGGATGTTGTTTAACAAGTGCTGCAAAGCCATCCTTCGATTCCTTTGCACTGCCAACGAACGCCAAAGACTGCCATTTTTTAGAAAGCATATCTGCGGTTGGTTTGCTTGCTGATTCGACACTACTAATCGCAAGACGATAATACTGCTTTGCTGATTCTTCACGATCTTCACGACGAAGAATCTCGGCATAGTCATAATAAGCATTGTACATCTCAGGTGAACCCATCAGATCTTTGGGCTTGCCTTTAAAATAGATGGTTAGATGTTTTTTAGCAGTAGAATAGTCCGCCACATTGAATGCCATTTCACCAATTTCACGATGTGCTTCTGCATCATCAGGAGTAAGCTCAATCACACGGCGGTATGCTGCGAGAGATTGAGCGTCCATATTATGATCGCGGGTAAAACGTGCAAAGCTGCGCAAATGCTCAACGGTATAGGGTGCATCCGAAATCTCACCACGCAATGTTTCCATATAATCATCGTGACCAAGCACATGCAGTGCCTGCATATACTGCTGCAAAATGCCAATGTCTTGCTTCGCCTCAGGATGATCACCCACCAAATTCACAATACCTTCAGAGCTTGCAAAGTCGCGTACATAAGCAAGCCACTGATCACGTACTGCACCTTGAGATGTAGTGGCTTTACCATAGATCCACGCCAATTGGTCTTGGGTTGGGCGAGGCCCCCATATGTAGAGTAATTGCTGCACATCTTCGCCATCTGCAGCACCGCGTTCCGCCATTTGCATAAACAAAGTCTGTGCATCATCACGATAACCTTTTTCTAACAGATGGAATGCGATCGCTCGTTTTTCTTTTAAAGCAACGCCTTTTTGATTCGCCACTTGTAACCAGAATTCTCGTGCCTGATCATGTAACCCTTGACGATCAAGGTTTTCAGCATACAGATATACCCATTTACCACCACGATGAAGTGCATATTGACGTACATGAGGCATTGCCACATCAAGACGTCCCGCATCAATCAAAGCGTAAACAAGACTCATTTTCTGATTTTCGCTTACAGAAGGTGAAGCAAGGCGTTTTTCAGCAAATGCCCCCATCTCTTTGCGATATGCTTTGTCTTTCTTTGCCATTTCAACCAACGCGCCCATATAGGCGTCGGCATCTTCATCAGACATCTCACCATTTTTTTGCATCAAGGCAAGGGCTTGATCAAATTTACCCAAGCGAATCAACGCATGTGCAAGGTAGGTTGTTGCATGTTCAGATTCTTTACGATCTACCAACATTTGCGCGGCATCTGCCGCCATTGCATAATGTTTATTCTCAAATGCTAAGAAATAGACATCGGTCAACAAATTTGATGAAACAGAATCAGGGTTTTTCTTAAACCATGTATTCACATCTACTGTTTTACCATTTGCCGCAGCTAAACGCACCCACGCCAATTCAACCTCTTGAGAATTATTCGTAGCACGATTTTTTTCTACAAACACCAAACCATCTTGATACCGCTTCATCTCAAGATAGAGATTTGCGGCAGCTGCAACCTTCTGATCTGTCAATTTTTTATCATTGATAAAAATATTCAAGAAACGATCTGCACACGCAGGCTTACTAGCGTACACACAGTTACGAGCAATCGTAAGCTGCTGCAATTCTGTTACTTTTTCACCATTAACAAACTTATCAATAGACGCATCAACATCTTTTGCTTTGATCGCCAGATCCAATACAATCGCAAACAAAGGATGGGCGGCACGGTATTCACCTGCTCCCAAACGACTGCGTACAATTTCAAGCAATGCAGGACGCTTATTAGTATGCGCTAACTCAATCAAAGATATAGCCTGCATCTCATCCACATTCGCAGGCGTAATTTTGTTGGTCAACTGCGCCACGCGAGCTTCATCACCACGCTTGATTGCTAACACTAAGAAATTGTCAATCAGCTCATTAGGGAACGCATTTTGATCATACAAACGACTTAAGATATCATAGGCTTTATCATCTTGACCAAATGCGAGGAAAAGCAGGACTTGTTCATGCAAAAGGTCTTTATCTTTGACCACAACATCGCCTAAACCATCCAGCATTTTTTGCGCGTATTTTGGCGACCCTTTAAAATGTAAGATACTGACTAAGCGTGCATTTTGAACATTGATCTCTTTGCTCTTTTCACGACCAAGACTCCAGCTCGATGCCTCTTTAAATGCGGCTTCGGTTTCACCCTTATCCATCAATAAACTCACCAACAACTCCTCAATATCGAAGGTCATACCCTTCACTTTTGATGTTTTGAAGGTTTGCAACGTTTTGATAGCCTCATCATATTTTTTATCCGCAGCAAGCATATTCGCCAAATCAAGGACTTGCTGTGGCTCAAGTGCTTCATTATTCTTAATAAGATCACGTAAAACTGCTGCTTGCTTCTCATGTTGACCATTAAAGCTATAAATATCTGCCAGCGTTTTCATGGTTTCACGGTTATTGAGCATCTTATTAAGTTCTTCAAGATTACGAAGATAATCATCAGGACGCTGCGCATATTGATATAATGTACCAAGCTGTTTGCGCGCTTCAATATTCAATGGCTCTTTTGCGACAAACTTTTCCATCACCATGATGGCTTTATCCACTGAACCATGCTCCAAATAAAGCTTAACGAGTGGTGTCACCACATTAACGTTCACTTCACCCGCGTCTAACCGCTTGCGAAAATTAGCTTCCACTTCAGCATAACGGCTGTCAATCTGCTCTTTAAAAACAATAAGCGATACTTCTTTGTCATTGGGCATAAGGTAATAGCTTGCCGCCACACCGATCAGCACCAAAAGCAAGATCACAGGATATACTTTACGCATAGTGTTTGCTGCCTTTCACTTTTTTATCATCACATGCACTGCAACTTTACATGTGACCATTTTATTCTTGAATGCGTGTAATTTTTATATTTAACAACGCATTGTTATAACTTTTTAAGTCAACATCCAGTATTGAATCTTCGTCAGTTTGCAATAACTTGGTTAATATTGTCTTATTATTCTGATTTACTTCTAAACTATACTTACCTTTTACTGGTACATGCCACTTCATCGCACCACGCCCATAGCCTTGGGTTGTGAACATTAATGAATTATTAATAAATGTCAAGTTATTAATTAACCAGCGACTATCAATAAGGTAAGGTTTACTACTTTCAGGGTAATAACCAACCTGCTGTAACTGCGTTAATAAAATTTCCGCTTCATGTTTTGATGGGTCTAGCGCAACATATAAAGAACCTTGAAGATACCTAAATCCTAACACAGATGAAGAATGCTCCATATCCACAGCAAGTAAAGCTGCATCATCAAACCGTATCGTTGCCACATGCCCGCGATTAATAATCTTATAATGACCATCACCAAGCTGCTGAATTTTCACGTGATAAAAATCATTTGCCATCATCGCAAAATCCGCCGCCATCATAGGAATAATGTCTTGCGTACGCGCAAAATCAAAATTATCTTTTAATGCAGTGAGGCTTGCTTGCTTCTGCCCTGAATACACATGGTAATACACGTTAAATGGCTGTACCCGCTTAGGATGGTCAGTATTTTCTGCTGTGGCACGCAGATATTTAAATCCAAAGAAGCGGTCTGTCCAAAGGTTAGTATAGGTATTCTCATTACTATTTGAAGAATAAATTTGACGCTCTTGCCCCACTTCTAATCCAATAGGAGAAACAGACGTGTAGGAAGGATATTCCATATCAAAACGTGAATCACCCCCATTGATATTGGCAAATCCCGCCTCACGCGTCACGCGCAGTGCCTCTTCATAAGGACTAGTATTACCAGACCACTGCACCAAACGCACTCTTTTGCCCGTAGGTGCAAGTGCGTTCACTACCTTCGCTGCTCCTTCAATTTCTCGATGAATATCGTATGGACCACAGGCAAAACTACGTGGCGTTTCGTAATACCTGCTATTAAAATCGCTTTTTTGTGACTTCTTCGCTTCCATCTCAGGATGTTGTTTAAAATAACTTTCCCAACCATCAGTTGATTTTCCTTGCCCCATCAACGTACTATACAATCCCTTTTTAGACGCGGGCTTTTCAGGATACATACCCAATAACGGCACTTCTTTTGCAACATCATGGTCGGCAAAATACTGCCAATACAAAGGGTGCGTATAGGTATGGCTTGCGGGTTCAACGTTGGGGAGCGCAAAGATCTCTTTTGCGATACGTGCGCTCTCAGGTCGCCCATAACAATCATCTTCCATCTCACCCGCGATGACGCTAACGCTCGTAGGAATATCAGGATAGGCTTTTAATATCTCTTCTTTGATCACTTCGGCTGAAATAGCGCGTTGGCGTTTATATCGTTCAATTTCAGAGATATTATTCCAACCATCTCCGTCGATATGACTATAAAACACGCGCTTACCATTCACGGTTGTCACATCAGCGATGGGTTCTTGATGAATATCAAGTGTGGTCTTTAAGAATAAAAAAGGATCAATGTACCATTGCTGTATCAACGGGTCGATATTATCCTCTACCACAGCAAATTTATCGACAGGTGTAGGAGTAGTACTGTGTTTGCCCGTGGCATCCTCGCCCGTCACCAATGGCATCGCCTTCATAGCAACACTCGGCGCAGCCTCACCTAATTTCTTTTTTGGAGTCAATGTATTGACCACCGCCGCCGAGGATGGTGCTACTGGTGTCCCATTTTTATCTTTCTTAACGATCTGTTCATAGGCCACCACTTTGCCCTTATTCGCAGCTTTATATTTTTTCTGTGCTTCTGTCTCAATCGAGATCAAAGGATAACCTTCAAAAATCGCATACCCACCTGCAACATAGCCACCTTTTGGGCTGGTGATAACCAAATCACTCACATATTCAGGCTCAACATGCGTACGCACACGTAAATGCGAAACCGAACGCCCTGTAATCGCCACTGTTCCCAAATAAGGCGGCAATGCCTTTGGCAACGGACGCTCAAACTCAATCATTTTTTTGTCTTTATCAATGATCTCAGAAGCATAGGTAATCGAACTCCACGAATTCAGATCCTTCATCCCAAGTTGGAATAAAAAGCTATTGAGACGCTCCATCCCGCCTTTAGCAAGGCGCAGATCATCCCCAATACCAAGATTTTCCATGATAATAATTTTAACCCCGCGGTGCATCGCGGCTTCCAGCCAATCCAGATAGGCACTGGGGTTTTTAACGTAACGCCCTGCAGCCAACCACACGACAATGCCGCGAACATCTTCACCCACTTCAGGCAATGGCTTTTCTACATCCACATAATGCATATTTAAACCCAAGTGATTTGCGGGCATTTCCAAGAACATATGGTTGAGTGAGTTCATTGCCCCATCACTGTCCTTACTGCTATACAGTGCTAACAAGGTACGTTTGATCTGAATAGGTTTTTTAAGAGATGACGTTGCGTCCGCCGAACTTGAAAACGGCATAACGACCATCATCATAACAGCTGCCATCAGCAGCCCCGCGTGCATACGTACTTTTAACCTGTTCATGGCGTTACCTGTGCGTGCTTAGAAACATCAGGTTCAGGATGAACAAGCTGCAAATCTTGTGTTGTGACGTAAGGGACAAACCCCTCCAAGCGCTGCATTTCATACAGTTTGGTGATACCAACTTTGTCCGCCATATCCCAATAATCCAATGTATAGATCTTTAATTCTGGTACAGATTGCTTGGCGGTCTTCAACATGGTCAATACATGCCCACGCGCCCCTTCATCAAATAACACAGGCTTTGCATGTTGCGCGCGCGCATCCGCCAAAGTACTTTCTGCCAACACCATATCTACCTTCATCTGCACCCGCGGCAAAAGAGTAAACGCACGATTCAGCATGATCTTCAGATACGGAAAATGCATGCGTATCGCCCCAATCGTCTGAACCGCGGCTTGCCCCATTCCTGCATACGATGCGGGTTGACGTTCCTCTAGTGCGACTGCATCATCAAGCGTATCGAGCATAATTCCGTTGAATCCTTGTTTAACCAACTCAGGGACGATCACATCAATCAAAAGTTCTGCCCACTCACGCTTGCGTATATCAATATATTCTCGTCCCTTATCACCATCTGGACGTATCAGCAGCCCTGCCTTTTTCAAATCTTCATAGTGACTGCGGTAAGCTACCGCTTCAAACACACTAACATAACCAAGAATAGACTTACCTCGATTTTGCAGCTCCCGAAGAGGCGGGTGCTTATCCGCATCAAACACGATCACATCATAAGGCAGAAACGTCTCAGGTTTTTCAGCTTCACCATAATAGACCACAAAACGCTCACGCTGATTTTCGGTGATGGTCATCATGCTTTCTGCGCGTACATTAAAAGTCAAACCTGCTCCAACAAGTATACACACAACAAAACCCATCCACCATGTCACTGTCATATTCACGCGTTATCCGTCCCCTGCTTTTTCACTGACGAAGGCGCAAGCATACGCCTTAATCCCTCTTCTAGTGTCGTTTGTGCCGTGATCGCCAACGTTCTCATAAGATATTCTGGATTTCCAAGCGATGCGCGAATATCACCACTGCGAGCATTTGCAAACTCTTTTGTCACGCTTTTTCCTATCACGCGTTCAATCGTCTGCGCTAGTTCCAATAAATTCACCGAATTTCCTGTACAAACATTTGCTACATCTGCCATCGGGGTTTCTGCTCGCTCCAACATGTGCATCGCTGCCACTAAAGTCCGCACTACATCACCCACATAGATAAAATCCCGCGTCTGCAAACCATCCCCATAAAAAGTAATGGGCAGCCCTTCGCTGATGCGTTTTACAAAAATGGAAATCACTCCAGAATAAGGTGAAGTCGGGTCTTGCCGTTCGCCGTACACATTAAAGAACCTTAAGCCAAAGCTTTTCAAGCCATGTACCACCGCACCCACTTGTGCATGTTGCTCACACGCCAACTTATCTGCGCCATACGCGGTAAGCGGCGCAGGAGTCTCCGTCTCCACCAATGGCAGATGATCATTATTACCATAAATTGCGGCTGATGAGGCATAAACAATTGGGATGGACTTTTCGAGTTTACTGCTTGCTGCCAACAGATTGACCATCCCCGTTACATTGACCTCATGGGTATATTCCCACTGTAATTTTGACATTTCAACCGAAGCCACCGCCGCCAAATGAAATACTCCCTTTACGCACGGCAATAATTTTGCAAGAAGCACACGATCACGTACATCACCCTGCTCAAACCACACATCTTTAGGCATATTTTCACGCTTGCCTGTCGACAAATCATCTAACACTAAAACATTCTCGCCACAGGCAAGCAACGCGTCACATACATGCGACCCGATAAACCCTGCTCCACCTGTTACTAAATACGCCATTACCCTTGCCATTCTTTTTTAAAAAAGGGCATCATAACGGTGTTGTAGTTAATTAAAACTTAAAAGCGCATATGGCATACGAAAGCGTGCTACAATACGACATCAGGCATGTATAGACAAAACGAAGCTTTTCTCTTCGTACTTTAGAGCAAATGTTTTCCTTGAGCTAAGAGCTTTTCACCAACGGCACGACCTATTGCCTCGGCGTCCGAAACGATACCACGCATCTCCATCTGCACCATTTCCGTACCATCCAGCGCATATAAAGTCGCCTTCAGATGCAGTGTATCCTTATTCTCCAGCACAGCATGCACACCAATTGGCGTGCGGCATGACCCTTGGAGCGCGTGTAAGCATGCACGTTCCGCCGTGATACGCGAAAACGTAGGTTGGTGATGAATAGCCGACAATAACTGTAGAACATCCTTATCTTCTGCGCGGCACTCTACTCCAATTGCACCTTGAGCAACCGCAGGCAAACATACCTCGTACGGCACAATATGTGTGACATGCGCATCCAACCCTAAACGCTTCAGCCCCGCCAGCGCGAGCAACGTCGCGTCCACCTCTTTGTTCTGCCATTTCTCGATACGTGTTGGCACATTACCACGAAACGGTACAATCTTCAGATCAGGACGCTGGACACGAAGCTGCGCAGATCGGCGCACCGAGGATGTCCCCACTACTGCTCCCACTGGTAAATCTTTGATACCTCCACGATGATGCGAAAGCAGCGCATCCCGCGTATCTTCACGCTCTAGCACACATTCGATCACCAGCCCTTCTGGCAACTCGGTTTCCATATCTTTCATCGAATGCACGGCAATATCAATATCACCCACAAGCAGCGCATCTTCTAATTCTTTGGCAAACAAGGCCTTACCGCCGATATCCGCAAGGCAAACATGGGTATTTTTATCACCAGATGTCAATACTACCACCTGCTGCACTCTCAGTGATGGATGTGCTTCTATTAGCAAACGCTCAACCTCTGCCGCCTGCCACAGCGCGAGCGCACTGCCGCGTGTACCTAAACGAAGCGTGGAGCGAGAAAATGAAGGCATAAAATTCCTTTCAACAGGCAGCAGCTTGACGTATAAGCCTCTATCTAAACAATTCAGAGACCTTTGTGAACAAGAAAGCTGCACCACTTACCATTCTTGGTATCGAAACCAGTTGCGACGAAACCGCTGTGGCGATCGTGCGCACCGACAAAACTATTGTAGCGAATGTTGTCCATTCACAACTTGAGGAGCATTCGCCGTATGGCGGCGTTGTGCCTGAAATTGCTGCACGTGCGCATATGGATTATCTTGATAATATTGTAAATCAGGCACTTCATGACGCAAAGATGACACTCTCAGACATTGATGCCTTTGCAGTAACTTCTGGTCCCGGACTCATTGGCGGGGTGATCGTGGGAGTGATGGCGGCGAAAGCCTATGCGTCGGTGCTAAGAAAACCCATCTACGGCATCAATCACCTAGAAGGTCACGCACTGACAGCGCGCCTGACGGGTGAGGTAAGCTTTCCTTATCTTTTACTGCTCGTTTCAGGCGGACATTGCCAGATTCTTATCGTCGAAGACGTCGGCAACTACACCTTACTCGGCGGGACGCTTGACGACGCTCTCGGTGAAGCCTTTGACAAAACCGCCAAAATGATGGGACTTGGTTATCCGGGGGGACCGCAACTTGAAAAAATCGCACGCGAAGGCAATCCGCTACGCTTTGCTTTCCCTCGCCCTTTGCTTGACCGCGCAGGCTGCGATTTTTCCTTCTCAGGACTCAAAACTGCGGTACGCCTCACCCTACAAGACCTCAGCGCAAAGCAAAACGGCAGCATCAGCGAACAAGACAAAGCCGACATCGCCGCATCTTTTCAATATACCGCTGCACTCGTGTTAGAAAATCGTTTGCGCCATGCCATGCTCACTTTTACCTCACGCTTTCCTGAAAGCAAACAGCTTGTCCTTGCGGGCGGCGTTGCTGCCAATAACTATTTAAGACAAAAGCTTGAAGAAGTATGCTTATCTTTTAGCTTAACGCTCACCTGCCCTCCTATCGCACTATGTACCGACAACGCTGCGATGATTGCATGGGCAGCCTGCGAGCGCATCAATGCTGGAATCGCCCCGCAGAAAGTAATTGAACCTGTGGCGCGGTGGAGTTTGTGTCTTCAAGATGTCCACCCATGAAACCACCCCCCCTTTTATACTACTTGCTTTGATACTCTGTGCGCATCACCCTGCATGAACGGCAGAAACTCATCAAAACGTTTTTCATCCTACCAACATACAAGCAGAAATAGTCGCCATCAAAGAAACATGCAAACAACTCCTGAACCTCACTTCAAGAGTATGATATGTACTTAAACGAAAGGTGTGGAAGGGAGATATCTAGTCTTTGTTCAACACAATCCGCACACGGCGGATACGACGTAAATCAGCTTCCATAATCTCTAAACGCCCAATGTTTGGAAGGTCTAATACCTCTCCGCGGGCAGGTACGCGCCCAAGCCGTAAAAAAATAAGACCACCAAGCGAATCCGCCTCGTTGTCCTCATCATCCGTTGCCAGATCAACATCCAGCTCTTCTTCGAGCTTATCAAGGCGTATGCGCGCATCCACGACATAGGTTGTGCCATTAATTGTATGCACAACATCTGCCTGACCGTCTTCCTCAGTATCGTGTTCATCTTGGATTTCACCAAAAATTTCTTCGAACACATCTTCCATCGTGATCAAGCCGTCCGTACCACCATATTCATCGACGACAATCGCCATATGATCGCCTGAGATCCGCATTTGCAGCAGCAAATCAACAATTTTCATACTCGGCGCAACAAATAATGTTTTGCGAAGCACCGCATCCATATCAAACGGCTCATCCCCCGCAATCGCAGGCACAAGATCTTTTAAATGAATATAGCCCTTCAGCTTATCAAGACTTTCGCTATAGACAGGCATGCGCGTGTGACGTTCTTTTTGCAATACCTCTTTGAGTTCAGACAAAGTGATATCATACTCCACCGCGACAATATCACTGCGCGAAATCATCACCTCTTCCGCCGTACGCTCTCCTAATGAGAGCATATTCTTAAGCATTGTTTTTTCTTCTTGTGTAAACGGCTCACCGCGCCCATTCTCAGCGGCATCCTCCAGTACTTCTTCAATGGCATCTTTAATATGATCGGGACTCTCAAACTCTTTATCCGGACGCACCAAACCCAAACTGCGCTTGAAAATACTCACAAATGAACCTTCCGAAGATTTACGACTGCTACTGTCCGATTCCATGGCGTTTTATACTCTCCATAACTTATTCGTAAGGATTACTTATCACAAAACCCGCTAGTAACGCAACCTCCCTAGCTTCCATTTCTTCTGCTTCTGCCTCCACTTCATGATCATAGCCAAGCACATGGAGTACCCCATGTACCAACAAATGGGTTGCATGATGCCATAACAGCTTTTTCTGCTCGGCGGCCTCACGCTCTAACGTATCAAGACTCAAAATCACATCACCCAACATTTCATCATCCTTTGCAGGAAAGGACAACACATTGGTTGGCATATCTTTGCCACGAAAATCATGATTAAGCGACTGAATCATCACATCATTCGCAAGAACAATCGCAATCTGCCCTTCAACTTCTTCAGCATGCAACACCTGTTGTACCACAGCACGCACTTTAGCCACAACATCAGGCATCACCACACGCCAACGTTCATCGTCAACCACTACCGTGATAGGATGATCTTCCTCACCTTCTTGTTCATGATGACATGTCACGTGCGACATAGGCCTAAGACTCAGCCTGCTCTTCGAGTTCTTCCATCACACTGCCGTCAGGGCGACGACGTTCTGGCGTGAGCGATCCGCGTGGACGCACCCCTTTATCCCAATCATCATACGCCTGCACGATACGCGCAGCAAGCGGGTGTCGTACGACGTCACCATCAGAGAATGTCACAATACCAATCCCATCTATATGCTCCACTTTGCGCACACAATCATGCAAACCTGATTTAATATCTTTCGGCAAATCGGTTTGTGTCAAATCCCCTGTTATCACCATATGTGAGTTTTCTCCAAGACGGGTCAAAAACATCTTCATTTGGGTTGGAGTAGTATTTTGCGCTTCATCCAAAATCACAAACGCATTGGACAAGGTACGACCACGCATAAATGCCAACGGCGCAACTTCAATCTCCCCCTGCTCACTCATTTGCGTGATTTTTTCAGGAGGCAACATATCAAACAGCGCGTCATAAAGCGGACGCAGAAATGGGTCAATTTTGTCTTTAATATCACCAGGCAGAAAACCTAATTTCTCGCCAGCTTCTACCGCTGGACGAGACAAAATAATCTTCCCAACCTTATTGTTGAGATACATATAGACCGCCATTGCCACCGCAATATAGGTTTTCCCCGTCCCCGCAGGCCCGAGGGCGAACACCAAATCACTCTCAAACATAGCGCGCATATAGTTCGCCTGCATGTGTGAATAAGGCTGAATGGTTTTACGCTGAGTACGAATAAATACATCAGACGCAATCGCGCCACGCTTTTTGTGTTTCGGATTTTTTTCTTCGTCTTTACGTCCTTTGATCTGTGCATCTGCCTGTGCATCCGTCATGGGTGGTGCCATACGAATCGCTGCCTCGACATCTTTAGGGGTGATATCATCACCTTTTTTAATGCGCACATAAAGATCGTTGAGAATTTTCTCAGAAAGCACCACATCACGCTTATTGCCCGTAATCGAAAGCATATTCCCGCGGGTGATAATCTCGACATCAAGCATTGTCTCTAATTTAAGCAAGTGCGCTTCTTGTTCCCCATGCAACATGGGAAGGAGAGAATTATCTTCAAAAAAGAGATTAGTTGAATAGGCTGGGATTTTACTTTGAGGAGGCTTTTTTACCATGAAATCCTACGCTTTTGTGAGTGAGTTGAGGAGGGGATTTTTGCGTATGCCACTTTGGGGCTACGAACAAAACTGAGAAGCATTACTGCCAACAAAAAGATTTCCACCTGCATCACGAGATATTCACTCCGCGAAGATTTATGTTGATTAAGCCTAGCATAATTTTTTCAAAAAGCGAAATAAAAAAGGAGGAGAAATCCTCCCCTCCTTCAACCAATATCTAGCACCACTATTTATTGCACTACACGACCACCATTTTGCCCTTGGCGATCGATAGACTCATGCATCCCTTCAACGATATGAAACGCCATAGCAGCACCAACGACACCACCAACGGTCGCAAGCGAAGCAACCCCACCAGGAATTTTTGACATAAAACTACGATTTAACCCAACGGACTCCAAGGCTTTCTTAAAATCTTTTGAGTCGTTACTCAACACCGCCAGCACTTCTTTAAAACTTTCCCCTTGTGTAACCGTATCAAATTTCATTACCTTAACTTCAGCAATATTTTTCTTTGCCTCAATCAAAAAACGATTCACTTCCTCACCGTGATTAGTAATTTTATTTACATCCACATGCGTATACATATTTTTGGATTGTTTAAGCTTGATAAAATCTTCAAAAGGGTTCATAGAATTAGGAAATTTTTCTGCTATATGGCTCGTAAGCTCCTCAACATTCGCGTCAACACCCCCCGCATTTATCAATCGTTTGGCTTGTTCCTCCAAAACCCCCATATGATATTCTGGAAACTTATTTCGTATTACATTCTGCAAATGAGGATGATCTAATCCAGTCTCCAACACACCGAGCTTAGACTGAATTGCCTCAAAGTTACCCTTAACAAATTTTTCAAGTTTTTCTGGTGACTCAAAATGATCCATATATGCATGAACCTGATCCACAACCACACCTTTTAGACCTCTTTTGGCTTTCAGAGCAAAGCCACCTGTAGCAGCAACCGATGCACCCACACCAGCACCGCCAACGGCAGCGACCCATGTGCCTTTATGCTCACCCTGCTTATTTTCAACCTTGTCCATAAAGCCACCACCACCATCATTATCGTTATTTCGACACTCTACCATAACGCTGTAATATACAATATGACAATTTCATGAAGTTTATTTTTACAAAGGCTTGCAACAAAAGAGGGGCAAAAAGCCCCTCTTTCACTGAATACCAAAAATCAGATACTAACTACGCATTAAACGAAAGCAGTTTCACCTGTTTCACACTTGGAAGTGCGGCGATTTTTGCTAGAATATCTGCGGAAACATCTTGATCGACTTCAAGCAATGCCACCGCGTCATCCTGCGCCGCGTTGCGCCCAAGATGAAAATTGGCAATGTTGATGCCCGCGTCACCGACGAGTTTACCAAGATTGCCAATCAAACCTGGTTTGTCTTCGTTATTCACATAGAGCATACGCGCACCGAGCGATGCTTCCAACCATGTGCCATGTAATTCGACGATACGTGGCTTATTAGCAAACAACGTCCCAGCAATATCTCGGGTACGTTTTTCAGTCACGACCGTCACGCGCATCAGCCCTTGATAGTTTTCGCTCTTCTCAGTAGATACAATCTGCACATCAATGTTGCGTTCTTTGGCAAGTACAGGCGCATTGACCATATTCACCCCTTCAATCAACGGCTTAAGCAATCCGCATAACGCAACTGCTGTGAGAGGCTTAGTGTTCAAGCGAGAAATCGTGCCTGAATACTCAATGATGATTTTGGTCAGTGAGTTTTCTGTGAGCTGCCCCGCAAAGCTACCAAGCTGGTCAGCCAACGCAATATAAGGCTTGAGTTTTACTGCATCTTCCGCAGAAACCGAAGGCATATTAAGCGCGTTGGTCACTGTACCATTGACCAGATAATCACAAATTTGCTCTGCAACCTGTACCGCAACATTTTCTTGTGCTTCATTGGTTGACGCGCCAAGGTGCGGGGTACAAATCAGTTTTTCGTGACCAAACAAAGGATGTGCGGTAGCAGGCTCAGTCTCGAACACATCGAGCGCAGCACCAGCAACCTGACCAGAATCCAGTGCATCTTTGAGCGCAACTTCATCAATCAAACCACCACGCGCACAATTGACAATACGCACGCCTTTTTTGCATTTTGCGAGGTTTTCTTTGCCCAAAATGCCACGAGTAGAATCAGTAAGCGGGGTATGAAGTGTAATAAAATCAGCGCGTGCCAGCAAATCTGCCAACTCGACTTTTTCAATGTTCATATCTTTAGCACGCTCAGACGAAAGGAAAGGATCAGACGCAATCACTTTCATTTTCAAGCCTTGGGCGCGGTCAGCCACAATCGAACCAATATTACCGCAACCAATCAAGCCCAGCACTTTGCCTGTGACTTCCACACCCATGAAGCGGTTTTTTTCCCACTTGCCTGCGTGAGTGGACGCGCTTGCTTCTGGAATGTCACGCGCAAGCGACATCATCATCGCAATCGCATGTTCTGCGGTGGTTACAGAGTTACCAAACGGTGTGTTCATCACGATAACACCATCCGCCGTTGCCGCTGGAATATCGACGTTATCCACACCAATCCCAGCACGTCCAACCACTTTCAATTTCTTTGCTGCTGCTAAGACTTCTTTAGTGACCTTGGTTGCCGAGCGAATCGCCAAACCATCATACTCACCAATAATTGCCAGCAATTCTTCTGGTTTCAAGCCCGTTTTTACGTCCGCTTGCACACCATATTGCTTAAAAATATCCACTGCTTGCGGGCTTAATTTATCACTTATCAATACTTTAGGCATTTTATTACTTTCTTACAATTAACATTCACATCATTTAGATTTCTTTGCCGCCGTCATACACGCTGGCATTGCGCGACCCTCATGAGAAGGATGACTCGCTTGCAGCTCGGGCGCATCAATAATTTCAGGCTTCTCCACCAGATGCACAAAATTTTGCATACGCACAAGCATCTCGTTTTTATCTTCCACCACAGGACAACTAAGTTCACCAAACCCTAGAATCTGATAGGCTTGTGCAATTTCACCACGTATCGTTGCACCATACCCGTCCTCTGTGAAATAACTATATCCTGTTTCAAGCGCAGCTTTTAACTTAGCTGTGCTTAATCCAAGTACGTCACCATGCTTATCTTTTACAACAAAAGCAGAATCAGCATCGAATTGGGCAACGCTTAATGTTTGAAATTGTGCGACAATGTCAGCCATAACTTCATAGAATTGCTGTCCTTCTAGCGAGGCTTTCGCTTCATTCTTTAGTACTGTTCCTGTTTGGCTAAATATATCGGCAAACATACCCGCCGTACTGCTCGCATACTTAACCGTCTGCAAACGACTATCTAGAGCCGAATAAAAAGATTTACCGGCATGCTTATCCCCCTCAGGATATTTTAAATCCCGAAGTGCCTGTAGCGTAAAATATGCTGGTTGGGCGTCTACTGCCATTGGCTTAAGTCCTTACGCCGCCGCTTGCTGTGTTTTAAGCGAAGCATACGCATAATCCAACCATGGAAGCAATGCTTCAATATCAGAGGTTTCTACCGTAGAACCACCCCAAATGCGAAGCCCGACAGGTGCATCACGGTATGCGCCGATGTCATACGCCACACCTTCTTTATCAAGGATTTTAACAAGGTCTTTGGCGATCGCTGCTTGTGCATCTGCACTTTGCGCGGCAAACCAACTATCGGTGATTTTCAAGCAAATTGAAGTGCTTGAACGAATCGCTTTATCATCCACGAGGAACGCTGCCCAACTTGAGTTTGCTACCCATGCTTCAATCGCAGAAAGATTGGCTCTCGTGCGTTTAATTAGCGCAGGCAAACCGCCAATCCCAGTCGCCCAATTCAAACCATCAAGCGCATCTTCCACCGCAAGCATCGAAGGTGTATTGATGGTTTCACCTTTGAAAATCCCATCAATCAATTTGCCACCTTTGGTCATCAGAAAGATTTTTGGCATTGGCCATGCTGGAGTATACGACTCCAAACGCGCCACTGCACGAGGAGATAGCGCAATCATCCCGTGTGCTGCTTCACCACCTAAAACCTTCTGCCATGACCATGTCACCACGTCCAATTTCTCAAACGGCACATCCATTGCAAACACTGCCGAAGTTGCATCACAAATTGCCAACCCTTCACGATTATCTGCAATCCAGTCTGCATTTGGCACACACGCACCCGACGTCGTGCCATTCCATGTAAAAATCACATCACGCGACCAATCTGCTTGGCTCAAATCAGGAATCTGTCCATAAGGTGCATCAAATACGCGTACATCAGCAAGCTTCAATTGCTTTTTAACATCAGATGCCCAACCTGCACCAAAGCTTTCCCACGAAAATACATCGACGCCACGCGCACCAAGCAGCGACCACATCGCCATCTCGACCGCTCCTGTGTCCGAAGCTGGCACGATACCAAGCTGATAATCCGCAGGAATCCCAAGAATCTTTTTGCTTTTTTCAATCACTTCTGCAAGCTTGTTTTTACCAATACTGGCTCGGTGTGAACGGCCAAGCGCAGCGTCTTTCAGCACATCCAACGTCCAATTCGGACGTTTTGCACAAGGGCCTGAAGAAAAGTTCGCACAATTTGGTTTTTTTGCTGGTTTCGCGGTCATACAATCATCCTTTGCATTCTTTTTAAGCGCGTACTTTCTAAACCTTCTCGTTACTTCATGCAAAGAAAAAATCTTTACCTAGGGGGGCATTTCTTCATCAAATTGTCATGATAGTGATTTATCATCCCATCTTATTGTAAACACATCCATCAGCATATTTAAAAACATGGCACATGATACCTTGGTGAAACTGATTGATAGCCTGCCTCAGGGAACAAATATTTTATTTGCTGATACGAACCATCTTGATGCAGAGATTCGTGACGTTTTTCGAGACCAAGAAGTCACTCACGCTTTACAGCGTAAGGGCATCAGCGTCTTTACGGCGGAAGTACCACGAGCATTCAACCACCTCATCGGCAGCACCAAAGAAGGTAATGACACTGCCTTTCATGCTATCTACTATGCACATCACAAGGAAAACAAAGCCAAAAATACACACTACAATGCCAGCGCACGGGGCATGCTCACACAGCTAGACAAAGATTTCGACCTTATTTTCTCAGATACAAACCTGCAAGACGCACCAAAGAAAGCGCGAGAGGATATCTTATCCCAAGTTAATATCTATGCCAATCCAGAATGCGTTGCACAGACAGCTCCTCTCTATGAAAAAACCCTAACCGAAGATGAAAAGACAGCGCGATCCGCTTTTCTTCAAGAGCGTGTTAGCACAGATCTAAATACTGCTATTGGCAAAGAAGCGATTGACCATTCACGCCGCTACCCTCTAAGCCATTCTGGCATTTCAGGCATGTACGGGGTATTGCATTTTTTAGGGGATAATGACCTTAACGAACAGATTGCGAAGGATAAACCCATAACAGTCATTGCGCTTTTTGCCTCCAAAGACAAAAAACCTCCATTTGATATTTCAGGTGTAGACATACCTCACCACAGCTATTTCATAGAACAAGACGCGGTCGTACAAAATAACACACCCGAAGCAAAACACGCGTTCATTAAACAATTTGAAGCTCCACAGACAAGCCAACTTCCTCTGGAAGAGTGTTTAAAACAATTACCTAGCGATCTTAAAACACGCTTGCAAAACCAAATTACACTAGCTCAAACCCCTCCTGTGGTTTTACCTCCAGCACCATCGCCACGCCACACCACCGCCGAGGATACCCCTCCTCCTCCAGCACAACGCTAACCATCAATTTTCACAAAAAAACGGCTTTGTTCATCAAATCGTCACATTCGTGCTTTATAGTGGCAATATGACAGAACATTTATCAGAACAAGCTAAAGAAATTCGTCGCCTCATGCCTCGCCAAGGTGGAAGCGTGATTCTCAACGACGTCAGTAACTACCTTATGATCGGAAGCGCACCGCTTCTGGTGGCGGAAGTACATTCCCATATTTCAGGAAAAGTTGTCTCACCTTTAACAGCGAAACTAAGTGGGGCAGCCATGTTAGTAGGTGCTGGATGGGGACTCTTTGAAGGAGTCAGCGAAGCACGTCGCTTAGAAGAATACCGTAAAGCCTCGCTACAAGAAACATCAAATCTGCGCCATGAAAGCGACTCTCAGGAAATTGATATTCAAAACCTTAAACAAGCCGTAGAAGTACAGAAAAAAGACATTGAACACCTCAGAACACCTAGCACAAACTCAGCGGCACACACTTCCCACATCAAGCATGATGAGACACTGTCTGATGTCACACAAAAACCCGACCACCACCTCTCCTCAGCCGTGCATGAGGGCAAAGCATCGCATAAAGATGCGCCACATCACTCACGGACATAAGGCAAAGACAGTACTCACCAACTGCGCCAACTGCTCAGGCGTACTCAAACGATGATCACCGCCTTTAATAAGATGCACCTGCATATCGCCTGAACCAAGCTCATCTATCAACGTCAATGATGTTTGGTAGGGGACATCGGCATCCGCCGTACCATGTAGTAACCGCACGGGACATACGATTGGTTTTAACATATTTTTACGCAACACAGCCTGCACGCGCCCATCTTCAATCAAAGTACAGGTGATAGGATAAGGGTCATTACCATCGCACGAAGGAATCAACACCTCCCCTTGCTCCAGCACCGCCTCACGCTGTGCATGGGTCAATTCTTGCCAGATTAGATCCCCTGTGAAATCAGGCGCGGCGGCAACGCCCACCAACGCTTTGACTTTTTCCCTCAACGCCAGTGCTATATGCAGCATAATCCATCCGCCCATGCTTGAGCCGACCAGCACCACGTCTTGATGGTTATGCTGCTTTATCACATGCGTGATAATATCCAGTGCGTTATCCTTCCACCGACCAATCGTACCATCACGAAACGCACCTGATGACTGACCATGTCCCTGATAATCGAAACGTAGAAAAGCCTGACCACGCGCCTCACACGCCTCTTGTAATGCAACTGCCTTTGTCCCTGTCATATCTGATTTAAAACCACCCAAGAACACCACTAGCGGTGTTGCACCGTCCGTATATTCATAGGCGATAACATCACCTGAGGGGGTAACATAATGTGCGAGAACCATAAGACACCTCTTTCTACGCTGCGCACCATATCGCGCCACAAGAAATGAAGCAACACTACATTTCAACGTTGTTTACCCTCATTCTCAAGCTCCTGAAGATGTTTTGACTTACTGTCCCCCAGACGTTCAATTTTTCGTACAAACTTTGAAAAATAGCGATTATTTAGCTCATTATCGAGCGTCTTGGTAGAATCAGGCAAGAGAGTACGCGCAGCAAGCATCGTTCCCATGGTCGCAACTGTTCCGATGAGCTTACTCGCGACAATCACTTTGAACGGCTGCTCATTGCCAAGCAGCATTTTTTGTGACGCAACATTAATCACCGAGCTTGAAGCCGCAAGCAAGGTGGAATCAACAATATTACTTGCTTGAAACTGTTTATAATCCTCCAATGTTTGTTGATACAATGCATTACCCTCTTTAACGTGGTGTTCCTTCGCCCACAGACGCAATTGTTTTTGTCCTAACCGCTCCAAAGGTTTGTTTGCCAACCGCTCAACCCCGCGTGTCAGCGTATCAAACGACCCACGAAACACATGACGCAGCGCAACAAACACTGCTAGCCCTGAAAGATCACCAATTAGCTCTCCGCCCCACACATGCGCGTTCGTTACTTCCTGCTCTTTGATACCGTATTTCTTTTGCCACCATTTCCCGACGATCGGATCAATCCAATCTGTCATCAAACAAAATATGGTTTGCTGTGTTCCAAACGCGATGTCTTTGCCAATTTTTTTAGATGACTCCTGCGCTTGATGACGTTTCTTACGCCAACGCATAAATTCACCTGAAAACTCATCAGCGGAATTCTCTTTCATCTCTTCTTGAGCTAAATCATGCTGGCTTATTTTTATATCAGGCTGCTTCATTACATCTTTTCTCGTGCAATTTTTAGTGTGAAGCATCCTTACATAATTGCGAGTGATTATCAATATTAAATGCGAGTGATTATCATTACAGTTTTATGACACCCTTCATGTGTCTTAGACGCATCACCACCCGACCCATCACTACTTTACGTAATGACAGAGATAGGCTATAGGCGTAATCATCCTATGTATTCAAGCTAATTGACCAACAATTTAAAGGAGTCCAACATGAGTGTTATTCAGGAATTTAAAGAATTTGCCATAAAAGGTAATGTTGTTGACCTCGCCGTCGGGGTTGTAATTGGAGCATCGTTTGGTAAAATTGTCTCCTCACTTGTTGAAGACGTCATCATGCCTATCATTGGTCTCATTGTTGGTGGCGTTGATTTCACAGGACTCAAAATCATTCTCAAAGAAGCTATTGATGAAAAAAACCCTGCGGTGACCATTAATTATGGTCAGTTCCTTCAAACTTGTTTTGATTTTACCATTGTTGCTTTCGCCATCTTCATTGCGGTCAAAGCCATCAACAAGCTCAAGAAAGCACAAGCCGCTGCACCTACTGAGCCAGCCGCTCCGTCTGCGCAAGAAGTCTTGCTTACTGAAATCCGTGATTTACTCAAAAAGAAATAGCACACCCTATGAAAGCATCCCAACCCGTCATTTTGCAAGTCCTTCCTGAGCTTCGTACCGGCGGCGTCGAACGCGGCACGGTCGAGATTACCGAAGCGATTGCAAAAACGGGCTGGAAAGCAATGGTTGCTTCGGCAGGCGGCGAAATGATGCCGCAAGTGGTCTATGCAGGTGGCGAACATATCACCTTACCATTGACTACCAAGAACCCGTTTAAAATCTGGAAAAATGCTGCTGCGATTGAGAAGATCATCCGCGAACGTGGAGTTGATATTGTGCATGCGCGATCGCGTGCGCCAGCATGGAGTGCATACCTTGCTGCCAAGCGTACAAACACTACCTTTCTTACCACTTTTCACGGCATTTATGGCCTACAAAATAGGCTAAAAAAAGCCTATAACAGCGTGATGATCAAAGGAAAAAGGGTGATCGCCGTATCACATTTTGTTGCAGCGCACATCAAAGAACATTACGGTATCCATGATGCAACCATCCGCGTGGTGCAGCGCGGTGCAGACACCCTTCTCTTTTCTCTTGATAGAGTCATGCCAGCCAAAATAGAAGAGCTTTCCAAAGCATGGAGGTTGCCTGATGATGATGCGCCGATCATCCTTGTTCCAGGACGTATCACCCGCTGGAAAGGTCAGGATGTTTGCGTACGTGCGTTAGGGTCGTTACCCCATCGCCGCTTTCATTGTTTACTAGTTGGAGATGATGCCAAGCACCCTGATTTCAGCCACGAACTTCGTCAGCTTATTCGTGAACTTGAACTTGAGGGGCATGTATTCATGGTTGGCAACACCAAATTCATGACCGAAGCCTATGCCATGTCGTCGCTGGTCATCTGCCCATCGATTGAGCCTGAGGCATTTGGACGTATTCCTGTCGAAGCGCAAGCCTGCGGTCGCCCTGTGATTGCCACCCGCCACGGCGGGGCATGTGAAACGGTGCAAGACGGTGTGACAGGCTGGCTCGTCTCCCCCAATAGCGTCACGGAACTCGCTGCCGCGATCGAAACCGCCCTCACTCTCCCGCCTGCGCAAAAAGAAGCGATGGCACAAAATGCGCGGTGGAACATTGAGCAGCATTTCTCTACCCGCGCCATGCAAGAAAAAACTTTGGAGGTGTATCGAGAGTTGCTAGGTTTTAGCAATTAGATTTTAGCTCTTATAGTGCAAGCTATAACGTTGACACACATCACCAACCTAGAAAAACTACACCCATTAACTGCTATATCTAGCATCATCCACTTGACCACCCCCTATATACTGTGTTAGACAAGACCAACCATAGCAGGAGGTAGCGATGACGCAGACGCAGGATGCCACACTGGAACAACTCAAAAACGAGACAGAACTCTTAGCTGGCTATGCTACTGATGTAGTATATCGCCTACGTTACCAAACTATGCGCTATGAATATATCAGCCCTGCGGCAGAGCGTCTGCTTGGTTTTTCTCCGCACGAGCTGATGAACATGAATTTCCGTTCACTCATTTTGGAAACGCGCTTAGTGAGCGAAGGCATGCGCGCTATAGCGTCGTTTGACGCACTGGAGCAAAACCGCAAAACGGGCAACACGCTGAAATGGCAAGCAGATTATCGTGTACGCACCAAAGACGGTCGCACGATTTGGGTCGCAGACGTTTCCTACCCTTGGTTTGACGAAAACGGTGCAATGATTGGCTCAATTGGCAGTCTACGTGACATTACTGATCGTGTCATTGCACAAAATGCTCTACATCATGCCTTGCTCAATTCCCAACACCATGATTTTGAGACAGGACTGCCCAATCGCCACCAATTCTTTGAACGTTTGGATGGTGAACTTAAACGTCAACGCCGCAGCCGCACGGAAGTCGCGGTGATGGTGGTCGCCTCTGAGAACCTAAAAGAAACTCAAAGAGAACATGGCGACACCGCAGCACAAGTCTTGATGCGCCATATTGCAGCGGGGATTCGCAAAGGTCTACGTGAAGTCGATGTGTTGGCGCGTTTGGAAGATGATGCGTTTGGTGTCATGCTACCCGAAACCAGCATGCAAGGTGCATTTTGGGTTGGCGAACGCATCCGCGAACAACTACTTAGCACAGATTGCCGTACCGCAGGCGGCAATATCCTTGGTACGAACGTCGTAATTGGCATCTCTAGCTCACGCTTTGATGAAAAACAAAGCGCGTCCGACCTCTACAAAATGGCTCAGAGCCGACTGTTCATCGCCCGCCACAGTACCGCAAGCCCCATTTGCAGCGACACGGCGATTAGCCTTCACTAAAAAACATAAAAAAGTGCCTTTCACTGTGCAGGTAATACTTGCGTCAACGTTCAAAACCAGTATAAGACTTCCCTATCAGACTGGAGGAGTGGCCGAGTGGTTTAAGGCAGCAGTCTTGAAAACTGTCGTAGGTGCGAGCCTACCGTGAGTTCGAATCTCACCTCCTCCGCCATTTCGCTGTAGCGTCCGACACAGGACAAAAACTCCACAAAAACTTTGATTTTACATACCTTAGCCTCCAAGAGCGTCCAAAGACGTTTCTTGCAAGCCGAAAAGAATATGAGTAGGATTATGAGTAGATTTTAAGGGGATTCTACTCATGGCACTCACAGAACTCAAAATTAAGAACCTCAAGCCTAAAGATAAGCTCTATCGTATCACAGATGGTGGCAAAAACCCCATGCGAGAAAAGCAAATTGAAAAGCTGCGTATTACCAAAGAAGGTGAAAACACTTTTGAGCGTGTAACGCGTCACTGGTTTGAGCTGAAGCAAAAAGGTTTGGACGAAAAATACTGTAAGCAAAACCTTGCGCGAATGGAACAATATGTTTTCCCTAAGATTGGCGCATTACCTATTTCAGACATTACCATCCCTGATGTTGTCACCTTATTGAAGTTGTTATCAAACACGGCACGATAGAGACCGCTAAGAGGCTGAAGCAGCTAATCAGTCAAATCTTTCGCTACGCTGCCCAGCGTGGCATGTGCCAGCATAATCCAACCGCAGATTTAAGGGATATTTTCCCCACTCAGGAAGAAAAGCATCATGCGTGTATTCATCCAAGCGAGATACCTGAGTTATTCACTAAAGTTGAACTGAGAGAGAATGACTTCACCAAATATGCGATGAAACTCTTGGCGTTGACATTTGTGCGTACAGGTGAATTGATTGGCGCAAAATGGGAAGAGATAGATTGGGGCAAGGAAGAGTGGCGCATCCCTAAAGAGCGCATGAAGATGAAACGCCCTCACGTTGTGCCTCTTTCCAAGCAAGCCCTTGCTCTCTTGCGAGAATTGCAACATATCACAGGCGACAAGCCCTTCATCTTTCACAGCACAAGCAGCGCATCACGCCATATCAGCAACGGCACAGTGTTAATGGGGCTGCGCCGCATGGGGTATCAAGGCAAAATGACAGGTCACGGTTTTCGCGCCCTTGCAAGCACGATACTCAATGAAAAAGGCTATCCGCCTGATGTCATTGAACGACAACTCGCTCATGAAGACGATGACAAAATCAGAGCCGCCTACAATCGTGCTGAATATATGTTAGAGCGCAAAAAGATGATGCAGGACTATGCGGATTGGCTTGATTTTGTGATGCTACAGACGAAGGATAAAGTGTTACAGCTATCAGGCAAACAACAAAACAAAGCTAATACATGATGTCCTTTTGAGCCTAATTAAAATGAAGATGCCCCTGACATCATAGACATCAGGGGCAGTAACTTTACGGTATCCGAAGATACCTTATTATAGCAACGTTCCGACACGGCTATACTATAAAGTGATTCATACTTGCCAAATTAGCTTACTCATGTCAATAACAATTATTGTTGGTTGAGGAGGATATATGTCTTACACGCTTGGAATAGATATTGGAATTGCATCACTAGGATTTTCAGGACTTGAAAAAGAGCGAATTCTTTCTAGGGGTGTACATATTTTTGAGGCGGCGGAAAACCCGAAAGATGGTGCTTCTTTGGCTGTGCCAAGGAGAGAGAAAAGAGGATTGCGCCGCGTCATTCACAGACGCGCTATACGCAAAAAACAAATCCGTAGATTATTTGAATCTCATGGCTTTGATTGTATCCAAGACATTGATTTGAAATTTGCATCTTCTGGCAAAAATTCGCCACCAATAACACCTTGGGATTTTCGCAGATTTGCTGTGACCAAGAAAGTATCGGATAGCGAATTTTTACGAGCTTTATATCATATTGCAGCGCATCGAGGCTTCCAATCAAATCGCAAAGGTGAAGAACCCAATGACACTGAAGGCAAAAAAGCCCTGAGTGGCGCGAAAGAATTGGAAGTAAGAATGGCTGATGCGAATGTAAAAACCATTGGTGCATTCCTTTCCATCCAAGATAAAAAACGCAACAGTGATGGTAGTTATGAAAATTTTGTTGAACGCAAACTGCTCAAAGAAGAAGTGGCGATTATTTTTGAAACGCAACGCAAACTAGGTAATGCAAAAGCAAGCGAAAAGTTGCAAGCGGAGTTTGAGCAGATAGCTTTTACACAAAGACCGTTGCAATCTTCGGAGCATTTGGTGGGTACGTGCGCACTCATTGACAATGAAAAACGTGCGCCGAAATTTTCGTATAGTGCGGAGTTATTTGTTGTATGGTCACACCTAAACAATACCAAGATTCGTATGGTGAATGGTGAGGAGCGTACTCTTACGTTAGACGAAAAACGCCGTCTTATTGAAGATGCACATCAACTAAAATCATTATCATACACACAGGTGCGAAAACGCCTATCGCTAAGCGATGATGAACGTTTTAACATTGGCTATCGTAAAACTAAAAACACAGATAATGATTGGACAAGCATTCGTAACACCGCAGAAAAAGCTGTATTCACTGTCCTAACTGGTTATCACACACTTAAAGATGCGTTGGATACGGGCAGTGCCATGGACTGGCAAAACTGGCTGTTGCAGCGCAGTGATGCACTGGATGATATTGCGCGTGTTATCTCATTCTATGAAGATGAAAAAGAGATTCGTAGCCAGCTTACGAAGCATACCTTGTCAGAACAGCAGATTCAAAAGCTCTTGAGCATTACAAGTTTCAGCAAAACGGTAGATGTTTCAGTCAAAGCCATCCGCATGATTCTGCCTTACATGCAGCAGGGTTTGACCTATGACAAAGCGTGTGATGCAGCAGGTTTGCAGTTTAACCTTAAAGATAATAAGGGATTAGGTCTTGTGCCTGTGTTTCCAGATGTTCGCAACCCAGTGGTCAATCGTGCATTGGCGCAAGCGCGTAAAGTAATCAATGCAATGATTCGAAAGCATGGTTTACCTGAAACCATTATTATTGAGTTGGCGCGGGAAGTTGGCAAGCCATTTAAAGAGCGCAAAGAGATTGAACGCGAACAAATCACAAACAAAGCCTACCGTGATGATGCACAAAAACATGCAGCAGAATTATGGGGGACTTTGCCAGAAAACATTCGTGGCGAAGAAATTTTGAAACATCGTCTATGGAAAGAACAAGAAGGTTTTTGTCCATATTCTGGCTCTTATATTACGCCAGAAATGTTGCGAGATGGCACAGCCACACAAATAGATCATATCATTCCATACAGCCGCTCTTGGAATGATTCATACATGAATAAAGTTTTGTGCGTCACCAGTGAAAACCAAGACAAGAAAAACCGTACACCTTATGAATATTTGCATGGAACGCCGCGTTGGGATGCTTTGGAATCCTTTGCAGCCAAGCTCCCCGCCAAAAAACGTGAAAATCTGCTCATAGAAAACTTTGATGAGACCAAGGCTGATGAGTGGAAGAGCCGCGCACTCAATGACACGCGCTATATAGCGACTTTGCTGAAAAATCATATTGAGCAATCATTGCCTGTGAAAGTGCAGACACGCAATGGATCATTGACGGCTCATTTACGAGGCGCATGGGGCTTCCCTAAAAAAGACCGTGAGAATGACCGCCACCATGCGATTGATGCGATTGTGTTAGCATGTTCTACACAAAGCATGGTGCAACAATTAGCTAACTGGAACAAGTTTGAATTCAAGAGCAAGTTTCCTGATAAGAAGCCATTCCCACCTAAGCCTTGGGAAACCTTTAGGGAAGATGTGCTTGCATCCGTGCATGGTGTGAAGAATGAAAAAGGCGAACGTGAAGGCGGTATTTTTGTTAGCCGAATGCCTGTTCGCAAAATCACAGGCGCAGCGCATCAAGAAACTATTCGCAGCATCAGAAAAGATGCACTTGGAAATCGTCAGATTATCCAACGCAAAAAACTCACCAGCCTAAGTAAAGGTGATTTGGAAAATCTTGTTGATAAAGAACGCAATATCAAACTTTATCATGTTCTTGCAGAGCGCATGGCTCAATTTGGTGGTGATGCGAAAAAAGCCTTCGCAGAACCTATCTATATGCCCACTAATGACCCAAGTAAACCAGCACCGCGCATCGTGTCAGTGAATATCATCACCAATGAAAAGTCAGGCATTGAAATTAATGATGGGCTTGCCAGCAATGGTGATATGGTGCGCGTCGATGTGTTTAAGAAGGATGGGAAATACTTTCTTGTGCCAATTTATGTACATCAGTTTGCTCAAGGCGAATTGCCAAATAGAGCTATCATGCAAGGTAAAGATGAAAGTGAATGGGCAGTTATGGATGATAAAGACTTCATCTTCTCGCTCCATAAAAATGAATATCTAGTGATAAAAACCAAGAAGGAAATAATTGAGGGATATTATGCAGGTACTCATAGAGGTACAGGCAATGTGAATATTCGCGCACATGATAACGACCCTTCATTTGGCAAAGATGGCACAAAAGAAGGTATTGGAGTCAAAACTGCCCTCAGTTTGAAGAAATACGCAGTAGATTACTTCGGAAATAAAACACTCATCAACAAAGAGGTACGGTGTGGCGTGGCGCACAGTGATGATTCAGAATCAGACTAAACTGAACCTGCATCATAAACAATTAGAGTTGCATAATGAAAGCGGTGTGCATAGCTTGCCGTTGGAGGATGTTACGGCGATTGTGCTGGAATCGCCGCATATCACTCTTACATCCACCTTGCTTGCAGCATGTAATGATTATGGTATTGCTGTCATCACCTGCGACGCAAGTCACATGCCTAACGGTGTGATGTTGCCATTTTTGCAGCATTCACGGCACAGCAAAACTGCCAAGATTCAACTTGGATGCAGCGACGCACTCAAAGCCAGAATCTGGCAGCGTATTGTGCAATGCAAAATTAGCAATCAAGCAAAATGCTTAGCTGCGTGTAAAGACATGGAGACCGCAAAACCGCTTTTTGCGATGGCATCCCTTGTTGAATCGGGTGATACCACCAACGTAGAAGCCCGCGCCGCCAAAGATTATTTTAAACTGCTTTTTGGTACAGAATTTCTGCGCTCAGAAGAAAACACCGTCAATGCTGCGCTCAATTATGGCTATGCGGTGCTACGTGCCTTCGTGGCGCGTTCACAAGTTGCCTATGGTTTATTGCCCAATGTCGGGCTGCATCACGATAGTGAACTCAATGCGTTTAATCTTACCGATGACGTGATGGAGGTTTTCCGCCCTTTATGTGATAACATGGTATTTCACATAAGAGCATCAGGCGCGTTTGCGGATGATGGCACATTAAGCAAAACCAACCGCCAGCATTTAGCGTCTTTGGGCGCAGAGATTTGTATGATGGCAGGCAAAAAGCAAACCATGACGATTTGCGCCGACCGTATGAGCGCAGGGCTGCTCAGCAGTATAGAAGGAAAAAGTGCTGCGTTATTACCCTTGCCTGAATTTATTGCAGAACAATAATAATAGGCTTTCACTTTCACTTTCACTTTCACTTTCACTTTCACTTTCACTTTCACTTTCACTTTCACTTTCAACCCATTGTAATATATTTTGTATATTTACAAACATCTATTTGTTGCATATTATCAACAGTCATAAAAATAATAATGGATGGTAACATGACATCCTCTGTTGCATCGAAAGACCGTTTTATGTGGATTTTTGTCTTTTTTGACCTTCCTGTTGGAACAAAAGAAGAGCGAAGAACTGCCACAAAGTTTCGTAACCGTCTGCTAAAAGATGGATATATGATGATTCAATTTTCTGTCTATGCCAGAATCTGCAATGGTCACGACCGCGTAGAAAAACACATGCAGCGACTTAACGCGCAGATTCCCAGTCGGGGAAGTGTGAGAGTCATTCAGATTACAGATAAGCAATATGAGCGGATGAAAATCCTTGTTGGGACAAAGAAGAACAATGAAAAAGCGCAAGCCGAACAACTCGTTTTATTTTGAATTATTCAGCTTTTGCCCATTAATTTCAGGAACTTGCACAAGATGTATTATAGCATAGCCGTGTCGGAGGGGAAGCTATAACCCTATAAATTTAATTATAAAGCAGCCTATAGATTATAGCATAGCCGTGTCGGAGGGGAAGCTATAACAATCTCGTTATATATTTTATCATAGAATTGATTATAGCATAGCCGTGTCGGAGGGGAAGCTATAACAGACTGATAATACAATTAATAGTAATTATTATTATAGCATAGCCGTGTCGGAGGGGAAGCTATAACATAAATTAAAGTAGAATAGAATTAATCGCTATTATAGCATAGCCGTGTCGGAGGGGAAGCTATAACCCGCTAGGGTGATCATGAACCATAGCATGGATTATAGCATAGCCGTGTCGGAGGGGAAGCTATAAGCCAATACATCACTCCAATCACTCCCACCTTCACCAACTATGCTTGCGTTGCAGATAGCTGTCGCACAGCTTCTGAAATTTCCCGCCATCTAGTTCTTTCAAGGCACATTGAATTTGATTGAGTTTTGACATCAGTTAGATTCTATTCTTGAATGATATATGTTAAGTAAGAATAATATTTATAATGCCCTCAAGGTGCTGAATTCATATGGGAATTGTTTTTAGTATAAATCTTTTATACAAACATAAAATCAGCATTGGTCAGTGTGGTCGTATGATTCCCATCAAGATAGAACTCAAATGTACTTTGATCCGTGCGGACATAGGTACGATTGTTTGTAGAGCTATATGCCAAGCGTAACTCTCCTGCTTCGGTGTTGCCGCCATCAGTGTCAAAACCCGTAAAGCCTAATCCACGAAGGTCGATTTTATCTGAACCATCCACATAATCTGTTATTCTATCAAGATTACCTGTGGTTTCCAAACTATCGCTCAGGCTGAGGAATTTAAATACATCCGAACCAGCACCACCCGTGAGCACATCCGCCCCCGCGCCACCATCAAGCGTGTCATCGCCACCATTTCCAAGCAACGTATCATTGCCAGCAAGTCCAAACAGTAACTCAGTCTCTGCGCTGCCTGTCACGGTGTCCGCGCCACTCGTTCCATTTAGCGAAGCATAGTTGAAAATGAATTTACTGCCTGTGAGTGTCGTGCGATGGTCGCCGTCAAGATAAAACTCAAAATCATTTTGGTCATCGCGTACGTAGGTGCGGTTGTTTGTGGAGCTATACGCCAAGCGCACTTCACCCGCCACCGTCACACTATTGCTGGTCAGCGCATTAAAGCCTAAGCCACGCAGGTCAATCTTATCCACCGTCGCATCAAAATCTACGATACGATCGTAACCACTGCCTGTATGCACGCTGTCGGTAAGTGAGGTAAACTTGAAGATGTCTGCGCCTAAGCCGCCTGTTAATTGGTCAATCCCTGCGCCGCCGTCAAGCGTATCTGCACCGTCCAGCCCAAATAATTTATCATTCCCGGCTAAACCAGAAATCACGTCACCACCTGCGCCACCCGTGAGTGAATCAATGCCTGATGTGCCAACAATGGTTTGTCCAGAGACATTCCCAAAGATAAAATCACTGTTTTGCATCGTGGAGTGATTACCATCGAGATAGAATTCAAAAGTGCTTTGATCTGTGCGGACATAGGTGCGATTCGCGCTCGCGCTGTATGACAAACGTAGCTCTGCGGTTTCCGTGTTGCCACCATCTGTATCCAGCCCTGTGAACCCAAGTCCACTCAGGTCTATCTTATCTGATGCCTCCACAAAATCTGTGATGCGGTCTAAATAGGTTGTGGTTTCCATGCTGTCTGTGAGCGATGAGAACTTAAACACATCCGCCCCCGCACCACCCGTCAGCACATCCGCTCCCGCCGCGCCGTCAAGGGTATCTGCGCCTGCACCACCGACTAGTGCGTCGCTGCCAGCAGAACCTACAATGTTTTGTCCTGTTGTTCCGCCAGTCCCACCTGTTCCACCAGTAGTGTCTGCCGCTACAATTTCAAAATGAGTATAGGTACTTTCGTTTTGACTATAAGCAGTCGTGCTTATTGGAGTAGCATTCAGCACGAGCTTGCCATCCGCAAAACTAATCTGATTTAGCGAAAGATTCGTAATATTATCTAACTTAATGGCTTCACCATTCGTGTTATTGCCTAAATAATAGGTATTATTATAAGTATAGAGGTAGGTAAAATTATCTGTTCCGCCTGTGCAAGCAAGCTTAAAAAACTGACGACCAGTAGCAGTATCTGTGTAATTACTTACAGAAGAAAAGGTTATTCCCTGAAGCTGCAACATTAGTTTGCCATCCGTATCACTTATCCATGACTCGGCAATCGTTCCTTGAGGTTGGTTATACCAATGCAACATCTTGTCGCCTTGTGTGATAGAGTATGTATCCATGCCCTTACCACCATAAGCATAATGAATCCCATATGTACCATCTAAAAACAGTTGGTCATCACCATCACCACCATAAATACTGGTATTCACACCAGCATGAATGACATCATTGCCGGT
>DAIPJH010000028.1:0-1692 GCA_036770365.1 Rickettsiales bacterium
TCGCAGGCGCAGTACCCAAACCATTCCACCAAAATCCATACAACACATCATCACCAGCACCACCATCCAGCGTGTCATTGCCCGCGCCGCCGACAAGGGTGTCATTGCCAATTAAACCGTGAAGATTATCATTGCCTGCATTTCCATTAAGGATATTGTTAGCATCATTTCCCCAAATTTGATCTTTACCTCCGCCACCATTCGCATTCTCAATCACGATTGCTTTTGACCAATCAGTTGGACTTAGAGCGATAGCAACACGTTCATCGCCAACTTTGCTAAAGTTTGTTAAGCCATTGTCTCCTATGCCACCTCGCAAATCTAGTGTGGAATCCGTAGAAACACTATGTGCATCCAACAAATCCGTGCCGCCAGCATCCCAAATCGTCCATGCTTTTTTGTCACCAGTTAAGCTATATGGTCAATCCCAAGTAAATGCCCTACTTCATGCATATATGCTGTTTTCAGATTAACAAAATGTGTCTCAGCAGAAAGTTCATCAACAGCAAGAACTCCTCTTAGTCCATCGTTTCCAGCAAAACCGTACTCACTTCCTGGCAATGCAGTCTTCAAAACAGCTACCTCAACGCTTGTATTACTCGCTCCCGCACCAGGTGCAATCAAACTACCCGTTAAACCTTTAAAGAATGAGGTGTAATTTGCCCATCCCCAAAAAGCTTGTTCAAATTCTTGTGATGCCCCATTTTCAAATGTATAGCCCACCAGAGTTTCTGAAAAATTAGCATTCTGACTTAAAGAACTTTCCGTACCATAAACGATATTACCTTCGAGCCACTTTTTACTGCTACTCAAAACATTCGGATTAAAAACCATGATAACCTCCACTATTTCTTAATTTCACATACATTTAACAAAAGTTGATGCGTATAGTTTGATTCTGAAGCTCGCTGAAAAGTTGAAAATTCATATTCACCCCCAATATGATGAGGGCAAAGGTCAGAATAATTAAAAATATCTTCCTGACGGAAAAATGTAGAATACTGAACACCACTCTTATCCTTAAAAATCAGAGTACAACTATGTTGCTTTGGCACTTTTATTGATGCAATAAGCGAAGCATTTATTTTTTTCACAAAAACAGGTTCGCGCCCAGCAATCGCCAGACGTTGAGGAGATTTCCAAGAACATGACTCACTTGTTACTGGCACATCATAAACCCACATAGAATTGATTTTATCACTTAGAAATTCGATTTCCGAATACATCCAAGGAAAAGCAACAACACGAGAGACATCATCAAATATAAACACACCGTCCTTGTTCTTAAGATAAAAAAGATAATATTCTCCAACACGAAATTCATGCTTGTTGGCAACCCTAAAAACTATTAATTTGCTATCCATCCTACCTTTGTAAAAATTTTGCACAAAAATTTTGACTAATCGATAACCATCCTGCTGTTCAATGGAATCCACTCGACCGCTTACAACAACATCATGGGTCTTTTTAAGATTTTGAATCATTTTCCAACGTTCATCAAATGACGATACGTCCCACCAATTTATTTTCGGTGTTTGAACAGCAGATAAATGTTCTCCATCCACCTTTGCACAAGCAGAAAAGGCAATCATCACGAGCAAAAAACATACACAAAATGAAGTTAACTTTAACATAAAACACTCATGAGAAGAAGTTAGCACAGTTATTTCTAGCAAAAGGATATGTATGAGT
>DAIPJH010000009.1:0-80000 GCA_036770365.1 Rickettsiales bacterium
CTCACCGCCACCCCATTTGCACGGCTTTCTCCAGATGACCTACCCGAAGACGACGATGATTTTCTAGCGCGCAGCGAGGAAGACGCCTTTGCTGCCGCCGCCATCTTAAGTGCAGGTGGCGCAAGCTTTGAAGGCGAAGGCATGATAACTCTTACCGCCGAGGAAAAATTTGAATTAAACGGAGAAGTCCTGACTGATCTCGCCGAGATCAGCAATAAAATCTTACAAGCGCAAACCATTAAACCTATCATGCGTGACGTCGAAGAACTCGACAATGCCACCAAATCCCGCGCAATTGAACTTGGGCGTGAGATTCTCCGCAAACTCAAATTTCACTTTTCCGATGTGCCGATTGACCAGCTTCTAACTGCCAATCCTGACACCTTCCGCAGTGTAATGAATGATGTCCGCAAGGTGACCGACATCTTCAGCAAATATTTAGAGGATGCATCCAAACTAAAACCAGAATTGCTGGAAGATGAACATGTACTCAGGGCAATGCACGCCGCAGGCAAACTCGCCGCGCAAGCCAAACGCTACGCCATCAAGGAAGCAACCGAGCGCGGCGACCATACGCTTGCTGAACGATTAACCAAAGAACTTGCAGCCCTGCCTCCACAATGGCAAAACCCACCTGAGAAACGCTTGGGCGAATTGTTTGAACAACTCGACAAAGGTCTAAAACTCCTACAATCTAAACTACTGGACGCGTCAGGTAACTTACCAGACAACGACCAACTACGTGATATGCAATCACAAGAAAACAGCTCTAGTCCTATAGGACTCACCTCTACACAAGCGGCCGTTGAACAAGCACAAAAACAACGCATGCAGCTAGAAATGATTCAACAAGATGAATATGCGCGGATGATGGCGCAGCGGCGTGAAGCCAATCAAGCACGACAAGGCGGCAGCATCACTCGTCCCGCAGCACAGACAACAACCACCGCTTCGCAAAACATCAGTGCAGCCGCACTGGAAGTTCCACGCGGAGGTAATGCGGGGAGTACCGCACCACTCCAACAAAACCAACAACAAGTAGTGCAACAACGCTTGAATCGCCCACAACGCAGCGGGCAACGTCCGCCAAATACCCCGCCACGCAACAACCCAATGAACCAAGCATCCGCCCAACCTACACGCATAAATGCGCCGCAAATACCCACAACACCACCGAGAAACAATCAGTCAAATCAATTTGATAACCTACTTGGCGGAATGGACGTTCAGCGCATTAGAAACAGCCTCAATGCCCCCACATCCGGCACAATGGTCGAACCCAACAGCGCGAAAAAAGTGGTGCAAGACCGAATTCGTGAAGGTGGCGAACGCCGCACTCAAGCTGCAGCCACACCACAAGCTCCGTCAGGACAGCGACGCGCTGATCCAACCGCAGGCATTAGCGCACCGCAAGCTCCGCGTCGTAGTGATGCTCCTGCCCCGCCTGCCACCACAAACCCGACACCACAAATTCCTGAGACCGAACCGCCACGCGATCCAAACGCACCCAAGCGCGGTGGTTTTTCAAGGATTTAACCCCACTAAAAACAAAACCCCGCTTGCGCGAGGTTCTGCATTCAATTTAGGCTGACGCCTTCATTAAATCACGCCGATTTCTGTTGCTCCAAAAGCTGCTGAGCGGTCAAGTCACCGTGATAGCAGATGGCAGCAAATAGGTCAGCGTGTATGACAGGAATCAACTGGTAGAAGTCCTCACCTTTGGCCTGCGGATTGTCGTCCGAAAACCACTGGCTAAGGAACTCCTCCTTGCCGATTTTGTAGATTTCGGTCGTGATGTTGTTGTATACGAGAACATCACTTCCATCACCTTCTTGCACCGACCCCCAAGCTGGCTTGGGGATTTCAATTGCACCGACGCCCGAGGGCAACCGGAAAGCATTGACATGCCCATTGCTGTTGTACCACGCAAAAGGCATTTCCGCACCAAACATCTCCAGTGCCAAAGCTACCTTTTCAAAGGTTGCCACAGGCACTTTTCGACGCTCGGCTTCTGCCAACGCCAACTCTGCTGTCATGGGATTGTCCATGTCGTAGAGACTGACGTGAGTAGGCTGTAGTACGCCGTTGCGATTTCGAATGAGAGGCTGAACCTCCATATTCGACACACCAACAGAAGCAAAGCAACCCTCTGGCAGCACAAACGTGTTGCGGTCAACACCATTCCACCCGTCGAGATCTTGCTGTGCAGGACCAACAAGCGCATAAATGGCCGCTTTGTGACAAGAGAAAAAAGAATATGCACCCAACACGTCACGACCCACGATGGAGTTGATGATTACCGTCATTTCAGTCACCTGTAAGATGAAAAGAGCGCAGCGTATCAATAACAAAAGCACTCAACCAAGAAACCTGACTTACGTCAGAGCATTAAAGTACGGATTTGTACAGTTGCCTAAACAGTCTATCAAAAAACTACATTCTGTTACAGCATTGAAATATGAAAGTTTTGTGACAATCTCACGCGTTTTCACCGCCACCTTCTGACTTGCGCGGATTCTTCTTGCGCTTGGCAATCAACATTGAGGTGAAATAGCCTTGTGTTTGTTCTGGAGTAGCTAACTCTGGTAGTTTTGACTTTTGCTTACGCACATTACGCCGAAAATCAATCAGCGCGCCACCCTCAGGTATAGGCTTTATCTCTAACTTATATTTCTGAATCGGAGATTTTACACCCTCAGCTTTTTCATACACCATCACTAGCAGCCCCTCATAGCTAGGGATGGATATTTCTGGAAACTCTGTATGCAGTCGAATTAATTCATTTTGCGCTGTTTCGACATCGTCAAAAACTCTCTTGTTTTTTATATCACGCAAAATAGGATGACCCCAGTTGGGATGCTGTTGTTGCTGGCGTTTACGTTGCGGATGTATTGCCAGTTCTGATGCCAATTTATACGCTTTCAGTGTATATTTCCCATCTGGCAACAATGCGCTTGCAGCTAATGCAAAATGTCCTACATAGCCTTGATCTATTTCTTCTTTCGTCACTTCAAAGCCACGAATCCACAATAATGACGGTGCAAGATGACCATCAACTTGCTCTACCCCCCCCCGATTACCCTCACCCAACACATTGTTATTATTAGAAAAAACAAATTGATTCTTTAATTTAGCTAACAATTTTTTTGCTTGTTCATCAGAAGCGAAACGATACAACCCATGCACCAACGCATGAATGGTTGGATGCCCAATGGTGGCATACTTCTTTTCTTTTTTCTTTTTGTCTAAACGCGCAACGTTATTCATATACCACCACATGACGCTATCAATAAAATCACTCTACCATATTGCTCTTAACATTGTATTGATAAGTTCCGAATACACTCCTCATCACCTCCGCCAAGCGCGCATACAGCACATGACGTGGGTCAGAACTGCGATACACTAGCCCTAAGTGACGTGATGGCTGCGGCGCAGCAAAGGGAATATAACGCACCAGCGTATCGGACTCACGCACCGCCAAACGCGGCATAAACGTCACCCCTGCCCCCGAAGCCACCATACTGCGCAAAGTTTCTAAGCTAGTAGCACGATAGGAAGACGACTCCCCCACCCCAATCATCGAACAAATCTCCAATGCCTGAGCGCGCAAACAATGTCCCTCATCAAGCAACAACACATGCTCATGACTCAATTCTTCCAACCACACCTGCTTACGTACTGCAAATGGATGTGCCGCAGGCACAGCCAACAAAAACGGCTCTTCAAACAACGGTATCACCGTGCATTTGGACTCTAAAACAGGTAGCGCGATCACCGCCGCCCCAAGTTCTCCTTCAAGCAGCATTTGCGTTAACATTTCCGTTTTTTCCTCAACCAGCACTAAAGAAAGTTGCGGTAATGCCATCGCCACCGCACTAAGTATCAATGGGAAAAAATAGGGGGCAAGTGAAGGAAAAGCACCAAGCTGCAATGTTCCACTCAAAGGATCTTGACTACTTCGCGCAAGTTCTTTCATGACCGCCACACCGTCAAGCACTGCTCGCGCTTTCGGCAACATCTGCGTACCGATACCCGTCAGCATCACGCTCTTACCACTACGCTCAAATAACGCCACCCCCAGAGTCTCTTCCATTTTCTTAATTTGAATACTCAACGTAGACTGACTGACATGGCACAAATCTGCCGCACGCGCAAAATGAAGCCCCTGCGCCGCCGTCACGAAATAATGTAGATCACGAATATTCATCAATAGATTATATCTATTATAATTATAGAATCAATGTATTTTACCAATCAAATGTTTTTGCGTATGTTTTGATTACAGCGGAAATACTCTCCGTCATGCTAACTTACGATGGCATGACATAACCACCGCTAACGCATAACCAACAACCATAAGGATTAAAATCATGTTATCTGTAGGACAACAATTCCCTGAGTTTCACCTCACAGGCGTAGTATCAGAAGAACTCACCAATGCATTTTCAGACATCAGCAACACAAGCTACGCGGGTAAATGGCTTGCCATATTCTTCTGGCCAAAAGATTTTACCTTCGTCTGCCCGACAGAGATTGCTGAGTTTGGCAAAATGAACAGTGAATTTTCTGACCGCGACACCCAAATCTTAGGTGTTAGCACTGACAGTGAGTTCGTTCACCTTGCATGGAGACAACATAAGGAAGAGCTGCGCGGACTACCCTTCCCCATGCTCGCTGACATCAAACGCGACCTATCTACCGCACTTGGCATCATCGACCCCAGCGAAGGCGTAGCACAACGCGCCACCTTCCTCGTTGACCCTGAGGGCATCATCCGCTTTGCGATGGTGACAGACCTCAATGTCGGACGGAACGTCAAAGAAGTATTGCGGGTGCTTGATGCATTACAGACGGATGAACTCTGCCCGTGCAATTGGCAGAAAGGCGAAGCAACCATCAATGTAGCATAATTTTTGTCTTGTCATTCCCGCTTTTGCAGGAATGACAAGATACTTTAAACCTCATAAAAGGACTCATACCATGACCACCGTTGAAACATTACGCGATGCGATACCCGATGAACTCAAGGATATTCGCATCAATCTCGGCAATGTCCTCACCTCTGACGGCGCAACAGGACTCACCGAAGCACAAATTCTTACCACTGCTTATGCCTGCGCGCTAGCAACCAAACAAACGCTAGTGATTGATGTCATGCTAAAAACATTGGAAGCAAGCGCCCCTGAGAATCTTGAGGCACTCACCCGCGCAGCACGTATCGCCGCAGGATTGATGGCAATGAATAATATCTATTACCGTTTTATTCATTTAAGCGAACATGACGGACTGAAAAAGATGCCTGCGAAACTTCGGATGCAAGGCATTGCAAATTCAGGTATTGATAAAGAAACATTTGAGCTGCTATGTCTGGCGGTTTCTGCTATAGGTGGTTGCGGCATGTGCATTCACTCGCATATTCACGAACTCGAAAAGCACGGCGTTAGCCTTGATGCAATCCAGTCTAGCGCACGCATCGCAGCCACCATCAATGCAACCGCACACGCCATTGCGACATCTTAACCCCACCCATTTATGACCTTTGAAAGGAAATAAATTATGTCTTCGCTCTCTCAACAAATAAAATCATCTTCAGCAACTGCTACACTTGCACAAAGCCTCAACCATACGCTTGCACAAGGCATTGCACTCAAACTGCAAGCCAAACAAGCACATTGGAACATTCGCGGCAATAATTTTGTGATGTGGCATGAATTACTCGATCAAATCGCCGCGACCGCTGATACGATCTCAGACAGCGTCGCAGAACGCAATGTACAAACAGGAGGCATTGCTTTGGGACTTGCTCAACATCTTCCAAAACCCACAGGTGAAGATATAAGTGGAACTCATGCCATCCCTGCGCATATCAAGGCAGTACTGAAAAGCCTGCATGCACTCGCAAATGCACTAAAAGCACTTATCCACGACGCGGAAGAAATTAATGATGCTGTTACGGCTGACCTCGCCACCAGCAGTTTAGCTGACCTCGACAAACACATTTGGTTTGTTTCTGCGCATGAAATTGCGTAAAATAACATAAAAAAGGGAGGCATTGCCTCCCTTTTTTCTATTCTTATGCAGGCTGCTTTAACCACCAGCCATTAATACTACGCTTTGGACCACACGGACTGTCGTCCGCCCCTACGCACGGGCTTTTTAAATCTTCACGATACGCACTACACGCACTAAGTGCCAAACTCGCCAGAATCACCAACGCCCATTTACGCATAAAACCCCCAATTATTTTTTAGCCCTCACCCTCGTACCTTTAGCACGGCTACCGCCACTCATCAAGTCCTGAGACAACTGACCAATCGCATTCCCAGTTTGCTGTGCAAGATTGACTGCCCCAGAAGCCACACTATTCGCCAACTCCGCTGAAGCCATCACCATTCCATAACCAATATAAGCAAAAATCAAAACAATCAACGTAGGGATCAAAGGAATAGGAAAGGTCGGCATTAACCCAAGGGAAGCACTCGCTGCCCCAATAAAACCATCTGGCCCTTTATCTGTATATCTTCCCTCATACAATTTACCACGTACCATAAAACGCCATGTCTGCATGTCATACACACTACCCGTTTCAGCACCAGGAATTTTAGAGTAACATGACTCAATATAATTCAAAGGATTATGTGCTTTGTCAGGAACCATATCCCACACAGCAATCTCCAAAAGCCCCACATAAAGCGCAATAAAAGCAAACATCATGATCGGCTGGAGCGTAATCGCCACCAATTGATTCAACCATCCCATAAAAATGGCTTTCGTCTTATCAAAAAGCAAGAATGCGATAAAGAGAGGCCCCATACCTAGCAGCACCGCTTTCACAACAATAGAAGTGCCATACACCTCCAACGCTTTCACCATCATTTTCAATATTTGCAAAACTGCCCACAACATCGCACATCCCATGGCGATACCATATGGTCCTGTCATAAAAGCCGCATAGATAAGAATGAACATACGCGGGGTAAACACTACATTAAACAATCCATTGAACACCGCAACGGGTCCTGCCACGCCACCTGTAAGCGCAGCCGCAAACCCACCAAGTCCCCAACTTAAATTAATGCCCGCAGCATTCAGATTGATGATCCCTGCATCATTTGTTGCGATTTGCGCCATGTTCGTTGTCAAATAATTGCCCCCATCACGAAATAACGTCACAAAAGTATCTTCAAACATTTGCCACCCGACAGGACCGACCAACAAGAAAACCACGGCTATTTTTGTCACCCGCGTCACCCCTTGAATCAGGGTCAAGGGAACAAATCCCAGCAAGAAACTAATCCCATAAAACATCACATACAAGGTTGCAGCAGCACTCGTTGCTGTAGCAAATGCACCATCCCCAACAATCGCATCAAACAAATTCTGCATCGCATTATTCACGAGAGCATCAATCACCAGAATAATTGCTTGCAACGCAGGAACAACTTTTCCACTTTGCAACCCATACATTGTGCTATAGGTACAGGAATTAGACTTATCCGCTCGGGCTGCTGCCGCGGCTGGATCTACAGCAAAACTATCTGGTGCAAGCATCATCCACACCAAAGCTGCCACCACCAAACACAACGCCCACGACCAGCACACATTCGCAAAGGAACGACCACCACCCCCTGTTGGTATCGTAACCTTAAAAGAATTCATGTGCTGCAACATCCTACCTACCTATTCAACTGATCTGTTACCATTTCCTTAGCCTCACTCCCTGCACTCCCCGCAAGATTTACAAAACCATTGGCGATATCATTCGCTAATGCCGTCGATGATGCGATCAATTGTTTGCCGATATACGAGAACAACAAAACAATCAACGTAGAGATAATCGAGATTGGAAATACTAGAGGAATAGGAAGATTGATTAAATTGGCTATTTCTCCCAGCGCACCTACAGGTCCTTTAAAATTATACTGCCCCTGCCATGGATATACGCCAAGCAAATTAAACCGCCAACTTTGCATATTATACTGACCATTTTGGGTCTCACCTGCTGAGTTATAACATGCTTCGACAGGAAAGACGCCGTTCATCACCGCATGCGGGACATCTGGCACCATATCCCATATCGCAGACTCTAACATACCAAGATAGAAAGCTAAAAACGCAAACATAAAGACTGGCTGCAACGTAAAGCTCACCAACTGATTGATCCATCCTTTAAAGAGAGGCATGGTACGATCAAACAGAATAAACACGATGAAAATAGGGCCAAGACCCAATAAAATCGCTTTCACCACAATAGAGAGACCATACACTTCCATCGCTTTGACAATCATACCCAACATTTCAAAGACCGCCCACATCATAAACAACCCCATGGGAACACCAAAAGGCCCTGAACCAAACGCAGCAAAAATGAGAATAAACATACGCGGTGAAAGCGCAGCATTGATCACTCCCTGAAACACCAACAACGGTGCAGCAACTCCATTGGTAATTCCTAACGTGAATCCTCCACCACCAAATCCGAATTGAATATTACCAAGACTCACCGTTGCCCAATTAGCACTAGTCGGAGGCGTCAACGTTGCTACCTGTGTCACCATATATTCACCACCATCTCGAAATAAGGTCACGATGGTATCAACATACAAATCTTCTCCCAAGGGTCCGATCAACGCAAAAACAATCGCAATTTTCATAACCCGAATCACGAGCTGTGCCATCGTCACTTGCGCAATCCCAAACATAAAGGCGATCGCATAAAAAATAATATATACAGTGACAGCCGCACCCAATGCCTCTGCATAACCGTCTGATCCCACAATACCGTTATACAGATTTTCCATCGCCACCTGAACCGCACCATCAATGAGCGAAATTACCGCTTGCAAGGTCGGCATCAATTTAGCGGCTTGAAGATTAAAAACTTGATTATACGTACATTCATTACCCAAAACATTCACAGCCAAAGCGGGTTTCGCAAATAAGCATGCCACAGCAAAAACTAGACCAAACAAACCACCCAGATGCAAGAGCTTGGCTGTTACGAGATGTGTTGTGTTATGTTGCTTTTTCATCGTTTCACCGCGCTTTTAAGCATATTTCCAACGCCAGATGACCCACCCGCAATATTTTTCATACCACCCGCAGCCCCCATCGCCATTTGCTTCGCTTCCCCTTCCCCCGGCATCGGAGCTTTTAATGCCTGTACTAGTGCGCTTCCCCCACCAAAAATTCCCGTGGTTACGCTTGAAAAGACTCCAAACATCCCCACAACCAAACCAATCACAATATACGCCACAAATAATGATAACACGATATCCAACATCACTTCTGTATGAAGTTTATTATCACTACGACGAGAGAAATCCATGGTAGGGAAATCAAAATATTCACATAGATCAGATGATCCACTCATCATCGGCACCAAGAAATTTTTCATCGGCCCTGAAATATAATCCTGCGGCGACTGACCTTCAGGAGTAAAATTCTTGTAAAAGTTTTTATCTGAAGCTGTTTGCCATTGGCAGAATTGTTGTTTTTTACGATGCGCTTTTAAAATTTGCTCATCTGTAATCACTTTCCCAAGTGAAACATTATTGGCAAAGAGCGCGGCATCGATCAATAATATAGAAACAGACATATAAGCCATCAACATCGCCGGCAACGCCATTCCAGCCAACAAATTTTTCCACCATTTCTCAAACATAGCCCCAGTCATGGTAGGAAAAATCAGCATAGCTATCATCAACGGAGAAATACCTATAAGAAAACCCACAAAAATATAGGAAAGAATGAAGGCATACACGATACGAAACACGTAAAACATCAGCGACAGCAAAGTCGCCATACCGAGTACAAATGCTAATATTCCAAAAGTTCCGCCAAAAAGTAGCGTATAAATCATCCCAAAAAGACTACTAGCAAGTGCAGTCCCCTCCCCAACACCAAAAAGCTTTTCTACAATGCAATCAAGCCTGTTCCAAACAAGACTTGTCCCCTGCGCCGTGCTAATAAGTGTTTTGATAATACTATTTAAGTTCACTGGACAACTAAAGACAACGCCAACATCGCTGATACTATTGGTCACCATATCCAATATATATTGCATAGAGTCTAAAACAGCAGGACCAAATCCTCCCAAATTATCCGCAAACCATAACACCGCACCATTGCGAATCAACATTTTAAGCCCTGTTTTGATGATCTCAGGCTCACCCATCAACACCTGTACACCATACAACACGATGGACAAGGTGATCATTCCGCCAATTATCGGCAACATAATAGCGGTAAAACGTGTCAAAAATGCATTCGTGATTGTATTGACACTAAGCTTCACACATTCCACCACAAGCCCTGTAAAAGATCCCGTAACTGGACAGTTCGACCAACCACCTCCATTATAATACTGCAACGCATACGCATCGCTCAGTGTCATCACGCCAAATAGCATGATCACGAGTAAACTTAATGTAAAGGGGTGAAGCTTAGTCATGCACTATTTTTTCCAAATCCACCATTAAACATTCAAACTACTGCCAGAGAGCCGTTGCGACATCTGAGGTATCAACTCCATTGCCGCCACAAAAATATACGATGTCAACCATGCTAGCGCAAAAGCACCCGCAATTTCCATTAAGAAATCCGTCTCTTTGGTGCTGCCAGCAACACCTGAGGCTTCAACGGCGGGCTGGCGAATGTTTGCCATTTCTGCAATATTGATCTTATCAAAGGGTAATCCAGAAAGAAAATCTCGAGAATCTCGCCCTGCATCTTTAGAGGCGCGATCTGCTTCACTTTGCTGAGGCGTCACAATAGAACCAACCTGCCCTGCATCACGAGATTGTACCCCTGCTTGCAAAATATCGGGGCTTGCATCTACCACTGCACCTTTCTTATACGGAATATATAACTTCTTATCTGTCATATATTTGTTTAAGTTAAAACCAAACGAAATATTTGGCACTATACTATTATTATTGGGCGTAACCGAACCAATCGTATCCACCGCATTACCAGCAATTGTACGCATCACAGAATATGGTCCTGAATAGAGCGAATTATCAAATGCCGAGATCATTACATTCAAAAATGCAAACATAATCATCGGCTGAACAATCACACCAAGTACGTTTTGCGCCCATTTTTTGTAATACCCAAATGTATTTTTAAACAACATCAACGGAATGAAAATGCCCCCTACAATTGCAAGCAACGTAAGTGCCGTCACACATAAAATATAAGCTTTGGTCGCCTTAAGCAGTCCCATAATTATATTAAACGACATATAAAACCCAACAATCGCAACCCCAATCATTAAGCCGCCCGTTACAGCTGCACTAAAGAAAAAAGCAAGTAATCCATTTGCCAATGACTTCTGAGCATCCAGCCCAACAATCACGTTCAAAATACAATCAGCGCGAAACCACACCGAATAAATCCCAAAAAGCTGACTCGGCAACAGCGGACACTTCAATCCTGTAAAAAACCCTGAAAATCCCGAAACGATCTAAAAAAGACCATTTTCCGCACCAAAAAATATATAAAGAAGCGGCCGCATATTCGCGGTCACAGCCCCCACCACACAACCTTAAAAAAAAAAAAGGAAACTATCTCTGTGAAGCCGTTCCACCGCCTGTGTCATCAATAAAATACCAAAAACAATAATCGCAAGCGTCACTGCCACGCTAATTGCTCTTGCAATCAAAGGATAAATTTTGTCTACGAACCGCTGTCCCGCCTGCACAATCATTTGTTGCAAACAGGGTATAACCAAAGAAAAGAAATAAAAACCAAGCGGGTTTTGTACCAATAGGGTCGTCGGACAAATAATATTAATGCGACCAATTTGTGGCAAAGCAGTACCACTCCCCACATAACCAGAAGCCTCTGCCGTCGTAGCCGAAATCTGCAAACAAAGCGCAACCACAACAAGCATCATGATGAGCTTCCTCAGCATGACGCGAAACATGCGATTAAAACGCTTGATATGCGTCATTACATGACCCCTTGCCGCAATTTTTCAAGGTAGATAGGCAACCACTTAAGCGGGTCTTCACCCACTTGTGACATAATCTCATCAACCAAAATCACCGTTTCAGCACGACCTGATAACACACGAATCACATCATCCATACCCGACAAATCAATACGCGCAACCACCACATCTGTTCCTTGCTTCACAAGAAAGAAACGACTTCCTGGGTCAGTGTTTTTTAATAAATTGAATTCACGTTCACTGATCATAAATGCAGTTTTATACGCGGGCGTCGCCTTAGGATTTGGCAAAAAGATCTGGGTTGCTGTCTGCTGCAATAACGTATCGCTAATACTACTATTCGCCGCATCCTCCACACTTTGCGTTGCAAACACCACCATCCCATTCAGCTTACGCAAAACCTTGAGCCAATCTTTGATCTTACTTGCAAAAATCTTATTATCAATCAATGCCCATGCCTCATCGAGTACGATAATGGTCGGCGTTCCATCCAAGGACAAGTTAACGCGATGGAATAAATAAAGCAGCACAGGAGCTAAGATACGTTTATCTGCCAGCACCTTCCCCATCTCAAATCCAAACATACGATCTTTGCTAAAATCAAGAATATCAATGTCGTTATCAAACACACGCTCATACTGACCGCCTGAATGCCAAATACGCAATCGAGATGCGATCGTTCCCGGCCCCTCTAAACCAAAGAATGGCGCAATGTTGCGCAATTTCCTATCTTCTTTACGCAGCTTGAACGTCCCTTCGACGGCCTCTTGCAAACGCATAGTATCCTCTGACGTCACAGGCTCTTCATACACGCTCAGCAACGCCATCAGCCAATCCAGAATAAACGTACGATTCTCAGCCGTATCAGCAAGCTGAAGCGGATTAAACCCACACCATTTTCCAGGGTCAATAATCGAATATTTTCCACCAAGAGCGCGCACAAAAATATCCGCACCTCGGTCTTTATCAAACATAAAAGTACGACATTTATATTTCTGTGCTTGCGCCACAAGAAAGTTCATAAGCACCGTCTTACCAGCCCCTGTTGGCCCAATAATCGTCGTATGACCAACATCCCGAAGATGGAAATTAAAGAAATATGGTGTCCCCGAGGTCGTGTTAAACACCGACACCGCATGCCCCCAATGGTTGCCCCCTATACGCCCAACAGGATAATTATGAAGCGAGGCAAAACCCGCTAAATTCAATGAATGAATAGTTGATTTACGTGCAATAAAAAGAAAATTTGCAGGTAGTTGCGCCCAAAAAGTCTGCTCCATCATTCCCTTTTCACGCACAGGATGAATCCCAAGATTCACCAATTCTGCCACCGCCATCGACACACATTTTTCTAGTGCAGGCACAGAATCATCAATACACATTATCGATAAATGATGCTCACCAAACGCCACCGCCCCCGAAACCGCCATCTCAAACGCCTGATCAATCTCTTCAATCTGCGTAACCGCTTTATCTCCCGCAGCCCTCAACTTACGTTGCTTAGTTTGCATCTTACCAATTTTAGTTTGGCGATTTTCAAAAATGAAAGTCTGTGTAATAACGAACTCCATCGGAAGCTGTAAAAACGCATCAAGCATCCCCGCCGCCGTCGCTTGCCCATATTCTTTAATACTCACCAAAGCAGCAAAGCGCGAATCACCATTACGCTTTACTTCAATCGCATTCGCACCAAAATAAAGACGGTTAACTGGAAGATAGCGCGCAATCTCCATGGTTGGCACAACCACTGGCTGGGCATCACACACATTCACTAAACGATATAAAAATTCTAACGGCTCAGACACAGGACCAAAATCTGTTTCTTTTACCGTCAACACTCGCGCCTTATAATCTTTCAATGTCGCCAGCACGCGGTACACCGCCTCATGCAATTCCTTGTGTGCTTCCTGACGCTGTTTATTCAGCGCATTCTCATCGGCTTTGGCTGACATTTTCTTGAACATGTGTTCAATTTTTGCTGCGCCCGCTTTATTTTCTTTACGCACAACGGTGACATACAGCTCATTAACAAAAGAATCACGCGAATGGTGCTTCTTTTTCCACATCTCATCCGCCATTTTAGCAAAACCATCCGGCATCACACCACCAGGGTAAGCACTTTGACGACGACGCACCGTATGAAACCACAAAGCAAACGTACCCTCAGCCAAACTCTTCAACAATGAATTACGCACCATTTTGCGCACATCCACATCTTCATCATCGGCTGTCTCAAAAGCAAAGCCGTCAAGTTTAATAACTTGCAGCATCTCACCCGCTTTGGTGATAATGGTATCCTTATCCCAATGATGGAGATAAGGAATGAACGTTGCAGAAGAAATTTCACGTGCCGACGCCTCAGCATTAGATACAGCTCTACGCTTCGTTTGCAACATACACTAACCCCACTTCATCAAAACACATCATACGAATTCGTATGATGATGATACCCCATAAGATTATTCCAAGACTTATAACCCCACGTAGACTTTAAGATAAACATTTCGACAGCACGCGGCTCTTTGCTGCACATCAGAAAGCCCACAAGATGCACCGCAGGTCCAACAATAAAAAACATCAAAAAATTATGGGTATTAATAAATACAATAAGCGTAAATAATACATTAAGAACGAAATAAAGATAGCTCACTCCAGCCACCATTTCTGGTCTTGCTAACGCTTGGAACACAGAATCCGTTTGTAACCTACTTGCACTTGCCATTACCCCCCCCCATGAATTAAAGCATAGCCAACTAGTACCGACAAAACCTTGCCTTAGTATTAGCAACAGTTCACTCTAAAACAGAATTGTTACAGTTTTTTGACAATGGCGTGTTTTTAAGATAAATTCATCACTATTTTTAAATGAAGTCATAATATTGCTTAATAATTTTACAATCGACACGCAAAAACCGCATTATAGCCAAACAATACTAAAATAAAGCACCGTAACATCACAGCCACCTCCCTATTCAATAGTAAAACTACCACGCCACACCACACGTCCTTGTAAGACCACCTCATGACACGGCACTTCTAAAACACCATACTCAGAATGACACGGTACAAGGCGTACCGATCGTACGCCCGCTATGTCACAAAGCTCGACTCGTCGCACCATGTAAGAATCATAACATTTTACAAGATACAGTCCCGCCACACGCTCCCAATCGATTGCCATATCCAGCAACACAACGTCATGACACTCCAATACAGGGCGCATGCTTACATCATGCATACGATACAAACTCAGCGCGTGAATATCACCTATACCACCAGCCATTTCCAACCACGTGCGCCGAAAACTTAACAAGGGATTTTGCTTGTCATCTGACCTCAAAAACCACGGCACGGAAACAAAATCTCTCTGCCGCTGCGCTGACACACTAAACTGCTCCCCCTCCCCCCCCAACAAATCAGTCAATGGAACATTCAATGCCTGCGCAACCTTGCACAGCTTCACCACAGAAGGATTCAGCGACTTTCCATTTAATATATCATAAATAAACGAGGGCCTCACACCTGAACGGCGCGCCAGTTCCGAATAATTCAATCCATGCCGCACCATTTGGTATCCCAACTGCTGACGCAATTCCTGCAACACACACTCCATCATCATCCTCCCTATGATACCCTACCCAACAACCTTAATACATCACCACCATAGAATCAACCAAAGCGATATACAAAATAAAATATATAACTTGAAGTTGCTGATTTTAATTTTTTGCAACAGATGGCAGCTTTCTATACGCACGTTTACAAAAAATTAAGAAGTCCACTTCTAGTATAGTATCATGCCCCACAAAAGGAGATGATCATGATAGATATATCGCGCTTAATGGAAATGCTATGTACGAGACTCTGTCATGACCTTACAGGTCCGATAGGAGCAGTTAATAACGGCGTAGAATTTCTTGGCGAAGAATCTTTTGACATGCACCATGAAGCTTTTGGGCTGATCGCCACCAGTGCCGCAGAAGCTATGACACGCCTCCAATTTTACCGCCAAGCCTTTGGTCGCGCTAACTCTCAAGGTGAGGCTGATATTGAAGCCGTACGCAACCTTGCAAAGAAATTTCTTTCCTCAACACGTATTTCTCTTGATTGGCCAGATGCATTCACCAACAGCTCTGGTGTCACCCTACACTTCCGCCAAACCAAGCTCATCTTGAATCTACTTCTCGTCGCCATTAGCGTCCTCGTCAAAGGAGGAGCAATTCAAGTAAGACTCGGCTTTTCAGAAACAGGAGAACGCCAGATTATTCTAGATGCTCATGGCGAAAAAATTAAAGAGGACATCAATATACCCGCTATTTTAGACGGCGTTGATACAATCCCTCTCTCGCCAGAAAACGCCATCGTCTACTATGCACGTTTTCTCATTGAAGAACTTGGAGCAACCTTACATCAAGAACATTCCGCGACCCATTATATGCTAAAAATACAATTACCATCCGCATAGTATGACATCTTACCTCTAAAAAGCAATGCTTGGTGACGCATTTGCGTCACCGTTAAATAAACAGCATCTTTATACAAGTATTGCTTATAATCACTTGCATTTTTTATTACTGTTTATCATTGTAGAATACTTAAAAATGCGGCTAACGTCCGTACGCTTGGATACTATGGAGAGAGCATCATGGATGATTTAATTAGTGAATTTATTACAGAAACCTCTGAAAGCTTGGGTTTACTTGACTCCGAACTCGTCCGTCTTGAACAAAATCCAAATGACAGCGAAATTCTTGGCAATATTTTCCGCCTTGTCCATACTATTAAAGGTACATGTGGTTTTCTTGGTTTACCACGACTTGAAACCGTTGCCCATGCAGGTGAAAACGTATTAGGAAAAATACGTGATGGAAAGATCATCGTCACTCCACAGGCTATTTCTCTGGTACTTGAAGCGTTAGATACCATAAAAAGTATCATGGACTATCTTTCAGAAAATGGTTCTGAACCAGAGGGAGATGACACATCACTAAAATCACGCTTAAATGCCTTTGCTGATAGCAACGGCGCAAACATAGGCGAAGACATCACCCCTGCCTCAAGCCCGACCGCTGCTGTAACCGAAGAAACACAAGCACCATCCCAAAAAACAAAAACTTCAAAAACGCAAAAATCTGCGATTGAGATTGCGGTTGAAAATGGTGAAGACGTACCTTTTGACGCTGCTGCTCTCGATGCGCTCTTTGATACAGGTCCTGTTGCCAACGAATGGACAACACATGAAGTCCCCGTAACAGAAACAACTACACCAACCATAGAAGCGGCAGCTAAGTTAGAAACGGAAACACCTAAGCCAGCCCCACAAAAACCTGCTCCTGCTCCAGCACCGAAAACAGCACACGGCGATGATGATAAAGGAGAAGGCGGTGGAAACCTTGCCAACCAAACCATTCGCGTAAGCCTATCCGTCTTAGAAAATCTTATGCAAATGGTCGGCGAACTTGTCTTAACGCGCAACCAACTCGCACAAATTGCACGCACCAGCGACACTATGGACTTCAAAGCTCCACTGCAACGCCTTAGCCATATCACAAGTGAACTTCAAGAAGGCGTCATGAAAACGCGTATGCAGCCTATTGGCAATGCATGGGCGAAATTTCCTCGTCTTATTCGTGACTTATCACTCGAATTAGACAAAAAGATTGACCTTCGCATGAAAGGTGCAGAAACGGAATTGGATCGTCAACTCTTAGAAATGATCAAAGATCCACTCACTCATATGGTGCGTAATTCCTGCGATCATGGCTTAGAAACCAAAGCCGAACGTGCAAAAACCAACAAACCTGCCACTGGCACGGTAACACTCAGCGCATACCACGAGGGTGGTCATATCATTGTTGATATTATTGACGATGGACGCGGCATCAATGTCCCTCGTATCAAAGAAAAAGCGATAGAAAATGGATTAGCGACTGCCGAAGAGCTAGAAATGATGAGCGATCACCAAATCGCCCAATTTATTTTTAAAGCAGGTTTCTCTACCGCAGAGAAAGTTACCAGCGTCTCAGGACGCGGTGTGGGTATGGACGTGGTACGCAATAACATCGAAAAAATCGGTGGCACCGTCGAACTTGAATCTATACCGGGCAAAGGGTCAACGTTCCATATTAAGATTCCATTGACGTTGGCGATCGTCTCTGTACTCGTCGTTGAAACTTCTAAACAAAAATTTGCAATCCCACAGATAAACGTAGTGGAACTCGTACGTACAGGAAAAGCCCTTGAACATCAAGTCGAAGTTATCAATGGATCACCTGTACTACGTTTGCGGGACAAACTACTCCCCCTCATTTCACTGGCAGATGTTTTAGAACTTGATAACGAAGCCCATAACAAACACTACGAAAATAGCTATATCGTGGTCTGCCGTGTTGGTGCAAGTGATTACGGTCTCATTGTAGATTATGTCTATGATACAGAAGAAATCGTAGTAAAACCAGTGTCTTCCAAGCTGAAACATATTCCTGTTTATTCAGGTAACACTGTACTTGGGGACGGTACAGTCATCATGATTATTGATCCAAATGGTATCGCCAAAACCACCTCAGGTAAGCTTGATAATACCGATAAAGGACAAGACATTGAGCGAGACACCAACCAAAGAACCCGCCGCCAAGTCAGCTTCCTCCTCTTCAAAAGTGGCAGTGAAGCACCGAAAGCTGTACCGTTAGAACTTGTATCTCGACTCGAAGAACTCGACGTTAGCCAGATTGAGCATGCTGGGGGACGATCTATTGTACAATATCGCAATGGTCTTATGTGCCTTGCTACGATTCAAGACCAAACCATTCCTACTGAAGGTGTATGTGAAGTCATTGTCTTTACCTATGACGGCAAAACGGTAGGCTTGGTCGTCAATGAGATATTAGATATTATTCAATCTGAACCTACCGTTACCATCAATTCAGAGGATCGCAATTTCATCGGCACGCTGGTAATGTCAGGTAAGTCCACAGATGTCATTGACGTAGGGTACTTACTCTCTTCCGTACTTGACATTGATGCCAATATTTCTACGGACTACACCGCAGCAAAACGCAATGCAAAGATTTTATTCGTTGAAGATAGTATGTTCTTCCGAAACCTCACTGTACCGTTCCTTTCTGCTGTTGGTCACCGCGTCACTGCCGTACCAAGTGGGATAGATGCCCTAGACGAACTTAAACGCAATACGTATGATTTGGTGATCACAGACATTGAAATGCCGGATATGGATGGCTTTGAACTTTCTCGTGCAATTCGCGCAGATGTTGACTTCACTCATATGCCTATCATTGCGTTCACATCAACTATCAATGATGGCTTCGATAAAAAAATGCGAGATGCAGGTATTGATATGTGCGCGCTTAAAACGGAGCGTGAGAAATTACTTGTTGCTATCGCAAAAAGCATTGAACAACTCGAAGAGGTGATTGCATGAGCCGCCAAGCTTCCAGCCGCATCAACTTAGATGCTGATTATATTGGTGAAAACGTCATAAAAGGCTTTGTAACCATGCGCGTGTGTGGTCAACTTTTTGGGATTTCCGTTTTAGCAGTACAGGACGTACTACGTGCGCAAACCGTTGCACGCATTCCACTCGCTCCTGTCGAAATCGCTGGCGCACTTAACCTCCGTGGACGCATTGTCACTGTCGTCGATGTACGCGTCAGACTTGGGCTACCTGCGCGAACAGAACAAGACCCTGTGATGTATCTCGTCGTCGAACATGGAGATGAGCTTTTTAGTCTTCGTGTTGATTCTGTAGGCGATGTTCTCAATCTCCCTGGGCGTCAAATTGAAAAAAGTCCCGCCAATATGAACCGTAATTGGAGAGAAATTGCCTCTGGCGTCTGTAAATTAGAAAAAGATTTATTAGTCATTTTGGATGTTCAGGCTCTATTAACCTTTTAACTGCATACTACAGAAAATACGATAGTTCAAATGAGGCTAAGATGAAAATATCCATGGTGGTGGATGATTCCAAGATTGTTAGAAAAGTAACGCGCAAAATTCTGGAAACTCTTGGCTATGAAGTAGTTGAAGCAGAAGACGGAAAAGTCGCGCTTGACCAATTTGAAGCCCATAACCCTGAACTTATTATGCTTGATTGGCACATGCCTGTCATGGATGGCCTTGCTTTTCTAAAGGCTTTACGTGCGTCTGAGAAGGGACAAGCCCCTACTATCATATTCTGTACCACAGAAACTGATTTTGACCATATTCAAGCCGCTATCGAAGCAGGAGCGAATGAATATGTTATGAAACCGTTTGATGAAGCTATTATCCGTGGAAAATTAGAGCAACTCGGCATCATTTCAAGTGAAGCATAAGGGTCTTCATGAATAACACACAACGCAGCAACGGAAACAAAAACACCATTAATGTCATGATTGTTGATGACTCTGCTGTCATCCGTGGCATGATGGCGCGTGCGCTCGAAACAGACCCATACATCCATATTGCGGCTTCTGTTTCTGATGGTGAAATGGCAGTCAGTGCTGTTCGTCATTACCCCATCGACGTAATTATTCTAGATATTGAAATGCCCAGAATGGATGGTCTCACTGCACTGCCAAAGCTGTTAGAAACTAATCCAAAAGTTAAAATCATTATGGTCTCTAGCCTCACGCTCAAAGGCGCAGATGTCAGCTTAAAAGCTCTTTCCATGGGAGCAGCAGATTGCATGGCAAAACCGAGTTCATCACGAGATAAAAATGAAAGTGACATTTTTTTTAAAGAACTTGTACAAAAAGTCAAAAGCTTAGGCGGCATTAATATTGACGAAACTTGGAAAGATGCCGTCCCTGCGATACTTACCAACACATCGCAGAACTTAACACCAAAAACCTACGATGCCACTCCCTCACGTTACCCAGCGTCCGCCCCAAAAGCACTTGCCATTGCCTCTTCCACTGGCGGTCCACAAGCGTTACTTACGCTCTTTAAGGGACTTAGCAACCATTTAAAGAACATTCCTATCTTCATTACCCAACACATGCCCGCAAATTTTACTACTATTTTAGCTGGCAATATTGCCGCCGCAGTTGGGCGAGACTGTCATGAGGCAGTCGATGGTGAGGTCGTCAAAGCGGGTGTGATCTACCTCGCACCAGGGAATTACCACATGATCCCTAAACGCCTTGGCACAGACATTTGTATTTCCCTTAACCAAAATCCACCTGTCAATTTCTGCCGTCCTGCCGCAGATCCCATGATTGAAGCTTTGATACAAATCTATGGCAAAGAATTTTTACTCGCCATACTCACAGGCATGGGACATGACGGTTTTAGTGGCGCAAAAAAATTAGTTGCTGAAGGTGGCACTGTGGTCGCACAAGACGAGGAGTCTAGTGTCGTTTGGGGCATGCCACGCGCTGTCATTGAGCATAAGATTCACAGTGCTGCGTTGCCCATTACAGGTTTTGCACAGTATTTCATCAGGGCATTCGGAGAAAAATGATATGACACCTGATGAATTTAATTTTCTCTCTGCATTGCTGAAAAAACGATCGGGACTCGCCCTGACCGAGGACAAACGTTATCTATTAGAAACACGCTTACAGCCAATTGCTCGTGAAACAGGGCTAAACACGATTTCAGAACTCGTCGGTAAATTACGCGGCGCACCAAGCGAAGATCTCTTGCGTAATGTTACCGAGGCAATGACCACTAATGAATCCATGTTTTTCCGTGATAACCGTCCATTTGAACAATTAAAAACCGTCTTACTACCAAAACTCAGAGAGATCCATCAAGGAACTCGACATATCCGTTTTTGGAACGCAGCATGCTCTAATGGGCAAGAACCCTACTCTCTTGCCATCACCCTACAAGAAGAAAAGCCAAAAATGTCTGGATTTTCTTATGAAATTCAAGCAACAGACCTTGACACGCAAGTGCTAAAGAAAGCTGCTGAAGGCGTTTATTCACAATTTGAAGTACAACGCGGCATGCCCATTCAACTTCTCCTAAAATACTTTACCAAAGTAGAAAATAACAACTGGCAAATTAAACCAGACATTCGCTCCATGGTAAATTATAAACAAGGCAACCTCCTTGCAAGCTTTGCAGGCATGGGAAAATTTGATGTCATTATGTGCCGCAACGTATTGATCTATTTTGATGATACTGCCAAAAAAGATGTAATGGATCGTCTGGCAGAATGCTTACTCCCACACGGATATTTATTCCTTGGTGCAGCAGAATCATGCATTGGGATTACTACAAAACTCCGCCCTGTAGCAGATGCACGTGGCGTGTTTGAGCTGAACACCTAATTTCTCACAAAAAAAAGTGTGTTTCCATCCCCTGAGGAAAGTTCAGGACTATATACATAACCATCTACATTAAAATCCAGAAGCTTATCTGAGGAAGTAATACCCTTAGTAATGACATAATTCGCCATCATGCCGCGTGCGCGCTTTGCAAAAAGCCCAATTGTGTGCAGCTTACCGTCCTTCTTCACCCGAAATTCTACCTGAATGAAACGCCCTTTAATACCCTTAGGCTTCACCGCTTTTGCATATTCCTGCGACGCCAAATTAATAAGTTGATCTGAACCACTAGCTGCCAACGCCTGATTCACTACGTCTGTAATCCTATCCCCCCAAAACGCATAGAGATTTTTTCCCTTCGGGTTTTCAAGTCCAACCCCCATCTCCAACCGGTACGGACGAATAGCATCATGAGGTGCAATTAGGCCATAAAGCCCTGATAAAATACGCAAATGTTTCTGCGCGAAATCGCGCTGAACACCTGTATAGTGAGCAACATCCATCGCAGCATACACATCTCCCTTGAACAAAGACAACGCTTCATACGCAGGCGCGCTTTCCCAATGAAGATAACGACCATAATTCAGCGTTGCAATTGCCTCGCTAATACCCATAAGCTTCTGTAAATCATAAATACTTTTCTTTTGCAACAAAGCAACTAATTCAGAGGTTTTTTCCACATCAATAGGGGATGTCCACGCGTTCACCTGCACTGCCTTTTCATCCAACGTCTTTGATGGTGAAAGCAACATCAACATAACTTATTCCTTGGGTGCATTTTTTGTTTTCGGCAGTGCCGCTAACTGGTCAGTAGAAAGCTCTTTATGTCCCGTCAAATTTAATCCCACGCACCCGACGATAATAAAAGCAATAAAGCCTGCGCGCATAAAATTCATGCTCTCGCCAAACCACACAACGCCAATAATGGCAATTGCCACCGTCCCCATCCCCGCCCAGATTGCATACGCGATCCCAGCAGGAAGAAGTTTTAAAACTTGAGCAAGAAAGAAAAAACAAAAAACATACAGTACCACCGCGAGTGCAGCATAGTGCAGCCGCTCAAAATTATTTGATAAGCGCAAACTCGTGGTCGCCGCCACCTCCAGCACAATCGAAATATACAAACACGTCCAACCCCACATAACTACTCACTTTCGTTATAACGATACAGCATGGTGCTGCTATAGCTTATCATCCACCCAATAAGCAACCACATTGGTACTGCTGACCACCCAACAAAACCACTAACTGCCGTTGAAAGAGGCCAAAAACGAATTGCAATCCCCGCCAGCACACCAACCAACACCGCATCATGTGAAATGCGATACGCTTTTACCGCAACATTACATAATACAGCGATCATCACGAGTACAAGTACAAACGCAACAAGTCCACCCTCGGTCAACCACTCTAGATACATATTATGCGGGTGTAAATTACAACGCAGTTTCACAGTCGCCTCGTCCATCGCTCCATATTCTGGACGTGGACAAACAATGCGAAAATGGCGCGCCCCGACACCAAATACAGGGTTTTTCTCTATAATCGCCGCGGCACTGCTCCAGATCATACCATAAGGCGTTTCTTTAACATGTTGCAAAGAATGCAGCGTAGAATCGACCTGCCTTGAGACAAGCATAGGATTACTCCAACAAAACAGCACGACCGCCACCGCCGCTGCCAACGCAGGCAACCACAGGCGGCGCAAAATAGCAGGCTGTAACACCATCGCCACCACCAAGCCAAACCCCATAAATAAGAATGCCATACGTTCACCCGTTAAAAACACCACGGCGATAAAACTCACAAGTAACAATGCACCACGCAGAATATGACGCAAAGCTAGCTCTTTCGGCGCATCTTTTGGTGGCACAAGCCAACCAATCAAGACCGGAAAACCAAACCACACCAGAATAATCCCAACTTTAGGTGCAGTAAATGGTCCTGTCAGACGTACACCTCCCCCTTCAGCAGGAAATGTTTCCCGCCCAAGTATATCCAAACCCACCACATACTGAAACAGTGTATCTGCTAGTAAAAACAAAAGAGTAATACTTAGCACTTTATAGAGCGCGGCACGAATTTCAGGCTTAAGAAACAACCAATAGCCCACCGCCACCGCGAATAAAGGAAATCGCAACCACGGCACACCACGACGCATTGCCTCCATCACATCTTCGGCAAAAAAACCACGCACTGTCATATACACCCATAACACCAAAGCACACACCACCCACGCCTCGCGCAGCCAACCCCATGCTTTTGTTTTATAGGAATGAACAAGAAACAAAACACCCAGCAACACCGCGCCACCATCCGCCACGCTAGGGCTTATAGTATACAGCACAGGAAGCAACACCAACAACACAGCTGCGATTTTTTCATATAAAGACGTGCCTGAGGCCGTCAGCACATCAGCAAAAAATTGTTTCATTTCATCATGTTCCTTGCCACTAGCGAACACTTACATGTTTGTTAGCTTATATTCCTAAATTCTGCCGCGCATCATCGAGTAGTTTTGTCACTTTCGCAATCTCAAATGTTTGTGCCTGAACATAGCCCGCCTGCGCAATGCGCGCCCGAAATACGTCGTCACGTACCAAACGCAAGATTGCCTCCGCAATCGTCTCCGCAGAAGGAGGATCAATCCCCACTCCTGCATCGCCCATCACTTCCATAAGTCCTCCAGAAGCGGTCGCAATCAACGCCGCACCGTGTGCCATTGCCTCCAATGCTGTACGCCCAAATGGCTCATGCCACTGCGAAGGCACCACCGCAATCGCGGCGCGGTCATACGCCTTCATTACCTCTGCATGAGGCATAAACCCTGCCATTTGAACCTTATCGCCCAATGCTTCCAACGTCGTATAAAGCTCTCTTTCATAAGCGTTCATCGATACAGATGGTGCGTGACGATCCGCCCCCACCACCAATCCACGCCAACCATCTAACTGCGGCAACACCTGCGTCAACGCCTTCGCAAACTCCAGCCCACCTTTGGTTTGTGCAAGCCTACCAGCGAACATAATGATTTTCTCACGCTGTGTAGACATCACAGGCGGAATTTCCAGCCCATTATGCACCACCACCGCTTTAACATGATATTCCTCAGGAACACCTTCTAGCAAACGCGAACGTATATAGTCACTCACACAATACACTATCGCCATATGTGACAAAAGCACGGAGCGTTGCTGCGCGGTGCGCGCCATCGCCATCTCTTGCGGATCATTATGTAAATGCAATGCAATCTGACTTACTGCCTTACTACCATAAAATAACATCATCGCAAGTCGCGGGCGATTATGCACTTCCACCAGCGTTGCACCGTAAGTTTTTACAAAACGCAGTACCGCCCAGAAATACGCCAGTCCATGCGATAACATCCCATATTTCCTACATTTGACCGACTGATACGCCACACCGTCAAAGCCACCCTCAGCGTCCGAGCCAATCACTAACGTATTGTGCTGATAACACGAATGACGCACAAAATCCTGCACACAAAGCCCCACCGCCCCCACTCTTTGTGGTGAAAAATGCTCTTTTGGCGGCAAAACAATGAGAATATTCTTTTCAGACATAATACCTGTATCTAGGTTAAAACTCGCTGACATGGGGTAAGCACACAACAATGAAAACCAAAAAATTGGAATGTAACAAACCTACATGATATGTTTTAAGGACGGTTCATTGCAAAAAGATCACCGATGACAATAGAGTTTTGGTTAAAAATCCGAGCAACGTCCACCCACGTCCCAGTCTCCATAGCGCGTCGGCTCAAGCCCTTTTGGTCCACCAAATTCTTTTTCTTTTTGTAGTTCTTTAGGTAACTCTTCCTTCTTTTCCTGCTTCTTTTCTTGCTCTGTCATAGTTTTTCCCTATCATGCAATTTTGACCCCTCACGCATAGCATAAGCATTCATGACCCCCAAACAGAAATCACCCAAAAAACCTGAAAAACAATCAACAGCTCCAACAGCAGATGCACGTCGCACTGCGCTCCACATCTTACGCTGCCTATGGAACGACCAGCCCATACTTGAACATATTTACGCTGACAGCGAACATTATCAATTATTAGATACACGTGATAAAGGCTTAGTACGCCAACTGGTAATGACCACGCTGCGCAGGCTGGGGCAAGCAGACGCTATCATCAAGACCCGACTAGATCGCCCGCTCCCATCCAAATATGACGAAGTGCGTTGGATTTTACGCTTAGGCATCATACAGCTTATGTGGATGCGTGTTCCCGATTACGCCGCAGTCAATAGCAGCGTTGAGCTGGTCAAACGCTGTGATTTCCCCATGCATGTTGGACTGGTCAACGCCGTCCTCTCAGGGGTTGCGCGTGAAGCGGATAACATACGCATGAAACTCGATGACCGCTTTATTTTGCCACTATGGCTATGGCGCAAATGGAGCGCACATTACGGCGAAGATAAAGCACGTACGATGGCATATAGCCTCACCCATGAGCCGATGCTCGATATTACGCTACACCCCGACCACCAAACACAGGCTGAAAAATACGCAGAAAAACTAGAAGGCACGTTGATGCCACAAGGTTCGGTTCGCCGTGTAAGCATAGGGGCAGACGTACCCAATCTTGAAGGCTTCGCAGAAGGGCATTGGTGGGTGCAAGACGCCGCCGCCAGCCTACCCGCACGTCTGTTTGGAGATATAACAGGCAAAACCATCATTGATGCCTGCGCCGCACCAGGAGGTAAAACCGCGCAATTAGCCACCGCTGGCGCACGCATCACCGCACTCGACATCTCCCCCGCTCGCCTTGCACGGCTTTATGAAAACATCCGCCGACTGCATTTAGATAACGTCCATGTAGTCTGTGATGATGCACTGCATTGGCAACCAGAAACGCTGGTAGACGGTGTTTTGCTCGATGCGCCCTGCTCCGCCACAGGTACACTCCGCCGCCACCCTGAAGGATTGTGGCAAAAACGCGAAAGTGATGTCACCCGCCTCGCTGAATTACAACATGACTTAATTCAGAAAACGCTTTTCTGGCTTAAACCTGAAGGCACGCTCATCTATGTCACCTGTTCGCTTGAACCCGAAGAAGGCGAGATGCAAATTGACCGCCTCTTGAACGAACGTTCAGATGTTAGCCTTGCCCCCATCACCCAACGCGAAGCAGCAAGCCTTGGCATCCCCAAATCATGGGTTAATAAACGTGGATTTCTACGCATCCTCCCACATTTCTGGTCAGAACATGGCGGGGTGGACGGTTTCTTTATGGCACGTATCACAAAGCATTAACTCTACATGATTGTGAAGAACAACCCGAAGGAAAGCTACTAATTTTACCTTACTCCGACAATACACGATATAGCGTAGATTTTCCTACATCCAATGCCTGTGCTGCCTTGACTACATTTCCATCAAACAAGGTAAGACACGCCGTAATCACATCCAAACGAATAGTTTCCATCGTTTTTACGCGCCCTTTATCATCAAATAACGACAACATACCAGAACTCAAAGCCGCCGTCTGTTGCACCAACACACCATCCCCCACATGTGCGATACCATCATCATGACCTGAAGCAATAGGCATCCCAGCCAAGACATGTTCTAACCGCAACCGTGAATCATCACAAAGTAACACCGCACGGTAGATGGTATTTTCCAACTCACGCACATTCCCAGGCCATAAATGCGTCGTCAGCCAAATCATCGCATCTTCAGAAATACCTTCTATTTGTTTATTTTCTACCGTAGCATAATGACGCAAGAAATAGTCACATAACGGCTTCACATCCTGCCTACGTTCACGCAGTGGAGGTAAATGAATTGGATAAACATTCAGCCTATAAAACAAGTCTTCTCTAAATCTTCCTTTGCGTACTTCTTCTATAGGATGACGATTGGTCGCCGCCACCACCCGCACATTAACAGATACAGACTTTCCTTCACCCACAGGTTCAACTTCACGCTGTTGCAACACCCGTAGCAACTTCACTTGTGCCTCAAGCGGTAATTCACCCACCTCATCTAAAAACAATGTCCCACCGTCTGCCTCACGAAATTTTCCCATCGCGTCCGCCACTGCACCCGTAAACGCCCCTTTACGATGCCCAAACAAAGTACTTTCCACCAAATCTTTCGGTAATGCACCACAATTAACTGCAATGAACGGTGCGGAACACCGCCCGCTTTCCTCATGGATTGCCCGTGCAAAACGCTCTTTACCTGAACCACTCTCACCTGTCAGCAATACCGTAATATCAGAATTTGCGGCCCGTGAAGCAAGCTTCACCGCGGTGTGCAGCCCACCATCATGCCCAACAATATGACAAAAACCTGTATTGGTATTCACCGCAGTACGCAAGATCGAAAGCTCTTCTTGCAAATGACTAAACCGAAGAGCTTGAAGAAGTGAAATCTCTAACCTATCTTTCTGTATAGGCTTGACAAGAAAATCGGCTGCACCTTTGCGCATCATATCAATTACGTCATCCAGATCCTGACTCGCAGTCAAAATAATAACTGGTAGATCGGGGCGTACATCCTGAATCTTAGTAAGGGCAACGCGCCCATCCATCTCTGGCATCTCTAAATCTAGTATCGCCGCAACGATTTCACGTTGCTCATCTTTTTTGATACGAAAAACCGCTTCTGCGCCATTTTCTGCCTCAATGCAGCGATAACCCAAGCGATTTTCCAATAACTTACACAAGATCAACCGCTGTGTTGGATCATCTTCTGCCACCAAAATCGTTTTTAATACCATCGCACACACCCTTCATACTCACATCTTTTCATTATGTTTACACTAGCACAACACAGTTAACAGAGTCCTAAAATGGGAATTTTCCCAAAATGAATGTCCCAATACTGGAAACACCCACATAATCACAAACAACATAATCACAAATTTTTGTTATATTACAATATAATAAAGTGAGATTATTCCAACTGGCACAAAAATTGAGATGTATTAATGCAACAACCAATAATGCACGAGGCAACACAATGATCACATTTACATCTGGCGCAGAATATCACTTCCGCCAATTACTCGATAACATGACCACCGACAAAGCTAACTGGCGTGTCTATCACTTTCTAACCTCAAATCTACGCAAAGGCATCAACCGCAAAGAAGCAAGTAAAGTTGCATTTAACATCATTCAAAACTTCATTAAAGAGCAAGAAGGAGCGGTTTTTTTCTGTGAAGATGGCGACATCATCATTCTGTTTCATATAAAATCAGCTCCCCTGATGGAAGAGATGGCTTACCAACTTCATTATCTTTTTGCCGAAAACATCCACAATGCACACTCCAATCCCTTTATGCAACTTTTTGACCTTGAAGGTGACTTTGAACGTGCATCCAAACTAGCTCAAAACAAAGTAGCACTAACCGTCAATGTCGGTGCATCTCTTCCCATAGAAAAAGCACCTACCCCGACGAATAGCATTTATCCAACTGAACATGAATGCAAAATTTTCTTAGCGGCGGCGCATAAACGCTCCCAAAACCAAGAAAAACATATTCTCATTGTCGAGGATGATCCGCTTTCACTACGCCTTGTTAAAAATGTGCTGCAAACAGAATACAGAGTCACAACAGCATCCACAGGCCAAGAAGCCTACGAAAGCTACATTCGCACCGCACCGAACATTGTGTTTCTTGACATTGGGCTTCCTGACTCCAATGGCCTGCAAATCTTAGAAAAAATCCTCACATTAGATAAAACCGCCTACATCATCATGCTCAGTGGTCATACCTATCAGGAAGCTATCATGCAAGCCATGAAAGCAGGAGCAAAGGGCTTTGTCGGCAAACCATTCACCCGCGATCGCCTCATCCGCTATATCAACGGCGTCACCCTAGAAAATGCATAATACCTTATCACAAAAACAAAAAGCCAAAGGAGAATACCATGCAAATCCTCACTCATGATCAAACCGTTCGTAGCTTTCTTCAAGACTTTGTTCGCAGCATCAAGCGTGATGCCTATTGTTGGAAAGATTGGCATTGCCTGCATATTACCCCAGACGCAGAAAAAGCAACCGATACGCTCAACGAAACGTCACAGGTCTATATTGCAAAAATCATACGCTCACTTTTACCAGGTAATGATGGCAGCGTTGTATGTCTACATGATAAAACGCTTCTAGTGATCTACCGCGACACAGGAACAGTCGCATTAGAAAGCTTTGTAGCAACCCTAAACCACGGCACAAATATCCAAACCCCACAACTAAAAAGTGATATTTTTACTCTTGATATTGACAATATCGCCCTTATCAACATGCTCGAAACATACACCGGCCCAGTAACATCGGGCGAAAAGAACGCCATCGAAACAGATCATAACCTACTCAAACTGCTTGTTCCTCACCTTAATGATTTTCTCGAAGCATGGCTGACCATTTGTGAAGCACGCGAAGGACGCTCTCAACCACATATCATGGTAGTAGATGACGACCCCATCACAACCCGCATCATCAGCCGCGCTCTTAAAGATGAATATCCTATCATCACCGCGCATAACGCAGCAGAAGCCATCGAACGCCATCTTCTTTTCGTACCAGACCTCGTATTCTTAGACATTGGTTTACCAGATTGCGATGGATTTAGTGTCTTGGAATATATTCGCAGTCATGATCCAGACTGTACGATTGTCATGTTTACTGGCAACAGCTTTCTCGATTACCGCGTCAAGGCCATGTCATCAGGAGCAGATGGATTCTTACCCAAGCCTTTCAACCGCGGAGCGTTTGAACACTACATCCAAGATTGGAAAGCTGGACATTTTACTCAAGCAATAGGCTCTGTCTAATGTTTGAGTTACGGAGATGTGGGACAAGCCAAAGTGTCTCACATCTTCACCCAATCACAACCATACTGTCTGCATAAAAGGTAAAGACCATGCATCAAGATGATTCCAGTAAACCCATTTCCGAGCTTAAAGTTGCACGCATGCATGTAGAAGCATTAGCACGTGACCTCGAAGATAGCCTGCGCGAAGCCAATGATCTTCGCCACAAGGCAGAACAATCTGCGCATGAGATTCAAGCAAAAAATCGCCAAATTCGTCTTCTTTCTAAAGTAGCCGTCGCTGCCAATGAAGCTTCAAGCGTTGAAGATGCATTGCTTGCAAGTGTACGTGAGATCTGTATCTATACACAATGGCAAGGAGGACATACCTATATACGCAAGGAACATGAAACAGACATTGTGAGCAACCGTGTTTGGTACTTCCTCGAAGACGACGACATGTTTAACCCTTTTAGAGAAGCAACTGATATGATTGCCTTCTCCAGTGGACAGGGAATCATTGGACGCGTATTCAATGATGGCAACCCACGCTGGACAACAGATATTACGCAAGAGAACGCAGGATTCCGCCATGAAATTGCAGATGAATGCACGATTAAATCGCTGTATGCTTTTCCAATATTCATGGAAAAACGTGTACTTGGCGTGATGGAGTTTATCTCAACATCTGCCAAAGAACCCGACGAAGCTCTCATTAAAATCATGTCCGATATTGGGGTGCAACTTGGTCACGTGGTTGTTCGTAAACAATCCGAAGAAAAAGCACGTTTACTTGAACAAGTGATTCTAAACGCACGTGATGGCATCATGATCACCAATGCCAATTTTCAAGATGAAAAAGGCCCAGAGATCACCTTCGTAAACCGTGCTTTCACCGAAATCACAGGATATGACCCCACTGAGATCATTGGCAAGACCCCCAAGATCCTGCAAGGCGAAAAAACAGATAAAGAAACACTCAAACGCCTTAAAAACTGCTTGGAGCGAGGGCAACCCTTCAAAGGTGAAATTATCAATTATGGTAAACATGGACATGAATATTGGCTCGATATCAGCATCGTACCCATCCAAGACATTAAGGGGCGCATCACACACTTTGCCGCGATTGAACGCGACATCACAAGCCGTAAGTCTCACGAAGATGCACTCTTGGCTGCCAAAATCAGCGCAGAGGAAGCCAACCGAGCAAAAAGTGATTTTCTTGCCAATATGAGCCATGAACTACGTACTCCAATGAATGGCATTCTTGGAATGACGGGGCTTCTAAGCGATACCCATCTTGATGGTGAACAAACCGAAATGATTGATACTGTCCGCAAATCCAGCGAAACGCTCCTCATGCTCCTTAATGACATCCTTGACTTCTCCAAAATTGAAGCTCAAGAACTCACGCTGGAAGAAGTCCCGTTCGATCTCAAACAGATCTTTCTTGATATCATCAGCTTACTCGAACCCCTCGCACTACGCAAAGGGCTTAATCTTAACATGAATTATAATGCCGCAACCCCTCATTACGTCATAGGTGACCCCGCACGCGTACGTCAAATTGCTACCAACTTAATTGGCAATGCCATCAAATTTACCGAAACAGGCTATATCAAACTGGATGTAGCATCACGCCGCCTATCTGATAGTCGCACAGAATTTGTTTGCCGCATTGATGATACGGGAATGGGTATTCCTGAAGATAAATGTGAAAAGATCTTCCAAAAGTTTACCCAAGCTGATGAGTCCACCACCCGCAAATATGGTGGTACAGGACTAGGGCTTGCAATTTGCAAACATCTTACTGAAATGATGGGGGGCGATATTGGCGTTCAAAGTATTGAAAATCAAGGCTCTAGCTTCTGGTTTACCATGCCACTACACCTTCCTACGCAAGCACAAATTCAGCTCTCACAAGACGCAAAGCTTGCTGGGATGCGTCAAGAACTCACCAGCCTTAGCAAAGTTAATTTCAGCACACGTACAGCCCTTCTTATTGATGACCACCCGATCAATCTGCTCTTTGCAGCCAAACTCCTTGCCAAGTTTGGCTTTGGCAAAGTTGATACCACACATCACGGAAAGCTCGCCTTAGAAATGATGGAAAAAACAGACTATGACATTATCATTACCGACTGCCAAATGCCAGAAATGGACGGATATGAGGTCAGCCGTGCCATTAGAGAACGCGAAGCAGGCACAGGAAAACGTACTCCCATCATTGCCATGACCGCGAATGCAATGGTCGGAGACCGCGAAAAATGCCTTGCCGCAGGGATGGATGATTATACCAGCAAGCCTATTGTGGAAACAAAATTACGGGAAATCTTTGCGTATTGGTTACCAGCAGATGGTTCAAAACCTTTACCAGTGCATCACCCTATCGCAGCACCTATAATTGCTTCAACAACATCTCACAAATCCATAGAAACCACACCAACAATAATAGCCCCTACACAGCCTGAAAATATTGTAACATCACAAATAACATCAAACGATTTTATCGAATTTGATGCCTTTCCAAACAAGATCGCTCAACCCACCACATTCTCTGAGACGCATAAACCCGAATCTCCTTCGGTAACTCACGTAGCAACACTTGAAGATGCTCCCGTCGACCTAAAACATCTACGCAGCTATATCGGCAATGACCCTGAAGAAGAAAAAGAAGTGGTACTTATGTTTATTGACCTCACCGACAAAGCTATCCATGAACTTCGCGCAAGTTTGGACAGAAACGATCAAGATGCATGGAAGAAAACGGCACACCGTATCAAAGGGTCCGCGAGTAACTTCGGAGCAAAAGCCCTTTCTAAGGTATGCCTAGAAGCAGAACAAGGTCATGAAAAAAGCGATGAAGAAAAACTCGCTCTGCTCGCTTCCATCCAATCGCTCTTTTCTGATGTTGAAAACTACCTTACGTCACAGCACTAGCTAAGGCGTATCATCATTTATTATCTGAGGTAGGAGTAATGGACTTCTGTATCTGCTGCGTTAATTCTAATTGACGCCGCGCATCAGCAGAACCGCTATCCGCAGCTTTTTTAAGCCATAACATTGATTTTTCATTCGAAATCTCAACTCCAAGACCCGAAGCATACGCATTCGAAAGTGCCATCATAGCTCGAGTATCCCCTAAAGCCGCGGCCTTTTCATACCACGCCACCCCCTTGACGGCATCATGTACTACTCCACTACCTTGTAGATAAGCTGCGGCCAACTCACGCATCCCATCACTAAGCCCTTTATCCGCCGCCTTCATAAAAAACGCCATCGCCTTCTTCGGATCTTTAGCGACACCCATCCCTGACTGATAGGCTTTTCCTAAATCCACATAAGCAAAATTATCACCATTTTCCGAAGCTTTACTTAACCATTCCAAACCCAAACTCGGTTGTTGTGAAACGCCCTCTCCCGTCATATAGGCACGCCCAACTTCACGCATCCCCTGAGCATGACCGCTTTGCGCTGCACGCATTTTATAAGCAAAAGCCTGCTCTTTATTTTGCTCAACCCCAATACCACGCTCATATGCGGTGGCGATATTCAACATATCGTTCGCACGTCGGCTTCCTTTAGCAATCGCACGCTGCGCCCAATAATGTGCCTTCTTCACATCATAAGCTTTACTTATCTTACTGGCATACATTTCTACCAAATTAAACATCGAATTCACATCATTTAAACGCGCAGCTTTTTCAAACCACTGCACAGATAAATTCACATCATAAAAATCGCTATTTTCGTCCCCGTAAAGTTTTGCTAGCGAACGCATTGCCTTAACATCACCAAAAGACGCTGCACGTTGAAAGAAACTGATAGCTTTCTCAGGATCACGTTTGATATCATTACCACTCAACAATACCGTCCCCATATCCACCATTGCAGGGACATCACCATATTCAATCGCTTTATTATACCAAGACAGTGCCTCATCTACATTACGATCGACACCCACCCCTGCCATATAAAGACGTGCGATTTCACGCATAGCACGTACGTGATTTAAATTAGCCGCTTGACGATACAACGCCAACGCTTTGACCACATCAGGCTTTGTGCCATAACCATTTACATAACCATCCGCGAGAGAAAACATCTCAGCTGTACTGTTTGGTTTCTCCCGTGTTGCAGCCTCAAACCAGTGACTTGCCTGCACGGCGTCCACATGACCGCCTACCCCCAGTTGATAGGCTTTTGCCATCCCTAAACGCTCTTCAAACGCACACGGATATCCCATCTCTGCACGCTTCAACCACAAGCCAGCAAGCTCAACCGCTTTAGGTTCAGGCGCACGTCCTTGCCAATAATTAGCCAACGTAAGTGCGGCCTGAATAGATCCTGCATCCGCAGTTTTTTTCAACAAATCCACAGCCTCCACCTCTGGCAGCTGCTCCGCTAATTCAAAGATCGCTTTTTCGTCTCCACGCTCAGTAGCTTGGTGCAATAATTCCGGTATACGTTTAAAAGCATCTTCATTTTCAGCCGTAAGAGGAAGAATCTTTGCCAATTCATAATAGGCACTGTCATAATCAAGCTGAACAGCTTTCTCAAACATGCCCCGTGCTTTTTGCAGATCTTTTGGAACAACCGCCCCCTCAGCATAAAGTTTCCCAAGCTCAACTAATCCAGCCCCTTGGTTTTCACCATCAGCAATCGCTTGCTCGAACAAATGTTTTGCTTTTTCCTTATCATCTTTGACGCCGCGCTCCAAAAGATAGGCTTTTCCAAGCATCACCATTGCCTTACGATTTTTGCCCTGTGCCGCACGCTTCAAAGATGCAATTGCCTCTGCGTTCGCCTCCGGTGTTGCCTGCACAAATAAACGATCAGCTTCATCCACTAATGCTTCCACACTATCGTTGATAATTGCGCGCTCCAACCAAATCTGTGACTTCTTAGCATTAGGCTTAACACCAATACCGCAAACATAATTGCGCGACATCGCCAGCATCGCTTTTTTATCGCCACGACTTGATGCTAAACGGAAAAAACGTAATGCCTTTTTAGGCTCAGGAGTACGCCCTATCCCTTTTTGATAAAACTCTGCAAGACGCATTGCCCCTTCACGACTACCACTCTTGGTAACACGCTCATACAGCGCAAACGCTTTAGCATAATCACGCTGCGTTCCACGACCAACAGCATAAGCATCGGCAAGTTCTAATAATAGCTCTTTATCTGCATCAGGGAATTTCACGACTTCCTCCAAAAGCTGTACAGCTTTATGAGGCTCAGCAACTCCACCAACTTTTCCAAGATAGATTTCTGCTAATTTTGAGGTCGCTGGCGTATAATGCCGATTTGAAGCTTTTTGCAAATACTGTATTGCAAGCACACGGTCGGCTTTCATTTGCGTTCCCAATAAATAGGCAACACCTAAATTATAGGTTGCTTCATCTTCTCCCAGTGCATCCGCCTTACGCCAAAGTTCAAAGGTACGATTCATATCATACGTCACACCCACACCACGCTGATAGAAGCCGGCCAACATCACCATTGCATCTGAATTACCCAAACTCGCAGCAACTTCAAGCCATTTCGCCGACAATGTAATATCTCCCATCATCGCTACGCCATAAAAATAATATTTTCCAAGACGAAAAATAACGGAACAATCCCCTTTAGCTAACTGACTAAGTAACATATTTTGAGCAAGTGCCATCGCTTCACTCGCGGATTTTTCACTAGGTGAACTTACCTTTGATGTTGCATATAACTTTGCTAGCGATAGTGCCGCAGCAGGATTACTTCGCAACATTTCACGCTTATAAGCAACAGCAGCATCTTCAAAACGTCCGTCTTCTTCAGCAATTTGACCTAACAACAAGTCAGCTCCATACAATCCTGCTTGTGCCGCATCCTTTGCATAAGATTTTACTAATTCAATATCCTTCACCGTATATTTACTCTCAAGCATCAACCGAACATATTGCAACTGAGCTTGCGCCTTTGTAATACCACCTTGATCAATCACCCATTGGAATAAACGTGCCGCCAAAACTTCATCACGAGGAACATCAATATTACCTGATGCATATTGACGCGCCGCATTCAAGGCATCCTCAGCACTTACCCCAAGCGTACTTTTCCCATCCCAAAGTTTAAAATCTTTTTTAGGAGGCGGTAATTTCTCAGGTGCTTTACACATTTTAGCGTAATCGAATTTAGGCGGTTCCATTCGCAAATTGACGCCGATACCTGTATTATTTATGGTTACAGGCTTAACCTCTTCTGCCACACCAGAAGATGCCCCCGAAAGCATCATCATGACTGCCAACATTAATAAAGCAAGAAGAGAAAAATATCGCATAATTAAGCCCATAAATATGTCGTAAAACTTGATGTTTTTATCGTTTACATGTGGGAAAACCCAACATGTAAACGACTAAAAAAATCTATTTATTTACGCTTTACTTCATTATTAAGCATCACCGCATTCAACGCGCCTGCCTTGCCTGAAAGAATAAAAGAAACTCCAGCGCGACGTTGCAGACTCACTTTTGGAAACGCCTTCACTTCTTTACCATCCGCCATAACTGCCAGATCAAGCGTCAAAGGATTCACATCGCGTGAGCCTGCCGTACCCGCAGACGCCTTCACCACATCAGCCTTCTGAACTGGTGCGGTCAGTGACGCAGCAGCAGCATCAGACATGTTATAGAAATACACATAAGATTTCGCAGGATTTGCCATCAAAGCATCTTCAATTTCTTTAACCGCAATTACACTGCCTTCACCTGTCACAGCGAATGTATAATACTTACCAGCATCTACTTTTACAGCGGTAGCTTCAACTGTCTTACCCGCGGCAACCACACTAGGCTTCACCTCTCCCTCTTTCACCACCTGATACGCAGCAGCAGAACCTTTCGCCACTTTATCATAAGCAATGCCAGATACCGTAACCTTCAGTGTGTCATTATTGGTTGCATTGATCACACGCACAAAAGCTGCGTTCGCAGGAGGTGCAGGATCATAAAGTTCTTGATCGTTTGCCATAACGGCATGGGCATAACTTATTGTTCCAGCGATTATTGCAAAAAACAAAGTAGCAGGTCGTGTTACAAAACGCATAATTAAACTCCTATAGGCTTAAAAAATAAATTACAAACTGGGTATTTTAGCAGATGTCGCCGCAGGAACGGATGCTTTTAACTTAGAAAAAGACGCAGGAACACGACACAACGTCGCCCCAAGCTTCGTATTCACATTATCAAGACCATCCAAGCTAATCTGTATAAGGTTACTGTCAATTTCGTCCGACAACTCAACGAAAAAACGGCCATTATTATTAAAATACTGGGAACGATCGACAGTGAACCACTCACCATCACCATCATCATAGTCCAATTGCAGCGTAAATTTCGCAAATCCACGGCTGGATGAATCAAGTACCAGATAGTATCCTGTACCATGTACTTTTTTATCTACAGGAACATGCAACAACACCCCACCTTTGCCCATCACCACATCCATTGCACCTGTCGCAATCACATCATCACCCTTACATTTACCATACACCCCAGGGATGATCTGCCTAAATGCTGGCGCAGAGTCCGTGTTTAGATCATAAATACTAGGAGCTTCCCAAATCAGAAATGGAGGTTTCATGGTTTCAAATTGAGGATCAGAAGTAAGAGAAGTCAACGAATTAAAAAGCATGCCCGCAGAAATCGAATAGTTTGCAATATTTAACCCTGTATTTTGCATGATGAAACCATCAAAATTGAAGTCTTCATCAGCACTATAAGAAGACCCAACCAATGCCGAAGGCGCACCACCAACAGCATCACCAAACAACGCGTCTGCACCCGTTGCTTCCATCGTCGTTTTAAAAACGGGCAATTCTTCAGCAGGTATATCTCCATCACATAACCGCTGAAGCTCCATTGCCATAGTATGCTTGCGCTGCCCAATACTAGTCTGTTTGGTAACAAATTTTGCAGGTGTTTGTTGTTTATAAGTAGGATTATCCTTCAACGCTGCCGCCAACGCTTCCGCTGCCTTTTGCGCACCGAGCGATGTCCAGTGGTGATCGCGTTTAAAAAAGTAACCCACACCTTCCGACGGGGCATCTTTCATAAAAAGAGCTAACATATCAGGCACAATCAAACCTGTTTTACGTAAAGCAACCAACATCGCCTCGTAAGAAGCCGCAGCTTCATCTGGCATATAGGCCTTTTGATCTGGATTACTTGTATCTAGCCATGCTCTACCAACAACCCCTCGCGGAGGAATCGACATAAAGACCACGTGGGTGCCGCGAGCATTCATCACCTGAACAAAACGCTCTAAGTACGAGGCGGCTTCATTCATCAGGCGAAATTCCTGTTTCCTATCACTCGTTAAGCGAAAAAACCACCCATCCAGCCCTTGCGTCATCTCATCCAAGGTCATTTTGGATTTATCAGATAGACGCGGACAAGAAAATAAAACCCTTGGATTAGAGGATTTAACAGTAGACGTTACCTCTTGCGCCGACCACGCAGGAGCAATCACCGTTGTAAGCGCAAAAACACTCACTAGCACCCCATGAACAGCACGCTTAACCCCGTTATAACTCATGAAAACCTTGCCTTATCTGCCTGTAGATGCGTCTTTTCATATAGCACTTCCACTTGAATAAGCGCACGATCTTTGCGCATTATTAAATGGTGTGATGCTATATGTTTTAATAGGTTATAGTCATACCACTTTAAAATGTCTCATTTTTAAGTGGTATGACTATAATACGCGACGTGATTGGCACAGTTCATACACAAGAGATAACCAAAAAACAAGCAAAGACTCTCAAAAACTATTGCTCTGACGGCGCGACATTTACCCGTTTAAACTGCCAACTAATCATGGTTTTTTCTCCCTTGAACACAGGCTGAAGGACAATTTGAAGGGTTTTTTGTGGCTTCCCATAATACCCCAAATAAACACTCTCGCTAACACTCACATCTACCCCTGATGTCGCCGAAAAATGCCAACATTTACCACTAAGCGACTTGAGTTCTACTATCCCACCCTTCAAACGATGACAGCGTACATCTGGGTGCAAGTGAAATCTAATAACAGGAACAACGTGGTGCGCCTTATCTGCGTCAACCTGCAGCAAAATATCACGCCCAGACAGCACATCCCCCTTACGAGAAAGATGCAGATTACGCGCATGAGAGATACCATGCGATGGAATATACGCCTCATTCACCGCTTCGCAGAACACTCCACTTGTACCGGAATGCACGCGTACAGGCTCTTTTTCGCGCGTAGCATCCCCTACTTGCGGCGTAACCTCCTGTGATGGCGGAGGTGGCAAAGTATGGCTCTCTGTACCTTCTTCTGCATTATGTTCATCATCAACATCCGAAGTTACACTCGCATCTTCTACGATCTCTGGTGCAGTAGAGAACAAACTCAACGTTGAATATACATCACTACTATGAGTTGCTGCACTCCACATCGGACTATTACCACGATAAAAGCCACAATTCACAATGATACGTTCCGCCCCTTCACTTAACTCCAACGCAAGCGCACTCTCAGGCCAATGCTTCACTTGCATCTCACCCTGAGCCGCAACGGCCGTAATCACACGTGTGCGCTGTTGACTAAGACGCACAAACCCCGCTTGACGTAGCCATTCTGGAATACTGTCCGTCGCCGAAGCAAGCTCTTTTACAACCGTAATAATATTTGCGTCTCCCATCAAACTTTGATGAAACAACGCAAGACGTCCATCTCCATGGCAGAAAAACATAAGGACACGCCCCATGCGCACAATGGTCTGTGCAAGCTCTGAATACACAGAACTCTCAGCAGTTATCAACAAACGTATATCAATTAACGTACGTAAGGCCTCTAAATGACGCTCAGGACTCGCACTAAAATGACAACCATCAGCCAGCACAACCTCTTCCAACACATGCGCCAGACGCGCCTCTGCCGACGGCAACAAAAACCTTACATCGGCAATCTGGGTTGCCGCCGACATCACACCATGTAACGCTGTGAGACCAACGCTTTGAGGCTTCTCTTCTAAGTGAATACGAATCACACGTATATGTTTAAGTAAACTACGCCCAAAACGCCTACGAAATACCTTGCTGCCACCTTTTAAAATAAAACTGCGATACTGCATCCAGACCGCCAGACGCGCACCCACTATGTTCACGTCCCATGCGGCCTCTGTCAAATCACGTTCATCCATGATAAATCCATTAATGAACTCACGAATAAAGCTACCTGCCGCCTTTTGGTTATTGCTTGCGGCTAATTCATGTATCCAACGAAAGCTATAAAACTCCTGATGCCACGCCTCGTTCGCTTCTGGCACAGTCCACACAATACGCGCTGGCACTTCAATATTACAGCCCTGAAAATCAAACCGACGCTTAAGCAGTTTTCCCGCTTGTGGCGGCGAAATATGTGGCCATGGCGAAGCAACATTTCGCTGAAACTTCATCGCTTGAGCCACCACCGCCAGTGGGGCGAACATCCCCATGACGCTTAAGTGAAACACCCCAAAACGATAAGAAAGATTCATGCGCCCTCCCTGTCCATCACCAACTGCTCCACCCGCCCTGCCAACAAGTGCAAGGCAAGCATATGCACTTCCTGCACCCGCGCTGTATCCATCTCTGCTACCACAAAAAGCTCATCTGCGCACCCAACACGCCCACGCCCTTTTTCACCCGTCAGTAAAATGCTCGTGACTTTATATTCTTTCGCAACACTTAATGCAGCCAAAATATTAGGGCTACTACCTGACGTAGACATCGCGATCAGCACATCGCCTGCGCAACTGAGTGCTTGTAACTGCCGCGCAAAAATTTGCTCAAAACCATAATCATTACCAACAGCCGTCAAAATACCAGCGTCAGCAGACAAAGCAATCGCCGCCATACCTTTACGCTCTTGCGCAAACCGCCCGACAAACTCGCCTGCAATATGCATTGCATCGCATGCGCTGCCGCCATTACCACATAAAAGCACTTTACGTCCGTTTAATAAAGCGCCCGCAATAGACTGCGCCAACGCTTCCCAAGCATCTGCATACTGTGCAAAAAACGCATCCACTGCCTTATGATGCCGCGTCACGCCCTCCATCATAACATCGTCCTCAACGCATCAATATTAGTCCGATACTGCAAGACATCGCCCTTAAACACCGCGGAACCAGCGACCAATACATCTGCACCCGCCGCCACAACCTCTTGTGCAATTTCAGGATTCACGCCACCATCCACCTGCAAGTCAATCACCCGCCCTGAAGCATCAATCATCTCTCGAATTGCTGTGATTTTTGGAAGCTGCGAACGAATAAACGACTGCCCACCAAACCCCGGATTAACCGTCATCACTAAAATCAAATCCACCATATCCATAACATATTCCAACACGTGCGGCGGCGTGGTTGGCACAAGCGACACCCCCGCCTTCACACCAAGGGCTTTGATATTTTGAACTGTACGGTGTAAATGCGGTGACGCTTCAGCATGCACAGTGATGATATCTGAGCCAGCCCTCGCAAATGCCTCAAGATACGGATCAGCAGGCCGAATCATTAAATGTACGTCCAATATCTTTTTAGTATGAGGGCGCAAGGCTTTAACTACATCAGGACCAATGGTAATGTTCGGCACAAAATGTCCATCCATCACATCCACATGAATATATTCCGCACCCGCCTCATCAATCGCACGCACTTCTTCTCCCAAACGCGCAAAGTCCGCGGACAATATCGAAGGAGCAATTTTCGTCACTTGCTGCATAGTTAGCTATCCTGTGGACAATTGAGCCAACAAGATAGCTAGGGCAAAAGGCATTTGCAAGCGCGATTGCGTAAAACCGTATTCTAGAACTGAAAATACAAAAACGGGGAGTAAGACTGTGAAATCATCTTCATAACAGCGACCACAAACAAAAGCGCGACCAATAACTGACGACCAATACCAATATCATGCGCCCAGCTTGGTTGACCATAAGGTGGCACACCTTTCGGCATGAGTTTCGGCACAAAATATACCACCAGATATGCAATAACCAACGCCGTATATTCAAGAGTGTTCATCGCCCATGCGGTTCGATCTGTTAAACCAAAACCATTAACACCGATCATACCACGGTAAAAATCAAACGCGACCGTCAAATTCTCCGCCTTAAAGCACACCCAACCAATCATCACCATCACAAACGTAAGCGGCCAAGCCAACCATTTTGCATAAGGCTCAGCACCCTTACCACCATGTCGCGTCAGAAATTTTTCCAACGCTAAAATACCACCGTGCCACGCACCCCAGAGAATAAACGTCCAGTTAGCACCGTGCCACAACCCACCGAGCAACATCGTCAGCGAAAGGTTAACATAGGTACGTACCTCACCCTTACGATTGCCACCCAGCGGGATATAAAGATAATCACGCAACCATGTTGAAAGCGAAATATGCCATCTACGCCAAAACTCGGTGATGGATTTACTAATATAAGGCTGATTAAAATTCTCGATAAAACGGAAACCCATCATCAACGCCAACCCCACCGCCATCTCAGAATAACTTGCAAAGTCGAAATAAAGCTGCGCGGCATACGCCAAAATCCCCAGCCAGCTCTCAGTAAAAGTTGGATCACTCAGTGCAAACATACGATCCGCCAGCGGTGCAAGCGTATCCGCAATCAATACCTTCTTAGAAAAACCCATCACAAAACGAATCACACCTTCATTAAATTTATCGCGGGTATGCGTGCGGTGACGAAACTGCCACGCCAAATCTTTATAACGCAACACTGGCCCTGCAATTAAATGCGGAAACAATACGATAAACGCCGCAAAATCAGTAAATTTATCAGGTATCTCGGCATCCTTGCGATACACATCCACCAAATAACTAATACAATGAAAAATATAAAATGACACCCCAATCGGCAAGATCACATGGGCAAACTGCAATGGCTGTGATCCAAGTGCCTGCAAACCTTCATTAAGTGCCGCAACGCCAAAATTAAAATATTTAAAATACCCAAGCGTAAGTAAATTAGAAACCACCCCAAAGCGAAGCAACGCGCTGCGTTTTTTTTCATCTTCTTCTTTTTCAATTTTCTTGGAAAGCACATAACTAAACAACGTTGCCGCAAACAACAACGCCAAGAAATCAACGCGCCACCATGCATAGAAACTATAGCTAGCAATCAAGATAGTGAGAGAACGATATTTCTGCCCCACTAAATAATAAATCAACAAGAAAAGAGGAAGATAAACCGTTAAAAAAATCGCAGAAGAAAAAACCATTATTTCACATCCTTCACCACATCACCACTTACGTCTGGCAATTTAATATCATAGGTTTTTGAGATAAAACGCTCTGGTATCTCCCAAATCACCACCTTGGGCGCAGATGTCGAAAAATCCGTTTTTTTCAGATAATCCACCATCGGCTGCACAGGCCCTTTGCCCTCATCCGCGACATTAAGCACATCTGCACCCATCGCAGCTTTCAAAAACCCATCAAAATGCCAATCTTTTTGCGCACTATACGATGTACCAACCAACACCACAGGCACAATTTTATCTCCAAACAAATCACCTGAAGGCGCAGCATTGGAAGACACGGACTCGGTTGAACGTGCATTCACTTTCTCACCCACGGGACCAATAAGAGAGCGGAATACACCTGTTTTCACATAGCGCAATAAATCACCATCATACGGCTTTTCTTCCCCCAAAGTCGTCGTGTAAATTTCTTTTGGTGTAATCTCTATCTTTGCATCCACGGCTATTGCTTCTGCGACTGCTTTAGCAACCAATTGCGCCCCCGCAGGTGTCCAATGCGTATCAGTATGCATAAACATATCACCTGAAGATTTAGCCTCACGCAGAACCACTTCCAAATTAGGAGCGACAATCCCCATCTCATGCACCGCCTTCAAAAAGCGATCATACGTCCCACGACGTGACTCAGGCAACATAACATTACCCAATTTTTCTTCATACACCCGCGCTTTTGCTGGAATCAACGCCACCACTAATGTGATGTTTTTCTTCTTCAAAAACGCATTCACATCTTTCATAAACACGAGTTTACTTTGCTCTGCCGTCTGTGCGCCTTTAAGTGCCTCAAACTCTTCTTTTGAGAAAAACCAACCATCTTGCCCCAACACTACACCATCACGTCCCGTATGAAACACGCCGTAAGTAAGTGCGCCAAAAGTACCTATCACAGCATCACGTATCGGTAATTCTTCTTCAAACTTCTTTTCAAATGTAAAAGCGGTACGACCCTGCAACACATCCATCAGTGAGGTTTTATCAGTCACAATTTTATCCGTTTTCATCGCCACAACATACACAGCAAGCGCAAATGAAACCAACAAAAACCCTAGAAAAAATAATAGCATAAAAGAGGTTGCTGGACGATAATCCACTGAACCTTCTCCATCACAAGAAGCTAACACTTCATGTTCTTTATCACGCATACCTAGATTCCTCATTACTTCGGCGATTGCTTAGATTGAATTTTTAAAGTGCCTACAGAAACTCGATCTTCTATCGTATCTGCATTTTCTTCTTCATCATCCACATCTTCTCCCACGGGTACAGCAGTGACCACCGCTCCGGCATGTATTTCCAACGCATGAAGCTCTTCAGCCGCCATCTTATTTGAACCCTCCACTGCTTTTTGCAGCCATTTTTTACCTTCTACAACGTTTTTCGTAACACCTTGTCCATGCAGCAATGCACTACCATACATATATTGCGCATCGACAATATCTTCCTCCGCCGCCTTCTTAAAATAAACTACTGCTTTTTCCATATCCTTTGCGCCATTTTCCATCCCATACGCATAATAAATACCCAAATCCATATCTGCCTGATCTAACCCGTTTTCGGAGGCTTTACGCAACCAAGCCAAACCTTTTTCAGTGTCTTTAACAACACCACGTCCACGAATAAATGCAATCCCAAGCTGACGCATTGCCTCCAACAAACCAAGATCCGCCGCACGCATAAAATACTTCACAGCTTCTACATGATCAACAGGAACGCCACGCCCCCCAGCATAACATTTACCAATTTCCAACAAAGCATCTTGATTGCCGCCTCGTGCCGCCGCTTTCAAGAAACGAATCGCATCCGTAGTTTGATATTTATCAACCTGCCCCCACGAAATAAGCCGCCCAAGTTCAAAAAGTGCTAGTGGGTCGTTTCCTTCTGCCGCTTTCTCAAACCATTTAAGAGCCTGCGTCTTATCCTTACCTTCAAAGCCACCCATTTTATACATACGACCAATACGTGCCATTAAAGTATAATCTGTTGGCTTAACGCTCGCCAAAGCTTTATCAAAATAAGCTCTCGCCTTTGGCTCATCTATTTTTGTCAATACCCCTTCATGATAAGCATCTGCCAACGCCAGCATTGCCATCACATCCCCTTTATCCGCTGCAACACCAAGCCATTTTAACGTCAATGCAAAATCTTTCTGACCAAAGACGCCACTTTCAAAACTATGTGCGAGCAAATTCATTGCGCCAATATGTCCTTTACCCGCTAGTTCTTCTAATATAGCGCGCCCTCGATCCTTATCAAACACAGGCTCTTTCGGCATCAACATCACACGGGCAAGCTTAACTTTATCTTCCGCTTTCGTTCCCTTAAGCGCGAGAGCTGCTTGAAACGCCTGCTTTGCCTTTTCATAATCAGGCACACCAAGCATTCCTTCACGATACACACGATACAAGGTATACAATGATGAGAAAGACCCTCGCTCTGCCGTTTTTTGCAAGAATGGCATCGCTGATGCCACATCATCTTGAATCATATACCACTCTGCCAAACGGTTGGTCGCCTTGGTATTACCAGAACCAGCGGCACGTTTTAACCACAACAAGGCCTCATCTTTGGGAACATGGGCATAATAATCCTCACCTTGAAACAAGGCCTCGCCAATTTCCATCGCCGCAGAAATCGAACCCGCCGTCGCAGCACGGCGCATATAATCAACAATCTTGCGCTCGCCTGTCTTACCCGCAACCCCCTGAGCAAGCAACCGAGCGGCACTCAGTAGCGCACTCGGAGCATTCACTTTTGCCCCTTTTTCATACCAACTAAGAGCTTCCTTAGAATCTTTATTAACCCCAAGCCCCTCCTCATACACATGCCCGCCAAGCCACGCAGACATGCCATTGCCCTTATCTGCATCAGCACGCAACAACACCAGCGCACGCGCTGTCATATCGTTGGCTGCACCACCTGCTTTCTCCTTACCCAAAACACCTGAGCGATAAATGCGTGCCAACGCCAACCCTGCTTCCCCAGACTCCAAAGCCAATGCTTTCAAATAAGCAGCAACCGCTGCCTTCACATCAGCAGGATGCCCATCATACCCTTTTTCTAACATGACCGCATAACTATAAGCAGAACCTGCATGTCCCGCCTGCATCGCATCTTGAAACAGGGCAATCGCCTTCGACGTATCAACATCGACCCCACGTCCATCACGGTACAAAATGGCAAGTGCCGTATGCGCCTTAAGCCAGTTATCATCACGAATATTCTTAACATCCCCAGCATCAATAGCTTTTTGATAATAACCTGCGGCAATATCAGGTTTTGGAATGCGTACAATCTCTTTAGTCGGCAATTTTTCATACATCTGCCCAAGTCTAAAGAATGCCTCAGGTGTTCCCACCTGCTCTAACGCAGTTTTTTGTGCATCAAATGCGACGTCATCACCCTCAAATGCGGATTTTTCTATCGCCCGAATCATCGCCTCGGGCAGCAAACCTTCCGCATGAAGCGGCACGGCCAACACCGCACTGAACAACACCCCTAAACCAACACAAACCAAACGCTGCCGAACAACTCTACGCATTACTTCACCTCTTGCTGTGACGAGGGCTGCCAGAAGAAACAGGTCGCATTACCACCGAGGTAATCATCAATCAATGGACGCTCTTTAAACCCTGTACGCTGCATCAACCCATCCAAACGCTGCGCATTCAATGACTCTTGATTATGCGCAAGATAGGCTTCAGTGAACGCCATATAATGACGTAGATTCGGACGCGTCGCCAAAAAACCTACATCTTGTTTAAAATAATCATCTGAAGGTCCAGCCACATAATTTTGAGCAGCATGAGGCAAAATGAATAATGGTGTGGTCACGCTATCCAAGAAATACCCCATGACACCATCTAAGGTCATGCCATTTTCCTCCACACCATACAGATCTTCACCATGCGTCAATGCGATTTCCGCCATTACCGTCAAACTATCCAATGCGTGGCGCATATACCATGTTGCCCGCGCACCACGACGCGTCTCAAGCGGCAAGCTACCATCTTTACGCGCATCTTTTAGTGCTTGATGGTAACGACTTACCCCCATTGCATAAAGAGCGTGATCACCTGTATACGCTCCCCATGCCATCTGTACTGAGTCCGCCAAATAACGATGATTATTCACATCTACGTCACCGCCAAAATATGTCCCAACACGACGCGCTAAAGGGTCAATCCATGCTTCGATCTGCTTGCGCTGATCCTCACTTAATGAAGGCGCGATAATCGCATAATTCACGATCACAGGTAACATGATACGCTTAAGTGCGTAATACGTGTCGTGTGATTCTTCTGTTTTTAGCAAAGCCCCTGCTTTTGCCCACGTTAACAACAACGCACCGAGATCTTTTTGCGCCTGCTCATCACCCGCCAAAGCACGACCACCTTGTACCATCACATACCACGTAAAACCTTCCGCACTATTGTCCGTGCCATAACCTTCTGTGGCCTCAAGCTTCTCAATCGGTTCAGGAAGATTTTTGAGTAACTTCTCACCACCTGAAGTCAAACAAGCTTTACGAGCCGCCATATATGCTTCTTTTTGCAAAGCCCCACGACGCGCATCCACATCAAACAAAATATTTTTCTGCGCCGCTAAGGCAGATGAAGCAGACATCACCAGCACAAACCCTGACAACACTGCCAATTTAACACGCGTCATCTTCATGTGCGTACCTCACATAATTTCTGATTAATACGCTGATAGAGCCGATCCTGCCCATCTCCATTTAATATCCCAAGCGATCTAAATTTGCAGACCTCATGCTCGGGCAGCGCGATACCAGAAGGACAGCGTGGCGTTGCCACCACCCCCGTATTCATAAGATCAAACCGCGACATTAACTCTGGAATAGCCTTGAACCAATCGCCACGAAACAGCTTAGGAGACTGCTGTATAAAGAAATTACCCTTCAAAAAGGCAGCAGCAATATCTGCACCACTAATGCCGACACCATTACGTTCAATCCAATTCCCTACCATCGTAAACGCCACTACGGTCGAATAAGGATCAAGCTCAAAGTCACGATGCGCTTGCGTCGGATCAGCTTTCAAGTCCGCAGTATACCCCTCAACGCCAGCGCGTCGATTGTCATGTAACACATTGTAGAACACACCAATATCACGACTATTACGAATCTTCACCCCGTCACGATGGTTCGCAAAAAAGCGATTACTCGCAATCAATTTACAATCACTCTCATACACAGTGAGTCCATCTTGACCATTGTCAAATCCAGTATTCGCATAGACCATTGACCCGATACTAAGTCGATCCATCATGAAGCCAGAACCATGATTTTTAAAGGTCACATTCCCAATAATGGTAGTGTCGTTCACCTCACGTGAAATAATAATACCATGCTTTTTGTAAGCACCCCACGCTGTGTTAAAAGCAATGGTCAGATAGCGAGAGCGGTCATGTGGGTCAATGCCGTAAATAATATTATCCTTATATTCATTCCCAATCAACGCAACACGATCTGCCTCGAACGAATAAAACCCATAATAAAGATTTCGAAAACTATTCTCCGCAATAATTCCATCGGGACGTGCAATGTCCGACGGCTTAAACATCAATAAATCTTTTGGACCTGAAGAAAGTGAAACTCCATACGCTTTTGTGCCAGCATAGCCCAAAGCCGTAAAGACACTCCCACCAAAATAGCTATGCGACAAACTCCACGACGTCACGAAAGGACGGAAACGATATTTGTCATCAACCCCTGTAAAATTTGGTGCTGATTTTGTTTCAGACCACCCTGTTACATGGGTATCTTGAATATACAATGTCCCCATATTCACAATGTAAGCCCCACGCTCTGTGGACAACCTCAAATCATCAACCCCCGCGCCAGAAATCACCAGCGCAGCATCTTTTGCTACCACAATAGGACGGCGCAGAAGATACGTGCGACCTTCTTTTTTTATTACCTCATCGCCCAAACCCTGCGTACGCAAATCCAAATACAACGCAGAAATATCCACCACTCCTTTTTCCACCAAAATCACTTCCGGAGAGAAACTTTGTTGAAAGCGAGCAAATCCAGCAAGACCAAGCGACGCGGTAAATTTTTGCTGCGCGTCAGGAGCTTCATAACTAACCATAGAAACTCTATAATCACGCGCTTCAGGTAATTTTTTTGCCAACGTCAACCGCGTCTCATTCACTTGCAGTGCTTCTTTATTGAAAGCTGGAACGATTTTACCGATCGCAGAAGGAACGGGATCTTTTAACAACACGGCATCGGACTTCGTACGAGAATCGTCAATAAGCTTTTGTTCGAAAGCAGTAAGTTCTTGTGGTGAAGGATGCAGATCACTGATTAAGCTAGGTGACGGCATCGTGTTCCCCGGACTCGCAAGCTGTTGCGGCGGCTGTGTATTTCCTTCCATTCCCACAAGCAACCCATAAAAATCAGTACGATAAGCTTGAATACGCGCCGCACTATGAAATGCTTGCACCCGCGCAATATCACCTTTCATCAACTGAATCACTGCCACTGCATCACGAATATGATTCGCACGCACCAAGGCGTCTGACACCGATGCATATGCCTGATCACGCAACAGCTCATTGGACACACGTTCAGCAGCAACACGCGCAGCCCCAACATCCCCTTTAAATGCATAATAACGCGCTATCGCGGTCAGAACACCCGCCTTTGACGCTTGCGCAGATGTTTTTTCTAAAAGCTGTTTAGCAGGATCAATCAACCCAGCCCCAAGCAACCGCGTAGACATAACGACCAAAGGATCATCACGCTGTGAATCCGATGCATCTCGACCGGTCATCGCCTTCTCAGCAAACTTCACCGCCTCCTGAAAACGAGACTCTAACTCAATCCAAGGAGTTTTTTTTTCGTAAAGAGCAACCACGAAATCTGTCAAAGCAATAGCTTTTTGCGCATCATTTTGTATCACATCCAACGATGTATTCGCTTCTTCTATCATCCCAACCTTTAATTGTGCATGCACAACAGCGCGCCAAGCTTGGTCTTTTTCTGTTGAGGTAATTGCCGCGACATCACCACGCAACACATCCAACGCGCCCTTTACATCACCCTTTTTAGCAAGGGCCTTGGCAATCGACGCATGCGCCTGCGCATACGCCTGCGCCACCTCATCCCAATCATACATTGTCTGATTAGAAGCATTCTTAACGGGCCATATAAGCATCTGTTTTTGCGCCTCAGCAATATTACCCGCTTCCGTCAAACGCTGAACATATTCACTCAATGCTTTAGGATAATCCTTAGCACTCACCGCCCACTCAAGAGCTTGTGGTACATGTTCCAAACTTTTTTGTGCCGCAAATTCTTCAGCAAGCATCGCAAAAGTTTTTGCACGTTGTGCAGGCTTCGTAATACGAAGCGCGGCATCCCACGCATGCCCTTGCGCCTGCTTGACGCGCAAATCATAATCACTTTTTTTATAAACTTTAGCAATACGCACCCACATATCTGCCGCAATACTACCATCATCGATCTGCGCCGCCACCGTTGCTGCCCACGGCACTTCACTCATCTCAAGCAAAGCTTTTGCCGCATCTTTCATACGCTTATTTTGATCGTTCTCATCTTTGATACCAGAAAGTGCAGCCAATGCTTCTTTCAACGCCGAAACTTTCAATGCCTGCTGCGCAATCTCATTTAAAAGATCATCACGTGCATCATATTTTTTAGGTTCAGCCGCCAAAGCATACTGGGTCGCCACAGCAAACTGCTTTTCTCCCAATGCAGTTTTTGCTTTATCCAATAATGTATCCGCACGTGACTCTTTATCCATTCCTGCCGCAAACAACGACACAGTATCAGGAGACGCTTTTAATGCACGAATTGCCATCAACTGCGATACCACCGCACGCTGCTTCGACGTAATCATAACATTCTTTAAAAGATCGTAGGCCACACTATCCACGTCTTGCGCAGGAAGAACCTGTAGATTAGGTACGGTCAACAGCGTCTCTGCTAATGCCCCCGCAATATAGGAACGCTTCACACCATCTTGTTCCTGACGAAGCGCATCAAGCGTTGCTTTCATCACCTTATTGGCTTGGGAAACATCGGCAGGACTCATTTGGCGCAGCAAGTTAATACCTATCCACGCACGCACAGAGACATTCGACACAAGTCCCATTTGTTGCTGCACTTCGTCCACCCACGCCGTATGTCGCTCAGGGTTGAGTTCTTCAGGCAGCGCATCTAACAAGGCTTGCGCCAAACGCACACGCATCCCCTCACGCCCCTGCGGAATAGTCGCCAACACGTCATCAGACTGCTGCAAAAGTTCACGCAAACGGAAAATAGCGGGATATCCACGCATTCTCTCCGCATCCAACAGCTGTTTATGGGCCTGCTGCACAGAAAGCTGCGTAACCACCACCACAGGAGCTTTCGCCACAATCTTACCTGCCGCATGCTTGGCTGCAACCTCTGCCGCAGAGGCAGAGCTAACCAACAATACACAGCCCGCAAGCTGAATCAGAGGAAAAATACGCATCACGTTCACAATCCCATCACTAAGCTACATGCTTACGTGTCATTATTTCGAAAACAACAAGGTATCAAAACGTACGTCAACAGGATCATCCACCCACGTCACTGGCAGAGCATCCACAGGTGCAATCGTCACCACAGCTTGCGAACTAGATTCACCCACCTTAATACGCGTAATTTTTCCAGCAATCGTTTGATGCATCCCCGTGAAATTCAGCACCGCAAGATTATCAGTTGCCAAACGCACCGCTTGATCCGCAGGAACACGCGCCTCTACGTAGGGTTCAGCATCCACAGACGTAAGCGTGACCAGCTCATCGCCTGTCGACACATCCCCATGATTTGCTACCAATAATTCTTTTACAATACAATCGCATGGACTGTCCACACTGACTGTATTGCCTTTTTCAGTTTGAATCGACACCAATGGCTGTCCTTTTTTAACCTTAGAATCCAACAATTTTGGTGGAAACAATGCTTTACCTGATGCCGTAGATACAACCGTCGAAGCGTCTGCCATCACTTCGCCCGAAGACGCAACCACGACAAAACTACGTTCATACATACCCATCACGATGTACGCTACCGCAGCAACAGATGCTGCCACCACCAAACTTGAATAGAACAATTTACGCATTTTCATTTTAAAGAGCTGTGAGGCATTAAGACCAGCTTTATCCGAAGGGATAGAACGAGACTGCAATTGATTGTTACGCCCCACAATCTGAATAATATCACCTGCACGCACCACTTCGCCAGAAACATAAGCACCCACAACATATTGTAGCAACGACAGCTGACGCTCATTCACGTTAGTAAAACGGAAACCTGCACGTTGCTTGCTGCGCTCAATATAACGCAACTCCAATTTCATAGGCATCGAGAGATCAAACCCCTCAAAACGAAACAGTAAATTCGCGTCAACAATATGCCCGACAGCAACACTGCTAGCGAACGCATCTTCATCAGAACCATCCCATGTCAGCGCAACGCCACTGCTGGACCAATCATCAGTATCCAACGTAAAATCACCGATGCTCACCTTAATCGGCAATTGCAAACGAATATGCTGCCGTTGAACTTCTGATTCATGTACAATTGCTACTTTCGATACCATAAAACACCCTTACCCAACTAAAATATAACGCCAAAATTCAAGATTTGGCATGGTAATAATACCCGCCAATGTTGCCAATGCCCCCAAAAACACTACCAATGCAAAGGCATGCATGTAAAGAGAGCTAAACTGAGTCAAACGCTCACGCAGCGAACTACGGTTTAATTGTAAAACCGTATTTTGACGAGTCCATTTTTGTTTATCCAAGCGGAAAAGCACCATTGTTTTAATCAACGATCCCATAATTTGATTATAATACAACAAAAACGGATACCACGCCGACACGTGAGTCCGCCCAGCAAGCAAACTTAACGTAATAACATAACGCGTAAAACCCATCCACCAAATATAATACAAACATGCGAATGGCGTAATCGCAAAGGTTGCCATCACGGCCATAGACAGCCCCGTCAAAGACGTCCACATCGACAAACGCTGATCAATCACGGTAATCCAAGGAAACCAAGCTAATTTCGATGGCCCAAGCGCAATCGCACGTGTATTCGTACGCAGCATATTACCAAACCAACGACGCATAAGCACTACCGAGCTTTGCAAAAAGCTTTCGTGCGGCGGAGTTTCGATCGTCACCACGTTCACATCCGGCACGTATATCATCTGATAACCATGACGTGCCAAATAAAACCAAGACGATTTATCATCTCCTGTCAGAAACTTAAAGCGTCCCAAACGCCAATGATCCACCCAATCAAGCTCTACCTGCTGAATGAAATCAGGTCGACACAGCACCTCGGCCTTAAACATTGACATACGCCCTGTTAGTGTCAACACACGGCGCGATAAACTCACCGACCCCATGTAAATATGACGCTGCGCAAAACGCATATTATACCATTCACGGAAAATTTGACGACCCTCTACTTCACAAGTCTCATCCGTGGTTAACGCTGTGATCTCAGGCATCGCGCCAAACAACGACGCCGTTTTATACAATGCTCCAGGGGATAACATGCTATCACCATCAATCACCGCCGCCACGGAAGTAGGTGGAGGTGACATTTTTGAAATCGCACGAAATCCACAAGCCAAAGCATCCCGCTTACCCGTACCAGCAATACGTACAAAGGTAAGTGTAATATGAGGCGGAGGCGACAATCTCTCAAATATCTGACGAATCAGCACCTCATCTGCACGCTCAACAATAGAGGCAACAATCGCCACGGGGCGACCATACATTATCGCTTCCTCAACAACGCTGGCATACACACGACGCGACGTTTCTGCACCAATACGAAAACTGGTCACCAACAGATACATCATCGCTGGCAAATCAGACGCATCCAACGCTTTCGCCTTGGCGCGCCATTTTGGAAACACAATATGTTGGAATATGTGGTAGCGAATCCAGTTCAATAACCCCCAGCTATACCGCCAAACAGCCAATCCACCAATCACAAACATAAAACTTTCAGAATACGGATCCCACACCACAGGCGGCAGCATCATCCCAAATGCCACCAACCCGAGAACATACAACAAATGCCCCCTTAAAACTGTCATGCTACGCCCGCCACATTACATTCATCTAAATGATACAAACGCAGCTTCTTAAACCCTAAAGCACATCTTGTAAATAATTAACAAACAAAAAGGATTAAACTTTTTTGCTCTGCACCATTTAGCCTCATCAAAAATACCACTATTAGCACCACCGAAGCAGCAAACTCCACGTCACAAAACAGAGATTCTGGTTGATTTACCCTTTCTTTACGATTAGTTAGTATTTTCCTGAAATTGCAAACATCAACCATCTGTTGGAGCAAGTATGAAATTCCGCGCTATAACCGCCGCACTTGTCGCAAGTTCTTGTATTTATCTCTCTGGCTGTAGCGTGACACTCCAAGAAAAAGAAGGTGCATCAGCCCTCTCTCAAGGACAAAACGCCGAGCAAGCACTACGCTATGAAGAAGCCGCAAAATTTTATCAAAAGGCGGCAGCGTCACATAATCAACGCGTACGTGCGCAAGCGCAATATGAACTCGCAGGACTCTATAACAGCGGAAACGGCGTCCCCCTTAACCGTTCACAAGCAATCGCGCTCCTTACTCAAGCATCGTTAGCACAACATGAATCCGCCACACTAGCACTTGCCGCCGCCTATGCTGAAGGAAATGGTATCCTCAAAAACACTGCCAAAGCAGAAGCACTACTGCAACCTCTTGTGACCACCAACCCAGCGGCAGCCCTCGCTTATGTGCGCCTACATCAACAAAATCAAACACCTACCATAACGACAAATGCAGCCCTCTCAACAGAAGAAAGAGCATTACTAGATGACGCCATCCTTGCCCTTGGGTCACAAAGCTTCAATCACAATGACGATGCTGCATTAACACTCGCACGTGAATTCCGTGATGGTAAAACTATTGAACAAAATGATGAAAAAGCACAAACATGGTATCGTTATGCAATCAAACTTGGCAACATCACCGCAGCTCAAGAACTTGCTAATTTCTGGCTAGAAAATCCAGAAAAATTTGCTGAACGTCAAGCCAATGCCATTCAATTGCTTGAACAGGCAGCAAAGCTTGGCAACATCAGTGCGATGGTTGATATTGCAGACGCTATGAACACCCCATCATCTAAACTCTACAATCCGACGAAAGCAATAACGTGGTACGAAAAAGCAACCCAAGCAGGTAGCCTAAGTGCCATGACCTCTCTCGGACGCATCTACCTTGCATCAAACAACAAAACCCTAACCTATAAGGGTCTTAGTTTATTAGAAAAAGCCTCTGCCCATGAATATGGTTCTGCAAGCTTAGAACTCGGTCGTTACTATCGCGATGGTCGCGATGGAAAACCCAACTTTATCAAAGCTATCACGTATTTCCAACTAGCAAAAAACCAAGGAAATCCGAATGCAGACGCAGATATTGCGCTTGCTTACCTTAAGGGTCAAGGCGTCGGCATCAACAAAACCAAAGCCAAAGCATTGCTTGAGCAAGCAGCAAGCCAGAAAGTGACCAGTGCGATGCTCACTTTGGCCGACATGTTACAAGATGAACATAAAGGTAAAAACAGTACATCAAGTATACGCGCCCTCTCACTTTATGAACAAGCAGCCGCAGCAGGACTCATGTCGGCACATAAACGCCTCGGCGACGCTTACGCAGAAGGCATGATCACCACTCGTAACGATACAAAAGCCTTCAAGCACCACATGATCGCGGCTCAAGCCGGCAATGTAGGGGCAATAGAACATGTCGCAGATGCGTATCAAAATGCTCGTGGCATTGGAAAATCCAGCAAATCAGCCTTTGAATGGAATCTAAAAGCTGCCAAAGCAGATTCTGCTAAAGCAATGCTTGAGGTTGCCCTTGCTTACGATAGCGGCAATGGCGTTGCAAAAAACCGCGTCGAAGCAGATACATGGCTGCGTCGCGCCGTCAAACTAAAACCTGAAAGCGTGATGAGCGTCGCAGGAGCATATGAAAAAGGCAACGGCGTCCCGAAAATGCCTCAAAAAGCAATCATGCTCTATGAACAAGCCGCCAAAGCTGGACAAGTCAAAGCTATGCATAAACTCGCTGATACCTATAACAAAGGCGAGATCGTGCCAATCAATCCGCAAAAAGCCTTTGAATGGACACAAAAAGCCGCCGCAAAGGGTGACATTGAGGCACAAGCAACCCTCGCAAAATCTTATATGAACGGCACAGGAACAGCACAAAACACTGACAAATCACTCGAAACGTATAAAAAACTTGCAGCAAGCGGCAACACAGATGCTATGCGCGCACTCGCCAGTGCCTACAGCGTAGGGGTCGGTGTAGAACAAAATCTTGCAACGGCGACACAATGGTACGAAAAAGCAGCAAATAAAGGCGACGCAGAGTCCCAATATCAACTTGGACTTGCCTATGCACGCGGTCTTGGCGTACAAGAAAGCAAAGATAAAGCGCGTATGTGGTTAGAAAAAGCATCAAAAAATGGTTACTCTGCTGCTGCCGCGATTTTGGAAACATTAACCACGCCAGCACCAACCGCTACCGTACCAGCCCCCATCACTGAGTCAAAACCAGCAAACTAGGAAATGCCCATGTACACACATGCCACAACCACATTTTTTTCTCCTTCCCGCAAATCTGCACTCATGACCACAGTCATGAGCGTATGCTTGATGAACCTGCCTTGTACGGCTCAGGCACAGGATGTCATCCTCCCCGAAACTGCCGCAGCCAAAACAGCAGAACCATCTGCACTTTGGAAACTCTCAGCAGGCGGCGACACTGCCCTGAATTATAATGACAATATTTACAAGGCAAAATCGAGCAAAACATCAGATATGTTTGCCACGATCGCGCCGAACGTCACTTTAGCATCTGATCTTGACCGTCATGCCCTTTCCGCTACCGCGAGCCTAGAAGCAGGACATTATTTCAAAGAACAAGATAATGATTACGTCGATGGCGGAGTCGAATCCAATGGACGCATTGATCTTGGCGAAATTACCGCACTTCATCTCAATGGTCTTTACGAAAAAGACCATATTGCGATCGGTTCTTTTGAGGACGATCCCAACGACCGTACGACCGAACCAACTACATTCAAACGTGGGGAGATAGGCGCAGCGTTTACTGTACGTCCAACCGATTATCTTTATGAAATTGGTGTCAAAGCAATCAGTTATGATTTTGACAACGTCACCCGTATCAACTCAACCCTCAATATCAACGATGACCGTGATCGTATGGAATATCACCCTTGGATTCGTACGGGTCTTTATACCAACAAAGACACTCTTGTGTACATCAAAGCAGATATGATGCAATACCGCTATGACGAACAAATCGACAGCACTGCAGTATTTGAACGCGATTCAGATGGCAAAGCACTCGGACTTGGCATTGAATTAGGCTCAGAAACAGGACTACGCTGGTTAAATATCAATGTAGGTTATTTAGCACGCAATTTTGACAATAATTTTTACGATGATATCAGCACGGTTGGAGCAGAGGCACATGGTCACTGGCAGCTTTCTCCAACATGGAAACTAATCGCCAACGCAAACCGCAGCATTGAAGAAACCACGCTTACGAACACATCTGCCTATATTCAATCACGGGTACATGGTATTTTATCGTATAAATTAACGGAAAACTGGGAATTAAAGGGTGACGCACGCTACACTCAAAATGACTTCCAAAACAATGGCATTGCAGGCGCAAGCAACCGCAAAGATGACACCTATGAAGCAGGTATCGGCGCAGGGTATGCGATCACCCCTGACTATCAAGCCAATATCGGGTATAGCCACGCAAAACGTTCATCTAACCAATCCGCAGTGGAGTACGATGCCAATATCGCTCTGATTTCAATCTCAGCGAAGCTCAACTAGGACAGCTTTAAGGTATATTTAGCGATTCATACCTTGTACTTGCTGAATATGATCGCAGACCTGCACCGAAGCACTACCACTTTGTGGCTGTGCCATCGTAATCATGTTCTCAGCCATCTGCAAATAAGCAGGTGGAGCGCACTCCGTCATGGTATGGTAGGCTGAAGATTGCTTAAAACTTTGTGCAAACGCAAGTGAAACCTTTTGGGCTTTATCAGGACTACCTGACTTACACAACTGCGCCACTTGCTGCTGTACGGCATACCCCTGACGATTCATCTCTGAAAACGCTTGTGGGTTCTTCGCTTGCATACAGCTTTGTACATTCTGCACCTGCGCAATCAAATTGGTCATGTTGGTCATATCTTGTGCTGTATTCGGCAATGAAACATCACCAAGTCCCACAGGACTCTTCGTCTGTGTCTGTTGTGTTGCTTCTCGCGCCACCGCTTCTTGCACTTCCTGCGCTGCCTGCACATCATAAGCCTGAGCCAAAGCAACACGCGACACACCCATCATCAACATCAACGCTAAACCCACACTACGCATACCATGCCTCCAACATTTTTTGCTAATATCGTCAGCATTCTACCACATATTATGCAGCAATACCATACTGCGCAGAAAGACTTCCCAATGCCGTAATGACTGCATCACCCATTGCGACCGTGCCAACAACCTCTGAACCAACCCCAGCAATATCCCCTGTACGAATATTCTGCGCCAACACATCTTTCACCGCAGCTTCTAACAGATCAGCCTCTTTGCCCAAATCAAACGAATAACGTAGCATCATCGCCACCGACAAAATCGTCGCAAGTGGATTCGCTTTATTTTGACCAGCAATATCAGGCGCAGAGCCGTGTACAGGTTCATACAATGCAGCACGTTTACCATCAATCTCTGCACCCAAAGACGCTGAAGGCAACATCCCGAGCGACCCCGTCAACATCGCCGCGCAATCAGAAAGAATATCACCAAATAGATTATTGGTCACCATCACATCAAATTGCTTCGGATTACGCACCAACTGCATCGCGGCATTATCAACATACATGTGCGAAAGTGCAACCTCAGGAAACTCCACCGCACCGACTTTAATTATTTCTTCGCGCCACATTTCAGTACATTCCAACACGTTTGCTTTATCGACCGAGCAAAGCTTTTTGCCGCGTTTCATCGCCAGATCAAACGCCACGCGTGCAATCCGCACCACTTCCCAGTCATGATAGATTTCGGTGTTACGACCCACGCGCACACCATTTTCCATCGTCACGCCGCGTGGTTCACCAAAGTAAATCCCTCCCGTCAACTCGCGTACGATCATGATGTCCAAACCACCAATCACTTCTTTTTTCAAGGTCGAAGCATCCGCCAGTGCGTCAAAACACATTGCAGGACGCAAATTCGCAAACAACCCCAATTCTTTACGAATCCCCAACAACCCGCGCTCAGGACGCACGGCATAATCCAGCGATTCCCACTTAGGCCCACCCACTGCACCAAGAAGTACCGCGTCCGCTGCCTTTGCTTTAGTCACCGTCTCCGCAGGCAAAGGATTACCCACTGCGTCATATGCCGAACCGCCAATCAACGCACTGTCCATCACAAATTTCGTACTGCCACGTGCAGAAAACCAATCAAGTACTTTCACCGCTTCCGCGACAACTTCTGTCCCAATACCATCGCCCGCAAGCAACAAAATATTTTTGGTCTGGCTCATGTTTTCTCTCCTTTGCGCGCCCATTACGCAGATAATATGACTAATTCAGAACATTTGCGCGAACATATAATAGAAAGAAATCAAGAAGTCATCAGCAATTCTACCCTGTAACCAGCTCATCGCTTGTCACAAAAGCTTCACACAAGTCTCATTGTATTATGACCTCACCTCGCATACAATCACAAAGCAAATGTTTTTCATAAACTTAAACACTTAAAATCAGGTAATGCTAACCATGACCAATGAAGTAAACGCTGATAAAAATGGGACAATTACCGCACGCACCAGCGGCACGCCCGCAGAAGATGGCAACCGCAATAATTTTATTGGTTTCAGCGTCAACCCCAAAACACACCGTGTCGGCATAGAAGGCGGCATGGGCGCAACAGGTGAATATTCTCCTAGTGACAACCTCACAATCATTGGCACGACAGGAGCAACCCTCCGCATCTCAGGCAATACGGGAATCTCCGCAGATCAAGCAACACGACAACACAATGCACGTACAGATACGCCGCTGCCTTCTCATGCGATGGGCATTTTTGAAGCACGCGATGTCCTAAACCAAATCATGCGAGAAACAAATGGCGACCTCGGAAAATACACGCTTGGACAAGCGCACGCCATCATCGAACAACGCCCCAATCTTGTTAAACCCGCGACACGTGAGCATCTCAATCAACTTGTCACAACACTCAACAATACGAACTACACCCCTCCACCCGAACTCGCCGAGGCAAGAGGAGCAATTGACGCTCTCCATCAACGCTGGGTGGAGACAGGCAAGCCTCAAGTACAATTTTCTCATGTCGACTCTGCGCTACGCCTTACCGCCCCACAATTACAACTCTCCAGCGATGCAAAAGCATTAACACAAAGCTTTCTTACTCAAGCAAATGGAAACATTGAACAAGCGTACCAAACATCCAAAACTCTACCACCTGAGCTTTTTTCTCCTCAAAACGCAGGAGAACGTATCCTGCCCTTGACACTCACCGAGATTAACCACGCCGCGGCACGCACACAAGCCTATATCACCACCCATGGCGGCGTAAATGGCACAAGCAAAGAGATCGTTCAAACTGCCAATCAATACCTCCTGTCGACAGGACAGCCCCCGCTCCCTTCAAGCAGCACAAATGAAATCAAAGGCGGGGTGACGGAAATAGCGAACAACGCCGCACTAATTCAACAACAATACAAAAAATTACCTTCCGTCGAGGAACTCGCACACAGGCACAAACAGATCAACCGACTCGTAGAAATCGACCCACGCATCGAAAGTGCAAGCTTTGTAGGCCTTGGAGTTCTTACCCCCCATGCCAGCGGCGCACTCATAGCAGAAAAAGCCGTCACAGTAGGCATCGGCAACCTCGACCGTGTCGCAGGCGAGGGCATCCGCATTCACCCAGCCACCACCCGCACCGTCCGCGGAGAGCTAGGTATTGGTGATGAAAGCCAACGTTTTAGCCCCGACACTGCTATTAAGCTCAATCTCGCCCCCTCCCGCACTGACACGCAAACAGGCGGCTACCTCTTTGCAGAAAGAGAACAAACCTCATGGCAAGGTATCGAAGGATCACGCAGCACACAAAGCCTCGGCATGGGGATAGGCGTGAGTCAACCTCTTGGAAATAACACAACAGGCTTCCTTGCTGCGGAGGCACAGACATCACGTACAGAAGGACATGGACTAGAAAACATGCCAACCCCCAAGCGTGATAAAAAAATTACCGTCAAAGGCGGCGTAGTATTTTAGCCTTCCCCATTCCTACAAAGAAAAGTCAGCAATAACCAATGCCATCACACCAACCAAATCAATTTGGAAATCAGCAGAACCATCACCATTCACATCACCAGTGACATGGGTGTTCATCCCATCATCTTCAAAACGAAGTTCACCAGCTACACCACTAAACGCCGCACCACCTACAAAATGAAATGCTTGATCACCAGCCGCACCACTATCTGCATCCAATAAATTCACATAGATTTTATCTTTTTGTGCATGGCTAAAATCAAAAATCATATCCGCATGCGCCACGGTGCTTTCTTCAAGCTTGCTAACAATAAACTTATCAGCATCCGCGCCACCAGTAAGGCTATCACCATCCATGCCGCCGTAAATTAAATCTTTACCAGCATCACCATTAATCACATCGACGCCCGCTTGACCCTTAATAGTATCCGCAACAATTGAACCTGTGACCGTATCATTACCGCTACCCACATCAATGAAGCTAATGCCCGTTAACTGTGTAGTACTGAAATCAAAGTTCTGTGCAGCACTATTACCTCGAATCGCCACACCAGTGAATACCCCCGCACTGATTTCTTCAATGCCAGCCACAGATGCAAGCCCAATATAAGTGTCGTTTTGTGTCGCCACAATCACATCAATGCCATCGCCACCATCTACGCTGTCATAACCTTCAGCCAATTTGGCATTGCCAAACAAGAAACTATCGTTACCAACGCCACCACTGAGCAAGTCATTATCCGCGCCGCCAACAAGGGTATCCGCGCCGTCTTCGCCGTAAATTCTATCACGACCAGTTTCACCTTTCAATAGATCATCACCAAGCCCACCATAAAGCTTATCATCGCCACCGCCGCCAGCAACATCATCATTGCCACCATAAGCTTTGATCATATCAGCATTTACACTTCCAATAACACTATCTATACCATTACCCATGTCAATTGAGGCAATCCCAGACAATGTTACACCTGAGAAATCCCAATTATGAACACCGCTACTTGCTCTGATATGCACATTCGTGAATCCGTCAGATGAAATGGTTTCAATGCCCACAAAAGAACTCAAACCAATATAGGTATTATTTGCCTTCGCATGAATCACATCCACACCATCACCACCCACGACAACATCATAGCCTTCGACTTTCGCATTATTGCTATAATAGAATGCGTCATCGCCCAAACCACTGATAAGGGAGTCATTACCGCCGCCACCAATCAATGTATCATCACCCGCCGCGCTGCTAAGATTATCATTACCTTCATTACCCATCAGATGATTAGCAACATCATTGCCTGTAATCGTATCATTTCCTGCGCCACCAACGGCATCTTCAATATGTGTCACGGTCGTCGCGAAAAGCCCAGCGGTAATGGCGGAAACCACGTTCGCACTATTGGGCGAAAGTGTCACCACCGCACCGCGACCCAGCGTATCCACTAAACCTTGATAGATCGACTCATAATTATTTGCGATAGCAAAAATCGGAATAATGTTTGCTGCCATCAAGGCATCTTTCAACTGCGAAATCAGAGGATAATCTTCACCTGTACCTGCTGGTGTGCCATCCATGATGGCATCACCATTATTTGCGGTCGTAATCCCTGCTGATGCGCCATCACCCGCTTGATGAAAAGGAGCATCTGTAAACAGCACCACAAAACGTGCGGAATCGGCACGAAATCCAACATCCGCACTATGTAGCGCAAGTTGCATCAAGGCTTCAATCTGAGCTTCTGGCTCATCATTACCACTGTGAATCACCATGCTGTTATACGCAGCAGTAAGCGCAGCCGAATCAGGCGACAGCCCGAGCAATGTGTTATAAACCCAATCACCCGCTGAACCAAACGAACCTGTTGGCTTATCAACAAAGGTAGAAGAGCCAAACTCACTATTAGTTTGCACTGCTTGTAACGCACTCACAATGCTTGGCACTAAACCACGCACGGTGGCAATATCATCACCAAACGAACCTGACAAATCTTGCAAGAATTGCACATCAAGAGGAAGCGCAGTGCTACCACCTGCACCCAAATCACAATCACCACCTTCTACGGTGCTATGGGTATCGCCTGTCAAATCAATATAGCTATCGCCTATTGCTTCGCTCGCATCCACCGTATCATGACCCAAGAAATCTTCTATATACGCCGAACCACCTTTAAGAACAAAACGATCGTCGCCGCTCCCGCCGACCAACGTGTCTAAACCAGAAGCAGAAATCAGACGATCATCACCGTCCCCGCCAGACTCAAGATCATTACCTTCGCCACCATCAATCGTATCATCACCCGTACTACCCGCGATATGATTATCCACCGCATTCCCAACAACTAAATGAGCAACACCACCCGTCAATTGCACAGATTCAATATTATCACTTATCGTCCAATCAGTATTCACCCATACGGTATCTGTACCACCACCAACGTCTTCTACAATCACATCACCCATGCCATTGACGATATAAGTATCATCACCCACGCCGCCAATCATTACGTTGCTACCCACACCGCCGTCCAGCGTATCATTGCCAGCCGCCCCCATCAGCGTATCATTGCCAATATCACCTGTGAGCCCATTATCCGACGCATTCCCTGTTGCTGCATGTGCATCACCTATCAAAACGAGATTTTCCAAATTATTTGATAAGGTATAATCCACCGCAGCAATTACGGTATCACTACCTTCAGCCACGCCCTCAACAATTGCATCCGTCAAACCATCGACCATGTAAGTATCATCACCTGCACCACCCACCATTGTGTCAACACCGACACCACCATCAAGTGTATCCGCACCCGCGGTCCCTGCAATGCTGTTATCAAGTGCATTACCCGTTCCAACATGTGCTGAACCAGTGAGTTGCAATGCTTCTACATTATCAGCAAGTGTTAGATTTACAGAGGTAAAGACGGTATCGCTACCCTCACCCGCAGCTTCTTGCACCCTATCACCCGCATTATCCACGATGTAACGATCATTACCTGCGCCACCAATAAGCGTATCAACACCCACACCGCCATCAAGCGTATCATTCGAAGCGGTGCTGGTAATCACATTATTAAGTACGTTGCCAATTCCTACCGTCGCCAAACCAGACAAAGAGAGATTCTCAACATTTACACCAAGCGTGTAATTAACTGTTGAAATCACACTGTCACTACCACCACCCACAGCCTCTACAATCGAATCTGTTGCGCTATCAACTAAATAGGTATCGTTGCCTAAACCGCCACTTAGGGTATCCACACCTGCGCCACCATCAAGTGTATCGCCCGTCGCTGTACCTATAATCGCATTATTACTATTATTCCCTGTGCCAACATGCGCCGTGCCAATCAGCGTAAGATTCTCAACATTGGCTTGATCAGCAAGCGAAAAATCAATTGACGTAAGTACAGTGTCCGTACCACCACCTACTATCTCAACAATGCCATCACCTGCATTGTCTACCTTATAAGTATCATTACCTGCGCCACCATTTAAAGTATCTACGCCCGCAGCACCATCGATTGTATCTGCACCTATTGTACCAAGAATAATATTATCTTGCGCATTACCCGTTCCAACATGTGCTGAACCCACAAGCTGCAACACTTCCACTTCTAGCCCTAGAAGTGTGTAATTCACGCTGGCAATCACAGTATCTGTGCCTTCACCAACATTCTCAACCACGACGTCGCCAACATTATCCACAAGATAAGTATCATTGCCGACACCACCAACCAATGAATCAACGCCTACGCCTCCTTCAAGCGTATCATTACCACCTTCACCGTTGATAGTATCATTGCCAGCCAAACCTAAAATCGCATCATTGCCTGCACCAATTGTATGTAATACGCCGTACCCCGCACCCATCACATCATTCCCACTTGTACCGTAAATATTGTTATCTGGCTGCCAAGAAATCGGCGCATACACAATACTTGCTGATTCATAGCTTGAACCGGGACTACCAATCAATAAATCTGGGGTGGCATCACCATTCATATCCGTGAGCGCGGACACGGTAGAGCCTGTCAGGCTACCCGCTACACCCACAATTTTTGCACCACCAACGCCATTCGCCACATTGGTCAAATCTATTGCGCCAGATACACCGCCCCAAACCACATAGACTGCACCAGCATCCGCACCCCCTTCAGAATCATGCGGCGTACCAATGATAAAATCATTGATGCCATCACGATTGAAATCACCGCCTTTAGCAACCGAAAGCCCAACCAAACTATGTCCAGCCTCAGGTGTAATTACAAAACCGCCAATGCCTGCGGCAATATCAGACAACAATACTTCTGACGTAGTTGACTTGCCGTACACCACATAGGCTCTATTGCCACCTGACGCGCCAACGAGAATATCTGCGATCCCATCACCATTAATATCACTCAAACCAGCGATAGCATCTCCTGCATTCTCACCTAATTGCCCCGTGATGCGATAACCACCAACCCCACTAGCAACATTTTGTAAATCCACCGTTGTTGTAGTCGATTTCCCAAAGACCACATACGCCGCTCCAGAATCTTGACCGCCAGCTTCACTGGTAGAAGCCCCGATCAGGATTTCGCTTTTGCCATCACCACTCACATCAGAAAGCACACCCAATGCTGAACCCGCATGTTCATTTTTGCCTTCACCAAGAATTTTAAAACCACCAACTCCCGCTGCGACATTAGAAAGATTAACAGCAGAACTCGTGCTTTTTCCCCAGACAACATAGGCTGCACCTGCATCAACCTTCGCACCATCGCTATCAGGCGCACCAACCAAAATTTCCGCTTTACCATCACCATTCAAATCAGCAATCGAAGTCATCACGCCCCCAACATGATCACCCGCCGCTTCACCCTTCATCACATAACCTTTGCCGCCACCTGTGAAGGGATCGCCCAAATCAATCCCACCCGTCGTCGCCTTACCCCACAACACGAACGCTGCACCTGCATCAAGCACCGCACCGTTATCCATGCCCGAAGCACCAATAAGAATTTCAGCCTTACCATCGCCGTTCAAGTCCGTCACACTACCGACAGAAGAACCTGCATGATCACCCGCACTTACTCCATCAATAATAAATGATGTTACCCCCGTGCCAAGCGTTTCCGCCGCACCACCTGTAGCACGACCAAAGGTCACAAAGATACGCCCAGCATCAACATCTTTATCATCATCAAAAGCCACGCCAGTAATAATCTCGCTCACACCATCACCGTTCACATCACTGATCCCCGCAAGCCACGGCGCAGAGGCAGTCCCCGCTGCAAGCATCGAAGAAAAATCTGTTGGCGCAGACGACATCAAGCGATAGCCTGCGACGCCAAGATTTGAAGATGATAAAAAGATTTTTGTAACTGGTGCTGGCATAATAATCTCCCATAACGTAATACTGTATAAAAACACCATGTGGCTATGACAGCTGAGCCTTAAGCAGACCTTAAGAGGCAAAAAAATCTGATTTTTATTGCAACTCTACGCCAAGGATAAAATATGCATCGGATTCTACTTATCGAAGATGATTACATGCTAGGGCAGGCAACCACAGAAGGACTACGCGATACGTTTATAGTAGATTGGTTCACCACCAAAGACGAAGCCCTTGCTGCCATCGCCACCCTTACTTACGACCTTTACATTTTAGACGTAGTACTACCTGATGGGTCAGGGTTAGATATACTCAACACACTCCGAACCCGCAAAAACACGCATCCTGTGCTTCTGCTAACTGCACGCGACAGGGTCGAACACCGTGTTCATGGTCTTAATGCAGGTGCAGATGATTACATGATCAAACCTTTCGATCTCGATGAGCTTACGGCACGCTGCAACGCATTGATTCGCAGAGCCTCAGGCATCATCACTAACACCATCTGCTGGCATGAGATTGAATATCATCCAGCATCACACATCGTGACAAAAAAAGGATGCACCGTTTCCCTTTCCGCAAGAGAACTTGCTGTGTTCGACGCACTTATGCTCAACATGGGCAAAATCATCAACAAGGAACAAATCGAAGCACGTATATATAATTGGCATCAACATATTGAAAGCAATACCGTAGAAGTACATATCTCCGCATTAAGACGCAAATTGGGTAAAGAGTTAATTCATACCGTACGCGGACTCGGTTACATCATCAAGCAACCAACATGAAAACATATTCTTTACGCCAATATTCCATTGTCGCACTTATCATTCCCTTGCTACTTGCTATCACCATCAGCGCAGGGGCAGCTTTATGGTATACTTACCAAACCATCACGGCGATACATAATGCCAACATGCTACATCATGCTCATTTTCTATTATTACTCACAAGACATGAAGCGCAGGAGCAAGAAAACATTGATAGCACCCTGACACGTGACGCCTCGGAAATGAAACATCTCTTTGAAAATCGCATCACTTACAAAGTATGGAGCGGTACAAAACTCATCACACAATCTCCTAATGCAGATAAATATTCTCTCTCTCCCGCACCACAGGGCTTCTCCTCACGCACCATCGACAATCAAACATGGATTGTGTGCGTAGTGCATAATCCCACCGACAATGTTACCGTAGAAATAACAGAAGAAGCCTCTGTTCGTACGGATCTTATCCGACACATTATACAAAGCATTGTGTTGCCACTACTCATCTGTATACCATTGCTAATCCTTATCGTAATTATAAGTATCAACAATACATTAAAGCCTCTGAAGCAATTATCTGACCAAGTCAATAGTCGTCATGTTGATGATCTGCATCCCCTCACTACACTACATATCCCACGCGAGATACTTCCTTTATATCACGCACTAAATCGTCTATTTTCACGTTTAGAGCAAAGTATTCTACGAGAACGAGAGTTCACGGATAACGCCGCTCATGAACTACGTACCCCACTTGCCGCAGTTAAAACTTACGCGCAGGTCATTAAAAGAAAAATTACTACAAATCATAAGCTTATTGAAAATTTTAATGGCTTACTTGCTGCAATTGACCGCAGCACTGTTGTTGTTGATCAACTCCTTTCATTTACACGGCTGCAAGAACAGTCCTATGAATTCAACACACTCAATTTCACAACATGTGTACAGCACATTATCTCAGACATCACGCCTCTCGCCATTGAAAAACACCAGCATATTCAAACAAACCTTGCCCCCGATATTATGCTCTTAGGACACACTGGATCGCTGCATATCATGCTACGCAATCTGCTTGATAACGCAATTCGCTACACCCCTGCTCAAGGCATCATTACCGTTACGCTACGCCGCAATTCCCACAAGACGATCACTCTTTCTATCCAAGACACAGGTTCAGGCATTGCTCCTACAGCACGAGAACATGTCTTTAAACGTTTTACAAGGATGGACACCAGCAAAACAGGAAGTGGGCTTGGACTTGCTATTGTAAAATGGATTGCAGACGCTCACTCTGCCTCTATCCACCTCAGTGATAACTCACCTCATGGTCTCACAGTAACGATCACATTTTCTTCCGCCACCACATAACCAATAAAAGTCCCATCGTTTTGGAACAGTCTTTTGGTACATTCTATTTTTTGGATGGCTTTAAGTTATTGAATATTAATAACTATTTTTAGTAAATGGTGGAGGCGACAGGAGTTGAACCCGCGACCCCCTGAATGCAAATCAGGTGCTCTACCAACTGAGCTACGCCCCCATTTACCAAGCGATGACTGTCTCGCAATTGATGGGCTGCAATCTAGGCAAAATTGCGCACCAGTCAAGCGGATTTTTTCTTTTTTACGATTTTTCTTAGTATATGGCACTTTTCAAGCTCACACGAATAGGTTATAGAACTGCGCAAGATTTTATCTTTCAATAACATCTTTAGGAAAAAACGTGAGCTTCACCGCCTCTATCATCACTGTCTGCCCCGAAATGTTCCCTGGTGTACTAGGATATTCACTCGCAGGCAAAGCCTTAGAGCGCGGCGACTGGCAGCTTGATACCTACAACCTACGTGATTTTGCCACTGATAAACATCATAATGTCGATGACACGCCCTACGGCGGCGGCGCAGGCATGGTGATGAAACCCGACGTGGTCTCAGACGCGATTGATGCCGCGATGACCGACACCCCCCACGCAAAACTCGTCTACATGACCCCACGCGGCGAACCACTGACCCAAGCGCGAGTGGAATCACTCGCGCAGGAATCCGCTATCATCATTCTATGCGGTCGCTTTGAGACGATTGATGAACGCGCCATAGAACACCATCAGCCGTTAGAGATAAGTATTGGCGATTACATTCTTTTTGGTGGCGAAGTAGCGGCACAAGTGCTATTAGAGGCGATCTTACGGGTTAAAGACGGGATTGTGGGTAATGAACTCACCCACAATGAAGAAAGTTTTGCTTTTGGTGAAGAAAAAGCTTTACTCTTAGAGTATCCTCACTATACTCGACCGCCCTTATGGAAGGGTCGTGCTGTGCCTGAAGTCTTAATTTCAGGTCATCACGAAAAAATAAATATCTGGCGCAGACAGGAAGCTGAACAAGCTACACGTAGACGCAGACCGGATTTATGGCAAAGATACCTTTCGACGAAAAGTCGCAAGGAATAACGGAGAAGAACATGGCGGCGAATATTATTGAAATTCTGAATCAAGAACAAATCGCAAAAGTTTCGACAGGCAAACGCTTGGACAGCTTTTCTGCTGGTGATACTGTGCGCGTTAACGTAAAAATCGTTGAGGGTGCAAACGAGCGTATTCAGGCATTTGAAGGCATTTGCATTGCCAAAAAAAATCGCGGCGTGAATTCTTCTTTCACCATTCGCAAATTAAGTCATGGCGAAGGCGTGGAGCGTATTTTCCCGCTTTATTCTCCACGTATTGACTCTGTAGAGCGCATTCGTCGTGGCGATGTGCGTCGTGCGAAACTTTACTATCTTCGTGGCCTCACAGGTAAAGCTGCTCGTATCCGCGAGAAAATGGATTTCAATCGTGGCGCAAAAGCTGCTGCCGCTGCGAAGTAATGCAACTCACATTGCATGACATCTATACAGAAGGCGGCTTTAGAGCCGCCTTTTTTGTGATTTTTATAAAATCCCCTACTCTTTAATAAGGACATTATCATGACTGCTAAAACGCTGTTTGAAAAAATCTGGGATGCTCACCTCGTCGACACAGGAAATGACGGCACGTCGCTCATTTATATAGACCGTCACATGGTACATGAAGTCACCAGCCCGCAAGCGTTTGAAGGGCTTCGTATGGCTGGACGCAAAGTGCGCCGCCCTGAAGCCACCCTCGCAGTCGCTGACCATAACGTACCAACCACCCCTGATCGCGCAAGCGGCATCAAAGATGAAATCTCACGCATTCAGGTCGAAACACTCGCAGAAAATTGCCGTGAATTCGGCGTGACCTATTTCCCCATGAGCGATAAACGCCAAGGCGTAGTGCATATTGTTGGGCCTGAACAGGGCTTCACCCAACCGGGAATGACGATTGTGTGTGGTGATTCGCACACCTCTACCCACGGCGCATTCGGCGCGCTTGCTTTTGGAATTGGCACGTCTGAAGTTGAGCATGTGTTAGCCACCCAAACCCTACTACAAAAACGTGCAAAATCTATGCTTGTGCGCATTGATGGCAAACTCGGTGCGGGCATCACCGCGAAAGATATCACACTTGCTGTCATTGGCAAACTTGGTACGGCTGGCGGCACGGGTTATGTGATTGAATATGCAGGTGAGGCCATCCGAGAACTCTCCATGGAAGGGCGCATGACCGTGTGCAATATGTCGATTGAAGCAGGCGCGCGCGCTGGACTTATCGCACCTGATGAGAAAACATTTGCCTATTTGAAGGGTCGCCCGTTAGCACCTTCAGGCGCACAGTGGGAGGCGGCTCTTAGCTACTGGAAACAATTTACCACCGACACCGACGCAACATACGACACCACCCTTATCTTAAACGCTGGCGACATTGCACCGCAAGTGACATGGGGAACAAGCCCACAAGACGTTGCGCCCATCACTGGCAATGTACCAAAACTTGAAGATTTTGCCGATGAAGCACGCCGCGTCAGCGTCAAGCGTTCGCTTGATTATATGGGCTTGACCGCTGGTATGCCTATGACCGACATCATCATCGATAAAGTATTCATTGGTTCATGCACCAATGGTCGCATCGAAGATTTCCGCGCCGCAGCAGAAGTCGCAAAAGGTCGCAAAATCGCCGCCAATATTAAACTTGCAATGGTCGTTCCCGGTTCTGGTTTGGTGAAAGAACAAGCCGAAGCAGAAGGTTTAGATAAAATCTTCATCGCCGCAGGCTTTGAGTGGCGTGAGGCTGGTTGCTCAATGTGCTTGGCGATGAACGCCGACCAGCTCGCACCAGGTGAACGCTGCGCCAGCACCTCCAACCGCAACTTTGAAGGTCGCCAAGGCCGCGATGGACGCACACACCTCGTATCCCCTGCGATGGCAGTTGCCGCTGCGATTGCTGGGCATTTAGTGGATGTTCGCAGTTTGGAAGAATTAGAAAAGAAGGCTTCGTAATATGGCTATCCTAGTGGAAACAGTCACCTTTACATCGGACAACATGACCGTGCTACTCTCTGACCGCAGAAGCATCACGGTGCCGCTCGACTGGTTTCCACGCCTACAAAGCGCAACCCCAGAACAACGCAATCACTGGCAAAAAGCAGGTGCTGGACACGGCATCCATTTTCCTGAAATCGATGAAGATATTAGTATTGAAGGCATTCTTTTGGGATTACCTTCATTTGAGAAAAGAATTCAAAACTAGGATTACACTTATGCAAAAATTTTCAAAACTAACCGCTATCGCAGCACCAATGCCGATTCAAAACATCGACACGGATATGATTATCCCGAAGCAATTCTTGAAGACCATCAAGCGTACTGGCCTTGCTGAAGGCTTGTTTTTTGAGATGCGCTTTGATGTGAACGGCGTGCGCCAAGATGATTTCATCTTGCACCGCGAACCTTTTACTAAAGCGCAAATCATTGTGGCTGAAGATAATTTCGGCTGCGGTTCTTCGCGTGAGCATGCGCCGTGGGCGCTCTTGGATTTCGGGATTCGCTGCGTCATTGCACCGTCTTTTGCCGATATTTTCTATAATAACTGTTTCAAAAACGGCATCTTGCCTGTGGTTCTCCCTAAAGCACAGGTCGATGCGTTGATGGCAATCGCTGCAAATGGTCAAGAAATCACAGTGGATCTAGCTTCGCAGACGGTTTCTGCGGACGGCTTCACCACAGCGAATTTTGAAGTTGATGCTTTCCGTAAACATTGTCTGACCAATGGCCTTGATGATATTGGGCTGACGATGGAGAAAACCGACGCGATTGACACGTTTGAAGCAAAGAATAAAGCGCAAGCTCCTTGGTTATACGCAGCCTAAAGCACATCCGCCAATATGCTCACCAGTGGCTTGTCTGCTGGTGGCATGGGCAGGCTAAACATCTGGTTGGGGCGCACCCACTGAAAGGCTTGTCCTTCGCGTGACTGCGGCTCACCATGCCAACGGCGAATCACATAAAGCAATAATAACAAGGTTTGGTCTGGATCTTCGGCGTCCCATGCGGCGTTTGGATTGCATCCGCCCATGCTCATATCAAGCTTCATCCCCCATCGCATCACCCCATCAGGATTACCTGAAGCACCGAGAGGATGGGTCACAAAACTAATAGGCTGCATACAACACGGGGCGGTCAAAATGCCCAGCTCCTCACGCAGCTCACGCACAAGTGCTTCTTCTGGCGTCTCGCCGGCATCTATTTTTCCACCGGGAAATTCCCACAACCCCGCAAGGGCTTTGCCCTCTGGTCGCTGCGCGAGCAATACACGCTTATCTTCATCTACAAGTGCGGCTGCAACGACGGTCAGCATAGAAACCTTTCACTGGCATGAGAATTGATGTTAGGGGTAGGCGAAAATGGTGTTCTTTTCGAGAAGCTCAGCGCAATGTACTAACTCGTACATGAGCAGCGCATCACAGAAAAACACCAGATGCAGCCACCCATAACATCAATTATGACCTATAGTCTGCATTAATATCAATATAGGCATGGGTCAAATCACAAGTCCACACACGCGCCGTCCCCTCACCTACTGCCACATCCACAACAATTGAGATTTCTTCGCCCTTCATATGCGCCGCCGCAAGTTCTTCACGGTAATCTGGATGCAAACCGCCCTCAAAAGTCACCAACTGACCACCAAAACGTAGCGCAAGCTTATCTTTATCGATCCACTCACCTGCACGTCCAACCGCACCGACAATTCGCCCCCAATTTGGGTCTTCGCCTGCAATTGCAGTTTTTACCAGTGGTGAATTCGCAATCGCCATCGCAATGCGACGCGCTGCGGTGTCGTCTTTCGCACCCGTGACATCAATCGTCACTAATTTGCGCGCACCTTCACCGTCACGCACGACCATCACAGCAAGTTCGATCATTAGTTCATGTAAGGCACGTTTAAAATCTTCGAGAGATGCATCACCCGCATCTTGCGGCGCAGCATTTCCTGCTTTGCCTGTGGCAAACAGTAAAATCGTATCATTGGTCGAGGTATCACCATCAACCGTAATCGCATTAAAACTCGCTTGATTCGCCCGCGCAAGCAAAACACGCAGCACCTCCGCAGGCAGATCCGCATCCGTAAACACGAAGCCCAAGAGCGTTGCCATATCTGGCGCAATCATGCCTGAGCCTTTGCAAAAACCATTAAGTGTGACACTTACATTACCGATCCTTGCTGTGCGAGTCGCCCATTTTGGAAACGTATCGGTGGTCATGATGGCTTTTGCTGCCGCCTCCCATGCATCACTTGTCAAACGCGCTGACATATGCTGCATTGCATCAATTAATTTTGGTGTATTGAGCGGCTGACCAATCACGCCCGTTGACGCAACAAACACTTCTCGTGTAGCACACCCAACCAGCTCCGCCGCAGCGTCCGTTAAAGCAACGACCGCCTCATCGCCCACACGCCCCGTAAACGCATTGGCATGACCAGCATTCACCACCAACGCACGTGCCACACCCTCTTCACCTACAGAGCGACACCACGCCACAGGTGCAGCCGCCGTAAGTGAACGCGTATACACACCAGCAACTTGCGTGCCTTCGGCCAATTTTACCAGCAAAAAATCATCACGGTTTTTATAACGTACACCAGAGTGAATAGACGCCAACTCCACACCCGCAATCACGGGCATGGAAGGCATCTTTTTCGGCGCAAGAGGAGAAATAGCAAGAGCCATACTAGTCTTTCTTTTTCTCTTCCGTCACTGCCGCAGCAGTAGGAACGGCATCAAGCGAACGCTCTTTGCCATCCGCATCGACCGCGACAATCGTCGCTTTACCGACAACTTCATCTACATACGTTTCCAAAGCCTTACTTTTCAGTTCATTCCCAATGGATTCTTTCGCTGCTTCAAATGTCATTAACGCAACAGGCTTAAGCTCTTCAAGCTTGATCACATGCCACCCAAAAGAAGTTTCAACAGGATCAGAAATTTGGCCTATCTTCATAGCAAATACTGCTTTTGAAAACTCAGGTACCATCGCATCTGCGGTGAAAAAACCAAGATCACCGCCTTTTAACCCACTACCTGTATCAACAGAAAGCTTTTTCGCTAGCTCTTCAAAGCTGCTACCCGCTTTGATCTTTTTGATAATATCTTGCGCTTCCTCTTTTGATTTCACTAAAATATGGCGCGCATGCGCTTGTTTTTTGTCTTTCAATTTAGCATTCTCTGCGTCTAAACGCTTGCGAATATCCGCTTCAGAAACACGGCTATTGGCTTCTTTCTCAAGAAATGTTTGCGTGATAATCTTTTGTTTTACCATATCAAGTTTTGCTTTAAACTCAGGACTATCTTCAATCCCAGAAGCAGCAGCCTTTTTATAAATAAGCTGCTCCGTCGCCACACCACGTAAGACATTATCACGAATGTTAGGCTGAATCGTATCAAAATCAGGCGCGCGATCTTTTGGGAACATACTATTCCACGCGGTCATCACCTGTGCTTTTTTAATCTCTGTGCCATCTACCTTCAAGATCACCGCATCAGCACTCATTTTCGCCTGATCGGTTTTTGCTTCTGTTTTTGCAACAGACACATCCACTTTTTTTGCTGTATCTTCTGCCTGAGCTGAACCCACAACTGCCGCGCTTGCAAGCACAGACATCATCCAATATTTCCACTGCATCTGCTTCAAATCCTTGAATAATTAAACAAAAACGACCTTGACCACACATCAAAGTGCCTAAGCTGTATTACATAGAAATAACTGTTTTGCAAGGGATTCCATTGACATTATCCGCCCCCATCACTATCTAAAACCAATAACAATGTTGTGGGTTATTTATCCTGCTTTTTTTCGTATTACTTTAGCGTATAGGCGTTTCATGTTTGGTGTATTAGCTCGTAAGATTTTTGGCAATGTAAATGAGCGCGTGATACGCAGCTATCAACGCCGCATTGATTTGATCAATGGATTTGAGACAGGTCTCAGCAAACTTGATGACGCCGCACTACAGGCCAAAACGTCTGAGTTTCGCGCACGCTTAGAAAAAGGCGAAACACTCGATGATCTGCTCCCTGAAGCGTTTGCTGTCGTACGTGAAGCTTCGAAGCGCGTGTTAGGCATGCGCCATTTTGACGTACAGATGATCGGTGGTATCGTGCTGCATGAAGGTAAAATTGCTGAAATGCGCACAGGCGAAGGCAAAACCTTAGTAGGGACACTCGCAGTTTACCTCAACGCCCTCCCAGCACAAGGTGTCCATGTTGTCACCGTCAACGACTACCTTGCACAACGTGACTCCGCATGGATGGGCAAACTCTATGGCTTTCTAGGACTCACCACAGGCGTGATTGTCCATAACCTCACCGATGAACAACGCAAAACGGCGTATGGTTGCGACATCACCTACGCCACTAATAACGAACTCGGCTTCGACTATCTGCGCGACAACATGAAATATAACCGCGACATGATGGTGCAACGTCAATTTAACTTCGCTGTCGTCGATGAGGTCGATTCGATTTTGATCGATGAGGCCCGCACTCCGCTCATCATCTCTGGTCCAGTCGAAGATAATTCGCGCATGTATGTGCTGGTTGATAAAATTATTCCACAAATTCTACCAAGTGATTATGAACTCGACGAAAAAGCACGCAGCGTCACCCTCACCGAAGAGGGTACGATCAAAGCCGAAAAGCTACTCGTTGCCGCAGGACTACTCGAAGATGGCACGAGCCTGTATGATATTGATAACATCACCGTCTTGCACCATACTTCGCAAGCTCTTAAAGCCCATGTACTGTTTAAGCGTGATACCGACTACCTTGTCAAAGACGCAAAAGTGGTGATTGTCGATGAGTTCACTGGACGTATGATGGAAGGTCGCCGCTACTCGGATGGCTTGCATCAAGCCTTAGAGGCAAAAGAAGGTGTACCCGTTCAAAATGAGAACCAAACCCTTGCTTCTGTGACCTTCCAAAACTATTTTCGCCTCTACCCTAAGCTCTCAGGGATGACTGGTACGGCCATGACCGAAGCGTCTGAGTTTGCGGATATTTACAAATTGGAAGTTGTTGAAATACCGACCAACCTTCCCGTTGCGCGTATTGATGATAATGATGAAATCTACCGCACACGCATTGAAAAATACAATGCGGTGATTGAACAAATCAAAGTCTGTCATGAAAAAAATCAGCCTGTATTGGTGGGAACAGTCAGCATTGAGCAATCAGAGACCTTATCAGAAATGCTGAAGAAAACCAAGATTCCACATAACGTTCTCAATGCGCGTCACCACGAAAAAGAAGCACAGATTGTCGCGCAAGCAGGCAGACCGGGTGCAGTCATGATTGCGACTAACATGGCTGGTCGCGGTACAGATATTAAACTCGGTGGTAACGCAGAAATGATGCTTGAAGAAGCCACCGCAGGCATTGATAACGAGTTCCAAATTGCTCAAAAACGAGCAGAAATCGAAGCGCAAGTGGAGCGTGACAAACAAACCGTCATCGAAGCGGGCGGTCTTTATGTGATTGGCACAGAACGCCATGAATCACGCCGCATTGACAACCAGCTTCGCGGTCGCTCAGGGCGTCAAGGTGATCCGGGACATTCTAAATTCTACATCTCGCTTGAAGATGATCTGATGCGTATTTTCGGTTCTGAACGCATTGATACGATGTTGAAAAAATTTGGGCTTCAAGAAGGTGAAGCCATCATTCACCCGCTGATGAATAAAGCGATTGAACGCGCACAAAGCAAGGTTGAAGCACGTAACTACGATATGCGTAAAAACCTGCTAAAATATGATGATGTGATGAACGATCAACGCAAGGTCATCTTTGAACAGCGCATCGAATTGATGGACGCTGATGACGTACGCGAATCCACAGACGATATTGCAAGAGAAGTCTTTACCGCCATCGTCAGCACACATATCCCGCCGCGCTCTTATCCCGACCATTGGGACATGGAAGGGCTAGAAAAAGAGATTTACCGCGTCATTGGTGTGCATCTGCCACTGCAAGATTGGGCAAAAGAAGAAGGCATCGCCGATGAAGAAATCATAGACCGCATTGCAGGTTGCGCGAAAGCTATCCAAGATGACAAAGACGAAGAGTTTGGCGCAGAGCTGATGAAGGTTGCTCGTAAGCGCGTCTTGCTCGAAACACTCGACCATTTATGGAAAGACCATCTGCACTCCTTAGACCATTTACGCGGCGGCATCCATCTACGTGGCTACGCGCAGCGTGACCCGCTCAATGAATATAAGCAAGAGGCCTTTGCACTGTTTGAAGGGATGCTGAACCAATTACGTGAAGCGGTAACGCAGCGTCTTGCACATCTGCATATGCGCATGGAAATTGACCCAGAAACCCTCGCAGCCGCATCACGCGACAACGCCACACGCAGAATGCAGGAATCACGCTTAGACCCCGCCCTCGCCGCAGAACTTGGCGCAGCAGCACTGGCTGAGGGTTCAACCAAACTAGTTAGCCCAGAAGACCGCGATCCAGCAAGCCCTGCCACATGGGGGCGCGTTGGTCGTAATGAGGCATGCCCATGTGGTTCTGGTAAAAAATTCAAACATTGCCACGGCATGTTGGAATAGGTTTTAGCTATTTTCGAATAAACGACCGAAGGTCGT
>DAIPJH010000029.1:0-1644 GCA_036770365.1 Rickettsiales bacterium
GTATCTGCTCCGCCTTTGAGTGTGTCATTGCCCAATCCGCCGTAGAGTTTATCAATACCTGCGCCACCGCTGATGCTGTTTGCTGCTTCATTGCCAATGATGATGTCTTTGGCTGATGAACCAATCGCATTTTCAATCACAATTGGTTTTGTCCAATGTGTTGTTGGGTCTAGCGCAATTGCGACGCGCTCATCACCTGCTTTTGTAAAATGAACCTTGCCATCCGCAGCAACACCACCACGCAAATCTATCGTCGTATCAATTTTAAGTGCGGAAGCATCTATTGTATCAACATCATTCGTGCCACCATCCCAAATCGTCCACGCTTTGTTCGTCCCATCTAATTTATAAGGAGTATTCGTATTATTATAAGTCGTATTCGCACCATATAAATATTGTGCCGCAGCAATGTCATAGAGCATCGGGGTTGTTGGCAGTAAATCAGGTGTCGTTTCCGCACCATATTTTTTTGACATTATTGCCAAATCCATCGAATATCGTGAAGATATGAGGTCTACATCTGTTAAACCAAATGTATGACCAATTTCATGCATCATATTATAATAATTATATGTCCCACTTATAGCATTAGCTAAATACGCCTTATCAAAAACTGCATCCACACGCCCAATAATGCTTGAGTCCGTCTGGTTTGTAAACGGCAGAACTAAAGCCCGCTGACCAACATTGCTTAAAATAACATTATCTGCCTTTCTTACCGCCAACTCTGTATTGTTTAATGCTGACGTACCAACATCGGCAAAGCTAATCTTTGCAACATTCTTCCAAGCTGTCGCCGCTTTCAAGAAATTTACTCTTTCACCCGTAGTAAATAAATCTGGATTTGAAATAACAATATTGTTTCTACCATCCATATCATAGAGCCAGTCTTTCAAGTCAAAGCTATAATTTATCTCCGTTGGATTGCCTACTATCCCTGTCCATGTTGAACCAGTCAATAATTCATCAATGTACGTTTTTCCGCTTTTAGAAACTGGCATGTCAACCTCTTACCTACTTATTTCTTAATATAAAATAATCGTTTACTATTTTGATCGTGGGATTAAAAATATCTGTGGCAATAACTTTTGTTTGTGACAAACAGCGTCCTGCATGAAGTTTCTTGCCATTTAATTCATCTAAAACAAAAATATAGTATTCACCTTCTCGCGGTAAACTCACGTCAGGCGGTGCAGCAAGATATTCCCCAACAATTTCTCTTGGCTCTGTTTTAATTTTAATGTGTACGGGCATTGGTGTTGTTGATTTCCAAGTATAAACCACATCATAGTTTGTGATTTCAAAGTCTTGATTAGACTTTTTATCATACCCTTTGAACTTCGCCAAAAAAACGTACGATGATGTTGCTAGCTTAGCTGGTAAATTCTCTATCATGCATTCATCTCGCACTGCCATTGCGCGAGCAGTGCATGAAAATGAACATAAGACAGCGAAGAATATTAATAATCGAAACATAAATCCTCCTAAGGATAATTTGATTATAACTCACCCATACCACACGCCCTGCGTGCTTTCAAATACTTAATGAATGGTTAACGGACACTCTATTTATAGTTGTGCTAATGCTGATACGCCAGCACATTACCTGTCGCCTCACCTGTTTCCATATCGGCGGAGTAGTTC
>DAIPJH010000010.1:0-76541 GCA_036770365.1 Rickettsiales bacterium
CATACAACACATCATCACCCGCACCGCCGTCCAGCGTGTCATTGCCAGCACCGCCTTGCAATATATCCGCAAAACCACCACCAAGTAGCGTGTCGTTGCCCGCGCCACCAAGCAACGCAACACCGTTTGCTTTATATAGGTCGAGATATGATGGCTAATACTGCCAATATCACTCGCCGCTATCGTATCCGCACCCACCGTACCATAGAGGATAGGTTTGTTATCAGATGTGAGAAATTTGGTAATGCCCGTGTTGAAATTGATCAAGTATCTGACCACCATCTGCTTCAGAAACGCAATATTTAGTATTGTCGGCTGTAACTGCGGCTGATCAGATCTTCATACACAAATAAAAAACAACCTATTCTTGCGCAGCAGCAAGATTAGTAAGCATGGCAATAGTGCGATATACATAAGATTTAGCGTCACATTCTTCTGCCAAGAAACGTGCGGACATCGGCACAAACCGCACTCCTGAAGCATTAAGGCTGATATAACTATCGCGTGATTCATTAACACGCCAAATACCGCCAATCGCTTGCCCGCCAAGGCTGTAAATGAACGGTTCGGCAGGCTGTCCACCACAGCTATCCACCGTAGGGATACCCTCTTGAATGATGACCTCAGTGTTCACTGCACCTTCCTTGATCACATCCATCTTATTACGTACCTTTTTATTCATCTCCAACACGTCGTCACCACTACGCGCCGTCATAATACCCATGCCATATGTACCACTATCTGCCTTAATAAAGACATAAGGCGTCTCAGTGATGCCATGTGCTTGATATTTTTCACCAATACTGCGCAATAATTTTTCTACATTCAACGCAACACACTCAAGCCCTGTACGCTCCTTAAAATTAACCCGCCCGCATTGCTGATGCTGACAACTGATTATCCAACTATCCAACCCAAACTGCGCGCCAAACCGTTCCGCCACCTGTTGATATAACTCAAAATGTTGGCTTTTACGACGCTGATACCAACCAAGTTTTGGATGAGGAATAATAGGCTGCATAAGATCATGCAACAACTCTGGAAAACCTGAAGTAAGATCATTATTTAATACGACGAGATCAGCATCAAACCCATCACACGTCACCACACGCTCACCCTGACGTTGCAGGGGATAAGATATCAACGACACGCCATCCAACCCTTCTAACATCACAGGTTCATGCACTCCCTCTTCCAACCGTCCACACACTACCTCATAACCAGCCACTTCAAAAAGCTTGAAAATATGTACAAGATTGGCGATATAACCCGCATTGCGGGTATGATTTTCAGGAATAATCACGACCTTTCTCACATCAGGATAATGTTTCGAAAAATAAGATTGTAACGCATCTTTTGCATCCTCTAACGAGGATTGAGTGAGATTATTAAACCCAGCAGGAAAAATATTGGTATCAACGGGTGCGATCTTAAACCCACTGTGACGTAAATCCACTGAAGAATAAAGCAACGCGGGATTCTGTGCAAACGCAACCTCAAACCACTGTTCTATCTCAGTACGCTTAGGAAACAATATATGCGTAAGCCTATCCAAAACATCAGCCATAAACTTTCCCTTTCATGTCCTGCGCGCTACGAAAGCGAGGGTGATAATGCCAATCTCCTAGCCATAACTGCAAACACGCGAGTCCTGCGATCGCCGCTGTATCTGCTCGAAGTACGCGAGGCCCCATCGAAATAGGGCGCACAAATGAAAGACTTCTAAGTAAGGCATGTTCTTTAGGCGAGAATCCACCTTCAGGTCCGATCAAAAGCGCATATCGCGCATGCTTTCCTTCCTCCTGCCCTAAGACAGAACGAACATCCAACCCAACGCCTGATTCATCCCCATAAAACAAAATACGATTTTCGTCCCAATCACCCAGCACGGACTCCAACGCTTTTAAGCCATCCAAAACGGGAACATCCTGCCGCTCGGTCTGTTCTGCTGCTTCAACACAATGCGCCATCAAACGTTCTTCATTGATGCGGCTCACCATCGTATAATCTGACCGCACTGGCACAAGCCTCGCCACCCCCATTTCCGTTGCCTTTTCAATCATATAGTCAATACGCCCTTGCTTAATAGGAGCAAACAGCAACCATATATCAGGGACATCACGATAAGGGCGCAGCACCTGTTGAACGCACAGCCACATCTCTTTTTTTGCGATAGATTCAATCACCGCTGACCAATCTCCATCACTCCCATTAAAGCATGCGATCACATCCCCTTCTTTTTGACGCATCACATGCGCTACATAATGCGCTTGCTCTTTATCCAAACGCACACGCTCACCCTCCGCAAGAGGTGAGTGGACATAAAGCCGTATTTTAGGGTATGCACGTTCCATAGCGTGACAATCTAACAGCTTGCGAAGATGCAATGAAGCAAAAACTAATATTATATGCACGTTTGATACGACTACACCGCCCTGCTGGTATCTGGTTGCTACTATGGCCATGCTGGTGGTCACTTTGTGCCGCCAGCATGGCCACTAACCACAATCTACCGCATCTAAAATATTTTGTTCTGTTTGCCTTAGGTGCGATTCTTATGCGCAGCGCAGGCTGCATCGTTAATGATATTGCAGACAGAAAATTAGATAGACAAGTTGAACGCACCAAAACACGCCCACTCGCAAATAACGACATCACACCCAAAGAAGCCCTTTTCTTATTAGTTCTATTGCTTGGATTAAGCCTGCTGATCGCCATAACACTCGGCAAAGATATTGTTTGGCTTAGTATCTTATGGCTGCCTTTAGTGATCCTCTACCCTTTCATGAAACGCATCACATGGTGGCCACAGGCATTTTTAGGACTTACTTTCAATGCTGGAGCAATATTTGGATGGATTGCTATCACCCATCACATTACGCTTGCGCCCATTTTTCTATACCTTGGAGGAATCTTTTGGACAATAGGATACGATACACTCTACGCCATTCAAGATATGGAAGATGATGCGCATATCGGCATCAAATCCACTGCCCGACTTTTTGGAAACCATGCATCACGAGAAATAAGCATATGCTATACACTCTTTATGCTGTGTCTAATAACTGTGGGAATCCTGCTCCACGCAGGTATAGGATTTTACCTTTTCACTACCATCACCGCCATGCATCTTGGTTGGCAAATTAAACGCATGCACACACTCCCACACGAACGGCATGGAGAACTCTTTTCAGCCAATATTCACACAGGTACACTCGTTTTTTTAGCCTTTTGCGCAGATATACTCATAAAGACTGCATTTTAGATATTTTTTCTAAGTAATTTTAACGATTCCTTACCATTTTACAGACATAATGGTAATTGGTCGCACGGCATTTGTCTCGCTTAAGAAGATAGAACCCTGTGAAGCAGATAAAAAATAAAAATAAAAACAAGAATTGGTTGCGATGGTATATTCAGATCACGCTCAGAACAATCCACGGCATACAACAAGCGACATGATGTCTCTTGGGCTAGAAACCTATCCAAGTCAATTTCATACACAATTACAAACCATTCTAGCAGAATCCAACAAAGATAAAGATGAAGGCGCACTCATCTTAATTGCCATTACCAATCTCTCTATGATCATTTCTGGCTATGGACATGAATCAACCGAGGCAATAATGCGCGATCTCCAAGACCATCTCGGCGCACTACTTGGAGACCAAGACACCATCATGCGCTTACAAAAAGATCAATTAGGCATCATCCTCTTTGATGCAACCAAAGAGGAGGCCAAAGCACTTTCGGAACGTGTTCAACATACATTTCAAAATTTTGGCTATAATTCTGGCTACGGTGCATTACATATCGTCTCCAATATTGCCTGTATCTTTATGAACAACCTGTGTGTATGTTCTGAAAACCTACTTAATTTTGGCTATGTTGCGCTTCATCACAATACCAATCCTTATGGTATCACCTACCGTCATTTTGAAACCACCCCTCTGGAATCTGCTCAATCACGTCAGGATATGGGGCTTGCTAATTATTTACTACGCGGCATAAAAGAAGATCGCCTCCGTATGGCATACCAGCCCGTCATTGACAGCCAAACAGGCATGATCGCACACTACGAAGCCCTGCTTCGCATCATCAGTGATGATGGCAAGATCAGCTCTGCTGGCGCACTCATTCCGATTGCGGAACGCATGGGGCTTATTCATGTCATTGATGATTTGGTCATGCGCAAAACCATCGAAGAACTCAACCTCTCACCTGATGTTAAGCTTGCTTTTAACGTCTCAAACGTCACTACGGAAAATCCGAAATGGCTTGAGAACTTTCGTGATCTACTCTCAGGTCGCCCTGAGATCGCTGGGCGCATCATGGTCGAAATCACTGAGACTGCCATCCATCGTGATTTAGGACGTACCGCCTATTTCGTCGCCGCCATCCAATCCACGGGCGCACAAGTCGCACTTGATGATTTTGGCTCAGGCTATACCTCTTTTCGCCAACTCAAAGCCTTATCTGTAGATGTGGTCAAAATTGACGGTGCGTTCATCCGCGATCTTGCAGACAACGCCGATAATCGCTTCTTTGTACGCACACTCATGGATTTTACCAAAGGTTTTGGTCTTAAAGCCGTAGCAGAATATGTTGAAACAGGTGAAACCGCCAAGATTTTAATGGAAATGGGTGTGGATTACATGCAGGGCTATTATTTCGGCAAACCAGAAAATCATCGTTCTTGGCACAAAGAATCATGATTTTTTACTCCTGCCCCCATTGACTATCCACAGCATTTACGGCATAAGCGTTTTCAATGCCGTTCTGCTAGCAGAAAAAGAATGCTTACGGTCAATTAACGTAAGCTTTTGTGGCGTTTAAATGATAAGATATGCCGAAGTAGCTCAGATGGTAGAGCAGTTGATTTGTAATCATCAGGTCGGGGGTTCGATTCCTCTCTTCGGCACCATATTATTCCTCCCTCATGAAAAATGTATCCCAAAACAAAGAATCATGCTAATAAAGCAATAGTTTGTTGTTCTAAGAAGATAGCTTCACCGACATTTTAGGGTTTTCCGATGTACGAGAAAAAGAACACTATCTTAGTGGTAGATGATGAGCCACAAATTCAAAAAATGCTGGGTATTTTGCTCGATATAGAACATTTCAAAATTGTGGAAAGTTTGTCAGGAAAGCAAGCTATACGCATGTGCGCCTCTATCAAACCTGACCTAGTTTTGTTGGATCTCGGGCTGCCTGATATGGACGGAAAAGAGGTGATTACTTCTATCCGTGAATGGTCACAAGTGCCTATTATTGTTCTGTCTGCTTGCGCGCTGGATGAAGAAATCACCTCAGCGTTGAATCTTGGTGCAAATGATTATGTCACTAAGCCATTCAATATTGATGTCTTGCTTGCACGTATCAACGCATCACTGCGAAGCTGCGCTATACGCGAAACTGGCGATGCAGAACTTCAAAACGGTACGCTCCGCATGGATTTGGTGCGCTTTTTTATGGTTAATCGCGGTAAAATGCTGACCCACAAAGAAATTCTGAAGTCTGTCTGGGGCGCGGCACATAGCGACGACACCACTTATTTGCGCGTCTATATCGGGCAGATTCGTGAAAAGATTGAAAGCGATACTGCAAGTCCGCTTTTTATCACCACCGAACCTGGTATTGGCTACCGCATGGAGACGTTTCCCCACGCGGTAGCAAAAGCTGCCTAACACTCTTACAAAGGTGGATTCGCACTGCGTCCTGTAATGATGCTGTACACAAGGCTTGCGATAAACAAAACCACAAAAACCATTGCCAAAAACTTTGCGATGCCAGCAAAATCCGCTGCCAAGCCGCCAAATCCTAGGAACGCCGCGACCACGGCGAGGATAAAAAACGTGATGATGTAATTTAACATAAGATAACTCCTCATTATTGAATGACTTCATAAGCATCTTGTGGCCACACAAAATGGACGCGCACAGGCGTGCTATCTTTAATAGTCATAAGTCAACACGACTCCAGGTTCATTTTTAATCTGATTATCCCAGCCTTGTGGTTGCGTACTGTCTGTCACATGATGCACAAATTTTTGTATCTGTTCCGCATAAGAACTAGGGCCGACCATACCCAAGGTCAACACAACATTATCCAGCGTCTTGCCCGTATCCGACACCATCCCCACCGAGCCATACAGCCAACCAGCATAAGGGTGCTGATCGACAACGACATTTCGACTCGTTAAATCCTCAGGCGCAAACATGCTTTGCCCAGCAGCTAAACTAATGCGCTTATGTCCATCACCCGCAAGCGGCAGCGCATTCGCTACGCTGCGTGTCCAGCTTGGCATATTCTCTTCTGAAGAAAGCCATGAAAAACGTATACCATTGGTATAATCGCGGTCAGCACCAGCAAAGGTATCATTTTCGACGACGACATTCAAAATACCTTTATCATCCTCATTACGCACAGTGTCATCGGCATATGCTGGCGCAGAGAGTGATACAAGGCAGGCTGTCGAAAGCAAGAAGCGGCGCATAATTATCTCCAATATTTTTTCTACAAAGAAAAAACTGGGCAAAAGCCCAGTTCTTATTTTCTATATTATCAATTGACTATTTCTTGCCTTTAGAGGGCGCAGAAGCAGCTGGGTTTTTGCTTTTATCGCGTGAATATTCAGGCTCTTTCAGCTTTTGTGCCGTTGTAGGGACAATGTTGAGTTTTGGAGGTGCTTTATCAGCTCTAAGCGGTGAATCTTGAAAATTAAACATGACTATCTCCTATTGTAGTCATTCCACTTAAAAACGAGACGTTTTTAGAGTGAAGTATGACTATATCTATTTATAATATATAGTCATACTTCACTTTATAATGAGCCATGATTGTCTCATTATAAAGTGAAAATGCTATAAAATGAAAGGGAGATATATCACCCAGCAAGAGAGAAAAATCGCTAGGTGATATATCAATCAACATACTTGAAAATTAAGCAGCTTTGCTTGCATCGCAGCATGCATCTTCAAGTGCTTTGATTTTTTTCTCAGCATCTTCTTTAGCAAGACCATAATGTTCTTTAAGTTTGCCAGCGATTTGTTCAGCTTTGCCTTTAACTTGTTCCGTATTCATAACATGGTCCAATCTTTGTTAGCACTGCCAGAGACAGCGTATGCAAGGAGTAGAAGAACACGGGTAAAGATGCGATATCGCTTCGCAGTAGTTATGTAAGGAAGTGGTAAGGACTCAAAAAGACTAAGCCGCCATGTTCTCTTTCGTCACAGTCTCGGTGAGTTTTTCCATGGCGCGGACCTCAATCTGGCGGATACGTTCACGTGAGACGCCGAACTGCTGACTTAAATCCTCTAATGTCGCGGCAGGTTCTTGCAGACGACGTGCGCGGATAACATCACGCTCACGTGGCGAAAGCAAACTCATAGCTTTTACAAGCATCCCATGTTTACGGCTCGTTTCTTGATATTCTACTACTGCATCTTCTTGATTAATTTCGCCTGATGGCATCAAATCGCCATAAGTTGAATTAGAATCATCGCGTACAGGCGCATCTAAAAACTGATCAGACGCAATCATACGGCGATTCATATCCACCACATCCTGCTCAGAAACGCCTAGTTTTTGAGAAATCGCTTCAACATGCTCTGGACGCAGATCACCAGAATCCACCGCTTGCAACCCTTGTTTTAGACGACGCAAATTAAAAAAGAGTTTTTTCTGCGCTGCACTACTGCCAACCTTGACCAGCGACCATGAGCGCAAAATATATTCTTGAATCGCGGCACGAATCCACCAGATCGCATAGGTAGAAAGGCGAAAACCCTTATCAGGATCAAATTTTTTGACCGCCTGCATCAGCCCAATATTGCCCTCTGCCACCAAATCCGACATTGGCAAACCATAACCACGGAATTTCATTGCCATCTTAGCGACCAAACGCAAATGACTCGTGACCAAACGGTGTGCAGCATCATAATCACCATGCTCACTCCAACGTTTTGCCAACATGTATTCCTCCTCCGCTTCTAGCACAGGATAAATACGAATCTGCTTTAAGTAAGCCTTAAATCCACCGTCAACAAGGACGGGCAATGCGGGGGTCTTCGTCGTAGCCATTCTACAAGACATCCTTTCAAAGCTCGCTAACGCGAGAGTCAGTACATATAGAGAAAATCACGTGGTTTTTCAAGCAAAATTATATTACTTATTGCTCATATATAACAGGTTAGAACTAAGAAATCAACAGATCTTGTTCTAATATACGTACCAAAACATTCCAGTCCTCAGGAAAATCACAGCTTAATGTGACGCGCTCACACGTGGAAGGGTGAATAAAGGATATTTCTTTGGCATGAAGTGCTTGACGCGAAAAATCATTAAGCGCAGCACGTGCCTCATGTGACACGGCAGCAGCATTCCAACGTGACAAGCGCGAGGTCACCGACGCGCCGCCATAAAGCGGATCGCCAATGAGTGCATGACCAAGATGTGCCATATGCACACGAATCTGATGAGTACGCCCCGTTTGCAAACGACATTCCACCTCAGAAAGCACCACCGTTTGTTTACCGTCCAACGAGACAAAAGCGCGGGGGGTCGTATAATGCGTGACCGCGTCCCGTCCGCCCGTTGTCACGATCGCCATCTTCTTGCGGTCTTTAGGTGAACGCCCAATATCTCCCTCAATCGTACCTTCTGCTGGATAGGGACAACCCCACACCAACGCACGATAAACACGCTTCAAACTTCTATCCGCAAGCTGCGCTGCGAGTGCTTGGTGCGCCTTATCATGCTTCGCCACTACCATTAGCCCTGAAGTATCTTTATCAAGGCGGTGGACAATACCAGGGCGCACCACCCCACCGATACCTGAAAGCGAATCACCACAATAGGCAAGCAAACCATTGACCAAGGTATTATCGTAATTACCCGCTGCGGGATGTACCGTCAGCCCCGCAGGCTTGTTAAGCACTAACATATCAGCGTCTTCAAACACAATCTCCAACGGCATTTCCACCGCACGAATTTCGGAAGGCTTCGCTTGCGGCACAATCAAATGGTAAACGTCCCCTAATTTCACTTTCTGTGACGAAGAAACTACCTTCCCATCTTTAAGTATATCCCCCGCATCAATCAACGCCTGCACCCGTGAACGCGACATATCTAATAGACGCGCAGACAACACCGCGTCTAAGCGTTTTCCAACTTCTTCTGGTTCAATGATAAATTGCTGCTGCATCCTGCCAACTTCTATGCTACTTGAGTTCTTCGTTTATCTTGTGTGAGGTCATATGTCATCCCCAACTCGTCAACAACCAAAGAATCGTGCACTTAAATTCTTTGTAGGATCACTCTTTCTTGTTTTACTTGGTGGTTCTATCCTACTTTTTTTAATTGCTAGCGGCAAATTAGGCGATAAAAATCCTCTCAATGCAACACAGACTGCCTGCTTAAAAGATAAGGTAATGGAAATCAAAGGTTATGGCAATCCCGTCTCCGCCACAATTGAAAATAATACCGTACGCATGCTACTACGTAAAGACGACAAAAATTATAGCATTGTTACTTTCGACGGCTGTAGTGGTGAGGTTTCAGGTCTCTTAAAAGTAAAGACTGAATAAAAATTCACACCTCACTATTGAAATCTCTCTCCAGCTTCCATATATCGCATGGCATAGCATGTGAGTGATGATTCACTCATACTCAAAAACATCAAGAACTAAAAAAGGAAACAACATATGAGCAAAGTCATCGGAATCGATCTCGGCACGACCAATAGCTGTATTGCTATTATGGACGGCAAAACAGCAAAGGTCATTGAAAACTCTGAAGGGATGCGTACAACTCCTTCTATTGTTGCCTTTGCAGAAGATGGAGAACGTCTCGTAGGTCACCCTGCAAAACGCCAAGCGGTGACCAATCCCGAAAATACTTTATTCGCAATCAAACGTTTGATTGGTCGTACCTTTAACGACAAAACGACGCAAAAAGATATTGGACTCGTCCCATACAAAATCGTCAAAGCAGATAATGGTGACGCGTGGGTAGAAGCACGTAATGAGAAATATTCTCCAAGCCAGGTATCAGCCTTCATTTTACAAAAAATGAAAGAAACCGCAGAAAGTTACCTAGGTGAAACCGTAACCCAAGCAGTGATTACTGTCCCTGCCTATTTTAATGATGCACAACGTCAAGCCACCAAAGATGCAGGTAAAATTGCGGGCCTTGAAGTGCTGCGTATCATCAACGAACCTACCGCAGCGGCACTGGCATATGGTCTAGATAAAGAAGAAGGCAAGACCATCGCGGTCTACGACTTAGGTGGTGGTACGTTTGACGTCTCGGTACTTGAGATTGGTGATGGCGTCTTTGAAGTTAAATCTACCAACGGCGATACCTTCCTTGGCGGCGAAGATTTTGACCATCGCATCATTGATTTCTTGGCGGATGAGTTCAAAAAAGATCAAGGCATTGATCTACGTAAGGATAAACTTGCGCTACAACGCCTGAAAGAAGCGGCGGAGAAAGCAAAAATCGAGCTTTCATCCACCCAACAAACTGAAGTGAATCTACCATTCATCACCGCAGACGCATCAGGTCCTAAGCATTTGAACATCAAACTCACCCGCGCTAAACTTGAAAGCTTGGTTGATGAGTTGGTTGAGCGCACAATGAAGCCTTGCCGTGATGCACTGAAAGATGCAGGTCTTACCGCAAAAGACATCGACGAAGTAATTTTGGTCGGCGGGATGACCCGTATGCCAAAAGTCATTGAAAAGGTAAAAGAATTTTTTGGTCGTGAACCACACAAAGGCGTAAACCCTGATGAAGTCGTCGCCATGGGTGCGGCGATTCAAGGTGGCGTACTACGCGGCGAAGTCAAAGACGTTCTTTTGCTCGATGTGACGCCACTATCACTTGGTATTGAAACGCTCGGTGGCGTCTTTACACGCTTAATTGACCGTAACACCACTATCCCAACCAAAAAATCGCAAACCTTCTCCACCGCTGATGATAGTCAAACCGCAGTGACCATCCGCGTGTTCCAAGGTGAACGCGAAATGGCGGCAGACAACAAAATACTTGGCCAGTTTGATCTCGTCGGAATTCCTCCCGCACCGCGAGGGATGCCGCAGATCGAAGTTACCTTTGATATTGATGCAAATGGTATCGTCAATGTATCAGCAAAAGACAAAGCAACTGGCAAAGAACAACAAATCCGTATCCAAGCTTCAGGTGGCTTGTCAGATGCTGATATTGAAAAAATGGTCAAAGACGCAGAAGCAAATGCGAGCGAAGATAAAAAACGCCGCGAGCTGATCGAGACCAAAAACAAAGCTGAAGGCATGATTCACGAGGCAGAGCGCAACCTCAAAGAACATGGTGGCATCATCAAGGCGGCGGATAAAGCTGCCGTTGAGTCTGCCATCAGTGCTTTACGTGATGCACTCAACAGCGACAATCAAGAAACCATTACAGAAAAGTCAGATACTTTGACAGAAGCTGTCATGAAAATTGGTGAAGATATTTACAAAGCTCAACAAGCAAAAGAAGCCGCTGGAGAAGCAGGAAGCGAAAATGCATCATCTGCTTCGAGCGAGCCAGATGTGCTTGATGCTGATTTTGAAGAAGTACGTGACGATAAAAACTAGGTTTTTAAAAGAACGAATCAAGGTAAGGCAGGGTTTGAGTTTTCTTGAATCCTGCCTTACGTTCATGACTTTCACTGTAAAGATACACCGCTATGAGCAAAAGAGATTATTACGAAATTCTTGGGGTTTCTAAATCCGCCGATGCTGACGAAATGAAAAAAGCCTTTCGCAAACTGGCAATGCAACATCACCCTGACCGCAACGCTGATAACCCTGAGGCTGAAAAAAAGTTTAAAGAAATCAATGAAGCGTATGACGTTCTTAAAGATCCTGAGAAACGCGCCGCCTATGACCGTTATGGTCATGATGCCTTTAGTGGTGGTATGGGCAGCGGAGCAAGCGCAGGTGCATCTGGTTTTGACTTCTCTGGCAATTTTTCTGATATTTTTGATGACCTCTTCAGTGAATTTACAGGTGGTGGACGTCGTCGCGGCAACGGCGGGGGCAACGGCGGCGGACGAGGGGGAGCACAACGCGGTGCAGACCTACGCTACAACCTACAAATCTCGATGGAAGATGCCTTCAAGGGTATCCAACGCCAAATTACCATCACCACCTCCGTTGGATGTGATGATTGCAGCGGTACTGGTGGTGAAAAAGGTTCTACACCAGCGACCTGTTCAACCTGTAATGGACGCGGCGCAGTGCGGATGCAGCAAGGTTTCTTCACCATTGAACGCCCCTGCTCAACCTGTCAAGGGAATGGCAAGGTCATCGAAAAACCTTGCAAAAAATGTGCGGGTTCTGGCTCTGTCCGTAAAGACAAAACCTTATCGGTCAGCATCCCATCTGGCGTGGAAGAAGGCACACGCATTCGCTTAAGCGGTGAAGGCGAAGCTGGATTTAGAGGCGGGCCAGCAGGAGATCTCTACATCTTCCTCTCGCTCAAACCCCATCCATTTTTCAAACGCGACGGCGCAAATATTCATGGCACAGTCCCTATTTCAATGGTCACGGCAGCACTCGGCGGCACGATTCAAGTCCCCACCATTGATGGCACAAAAGTCAAAGTCACCATCCCAGAAGGTACACAGAACGAACACCAATTCCGCCTACGCGGTAAGGGCATGTCTGTACTGCGCTCACAAGCAAGAGGTGATATGTATATCCATGTCAGCGTCGAGACTCCTGTCAAACTCAACAAAAAACAAAAAGATTTACTCAAAGAATTTGACAAAGCAGGCGGCGGTGAAGCAACCTATAGTCCAGAATCATCAGGCTTTTTTGATAGAATGCGTGAATTTTGGGAAGATTTGAAAGAATAGTAATTAATAAGAATTACAATGAGACAAAGTAAGGATAGGAGTCCTATCCCGTTAGTCGCCGAAGGCGTTAGGCTCGAGCAACGCACAGGAGTGCGAAGCGGGAGAGAATCAAAGGAAATTTTATGAAACTCGTCATCGCAGGCTGCACAGGACGCATGGGGCAAACATTGATGCATACAGTAGCAGCAGACAAGCATGTTACGCTCATTGGCGGCTCTGCACTCGCAGGTAACCATGCTAATGCGAATCAACTCTATGGTCATCTCGGCGGCGAAATCCATGAGGATATTCGCACCCTACTCGCCAAAGCAGACGGCGTGATTGATTTTACCGTCCCTGAATATTCGCTCGCCATCGCACAAGCTTGCGCAGATTTGAACAAAGTCCATATCTGCGGCACCACAGGTTTTGAGCCAGACCAGCTTGAGGCATTGCATGCGCTCGCACAAAAAGCGCGTATCGTTCACGCACCCAATATGAGCATCGCCGTCAATTTATTCATGAAAATGGTTGAGCAGGTTGCAGGTATTTTGGATGAAGATTTTGATATTGAAATCGTCGAAATGCACCACCGCTACAAAGCGGACGCGCCTTCTGGCACTGCACTCGGACTTGGTCGCGCCGCCGCCAAAGGTCGTGGTGTTAAGTTAAATGACGTAGAAGTCCGTGCGCGTGACGGTATTACGGGAGCGCGGGAGCGTGGCTCAATCGGTTTCGCCACCCTTCGCGGTGGCGATGTCGTCGGCGATCACACTGTCACTTTTGCGGGTATGGGCGAACGCTTGGAACTCACCCATAAAGCCAGCTCCCGCGAAATCTACGCGCGCGGTGCAATTAAAGCAGCCCTATGGGCAAATAAACAACCCAATGGTCTTTACACCATGCTGGATGTGCTAGGACTGAACTAAACCTGTGTCCCCCCCACCGTCATGCTCTCAATCAAGAGTGATGGCTGACCAACACCGACAGGCACACTTTGCCCGCCTTTACCGCACGTACCAACCCCATCATCAAGGGCAAGATCATTGCCTATCGCAGTGATGCGCTTCATCACTTCCGGCCCGTTACCAATCAAGGTTGCACCGCGAATTGGATGGGTAATTTTTCCGTCTTCAATCATATAAGCTTCGGATGCAGAGAACACGAATTTTCCTGAAGTAATATCGACCTGACCACCGCCAAAATTAGCAGCGTATACACCGCGCTTAACTGACGAAATCATCTCTTCGCGTGTCGCATTACCTGCGAGCATATAGGTATTGGTCATGCGCGGCATTGGCACATGCGCGTAAGATTCTCTACGACCATTACCCGTCACAGACACACCCATCAAACGTGCATTCATACGATCTTGCATATAGCCTTTCAAAATGCCATCCTCAATCAACACGGTATAATCCGTAGGCGTTCCCTCATCATCAATCGTCAACGACCCACGGCGACCATAGAGCGTACCGTCATCGACCACGGTCACCCCTTTAGCAGCGACTTGTTGCCCAACTAACCCTGAGAATGCCGACGTACCTTTACGATTAAAATCACCCTCCAAGCCATGCCCTACCGCTTCATGCAACAACACACCACACCAGCCCGAACCCAACACCACGGGAAACTCTCCCGCTGGCGCAGGCTTGGCTTCAAGATTCACCAACGCCCGACGCAACGCCTCATCCGCCTGCGCTTTCCACTGCGCATCTGCGATATATTCTGCATAACCACAGCGCGCACCTGCGCCTGATGAACCTGACTCCATACGCCCATCTTGCTCAACCACCACCGACACATTGAGGCGCACCAGTGGACGCGTATCACGCAAACGCTCACCCTCACGGCGCATGATTTCCACCACCTGAATTTCACCAAAAACAGAAGCAGATACCTGCTTGATGCGTGATTCTTTTGAACGCAAGTAGGCATCCATTTTGGCAAGTAACTCAATTTTATCTGAAAATCCCACTTCATGAATAGGATTGACCGCCTCATAAAGCGGCTTTGGTGCATGATTTGGAATCAACGGTACAGTTTGCGATGATATCCCATCACGCACAATGCTACTTACCGTATTCGCTGCACGCGAGATCGCCGCTTCATCAATCAGACTTGAATGTGCAAACCCTTCAGTTTCGCCGTAAACTGAGCGGAGTCCAAACCCTTGTGACGTATTAAAACTAGCATTTTTAACACGCCCATCATCGAAAACGATGCTCTCAGACTGCGCATATTCCAAAAACAATTCCCCATCATCCATGCCATGAAGCGCATCAGAAACAATATTTCGTGTCTTTTGCTCATCAATGCCAGCATGTTGCATAATATCACGAATAATAGGGGCGGATTGTGTCATGAAAGATACCTTTTTCAGGGCTTGTGTTTGTATCTTGGTGATAACCCAACACAACTGGCTTTACAAGCGTGCTATGTTCGCTTATAGGCAGACTTTAGTATTAAAATTTTTGAGTTTATTACGCACTCGCAACATAGACTCCTTAACAAAAGTCAAAAGACGAGGATTATTTATATGTCTTTACGCCTGTTTTCTGCGCTTTCTAGCTTTTTTGTCGCCGGCGCATTATCCTTCAATGCCGCAGCCGAAGAAGCGACCAAAGGACTAGGCTTGGCAAAGCCGTGGCAAACAAATTTTCAAGAAGCAGTAACACCAACCATGAAACAACTCGTAGGTGTCTATGATTATGTTACCGCATGGGCGATTATTGTCAGTGTCTTTGTCGTTATTTTACTTACCTATACCTGCTACAAATTCAGCGCGAAACGTAATCCAAAACCTAGCAAAACCACACATAATACCCTGATTGAAGTCATCTGGACCGTCCTACCAATCATTATTTTAGTCTCTATTGCGATTCCGTCCCTACGCCTGCATTATTTTATGGGCGAAGTCAAAGACCCTGAGATGACTTTGAAAGTTACAGGCTATCAATGGTATTGGGGCTATGAATACCCTGATTCTGGCATTAGCTATCAGTCCTACATCAAAAAAGATGCGGAATTAAAATCTGGTGAACCTCGTTTACTCACCACCGACACCCCTATCGTCGTGCCAGTAGATACAGTCGTTCGCGTTCAACTTACCTCTTCAGACGTGATTCATAGCTGGGCGATGTCATCCTTCGGTATCAAACAGGATGCCGTTCCTGGTCGCCTCAACGAAACATGGTTTAAGGTCGAAAAAGAAGGTGTTTATTACGGTCAATGTTCTGAACTTTGCGGTCCACAACACGGCTTCATGCCTATTGAACTTCATGCTGTTTCTAAAGATGTTTACAAACAATGGGTTGCCCGTGCAAAAACAGGCAATTTTGCCATTGCTGACCTAGAAAACGCTTCTCCTGACGCACCGCTTCCTTCTCTACCCACAGCAAGCACTCCCGCTCCCGCTGCGCTTGAGAAAAAATAAGCATTATTATAACATTTAAGCTCGCTATTATATTTGTAAGAGGATTTTATGAGCCACGCGGACGCACATCACCACAACACGCCAACAGGCTGGAAACGCTGGTTATATTCCACCAACCACAAAGACATTGGTACAATGTACCTCATCTTCGCAGTGTTTGCAGGGCTGCTTGGAGCTGCCTTTTCGATTGCACTTCGCGCAGAATTGATGACTCCAGGAGATCAATTCTTTCACGGCAACTATCAAATGTACAATACCTTTGTCACTGCACACGCACTACTCATGGTCTTTTTCATGATTATGCCTGCATTAATTGGTGGCTTTGCAAATTGGTTCGTGCCTGTTATGATTGGCGCACCTGACATGGCGTTTCCTCGCCTGAACAATATCAGCTTTTGGCTGTTGATTCCTGCAATTTTACTCTTATTCGGTGCGGGTTTTATTGATGAAGGTGCAGGCACAGGCTGGACACTTTATCCACCTCTAAGCACCACCCAATCTCACCCTGGTATGGCGGTAGATTTAGCAATTTTCTCACTGCATTTAGCAGGTATTTCTTCAATTCTTGGTGCGATTAACTTTATTGTGACTATCTTCAACATGCGTACACCAGGCATGACCTTGTTCAAAATGCCTTTATTCGTATGGTCTATTTTGCTCACAGCATTCTTGCTTTTACTATCACTCCCCGTACTTGGCGGTGCGATTACCATGTTGCTCACTGACCGTAATTTCGGTACGCATTTCTTTGATCCGGCAGGCGGCGGTGACCCTGTGTTGTTCCAGCATCTCTTCTGGTTTTTCGGTCATCCTGAAGTTTACGTCTTGATTCTTCCTGCGTTTGGAATTGTCAGCGAAGTAGTTTCAACCTTCTCTAAAAAACCAATTTTCGGTTATATGGGGATGGTCTCTGCGATGAGCATCATTGGTTTACTTGGCTTCGTGGTATGGGCGCACCATATGTTCACCGTTGGTTTAGACATTGATACTCGTGCATATTACATGCTCGCAACCATGGTGATTGCAGTGCCAACAGGGGTTAAAATCTTTTCATGGATCGCAACGATGTGGGGTGGTTCGATAGAGTTCAAGACCCCTATGGTGTTTGCGATTGGCTTTATTTTCCTCTTCACCGTTGGCGGTGTCACAGGAATTGTACTTGCGAACTCTGCGGTCGATATTCCAATGCAGGACACCTATTACGTCGTAGCGCACTTCCATTACGCTATGTCGTTGGGTGCATTGTTTGGCGTATTCACAGGATTCTATTATTGGATCGGAAAAATGTCAGGCTACCAATATAATGAAACCCTCGGCAAGATTCATTTCTGGATTATGTTTGTGGGTACAAACCTCACCTTCTTCCCGCAACATTTCTTGGGTCTTGCGGGGATGCCTCGTCGTATTCCAGATTATCCAGATGCCTATGCTGGCTTTAACTACTGGTCATCGATTGGTTCTTATATTGCTGGGTTTGGTGCATTATTCTTTCTCTATGTGGTATTTGAAATGTTTGCGAAAAAACGCAAGGCGGGAAACAACCCTTGGGGTGAAGGCGCAAAAACCATTGAATGGTCGATTTCTTCACCTCCTGCATTCCATACCTTTGAGGAACAACCTAAATTCAAAGGATAATCCTCGTGAGCGCAGCAGCCATCACATCACAAGAACTTGATTTTAGCAGCGTAGAGACGACTACGCTGCTTCAATCTTCTGTGAACGATTACATCACCCTACTCAAACCAGGGGTAATGTCACTCGTAGTGTTTTCTGCAATTACGGGAATGCTACTCGCACCACATTCACTTCACCCATTCCTTCAAGCTGTAACTGTACTATGCATCGCGCTTGGTTCTGGTGCAGGAGCGGTATTAAATATGTGGTACGACCGCGACATTGATACCATCATGCGCCGTACGAAAGAACGTCCCATCCCTGCGGGGAAAATTGCTGCGGATGATGCACTGTTTCTTGGACTATTTCTCAGCCTCTTTTCTGTCGGTATTCTAGGACTTGCCGTCGGCTGGGACGCCGCCGCATTACTTGGTTTTGCCATCTGGTTTTATGCCCATTTCTATACGATGATTCTCAAACGCCATACCCCCCAAAACATCGTCATTGGCGGTGCAGCAGGCGCATTTCCACCAATGATTGGCTGGCTTGCTGTAGAACATTCTCTCACCTTTGAACCTATTATCTATTTCCTTATCATCTTCCTCTGGACACCACCACATTTTTGGGCGTTAGCTCTTTACCGCAATGATGATTACCGCACCGCCCATATCCCTATGATGCCCGTAACCGCAGGTCTTCCATCTACTAAACGCCAAATGCTCTTTTATACCCTTGCGTTGGTTGTAACCACATTACTGCCTTGCATCATCAACACGTCAGGTAGCGTGTATGGTGTAAGCGCACTCGCACTCGGCGGTATGTTTATCTGGCATAATCTGCGTGTGATACGTTCTGATGATCCAAAAACTGCAATGAAAATGTTTGGTTTCTCAATTCTTTATCTATTTGGTGTGTTAACTATGCTCATGATTGATCGTGCCTTATTGGGCTATCACTTGAGTCCCCTCATATTTAAAAGCTAGGAGAAACACATGCCCATAACACCTCGTCACACGCAGCAACGCACAAAGAACCTTATCTTATTTGCCGCCTTGATTGGCCTAGTGGCAATTCTTTACGGTGTTACCTTACTAAAGGCAACATTATGACCATCACCGTCTCGCTTATCCCTCATGCTAAAAATAAAAAAATAGCATTTCTCCTTTTGCTGGTACTCACCGCAATGATTGGGCTTAGCTACGCTTCTGTACCACTTTATCGCCTATTTTGTGAAAAAACAGGCTTTGGTGGCACTACGCGTAACGCCTCAACACAACAAACTCTCACCTCTCTTCTTGCTATACCGCGCATGATGACACTCGATTTCAACACTGATGTTGCACCCAACCTTCCATGGACATTCAAACCTCTGCAAAAAAACATTACGTTTAAAGTCGGTGAACCGCAGCTCATTTTTTTTGAAATTCACAATACATCACCTAGTCCTATAGTGGGTAATTCCACTTTCAATGTCACGCCCCATGAAATGGGTGCATATTTTGTCAAAACAGAATGTTTTTGTTACCAAGAACAAACTCTAGCCCCCAATGAAACCGTAAAACTCCCTGTTTCGTTCTATATCGACCCAAGTATTAACGATAATAAGAATTTACGTAATCTTCATAATGTCACCTTATCGTATAGTTTTTTTAAATCCACCAACAACACACCCAAATCCAACTAAGAGGCTTTTTATGGCAAACACACAAAAACATGATTTCCATTTGGTCGATCCAAGCCCACTACCATTTCTTAGTGCCATGTCTCTGTTGGTGCTAGCCTTTGGTACAGCTTCGTACCTACATCAGCATAGCTACGGTCTACCCATGCTTGTGGCGGGCTTTGCTGGAGTGCTTGGATGTATGTTCGTCTGGTGGAAAACGGTTATTCATGAAGGTATCCATGGCAAATTTCATACCCCCATTGTGCGTAAAGGGCTACGCTTTGGTATGGTGTTGTTCATTACCTCAGAAGTAATGTTTTTTGTGGCGTTCTTTTGGGCATTTTTCAATGCAAGCCTTTATCCTAAACTTCCGCTTGAAGATGTCTGGGCAATTGCGAATGGCATCTGGCCTCCAAAAGGCATTGTCACGATGGATGCGTGGGATATTCCCTTCATCAACACATTAATTCTACTTCTTTCTGGTACGACCGTAACGTGGGCGCACCACGCACTACTAGAGGGAAATCGCAAAGGTCTCATTACTGGCCTGACCATCACCGTGATTCTTGGTGCAATCTTCTCAAGTCTACAGGCCTTTGAATACCATCACGCCACCTTCAAATTCACTGAAGGTGTCTATGCCTCAAGTTTCTACATGGCAACAGGCTTTCACGGCGCACACGTCCTCATTGGAACAATCTTTCTAGCTATCTGCTTAATCCGCGCTCTTCGCGGTACACTTTCTAAAGAAGGTCACCTTGGATTTGAATTTGCTGCATGGTATTGGCATTTTGTCGACGTGGTGTGGTTATTCCTCTTTATCTTTGTTTACTGGTGGGGCGGCGCGTAAGTGGATAACCCGCCTCCTATTTCCCTGTTATATGCAGGTATTCACGGCGTTTGCCCACGCTGTGGCATCGGACATGTCTTCCACAATATTCTTGATATTGTGGAAGCGTGTCCACACTGTCAGCTAAACTTAAGCGAACTTGATACTGGAGACGGCCCTGCTTTTCTTGCGATTGTCCTTGTTGGCGGCATCATTACCGCCCTCGCTGGGGTCGTCGAACTCGCCTTCTCACCGCCGTTTTGGGTACACGCTCTACTATGGATTCCACTGATTCTTGTTGCTTCCATCCTGACTTTGCGTATCTTTAAGGCTGCGTTGCTTGCATCGCAATATCACACCAAGCGTCTTAACAAATCCTGATTGTAATTCACGCCATGACCCAGACACGCAAGCCTCTCTATTTTCTGCTTTTTGCAGCTTTTATGGCCACCACTATGTTTTATCTTGGTGCATGGCAAATCCAGCGTTTACACTGGAAAGAGGCACTAATCGCGTCGCTTGACACAGCTGCAAAAGCTGAACCGCTCACCACACTTCCCGCCAAGGAGACACTCTCTCTCCACGATAATTTTTCACGTTATCGCTTAAACGGTACATTCTTAAATAACAAAGAAATCCACCTCGCTGTACGCTACTTCAAAGGCAAACTAGGCTATCATCTCCTCACCCCTTTTAAGACCACAGATGGCACTATCATTTTACTCAATCGCGGATGGATACCTACAGAGAAAAAAGAATTAAACAAACGCCCAAAATCACTAGCAGAAGGGATACAAACCGTAACCTTCATGCTACGTAGTGATAAGGATCACACAAGCTTCACGCCTGATAACCAACCTGCAAAAAACATGTGGTTCTGGCGCGATATCCCTACCATCAGCAAGGTTGCAGGTGTAGAATTATACCCTCTTTCTGGCGATGTCATTGGTGAACAAAATCCTGAGACTTTGCCTGTCCCATCCAGCGGCATCATTACCCTACGCAATGACCATCTTGGTTACGCCCTCACATGGTTCGGTATTGGCATCTCAATCGTCGTCATGAGCATCATCTACGCACGAAAAGCCAAACGCCATGGCAACTAAACCCTCCGCTTACGCGCAGCTTGAAGCGCAGTTCGCTGAAATGAACCGTATTGATGGTATCGCAGCAATCCTGCATTGGGACGCTGCTGTGTCATTGCCTGAGCATTCTGTAGAGCTTCGCAGTGACCAGCTTGCATGGCTCGCAGGTCAATCCCACGCCATCATCACCAGCACAAAATTAGGTGATTTACTCGCGCAAGCACAGGCAGAAACCTCCAATTTAGATGACTGGCAACGCGCCAATTTGCATGAAATGCACCATCGCTACACTCATGAAAATTGCTTAGATGCCGCACTGGTTGAAGCAGTTGCCAAAACCGCCTCTGAGAGTGAGCGCATCTGGCGCAGTGCGCGCAAGAATAATGATTTTAACAGCTTCGCCCCGACCTTAGAAAAAATGATCGGACTCACAAAACAAGTCGCCGCCGCGAAAGCGGACGCACTTGGTTTATCACCCTATGATGCATTGCTCGACAGCTACGACCCCACCACCCGCAGTGCAGATATCGACATTTTATTTGCAAATCTTGAAGCATTCTTGCCTAATTTCATCCATCAAGTGATTGAAACCCAAGCCGCTAACCCACATGCCGCACCTCATGTAAGTGCAGCCCAATCCAAACAAAAAAAACTCGCGCACCGCATCATGAAAGATTTAGGTTTTCCATTTGACTCAGGTCGCCTTGATACCAGCACCCACCCTTTTTGCGGCGGCGTACCAGACGATATTCGCATTACCACCCGCTACAATCCCCATGATGTAACTGAGAGCTTATATGGCGTACTTCATGAAACAGGTCACGCACTCTATGAAGCAGGATTGCCACATACATGGCGCAAGCAACCTGTCGGGCAAGCACGTGGCATGAGCATGCATGAGAGCCAATCGCTCTTTATCGAAATGCAGCTCGCGCAATCACCTGCCTTTTGTGCCTACCTTGCACCGCTGATGCACACCATACTTGGCTTAGACATTACCCCTGACGCGCTCTATCACAACATCACCCATGTAAAGCGCAGCCTGATTCGTGTGAGTGCCGATGAGGTAACTTATCCGACCCATATCATCCTACGCTACCGCTTGGAAAAAGCCTTGCTCAGTGGTGACCTACAAGTAAAAGATTTGCCCGCAGCATGGGCTGATATGCAAGAACATCTACTCGGCATTCACCCCGACAGCGATGCCAACGGCTGCCTACAAGACATTCACTGGCCCGAAGGCGCAATCGGCTATTTCCCAACCTACACGCTCGGCGCAATGATTGCCGCCCAACTGATGAATACGCTTCGCAGCGAAAACAAAGAACTAGATGCACAACTCACCACAGGCAATTTCACCCCCACGAGAAACTGGCTAAATCAGAACATTCATGCTAAAGCATCAAGCCAGTCTATGCAGGAAACCCTGATTCAGGCAACAGGCAAACCACTCGATTCAGCGGATTATATTGCACATTTAAAGACGCGGTATCTACCATAGCTCTACCCCTCACGTCATTGCGAGGCACGAAACAATCCAGCCCTGTATATAGTCGTCTAACCTTAAAAATCTTTATTTGGAACTAACCAATCATCACTTGGCAAGTGACCGTTTTTTATAGCAATTCTAATATAAAAATTTGTTGCTTTAATTGCTTCACTCAATGCTTCTTGCTCAGTAGCAAATCCATTGCGACTTGTATGATATGGGGCAATCTGTTCAGGTGTTTGCACTGCATGACTTATTTCATGAAAAAACAAATTCTTAAACCTAGATATTTTTATAATAATACTTGGAAAGAAACTTTCATGTCCAACATTCAAGAACAACTTAACTTCTCGAACTACAACATGATATTCTTTAATATCAGCATGTTCACCTAAATAAGCTATTAATTCATCATCATTCATTTCAATCTCCTATTTCATTACATTAGCAAAGCATGTAGTACGACTTTATAGTATTTCAATCCTTAGAATATTTTTTGTGTGGAGTTTTCCCTTGTCATACCTGCGAAAGCTGGTATCCATTTGCAAACTTTATGAGATTCCAGCCTGCGCTGGAATGACAAGCCAATATGAGTTGTGACAATGAAATATATATCTACGCGCGGGAATGCGCCTGTTTTGGGTTTTGATGATGTGGTGCTGGCGGGGCTGGCTTCGGACGGCGGGCTGTATGTGCCGGAAACATTGCCGAGTTTTACCACCGCTGAGATTGCCGCAATGGCGAGCATGAATTACACCGAACTAGCTTATACGATTTTACAGCCATTCATTGGTGACGCGATTGACGAAAAAACCCTCAAAAATTTGCTCAATGCCAGCTATAGTGAGTTCCGTCACGCGGCGATTGCACCACTCAAACAAATTGATACACGCGAATGGGTATTAGAGCTTTTCCATGGCCCAACGCTTGCGTTTAAAGATTTCGCGCTGCAATTTCTTGGACGTTTGATGGATTATACCCTCAAAAAACGTGGTCAAAAATTGGTCGTACTCGGCGCAACCTCAGGCGATACGGGTTCAGCCGCGATTGCTGGTTGTCGCGGCAGTGATGCGATGGATATTGTCATCTTGTTCCCACATGGTCGCGTTTCCGACGTACAACGCCGCCAAATGACTACGGTCTCCGATAAAAACGTCCATTGCATTGCAGTGGAAGGTAATTTTGATGATTGCCAACGTATCGTCAAAAGCCTGTTTATTGATGAACCCTTCCGCAGCAAACACCCGCTCGGCGCAGTCAATTCGATTAACTGGGTACGCATCCTCGCGCAAGTCGTCTATTATTTCTATGCCGCACTTTCACTCGGAAGCCCAGCAAAATCCATCGCCTTTTCTGTCCCAACGGGTAATTTCGGTGATATTTATGCGGGATACCTCGCTAAACGCATGGGACTACCAATCGCAGATTTAATCATTGCATCTAACAAAAATGATATTCTCACGCGTTGTTATAATACAGGTACTTATGGCACAGACGAGGTGCTGCCAACCTTAAGCCCAAGCATGGATATTCAAGTATCGAGCAATTTTGAACGCCTGCTGTTTGACCTTTACCATCATGATGCGCGCAGCGTGAACACACTGATGGACAATCTCAAACAACATGGTCGTTTCACACTGGAAACCGCGCCACATGCAGCACTAAAACGTGAGTTTTCGGCTTACAGCGTCGATGATATCACCACCCTCGCCTGTATGCGCGAAATCTGGATGAGTACAGGTGAAATGCTTGATCCACACACTGCTATTGGCGTACGTGCTGCGCTAGAGTGCCGCCGCCACCCAGAACTTCCTATCGTCACACTCGCCACCGCACATCCTGCGAAATTTCCTGCGGCAGTGAAACAAGCTTGCGGTATCGAACCTAAACTTCCATCTCATTTGGATGATTTATTCAAAAAACCAGAGCGTCAAACCATTCTTCCTGCTACAGAAGAGGCTATCAAACGCTATATCATGGAACATGTCGCATGAGTTATCAACTCACCACGCTACCCAGCGGACTTCGTATCGCCACCGAAACGATGCCCCATGTCGAAACCGTTGCTGTTGCCGTCTCAGTGGATGTAGGCGCAAGATACGAAACAGAAAACGAAAACGGACTTGCGCATATGCTAGAGCATATGGCATTCAAAGGAACAAAAAAACGTGATGCACGCGCGATTGCAGAAACATTTGATGATATTGGTGGGCATGGCAACGCCTATACTTCCGCCGAGCAAACCGTCTATTACGCCAAAGTCCTTAAAGAAGAACTGCCAACAGCGGTGGATATTTTAGGCGATATTTTACTCAACTCAACCTTTGCCGAAGATGAATTAGAGCGCGAGCGCGGCGTGATTTTACAAGAAATCGCCATGCACAATGATTCCCCAGATGATTTGGTCTTTGATATATTCCAAGACACCGCCTTCCCACATCAAGCAATTGGACGATCCATTCTTGGTAAACCTGAGAATATCGCACGATTTACGCAAAATGACATGGCAGGATGGATGGAACGTTTTTATCATCCTGAAAAAATCGTGGTGACTGCCGCAGGCAATCTCAGCCATAATGAGCTAGTCACACTCACCAAAGAACATTTGAATTTTCATGCCCGTCCGCGTATGCCAAAACCAGAGCAAGCCGTCTATAAAGGCGGAGACAAGCGTGTCACACGCGACCTTGAACAACTTCACCTCTTGATAGGTTGGGAATGTGGCAGCGTCCATCACCCTGATTATTACGTTTTGCAACTACTCTCCATCATTCTCGGCGGCGGCATGTCCTCGCGCCTGTTTCAAGAGGTACGCGAGAAGCGTGGACTTGCGTATCACGTCCAAAGCATGGTCTCAGCATGTGACGATGCTGGTGTATTTTCACTCTATGCCGCCACCGCTGAAGAACATGTAAATGAACTTGTACCTGTGCTATGTGGTGAAGTCCTACGCCTCGCTGAAACCGTGACCGAAGAAGAACTAAACCGCGCTAAGAAACAGCACCGCGCCTCTCTCTTAATGGCAAAAGAAAATACCTCGTCTGTAACCGAATGGCTAGGACGACATTTACTGGTATACAACGAATATAAAACCGCAGAAGCTCTGACGCAGATTATAAATGCGATCACACTCACTGACATCAAGAGACTCGCAACACAATTTGCCAACGACAACAAACTCAGCGTCACCGCGCTCGGCCCACAAAAAGGTCTAGAATCTTTTGATACGATGTGTAAGCGTTTTGGGTAATTGCCTACAATGACTGAAAAACACTTTGATATATTGGTAATTACAGGCGCAACCGCAAGCGGAAAATCCGCGCTAGCAATGGACGTTGCACAAAAACAAAACGCTGTCATTCTCAATGCAGACTCCATGCAGATATACCGTGATTTACGCATCATCACCGCCCGCCCCACAGAAGAAGATGAAGCACGTGTACCTCACAAGCTTTACGGCATCTTAGACGGCGCGAATCACTGCACGGCAGCATTATGGGTTGAACTGGTTTCCAAAGAAATCAAGAATTGTATAGCTTGCGGGAAACTACCCATCTTGGTGGGCGGCACAGGCATGTATCTTAAAAGCTTGATAGATGGGATGGCACAAATTCCTGAGATAAACCCTAAAATACGCACAAAATTGCGTGAACGTGTGGCAGAAGAAGGCAGCATTCCACTTCATACGTGGCTACAAAACATTGACCCTGTCACGGCTGCAAAACTCAAACCTAACGATGCACAACGTATCCTTCGTGCCGCTGAGGTATTTGCACACACAGGCACACCTCTCTCCACATGGCTCGCCATGCCACCAACACGTGCCTTTCCTGACGCTAGGTTTCATGTACAGGGCGTGGTGCGCGACAGGGCGCAGCAATATGCACGTATCAATGCGCGTTTTGACATGATGATGGAAGACAATGCATTGGATGAAATTCGTGCGCTACATGCACGAAAACTTTCAAACGAACTGCCGATTATGCGCACACTCGGTGTGCCAGAACTGATAGGTTATTTAAAGGGAGAGATGACATTAAAAAATGCGATTGCAAAAGGACAACAAAAAACCCGTAATTACGCCAAACGGCAAGGTACGTGGTTACGTCACCAATTTCCAAATGCTGAAATTATTGAAATGAAATAATTAACCAACAACTTCACCATGCCACTGAAAAGAGACGTCTCTTATAGATTCCAATTTTTGCCAGAATGACAAAAGCCTACTCGTCCCAAAGCGGAGGGGGAGCAACATTGATTTTCTTTGGCTGTGCAACAGGCTTTGGTACATCTACCAAATTATAAGTGATCGCCATTTCAGCGCGAAGCTCAGGAGATGGATCACCCGTCCCCGCCGCAATCACTGTACCCCAATCTGACGGCGTAAAATCTTTATGTTCACGTACATGCTCCGAAAGTTCACGAAACTTACGCAACGTTAATTTAAGATACGAAAAAATTGGGTCGCCGAATGAATTTTTACCCTGAAGAAGAATCACAATTTCTTCTTCCAAAAGCTTATCATCTACCTGCGTGAGGGTGGAAGGCATTTTGAATCCTTGTTCGCTTAGTACTTTTGAGATCCAATCAGACATGAATAGATATGTTCTTTATGCTTTTTACAACAACGCCCGCTCGTTCAAAACATAAGCAGGCGTTATCATTATAAGGACGAAAATTACTAAAAGTAAAAGTAATTCTGGCAGGAAAGCTCTTTTTTAGGCATTTCATCCTCATTGCGTTACTTTTTAGCTAACTCCTAACAACCTCGACCGGCCGAACCTTTACCCAACATCGCCTGACGAGAACATTCCTGTGCATATCCACCCATAGCCTCTGGATTCGCAAAGAACTTTGGATTCTGTGCATACACATCCAACAAAGCATTTTGTTGTGTCACTGTTGTTGGTTGTGAAACTGCACCAATGGTAACTGTACTTGCATCAAATCTCATATCTATATCTTTCCTGCTCGCTGTTTTTTATTTTCTTGAACTAACTATCTCAGCTCATAAATTAATAGTACCGAAAGGGGGGATGACATGCAATAGATGGAGCTTCAATTTCAACAACTCTTCACACAATCGTAACACAACTGTCATATTCATTCGCACATCTACAAACAGTAATGTTTTATGATGCACCACCTGCAAATTTAAGTGTTTGCAAAATAATGTTTTGCATAAAAGAAAGGGAAGAGAGAAAGTTTTTTTATAGCAATATCAAAAAAAGATAATACAAACCCACTTAATGAATTTGTATTGAAGGAGGAGCTTGTACCTGCCCGGCAGTTTGCACGGCATGCACCACCTTATCGGGCGACAAAGAAACCGCTACAGAAGGCGGTTGAAGCAAATCCACATAGGTTTCCACCCCAAAACGTTTTGCCACTTCAACCGCAGGCACACCTGATTTTAACATTTCAGATGCAATACTCAATGATTTTGTATTTTGGCGCGCAAACACTTCCATTAATGTCAAAGTTTCCTCAGGGTGATAGGGATCAATCATCCCACTCCCAAGCATATGAAGGTATTTTGGCAATGTAAAATTAACTGCAATATTTTGTGCCTGAGCAGAACGTTCATCATCAGGTAAATTAGACTTCTTATATTTGTAGCTTTGATTCATAAGCTCCGCGACACGAATAAATATCTTCTCAGATTTTGGCCAATCTAATTCAGCATCTTGACGCTGATTAACTGTAATATCACGAAACATTGCTTTTGGTTTTGCAAACTCAGCATATTTCTGATAAATATCAATAATATCACTTGCGGAAACCGAATCAGCAATCCCATGGAATGGATTAAGTTTTCTATCAGCAAAATCCGTCAACGTCTCAAAAACCGTTGCTTGACGTGACGTAATATCTTTCATGAGTAATGCGCCCTTAAGCCCCAACCCAATATAACCAAAATTAACGGAACGCGCCCTACCAAGCTCTGGAATAATACCATCTAACTTTGCAAGTGATCGTCCAAAAAAAGTCAAATCCGACCCAAGTCGCATAGCGTTCAACCGCACCGCATTATGCAAAGCATTTTGTACGATCTCATTCTTACTATGACGTAAATCCGTGAAAGTCACTTGATCTGGTGACTTTCCCATTTCAAGAGCCACTGTTTCTGCATACATCTTTTTGATCGTATGCGCTGTATTGTACGTGTGGGTAAGTGTAAGCCCTGCACACATACCTCCCAAAAAATTATCATATAACTGTGCATATTGATGCGTACGCAACGCCTTGACAACTTCACGCTCCGCACCCGCAATACTATCTTCTCTCTTATACTGCGCAGCAATAAATTCAACATCACCCGCAGCAAAATCACTCAATATCTTTTGAGCTTTATTTCCCAAGGAACTCGAAGACTTGTGTGTCATACCCACTTTAACTTCTTGTGCTAACTTACTCACCCTATCTTCGATAGAACCCACCCGCAAATGATCTCGCAACAAATCACGCACACCCTCAAGCAAATAACGTACCGTCAAGGTCGATGTCGTTAAACGCCAATAACCAGATGTATGCGTGGTTGGGCGCACCTGCGTATGTGGCAAAAGCACAGGGAGCGCACCTTTATTTGGACGCGTCAAAACCTGCGAGCTATCGCCATTTTCTGTTTGCACTGTATTTTCTTTTTGAGGCGTCATAGCCCTTCTTCCCTGTCGTTGCTGTCTCCACAGGTACTATCATCTTATAGTAAGCATATTACAGTTTTGTGAAAGTCGGAAAGAATTCTAATATTTCTTCTGTTATAGCATGTTAACTTTATAACTTGCCATTATATCAAGGGAATCACAAAGCCATATAGTGCTATAAGTCAAAAGGTTAAAGTCGATTAACTTAGAAGATCATGTTCAAGCACTGTACCAACACAAACAACACGATGATCGCCACACGATACAACCACACAGCACGCAGAACATCAGACGCTTCAACACGCGCACGCCCCGCATCAGTCCACCCTTGTTCATACGGGACACCCGCCAATACAAAAGGCCCTCCCAACGAAATATGTAATGCACCTGCAAAAGCAGCAACGCTCGAAGATGTAACCTGTGCGCGTAAAATCGAGGCATCACGTGCAGCTATTTTCAGGGCAGCCCCGACTTTGGCTGAGGGCGAGGAAATACACGCACACATCACCAAAAAAACACTCCCACGATCAAAAACACCAACCACCAACCTCGCACAGGCCTTGATTCTCTGCCCAAAAGGATCAGACTCAATCCCCATTTCTCGCACTAACAACCACATCTCTAAAATCACCACAATCGCTAATGCCCATCCCAAACCAGCAACCATATACATCATAGCGGGGGTCACGATACGCAATACAAGCATCGTAGCAATATATTCAATACACGTACGATACAACCCATGATAATCAAGATGTGAAACATCCTTCATCATCAACTTTGCCACGGTCTCACGTACAGAAGTCAAAGATATCGCTGCCGCATCTTTCCCCAAAACAGGATTCACACGATGAACAATCCCGTGCAGTGGTAACAACAAAAACAGTACTGCTACTTCCAACCACAACCCATGGTGAAACCTTCCTGCGACAATACTAATGATAGACCCTAAAAGATACGCACCCATCATACCAAGCACCATGCAGCAACTACCCCGCATCGCCAATACAGACGCGCCACGCTCAACACGATTTAACTTTACTATCATCCCACGCATAACATCACGAAATACATGCGCAGGCGCATCTAACATCAACAATGCACGTAATGAGGAAAACCAACCCAAAACAACGCTTACACACAGCGCAAGCGACAAAATCAGCAATCTATCCGACAAGACATGCCCAAACATGATGTTCTCTTTCTATGCACACAAGAAAGTGTGCCACTTTCGCTTTTACTCTATCAGCACTTCAACCCGCTGATTTGCTATACGTTCTCGCTCAGACGGTGCAACGACTCGCGGTTCTGCCCCACCAAACGCAAACACATGAATATGATCAGGCTTAAGCCCTAATTTTACCAATTTCTTTTTAATCTGTTCCGCTCGGCGATACGATAACTCAAGATTTGCATTCTCATCCCCCGCTACATCTGTATAACCATGCACCGTCACACGATAACCTGCCATTTTTTTTAATTTTTCTACCAACTGCATCAATACCAATGCCGATTTTTTTGAAAGCATGACACCTTCCGTATAAAATAATACGACACGCCCTTCCGATATAACTGGCTCTAACTCGTGAGATGTAGCAGGTTCATTTTTCTGCTGCACCAAACCAGTGGTTGATGCTTGTTTCATAACAACTGACTTCGCACGCACAGGCTTGGTCTTCGCAACCGCATGCTTCAATATCGTACTTTCAGAAAAATGAGTGATTTTGATATTCGCAGGCTTACCTTTTCTCTTATCTAACATCTTATGTGTAGATAACGCACGAGAAGCTTTCTTCAATGGTGATTTTTTCCCCTCCAACTGCGACATCGCGTCATAGAATCCCTTTCGACACGCTTCAATATCAGCAAATTGCCATCCCTCTTCTGCTTGCTCTATCCAACAATCATAAAACGTGACAGCGCGCGCCGCTTCCTGAGGATGATCTTGTCTCAACTTTGCAGTTAAACGATCAATTAACGCTATATATGCCTCTTTGGTCTCGGCGATAAAACGTGAATCAAGTGACCGTGAGTCAGGATTATCAGGCAAAACCTCGTGATCATACGCGGCACGTAACCCCTTGTCGGAAAAATGCACGGAATCAAACCAATCATATAGACGTGCTTCTTCCTCTGCCATCCGCAAATAATACACAGATAATGCTGCTAAATAAGGATCTTTGGACGGTGTAGCCTTACGAAGCGCACGCATATTCGGTTCAGCACACCCACCTACGAGCATGACTATTACGATCCCCCAAACCCACTTTATACGCTTCATATAGTACCATCAGATCTTAATCCTACAAGCTATAGAATCCTGAGAGTTTTCGCAACCCTCTCTCTCCTAGATTTTTTCTCCGCGAGACGAAGCTTTCTTAACGCAACAAAACCGTGACTTCCTCATCACAATTTTGCACCATATATCCGACTATTAGGCTTGCCAATCGCAACTAAATAGTATAAACGCCCCTCCTAAGCATTCACCAACAACTCAAAGACCAAGGGAATCATTATCATGACGATCCAACAAACCTTCTCTATCATCAAACCAGATGCAACCGAGCGTAATCTAACTGGCAAAATCAACACCATCTTTGAAGAAAATGGTCTACGCATCGTTGCACAGAAACGCTTGCGCCTCAGCCGCTTGCAAGCTGGAAAATTTTATGAGGTTCATAAAGAACGTCCATTCTACGGTGAACTTGTAGAATACATGGTCTCTGCGCCTGTTGTTGTGCAAGTACTCGAAGGTGAAAATGCAGTAGCAAAAAACCGTGAACTTATGGGCGCAACCAACCCTGCGCAAGCCGCAGACGGTACAATTCGCAAACTTTTCGCTGAAAACATCGAACGTAATTCAGTTCATGGTTCTGACAGCGCAGAAAACGCAGAAAAAGAAATCCGTTTCTTCTTCAGCGGCTGCGAGATTGTTGGCTAATTTCTGACCTCAAACGGTCTCTTCCAGAAAAACCCTGCCCAATTTTTAAGGCGGGGTTTTTTATTATGCTGGATTTATTAAGGATGCCTGAACAAAGATATCCTTCTCCACGCGCACGCGCTGCCCCTCGATAACAAGCATATCCCCAGCAAGCCACGCCAACGCCTGAGGGTAGATAAGATGCTCACTCTCCAGTACACGCGCACGTAATGTATCTGGCGTATCATCTTGATAAATAGGCACAGCAGCTTGAATAATAAGAGGTCCAGCATCCATTTCTGACACAACAAAATGCACACTACATCCCGCAAACTTAACTCCAGCTTCTAACGCACGCTCATGAGTATGTAATCCCTTGAAGGATGGTAAGAGCGAAGGATGGATATTGATCATTTTTCCTTCCCAACGCGCAGTAAATGCGGGTGTTAACAACCGCATAAACCCAGCCAAACAGACAATTTCAACACCCTGCGCAACTAACACTTCATGCATGGCTACATCAAAAGCTTCACGACTTAGATAATCTTTATGTGAAAGAATGTGGATAGGAACGCCAGCTTTTTTAGCGCGCTCCAAGCCATATGCATCGGCTTTATTCGACATCACCAGCACTATTTCCGCAGGAAATTCTGGATTTACGGCAGCGTCTAACAACGCTTGCAGATTCGTACCACCACCAGAAATCAATACGGCTGTGCGCTTACGTGCCACGCTTAATACTCCAACATGCCACGATACACCACAGGTGCATCTGCGCCCACAACCATCTCACCTAATACAAACACGCGCTCACCTGCCACTTCTAAGGCTTGGGTAATTTCGGCGACTTTTTCAGCCTCACAAACCAACACCATACCAACACCACAATTAAAAGTACGCAACATCTCAGGCTCGCTAATAGCACCTTCTTGTGCCACCCAACCAAAACATGCAGGCAACTTCCATGCTCCCAAACGAATCTGTGCAGACAAACCCTGTGGCAACACACGCGGGAGATTCTCTGTCAAACCACCGCCCGTAATATGCGCCAGTGCCTTCACGCCACCCGTAAATTTAATCGCACTCAAACAGCTCTTCACATAAATCTTCGTTGGTTCAAGTAACGCTTCACCCATCCTTTTCCCAACAGCAAAAGGTGCTTGAGATCCAACATCCAACCCTGCGCGTTCCATCACCTTACGCACCAAACTATACCCATTGGAATGAAACCCACTCGATGCTAAACCAAGCAGCACATCTCCTGCCTTAATATCTGTACGCGGTAAAATCTTATCACGATCCACCGCCCCCACAGAAAACCCAGCCAAATCATAATCTTCTTTAGCATACATCCCCGGCATTTCTGCCGTCTCTCCGCCAACCAACGCACATCCCGCTTGCTTACAACCCTCAGCTATGCCACCAATCACATCTTTTGCCTTATCCACATCAAGCGAACCGCATGCGAAATAATCCAGAAAGAACAAAGGCTCTGCTCCCTGAACCACCAAATCATTCACACACATCGCCACAAGATCAATCCCAATCGTATCATGTTTATTTGCAGCAAATGCCAATTTCAACTTTGTGCCAACGCCATCTGTCGTTGATACTAAAATCGGATTATCATACCCTGCAAGTTTAGTATCAAACAACGCGCCGAACCCTCCTAAACCTGATAAACACCCTGTACGTTTCGTCGCCGCAGCCAACGGCTTAATACGATCAACTAGTGTATTTCCTGCCTCAATATCCACCCCCGCGGCGGCATAACTGAGTGATTCTGGCTTAGATGCTGTCATTTTCTGCTCATTTGTGTATATGCTTTTATCAACTTCGCCACTGATAATGTAATTGCACGGCAAAAACAAGGAATTGTGCTATGAGTCTGCATCTTATCTCTCTAAAATCATGCTTTTTAGCACTTGTTTTATGTTTTTCATTCACACTAACATCCCAAAACACGTTAGCTGAAGATAAAACATCCCCATCGACAACCGCCACCGCCACAATAAACCCAACCGTCCCAGCAGATGCACCTACTCCAAACAATAAAACACAAAATATCATGCAAATATCAATACATGTAGATGAAATAGATAAAGATATTACCATTGCCAAAAACCGCGCCATACGCCAAGCAGAAATGAAAGGCTTATGGCAAGTTCTAGAACACATCGATAAAGAACACGCCAAAGAAATGTACGGAACACTTTCGGCCGACGACATTCACGATATGGTAGAAGCTATAAAACCCTTCCACGAGGTCATTACAGGCGGACGTTATCAAGCCGATGTTCAAATTCGCTTTGATGAATTACGCGTACACGCTCTTAAACGTCAAACGGAAGGCATCACCCCCCAAATCAGCGCAACTAATACAGGGGTAGGAACACTCTTAATTATTCCCATCATGCAAAATGCTAAAAGCGAACTATTACTTTGGCAAGATAATAATCATTGGCGGGATGCTCTGAATCTTCAGACTTTAGAACTTGGAAAAGGTAAATTAATCATGCCGTTTGGTGATCCCACTGATCATTTAATGCTTGATCAAGAGACAATGCTTGCAGGTGATATCAAAACATTACAAAAAATTGCTACCCGTTACGGTGCGCGCAACGTCGTCATTGCACTTGCCAAAGTACGCGCTGCTAACGCCAAAGCAACCATGTTCACCGCCGATATTTTCTTGCGTCGTGCGGGAGCAACTACAGAAGAAGCCAAACTTCACTACGAAACAATAGCCAGTGAGAATGAACAACAAATGCTCAACCGTGCTGCCCTTGAAGTTACACAAAAACTTAGCAACTCTGTCAATCAATTTGCCCTTTTTGAAGAAGCAGAAGCATCACGCCTCAAAGGTCTCGTCATGCGTATTAACTACGACACTCCAGACAAATGGCTGGCACTCAAAGGCTTTATGGAAAATCTCCCCACCGTCAATTATCTTGAAGTAGGGGCAGTATCTCCCACCTTCTCACAAATCACACTCTACTACCGAGGATCATCCATTCCTATCAAACAAGCATTAGAAGATCAGGGAACGATCATCAAAGATACAGATAAATTTTGGGTGGTAACCATTCCAAGCAAATCATCAAGGAATTAAAACATGCAAAAAACTCAACGTAATTTTCTCTTATGGATGCTTATCTTTAGCAGTGTGTTCTATTTCCTCTATCTTATCAAAGGTATTTTATTACCTTTTGTCCTCGGCATCCTCATCGCTTATTTCTTTAACCCACTGTGTTCATGGTTAGAAAAAAAGAAACTACCCCGCGCTGCTTCAGCCGCCTGCATCATTCTTTCTTTCTTCGTTCTTTGTGGGATTATTCTTACTGCACTCATTCCTATTCTTTACGAACAAACCATGAGCCTCATAGAACTCCTTCCAAGCTACATCAAACATTTACGCGTTGATATAGCTCCTCAACTACAGCATTACCTTAACAAAATAGGGGCGGGGAACTCAACCGAGGCGGCGCAACACGCCGCCACTAATTTCTCTGATGAAATTGGCATTGTTGCAAGCAATATCATTACAGGTATCATGAAATCTGGCTCTGCCCTTATCAACCTTGTCTCCCTCTTTATTATCACGCCTATGGTAGGATTTTACCTATTGCGCGACTGGGAAAAGCTCTGTGCAAAGGCTGATAACCTCTTACCCCGCAAACACGCCGCCACCATCCGCGAACAACTCAGTATCATTAACCGTACTATTGCGGGGTTTGTACGCGGACAAATTAATATGTGCCTCATTCTCAGTGCTTACTACGCCATCATGCTTTCACTTCTTGGGCTTAATTTTGCCTTCGCCATAGGCATCTTTGCAGGGACAATGTTGATTATCCCCATGATAGGAACACTTGCTAGCGCATCCATTACCCTTGCCGTAAGCTGGTTTCAATTCGGCACAACCGAAGCCCTACTGAAAGTCATGTGTGTCTTTGCCGTCGGCATGTTAATTGATAATATCTTCACCCCCAAATTAGTAGGAGAAAAAGTGGGGCTTCATCCTGTATGGATTATTTTTGGTATGTTCTGTGGGGCTGTTCTCTTTGGGTTTGTCGGAGTTTTACTTGCTATTCCACTCTCAGCGGTGATAGGTGTGGTGGTTCGCTTTAGTATTCAGCAATACCTTGAAAGTGATCTCTACGAAGCACTATAAACCCAACCCTTACGCCAGATTGCATCATGCAAACCATTTTACCCTTTCACCACCAACCAAGTTATGTGGCAGAAGATTTTCTTATAAGTTCTGCAAACATGGATGCCCATAGCTGGATTACAAGCGATACAGAATTGTGGCATAACGGCACATTACTTATTTGGGGAGAAACAGGCAGCGGAAAAACACATTTAGCACATATATGGGCATCACAACACAATGCTCCATTTCTCTCATCAGAACAAATAGCGCGTCCTTCTGACATTTATCAAACAAAAACACCCCCCTTTTGGGTAATAGACAACATTGATATACAATTACATCGCAATATTGATGAAACCACATTATTTCATCTACTCAATATCATTACCCAAGAAAATGGGAGAATGCTACTTACAGCCAGCACTCCTCCAACAACATGGAACATCCAGCTAAAAGATCTTGCCTCACGTCTTCGCGCCATTTCAACCGTTAAACTTCACTTACCTGACACAATATTAATGAAAGCTCTTTTAATCAAACTCTTCTCAGATCGCCAATTGCATATTCACGAAGATGTAGTTGAATATATTATCACGCGCATAGATAGAAATTTTAAAGCCATTCATACCATTGTTTCCCTGCTTGACCATGCATCAATGCGCCAAAAACGTAACATCACAACACCACTTGTGCGTGAAATAATCAGCAATGATGCATCTTTAAATTTTTAGCTTGCTATGAATCTCAAAATAATAGTTCTCACTTAACTCCTTTTTAAGCTATGTAATATATAGTGTATTTTAAATTCATTGTTTCATTGTGAGAATTATATGAGTCCCAAGGCCATCCAAAACGTTACTTCACGGCACGGAAAGAAAAACCCTAAGGAGCGTCTTTCCCAAGTCAATATTTTGCTTCAAGATCCTGACACCGAGATGGCCGCCGTACTGCGCAATGTTCTCAATAGCCTCGGCTTTGGGGCGGTTTATCATGCGCGCAACGGTGAAGCAGGTTTAAAAACTCTACGGGAAAAAGATATCGACATTGTTATTACTGACTGGGATATGGAGCCTATGAATGGAATTGAATTTATCAATTTTATTCGCTCGTCTCCTCATTCTCCCAATAAGACCCTTCCTATTATCATGCTAACGGGAAAAGCAAATCGAGACCATGTTGAATTAGCGCGCGATACAGGTATGACCGAATTTGTGGTCAAACCTTTTACAGTTCAAACCTTATGCAATCGTATTATCTTGGTCGTAGAACATCCAAGAAACTTTATCCTTTCACAATTCTACAGCGGCCCTGACCGCAGAAGACGCACTCAGTTAACGGATCAATCCAGCGACCGCAGAACGCTACCCCCCGCGGAAAGTCTTATTACAGACAACGGGAATACAAAAGTTTATCGTATCAATGATCAAGACGTTGTCTTTATTGATCCTGACATGTCGCTCAAAGAAAAAATAGGCAATGACATCTCCATGGCTGAAATCTTCAGCGAAGAAAACGTCAAACAAGCACAAGCAATTATTCTTGAAGCAAAAGATGATTTCTTAAAATGGATCGTCGACGATCTCCGTAATACAGAAGAAGCCTATTTTGCCATTGCAACCAATGCTGACCACAAACTTCACGACATACGCTATCTACAGGGATGTGTGCTTTCTATCAAATCACGGGCGGGTACTTTTGGATTTGACCTTGCTTCCGTTGTCGCAGATCTCATGCTTGCTATTTTAAAAGAGCAGACGGGTCTCTCACAAAATCTCGTACGCGCTCTTCGAAAACATATTGATGTGCTTTATGTTATTTTCCAACGCCATATCGAAGGAACGGGCGGGGATATGGGACGAGATCTCATTGATAGTCTGGCAGAACTCGGAAAAAAGCTTAGTGCATAATCATCGAATACCGTATAATTATCTAGGTAACAGATAATTAGAGGTGATTATGTCTAACGCTTCCATGACGGTAGGTTCTTTCCTTTTTGATTATTTATACCAGCAAGGTGTGGGACATGCTTTTGGCATTCCTGGAGATTTTGCACTGCCTACTTTTCGTTGGCTCAATCAATCCCCTATTGAACTCATTACCCTTACTCATGAACCCTCCGTTGGCTTCGCCGCAGATGGCTATGCTCGAGTCAGAGGGTTAGGCGTTGCATGCGTTACATATTGTGTCGGGGGACTCAATATGGTTAACGCTGTCGCCTGCGCTTACGCTGAAAAAAGTCCTTTAATTATCATCTCTGGTGGTCCAAGCCCGAATGACCGTGTTGCAGACCCTCTATTACACCACAAAGTACGCACCTTTGATACACAGCGTCGCATTTACGAAGAAATTACCTGTGCTACCGCAGTACTGAACGACCCAGCCACCGCGGCAGAAGATATTATGCGCGTTATCAGCGAAGTCAAACAACAATGCCGCCCTGGTTATATCGAAGTACCATATGATGTGGTTGATATGCCTATCTCTACCCCGATCATCCGCAACCTTATCCCACCCATTAGCGATCCAGATAATCTAGACGCCGCCATAGAAGATGCCGTTGCTTTTATCAATGCTGCCAAAAACCCTGTGATGATCGCAGATGTTGAACTACACAGACACGGTCTTACCGATCTCGCCATCGGCATTGCACGCAAATTTAATATTCCTATTGCAGCAACCCTACTCTCCAAAAGCTTGATCAGCGAACAAAATCCACTCTATATTGGTGTCTATAGCGGTGGGTTCTCCGACCCCATTACACAACAAATAGTTGAAGACAGTGACTGCGTCCTCATGCTCGGTGCATTTTTAACCGATATGTTTTTAGGACTTAACACTGCACAGCTAAAACGAAAACATTCTATTTTAGCTACCACAGAAAAAACCTGTGTTGGGCTACGCCGTTATGAAACCATCCAATTTAAAGACTTTCTAGAAAAACTTCTTTACAGCAACATTAAGAAACGTCCTAACTTCATAAATCCTATTACTATCCAGCCCCCCCTTTTACTAACAGAAACAGAGCAAAAATCTCCGATCTTGATAGAAAATTTCTTTCGCATGTTAGGCGATACCATGCCAGATGATGCCACCATTGTCTGCGACACTGGCGATTCATTACTAGGTGCAATTAGCCTTAAGACAACAGGAAAGAGCAATTTCATTTCGGATGCGTATTATCTTTCCATGGGCTTTGCCGTACCCGCTTCTGTAGGTGTCTCAGCCGCCGCCCCTCATTCGCGTGTGATTACTATCGTTGGTGATGGCGCATTCCAAATGACAGGCATTGAACTCTCCACCATTGCAAAAGAAAAAATGAACCCCGTTGTGTTTATTCTCAACAACGATGGATATGGTACACAACGTCATATTCTTGACGGGCCATTTAATGAGATTCATGCATGGGATTACACCAAGATTTGCGAATTATTACACTATGGCACAGCTTACCGCGTCACCACGCATGAAGAATTATCTTCATGCCTTAAAACAGTTTTTGACGACGAGGGTATGTCTTTGGTAGAAGTGGTCGTACCACGCAATGATTGCAGCCGTTCTCTCCGAAGGCTCGGTGAAGAATTAGGAAAATTACGCAATAAAGAAAAGAAAGGTTAGTTATGAACAAGATAATGCTCATTATCCTCGCCACCCTCTCATGCCTCACAACAGCATGCAGCACCATGGAAGGTCTTGGACAAGATATCAATAAAGCTGGCAACGCAATTAGTCGTGCTGCTGATAACACACGTGATAAAATGCATCAATCACATTAATCAAAAGACATGCGCAGTACAGAAAAGCAGTCATATTCAGCTTTTCTGTACTATAGCACTCTAAAAACTAGCAGCTACAACAACGGTTATGGTTTTCTCCATAGATCACCCGTGACGGGGATTGCCGCAAACGAGAAACGACAATAGGTAAAGCCTTCATTCCACCCCTGCTTATACTGCTCATTCGAACCCATTTCAGGTCGCTTTTTAAAGCCATACGCCAATTTATAAAAAAAGCCACCCTGCGCTGAGAGTCCTGTATCACAGCCATCTTCCCAACCCAATTGATACTCAGGTGGCCCACTCGGACTGGTATAATACAAATCAACTGGTCGGCACGCAGACAAACCTGCCACCATCACCGCACACCCATATAATCGTATTTTTTTTCGCATAAGACACACTTTTTAAAGCTGAACTTTGCCGCATTGAACCAAAAAACAACAAAAAAATTTTGATTTTTTAATGACATTTCCCAAAAAAATACGGGGGGAGACCCCCGCCGCAATATACGAATCACACTTATATTTTCATAACTATAAGAACGATGGCTCATCACTCTGCGGTTCTAATACCATCTGACGAAGAGGCCTCAAATCCTCATCCGTCAACCCGTCATACTGCATTAACAATCGAATGATAGGATCATTCATCACATCGAGAAACGTTGGCTCATAGCCTACTGTAAACTGAACTTCTTGCATATACACCCCCTTTCCTGCTGTTGACTATTTTACTATAGAAGCGTAATTTTATAATGTAAAGAACATTACTCATCAATGATATATAGTCATTTCCTCATGTGCAATGCACCATATTGCTAAAGCCGTTTAGACAACCATATCGCTGACTTTGTCACTCCTGATACCATCGCCACCAACGCACCATAAGCTGGCATCTGCGCTGCACCATGTTCCAACCCAAGATCATGATGCTCCATTTCTTCTGCCTTAAACTGTTCAATGCTTTGTGCTAATTTCTTTTCCTCTGGATACACCTCAAGTGCTTCTAATTGATGGCCGTAATGCTGATCAATCACGGATTCCACCGCCACCGTACACGCCATCGCCGCTTTCTCACCCATCAGAGCTGTGATCGCACCCATCGCATAACCACCCACATGCCACAACGGCATCAACGCGGTCGGACGCACCCCACGCACACGCACTTGCTGCTCAAAATAGTCTAAATGCTCTAATTCTTGATCACGCATATGACGAATCATATCCCCGCAAGACTTTTTTCCAAGCACGCGAAGCTGCCCTTCATAAATACGCTTTGCACCGTATTCACCCGCATGATCCACCCGCACCATACGTTCCAGCATCATATCGTCGCTAGCACGCCCAGTTGCAATCTTCAGCGCATCAACACTCATCTGACACCTCTTTTTTTCTGCCGCCTAAACACCATAAAAACCAAGTCGCCACCAGCGCATACAGCATATTCCACCCTGCCATACTCACACCCAACCACATCGCAGTGGGATTATCACACATCGCAATCGGCGTACCCATGATCTGCGCACGCAATTCTTCGATCGACATCTCACCGCCACCACTCGCCGTACAACCCGTTGGCCCCGCAATCCAGTGTTGTTCGACACTGATATGATACGCAGCTATACTGGCATCTACTGCACAGGTAAGCATCATTGCATAAAATAAAATGCGGTAATAACGCACATGTTTCACCAAACACACCACTGCCAGCGCAAGCACCATCACCACGGTATAAGGATAACGCTGCAACACACATAAATGGCAAGGCTGAAACCCAAAACCATACTGGCTGATCAATGCAAAAGAAAGCGGTGCAAACCCTACAAAAAACGCCACCAACCCCTTAGCGCGATACGACAGCATATCAATTTTCTTCAGCATAATTCTCTGTTCTCCATCCATCTTCTGCAAGCATAGCCTAATGCGACAGCGAAAACAAAGTGTAACTTACAGAAATACTTGACCGCACAAAGTTTATCCCTATGATGCGAAACCTCAAACGTGCCAAGAAAGCACATATTTAGCCTTAGTGGCGTTTGAACGCTATAGCACTTTAAATTTGTTTTCCGTTTCTTTGGAAAAGTAAATTTATGTAGTGCTATACACTATATAGTTTTGTGCCCCTGTGGTGAAATGGTAGACGCGGTAGACTCAAAATCTACTGTCCGCAAGGACATACTGGTTCAAGTCCGGTCAGGGGCACCACTTCGGAAGTGGCATATGCAAAAGCGGTTCAATTCCGCTCCAGTCAAAGAGTTGGCTGTGGTTCTAACTTTCCGATACCCAATTTGGGTAATCGAGGCGTGAATCTTTAGAGTTCAATAAGATATGCGGTTCTAACTGTGATTGAACACGCCCTCTTGATAATACATTTCACCAAATAGGCGATGATGGATACGTATGATGATTTTGAATGTATTCTCGCCTTCGTTCTGATGAAGAAGATACGTGTCACCGGGAGACAAGAGATAGGGCAGTGGAATTCTTACGGGGCCTAATTTTATGAAATAGCCTTTGTCAGAAAAATGAAGATTGCCATCTTTTACTTCAATATGGATTTGCATGCCAAACCCACCGCCAACAAATTCCAAGAGTTTTCCATGTTTCATCATCATGTGCGAATTAAAGCGAAATGGCTTTTTGCCGGCAAATTGATAAATCCTTTCCTTAAACACTCCTTCAATACCTGATTTTGCTGATACTTTTATAATAACAGGTACGTTTTTACCTGAGTATGGCTGTAAAGCACCCGTCCATTGCACCGAATGCGCCAAGAGTTTTCCGAGCAACGAGCAGCGCACCAGCGTCATAGTTCCATTGTAGCAAATAGGATAATCCGGCGTCGGGTCTTGGCTGAACCTTTTTTGAATATTTGGGTGAATACTTTCCCATTCACTGCCGAGATAGGCCTTGAAAAGATGGCCTTCACCTTTTGAAATTAGATTTTTCATTTTCCCCACCATGCAAACTCTTGTACCACAAGCCGAAACAATATAAAGAGATTAGTATGATGGACATTGTTATAACATTGCTGATTATACAAGGTGCTATAGGTGCTTTCGATGTGCTTTATAATCACGAATGGGACGCCAAACTTCCATCTCAGTCCTCCGCAAAGTTAGAATTAAAAATACACTCTATCCGTGCTGTTTTATATGCAGTAGTTTTTGCGGGAGTTGCATGGTTTGAATGGCATGGAATGTGGGCATATGCTTTCGGTGTTTTGCTATTGATTGAAATAATCCTGACGCTTTGGGACTTTGTTGTAGAAGATAAAACCCGAAAGCTTTCAGCTGGAGAACGAATCGTGCATACCATTCTTGCCATGAATGGCGGGGCATATGTTGGCTTTTTAGTTTATATTTTTGCAACAGACTGGGTAGTTATGCCTACATCGTTGCAGGCGGTTTCATATGGTTGGGCATCTTGGATTTTAACAGCCTACGCCGTTGGGGTCTTTATATCGGGTATTCGTGACGGCGTAGCATCTAAACGGCTCGCATGATGTTTCCAATTACTGCCAGTGCTTCAGTAACCTCCCAAATCCGGTTCGAACTTTCTCCGCACGGGTACACCGCTCAAAGGTATTTATACAAAAACGATTCAATTTCGCATGGAAATCTGAGTGCCGTAAAAAAACAGACTAAATTTATCCTAATAAACTTTGTACTAATATAACAATCGCCAGAACCCCTATCGCATTAAAAGTGCATACCATACCACAAATGCGCCAAATAGGATTAGCGGTCAACTTACGTTGATCATACTGCTCTACTTTAAGCAAACTGTAAGCGTGCATCACTCGACCAATCAAAAATAAGAGTCCTAACAAATGCACCGCCCATAAAGATAGCTCGTTATGCTCGGCATAACCCAATAAAATAAGAAACATAGGTGCATATTCAACAAGATTCGCTTGCGCCCTTATACGACGCTCCATTTCAATATTATCGGCATTACCAAGCCCAACACCAAATTTTCTACGCCCCTTAATAACATTAATAGAAAGACCAATCAGCATAAGACCAAGAAACGCAGTGTAGATAGACGTCACCATAAATCCTCTTTATTTTGCAACCTCAATCATTACCTCATCCCGCCGAAGAGACGGTAACATCTACCCAAAGAAATCCTTCTGAAACTTACTTCTCCACCTTCTCCTCAAGCGGCAAGGTCACAAAAGTATTCTCACCCTTACGCCAAATGCGAAGCAACGCGAATTTGCGCGCTTCTTTTTTGGCGGCTGCAATGCCTGATTTCAACACATCGACACTGGTGACCTCTTGCTGACCAATCGCGGTGATAATGTCACCCTTGCGGATGCCACGCTCGCTACTTACCGAATCAGGCTTTGCACCCAGCACGACCACCCCATTTGCAGGAGGGTTTTTAGCTTGCGAAAGCTCTTTCTTAAGGGCAGGAGAAAGATTGGTAACTTGCATCCCAAGTAACGCCGTTCCCTCGTCTGCTTTCGCTGGCGCATCTGTATCATCCGCCGCCGCATGCAATTCTTCCTCATCATCCTTCATCTCGCCGAGTTTAACTTCCAGCTTCACAGGCTTGCCATCACGCCACACCGTCACAGGGACAATGCCGCCAATTTTTGCCTCCGCCACCGTGCGCGGTAGCAAATGCATTTCTTCAATCGCTTTACCGTTAAACTCAATCACGACGTCGCCTGCTTTAAAATGCGCTTTGCTTGCTGGACTATCAGGTGTGACTTCAATCACCAGCGCACCTTTTGGCTTATCCAGACCGACACTGTCTGCCACTTCTTCATTCACCTGTTGAATCTTCACACCCAACCATGCACGATGAGTACGCCCTTCAGTACGAAGCTGTTTAAGTACAGGCTGTGCCATACTTGATGGCACAGCAAAACCAATCCCGACATTACCGCCTGAAGGCGAAAAGATCGCACTATTGATACCAATCACTTCGCCATCTGCATTAAACATTGGGCCACCTGAATTGCCACGATTGATCGCGGCATCAGTTTGAATAAAATCATCAAAAGGCCCTGCGTTTATATTACGCTCACGCGCCGAGATAATCCCCGCCGTCACCGTCCCACCAAGTCCAAAAGGATTACCAATCGCAATGATCCAATCCCCCACCTTCGCTGCATCAGAATTACCAAAACTCACGAAAGGAAATGGTTTTTTGCCGTCAATTTTTAATAATGCCAAATCCATTTTAGCATCTTTACCAACGATCTTGGCTGGATATTCTGATTTATCAGGGAATTTCACGGTGATTTGCTTCGCACCGTCAATCACATGGTTATTGGTCACGACATAACCCGCCGCGTCAATCACAAAACCAGATCCTAACGACTGCACTTCTTGTTCTTTCGGCTGTGATGGCAACATCATACCGCCCTGTCCCCCACCAAATCGCTCCATAAAGTCACGAAATTCATCCATCTGATCAGGCGAAAGATTCCCCTCGGGCATCATCGCATCACTGGTTTTGATTTTCTGTGTAGTTGAGATATTGACCACCGCAGGCATCAATTTTTCAACAAGTGGGGCAAAACTCTCAGGAGCAGCTTTCGCTACAGCAAAGTGCGGCAAAACCATCACCGTCATCATTCCTACACATAACACGCGAAACGCACGCTGATATATACCGCATGATTTTTTTAACATTACCTAAACTCCATCACAAAATACTTTGCGTTTTGATACGTATGAGTCAGAATTTTTACTGGATATTATTTGCTGAAATTTTTGAGAAAAGCATTATTAGGCGAAAGAATAATAGTTGTATCATCCTTATTCATTGTTTTTCGATATGCTTGCATAGAGCGATAAAACGCATAGAACTCTGGATCTTGGGAAAAAGCCTGCGCATAAATAGACGATGCTAAACCATCCCCCTCACCACGAATTTCCTCCGCTTTTTTATCTGCCTCTGCAATCATAATCGTACGCTCTTTATCCGCATCAGAACGAATAATCTGCGATTCCCTACGACCTTCAGCGCGGAACTTTTCCGCCACTTTCTGGCGATCTGAGCGCATACGATTATAAATTGGATCGCTCGTCTCTTTTGGTAAATCAGTACGCATAATCCGTACATCTTTCACCTCAATCCCAAACCCATTCTTGTTAACCACACCCGCTTTAATCGCCTCTTCGCTACTGCCTGATGCCATACGCGACACTTTACTGCTAATACTTCTCATAATGTCGTCGCGGCGTGGTGAAAGCAATGTAGCAAGTGTCTCTTGACCTAAAACATCACGCAAGCTTTTTTCCAAAATACTGTCAAGACGCATTTCCATCACGCGCTCACTGCGTACTGCTTGATAAAATTTCAATGGATCAATAATACGGTAAGTCACAAACGCATCGACTATCAAACGATCTTGATCTTTCAAGATCACCGTCATTGGTTCTGCATTGAACACCAGCAACCGCTTATCATAATATTCGACATTATCAAGCAGCGGCACTTTAGTCTTCAGACCAGGTTTGGTAATGATATTCACAGGCTTACCAAAACGCAGCACCATCGCTTGCTGCGACTGCCCCACAATAAACATACTTGCTTGCGCAAGCAGCAACACCACCACGAATAAACCCAACGAAACAATCTGCATAGGTGATTTCATGGCGATTACTCTTTCTTCTCTGATTCTTCAGTTTTAATAGTATCTGGCTGTTGTTTGACCGCACGTTTCACTTCAGGTAACTGCATATAAGGTACAACACCTCCACCCGCGCCATTCTCCATCACCACTTTATTCATCCCTGAAAGCACATCTTCCATGGTTTCAAGATAGATACGTTGACGTGTTACATCCTTGGCATCTTTATATTGATTAAATACCGAGGTAAAACGAGAGGCATCCCCCTTAGCTTTTGAAACGACAGCTTGTTTATAACCCTCAGCGTCTTTGATTTGTTTTTCGACCTGACCTTGCGCCACAGGAATAATCCCATCACGGTATTTCATAGCCTGATTGCGCAAGGTTTCTTTTTCCTGCTGCGCAGCCAACACATCAATAAACGCATCCACCACAGGCGCAGGCGCATCTACAGCGAGCAAATTCACCTCAAACACTTCAATCCCTGTTTCATATTTTTGCATAATTTCTTGCATTCTCGCTCGGGTCTGCTCTGCAATCGACTGCCGTTTATCAGACAAGGCCAGAGAAAGTGGGGTATTACCCATCACCTCACGCATCACGGTTTCTGCTACTGGACGCACCATTTCTTCTGGGCTGCGGAGTTGAAACAAAAACTTTTCTGCGTCTGCAATCCGCCATTGCACCTCAAACTGCGCACTTACAATATTTTTATCTCCCGTAAGCATTAAGCTTTCTTCTGGCACAGCACGACGACTCTGTCCCTCGCCATATCCCGTGGAACGAAAGCCAATTTCTTCACGATTAATCGTTGTCACACGCGGCGTACTTACCGTCTCAATAGGATACGGCAAATGATAATTTAGCCCTGGTTCAGTCGTAGTATGATATTTCCCGAAACGCAAAACCACCCCTTGCTCATCAGGATCAACAATATAAATTCCCGAAGCTAGCCACAATACAAAGACAATAAACACACCGATACCAATGATACGCCCACCGCTATCATCGTCACCAAGCATATTTTTCAAAGAATCTTGTCCACGCTTCAACAATGCCTCTAGCTCTGCCGAAGGATCTTGATTATTACCGCCACCTGCGCCTGTTCCTTGTGAACGTCCCCCTCCCAGCGGCGTGTTGCCACCTTGATTCGGTTTCTGCCCCCATGGACCTCCTGAACCAGAACCTTTACTTCCCCATGACATACGTCTATATCTCCCAATGATGAATGCACAATATAGGGTTCTCTTTCTATGTTTTTCAAGCCCCGCACACCAGTGACACCAGAAATCATCAAAAAAAAGCTTGAGACTGTCATGAATACCGCAAAAAATGCCGAATTCTTTTCTTTGGACATGGTGCAAGACATCCGCATCACAAACAACAACATCACGCTTATTCTACAAGCTCCCACCGAACATCTTCGGATACACAGCAAAAACATCCAAACTATATGCCAACACGCCTTAAAAGAGATTGCTCCCAAAGCAAACACCCAAATCATCCTTACCAATAACGCAACAACAACCGATACCCACGTCCCTTATCAGCCCAACGCAACGACACAAGAACCACGCAAAACTGCAAACTTTTCTTCCTCCCCCTTAGATTATGTGACCCGCGTTATCATGATTGCCTCTGGCAAAGGCGGCGTAGGTAAATCCAGCACGACCATTGCTCTTGCCCATGCTTTTACTGCCTCTGGATATCGTGTTGGTGTATTAGATGCAGATATTTACGGTCCGTCAATTCCTCGCATGACAGGACTAAGCGGTACCCCTGATTATCAAGATAATCTCATGCAACCACGCTTTAAAGATGGCATTGCCTTTATGTCACTTGGATTTTTAATAGGGACGGAAGCCGCTATCTTACGAGGCCCGATGATTACCAAAGCCTTGCAACAAATGCTCCGAGGGACACAGTGGGGAACACAAAAAAGGCCTTTAGATATTTTACTGATAGACACCCCTCCAGGGACGGGAGATATTGCGATCAGCCTCGCACAAATGCTTCCCTTTAATCACAATAATAGCGGTGCTATTATTGTAACCACCCCTCAAACGGTTGCACTGGACGACGTACGTAGATGTGTTGATTCTTTGAACAAGCTTCACGTTCCCTTGTTAGGAATCATTGAAAACATGAGCTATTTCGAAGATCCATCAGGACAAAAACATTTCCTTTTTGGACAAGGTGGCGGCGTAAAGCTTGCGCAAGAAAACAACACTCTCCTCCTCGCGTCCATCCCTATGTTGCCTACCATGCGGGAAGCTTTAGACGAAGGGATATCTCCCAATATTGAGGCGTATCACACTATTATTGAAAAACTAAAAAGCTAAAAAAGTTCAATATCATCTTCAACCGCGACATGACCATGATATCCACCACCGACACTCTCAACCAATGCATGATGACCGCGCTCTTTAAGAAAATCTAAGAAAAGCTGCTTCACTTCACCAAGTTTCAAAATTTCTAAAAACATCGTGATACTATCAGGATCAGGAGTTACTTCACTGTGACCAATAGTAGAACAAATATCCGCACTATACTGATTCAATTCTGCCGAGACCTCACGAATCACATTAATTGCAATCACAAAATTTTGTGAAACACGGTCTTGAAACTGCATCCCTGTAATCACACGTCCTAATTTCTCATAAAGCTTTTTCGTTGTCACCAACGCATCCCCGGCCCCTTCACCTTGAGCAGTTAATTGTTTCTGCAAATGAGTAACATCATCAGAAATTTCAACAAAGATCTCGCTCAATTCCGAAACACTCTCTTCCATCAATGCATTCACATCTGGAAGCTGACGTGCCAAAGCATTCAGCACACTAATTTGAACTTCGCTCAAATTAAGCCTGCGCTGCAAAAGCTCTTCAGCAGAAAATGCTGTTGTTTCCATAGGACGACCATGTGATAAAAGATGATGTAAGTGCGGCATCTTAGATACCACAAAGCTTACCCACAGCACGACTAAGCGTTTCAGGATTAAACGGCTTCACGATCCAGCCATTTGCACCCGCCTCACGACCCGCCAATTTTGCAGAATCACCACTTTCTGTTGTAATGACTAATATCGGAACGGCTTGATTTTTGCCACCATCACGCAGCATACGAATCAACTCAATTCCATCCATATTAGGCATATTGATATCTGTAAGAATAATGTCATATGTATTATGTTGCGCAGATTTCAATGCTTTTTCACCATCTTGCGCAGTGTCAACCTCAAAGCCCAAGTCTTTCATGGTAGCTTTGATCATATTGCGCATGGTAGCCGAATCATCGACAACTAAAGAATTACGGGTCATAGTAGCTCCTTCATTTAAACACTCAAGAAGCTTCACTATGCAACCAGAGTATTAAATTTACGTTAGCATAATACCATTGGCTGAAATTACTGCGTATTTTTTGCACGTATGCCTAAAATGTGACAGATAGCAAGCGTCAACCGCGCACGATTCAATGTATAGAAATGAAATTCCTCAATTCCCGCCGCCCGAAGCAACCTACATTGTTCTGCCGCAATAAACGCAGCAATCAAATGACGAAGTTCTGGATTCTCATCCATCCCCTCAAACAAATCCGCCATCCATGTCGGCACATTCGTTCCACACATAGCACTAAAACGTTTTACCTGAGCAAAATTGGTCACAGGCAATATCCCTGGAACAACTGGCACTTGAATGCCTCGTGTACGCACTTTATCCAAATAACGAAGAAATGTTTCCGCATTAAAGAAATATTGTGTGATCACGCGATTAGCTCCCGCATCAATCTTACGCGCCAAATAATCAATATCTTGATCCAAACTAACTGCTTCAGGATGCCCCTCAGGATAACCTGCAACACTAATTTCAAAATCACCAATTTTGCGCAGTCCCGCAACTAAATCAGACGCATAAGCATACCCATCAGGATGTGGCATATAAGGCTTAGATGTATCTTGTGCATCACCGCGCAACGCAACAACATGACGAATCCCTGCGTCATAATATGCACGCGCAACATCATCCACCTCACCCTTAGACGCACCCACGCAGGTCAAATGCGCTGCTGGTAATAACAACGTCTCTTTCTTAAGACGTATCACGGTATTATGCGTACGCTCACGAGTTGAACCACCAGCACCATAAGTAACAGAGACAAACGCTGGTTGAAGCGGCTGCAATCGGGTTACCGCCAACCAAAGTTTCGCTTCCATTTCTAAATTTTTTGGTGGAAAAAACTCAAAAGACACACGAGAAGGTGCTTTTGCAAATAAAGCCTTCAATTCTTCTACGCGTTCTAAACTTGCTTCTAAGCTTCTCATATTTTCCCCTTTTTCTGCCTTTGCTCACTTCAAAGTAACGAGATAAACAGACAACACCCATAATAAAATCCATTTTTTCTAACAGAAAAAGAGTGAACAAACATAAAAAAATATGCTAAAGCTGCGCTTAAATAGCTTTTTGTGCGATGCCAAAAGAAATTTACTAAACATTTACATTAATGCTCTATATATACATTTATCTCCTGATGTGACATGGAGATACAAAAACAACAAAGCAGGTCAACTGCCCGATGATGACCTTTTGGAGATGTGTTATGCCTTCAGCGACGATAAAGAAGCTAAAAAATATACTCATATGCACAAGCTTGATTGCTATGACCGCATGTGCAAGCGTTGATAAAGAAACAGGTGTGATCAACGAAGATCCTTATGAGGATGCAAACCGCGTTATGTTTGCTTTCAACAAAACCGTCGATGATTATTTTTTACACCCAATTGCATCTGGATACGTCACCGTTGTACCAAACTATGGTCGTGAGCGTGTCAGCAATGTCCTCACCAACCTGAAAATGCCAGTCATTTTTGTAAATTCAGTTTTACAAGGCGATGCTCAAAACGCTTTTTCAGCTCTCTGGAGCTTTATCCTCAACTCCACACTCGGTGTTGCAGGTATCTTTGATTTTGCGAGCGCAAATACAACATTAAAAGTAAGCCCTGAAGATTTTGGTCAAACTTTAGGGGTATGGGGCGCAGATCAAGGTGCTTATATCATTTTACCATTATTAGGCCCTTCTTCTTCACGTGACACCGTTGGATTTGCCGCAGATTGGGTTTCTGATCCGTTTAACTATGCAAACAATACTTTTGTTTACTCACGAACTGCTCTGGGCGCAGTAGATAAACGTGCAGGTTTATTAAATATTCTTGACGATGTTTATAAAACCTCACTTGATCCTTATGCTACCATTCGCAGTGCGTACCTACAGCAACGTCGTGCCGCTGTTAAAAATACGCACGAAGATGTTTCAAGATAAGGTTGTCCATGCGTACTTTTTGTAAATTCTTTCTTATTTGCTTTGTATTAGCGAGCGCACAATTAAGCACGGCTCAAGCCGCCACAGCTAAAGACGTGGAAATTTTTGTCAACACATTGGGCAATAAAGTCTTAGACTTGCTTAAAGACAAAAAAATATCCGAACCAGAAAAAGAGGCTCAGCTCAAAAACATTTTTCGTGAAAATGTTGATACAGATTGGATTGGTCAATTTGTGCTTGGAAAATTCTGGCGTGAAGCAAAACCCGAACAACAAAAACGTTACCTTGAACTCTACCGTGATTTTTTAATTGAATCCTATACAGGTCGCTTTAAAGAATATACAGGTGAATCCTTCAAAATCACAGGGTCTCGTGATGAGGGTAATAATAAATTCTTGCTCAATACCGAAATCGTTCGCCCCAATAATCCAAGCGTCATCGTAGATTATAAAGTTAAAACCAATAATGGCTCCGGCTTTAAAGTTTACGACATTGTCGTCGAAGGTGTCAGCCTCATTACTACACAACGTTCTGAGTTTACTTCAGTCGTTTCAAAAAATGGCTTAGATGCACTCATTAACGCACTTGAAAAACGACTTAAAAAATAATCCAATTTTTCCAATACAAAAAAAGGCGGTTATCCCTAACCGCCTTTTTTTATTACCTATCTCGTCACAGGCTTATACTTAATCCGCTTAGGACTTAGCGTAACATTACCAAGACGACGTTTACGATCTTCTTCATAATCTTGATAATTCCCCTCAAACCACTCCACATGCGAATCCCCTTCATAGGCAAGGATGTGAGTGGCGATACGATCTAAGAACCAACGATCATGCGAGATCACCACTGCACAACCAGCAAAATCAAGTAACGCTTCTTCTAGCGCGCGCAGCGTATCAGTATCCAAATCATTGGTCGGCTCATCAAGCAACAACACATTCACACCTGATTTAAGCATCTTCGCCAAATGCACACGGTTACGTTCCCCACCAGAGAGATTACCAACCTTTTTCTGCTGATCTGATCCTTTGAAGTTAAAGGCAGCGCAATAGGCACGGCTCTTCATCGAGGTTTTACCAAGCATCAATTCTTCATTGCCGCCTGAGATTTCTTCCCAGACTGTGCGGTCACCATCAAGTGCATCGCGCGACTGATCAATATAGCCAAGCACCGCCGTCTCACCGACTTTAAGCGTACCTTTATCTGGCGTTTCTTGTCCTGTTAACATTTTGAATAAAGTGGTCTTACCCGCACCATTCGGCCCGACAATCCCAACAATTCCACCGGCAGGCAGACGAAACGATAAATCATCAATCAAGAGTCTATCACCAAACGCTTTAGAAAGATGATCTGCTTCTATTACCACATCACCCAGACGCGGTCCAGAAGGAATGATAATTTGCGCCTGACCTGTACGTTTTTCTTGGCTCTTTTGTAGTAATTCATCATAGGCTTTAAGACGCGCTTTACTTTTTGCTTGGCGAGCTTTTGGTGATGAACGCACCCACTCCAACTCTTCTTCAAGCTGCTTTTGGCGCGAATTTTCTTCACGATCTTCTTGCTCTAAACGCTTAGATTTTTGCTCCAGCCACTTGGTATAATTCCCTTCATAAGGAATCCCTTCGCCACGGTCTAATTCCAAAATCCAGCCTGTCACATTATCCAAGAAATAACGGTCATGGGTCACAATCACCACTGTACCAGGATAAGTCTCCAAGAAATGCTCTAACCACGCCACAGATTCCGCATCCAAATGGTTGGTCGGCTCATCGAGCAGCAACATATCTGGGCGTTCAAGTAGCAATTTTGCAAGTGCCACGCGGCGGCGTTCTCCGCCTGAAATCTTCGTCACATCCGCATCACCCGGAGGGCAACGCAGCGCATCCATCGCAATCTCAATCTCGCGCTCTAAATCCCACGCATTCACTGCATCAATCTTTTCTTGAAGCTCACCCTGTTCTTCAATCAGCTTCATCATTTCATCGTCATCGGTCACTTCACCGAGCTTATTGCTAATCTCATTAAACGCATCGAGTAGGTCTTTTTTATCCTTCAGACCCAGCATCACGTTATCAAACACATTCAGCGTCGGGTCGAGTTTTGGCTCTTGCTCTAGATAACCAATCCGCACCCCTTCCGCAGCCCATGCTTCGCCGTTAAACTCCGTATCCAGCCCTGCCATAATCTTCAGCAACGTCGATTTACCTGAGCCGTTATGCCCCAGCACCCCAATCTTCGCACCAGGGAAAAACGACAACCAGATATTCTTCAGAACCTGCTTACCACCCGGATAAGACTTATTCAGTTCTTTCATCACATACACATACTGATACGCCGCCATATTATTTTCCTCATAACTCAATTTGTATGGGGATGTTGTGGCGACTCATAGCGGATTTGTCAACGCCTTGCTTCAAAGAAGTTTTTCAACACCGCCGCACATTCAGCTTCCATGATACCACCATACACTTCGGGCTGGTGATGGGTGGTGGTTTGGCGGAAGATGGTTGCGCCATGTTCAACACCGCCGCTTTTTGGATCATACGCCCCAAAATAGACCCGCTTCAACCGTGCATAGGCAATCGCAGTCGCGCACATCGCACAGGGCTCCAGTGTCACATAGAGTGAACAAGCTTCAAGAAATTTGCTTCCTAACGTTGCGGTAGCTTCGCGGATAACCAGCATCTCTGCATGGGCGGTGACATCCCCCCCCGCTTCGACTAAATTATGCGAACGTGCAACGACTTCACCTGCTGCATCCACAATCACCGCACCCACAGGAACTTCGCCGCAGACCGCCGCTTTATGCGCGAGCTGCAATGCTTCCTTCATGAAAACAAGGGAAGAACTCACTTTTTACGAAACGCATCAAGCGAAATGATTTCCGCCGCGCCTTCTTCTTTTTCCACCGCTGGCGTTACACCTGATTGCTTTGAAGAGTCTTCAGGAAAATCAAACGATGCTTCTGCTTCTGACGCTGCCGCAGGCTGCGCTTTATGGTGGAACTGCAAGCCAAATTTAATGCTTGGATCTGCAAATGCTGTCATTGCGGCGTAAGGAATCACCAATTTTTCAGGAATATTATTAAAACTAAGTGATACAGAAAATACTTTTTCACCCACATCTAAATCCCAAAATTGATGTTGCAGCACAATCGTCATCTCTTCAGGAAAACGATTATGAATTTGCGGCGATACGCGTACACCCGGAAAATTAGTGTTAAAAGAAATATAGAAATGATGATCTTTCGGCAACCCATGCGCCAACACCTGACGAAGCGCAGTACGCACCACACCACGCATTGCATCGTCAATCATTGCTGGAAAATCTATGGTATCTTGCACTTTCGGAACTCCAGTCATTCTTTTTATCCTTTTACAACATCTCAGTAATCGCTTGCGACTGCAAGCGCGGCGATTATCCACCGTGAACCTGCGTGGCGTTTGAGCGCGTTATCTTTTCTAGATAAAAAGATAACAATATAATTATAAGTAGGGGGATTCTGTTGCCCGGCTCCCCCCGAGCCGCGTAACAACTAGCACTCATGCACCGCCCAATTAGGCAGCAACACGAACGTCAGCGACAAAATTGTCGTTAGCTGCTACGAGTGAAACGTTATCGTTTGCACTTAAAATGTTGACCCTTCACGGCGGAATCATGCCGAGTAAAAATAACCCCTTTACTACGCTTGTCTATCCTAACTCATCCCCATAATGCACCCTAAGAAGAGTTAATTTGGTGGAGATGCTGGGCTCTGCCCCCAGGTCCAATTCGCTTATTCTGAGAAATCATTTATCACCATAGTCATTGCTGACGGAAGCATTATAGCGCAGTTTTATATTTTTGTGAAGGGGTGCTTGATATTATTCTTTTCAACAGCTAAAACTTAAAAAAATAGGAGAAGCACAATGCCATTGACCACAGAGCAACTCGCAGAAGTTGAAGAAACCCGCACCCAATCTTTTACCACCTTGCGTGAGACATCTCCTGAGCTAGAAGCGATTTTATACCGCCCGATTCCTATCCTAGATCACGGCTTCGTGCGCGTGATTGACTATATGGGTACAGACAACGCCATCGTACAGGCTGCGCGCGTATCGTATGGCAAAGGCACGAAAAAAAGCCGCGAAGATGCAGGATTGATTCGTTATCTCTTGCGCCACCGCCACACCACACCGTTTGAAATGTGCGAAATCAAATTCCACATTAAACTACCAATTTTCGTTGCTCGCCAGTGGATTCGCCACCGAACCGCCAATGTGAATGAATATTCTGGGCGTTATTCCATCATGGACAAAGAATTTTATGTGCCGCAAATGGAGCATTTGGCGGCACAATCCGTCAGCAACCGTCAAGGTCGCGGCGATGTGCTAGAGGGCGAAGAAGCCATCCGCGCACTTGCAATTCTGAAAGAAGATGCCGCAACCGCCTATGCCCATTATGAGGAACTCCTTAATTCCACCGAAGACGGCATGATTAAAGACCCCAACAAACAAGGTCTAGCGCGTGAGCTTGCACGCATGAATCTGCCTGTCAATTTCTATACCCAATGGTATTGGAAAATTGACCTACATAACCTTATGCACTTCCTTGCGCTACGCGCAGACGACCATGCGCAATATGAAATCCGTGTCTATGCACAGGCAATGCTGGACGTACTACAAAAATGGGTGCCAACCACCTACGAAGCCTTCATGGATTACCGCATGGGCGCAGCCGAAGTCTCTGCAGGCGGGCTTGACATCATCCGCCGCCGCCTTCGCGGAGAAGATGTCACCCAAGAATCTAGCGGACTCAGCAAACGCGAATGGGATGAGCTGATGGAGATGTTGGGGTAATACCCCTACAAACCACTTGGTTATTTTGCAAAAATGTGTATGTTTCGCGCAGTTAGAAGCGAGGCATCATCCTTTCCACTTGTCATACCGACACGCGAATCGCAGGAAGCGATGAAGCGACGGTATCCAGAAATAGTAAAATGTCAGAAGACATTTTACGTCATCCTGAGTGCAACAAAGGATCTGGATTGCTTCGTTCCTCGCAATGACGTGCAGCTTAGAAACGAGAAATAGTCATGGTCGCCACAATCAACACTCGCGGAAAAACTGAACTCTTGATGCCTGCGGGTAATCTGCATAAGCTGAAAACAGCGGTGCTGTACGGCGCAGATGCGGTGTATTTAGGTACGCCTGATATGTCTCTGCGCACCAAATCCGAGTTTTCGCTGGAGGATGTATTAGAAGGCGTGCGCTTTGCCCATGAACATGGCGTGCGCGTGTATCTCACGCTCAATTTATTTTCGCATAATAAAGACATTCCAAAACTAGAAAGCTATATTGATACCGTGCGCATCGTCAAGCCTGACGGCTTAATTATCGCCGATCCTGGTGTGTTCCAGTATGTCAAGGAACGTGCGCCTGAATTAGAACTCCACATCTCAACACAAGCCAATATCTGCTCATGGTTATCGGTCAAATTCTGGCAAGATATGGGCGCGAAATTGGTGGTGCTGGCGCGTGAAGTATCGTTTGAAGAGATGAGCGAGATCCGTGAGAAGTGTCCTGATATTAAATTAGAGAGCTTCGTGCATGGTAGTATGTGCATGACCTATTCAGGACGTTGTTTGCTCTCAAACTTCATGGTAGAACGCGGTGCAAATCAAGGAAGTTGCGCGAATTCATGCCGCTGGAAGTATAATCTGCACATCAAACTCAAAGATGGCACGGTGCAGGATTTAGAGATCAATGAAGATAATATGGGCCTGTTTGAGTTCTTGCTAGAAGAAGAACATCGCCCTGGTGAGTTGATGGCGATAGAGGAAGATATTCGCGGAGCGTATATTCTCAATTCGCGTGATTTATGCTTGATGCCAAAACTCGATGAATACCTCAAAATCGGTGTCGATTCGCTCAAAGTAGAAGGACGTGGCAAAAGCCCGTATTATGTAGCAGTAGCGGCGCGGTCATATCGCCAAGCCATTGATGATTGGTACACTGACCCCGACAGCTGGAAGCCAGATACGTATATGGAAGAGCTCGATACCATTCAAAATCGTGGCTACACCCTCGCCTTCCATGACGGTCGCCTCAGCAATCTTGGACACAGCTATGAAGATGGAACATTCTTAGCAGGGTGGGAATTTGCTGGGTTTATATCAGAAGTCACCGAAGATGCCTTCATCATCGATGTAAAGAATCGCTTGATTGCAGGAGACGTATTAGAGTTTTTACCTCCACGAGAACAAGGTGGGATTTACCTTCGGGCCTATGAATATACTGATGCGAAAACAGGTAAAATTTCTACCGAACTCCACGCCGGACAACGTCCTTTCATCCGCGTACCATTCACCGCTTTTGACCATGAAGATCCAGCATCACTAGCAAAACGCATGCCACCCTATACCGTCATTCGCAAAGAACGTGCGCTAACCCAAGAACAATGGAATCGCATCAAACTTGATAATAAAGTGCAGCAAATAGAAGCTAAAGGAAAGCCACTTGAAGATTATTTTGATAAACGCGATGAACTAAAGGCGCAGCTGCCTGTTACAGTCGAAGACGCCGTCAAGCGCATCCCTAAACTCCCACGCATGGGTACAGAAGGCTGCTGCGCACGCGGCTGCAACGGATGTTTAGTATTTTGGAACGATCCACAATACGCAAAGGCCCGCGAACTACTCGCGAAGAAAAAAGGCGGATTGTTGTTAGGTAAAGAAGAAGCGCGTAAAATCAAAGCTAGCTAAATTATTTTTCCTTACGGTCAATTCGAATCACTATACGACGATTAAGTGCTTGATTCTCAGGAATAGGATTACCAAGTTCATCACGGTTTGGTACTTTTGGTACAGTATCAGCGAAACCCTCTGCAAGAAGCTTTTCTTTTTCCTGACCCTGATCTAAAAAGAACCGTACCAATGTGGTTGCACGTAACGCCGACAATTCCCAATTCGATGGGAATTGCGGGGTCTTAATGGGGCTATCATCAGTATGCCCCTCAATCTTCACAATATAATCACGGTAATCAAATGCATTGAGTGCTGCGGCAATTTCTTCTAAAATAGGTCTCGCCCAATCTTGGAATTCCGCCGACCCAGGTTTATAAAAAGATGAGCTTGAAAGCTCCAACATAATACCTTCATCTGTTTCTATAACGGAAATCACCTGCTCCAAATTATTATTTTCAACAACCTTCTGCATCCCGACCATCAAATCATTAAATGGTGTTTTGATTTCTTCATCAGACACGGCGGAACTAAATTTTTTGCTGAGTTTTTCCATCTCAGACTGCTTTGGTTGCGACACTGAAAGTAAAATCAAAAAGAAGCATAACAGTAATGTGATCATGTCCGCATACGACATCAACCAGTTTTCCTCAGCTTCTTCATGATGTTTTGGCTTTGGCAATGACATATATGTACTTATCTTTTGAGGTTTTTATCAATGCTGAAATGAATATCTGGATCAAGATAACTATTGAGACGATCTTGCATATAGCGCGGACCTTTTTTCTCAGCGAGCATAATTAACCCTTCCGCTACCATGTAATTTCTGAAACGCTCTATTTCTTCCTTTTGTTGCAACATACTCGCCGCAGGAATACACACCAAACGCGCCATCAAAATCCCATACAAGGTTGCAACAAGAGCCAACGCCATCCCCTGCCCAATACTCGATGTATCTGAGCTAAAATTTTGTAACATCACAATCATTCCAACCAACGTCCCAATCATCCCAAACGCAGGACCATTTCCTGCCATACTTTTCAAAATATTCACTGGGACAACGCGACGCTCAAATTCTGATTCTATCACGGTATGCATCATTCCCCGCAAATCAGGTACGGGATATGCTGTTGTTACTAACGTCAAACAATAATTGATAATAGGATCATCTCGTGGCACAGACTTAAGCTCATTTTCTAGCGCAGGAAGTCCTTTTTGCTGCACAATATATGACCATTTGATAAGACGCATAATTTCAGTACTAAGACCCTCACGCGTCGATTTTGGCTTCTTAAACATCCAAATAATAGACTTCAATGCCGTATTCACATAACGCGCCTGATAACTCATGTAAGAACTGGCAACAGACCCTCCGATTACAATCATAAACGCATGCATTTCAAGAAAGGCCGAAGGATTATTTGTTGCCATCAGAATCGACCCAAGGAACAATCCAAAGCCAAAAATAAAACCAAGTAGCGAAGACAGTGACATATGCGTTTTACTCTGTTACAAAAACGTTGTTTAGACTCCATAACATTGCATTATTTTTAACAACTTACCACTAGTTCTCTACGCGTACTCATAACACAACCTTCTTTATTCAACCTTTATTGTGATATTGCTGCATCATGACTTCATGCCCAACACCCATTATTGGCTTCTCGCTCGATTACGAGACGGTACAAACCTATTCAAAATTACCTTGGTATGCACTAAGAGAAAATTACTGCGCCGCTGTAAGTACCCTCGGCGCAGCACCGCTTTGCCTCCCTCATGAACCTCTTTTTGTCAATACTTACCTTGATCTGCTTTCAGGCCTGATAATAACAGGGGGGGCATTTGACATTCCGCCCAGCATGTACGGTGATCTATCGCAACATGAAACTGTTGTTCTTAAAGAAAAACGTACCGAATTTGAATTTGCCATCACACGCGGAGCTATCGCACGAGGCATTCCTATTCTTGGTATCTGTGGAGGTCAGCAATTGTTAAATGTCGTACTTGGTGGCACACTCATCCAACATATCCCCGATAGTGTTGACAATGCCCTCGCCCATGAACAACCAGGCCCTCGCCATGAAATTGGACATAGCATCATCGTAAAAGAGAACACGCTTCTTCACCAGATTCTTGGCAGCACAGAAGCCCATGTCAACAGTGCGCATCATCAAGCCATACGTTCAGTAGGAAATGGCGTAATCATTAATGCAATTGCACCAGACGGCGTGATTGAAGGCATTGAATACCCACCCCACCCCTTCTGCTTGGGAGTACAATGGCATCCTGAATATCATGTCACCAAAGCAGACGATAGTATTTTTGAAGCATTGATTATCGCCGCAAAAAACTATCAACAACAACATAACACTTTAACTTTATAAATCCCTATTAAGAAAATTATAAAATTATATGAAATTCTGAACCAGAAGATTAGCGTCGTTTAATTCCTCGTAAATGTATAATCATCACGTTAAATGTTTAAACCAATGGCAAAACATCTTTGCCTTCAATAACTTCAATAGCTGTCATAGCTTGCTTGTTACCAGGCTGCAATGTGAGAGCGCGCCGATAAAGTTTTAGTGCTGTCATTTCATCTCCTTGATCTTTAATCAACTCAGCAAGATTCATTACCACATTGATATTACTTGGCTGCGTCATTAACAGATCATCATAAAGCTCGCGCGCAAGCGTATAGCGTTTTTGCTTATGATATAAAACAGCAAGATGAAATTGTGCGGTAGGATGATTCGGCAAAATCGTTAACACTTGCTCTAACGATTTTTCTGCCTCGCTATATTTTTCAAGCAAAATTTCTGTAATCGCAAGATTAAGCCAGACCCCTGCAAGCTTAGGATTTAACCCCACTGCTTTATGAAAAGGAATAAGCGACGCTTGAATCTGCCCAAGCTCACGCAAAGCCATTCCATAACAATGCCAAAGCTGCGCTTGATCTTTCACCTGCCGCAGCATATCCTCACAAAGTTCTTTTGCTTTCTGTGGTTCTTTCGCTTCCAGATACCCTGTAATGATATGCAAAATTTCTGTAAAAGACATATTGGTTGGCTTCATACTTTTCTCCCACACATCACCCTTAGCAAAAAAGCATATGGGAAAAATTTAGCATGAAAAGCTTTTTAGCTTAAACTCTGGACTTATCTAAGGTGAGTAGCTAAAAATGGTACTTCGTTTTTCATTAAAGTGACACACTAGGTTTTAATATGGCAAAGATTAAAGTTCAAACGCCTGTCGTAGAATTAGATGGCGATGAAATGACCCGCATCATTTGGTCTTTCATCAAAGACAAACTAATCTTACCTTACCTTGACATTGACCTAAAATATTATGATCTCTCCATTCAGCATCGTGATGCCACCAATGATCAGATTACAGTGGACGCCGCCACTGCCATTAAAAGCTACGGTGTTGGCATCAAATGCGCGACCATTACTCCCGATGAAGCACGCGTTGCAGAATTCGGTCTCAAAAAAATGTGGAAATCACCAAATGGCACAATCCGCAATATTTTAGACGGCACAATTTTCCGCGCACCCATTATTTGCCGCAACATCCCTCGCTACGTTCAAGGATGGAAGAAACCTATCATCGTTGGACGTCATGCATTTGGTGATCAATACCGTGCCACAGAGCTACCCATTAGCGGCAAAGGCATTCTTACCCTTACCTTCACCCCCGAAAACGGCGAACCCATCACAAAAACCGTCTTTGATTTCCCTTCAAGCGGCGTTGCCATGTCGATGTATAATCTCGATGCATCTATCGAAGGCTTTGCGCGCGCGTGCTTTAATTATGGCTTAAACTTAAAAATGCCCGTATTTCTCTCTACTAAAAACACGATCCTAAAGGCATATGATGGTCGCTTTAAAGACATTTTCCAAACCATTTTTGATCACGAATTTAAAGCTTCTTTTGATGCACATGGACTTACCTATGAACACCGCCTGATTGATGATTTAGTCGCCTATGCAATTAAATCTGATGGTGGTTTTATTTGGGCATGTAAAAATTATGATGGTGATGTGCAGTCAGATGTCGTCGCGCAAGGCTTTGGTTCATTGGGTCTCATGACTTCTGTACTTATCACACCAGATGGCAACACAGTGGAAACTGAAGCGGCGCACGGCACGGTCACCCGCCATTTCCGCATGCACCAACAAGGCAAGCCCACCTCTACTAACCCGATCGCATCTATCTTCGCATGGTCACAAGGATTGCGTTACCGCGCCAAATTCGATAACAACCAAGCCTTAGAGCATTTTGCAGATACGTTAGAACAAGCTGCAATTGCTTGTGTTGAAGCGGGTGATATGACCAAAGACCTTGCTTTACTCATCAGCAAAGATCAACCCCACCTCACGACACAAGCCTTCCTTGCCTGTGTCGATGAACGACTTAAGAAATTAATGCACTAAATTATTTATGTGCTATTTAAACATTTCAGCAGAAGGCGTCTTTGCTGCATCCTGATGCATTTGTGATGCTTCTTTTTCAGCAGATTTTTCTGATTCTTGCTGAGACTGTAATTGCGCATTTATAGCAGCTTCATCCGCCTCTGCCTCTGCCTGCGCTTGTGCTTGTTTATCTAACTCAGCCTTTTTTTCTTCAAAACAAGTGTTTAAACCGTTTAAATCTGACGTCGTATCACGACACTCCGCCATCGCCCCATTGACATCCTCTAACTTTGGTATCACGGGAGGTCTTTCCTTCTTTACCGCTTCTTTATCAGGTGGGTAGAACTGCGCATTTGCGGATGTCGCTACACAACAAAACACCATAACACAAGTCAAATAGTTGAAATAACGCATACCACTCTCCTCTACTGTTCTACTGAATAATAGGTATTATCTTCTTTTTACTTTAGAATTACCAGTAATTTCTCCGGGGGGCGCGCTATCACCGCTTTTTCACCATACACTACCACAGGACGCTCTAACAGCTTCGGATAGACTGCGATCGCCTTGTAAACATCTTGATTACTACTTTGTTTGCTAAGTCCCGCGATCTTATATTCCTCTTCACCAACGCGTAACAGATCGTGTGCGGCTACACCAAGCATGTCATGCAAGTGCTTTACTTCTGATTCTGTTAATGCCTCATGCAAATAATCACGAATTTCTGGCTGGACACCTCGCGCCTGCAACAATGCCAACGCCTCACGCGATTTGCTACAACGAGGATTATGATAAATGGTAATTTTCTGCATTACACATAACCATTCAAAAATGGATTTGAAGCAAGTATCTCAAGGCATTTTCGCCCATAGCACCACATAGTACATGAGGATACGAAGACGAAAATAACGTAAAAACAATCCCTCAAATTCGTCTTTATCCTACATATGAATAGGCTTTGCAAAGCCACCAAGTGCAGCTTCTTTGACCGCCTCATTAAGGTCTGGATGCGAATGACAGGTACGCGCAATATCTTCAGATGATGCGCCATATTCTAACGCAAGCGTTGCCTCTGCAATCAATGTCCCCGCACTTGGACCAATAATATGCACACCGTACACTTTATCGGTTTTTGCATCGACCAGCATTTTAACAAAACCCTCAGCATCACCGTTCGCACGTGCGCGGCTGTTAGCTAAAAACGGAAATTTACTAACCTTATAATTTGCACCCGCTGCTTTAAGCTGCTCTTCGGTTTTACCCACGGTCGCAAACTCAGGATGGGTATAGACCACTCCTGGAATTGCATCATAATTCACATGACCATGCTGACCCGCGATAATCTCAACCGCAGCAATACCCTCTTCTTCTGCTTTATGTGCAAGCATAGGCCCTACAATTACGTCGCCAATCGCATAAATGGAAGGCACACTGGTACGATAGTGCTTATCAACAGGAATGCGTCCACGCTCATCTAGCTTAATGCCGACTTTCTCTAAACCAAGACCGTCTGTATGTGGTTTACGACCAACCGCCACCAAGACAATATCCGCCTTCACGGTTTCAACTTTACCGCCAACCGCAGGCTCAACAGAAAGCTCAACACCTTTACCTTTTTTCGCAGCCGTAACCTTCGCGCCCAAGCGAAATTTGATGCCTTGTTTTTCTAAAATCTTTTGAAATGCTTTCGCACATTCATCATCCATTCCAGGGAGAATACGGTCTAAATATTCTATCACTTCCACGTCAGCACCAAGACGACGCCAGACCGAACCAAGCTCCAGCCCAATCACACCACCACCAATCACCACCATTTTAGAAGGCACTTTATCAAGGTTAAGTGCGCCAGTCGAAGACACAATGGTTTTCTCGTCAATCTCAACATTAGGAAGCGTTGCCACTTCTGAACCTGTCGCAATCATGATATTTCTTGCAGTGTATACATCTTTGCCCACGGTGACTTGATTCGCACCCGTAATTACTGCTGCACCTTTGATGCGCGTAACTTTGTTTTTCGCAAACAAGCCATCAATTCCTTTGGTCAGCCCAGATACCACATCATCTTTACGCTTCAACATCGCCTTCAAATCAAGTGATACCTTACCCGTCACAATACCATGCTCAGACGCATGCTTGATCGTATCTTCAAACTTCTCCGAAGAACACAGCAAAGCCTTCGAAGGTATGCACCCCACATTAAGGCACGTACCCCCCAGTGTATCGCGCTTTTCAACACATGCGACTTTCAACCCAAGCTGCGCTGCTTTAATAGCACCAACATAACCACCCGGTCCTGCACCAATAACGATAAGATCAAATTCACTCATGACTTTACTGCCTTCATTTAGGATTTTCATGCTTGTCATTTCAGCGTAGGCTGGAATCTAAACAGCCTATCCTCCAGATGCCAGCCTATTGGCTGGCATGACAAGGTACAATTATAGACCCAAGACCAAACGACGTGGATCTTCAATCACCTCTTTAATACGCTTCAAGAAAGTCACAGACTCACGACCATCAATGATGCGGTGATCATAAGACAATGCGAGATACATCATGGGACGAATCACCACTTCACCATTTTTCACCACAGGGCGATCTTCGGTGCGGTGCATCCCAAGAATGGCTGATTGTGGTGGGTTGATAATTGGGGTAGACATCAAAGAACCATACACGCCGCCATTAGAAATAGTAAATGTACCGCCAGACATATCCGATACAGACAGTGTACCTTTACGCGCTTTTTCAGCTAAACGACCAATTTCCGCTTCGATCCCAGCAATGCTAAGTTTATCTGCGTCGCGTACCACAGGCACAACCAAGCCATTTTCTGTGCCAACGGCTACGCCAATATCGTAGAAGTTTTTGTAAATGATTTCATCGCCAGAAATCTCAGCATTCACTTCTGGAATCTCTTTAAGTGCCGTCACCGCTGCTTTAACAAAGAAGCCCATAAAGCCCAAACGCACTCCATGTTTTTTCTCAAAAACGTCTTTATATTCATTGCGAAGTGCCATCACCGCCGACATATCAATATCATTAAAAGTAGTTAAAATAGCGGCAGTGTCCTGAGAGTCCTTTAAACGTTTTGCAATCGCCTTACGAAGTTTCGTCATTTTCACACGCTCTTCACGAGGACCACGCGCTGCAACCGATGTAATCCCATCTTCAAGTGCGTTCATCACATCACCTTTGGTCAAACGACCATCTTTACCACTTGCTGCAATTGCCGCCGCATTGATTTGTGGATTCTCTGCAAGTGCTTTCTCAACAGAAGGCGGGTTCTTACCCACAGAACTGTCCACTACTGCTGGCGCGGGAACAGCTGCTTTCGTCGCAGGTACTGCGGACGCAGCTGCCACCGCCCCCACCTTAATTGTACCAAGCAAACCACCAATATTCACTGTGACACCAGTCTGTGCATCAATCGACTCAAGTACACCAGAATCTGGCGCAGGCACTTCCATTGATACTTTATCAGATTCCAACTCGACGATCGGTTCATCTTTTTTCACCGCTTCACCAGGTTGTTTGAACCATTTTGCCACGATTGCCTCACTGACAGATTCACCAAGTGAAGGGACGAGAATTTTACCACTCATGATTAAGCTCCTTAAGTATTCTGTATAATTAAAATCAGCTAGCTTTGCGTTTTTGAACGACGCCCATTTGCATTGCTACGGATAAAATTTCTTTTTGTTCGCGCTCATGGATTTTCATATAACCTGCCGCAGGTGAAGCCGCTGCTTTACGACCAACGTAACGCACACGTTCACCATCACGACCCACATTATCAAGTGCATCTTCAAGATAAGATACAATGAAACGCCACGCACCCATATTTTCTGGCTCTTCCTGACACCAAATAACTTCCGCGTTCGGGTAACGCTTAAGCTCCGTGGCCATTTCGCTTTCAGGAAATGGATAATACTGTTCCACACGCAAGATAGCTATATCATTAATATTTTGTGCTTCGCGCTCTGCTAGCAGGTCATAATACACCTTGCCACTAGTAATTACCACACGGCGAATTTTCTTATCATCAACTAATTTTGCAGACTCAGGATACATTTTTTTGAAGGCTGTACCTTTGCCCATATCTGCGAGAGATGACACACAAAGCTTATGACGCAATAGCGACTTTGGACTAAATACAATAAGCGGCTTACGAAAATTGCTATGCAACTGACGACGAAGCACGTGAAAATAATTCGCAGGCGTAGTACAGTTTACCACTTGCATATTATCTTCCGCACACATTTGCAAATAACGCTCCATACGCGCTGAAGAATGCTCCGGACCTTGACCTTCATAGCCATGTGGCAACAACATCACCAAACCTGACATACGCAGCCATTTCACCTCACCTGACGTGATGAACTGATCAATGATCATTTGCGCACCGTTTGAGAAATCACCAAACTGACCCTCCCAAAGCGTGAGAGCATTCGGTTCAGAAAGACTATAACCGTATTCAAAACCAAGCACCGCAAGTTCAGAAAGTGAACTATCAATCACTTCATAGGTCGCCTGTTCACCCCCAAGATTATTAAGCGGCACATAACGGCTTTCATTATCTTGATCCACTAGCACGGAGTGACGATGTGAGAATGTCCCACGGCCACAATCCTGACCGCTGAGACGTACACGATGACCTTCTTTAAGCAAAGTCGCAAAGCCTAACGCCTCACCCATTGCCCAATCAAGCCCCTCGCCTGATTCCATCATCTGCTCTTTTACCTTGAGTAAACGCACAATCTTACTATTTACATGGAAATTTTTGGGTTCTTTCGCAAGTGACATTCCTAATTCTTGTAAGATTTTCACATCCACACCTGTTGCTGGCTCTTTACGTTCCAATATTTTTGGACGTTCAAACCCACTCCATTTACCCTCTAACCAATCCGCATTATTAGGCTTAAATCCACGCGCAATATCATACTGCTCATTGAAAAATTGTTTAAATTCTTCAAATTCTTGTGCAACATCTTGCTCACGAATTACGCCATCTTTAATAAGTTTTTCAGCGTAAATCGTCGCAGGTGATTTCTTCGCCTTGATGGTATTATACATCAATGGCTGGGTAAACATCGGCTCATCACTCTCATTGTGACCGTATTTACGGTAACAAATTACATCCACCACCACTTCACGCTGGAATGTTTGACGAAACTCAACAGCCAATTTACACGCAAACACCACCGCTTCAGGATCTTCACCATTAACATGAAAAATCGGGGCTTGCACCATCTTTGCTACGTCCGAAGGATACGGCGTAAAGCGCGAATATTTCGGGCTAGTAGTAAAACCAATTTGGTTATTGACGATCACATGGAGCGATCCACCTGTACGATAACCACGAAGCTCAGAGAGTGATAATGTTTCTGCAACAGACCCTTGACCCGCAAACGCTGCATCACCATGTAGCTGAATCCCCAACACTTGAGTTTTGAACTCATCACCATGTTGATCCATTTTCGCACGAACCTTACCGCACACCACAGGATTAACGACTTCTAAGTGTGACGGATTTGCAGTGAGTGATAAATGCATTTTATGCCCATCATCAAATTCACGGTCACTTGATGCACCCAAGTGGTACTTCACATCACCTGACGTACCTACCCATTCAGGAAAATCAAGATTTCCATGAAAAAGTGAAAGCATTTCGGCGTAAGGTTTACCCATAATCGTAGTCAGCACGTTCATGCGACCACGATGCGGCATCCCAATCACGATTTCTTTTACTTTATGTTTAGCTGCAGTTGAAATTGCCGCTTGAATCCCTGCAATTGCTGCGTCACCACCTTGAATCGAAAAACGTTTTACACCAGGATATTTCACTTGTACGAATTCTTCAAACGCCTCAACTTCAATCAAATTATCCAAAATTTCATGTTGCTCATCTGCACTTAACACTGGACGACCACGCATTGATTCCACACGTTCTTGAATCCACTGTTTCTGCTCAGGAAATTGAATATGCATAAATTCTACAGCAAAGGTCGAGCAATACGTTTGCTTTACAATATCTAAAATCTCGGCAACCGTTGCTTTTTCTTTACCCAAAGTCCCATTAAGTTCAATCGGACGATGATAATCACTCTCACTAAAACCATAGTTTTTTGGATCTAGTTCTGGGTGATATTTCACTGCTTCTTGCTGTAGTGGATCAAGATTAGCTATTAAATGACCACGCACACGATACGCATGAATCAAACGCTGCGCACTAATGCTATCTTGAATGGCACGTGCATCCACCACAGATGCGGCTGGCTTCATACCTTTATCAATAGGTTTTGCCAAAGACGCATCTTCTGCACCAATAATTTTGTGGGTTTTTGGAGCCCAATCTGGATAAAAAATTTCTCCTGTATCACCAAGTGATGAGAAATATTCTTTCCAGCTTGCATCCACAGATGCAGGATTTTGCAAATAACGTGCATACATTTCTTCAACGAAGACACTGTTAGCACCGAATAAATAACCAGTTTTTTGAAAATCGTTACTCATGCTTGCCTCTTTACAGCGAAACTCTCCCCACCAACTCAGCGAGGAGAGTTATCTGTAGTTTGATTATCATTTACGCTGCGAGCAGCTCTTTCATTGTTTTACCAAGACGCGCTGGAGAATCTGAAACGCGAATACCCGCCAAACGCATCGCTTCCATTTTATCATCCGCGCCACCCTTACCGCCAGATACTATCGCACCTGCGTGACCCATACGACGACCTGGAGGAGCAGTACGCCCCGCGATAAAACCAACAATTGGTTTCTTAATTTTGCTGTTTTTAATAAAATGTGCTGCTTCTTCTTCAGCAGAACCACCAATTTCACCAATCATAATTACAGCATCCGTTTCTTTATCAGCGAGGAACAGCTCCAACACATCAATAAAGTCTGTACCATTAACAGGATCACCGCCAATACCCACACAGGTAGATTGACCATACCCTTCCGCAGAGGTTTGTGCCACCGCTTCATAGGTAAGCGTACCTGAACGAGAAAGAATTCCAATACGACCTTTTTTATGAATATGCCCTGGCATAATCCCAATTTTGCACTCACCCGGAGTAATAACACCTGGGCAGTTAGGCCCAATAAGACGTGTTTTAGAACCACAGAGTGCGCGTTTTACTTTCACCATATCAAGTACAGGGATACCCTCAGTGATACAAATCGCAAGTTCAATTTGTGCATCAATAGCTTCCAAGATCGCATCTGCGGCAAAACGTGGAGGAACATAAATCACACTCGCATTTGCACCTGTCTTGATACGCGCTTCCTCTACAGTATCATAAACTGGCAAGCCAAGATGTTCCTGACCACCCTTACCAGGCGTCACACCACCAACCATTTTTGTACCGTATGCAAGAGCTTGCTCTGAGTGATATGTGCCTTCACGACCCGTAAAACCCTGACAAATTACTTTAGTATCTTTATTGATAAGAATAGACATTACGCTGCCTCCCGCTTAACGGCTGATACAATTTTCTTCGCTGCATCTTCAAGATTATCGGCAGGAGTGATTGCCAATCCAGAAGAAGCCATCATTTTTTTGCCCAATTCTACGTTCGTACCCTCTAAGCGTACAACAAGCGGAATATTCAAGCCAACTTCACGTGCCGCAGCAATCACACCTTCTGCAATAATATCGCAGCGCATAATACCACCAAAGATATTTACCAAAATACCTTCGACGTTAGGATCAGACATAATCAACTTAAATGCTTCAGTCACTTTTTCACGGTTTGCACCACCACCAACATCAAGAAAATTCGCAGGCTCAGAACCATGAAGCTTAATAATGTCCATTGTTGCCATAGCAAGACCAGCACCATTGACCATACAGCCAATATTACCATCCATTTTTACATAAGAAAGACCAAATTTCGCTGCTTGACGCTCTAAAGGATCTTCCTCATCTTCATCACGCATTTCATATACTTCTGGCTGACGGAAAAGCGAGTTTTCATCAAAATTAAATTTCGCATCAAGCACGATCAATTTACCTTCTTTGGTAATCACCAACGGATTAATCTCGATTTGAGAAGCATCTGTTTGAACAAAGCAATCATACATTGCCATCACGAGTGCATCGAAATCTTTATGAAGTTCTTTAGGAAGGTTTAAACCAAAAGCCAATTTACGAGCATGGAAACCTTGAATACCTGAAGCAGGATCTACTTCAACCGTAAGGATCTTTTCTGGGTGATGTGTAGCAACTTCTTCAATGTCCATGCCGCCTTCAGTAGAAGCCATAAAAGTTACGCGTGACGTTGCACGATCAATCACCATTGAAAGATAAAGCTCTTTATCAATGTTACTGCCCTCTTCAACATAAATACGCTTTACTTCCTTACCTTCTGGACCAGTTTGATGCGTAATCAAAGTCATACCAATCATGTCTTTGGCATAAGCATTCACTTCATCAAGTGTCTTAGCAAGTTTAACGCCGCCTGCTTTACCACGACCACCAGCATGAATCTGGGCTTTAACTACCCAAACCTTACCACCTAAACTTTGTGCGACTTGTTCTGCTTCAGCAGGAGTATAAGCAACACCCCCACGTGGAACAGAAACACCATATTTTGCCAAAACTGACTTGGCTTGATACTCATGGATATTCATGATCTCATCCTGTGTTATTTAACTTTAAACCCCAAACACCACAACGTATCCGTTCTGGTATAACTTCCCCACAAAAACCTACTACAACTTCTTTGCCTTGATTTTTGTAAATTCGTCTTCTTTTTAAGACCACATCATCATATTTTTTACAACTGTGCGCCTTAAAGCATAATCATCTTACCTAGGCAATAAATTAGGAGTTCATTTTATCAAAAAACTCATCATTACCTTTGGTCTCTTTCATTTTATCAAGCAAGAATTCCATTGCATCAATCACACCCATAGGATTAAGGATACGACGCAACATCCAGACTTTAGCAAGCGTACCTTTATCATATAAAAGGTCTTCCTTGCGCGTTCCTGACTTTGTAATATCAATCGCAGGGAAAACCCGCTTATCTGCAAGCTTCCGTTCAAGAATAATTTCTGAGTTACCCGTACCTTTAAATTCTTCAAAAATCACTTCGTCCATACGCGAACCCGTATCAATTAATGCCGTCGCAATAATGGTAAGTGACCCACCATTTTCAATATTACGTGCAGCCCCAAAAAAACGTTTTGGACGTTGAAGTGCATTTGCATCCACCCCACCTGTTAAAACTTTACCTGATGAAGGAATAACCGTGTTGTAAGCTCGCGCCAAACGCGTAATAGAATCAAGCAAAATTACTACATCTTTTTTATGTTCAACAAGACGTTTCGCTTTTTCAATCACCATTTCCGCAAGCTGAACGTGACGATGCGCAGGCTCATCAAAAGTAGAACTAACAACCTCACCCTTTACCGAACGTGCCATATCAGTAACTTCCTCAGGACGCTCATCAATTAAGAGTACAATCAACGTACATTCAGGATGATTGGTCGTAATTGCATGAGCAATATTTTGAAGTAATACCGTTTTACCCGTACGTGGTGGCGCAACAATCAAACCACGTTGTCCCTTACCAATCGGCGCAACAATTTCAATGACTCGACAGCTTTGATCTTCTTTTTCTTTAATCACTGTACGTTCTACTTCTAAATGAAGGCGTTCTTCAGGATAAAGAGGAATCAAATTATCAAAATTAACTTTATGTTTTGCAAGTTCAGGATCATCACCATTAATCGTATTAACTTTGGTGAGTGCAAAATAACGTTCATTTTCTTTTGGAGCGCGGATTTCACCATCAACAGTGTCCCCTGTACGCAAACCAAATCGCTTAATAAAGGCTGGAGAAACATAAATATCATCAGGACCAGCAAGATAATTCGCCTCTGAAGAACGAAGGAATCCAAAACCATCTTGTAATACTTCTACAACCCCTTCACCAAGAAGGGTTTCATTCTTTTCTGCCATATTTTTCAATATGGTAAAAATCATATCTTGCTTAAGTAATGCACTCGCATTTTCTACGCCATATTCTTCTGCCATAGCCAAAAGTTCATGTGGCTTCTTATTTTTTAGTTCTTTGATTTTCATGTGTTTTCTTGATGTAAGTTAGAGAAAAAATGGGGGATAAACCTTAATTCTTAAAGGAATAAGAAAAAATAAATGAGGCTTATGAATGAGAAGAAGCCACCTAGCTAGAATAATCAGCGATTTAGGTCAATCATTATTTCATAAAAACCTTAAGAAGAAGATAACAAAAAACCTTTGAAGCAAAATTGTATCAAAAAGGCTTCATTACCACGAGTAATATGATAATTATCATCAAAACTGTTGGGATTTCATTAAGATAACGATAAAATTTGTGACTGTGACGATTTACATCTTTTTCAAAATCTTTACGATAGCGCGCAATCATCCCATGTACAGCAAACATACCAATGAGTGCCATCATTTTTCCATGCATCCATCCATCATGTAATAAACTAGGGTTTGCTATAAGCATAATAATCCCAAACAATAATGCTGCAATCATTGCTGGATTAATAATATAACGCAGCAAGCGTCGTTCCATAACCTTAAATAAAGGATGGGTAGGTGAATCCATATCAAGCTGCGCATGATAAACAAAAAGACGTGGCAAATAAAGCATTCCCGCCATCCATGATATCACTGAAATAATATGTAAAGCTTTGAATAATAAATAATATTGTAATAACCATTCTTGCATATTATTAATCATTTTCTATGCACAAGGGCATTGTATAAATTTAGTGGGACAATATCGTTTTCCATCTTGTGACACCACACAATCTTTTTCTTTTTGAGCAAGACGAATGAGGCATAGATCAGCAAGTCCTTCAATAAATAAAGGATGTGCATTTACTGTTGGTACACGAAGATATTGTTTTATACCAGCGTGATGTGCAAGTTCACCATATTCAATATCAAGCTCAACCAATGTCTCAGAATGTTCTGATACAAATGCTATTGGTACAACAATGAGTGATTTTCCTTCACTACCTGCAAGTTTAATTTCGTCATCTGTTGCTGGTCCAATCCACTTTAATGGTCCTACACGACTTTGATAGGTCACGCGCCAATCAAGCCCTTCAATCGCTAATGCATCTACTATTATCTTTGATGTTTGCTCAATTTGCCATTGATAAGGATCACCTTTTTCAATAATCTTTTCGGGTAAACCATGTGCAGAAAAAAGTATTCTTACCCTATTTTTATCTTCAATTTTTGCGTAGAATTCTCTGATATTTTCTACTTGTGCAGCGATAAATTTAGGCTGTGTAGGATAACATCCAATTTTATAACTTGGTACATGTAAACCTTGTTTTTTCGCTTCACTATCCCAATCTAAAAAAGATGAAGCCGTTGTCGACGTTGAAAATTGTGCATAAAGCGGCAATAAAATAACTTGATCTGGTTGATACGCCTTCACTTGTGCAACAACCTCTGGACTCATAGGAAACCAGTAGCGCATACAAATAAACACTTTTACATCACCATATACAGTAAGTTTTTTTTCTAATGCCTGCGCTTGTATTTGAGTATTTTCTAAAATAGGAGATTTTCCACCCATCTTTTTATAAATTTCACGTGCAAAAGGCGTACGTTTAATTGAAATAAAATGTGCTAATGCTAAACGAATTAATGCAGGTGCGCCAATAATGGCTGGGTCATTAAAAAGATTGAATAAAAAAGGTCTAACAGCATCCAAACTATCAGGACCACCAAGATTAAAAAGAACTATTGCTGTTTTTTTACCTTGCATTTTTTATACTCTGACACTGTGTAAAAACTGACTTAATGCTTCTACATTTGCTATAGGAGTATGTGGAACAATCCCGTGTCCAAGATTAAAAATAAATTTTCTATCTTTAGCTTTTTCTATGATTTCTTTTGCAACACTCAATGTTTTTTCAAGTGAATTAGCAAGAAGTAACGGATCAAGGTTTCCTTGAATTAGTATTCTTTCTGATACAGATTTTTTTGCAAAATCCAAATCCGTAAAACTATCAATCCCTATACCATCAACACCCGTTTGTTCGGCGTAATCACCAAGATGAAGCCCTAAACCACGCGGAAAACCAATAATAGGAATCATTGGATAGACAGCTTTAACTTTTTCTACAATGCGTTTTGTTGGTTCAATAATAAGTGATTTTACATGGGTGTAGGGTACCAATCCGGCCCAGCTATCAAAAATTTGTAATGCAGTCGATCCTGCCTTCACCTGTCCGATTAAATGTAATGCAATCGTATTCACTAACACAGAAGTAAGCTTTTCTATCGTATCTGGTTGAGCATAAATTTGTTCCCGCGCTACAGCAAATTCTTTACCACCCTTACCTTGCAATAAATAACACATCAATGTCCAAGGTGCGCCCGTAAACCCTATCAATGTTGTCTGTTCATCTAACTTTTTTTTTGTTTGTTGCAATGCAGTATAAACGGGTTGAAGAAAATTTTTAAAGGCTTGTTCTTCTAATGTTGGAACATCCTCAATAGTTTTAATAATTTCTAATTTTGGCCCTTCCCCTACTTCAAAATGTAATTTTTTACCAAGTGCATGAGGAATAACTAAAATGTCAGAAAAAATAATAGCAGCACTCATTGAAAATCGTTGAATCGGCTGTAATGTTACTTCTGATGCTTTATCTGGAGAGTAGCACATATCCAAAAAACCACCGCTTTTTTCACGAATAGCACGATATTCTGGAAGATAACGTCCTGCTTGTCGCATAAACCAAAAAGGCACATGTGTATTTTCATTTGTAAATGCTAATTGAAATTGATTCATGCCTTTTTCTCCTTTGCAGAGAGCAAGCAGTAATCTGAAGCGTAAGAACCTGCAAGATAAAAATCAAATATCTATTTAAGTCTTACTTTTTGATGTTGATAGTAGTGTATGCATTGAAAAGTGGGGATAAAAATTATCCAAAACTTACCCACAAAGTAATCCCTTTAAAAATGAACTGTGCATAACCTATTTAAATATACAGTATATAATAT
>DAIPJH010000011.1:0-65894 GCA_036770365.1 Rickettsiales bacterium
CAGGCTTTCGCCCATTGTCCAATATTCCCCACTGCTGCCTCCCGTAGGAGTCTGGACCGTGTCTCAGTTCCAGTGTGGCTGATCATCCTCTCAGACCAGCTAAAGATCGTAGCCTTGGTGAGCCATTACCTCACCAACTAGCTAATCTTACGCGGGCTCATCTATTAGCGATAAATCTTTCCCCCGTAGGGCGTATAAGGTATTAGCAGTCGTTTCCAACTGTTATTCCTTACTAATAGGTAGATTCCCACGCGTTACTCACCCGTGCGCCACTCCCCTTGCGGAGCGTTCGACTTGCATGTGTTAGGCCTGCCGCCAGCGTTCGTTCTGAGCCAGGATCAAACTCTCAAGTTGAATCCTGTGTGCAAAATTAATTGCAATTTTCGGAACCACGCACACATCACTCACATCATTTTTTACCCCGAGGGGATTTACATACTCTGATGCTTCGCAACGCATACATAATTTAAATCATGTGTTTTGCGTATATACGAGTAATCTGTGCGTAATATGCACAAACACTCGTACCTAATCTCTTCACCTGTCTAACAGCAGAAACCCTAGGTTTCATGTATTCTTGTCTTGTTTCCCTCAGTTCGTTTCAGTGTTTGTCCGCTGAAGGGAGTGCCGTTATATGCACGAATCGCCGACCCGTCAACAACAAAAATCAAAAAAACGTACTTTTTTTTCTACGCCAAATTAAACCCTTCAAAAACAACATTCTTGCCGCCATCCTCAAGGTGAACTTTCAGCTTTCCTTCCAGCAAATCCAACGCATGACGCCCAAAAACATCATACCGCCAACCCTGCAAACACGGAAGATCACGCCGACCTTCCAATAAAAATCGTAAAGCTTCACTATCCGCCACCATACGCGGCACCACGCGGTGCTCATTTGCCTGACGGCGCAGCAATAATTTCAACAAATCACGTGCTGGTTCTAATTCTTCAGGGAATGGCTCTGGTTGTTCAACCTGCGGACACGCCTCTTTCTCTAATGCATTCGCCGCCGCAATCACATCAATCAGCCCCTGCGCATCCATCACCCCTGACTTCTTAAGTGCGCGCACCGCCTTCAACGCATCCACGTCTTGCGGATTGGTCATTGCGATCTCCTGCACTGCATCATCATGCAAAATCCAACTGCGTGGTTTATTGCGTGCCTTCGCATGCACTTCACGCCAAGTCGCCACCGCTTTTAAACGCGCAAGGTAATAAGGTTTAAATTGGCGTTTTTTGAGTCTTGACCATGCGTCTTCCACATTTGCTATATATATTGCTTCATCTGTCAAACGCGCCAAATCATCCTGCACCCATTCACTTCTACCCAACTTTTTCAACTGCGCGTCCAGCTTGATATAGGCATCACGCAAATGCGTGACATCTGCCAAAGCATAAACGAGCTGTGCGTCTGAGAGTGGACGGCGCGACCAATCTGTAAATTGCTGCGATTTATCAATCTGCCGCCCAAGCACTTTGCCTATTAGGTTCTCGTAACCAATCTGATCACCGTAACCACACGCCGCCGCCGCAATTTGTGTATCATAAACATTTTGTGGCAAACCGCCCATCAGTTCATAAAAAATTTCTAGATCTTGACGCGCCGCATGGAAAACTTTGATAATCTGCGTGTCACGCAACACTTTATAAAGAGATGTTAAATCCAACCCCTCAATCAACGGGTCAATCGCCGCCGCGACACTGCCATCCCCTGCCGCCACCTGCACAAGGCAAAGCATAGGATAATAAGTTTTCTCACGCAAAAATTCGGTGTCTATCGTGATAAAATCCTGCTCAGAAAGCTGCATAGCAAACGCATCTTGCGCATCTTGCGTAGTGATAAGTGTCGGCATAGAAATCCAATCATGATGTTAGGACTCTATTCATACCATAAGCTTTAACGCTTGCCTTCCTTTTCTTACATCCGCAGCTATTTAATATAGCGCATTCTTTTAAAGCGACTCGTCGACCCCGCCACCAGCTCCAACGACGAAGGCGCGATCTTCCAACGCTTCGCCAAAAACTTAATCACTGCCGCATTCGCCTTACCGTCCTCTGGCACACAGGTCACCTTAACCTTCAACCAGCGCAAACCGTCACCGTCCTCCATCCAGCCATCCAGCGCATCCTTAGGCGCATTCGGCGTGACGCGCAGGCATAGTTCGTTTTTCTCGTTTAAATAATCCTCTATTTTCATTTTACTTTCACCCCTCACCATACCAGCGAAAGCTGGCATCTAATAACACTTCCTCTAGATTTTAGCTTTCGCTGGCATGACGAGAGAACCTTACCTTTTTCTATAGCATATTTAACCGTCATACGCTAAAACCCAAAACCTACCACCTAAAACCTAATCTATATAGGGCAAAAAAATGCACGCATACCGTACCCATACTTGTAATGACCTGCGCGACACCGATGTTGGCGCGAATGTAAAACTCTCTGGCTGGGTTCACCGTAAACGTGACCATGGACAACTTTTGTTTGTCGATCTGCGTGACCATTACGGCCTGACGCAGTGCGTGGTGGAATCTGGTCATACAGGCTTTGATCTACTCACTGATGTACGCCTAGAAAGCGTGGTAACAATTGAAGGGCAAGTAGTAGCACGTGACACGAGTGCGATTAACCCTGACCTCACCACGGGTCAAATCGAAGTTCGTATCACCGCAGCGCACGTGGAATCCGAAGCAGACGCACTGCCGATGCAAGTCAATGTGGACCGCGAACTTCCTGAAGAGACGCGCTTGCGTTACCGCTTCCTCGATTTGCGCCGCGAAAAACTACATAATAATATCGTATTGCGTTCAAAAGTGATTGCTGCGCTGCGCCGCAAAATGACCGATAAAGGTTTTATGGAGTTCCAGACTCCTATCCTTACCGCATCATCACCCGAAGGCGCACGCGATTATCTTGTGCCTTCTCGTGTACATCCAGGTAAATTCTACGCGCTGCCACAAGCTCCACAACAATTCAAACAGCTATTGATGGTCTCTGGCTTTGACCGTTATTTCCAAATTGCACCATGCTTCCGCGATGAAGATGCGCGTGCCGACCGTTCACCAGGCGAATTTTATCAGCTCGATATGGAGATGAGCTTTGTCACACAAGACGATGTATTCGGCGCGATCGAGCCTGTACTGTATGAAATATTCTGCGAGTTTGGCGGCGGCAAAGAAGTCACCAAACCACCTTTCGTGCGTATCCCTTATGATGAATCCATGCTCAAATACGGTAATGACAAGCCCGATTTACGCAACCCCATCGAGATGTGTGATGCAGCCTCTATCTGGGAAGGTTCAGGCTTTGGTATTTTCAATCAAATCCTAGCCAGCGGCGGCATCATCCGTGCTATCCCTGCTCCTAAAACAGCCGATAAACCACGCAGCTTCTTTGATAAAATGATTGGCTTCGCACAAGAACTAGGCGCAAAAGGTCTCGCCTATATCATCATCGACGAAAACGGCGAAGGCAAAGGTCCAATTGCGAAATTCTTATCGCCTGAAAAATTACAAGAACTTAAAAATACGGCTAAATTACAAAATGGTGACTCGGTATTTTTCGCCTCTGGCGCAGCGGATGAAGCAACCGTGATTGCAGGTAAAGTGCGCACCGAAATTGGTCAACAGCTTGGTTTGATAGACTCCAACATCTTCAAATTTTGCTGGATCGTTGATTTTCCTTACTATGAATACAACAAAGACGAAGGCAAAATCGAGTTTTCACACAATCCATTCTCGATGCCTCAAGGTGGCTTGGAAGCCCTTGAAAAACAAGACCCTCTCACCATCAAAGCCTTCCAATATGACATCGTGTGTAATGGCATTGAGCTTTCTTCAGGTGCGATTCGTAACCACAAACCAGAGATCATGTACAAAGCCTTTGAGATTGCTGGTTACGACAACAACACTGTGGATGAACGCTTCGGCGGCATGATTCGCGCCTTCAAATTTGGCGCACCACCACATGGCGGCTTAGCTCCGGGGGTTGACCGTATGGTAATGTTGCTTGCGAACGAACCAAACATCCGAGAAGTGATTGCCTTCCCAATGAACCAAAAAGCAGAAGACATTCTGATGGGCGCGCCCGCACGCGCAGACGAAAAACAATTGCGTGAACTTAATATTTTGCTGTCTCCAAAAGCCATTAAAACATTGGCGGATGAAGACAAAGCAACAACAGGCAAAGAGGATGCGGCGTAAGCCCATCTCCCCCTGCGAGAAAGGGATTAGGGTGAGAGGTTGCTTGTTTGCTATTGTTAAGTAACCCTCATCTAAAGCCTTCTCCCGCGAGGGGAAAAGAAAGTTTTGGCTACGCTAAAACAAAGAATTAAGCACCTCTACAGAAAGCCTCCCCTTATGATGCACACCATCGCCAACATCATCGGCATCATCGGCGTCGCCGCCATTGTAATAGCCTATTTTCTCAATCAATCAGGAAAAATGGCAAGTGATTCCTTACCTTTTCCGACCCTTAATTTAGTGGGCGCGACACTGATTTTGGTATCGCTATGGTGGAGCTGGAACTTACCGTCATTCATTATGGAATGTATCTGGATAACGATTAGCGCAGTGGGCATTATACGCATTATGCGTAATAAATCTAAGGCGTAACACCGTATTTTACGGCATTCGTCCACGCCGCGTCATCTGCGTAATAATTCTGATTATAACTCAAAAAACGTCCAAGCTCTCTGTCCGCAGCGTAAGGGATAACCCCAAATGCCTGCGCTTGTTTCATATAGTCTTTCATGCGCTTGATAGGTGACTGCTTAACCTGCTCATTCGTAAAGTAATCAATAGTAAAAACGGGTTTCCCCGCCTCTATCGCACGTCTCAAATAGGCAAGGTCGTCTTTCGTCCACTCCGCCTTGGCCGAACCTCGTTCGTTATACCATGTATCTTCCTTAAGCTGACCGTCAATAGTTGAAAGAAAATCCCCTGACTCTGTTGGACATTTCGTATTATAAAGTTCCATGCCACCATTAATGAATACTTTAAAATCTGACTTCACTGCGCGCCCAGCCTTACGCACCGCTGCTACCAAGCACGCCATATCTGCCACCACATCACGATTTTTATAGTACGGGCGAAATGCATCGAACGTATCCACTGTATCAAGCATCACCCCATTATAGCCACGCCGCGCCATCTCTTGCGCCCGCGAGGTCATAAGCGTCATCCACTCTGGATGCCAATACTCTACCCGTTTTGTTGCCCAACGTGTATTATTCTGCGCTTTGTTAGGGACACGAATAATCCACTCTGCCTTATCCCACTGCGGCAAATAGCGATAACCATCCTCTACGTCACGACGTGAAGGATCAACCTCCCCTGCGCTTATATAGGCAAAAAGCTGCTGCTTATAGTGACGTTGCAAACTGTCAATATCACGTGGAGAAAGATGCGCATCATAAGGATCAATCACCGCCACCGCAGGATTGACTTTCTCTAACTGCGCCTTATCAAGATGTTGCAGATAATAAACAAACGGCACATGATGCCGCAGAGCTTCTGCGGCGTGTGCATCACCCCGCAACAACCACACTCCCAAAAGAGCGGCATAACCCACACGCTTAAACATCATTAACCCTCAAGAAAATTAAAGTGACCGTGCGTGTTGACGCAACAACGCCAGAATATAAGAAAGATTTTCCACGGGTTCATCATAAGAAGCATCAAGCATTTTTTCGATCACATGATTCACAAAACGTCCACCCCCCGGAGACATACCATCACGCAGTGAAAGACGTACAGAATCCAGCAAAAGCCGTACCGCTTTAAACATGGTAACTGGTAAACCAGATTTATTATACAATGCACGAAAGCCTAAAGGTCCTCTATCCGCAATCAATTTTTGCGCATTCTCAAGCGGAATAGACGATAATGCTGCCATACTCATTTCAAAAAACTGGATATTTCCATGGCACAATGCATTGATAATAAGCGATGCTGTCAGACGCTCCTCGCGTAACAACTGCACCACCAAAGTTTCTGTTTCATTTGGATCATCACGTATCTCTACCAATTCCAAGGTACTCATTTCACGTGCCATACGTGTATGAGCATAGGCTTGCTCATCATCGATCTGGAAACGCTCATGCATTTCCTTCGCAAGCTCAGTAGACACCACCGTAAGCAATTTTTCGACAATAACTAAAGGAAGGGTTGGACGACGCGCCATCTTCATCGCAATGACGTCACTCTCAACCGCCGTATCCATCATTTTATGATATGTCTCAAGCGACAACTTTGTATGCACATTGTCAAGTAAGGTTGCCATCACATCCTGACGTCCCGTATCCACCAACGCATCTGCAACTGCCTCAGGTAGATCCTCACGCCGAGCAACCGACAAATAACGCCAAATCTCATCGCTATGTTGAACAATAACCAACAAATCGCCTTCATCAAGCACATGGGACATTTCCAAAATAGGGGTGGCCACAGGCTCAACATCCTGAGCAAGCTTCAAGATAATATCTTTAGGAACATGCGAATTTTGTTTAAGATTTGCAGCAAGAGCTGCACGAATACGCACTGTGGAATCCTGCACTAATAAACGGAAAATCTGTTCCGCAAGCGCAAGTTCACGCTCCGTCAACAACGCCGGTTGGTACGAACGTGTTACCTTCTCCAAAATATCAATCTTAGTTTCAACAGAAGGATGTTCTAGTAAACGGTCGACATCCTCTCGTGTAAGGCGAGGAGCATCGGAAGAGGGATAACTAGTGTAAGACGCGATGACCATAGTGCTGCTGCTTGAGTATTGCTATAAAATAAGACATGTTTTCAACACTATCATGATAGCCATTCGCATAAACAAGGTCAATCATATGCCCAGCAAAATCAGGAATTCTTTGCGTTCCTTTTTCTGTTAACACATAAGCTGTGCGATAAATAACGCGGACCGCCTCAGCAAACCCACTTGGAATTATATTATTATTATACACTGCATTATATCCAAGTTTACCAGAATCAAGAAGCAATGACCGTGCATTCACCACAGGAATCTTTGCAATAAATGCCATCGCAATTTCAAAAAAACGCAGCTCACCATAACACAAAGACCTTAGCAACATACCATAACTTAAACGTTTATTGCGATACATCTGACCTACAAGATCATAAAGCTCCTCCTGTTTCACATGAGGAATCACAAAACGCAACATAGCGACATCACGCGTGATCTCAGTGGCATCTTTAACCAAATTCCAAGAAAGCATGTGTTTCTTAGTAATTTGTTTTTTCATCTTATCTGCCACCATCGCATACAAACGCTCTGCAAGCAAAGGCGATAGTCCACCACGACACACCATCGACTCCATAATGGATTGATTACCGCTATATTCTTCCATCACATATTCAAGATCATACGCTGCTACATTAGCAGTTTTATTATCAAGCACGGTCATCACAACTTTCTGATGTTTTGTGGCAATCAATGCTGAACAAATCTCTGATGACACATCATCACGGCGACCAATCGCCATCCATTTTTCGACATCCGCAGAAGCCGCAATAATATTTTTTAAATCAGCGTCACTTAATACAACAGAATACTCTAACACGCTTACTGCGACATCTGTAACATCTGAAGCCAATTTTAAAATAATATCATGAGGCACATCAGGATTATGCTTAAGATTCTCAGCAATCGCTTGACGTACCTGCACCGCAGTATCACGTAGCAACAAACGGAAAATATCCACTGCCAACTGATTTTCACGCGAAGTAAAACTATGCGTATTAAAATCTTCAGAAAGCTTTGCCGCAATAGACGATCGCACTGCCGCCGAAGGTTCTTGTACTAATCTTTTAATATCTGTTTGTTCTATCGACATTTTTCTATTCTTTTGCTAAAATTTTATCTTTTTTTAGATAGAATATGACTTAAACACTATAGTTTCATCATGCCACCAAATCGTAAACAATGTATTAATAGATTAACAAATTCTGAGAATATTCTACATCTTACTGATAAGAATTCACACATATGAGTAGTAAGAATGAGCAGTGCCACATAATTATAATCATTTTTCCCACATCCTTGCCCCTTTCTGACACACGCAACCTAGGCTTTGATGACATAATGCTAAAATACTTCGGCTATCCATTGAAAACCAATTCGTCCTTATATATATAGGTAACATCATCAAATTTCTGTTTACAGTCAATTTTGATAATATTTTTTGCGTTTTTTTGAAAACTTTTTAAGACGTAAACCTTTTCGAGATTATTCCTTAACTCATTCTTAGATTTTTTATGGCATCGTTAACACATACAGACTTGCAGGCTTATCCCGAAACTTCGGAAAACTCCTATAAGTTTGTGGGGACGACACATCTTGGACAAGAAGTGAAACCTAGGCATGATGAGCTGCTCGTTTTAGAGCCTCGCACCAAAGCCCAAAGGCCACCCTTTTACAAAGTTGTGATGTTAAACGATGACTATACCCCCATGGACTTTGTGGTGGAGATATTGACTGGCGTATTTAGACATACTCATGAAGACGCCATCAACATCATGCTACAAGTTCATCATAAGGGATCAGCCATTGCAGGGATTTATACCCGTGACGTGGCAGAAACCAAGGTGGATATTGTCATTAACACGGCAAAAATAAATGAGTACCCGCTACAATGCGTAATGGAAAAAGAATAATAAGAAAGGGTTACACCATGCTCTCAAGACACCTAGAGGCAACATTGCACCGCGCTCTGTCGGTTGCAAAAGCTAATCGCCACGAGTTTGCTACCTTAGAGCATCTGCTCTTTGCACTTGCGGACGATCCCGATGCCTCCTCTGTCCTGCGTGGTTGCGGCGTTAATCTTGATGCACTCCGCCGTAGCTTGGGAGAGTTTTTAGAAAACGATCTCAGCTCATTAGTGGTAGAAAACCTTGAAGAATCAAAACCAACTGCGGGCTTCCAGCGCGTCATTCACCGCGCAGCGATTCATGTACAATCCTCAGGTCGCCATGAGGTCACTGGCGCAAATGTATTGGTCGCACTCTTCTCAGAAAAAGATTCACATGCGGTGTTCTTCTTGCAAGAGCAAGATCTGAACCGCTTGGACGTTGTAAACTATATTTCTCATGGCATCGTTAAATACGGCGACTTCATGCGTATTGGCGGTACAAGCAACAATGCTGTTTCTGCTACTCCACGCACACCTGAGAATATCTCAAACGATGAAGATAATGATGCTTCAGAAGAAAGCACTAATTTCCGCGCCACAGGCAACCGTGAAAAAGAAAAAGAACAGCCACAAGATGCGCTGACACTCTATTGCCAAAACCTAAACACCAAGGCACAAAATGGCAAAACCGATATTTTGGTGGGTCGTGAAGAAGAAGTTGAACGCACCATCCAAATCCTTTGCCGCCGCAGCAAGAACAACCCACTTTATGTGGGTGAGGCTGGGGTTGGTAAAACCGCAATTGCGGAAGGCTTGGCTCTGCGCATCACACGCGGCGAAGTACCTGGGGTACTACGCAACGCTGTCATTTTCTCACTCGATATGGGTAGCTTGCTTGCTGGTACGCGTTATCGTGGAGACTTTGAAGAACGCATGAAAGCGGTCATCAAAGAAGTCGAACGCCTGCCACATGCAGTACTTTTCATTGACGAAATCCACACCATTATTGGTGCGGGTTCTACCTCTGGCGGCGCACTTGACGCATGCAACCTGCTCAAGCCTGCCCTCGCTCGCGGTATGTTCCGTTGCATGGGTTCAACTACCTTTAAAGAATACAAAAACCACATCGAAAAAGATCGTGCGTTAGCACGTCGTTTCCAAAAAATTGATGTAGCAGAACCCTCTGTTGAACATAGCATCAAAATTCTACGCGGTTTGAAGCCCTATTACGAAGAGCATCACAATGTACGCTACACACCGCTTGCCATTAAAGCAGCAGTAGAACTCTCTGCGCGTTATATTCATGATCGCAAACTTCCTGATAAAGCGATTGATATTTTAGACGAGGCAGGCGCAGCGCAAATGTTGTTCCCTGAAAGCAAACGCAAGAAAACCATTACCCACCGCGAGATTGAACAGATCGTAGCGAAGGTAGCGCGCATGCCAGAACGTTCATTGAACACCGATGAAGCGAAAAAACTTCAGCACCTAGCAAGCGAGCTTAAACTCACCGTATTTGGTCAAGACAACGCGGTTGACCAAGTGGTCAGTGCCATCAAAATGTCACGCGCTGGTCTTCGTGAAGAAGAAAAACCAATCGGTAACTACCTCTTCACAGGTCCAACAGGTGTTGGCAAAACCGAGGTCGCTAACCAACTCGCAAGCCAACTTGGCATGGAGATGCTACGCTTTGATATGTCTGAATATATGGAAAAACACTCAGTATCAGGTTTGATTGGCTCTCCTCCAGGTTATGTCGGTCACGATGACGGCGGTCAACTTACAGACGCGGTTGCTAAACATCCTTATGCAGTCGTTCTTTTTGATGAGATCGAGAAAGCCCATCCAGATATTTACAACATCTTGTTGCAAGTGATGGATTACGGCAAACTCACCGACCAATCAGGCCGCACTGTAGATTTCCGCAACACCATCATCATTATGACCAGCAACGCTGGCGCATCGGATATGGAACGCTCTCCTATTGGCTTTGGTCGTGAATCTCGTACAGGGGATGATAAAGACGCTGTCAAACGCCTCTTCACTCCAGAATTCCGCAACCGCTTGGATGCCATCATTCCATTCGCGCATCTTAATCCTGAAGTTATTTTGCATGTGGTAGACAAGTTCATTCACAAGCTAGAAGCGCAACTCGCAGACCGCAACATCACCATTTCACTCACCCGTGAGGCGCGTGATTGGTTGGCTGAACGTGGCTATGAACGTGCCAACGGCGCACGCCCTCTTGGTCGCTTGATTGCTGACAAAATCAAAAAACCGCTCGCAGATGAGGTCTTGTTCGGCAAACTCTGCAAAGGCGGACATGTCAGCGTAATTGTGAAAAATGATGAACCATCGTTCAAGTTCAGCAAACCAACGCGCAAAGACACCAAAAACCGCGAGGCGTTGGATGAGCTAGAAGATGCTTAATACCGAACAGACGTGAAAACGTTTTCAATGAAAAAACGCGAGGGGCAACCCTCGCGTTTTTTACTAAGCACAGAGTTTCATTTGCCAATCATTCAATTTTTTGGCATACTTAGATGATGAAAAAAGCCATAACCGCCCTGCTCCTCTGCCTTAGCGTCAGCGCACCCGCACACAGCGGGATGACGAAGTTTTCCTCAGGCACGGGATTTTTCGTTAGCCTGAATGGTGACATTATCACCAGCGCACATGTCCTTAAAGAATGCAAATCGACCTATGTACAGGGTAATTTCGAACAAGCCGTTCCTGTGGATATCATTAATAAAGATGATGACGTCGATCTTGCTTTACTACGCGCAGATATCACCCCACCCAACATTGCCTATCTACGCATGGACTCTACCCCCACCGAAATTGGTGATAAGGTCATGCTACTCGGCTACCCCGAAGAATATGCAGGTACGGGTAAATACAACACCAGCTTCTCGCAGGTCACCGCACTCCAAGGCCCAGGGGGTGAAGATAAATGGATTCAGTTTGAAAACGCCGCACGTCATGGCAATAGTGGCGGACCGCTACTCGACACTGCGGGCAATGTCATAGGCGTCATCACCGCCAAGACTGAAATACTCCGCCATAATGACTTAAACAACACCGATGAAGTCGTCTCGACCTCTGATGTCGCAGTGGGACTCCCCGCCCTCAAAGATTTCATGATGCAAAATCGTATCTACAGCCGCATGCGTGACTCACTCATGCTCTTGTCAGACAGCCGCAACGCCCATAAATCCAGTGACTTTATCGTCAATGTACTGTGCATGCAAGGCGCAGTGGAATGACTATAGTCCATCAATAAGGCAACACCCATGAGAACCGAAGATGGCAATGAATGTAAATTGACACATACCCAGCAGGACATCACACTTGCTGCTGATACTGCGCGCCAAACCTATTGGATTAATCATAAAGTCGATGAAGAACATCCTCTAACATTTGAGTCTCTTTCCATAAGCGCAGCAGACGGCAAAACCAGTACTGTAGCATTTTCTAAAAAAGACGGGTTTGCATCCACAGAAAAAAGACTCTTTGCTGATAACAGCACCAAACTATCCCTCGTGCGCCGCGTGATGAACAATCTCGGCATCTCCTGCACAGACGCATCAGGCGACGCTGTCGTCCCCAACTTCACCTTGAAAGATATTGAGGGTTTGAAGAAGTCGAAGGAAGATGGCGCACTGGGTAAGTGAGCGACAACAATACTTGAACTATCGCACTAAGTACTATATATTATAGCTATGTTGAACGTGGATAGAAGCGGTGCGGATATTTAAAAACACATGGTTTACTAAATTTGCACGCAAGGAAGGCATTACGGATGCCATGTTGCGTAAGGCGATAGACGATGTTGAACATGGTAAAGTAGATGCTGATTATGGCGGCGGTGTTATTAAACAACGTATCGCACGACCAAGTGAAGGTAAGTCTGGCGGCTATCGTTCCATTATTTATTACAAACAAGGAAATAAAGCGTTTTTTGTGTACGGGTTTGCGAAGAAAAATCAAAGCAATATCAGCAAGCAAGATGAACGTAACTTTAAGGCTTCCGCCAAAGAAGTGTTGAATTTTTCAGACGCTATGCTGGACGAATATGTGGTGCAGGGCATTTTTGAGGAGATTGAAGACGATGACGAAGAAATTTAAAAGCGAAGCAAGTGCCGTCATTCATGAAATGATGTCACAACTTTATGACGCAGGCGCAATCAACCGCAAAACCATGCGCGAGTTTGATAATTCCTGCCTCACCCCCATTCACGCTTTCACCGCCGAAGAAATCCGCCAGCTACGCGAACGCGAAGAAGTCAGCCAAACCGTCTTTGCGCGTTATCTCGGTATGAGCAAAGACACCATCAGCCAGTGGGAACGCGGCGAGAAAAAACCGATTGGCGCATCGTTGAAGCTCTTGTCACTGGTCGCAGCGAAGGGGTTGAGTGCGATTGCTTGAATTTTACCAAAAGTCGTTATTAAACAATAAAATAAAAAGATGGTCATTAACATTATGCAATATGCCTATACTATAACCGCTTTGGGACTTTTCTGTGATTTTATAGGAGTTATGGTACTAGGCTACGACCTCATAAGACTCCAAAATATAACTAAAAAATCTGCGGATTACAAATTACAAAAATATATTGAGTTTGAGGATAACTATGGGAGTACAGCAGATTGGGCGCAATCGCTGAAAACATCCACCCCTAATCTTGAAAAACAACCTCAATTCCCACCAACAACCCACTAAAATCCCACAATTAAATTTTATTTCACTTTTTTATTCACTTTTTGAAAAACACCACTATATTGCACTCACTTTTTAGGATATACTCCTGTTAACAGTGAAAGACACATGGGTCATAGTCGTACTCATAGTGTTGAGGGATTCGCTAGAGTGTAGCGAAAACATTGGTTTTCGAGAACCGCACCGCAGTGTACGTTAAGTACATGAGGAGCGGAAAGCGCAGAAAAACATTGTTTGCAGCACACGCTAGTCGATTCAATCAATACTATGTAACGGCATGACCCGTTTTTGACTGGAGTACTTGTTCAACAACTAGTAGGGTTTTTATGCGAGATGGAAAAACATTTTGGCACGATAGCTAGCGTAGCACATTACGCTAATCTGAATCCGTTATTTGTCTTCCGCCCCCACGCGATACAACGTGCGGCGGATTTTTTTGTGAACAAATTTCAGGGGACGCCGCTGTTTGCGGTGAAGACCAATCCAGAAAAACACGCGCTTAAAGCGTTGTATGAACATGGTGTCACCTCGTTTGACGTAGCATCACTGGATGAAATTGAGACGATTAAGTCCCTTTTCCCTGAAGCTCCCATGTATTTCATGCACCCTGTGAAATCACGTCACGCAATCCGTGAAGCTTACTTCACGCATGGTGTGCGTCATTTTTCGCTTGATTGCATGGAAGAACTAAACAAAATCCGCGAAGAAACAGAATATGCAGAGGATCTTTGCCTATTTCTTCGCCTTGCCATCCCCAACACCTATGCAGAAATGACGCTGGCTGATAAATTCGGCGTAAATCTGCAAGAAGCTCCGATTTTGCTTCGCGCGATGCGTCAGTTTTCGCGTGAGCTTGGCGTTTCGTTCCATGTTGGCTCGCAGTGTATGCATCCTGATGCGTACCGCATTGCGATTCGTTTGGCGGGTGAAGTGATTGAGCAATCAGGTATACACATTGAGCATTTCAATGTCGGTGGCGGTTTCCCGTCCATCTATCCTGGTATGGTTCCTCCTCCGCTGGAAGACTTTTTTGATGCGATTCACGATGAGTTTGCCAAAGTGAATAAAAACCGCAACATGAACCTATTATGCGAACCAGGGCGTGCGCTCGTGGCGGAATCCACCTCCATGATTGTGCGTGTTGATTTGCGTAAAAGCAACATGCTCTACATCAATGACGGAACGTATGGCTGTTTGTTCGATGCAGGTACGCCGAAATTCATCTTCCCAACCCGCGCTCTGCGCGAAGAAGAGATGAGCGGCACCGACATGCACCCGTTTAGCTTCTACGGCCCAACCTGTGACTCGCTCGATGTCATGAAAGGCCCTTTCTACCTGCCGAAAGACATGGGAGAAGGTGATTTCATCGAAATCGGTCAAGTCGGTGCGTATGGCCGCACAATGGCAACCAAGTTCAATGGCTTCGGCCATGAAGATGGCGTTGTCTGCGTCAGCGACGAACCGCTCATGACCATGTATGGCGATGACAGCACCTATGGTCGTCCGTTAGAGGTGATTGCAGCGTAAGTCAGTTATGAGTTATGCGTCTTACGTTATGAGTGAGAAGGGCAGCGAGCAATCGCTGCCTTTTTTGTTGAGAAACACACAAGTTGCAAAGAGTTGCACTTTATGATAATCTTGTGCATAAATGGAGGGTGTCATGAGCAGCACACAAGGCATTAAACTAGACGAAACCACAAAAATTCGCCTAAAGAACCTTTCGCAACTGCGCGATAGGTCGCCGCATTGGTTGATGAAAGAAGCGATTGAACATTATTTGGAGCGTGAAGAGCGCTACGAACAAGAAAAAAAAGAAGATTTAGAACGCTGGGAAACCTATCAACTTACAGGTCACGCTATTGCTCACGAAGAGGCAGCGCAGTGGTTGCAGCAACTCGCGCAAGGCAATGTCGTGCCATGTCCGAAGTAAAGTGGTTACCCGCAGCACTGGCGGATTTTGAACGGCTGCATCATTTTATCTATCAAAAAAGCCCTGATGCCGCAGCGCGAGCAGCCAATGCGATTTTAGACGGCGCAAATTTGTTAAAAACCTCCCCTGCAATGGGTCGCCCTATGGCAGATGGCACAGGACGCAGAGAAATTTACATACCTTTCAATGCAACTGCCTATGTCCTACGCTATAGGATAGAACATGAAAGCACCGCCGTGATTATCCGCGTGTGGCATAGCAAAGAAGAGAGAGCGTAACGTAAAAAGGCAGCGAGCAATCGCTGCTTTTTTACAATGTGAAGATTTGATGACATTCTCTCTCAACCCATTGAGAGAGAGAGAGAAATGGTAAGCTGCCTCTGGTTTAATAATTCAAGAGGCAAAAATGGAAACGTCTGGTAAAATTCAAAACAATGAAATAACTGTAGCCTTAGGGGACATGACAAAACGCGCTGCGGATGCCTATGTTGTACCTCAATTTACAAGCGCAGCTTCTTACGGTGGTGTTGGCGGAGCTGTCGCTCGTTCTGGTGGACGAGAGGGTTTAGACTCATTTCAAGAATTTATTGATGCTCAGGGAGAACAAAAATTTGGAACTGTATTACTAACAGATTCAGGGGGAGGTGCTGCAAAAAAATTATTACATGTAGTATCCGTAGGTTCTGATCGTGCAGATGAATTCAATACCATTCAAACTGCCTTTTATAATGCATTAAAAGTTGCAGAACAAAATGGACTAAAAGAAATTGCCGCACCAGCGATGGGTACGGGCATTATAGGTCAATTGACATCTAGACAATCGGCAAAAGCGATGATGTCTGCACTTAATCAATACGCAGAAGAGGGTGGACAGCCCATTAAGGTATCCTTTGTAATTTATGGCGACCAAGCAGCATATCAAGATTTTGCAGATACATTAAAGGATAAGTCTTACTCAACGGCTCAAAAAGAAGAAGGACAAAAAAAGTTTGATGCTGGGAAGTGGGTTGTCGGCATGGCAAGAGATGCAGATGCAAACAACAAAGCTTTTGCAGACGCACATCAAAAACGCAATCCGACTGAACCTGATGGTTCAGGATGGGGCAAAGGAAAAAAGAACTAAAAATTCGCTTTTCCCCCTCACTCGCGCTACACTCACCCAATATAAAACATATAGCACTACACCATGTGAACAATGCCACATAACGTGTCATTACTAACATGGAAGTGCTATAATAAACGGTGAGACCATGCCTAAAGTAAAAAAGAATAAAAAAGAAATGATACGCGGTGAGATGCCGACAGTGGTGCAGATACGCGAGTTTTTGAATGGATATCAGGGTGAAATTTCACTGAAAGAAGTAGCGCGGGCGTTTCATATTCACCGCGAGGAACGTAAAGCATTGCGCCCGTTGCTGCGTCAGGCGTTGGGCGGTAAATTGCCGAAGACGCGTAAGGCGGAGGATGTGGCGGGTCATGCACCTGCGGCTGCATCTAAGAAATTAGCTGCCATGACTTCTGCGCCCGCTGCGCCAACATTCAAAGGCAAAGCACATCTTGCACCTGTGATGGTACTAGAGATTTCAGGATTAACGGAAGACGGCGAATTACTTGCGGTGCCGCATGCTCCTGAAGATAATAAACGCGTACCCCCGCATATCCTCGTGCTGCCGACCGACAAAGCAGGTCGCGCCCCTGCAATTGGCGATCGCATTCTTGCTAAATTACACCGCACCAGCGACCACCGCTACCATGCCAGCATTATGCGCGTACTTCCCAAAGTCGAAGCGGCACGCACGAAGGCGATTGGACGCATCACCATCCTCAAACAAGGCGGACAAGTATCCCCTATCAACCGCAAAGAAAAACAAAGCTATTTTGTGTATCCTGAACATCTTGGCGGCGCAAAAGATGGTGAACTGGTTGAAGTACAGGTACTTCCAAATAAAAAAACCTTCGGTGATAAACCCGCGAAAGTCATTGCCTGTTTGGGCAGTATGGATGCCCCTCGTGCCTTTAGTTTGATTGCCATTCATCAACATGAAATCCCTGATGCGTTTGACGCAGATGCGCTCGCGCAAGCGGCGGCGGCTGTGCCACCTATTCCTGACGGACGCACCGATCTGCGCGAAATTCCCCTCATCACCATTGACGGCGCAGATGCACGTGATTTTGATGATGCGGTGTACGCGCAGCCACACGGCAAAAATGGCTGGCGGATTTTGATTGCGATTGCAGACGTCGCGCATTATGTCCGCCCGCATGACGCACTGGACGAAACCGCCTATGAGCGCGGCAATTCCACCTATTTCCCCGACCGCGTCGTATCGATGCTGCCCGAAGCCTTATCAAACGGATTATGCTCGCTCAATCCCAACGAAGACCGCTATTGTTTAGCGGTGTGGATTACGCTGGATAAAGAAGGTAATAGCAGCAATGAGCAATTCATGCGCGGGATTATGCGCTCCCATGCGCGCTATACCTATGAACAAGCGCAAGAAGAGATAGATAGCGGCAAGCCGTCAGACATTATCAAAAATCTCTACGGCGCATATGCTGCATTGCAGCAACATATTTTTGAACGCGCTCCACTCGATTTAAACCTACCAGAATATAAAGCGATTTTGGATGAGAATGCAAAAATCACAGAGATTAAAAAAGTCAAACGACTTGACTCGCACAAATTGATTGAAGCCTATATGATTGCGGCCAACGTTGCGGCAGCGGACGCGCTCTCGCGTGCAGATATTCCTGCGATGTACCGTGTGCATGAGCCGCCAGACTTAGCAAAAATTACCGCGCTCAAAGAAATGCTGAAAGCAAGTGGTTATCGCTTCGCAGCGGGCAACCGTATTGTTGCCGCAATGTTCAATGGATTGCTCGCGCAGGCGGAAGCCAAAGGCGAAAACCAAGCGATTCACACCGCCGTGCTGCGTTCACAAATGCAAGCCTCATACCGCCCTAAAAATCAGGGGCATTTTGGATTATCACTGAAATCTTATTGTCATTTCACCTCCCCCATTCGCCGCTATAGCGATTTGCTGGTACACCGCGCCCTCATCACGCTGCACCGTTTCCATGACTATGAAACAGACGGGATTGCACCTGATTCATTAGAGAAATTGGACGTAACAGCAGTGCATATTTCGCAAACCGAACGCCGCTCGATGCTGGCTGAACGCGACGCAATGGACAGGTATGTGACCACCTACATGGCACAACATGTTGGTGCAGTATTTGACGCGCATGTCAGCAGCGTTACCAATGCGGGGCTGTTCTTATCACTAGATGATAATGGCGCAGACGGCTTCATCCCCAAAGGAGCAATCACTGACGACTTCTATATCTATGACCAAAAAACCTTGCAGCTTTATGGCAGACGCAGCAAACGCTCGTTCCGTATGGGGCAAAAAATCCGTGTTAGACTCGATGTTGCCGACACCATCACGGGTAGTTTACGCTTTGCACCTGAAGACATTGCACCGCAAACACGCGGAAGTAACCGCATGAGTTTTACCAAAGGAAAACCAAAAAAAAGATATTAACGTCTTTATATACCAGACCCAATATAGCCACTGCACTTAAGAACGGCACGTTCAGTTAAGCGGAGTATGGCTATAAGTTATTAAAATATACAGCACTACTCCATTTAATAATACGTGGGAGTTGCGCAATTATTAAATGGAATTGCTATAAATGAATTATTAGTTAAAATATAGTTAATTTATTGTTGATTTTCTTAACGCTGTCGTGCTATGTAATGCTCCTCACAATAAAATCATTTGATATGGAGCAGTTATGACCTACGGTAGCCACGCGCACACTTCTTACAATCAAGATTGCAATACCCCACCCGTTCAGCACGATGATTGCGGGTGCGATACCGAAAATACCATCACAGGCACAGACAAAAAAGACATCCTTGACGGCACATCTGCCAGTGACCTCATTTATGGTCTCAAAGGTGATGACACTATTTTTGGTAACTCTGGCAATGACTGCATTTTTGGTGGTAACGGTAAAGACAGCATCCTTGGTGGTGAAGGCAATGACCATATCTGGGGTGAGTCTGGCGATGACACCATTTTTGGCGGCAAGGGCGATGATACATTAGACGGCGGCGCAGGCAATGATTCTGTTGAAGGCGACACAGGCGCAGACAGCATTGAAGGCGGCACAGGCAATGACATCCTCCGTGGCAATGCTAACACTGACAATATCTTTGGTGGCGACGGTAATGACACCCTTTACGGCGGCACAGAAAACGATACCATCACAGGTGGCAAAGGCGCAGACCTGATTTATGGTGATTCTGGGGATGATTCTCTCAAAGGTGGCACAGGCAACGACAGCATCTACGGCGGCGAAGGCAAAGATAAAATCTACGGTGAAGCAGGCAATGACCTCCTTTCAGGCGGATTCGGCAAAGATACCTTTATCTTCAATAAAAAGGATGGCTTTGACACCATCACAGATTTCGTTCAAGGTGAAGATCGCATCAACCTTGCCAATATTCACACTAATTTCGGACGCCTTGACATCACCACCTCTTCAACAGGCACATCCATTGAATTTAATACCTATGACAATGGTCATGGTGGCTGCGATAACGGGCATGGCGGTTATGGCCATAGTCACGCCAGCGGCACTAGCATTTTACTCGCTGATTTCTTTGGCACAGTAACCGAATCGGACTTTGTGTTTGTATAGATAGAAAAAGTTACCCCAATAAAAAAGGCAGCGCATCAACTCGCTGCCTTTTTTGTATCTTTTGAAAGTACTACCGCTTCCGATCCGCCAAGAACGCATATGCCATGATACGATATGCTAATTTTGCGGCGATGAAATCACTCGCATGATGCCCTTCGATAGGAGCAAGTTCATTCACATCCGCACCCACAAAGGTACATATCTGGCTTGCTGCGGTGATAATTTCCAGCGCATCATCCCAAAACATCCCCCCCGGTTCGGGCGTACCCGTCGCAGGCATCAAGCTCGCATCAAACCCATCCACATCAAACGTCACATACACAGGGCGACCTTTAAGCGGTGCAATGATATCCTCAATATTCCAATTCTTCTTATCCTTCGCCCAATGGATATGAATACGCTCGTGATTGGCCTCTAAAAACGGAATCTCACTCGCAGAAATATTGCGAATTCCACACGAAACCAACTCAATATGCTCAAAATCCAAACAACGGCGCAACGCAGCCGCATGGGAATAATGTTCACCCATATACCCATCGCGCAGATCCGCATGCGCATCAAAATGTAAAATGGCTAGGTTTTTGTATTTCTTCGCAAAAGGACGAATCGTGCCAGCGGTGATGGAATGCTCCCCACCGAACGTCATAGGGAATTTGCCGTCCTCCAGCACCTGCACCACCATGCTCTCAAGCACATCCAGCGACTTCGCCACAGTTTTGCTCATCGCAGGCTCTTTCAGCGTCGCAATCCCAATTTCTTTATGCGGCTCACACCATAATGTCTCATCAAAAAACTCTAGCTCACGCGAGGCAGCAATCATTGCCTGCGGGCCTTTACGCGTCCCCCCGCCATAGCTCACCGAAGCTTCCAAACCATAAGGAATAATCACCGCCCGCGCATCTTTATAGCTGCAACGCTCACCCTCAGGCAAACACAGAAACGATTGCTCAGGGGATGCTTGTTCTACTTCATATTTTGCCATGACCAGCCCTTGTGTAAAAACCTTAAAAACCGCTTGCAAATACTCGCTCCTTCTCTATAAATCAACCTCTTTTGTCGGGTTTCATCTAAGGAGCGGGAAGCTATGGATATTCTGATTATTGGTGCGGGTGCAGCGGGCAGTGTGGTGGCGAAGAAATGCGCCCTCAACCGTGATGTGTTCAGCAAGATTCACCTTGCCAGCCGTACATTATCCAAATGCGAGAAAATCAAGGCGGAATGCGCCTCAGACATCAGCATTTCTGAAGTGGATGCGGATGATGTAGCGCAAGTGGTGGCACTTATTAATCAGGTAAAGCCTGAGCTTGTCATCAACATGGCATTGCCTTATCAGGATTTGCCGATTATGGATGCGTGCTTAACCACTGGCGTGCATTACATGGACACCGCCAATTACGAACCCAAAGACGAAGCAAAATTCTGCTATAAATGGCAGTGGGACTACCGCGAACGTTTTGAAAAAGCGGGTTTGACCGCGATTTTGGGCTGCGGGTTTGACCCCGGTGTGACCAACATTTTCTGTGCCTACGCACAAAAACATTTATTTGATGAGATCCATTACATCGATATTATTGATTGTAACGCAGGTGACCACGGCAAAGCCTTTGCCACCAATTTCAACCCAGAGATCAACATCCGCGAGATCACCCAAAAAGGCAAATATTGGGAAAATGGCAAATGGATCGAAATTGATCCACTCAGCATCAATAAAATGATCGACTACCCCGAAGTTGGCCCTCGCCGCTCGTATTTGCTCTATCACGAAGAGTTAGAATCCTTGGTAGAGAACATCAAAGGCTTAAAACGCATCCGCTTCTGGATGACCTTTGGCGAGCAATATATCAAGCATTTGGAAGTGCTACAGAATGTCGGCATGACCCGCATTGACCCTGTAAATTTCAACGGTGTGGACATCATCCCTTTGCAATTCCTCAAAGCACTCTTGCCTGAGCCGTCTTCTTTGGCTGAAAACTACGAAGGCAAAACCTCAATTGGCTGCGTGATTGAGGGCATCAAAGACGGTAAGAAAAAACGCGTACTTATTTATAACGTATGCGACCACGCGATGTGCAACAAAGAAGTCAAAGCGCAAGCGGTGTCTTATACGACAGGCGTACCTGCGGCAACAGGTGCGATCATGTTTGCCAAAAAACTTTGGGGCGGCAAAGGCATTTGGAACGTAGAGCAGCTTAACCCCGATCCATTCCTTGCAGAACTTGCAAAACAAGGACTGCCGTGGCATGTGATGGATCTTCCTGCGGAAGATGTCCTCAATGCTGCCGCTTAATGAGATTGCGACGCCTGCTTACGTGGCAGATGTCGCCAAACTCAAACATAACCTGAATATTGCCGCACGCATCAAACGTGAAACAGGCTGCATCATGCTGCTCGCCACCAAGGCTTGCTCTATGTTCAGCTTATTTCCGTATATGAATACCGTGCTAGACGGCACAACTGCCAGCGGACTTTATGAAGCGAAACTCGGAAAAGAGCATTTTGGCGGCGAGGTGCATGTCTATGCCCCTGCCTATTCGGACAGCGAAATAGACGCGCTTATCCCCTTAAGCGACCATATTTATTTCAATTCCATCAGCCAACTTGACCGATATGCTCCCAAAGTACGCGCTGCACGTCCTGATGCCGTGATTGGCTTACGTGTCAATCCACGCCTCTCACTGGTGAAAAATTCTGCCATCTACGACCCCTCTTCTCCGCGCTCTCGCTTTGGGATTGCCCCAACTCAACTAGACAAAGCAACTGTCGCCAAAATCGATTTACTGCATTTCCATAATCTTTGTGAGAATATGGCGGCAGATTCTGTCGCACTTATCAAACACATTGACAAAACATTCGGTCAATTATTACCCCATGTAAAATATATCAATTTAGGCGGCGGACATTATTTTTCTCACCCTGATTATGATGTGGATGCACTCATTACCGCCATCAACGCACTCAAAGCCAAATACGGTGTACAAGTGATTTTAGAATCAGGCGCGGCGTACGCCTATAATGCAGGTTACCTTATCGCCAGCGTATTGGATGTCATTGATAATGGCTCAGGGCAGATCGCCGTACTCGATACCTCCGCCACCTGCCATATGCCCGATGTCCTTGAAGTACCATACCGTCCACATGTGCAAAATAGTGGCGAAGCGGGCGAAAAAACCCACAGCTATATCTTCGCAGGCAAAACATGCCTCACAGGGGACATTATCGGGGAATATAGCTTTGATACACCGCTCAAAGCAGGTGATAAGGTGATATTTAATGACATGCTGCAATATTCCATGGTCAAAAACACCACCTTCAACGGCGTACCACTTCCTGACATTGCTATACTCGAAGAAAACGGCACGTACCGCACGGTGAAGACGTTTGGGTATAATGATTTTAAAGTAAGGTTATCTTAATCGGAAGAAGCAAAGACTACTCCTTACAAGGATACGCCCCTGAACACGCATTGCAAGTGTAGCTCTCCAGCACTTCAATATCTTTAATATGCACACTCGCGCCCTTAACTTCGATGCCCGTTTCTTGTTTTAAGCGGCTAAGAGCGCGGGAGAAGGTTTCTGGTTTCATCCCCAAACGCGCAGCAATCAAGGTTTTATCATAAGGCAAATGCAAACTGATTTCACCTTCTTCTTGGCTACGGCATAAACGCAACAAAAAACACCCAATGCGCTGCGGCGCGCTCTGCACTGTCAAATGCTCCATTTCTTCAACCACCTGACGACGATAATGGGATATCAAAGAAAGCATATTAAGCGCAAGTGCATGATTAGTCGTCACTTTATCACGCAAAAGCGATGAAGGCATCACAATAATATGTGCATCTTCCACCACCTGCGCACTCGCACTATGCTGACCATCCTCAAAAATCGAAGTCTCACCAAAAATTGCACCTGATGTCAAAACATCCACCACAGCTTCTTCGCCGTCCAATGTCTCACGAAAGATCTTTATCCAACCACTGCGAATAAGGTAAAAATACTCAGCAGGCTCATTATGCATGTAAAGGATTTTACCTTTTTCAACATGGCGCGAGTTCGCCGCATCCATAACATCTGCCAGATCACCTGCTTCTAAATCACGAAATAAAGGCGTTTGTTTTAACAAACGTAACACTTCTCCCTGCCGCACCTCTTGCGCGGAGGCAGGCGCATCTTGCGATTGCCCAATAAATGCCATGACGTCTCCCTATCACAAAGCTCTAGCGGCTTTATTGTGAATATGCTTAGACCAAAGCAAGCAAAGGTGCAACCCTAAACCCCACAGAAGTACAAGTTACACCAAGTTTTTCATAACTTGCCGCGCAATCATCACTTCTTCATTGGTTGGAATAACAAAAGCTTTCACGCGGCTTGACTCAGAAGAAATGAGCTGTGCATCTACTTGGTTTTTCCCCTCATCACACGCTGCTCCGAGCCACATTAAAGCATGCAGTACTTTAGAACGCACATACGCACTATGCTCGCCAATGCCGGCGGTGAACACCAGCGCATCCAGCCCACCAAGCACTGCCACCAAACCACCCATTTCACGAATGATATGATAACAAAACACCTCAATCGCCTGCTTTGCCTCAAGGGCAGAACTTGCTTCCAGTTCGCGCATATCACCACTGATACCTGAAATTCCCTTAAGACCACTTTCATAATAAAGTACATGCTCTAACGCATCCACACTAAGATCTTTAAGACGCTGGAGGTAAAGGATAGCCCCCACATCAACACTACCAGAACGCGTCGCCATCACCAAACCATCAAGCGCAGTAAAGCCCATCGTAGTTGCCACACTCACACCATCCTTCATCGCGCACAAACTCGCACCACTACCCAAATGCGCTACAATCACACGTCCTTTTGCAACTTGAGGATCAATGTTTAACAGTTCACCTGCGATATAATCATACGAAAGACCGTGAAAACCATAACGCTTAATACCCGCCTCAAAATAGCTACGTGGCAAGCCAAACATCCGCGACACATCACTGTGACGACTATGAAACGCCGTATCAAAACAAGCGATATGCTGCGCGTTCGGATAGAGCAGCTTGAAAATCTGAATCGCATCAAGCTCAGATGGCAAATGCAATGGTGCAAGCGGGATCAATGTTTCCAACACGTCCAACATCGCATCGTCAATACGCGTGGACGAAACATAAACATCTCCGCCATGCACCACACGATGACCTACGGCAACCATCTCATAAGGAGGCAAATTCTGCGATAAGATTTCATGAACGTATGTCAACATAGCATGACTTGAGATAAACTCACACTTTCCCGACCGCTGTACCGCATGCCCATGACCTTCAAGCGTATAAAACACCTGACCCGCACGTTTATCCAACGAAAGCGTCGCCCACAGCATGGGCGTGCCACCATGTATCTCAAACAACGCGCACTTCACACTCGATGAACCAACATTCAACGTAAGAATTATGTTCACAGCTCTATTCTTTCTCATCCTGCTTTGGTAAAGAAAGCGGTTCATCGCCAAACAAAGCACGATGCGACGCTCCGTCTAAATCGTCCAACTGTCCATTTTTCATCGACCATAAAAAAGCAAATAACCATAAAAGCCCTGTAATCAGAGCCATGGGAATCATATACAACATTACATTCATCATGTTTTCTTTCTAAGATTTAAGCGCAACGCATTAAGAATCACAATTAAAGATGAACTCGACATTGCAATCGCCGCAACGATCGGCGTGACCAGACCCATCACTGCCAATGGCACAGCAACCACATTATAAGCAAAAGACAATACAAAGTTTTCTTTGACTAAACGATCAGATTTTTTTGCCACCCTAAGCACTTCTAAGATAGGTGATAACATATTCCCCTGAAACACGATATCCGCTGCATTTTGTGAGATATCCATCGCGGTTGAGGGTGACATCGAAACGAGTGCTGTTGCCAACGCAGGCGCATCATTAAGACCGTCCCCGACCATCAAACAATGATGTCCCTGCACCTTCAACCCCTCTAAAACATTCGTTTTCTCTATGGGCGAGACCTCTGCACGCGCATCCTCTATCCCTGCTTTTTCTGCCAATGCCAACACCACAGGTAGCCTATCACCCGAAAGCAACAACACCTTCATCCCCATCGCTTTTAACGCCATAACGACCTGCGCCATATCTTCACGTGGTGTATCTTCAAAAGCAATGCGCACTGGATTTTTATCTTGAATGCACAGCCATATTTCAGGCAAATGCCTTGACTCTTCATGAACTTCTTCAGAGATACCACACCATGACCGGCTACCAAGTTTGACTAACTGTCCATTCAACAATGTCTGCAACCCCTTACCCGCAATCTCTTCCACGTCCAAAGGGAGTAATTCACCAAGATACGCTTTAGCAAGCGCACGTGAAAGCGGGTGACGACTCTTAACTGCCATAGATGCAGCAAGCTGCAAATCTTGCGCACGCATCTGCCCCAGCCCAACGGGCTGTAATGCACCCGTGGTCAACGTTCCTGTCTTATCAAACACCACCGTATCTACCTGATGCAACCGCTCCAGCGCATCACCCGATTTAAGCAATATACCTCCACGCATCAACCGTCCACTCGCCAAGACCTGAACCACGGGTACGGCCAACGCAAGTGCGCATGGACACGTAATAATCAATACCGTGACCGCAATCATCAACGCTTGCTGCCATGCCATACCTGCACCCAACCACCAACCCAAAAAGGCTGCCAACCCAAGCAGATGCACCACAGGAGTATAATAACGTGCGACTTTATCTGCCAACCGTACGAAATGCGCTTGTCCTTGCTCCGCCTTTTCCATCAGACTTACAATCTCACTGATAAGCGAATCTTGCTGCGCAACCTTCGCTTCCATCACAAGTGGGCGCACAACATTTACCATCCCTGCAAACACAGGTTCACCAACGCGTACCGCACGCGGCAACGTCTCCCCCGTAATCAGACTAGTATCAAGCTCGGACTCACCCTCCAACACCACACCGTCCACAGGAATCTTCTCTCCCACCGCAACGGCAAGCTTCATACCAGCCATCACATCTCCCACTGGCATCACACGATGACGAAGCCCTTCAACGACCACCGCTGTTCCCGCCATCAGCATCAAAAGATCTTGAGCAGCAGCACGGGCTTTACCTCGCGCACGTTTATCAAGATAACGCCCTATCAATAAAAAGAAGAGCAGCATCACTACCGAATCAAAATAGGTATATTCGCCATGACGCATCGTTTCATAAAGACTGGTAATATTTGTGAGAACCAACGCCAAAGAAATAGGAACATCCATATTAGTGCGCCCACGTTTTAACGCATCCCACGCCGAAGCAAAAAACGGCTGCCCTGCATACACCATCGTAGGAATCGCAATCAAGGCCGCCGACCAATGCATCAAATCACGCATCGCCTGCCCCATAACCTCTGTCGATGTCGTCCACAACGCCACTGAAAGCAACATCATATTTCCCGACGCAAAACCCGCAACAGCAAGGCATATTAACAAAAATTTCAACTCATCTTGTTCCTTTGAATGCATTTGCTGTGGATCGAACGGCATCACCTGATACCCCATAGCAGTAATAAGATGCACATAATCTTGTGCCATCGCCACATCACCCTGCCAACGTATCTCAAGCCTTTGAGTGGTCATATTCAACCGCGCATGAATCACTCCCTTTTGCTTAAGCAATGCTGATTCGATCAAACGCACACACGAGGCACAGTGCAACCCACGCACAACCACATGCAGGACATGCCCAACCTCTTTACCTGACACAACATAAGGCGTGATATAACGGGAAACCTCTACCACCTGTTCCACAGGAACTAACATTGCTTCATCCTCAGCAATTTCACGTTGCTCATAGTAACGACCAAGACCAAGACGGTGAATCAACTCATGCGCACGATGGCAACCTAAACAGCAAAATTCTTTGCCCTCGGCAGCCATGCCATTACAATGCAAACAGCGCACCCTCATAAGCTCCTAACAATCTCAGCGAGCGACAATACGCTTGTTCAACTGAATCTTATGATCACCACGCATCACAGCAACCTCGATATCCCACTGCCCCTGCATGGGCAACGTCAACGCCGACATATAATTTCCCGCAGAGGTCTCTTGAAGCGACAACAACGCGTCATACCCATCCTGAGTCGGACGCACAATCTTCGCCGTTACCTTCGCCCCAGAAACCGCCATTTTATGCGCATCCAATAAAACAAAAGACAATGTGCCAGATGTTTTTTCAGCATTTGTCGCCACAAACTCAATATCACCCGTCCAACCAAGCGCAGTCTGCTTTTCTGCCTGCACAATAATATCATTATAATGCAGCCCCTGCTCATAGTGATGTTCAGTCACCACACCGGTACGCGTAGACACAGCAAAATACGCCATCACACCATCTACCGAGCAAACCACCACAAAGAAAGCTACAATATACCACGGAATCCACTTATCACGCGGCTGCATCCCGCTTTTTGTCACGCCCATACTCATCGCGTCTACCCTACTGGTGAGAGATAAAGATGGAATCATAGTCATCTTTAACGCCCGTGTCATTGTCTTTAAGTTCAAAGTGCAACTCCTTGCGACCTTCTGCTTGTTTTGGCGCAACGACAAACACACGATAATGCCCCACACTATCCGCAAACACAGGAATATCGAACGCATCGACTTCTTTGGATTCTTGTACCTTAAACTTCAGCCCATCCACTCCCGTCACATTAAGCGTGAAATGTTTGTCATCATGAGATTTATTCAAGATCTTAATCGTATAACTATTACGCACGTCACCATCTGACATCTGCACAAACAAAGGGTTACGGTTTTGTAAAACATGTAACTCCAAAGGCGAACGCGTTATCAACCCATAAAGCATGATACCGCCCACCACGCCGAGAATAGCTACATAGAAAAAAGTGCGTACACGGAGAATGCGGAATTTAGGACCAACGCCCGCCACCTCTGCATCAAGATTCTCTTGAGAATCATAACGAATCAATCCACGCGGCAAATCCAACTTATCCATCACATTATTACATGCATCCACACATAACCCACACGCAATGCACTGTAGCTGCAAACCATTACGAATATCAATTCCCGCAGGACATACCACCACACATTGATTACAATCAACGCAATGCCCGCGCCCTTCCCAGCTATCTACACCCTTCTTAAAACTTCCTCGCGGCTCACCGCGGAAAGCATCATAACCAATAATCAAGGTATCTTTATCAAACATTGCAGATTGAAAACGTGCGTACGGACACATATAGGTACACACCTGCTCCCGCGCATATCCCGCCATGAGATAGGTTGTTCCTGTCAGAGCAATAATCCAACTACCCACCGACCACGGCAATTCACGATGTATAATCTGATCAATTACGGTCGGCGCATCATTAAAATACAACACCCATGCACCACCAGTACATAACCCAATCAGCACCCAAATAATATGAGTCAGGCTCTTTCGCCAAATTCTATTCCAATTCCAAGGACCTTTATCAATACGCATACGGGTATTGCGGTCACCAATAACAATACGTTCTACCCAAATGAATAGATCGGTCCAAACGGTCTGGAAACAGGCATACCCGCACCAGACACGCCCGAACAAACTCGTTGCAGCAAATAACACCACAGCAGCCAGAATCAATAACCCCGTGATATAATAGACCTCTTGTGGCCATATCTCCAAAAAGAAGAAATAGGCACGATGATTCGGCATATCAATAAGAATTGCCTGATCAGGAGTGTTAGGACCACGATCCCAACGTAGGAAAGGTGCTAAATAATAGATGCCAAGACAAGTAATCATGACAATCCATTTGATAATACGGTAGCGTCCCCATACGCGCTGCGGATAAATCTTATCCTGCTTTGCGAATAGTTGTATCTTTCCTTCATCCTTCACAGGCAACGGATTCATTATTACTCACCACCACCTAAAGAGTGAACATAGATGGTAAGTTGTTTGATAGTGTTATCATCCAAACGACCACTCCATGCAGGCATCACACCATGACGAGGGTTGTTAACCTGAGCAATAATTGCTTCTTTGGTATTACCATAGAGCCAAATCGCATCATTAAGCTTCGGCGCACCCATATCACGGTTGCCTTCACCTTTTTCACCATGACAAGCAGCGCAATTCTCAGCAAACACTTTCGCACCCGCTAGATCTGCTTTACCACCATCCTTCAGTGTCAGCACATAGTCCGCCACCTCTTCGATCTGCTTCACGTTCAACATACCATCTTTACCAAAAGCGGACATTTGCGAATCACGTGCTTTCTCATGACCTGAACGAATACCAAACTGAATAGTGGTGTAAATATCTTCCAATTTACCGCCCCATAACCAATCATCATCATTCAAATTTGGATAGCCTTTACCACCCGCACCGCCTGTACCATGGCACATCGCACAATTATCTTTAAACGCAGACGCACCACCCGCTTGAGCAAACTCAAACAAATCAGGACTGTTTTTAATATCTTGCAAATTGGTCTTTTCAAAGCGATCCAGATATTTCGCTCTGCGCGCCACGATCTCAGCTTGACTGTCTTTGAGTTCTCTATACTCAGTCCAACCTTTACCCGTCGTATGACCTGACAAGGTTGGCCATGCAGGATAAACCACCCAATAACCAATAGCCCAGATCACGGTCACAAGCCACACCATCAACCACCAACGTGGAGCTGGATTATTCAGCTCTTTTAGACCATCCCACTCATGTCCTGTCGTCTCAACGCCAGACACTTTATCAACTTCTTTTTTATCGTTGCTCATCATTGTTCTCCAATGGAATCATCGCATAACTTTCCATTTTCTTCTTTGCATTCGGTTGTAGTAGGTACACCACTACCCCCAAGAAAAACACAAAGAAGAAAATGAGACCAATTACAGGGGCATGTGCAGCTATAAAGCTCATTTGCTGCCCCCAGCCTTTGTAGCACCCACTTGACCAGTAAAGGCATCAGGATTGTAATCCTTCAGCTCCGCCATTGTCCCAAGCACTTGTAGATACGCAATCAACGCATCTTGCTCAGAAACAAAGTTAGGATTACCGTCAAAATCACGTGCATTAACCTTCGCCCCATAACGTGCTTTCAAGCTATCACCACCATCTACGGAAGCCTGCGCTTTCGCATCTGCCGTCGCATTCGCAATCTGCTCGTCTGTATAAGGAACACCCGTCACGCGTAGTGTTTTTAAATCCGAACCGACATCATCAATATCCGCTGCACGATTCGCCATAAACCCATAAGCAGGCATTATAGACTCAGGCACAACATCACGAGGATTATTCAAATGAGCGCGCTGCCACTCGTCCGAATACTTACCACCTACGCGAGCAAGGTCAGGGCCAGTACGCTTAGAACCCCACTGGAACGGATGATCATACATACTCTCTGCTGCCAAAGAATAGTGACCATAACGCTCCACTTCATCACGAAGCGGGCGAATCTGCTGACTATGACAATTATAGCACCCTTCGCGGATATAAATATTGAAACCAGTCAATTCTAAAGGTGTATAAGGACGCACGCCTTTCACTGGCTCAATCACTGTCTCCATACGAAAAAGAGGAATGATCTCCACAATACCACCGATCAACACCATCACTATAATACCAAGCAACAGCACAATCGATTTTCTCTCAAAAATTTGATGTTTTTCTAGCATGGAATTGTCTCCTGATCATTTCCAACCAAATCACGACCTGATGTGACGGTTTTGCGTAAGTTATAAACCATGATAAGCGCACCACCGAGGAACAGAACCCCACCCAGCGCACGAATGATGTAGTAAGGATGCATCGCCATCACGGTTTCCACGAAGGAATATTCAAGGAAACCCAATGAATCATAAGCACGCCACATCAAGCCCTGCATGATACCTGCGACCCACATAGAGGTGATATAGAGTACGATACCGATCGTTGCGATCCACAGGTGAAGGCGTACTAATTTAAGTGAATACAATTCCTTATTCCAAAGCAACGGAATCAAATGATACATTGCGCCAAAACTAATGAAAGCAACCCAACCAAGCGCACCTGAATGCACGTGACCAATCGTCCAATCAGTATAGTGACTAAGCGAGTTTACCGCCTTAATCGACATAAGCGGCCCCTCAAAGGTACTCATCCCATAAAATGCCACTGAAATAATCAAAAACTGAAGCACTGGATCTTCACGCAGCTTATTCCACGCACCAGACAATGTCATGATACCATTGATCATACCACCCCAAGAAGGCATCCACAGCATGATAGAGAACGTCATCCCCAAAGTCTGCGCCCAATCAGGAAGTGCAGTATAATGCAAGTGGTGAGGTCCCGCCCAAATATAGATAAAGATAAGCGACCAAAAATGCAAAATCGACAAACGATACGAATACACTGGACGACCGGCGCGCTTTGGTACGAAGTAATACATCATACCCAAGAAGCCTGCGGTCAAGAAGAACCCCACTGCATTATGACCATACCACCACTGAATCATTGCATTTTGCACACCAGCGGTCACACCATAACTTTTGATACCAAGCAAATGCACTGGAATCTGCAGGTTATTGCCAAGGTGCAACACTGCTACCGTCACAATAAACGCAAGGAAGAACCAATTAGCAACGTAGATATGCGTTTCCTTGCGGGTGCAAAGCGTCATCAGGTAATTCACCAAATATGCCACCCACACCACCGTAAGCCATAAATCAGCATACCATTCCGGTTCTGCATATTCTTTACCTTGCGTCACCCCAAAAACATACCCAAGACCTGCCATCAGAATAAACGCCTGATAACCCCAAAAGGTAAAGTTTGAGAGAAAATCATTCCACAAACGCACACGACATGTACGCTGTACAATATAATAACTCGTTGCAAACAAAGCATTGCCACCGAAAGCAAAAATAACCGCCGAGGTATGAAGTGGACGCAAGCGACCAAAGGTTAAATATTCACCGAAATTCAGCTCTGGAAACGCCAACTGGAAGGCAATCAACACCCCCACAGCAAAACCAGCGACACCCCAGAAAATTGTCGCTATCGAAAAGAGCCTGACGATGTCAGTATTATACCGCTTCGGCTCCGTCACAGATGTCTCATTCATAAGCCAACATGTCCATTACGTTAATAAAATATCCCCTGCCATCATCAGCAGAAAAATGCCATTGAGTGCCATCACACCTCGAGCCACGTGCCGTACTATCAGCGGTTTCGCACGCAGCAACCCCTGCGCCCCTAATCCAACCAAAAGTAAGCTCGGAAATGTTCCAAAACCAAATAACGCCATCGCCCCCACCGCCTGACGCACATCCCCCGTCGCAGCAACGGCCATCAACGCACCATATACCAAACCACAAGGCATGAAGCCTAAAAGAAGGCCAAGTCCATACCCTCTCCATCCCAAAGGAGAAGAAGCTAAGAACTTGGCTTTAGAGTTAAGCCAATGCAGAACATTGACAGGGAGACACTCGGAAAGCAACTGCGGAGATAACACACGTCCAAGCTTAGGCAGAAAGCCACCCACCGCCGAAGTCAGAAACACCATCGCAGCACTAATAATCATAAAAAAAGCAATGTATTTAAAAGCAGAAAAATTCTTTACCTGCGCAAGCAAAACCGCCGCCAACGCCGCACACAAAACATATGTAGAAACACGCCCCAAATGATAAGGAAGCAATATAGCCCCCTGTAAACGCTTCATCTCCGTCATTTCATGTGATGCCAGCGTATCCATACGCCCAACAACTTGCCCCACCACCAATGGCCCACACATACCCGTACAATGGGTCATGCCACCAAAAAGCCCCGCGCCAAACAACGCAGCATACAACCCCTGCTGATCACTCACGAGCATCTGACATTGATGCAAAAGCCAATCCATATCACCCTACTTCTCTGTCAATACAATCACTTATGTAGACAGCCCTAAAATATCGCGCAGATATTAGCTTCGCCCTTGTAGGATGTAATTGATTTATGTCAATGGAATTTTGCTTTACCCTATGGTCGTTTCAATTAATAATTTAACAGCAAGCGAAAAGCGCAGAAAACTTCCATTTGCAGCACTGTCAAATTATTAGGCGTGATAACCATACCTTACTGTACATCTATAAAGAAACGCCGCCACTTTCATGTGACGGCGTCTTTTTAAATAAGAATTTTAAATAAGAAACTTCCTGCCATTAAATCTTAGCACGACCATATTTGTCCGAAAAACGCACAATATCATCTTCACCGAGATACGATCCAACCTGAACCTCAATGAATTCAAGTGGAATCTGCCCAACATTCTCGATCGAATGCACTGCACCAAGCGGAATAAAAACATATTGGTTTTCCGTAAGAATCATCTCTTTCTCATCGCAATAAACTTTTGCCGTACCGCACACCATCGTCCAATGCTCTGCACGGTGATGATGCATCTGCACGGATAATTTTGCACCGGGCTTTACGCAAATATGCTTGACCTGATGACGAGCGGCCAACTCAATCGTTTCATACCATCCCCACGGACGATACACACGCTGATGATGCTCAACCAACTGTGCATTTTCTGCACCAACCTGCTCCATCAACTTTTTAACATCTTGCGCACGATCTTTAGGCGCGACCATCACCACATCTTTAGTGGAAACCACCACCATATCTTCTAGACCCACAGTCGCAATCGGCGCGCCACCATGCGTTTGAATATAGGTATTTGATGTATCTTTGATATAAGCCTTGCCATAGACCACATTACCTGCATTGTCCTTATCACCAATACGCCACAACGCATCCCACGCACCTGCATCGCTCCAACCACAACTCACGGGTACGACCGCGGCATTCTTGGTCTTTTCCATCACAGCATAATCAACAGAAATGTTCACCGTCTCCGCGAAGGCTTCTTTATCAAGATGGATAAAATTAGCATCCCTACTTGCCTTCGCAAGGGCCGCATCACACGCCTCAAGAATCTTAGGCTGGTGTGCTGCAATTTCTTTTAAGAACGCATCCACAGGGAACATAAACATCCCACTGTTCCACAAATAGTCCCCTGACGCGATATAAGTCTTTGCTGTCGCTTCATCTGGCTTTTCCACAAATTGCTTCAAACCGTATACGCCGTCCAAACCGACCAGCTTATCTCCTTGAAGAATATAGCCATAACCCGTCTCAGGATATTCAGGTGTAATCCCAAAAGTTACCAGTTTCCCTTGTGACGCAGCCGCCGCGGCATGATCAATGGCCGTCGAGAATGAAGGATAGTCTTTGATCACATGATCAGACGCAAGCACCAGCATCAATACATCTGGCTGTGTTTCACGAATATGTAACGCTGCCGCAGCGATTGCGGATGCCGTATTTTGCATCATCGGCTCAAGAATGATATCAGACTTTTTTACACCTGCTTCTAACAAATGCTCCGCCACCAAGAAACGATGCTCTTGATTACTTACCACCACAGGCGCAGAAAAGCGTGTGTCTTGCACACGGCTCACCGCAAGCTGAAGGAAGCTCTTGCCCTCTCCACCAATACCCAGAAATTGCTTAGGAAATTTTGAACGTGATAGAGGCCACAAACGGCTGCCCATACCACCACATAATACTACCGGTACAATGTTTTGTTTTGCTGACATACAATTCCTATTTTCTAAACTATCGCTTGCTAAGTTTGGTGATGCTACCTTTTTCAGAGCAGATATACAGCGAAAAATGTTGCGCTGCAATTCTACAATTGTAATATCTGAAAAAATCATTACGTTGTTAGCACGTACCTTGTGCCACAACTGCAACCTGCATTGCAACAAAAATATTAATTTTTCTTTAACTTTTATAAAAAACAAGTTAAGAATATGCAGCAAAGCGTAAGTAACAAGACACCTTAACTCAACATCATCTTTCACTAAACATTAGGATTTACCATGCCAATTCAAGATAACACAGCTTTAAAAGAACAACCAACTCCTCACCATTTTAACCAATCCATCCTTCGCGCTTATGACATTCGCGGCGTCGTGGGGGAAACATTATCTGAAGCAGACGCATATGCTATTGGCCAAACGTTTGCGACCAAAATTGCGCGTGAGAACAACACGGACACTCCACGCATTGCTACCGCACGTGACGGACGCCTCAGCTCACCTTCCCTATCAAAAGCTCTTATTCAAGGCATGATGGACGCTGGCGCGCATGTACTAGACACAGGCGTTGGCCCAACCCCTATGCTTTATTTCGCTGTGTATCACTTAAGCGCACACGCAGGCATTATGGTCACAGGGTCACATAACCCGCCGACCCATAACGGTTTCAAAATGACGATTGGCACAAAACCATTTTATGGCGACAATATCTTATTGCTTGGCACAATGGCGGCCGCAGGCGACGTACATACTGCACAGGGATCATCAGAAGAAATTTCTATCTTTAACGCTTACGTGACCCGCCTTGCCGAAGGCTTCAAAAAGGATGGCGCAAAAAACCTCACCGTTGTCTGGGATGCGGGTAACGGTGCTGCAGGCGACGCCATGGTTGCTGTCAGCAAACTGCTCTCAGGTCGCCATATCATGCTCAATGAAAAAATTGACGGTACTTTTCCAAGCCATCACCCCGACCCAACCGTCCCTGAAAACCTCGTGCAGCTCCAAGAAGCAGTCGCACGTGAAAAAGCGGACGTTGGTATTGCCTTTGATGGTGATGGTGACCGCGTAGGTGCAGTGGATGCACAAGGCCGTATTGTATGGGGCGATCAACTGCTTATGTTTTTTGCGCGTGAAATTTTATCGCGCAAACCAAAGGCAACCATTATTGCTGATGTCAAAGCAAGCCAAACCTTGTTTGATGATGTTGCTACCAATGGCGGCAACCCTATCATGTGGAAAACGGGTCACTCGCTCATTAAAGCAAAAATGGCAGAGACTCGTGCTGAGATCGCGGGAGAGATGAGCGGTCACATCTTTTTTGCTGATGGTTATTATGGTTTTGACGACGGTCTTTACGCAGCAGTACGCCTCTTAAACCTGCTCGCGCATGCGCCTCAAACATTGGCACAAATGCGTGATTCTATTCCTGAAGCCTTTAACACACCAGAAATTCGCATGGACTGCACTGAAGAACGCAAATTTGCCATCATTGATGAAATCAAAGCACGTCTTAAAAAGACAGATCTGGAAGTCAATGAAGTCGATGGCGTGCGCGTAAAAGTTGGTAAAGGCTGGTGGCTAGCACGTGCTTCCAACACCCAACCAGCGATTATTGTCCGTGCGGAAGCAGAAAGCGACACTGCTTTGGCAACACTAGTTACCATGGTCAATGAACAGCTAACACTTAGCGGCGTTGATATCCACGCACGTGCCGCACACTAAGCGTAAATACTCGTGACATAAAGGGAGGGAGAGTGACTCCCCCCTCCCTTTATGAACGTTGTATTTTTTCCTCGCCCTACATTTAAGTAACACGCGAACATTCTAATTCGATTGCTCATTGCAAAACAGCATTCTATCATCACAATACTGTCCGACCTTTTGATGAAAGAACTTTCTTTTGCGCCCCGTTCGCTCTACTCCATCATCGCTTCGCACCGCATTGCCTGTAAAACTATGGCTTGCACGCATTTTTATTGGATTACTTCTTGCGTGCGCGCTCCTCTTCATGACCCTTAGTCATGGACAACACCCACTCACCACACGCATCACCAGCGCCATCAACGATGCATTCCTTCCTATCATCGAGGCACTCTCGCAACCTGCAATCCTCGCCCAACGCATGAAGCAAAATGCCATTCATTGGAATTATACCTATGAAGAGAACGCAAAATTACGTCAAGAAAACGCCCAATTACTAGCATGGCAAAACCTTGCGCTCAAATTAGAGGCAGAAAACAAGGCACTCCGTAGTTTATTTCAGCTAGAGGCCCTACCGCCTCTCACCTATACCTCTGCTCGTATTGTCGGAGCGCGAGCAGGAAGTTTAGAACATAGTTTACTACTCGCACTACCCATAGGACATCATGTCAAACCCGAACAAGCCGTAATGAGCCAACAAGGACTTGTAGGGCGTATTAAAGAAGTAGGTGAGCGTAGTGCCACAGTACTGCTCATCACCGACAGCAACACGCGCATCCCTGTCATCTCAGAACGCAGCCGTATTCGCGCCATTTTAGCGGGCGACAATACCGCGCAACCAACCTTACAATACTTGCCTGACAATCAAAAACCCGAAAAGGGAGAACGCATCATTACCAGCGACGATGGTCACGTTTTTCCCGCTGGCATCCCCGTTGGAGAAGCCACCGATCTTCAACAACATAAAATGCGCATTATCCCATTTGCCTCGCTGGCAACCCTTGAATATGTGCTGATTGCCTCACAGGATACCACACCATGACTCCTATCAGCATCTCACTCAAAGATCAGATATGGCTACCACTTCTCAGCAACATCTTCGCGCTATTCCTTAGCGTAATTCCCCTACCTTTCTTTCATGAAATCCCTATGCCAACATGGCTCATGCTCAATATAGGGTATTGGACAATCATTCAACAAAGACCCTCGTCTCCCCTAAGCGTCTTTTTACTTGGGATCATCCTCGATGCACTCAGTCATTGTCCACTTGGCGCACATGCCTTTTCTCTACTGATAGTACATCTTTATATGCAACGTCCCAGCATCATTCAAAGTGGCAAAAAAAATATGATAGGGGCATGGTCAACCATGATGCTCATCACAACTCTCTATCTACTCATACTCGCACTTGTCTTGTTTTTCAGCAAAGAGCATCTCTCTTCTTTCGTTGATTTCACCTTACTATGGATAACGACCGCAGCTGCATATCCTTTACTATATTTGTTATACCGACGCCTCTTCGTATCCAACATAGGTTTCTGAAGACATGGCACGCACATCCACAAAACCCATCAAAAAACCAGATGCGCAAAAAACTTTCACTAGGCGAATGTTGATCATTGGCAGCGTAAAATTAGCTGCAGTCTCAACACTACTCGGTCGACTCTATTATCTACAATGTTTAAAACGCGATGAATATTCCATGTTAGCGGAAGACAACCGCGTTCATTTAGATTTACTCGCACCGCTACGCGGACAGATTACTGACCGCAACGGTGATGTCCTCGCGTCAAATCGCACCTATTATCGCCTGTTGATGGTAAAAGACAAAACAGACCTCACCAAAGCAATGATCACTAAGCTAGAAAAAATTATTGAACTAACATCCAACCAAAGAAAGCGCATCGAAAAAGACGTTAATACGCTTCCTAAAGGACGCATTATCCTTATTAAAGAATATCTAAAATGGGAAGAAATCAGCACCCTTGAATTCCACAAACTAGACTTTCCTAATCTAGTCATCGAATCATCACAAACACGTGATTACCCACTCGCGTCTTATGCATCTCATCTGCTTGGTTATGTTGGACGCGTGTCCAAAGAAGAACAAAAACCTGAAGAACCCGTGCTTGCTATCCCTGATTTTAAAATTGGAAAGAATGGTATTGAGAAATCTCGTGAAATGTACCTACGAGGGGTAGCAGGCATCAAGCAGATCGAAGTCAATGTCAACGGCATTCCCGTACGTGAACTCAGCCGCAAAGACGCTATGCAAGGTCATACCGAAACCCTCACCATTGACGCACGCATCCAACGTTACGCGGCTGAACGTTTAGGTGAAGAAAGTGCGGGCATCATCGTCATGGATATCCTCAATGGTGACGTGCTAGCACTCACTTCTATGCCGTCCTTCGATCCTAACATTTTTAGCCTCGGCATCCCAGGAGACTACTGGAAAGAACTCAATGAGAACCCTAAGACCCCTCTACTCAACAAAGTGATCACAGGACAGTATCCTCCAGGATCAACCTTCAAAATGTGCGTAGGACTAGCTGCACTTGAACAAAATATCATCCATAAAAACAGTACAGTACATTGTTCAGGTACATATTATCTTGGCAACAAACCTTTTCGTTGCTGGAAAGCAGGTGGACATGGCACAATGAACATCACCTCTGCGATTGAGCAGTCATGCGATACTTTTTTCTATACCATGGGACATAGTCTTGGCATCACCCCTTATGCAAATGCCGCCAAGTTACTTGGTCTTGGACATACCCATAATATTGGCATTCCTAACGAAAAATCAGGCATTCTTCCCACACCTAAATGGAAAGAATCAGCCTACAACCAACCGTGGGTTCCTGGAGATACGATCAATACCAGCATTGGACAGGGCTATAGCTTAGCAACCCCCTTACAACTGATGATCATGACCGCCCGACTTGCCAGCGGACTCAAAGTCAGTCCCCGCCTTTTCACGGAGGTCGCACTCCCCGAATTTACCAAACTACCATTCAAAGACGAGAATCTTGCCATTATTCGAGAAGGCATGTCCAACGTCTGCAATAGCCCACATGGTACAGCCTATCGTAGCCGCATTGACATTGCAGGAATGGAACTTGCTGGAAAAACAGGTACGGCACAAGTACGTCACCTTATTGCGCGTGGTATGGATCAAAACAAGCTGCCATGGGAATTTCGCCACCATGCATTATTTGTCGGCTTTGCACCTATCCACGCACCGCGTTTTGCGTCCGCACTGATCGTCGAACATGGCGGCGGCGGTGCATCTGCCGCAGCTCCTATCCTCAGCGATGTTCTTAAACAAACCCAATTGCTACTGACACCTCCACCCACAACACCCATCACAACGCCACCTTCCACAGCTACGCCACAAAAGGATGTTTTATTATGATACATCTGCCGCTTGCTTCACGCCGCAAACGTATTGACCTAATACGCGACATCCATTGGCCCGTGATCATCCTCGTCTGTATCTTAACAGGATGGGGTTTCATGATGCTTTATTCTGCCTCTGGCGGCAACATGAACCCATGGGCGAAAGCACAAGTAACGCGCTTCATCCCGGGGTTTATCCTAATGATAGGCATTACTTTTATCCCCATTCGCCTTTTACTTAAATATAGCTATGCGATTTACGGTGGCTGCGTTTTACTGCTCATCATGGTCGACGTGGCAGGGCATATGGGCATGGGGGCGCAACGTTGGTTTGCAATTGGTTCAGTGAATTTGCAGCCATCAGAACTCACCAAAATCTCCGTTATTCTTGCCCTCGCACATTACTTTCACTACCGAAACCCCGCTGAAAAACGTCATATTTTTTATCTCATCCCACCTCTTCTTCTCATGATCCTACCCGCTTTCTTCATTATGCGCCAACCCAACCTCGGCACGACCACTATCTTAATGGTTACAGGCGTAACCATTTGCTTTGCAGCGGGTGTTGCATGGCGATATTTCATTGCCGCCATCATCATGGGACTCACGGCACTTCCTATATTATGGAATTTTTTGATGCATGATTATCAAAAACAACGTGTTCTCACCTTTTTAAACCCTGAAGAAGATCCACTCGGCACAGGCTATAACATCATCCAATCAATCATTGCCATTGGCTCTGGTGGACTTTACGGCAAGGGATATTTACAAGGCTCGCAGGGTCAACTTGACTTTCTTCCTGAAAAACAAACCGACTTCATTTTCACGATGCTCGCTGAAGAATTTGGTTTCTTAGGAAGTGCATCTGTTATCTTACTCTACAGTGTGCTTATCGCATGTACGATGAGCATTGGCTTACGCTGTCGCCATCGCTTCGGCGCATTGATCGCTACAGGTATTGCAGCCATGCTCTTCTTACACTTATTTATTAATGTAGGCATGTCAATGGGACTACTACCCGTAGTCGGTGTACCTCTACCTCTTTTCTCGTATGGTGGCACAATGTTGATAACAATTCTAGTGGGGTTTGGTGTCTTACTTAATGTTTGGGCGCACCGCAATGAACACCTGCCTGATCACCATCATCATTTTTGATTTACACGTGATTCAATGACGCAATAAAAAACCCTTCCCGCGTTTAGGTGGGAAGGGTTTTTATTCAACGATACATACCAAAATTAAAGGGCATTATTGGTATGACATGTATTAGTATCAAAGTTCGCATTAAAGCCCATATCGAGGTAATTATTCCCACAATCACCATTACCCGTTGCGCCACCACCAGCTGCTGGAGCTATGCCACCAAGAGCTTCAGGTGAAAGATTTGCAGGCATGCTGCTCTGTGAGTTCGACAACAAGGTCAGATTCACATTGGTATTACCAAAATAATAAGGATTACCCATCGTATTTCCATAGTAAGAATAACGATCTTTAGGAAGGCTAGAATCACGCAAAATAGACAATTGATCCAAAGGAAGTACAACCGACAAAGGAGTCACAACAGGAGTTGGGGTCGGAGCAGGAGGCACTTGACCACCTTCTTCTGGTTCTTGCGGAGTTGGCTCAGGAACAGAAGGTGTACCACCTGTTGAACCACCAGAACCGCCACCTGTTGAACCACCATCAACAGTATCACCACCACCAAGTTTTACGATAGAGATCTCGGCTGTACCAAGAGCTGTGGTTTCAATATCATCATAACGATTCACTCGAAGTGCATCATTCGCGCGAGCCGTTGGAGTCGCTCCTGTGTACGTAATATTACTATCATCTTCTGATTCCGTACCAAGGGCAACGATGCTCAAATAGGCATCCGCATAACCACCCGTCACAGAATCACCACCGCCGACTGAATCACCGCCGCCAACAGAATCTTCCATCGCAAAAACACGCACTTGTTCTACTGAAGTAGGTTCTTCAACAACCTCTAAGCTATCAAGATAATCAGAAGTCACCGCACGTGATTCCAAAGAACCCACGCTCACTGTGCCTTGTGATGCAATGGTCAAGATAGACTGTGCCGATACGCCACCTTCTGCATTCACCTTCACATCATGAACTGTCAGTGCATTACCCGCAGAAAGGTCCGCTTGTGCCAATGAACTTGCATCACCCGTATAACCTTCATAGATTTTATACATACGATCAAGCATATCACCAAATGACAAACCATAGGTGATAGCATCCACACGAACATCACCATCAACGGTCAGATCATTTCCTGCGGCCAATGTAAGCGAAGCCTCAGGAGAACGGTCATAACTTGAAAGATCTTCAGCATACACATCCACATCACCTGCAACATGAAGATCCTTACCTGCTTCAACCGATACAGTCGCAGCACCAACAGGAGCAAAATAATCATTGCTAACAAGGCTCATGTTGATCCCCTGAAGATCCGCGCTACCATCAGCAACCACGGTAATAGATGCTGAACCCGCACTACCATCTACAGACAAGATACCTGTCTTGATATCACCTTCAGAAGCTTCCGTCGTTTTCAAGTCGATATTACCAGGAACAAACGCTCCACCATCAAACTCACTATCAAACTTACCCATGACAGGAACATCTGCAAACACGCCCGTACTGATATCACCCGTAGTGATACCACCCTTGCCAGCGCGCACAATAATATCACTCATCAAGCTTTCAATTTTACCGTTCACACGAACATAGTCACCCGCAAGCAAACGATAAGCCTGCGTCGTATCGGCCATATCTGTTTCGCCAATGGAACTGTCATCAACAGAAACGGCATACATATCACCCAACACATCAATGCCTGTGGTTGCACGGAAATCCGTAACATTGTCTTTGATGTATGAAATGACATCACCGACAACATCAATTTTACCATCCACTTTGTTGAAACCTTCGCTGTTGGTCGCCAAAGATTCTACATCATCATAATTAGTGATTTCTGGGGCATAAAGGCCAACAAAGCTATGCGCATAAGAACCACCTGTCGCATGAGCGCGAGTATGATCCACAGAGAAAGCATCATCAGAGGTAACACGCACATACGCATGCGTTGTGGTATCCGCACCACCCTCAGCCACGGCCTCAACATCATCACCAATCGTGATCGCATTATTTGCCGTTATAATCGTAGTAGCTGAAACACGTACAGGGGTTACAACAGGAGGAACATCTCCTTCTCCACCTTCAACAGAATCAAAGCCTACGGTCTTCATTGCTTCAAACGCAATACCACCACGTGCAATCGCACTCACATCTTGCGCGACATCAACCGCACCACCCGCAATTAACGAGACCCCCGCTTTAATATCACCTGAGAGTCTACCAGCTTCTACCAAAGCAGATACAGACTTCGCGCTAATCGAACCACCAGCATTCAGACTGATAAGTGCTTCGCCATCAAAGCCATGAGCTTCAAGATCACGCACCGTAATGTCACCACCATTTTTGGTCAATAAACGAATTGCACCAATACCATCGCTACCACCGGTATAAATACTACCAACGTCAACGCCACCACTGCCCGCACGTAAGTAGACTTCACCAGAAGTTGTGCGAATTGCATCTTGTTGGCTAGAGAACGATACTGCACCGTCAGAGCCATTAGCACGCAAAGTGATAGAACCCGTACCACCAGTCAACTCACCATCCATCAAATGATTCATGTGAACGACTTCACTTGCAAGTAATACTACATCTGTACCTGCTTGTGATTGTGCTTCAATGAACTGTTCAGAAACATTATCTGTGTTGCCATTAAACCCACCATCGTTAATGGTGATTTTCTTAGGATCAAACGTTATCGAACCATGCTCGCCTTCACTGCTAGCATCCACTGAACCCGCAAAAGTAAAATGATCCCCACTGATTTCAATCGCGCCACCTTTTGCTACGCCTTTAGCAGACAAAGCACCATTATCATACACATGGACTTTAGCATTGCCCGTTTCGTCATTATACGCAGTCAAAGTCACACGACCGCCCTCACCTGCATCACCCGCACCATTGGCAGAAATCTTCGCTGTAGGGTACTCAAGTTCAGAATCATGGCCCACATTCACCGAACGGGTCGCCGAAACATCGATCTCACCACCTTGCGCCCCATCGGCATTCACTACCGCAGAGTACGCATTATTTTTCACTGTAACTTCTTTACCTTTAATAGAAATCTTGCCACCTTTAGCTTCAAGATCACCACGCGCACGCACCGTCCCGCCAATAAGAGTATTGGTTTTACCACTATTGATATCAATAGCACCGATAATGATATCCCCATTTTCTTCTTTGATGGTATCAGCTTGCACCACACCCTGCATATTGACCACTTGATCAACCACAGAAGCTGCTTGGTCTGCCGCTAAATACACATGACCACCATCAGCCAACACTTGACCTGTCGACGTCACGTCAACTGCATCTTTACCTTTTGCTTTGCCTTCAAGTGCAAAACTCACCAAACCATCACCATACATATCTAGAGTAACTTTTTCCGCACCACCAAGGACAACCGTACCTTTGCGCGCAGAAATCACACCGCTATTACTTACTTCAGGAGCAACGAGAGCAACCAAACCACCATCACGCGCCGTAATACTGCCACGGTTGTCAATTTTTGCGTCTGGATTACCCTTTTGAGTAAACTTCATATCACCATTTTGGAAATCTTCGTCCGATACATCAGCAGACGTAGCGATCAACCCCGCCACATCTACGTGCGACTGCTTACCAAAAATCACCCCGTTAGGATTCACGATCGCCACACGACCATTGGCGGTCAACGTGCCATGAATCTCTGAAGCCTTAACATCGCCCGTCACACGGTTCAACATCACTGCATCCGCAGACGGCTGAACGAATTCTACAGTCTCTGTTTTTTTAACGTCAAATGTTGTCCAGTTCACAATACCTTTTTGTATTGCGCCCTGATTCACCACGACATTGCCAACACCTGAGGTATTGCTAATGGTCACACCCGCCGTCACTACGTGATCAAGCACAGGGGCAGAAGCCGCTGGATTAGCGAAACCAATAACCACACCCGCAAGCACAGTTGTTGCAGTCAAACGAGAAGTAAACGCTGTAGTTTTCATAAGAAAAACCCTGTCTGTTTAATGAATGATAATAGCCTGTTCCAAAAGAGGACACAGTATTAACACAAATATAAATAAAATCCAATAGAAAATTAACTACTTGTTAATAATTTTGTTAAACTTTGTTATTATGCATAAAAACGCTGATTAAAAACTATAAGTAAGCGTCATGAATCCACGGATATCATCACCATCCGTACCTTCCGCGGCTACATCACGCGTTAACGGCTTTGCAATTTCAGCCGTTGCATACACGTCATACGCCAAACTCAAGCGCGCGCCCACACCCGTAGACACAAGTGACTCCGACTTCAATTCGCTCGCCAGCGTGTCTTTATTATACACCTTACCGCCATCATAAAAGACATAAAGCTGATACAAACTACCGTAAGCCTCAGGCAACGCATCACTGAAACGAAGCTCTGTACGTGCAGCAAACCCATGATCACCAGAGATTTCTGAAGAATCATAAGCACTGCCGAAATTCATGCCGCCCACCGTAAATTCCTCTGAAGCCAGCAGCGCATCACTTGCCACCTGCCCCGTTGCTCCCACAAACCAAGAAAAACGATCTGTCAACGGCTGCAAGCGCGTAACTTGCGCATTAATTTTAGTAAACACATTCTCACCATTAGCACGTGACAACGCATCCCCAGCCTTATTTGCACCGAGAACCTTCATGCCTTGCTCGATCTCCGCATCAACACGATTCACCCCATCAATATTGTCCAATGTATCATACGCAACATTGGCAAATACGGCGCGAATATTATCCTCATACAATTCTGTACCAAGCGTATCTGTCGTAGCATCACGATAACGCAAACCCGCACCCGCATAAATATTTTCCTGACGGCTACGTTTAAATGGATGCTGCACTTGCGCAGAAAACGCGATGTTTTTACCTTCCACATCAAACGGCTCAAGCGAAGAACCGGGTTTTGAATTAGTATAAGAAGAAAGTATACGCATCACCGTACCTTCCGAACCAAACGGCTGCTGGTACGCACCCTCATAATATTGCAACTCATCCAAATCAATTGATGTTAACACGCGACCACGAATCTGCTCAGAAAGACCCAACGCAGAATTTTCAGCCACGCTCACACCTGCTTCCCAAGGACCAAGATAGCGGCTGCCGCGATTATCAAGTGTCACATCACCTTCAATTTGTTTATAATCAAGCGTTACAGTAAGAGTCGACGCACCCTTTACTGATGGAGAAGCACTAAGAACACCACGCGCAGTTACACCCGTCAAATCGTCCACGAGCAACAAATAACGCTCCAAATCAGAATTCTTAAGCGGCTTAGAGGCTTTAATTTTCTCCGCATAAGAGTTCAAAAGCGACTGATTTTGCTTCTCTGCACCTTGGAAAACCACATTATCAACTGAACCTTCAATCACTTCGATTACCACCGCACCACCACTCACACGCTGAGGAGGTACAACAGCTTTAGAAAGAATATAACCCGCGTTACGATACTGCGTCGTAATCTTATTAGCAATGTCACGCAATCCACCAAGGGTCACTTGCTTACCAATAGAATCTTTAAACAAGGCTTGCAACGCCTCCGCAGGAAATGCTGTCGCCCCCGTCACCTGTACAGAATTCAACGTAAACGCAACACCATCACCCGCGCTAGAAAGCGGAGCAGACTCTTGCTCTTTCACGACAGTTCCACGCTCAAGGGCAGGACGTGTATCCATTTGATAGCGTTTTTCGAGGCGGCTTGGCTCAGTAGAAGCAGGAAGACTTACAGAAGGCGCAGAAAATGCTTCAGACACCATCCCCGCGGAGCTTGAAAGAAACACAGCCGTTAGAACCTTAACCGTCGAAGAAATACGCATATTTATCACCCTTTTAATTATATATTATTCTATTAAATTACTCACACCGCTGTTTACTCAACTTCTGCCCATCTGTAAAGAAAAGCTTTCACAGTGAACTATACATCTTGACGAAATACCAGATATAGTATCATCTCAGAGTCATATGACATAATATAAGTCAACCCTATGCTTATCCTGTGCTTGTGGCATACTCTTTGCAAACACAACACCTAAGGCGCAAGCACAGAAACAAAAGATGACCTCCTGAGGAGAAACTCCATGGCAAATTATGATTTTAGCTCCCTGATCGGCACAAGCACTAATTTTTCCTCTTCCTCAGATACGCTTACAATCGATGGCACAGCAAGCGGTTTTCGCTTTGCCAATGATGGCAGCGGAAACCTTGTCGTCTCTGATGCATCGACTGGCTCAAGTGCAACCCTTCTTGGCATTACATTAGCCGCCATTTCGTCCAGCATTATTACCTTTACGAGCGGGAGTATCTTTGCAGGCGATAATACCAACGACACCTCTGCGGACAGCCTTGCCCAAGAAGCCACCGAAGCCCTTGATCTTGTCGATGCTGCGAGTATCTATTTAGACGCAGGCAATCTTATATATGGCATGGGTGATGGAGACACCATCACCGCAGGCAATGGTAATAACGTTATTTTTGGCGGTTCAGGCTACGCTGATTCCGCAGATGGCAGTGATTCCATTACCATGAACGGTACGGGCGCGACCAGCGGCAGCAATGCAATCTACGGCAATGGCGGCAACGACACGATCATCTTTACTGACCCCACAGGCAGCGCAGCCAGCAGTACAGTCTATGGCGGACTTGGCAATGACCATGTCATTACAGGTGCAACCGCAGGCTCACTCCTTATCTATATGGGTGCAGGTAATGACACGGTTGCGGGAACGGGCGCAGACGGCTCTATCACCGTCTATGGCGGCTCTGGTGCAGTTGATTCTACCGATGGCAATGACGTGATTACTAGCGGCATTGGTGAGGCTTTTGTCTATGGCAATGCAGGCACAGATAACATCGCCTATGATGATTTTGCCGCAGACGTGACACAATATCTCTATGGCGGACTCGGTAACGATACACTAACGGCAGATGTCGGCGGCACAGGCTCATTAGGCAATCTCTACCTTTATGGCGGCGCAGGCGACGACAGCATAGACAGCACCTTGCACCTTGGAGACGTCACCATCTATGGCGGAATTGGAGCAGTAGACTCTACTGATGGCGCAGACACCATCCTTGTTGGCGCAAGCAACGCGAATTATAACGCAATCATCTATGGCAATGCAGGTGCAGATACCATCACCACGAGTGCAAGCATGGCTTCGGGCGAATCTATCACTATCAACGCAGGACTCGGCGCAGATACCATTAACATTACTGGCGCACGTTCAGCCACCAGCACCCTCAACATTAACGGTAATGACGGCAACGATATTATCAACGTTGATGATTCCTCTCTCACCGCAGATGCAGATGTTACATTCACTGGCTTTGAATCAACAGATATTTTTAACATCACCTTATCTGGTGGCACTGCCACAGACCTAACCATCACAGGTCTTGGTTCATCTGTCACTATCACTAACGGTGCAGGTAATGGCGACTACCTCTTTACGAACTACACAGGCAATTTCAACGGCACGAACTTCTCACTTAGTGACGATTCTATTCTACTCACCAACCTCGGCGGCAGCGCAATCGCACTCACTGGTGGCGCACATAATGACCAGATCATTTGCGGTCTTAATGGGGATTCTGCCTCTGGTGCAGCAGGAGATGACATCATTCGTGGCGGGGATGGCGCAGACAGCATCACTGCGGGAGATGGCATCGACACCGTCACCGCAGGAGCAGGTAATGACACTGTCAATGCGGGGGATGGCGGCGCAGCAGGCGGCACAGCAGACAGTTCGATCCATGGCGGCGAAGGCAGCGACAGTATCATTGGAGGTATATACGAAGACAGCATTGATGGATCAACAGGCAATGACACCATCGTCGCGGGCGCAGCCGCAGATACTATCACAGGTGGTGAAGGTGCAGATGTCTTTGGCTATTTGATTGCCACAACTGACACCACCGATACCAATGTCGATCTTATCAATGATGCTTTTACGGGCTACGATGCCTTTGACTTCACCGACTTAACCAACACTGCACTGCGTGGTACAGGTGTCACCTACGCCGAAGGCACGGGTACTTCTGCCCAAACGCTTGGAACGAACGTGGGGCTTTACGTCGCCACCAACGCCGCCGCAAGCTTTGCCGAAGCAGATATCTATACCGCCCTTAGTGGCATTGCGGACGACTTTGCCGCCAGCGACATGATCTATGTCATGATAAGTGATGGCACAGATGCACGTCTGGTCAGAATCACTGAAAGTGCGAATGTCGGTACGCTTGCTGCCGCAGACGATACAATGACCTTTGTCGCACGCCTCAGCGGAGTAAGCACCACCGACCTTACTGCCCTCAGCGAAGGCAACTTCGCAGATTTTGTCTAAATAGTATCTACACGCCTCACGGCGCGATATTGCACCAATATCTGCACAATGGCACATGATGCTAACCGTGCCATTTCACTGTCTGAACGGCTAGTCAACACGATAGGTACACGCGCACCAAGAACAACCCCAGCCGCCTCTGCGCTTGCCAAATAAATCAACTGTTTTGCAAGCATATTTCCCGCCTCTAAATCCGGCACAACCAATATATCTGCGTCTCCTGCCACTTGCGAAATAATATGCTTTGTCTTAGCAGCGTCTTTGGAGATCGCATTATCAAATGCCAACGGCCCATCCAAAATCCCCCCTGTAATTTGACCACGATCCGCCATTTTACACAACGCAGCAGCCTCAATCGTTGATGGAATATTCGAGGTGACCGTCTCCACTGCGGACAAAATCGCTACCTTAGGCATCTCGATCCGTAGCGCATGACACAAATCAATCGCATTTTGGATAATATCGCGTTTTGTCTCTAAATCAGGTGCAATATTAATGGCTGCATCCGTAATAAAAAGTGGTTTTGCATAATTAGGTACATCCAGTGCGAATACATGACTCATCCGTCGCCCTGTACGCAACCCTAGTTCTTTATGTAGCACCGCTCTCATCAACTCATCAGTATGCAGCGAACCTTTCATCAACGCTTCTGCCACACCGCCATGCACCAGTGCTACCGCCTGCTCTGCCGCCGCATGACTATGGGGTGTATCTACCAATTCTAGCCCTGAAATATCATACCCCCCTTCACGTGCCGCCAGCTCTATTTTCGTTCTCGGCCCCACCAAAATAGGAATGATATGCCCTAATTTCGCCGCCTCGATTGCACCCGATAACGATACCGTGTCACACGGATGTACCACCGCTGTTCTCGCCGCAGGCAATCCTTTCGTACGATCCATCAATTTATGATACCGTATGCTGTGATCATGCACAGAGACTGTTGGCAAATCGACACGCAAACGATGTACTTTCTCAGATGGCGCAATCACTAACGCCTCACCTTCAATCACAGTCTCATCACGCTGATTACTACAACGACAGGCAAGCACTACGCGCTTCTTTTGAGGTTCTAACGATTTCACTTCCACCCGCACCGTCACAGTATCACCAAGCACCACAGGGCGCATAAATTTTAACGACTGATCAAGATAAATCGTCCCCGCACCGGGAAGCTCTGTCCCTATCACGGCTGAAATCAACGCACCTCCCCACATCCCATGTGCAATAATCTCATGAAACCGCGCTGATTTTGCATATTCATCATCCAAATGCGCAGGATTCACATCGCCAGACATCGCTGCAAACAACTCAATGTCCTCACGCTTCAACACGCGCACCACCTGCGCCGCATCTCCAATTTTTAACTCATCAAAGATCTTATTCTCGATATATTCCGTCGCCATAAATTCATCCTATGCTAAAATATGCAGTCCTGCATCCACATACACCACATTCCCCGTCACTACCTTCGCGCCATCACCAAGCAACGACAAAGCAACCTCACCAATATCTTGTATTGTCACCAAACGATGCTCAGGCGCACGTTCCCGCGCAGCATCCAACATCACATCAAAATGTTCAATCCCCGATGCCGCCCGTGTCATCAACGGCCCCGACGACACCACATTCACCCGAATCCCTTTACCACCAAGTTCCGCAGCTAAATACATCGCTGAAGACTCTAATGCAGCTTTCACAGGCCCCATAATATTATAATGCTCGACCACTTTTTCTGCGCCGTAATAACTCATAGTGACAATCGACCCCCCCTCTACCATCAATGGCTCTGCAAGGCGCGTCAGTCGCATCAAAGAATGTACCGAAACATCCATTGCCTGCGCAAACCCTGCACGCGAACAATCTACCACCCGACCATGTAAATCATCCTTGCCACAATAAGCAATCGAATGAATCAAGAAATCAAGTTTCCCCCATCGTGCGGCAATCTCCGAAAACACCTCTGCCATCTGCACATCATCTTCTACATCCAGCGGCAACAACATCTGCGCACCCACCGCCTCCGCCACTGGCGCAACAAAAGGCTTGGCTTTTTCATTCAGATAGGTCAGCGCAAGCTCTGCCCCCTCACGCGCACACACCACAGCGCAGCCAGCCGCAATCGAGTGACCATTCGCCACCCCAACAATCAATCCACGCTTACCAGATAAGACATCCATAACCACTCCAATTTCAATGGGAGATTATAGAGAAATCTATTTAATTAGCCATGATATAAGTCAAAATAGTCTAACATCCCACCAGATCATATCAATATAATCCATTTGGACAGCATCGGAGGCGACTGGATAGTAATCTATCAAGAAACCGCCTAAAAAATCTAGTGTTTTTGGATTGCTCCCAACGCACTTGTGGCGTGTAAATGGTGACTCCTACGGGAATCGAACCCGTGTTACCGCCGTGAAAGGGCGGTGTCCTAACCGCTAGACGAAGGAGCCAACGAAGGAGGTCGCCACTATTAACATCACGCCTCCTATAGTCAACTAAAATATCGCGCAAATATGCATTTTATTGCCTACGCTGCCTCGAGCGTATCATTTTCTGAATCATTGGTCATGCACAACTCTTCTGTCTCACCATGCACTTCAATTTCACCAGAAAGCACACGTTTTGCATAATCAATATCCAAGGCATTTTCCCAACGAGCAACCACCAACGTCGCCACACAATTGCCAATCAAATTAGTAAGCGCACGTCCCGTAGACATAAAACGATCAATACCAAGAATAATCGCCGCAGACGCCACAGGGATAACTTCAACCGCCCCAAGCGTCCCCACTAATACAATAAACGCAGAACCAGACACTCCAGCCGAACCTTTGGACGTCACCAATAACACCGTCAAAATGCTAATCTGCTGCATCATATCCAAATGAACACCCGTCGCATTTGCAAGAAACATCACCGCCATTGTAAAGTAAATAGAGCTTCCATCAAGATTGAACGAATAACCTGTAGGAATCACCATCCCCACCACTTGACGATCACAACCTAGTTTCTCAAATTTATCTAATAAACGCGGCAACACAGATTCTGAAGAGGATGTACCAAACACAATCAATAGTTCATCTTTGATATAAGACAACACCCGCGCCAAGCTTAACCCTGTAGTAAGCTTCAACACGATACCTAACATACCAAATGCAAACACAAAACATGTCGCAAAAAACAGCCCCATAAACCCAGCAAGCGAACCCAGACTCCCCACACCAAATTTACCAATCGTATAAGCCATCGCACCAAATGCACCAATAGGAGCAAGATGCATCACAATACCCACCACACGGAAAAACACATGAGACACAGCTTCAATAGACTGCAAAACATGTTCTCCATGTTTACCAAGCCCCATCATCGCCCACGCAAATAAAATAGCGACGGTCAACGTTTGCAATAAGTTACCATTCACAATCCCACTGAAAAAACTATCTGGCACAAGTGCCAACAAAAAATCAGCCATACCAGAACCTGATGCCGAGCTATGAGCAGCCCCTTGCGCATAGGACGCCATCGCCGAAGCATCAAGCGTTGCTGTATCGACATGCATCCCATTCCCTGCACCACTCAAATTACCCACCGCCAAACCAAGAATCAACGCAATGGTCGTCACCACTTCAAAATAAACAAGTGCTTTCAGACCTAGTTTTCCAGCTTTTTTAATATCACCAACATGAGCAATACCTGTCACCACCGTACAGAAAATAATCGGCGCAATCACCATCTTCACCAGCTTAATAAATCCATCACCAAGCGGTTTCATTTTTGCCCCAAGCTCGGGAGAAATAGCAGCTAACGCAATCCCCAGTACCATTCCAACAATTACTTGCACATAGAGCTTACTCAACCACTTCTTCATATTCCCCCCACAGGGCTACGGTTGCAAAGAAACTGCATACACCACAAAGCATGTATGCGCAGTGGGGGGGGATTATAGAATGTTCAGATAGCATCTGTCCACTTTTTACATACACAAAAGCAGTTAAAAAGATAAAAAAACAGCAATTTTTTGCTTCTAAAGACCAAGTGAAGCAGTTTGGTTTTGTGTTTCCTGTAAATATTTATGCTGCACCTGCGAAATGACGCTTTGTGGCTTTTCACATGAAATAGTGTCCGTGACAGATTGATGTACAATATTTTCTTCCTTGGTTGGGTGCGATGCCTGCCACGTACGCACCTTTTTCACATACTCCTGCTGCATACGCTCTACATCATGCTTCGCACCTAAACTATCTCCTAACTTACCCGCAAGCCCATTATTGGTAATCACTGCTGTTGCAGGATCAATCCTTGCCTTAGTAAGCATTTCCCACAGACCTTCTTTTGTAAATTGTTTGGTAAACAACATTTCCATTTCTGCGCGAACTTTTTTAGGGTCTTCCCCATCTAGCATGCGCTTCATATACGGATCGCGCAAAGCATGCGTCTCATCGACCAAAAGTTGAATTTGTTCTTGTGTAACATCTGGAAAGTGCGCTGTAACTAATGCGCCCCATAACTGTTCCAAACGCTCAGGATGAATCGAGGGATTATTGGCGGTATAACGCGCCAAGAAATGTTCCAACTCTCCTGTACCATAAGATAAGTTACTATGGTTATTAGAAAATGCCTTCCCAATCACAGGCATCATCACGCGGTGACCGCTTTCCATATAGGATTGTGTATTGACCGCAACGCCGTAATTAAACGGCAAAAACGATGCCCCCGACGCTGAAGCGAACAGCGACGTCACGGCGGAAAGAACGCCCCACGGCTTTGCCTGACGACTCGCAACCGCAGCCGAATAATCTTCTAAATACTGAGGATTTTTTGCATCGTGATTACAGCGAAATTTATCAAAATATAAACGACTCGCAAGCCATACCGACCCACCACCCATCACCGCAGGGATCGCATAACGTGTGGCAAAACGCTTACTACGCGAGCTAATATCATTTAAAGCAGGATTATGGTCTAACTTACCCACCACGCCCATATCCTTAAGCTTGTCAAAAACTCCATGCATAAACTTTGGCAGTTTTTCTTTACTCAACGCAGAGTCCTTATCAAGCTTACTATCAAAATCGCGCCCTTGTAATAACACGGAAGTTGCCGCACCTACCGTCAGCCCCCCAGTCAGTGCCGCCGCGGAAATCACACGGCTATACGGCGCAGATTGCATCATCGCATCACCAATCCATGCGGCTGTATCAAGAGCGATCTCATGCGCCTCATCATGCGGATCAGCCATCCCAATCGGATGATAAAAAAGATGGCTTTCCAAACGTGGCGTCCAACTCACATCCACATTCACATCCACATTATTCCGCATCACTGGTTTCATTTTGACCACCCTTGTGAAGCAGTGGCATGAGGCTCTCCAGCACGCAGACGAATACCTTCTTTAAGCTTCTCTTGAATATCAAGCGTCTTTTTCTCAACTCCGAACACATCTCCAAGAAATCTAGAAAAACCATGACTTATTTTGGTGAGCAACCCATGATTCCCCAGCTTCGCTTCTTCAGGATTCAAGCCTACATCACGCAACAACGCTTCAAAATTAGCACCTGAAAACTGTTCTAAAATTTTAGCTTGAACATCACCATGCTTTTCAAGCGTATCTTCTCGAACACGTGTTATCTTTGCTAAAATCTTCTTTTCCTCATCTTCCGTCATTTTTGGAAATAACGGCTTCATCAAAGCCTTCACATAACGTTCGCCTTCTTCCGTCATCTCTGCATTCGCACCTGCTGTCCCCAATGCACCAAAATAACGCGCCATGCGTGGCATCACTTCACTCGGCCCATAAGGTATTGAAGTAGGAGTATTAGAAATTTTATTCAGTGGTGAATGCGCAAATAATTCTGTCCCCGCCTTGCGGTTTCCCATCATATTAAAAACCGTATTGATACCCGTAGAAAAGTTAAGCCACAACACCATCGCCATCCCAGAAGAAGAACTAAATGCCCCCATCATCGCAGCAAACGGACGCCATGCACTCGCCTGCGCAGCAGACGCTGCTTTATCAGCATCCAAGATATGAAAATCTTGTGCTTTTTTACCCATAAGATCATCAATTGTCTTCGTCAGACCACTTGCTTCAAAAAAACTATTGCTACCCGCAACAGCCCCGACACCTCCCATTAAACCGCCCATCAGCTGATGTACTACCTTCAATTTGCGATCATGCGATGCATCCGAAAACGCATTGTAGCTAAGAGATCCATGAAGAAAGCGAAGCCCAAGCGGCACATCATCACGCGCAATCGGGTGATGATTCAAATCCTGCCCCGCCATAACATTACCAATATAATTACCAACCAACCAACCACCCGTCATCCCAATCATCTGACGAGTACGGTGCATCCCCATCGCCTTGCCTTTATCAAGTACGCCTGGTGCAAGCGCATGAAATCCCTGCTCAAGACCCTCCATCCCCCGCACGGTGGCTTTACTCACTCTATCTGTCCAACCAATAGATTCCATCAATTATTTACTTACTTTTTTCTTGTGACACAAAGGCAATATTCCATCCTTCAATCTAGCATTTTTTGGGATAAGGCACAAAAGCAGAACGACAAATTTGTGCAAAACTTCATCAAACCGTCACAATTCATTCACATTAAATGGTAAAAGCAGCATCCTCAATATGTAATGACACCGATTCCTTGCCTTGCCAGACGTCAAGATTTAACTGACCCGCAAGATGCAGCGGTTTATATTGGGCAGACATCAATAGCTCGCCAAGCGGCGTCCCCACCGCACGAAATGCTATTGCTTTCATCCACTGCCCCTTACCTTCAGCTGGCGCGATCTGTAATTTAATATGAGTATCCTTGAGGATATCAAGCCGCGTGATACGCACAGATGCCAAAGCAAATTTAGGAGTTGGATTACCTACACCATACGGCGCACCGCGACACAAACTTTTCACCAAGCCTACCGTTGCCCCACTTACCGATAACACACCATCAAGTTTTAACGTACGATATTCATGTGCCTTCCTAACCGCTGTCCCTAACTGCTCGTTCAAAAACGCTTGAAGCATAGGAATCCGCTCTTCAATCAACGAAAAACCAGCTGCCATTGCATGCCCCCCACCCGCAAGCAAAAGCCCCTGCGAACGCGCCGCCACAATTGCCGCGCCCAAATCTACGCCTGCAATCGAACGCGCACTCGCTTTTACCACATCCCCTTCACGTGTAAGCACCGCCACGGGCTTATGAAAATGATCTTTGAGTCGCCCCGCTACAATTCCTATCACCCCCTGATGCCAATGGGAACTATACACCAAGATCACGGGGTTATTTTCTACACATTCAGCTAATGAAAATGCTTCCTCCTGCACCATCATCTCAATCGCTTTGCGCTCAAGATTATAGGTATCAAGCGCATCTGCAAGCTCACGCACCTCCACCTCATCTTCCGACGACAAAATCCTTGAACCATAAGACGCATGCCCAACGCGCCCACCCGCATTGATGCGCGGCCCAATCGCAAAACCTGCATGATAAGTAGTGAGTGCATCTGTCACGCCCGCCTTATCAATTAAAGTACGAATCCCAGCATTTCCACGCACCTGCATCACCTTCAACCCTTGCGCCACCAACGCACGGTTCGCACCAACAAGCGGCACGACATCACACACCGTTCCCAATGCTACAATATCCAGCCATGCCATCAAATTTGGTTCTTTTTTACCGTCTACAAAATAACCTATTTCACGCAAAGCACGATTAAGCCCGATCAATGTCATAAAGACTACCCCCACCGCCGCCAAATAACGATGCGATGTTGTCTCATCCAGACGATTGGGGTTCACCACTGCCACCGCGTCAGGCAAAGCCGCACTGCCCATATGATGGTCAATAACCACCACCTCTATCCCCGCATCTGCCGCCGCCTTAAGCGATTCAAACGCTGTCGCCCCACAATCAACCGTAATAATCACCCCACAACCCTTATTGTGCAACGCAGCAATAGCAGGAAAATTAGGGCCATAACCCTCACTATGCCTATCAGGAATATGAACAAATGTAATAATATCTAATGCACGAAAATACCGCACCAACAAAGCAGAGGACGTTGCGCCATCCACATCATAATCACCAAAGATACCTATTTTCTCATTATGTTGTACCGCACGTAGCAACCGTTCCACCGCTTTGTCCATGTCTTTAAAATGAAGAGGATCAGGCAATGAAGATTTGAGCGACGGCTGGAGAAAATCTTGAGCATCTTCCAATCCAATGCCGCGACCAACGAGGATACGCGCCAACGCTTCTGGCACACCGAACCGCTGCTGTAACGCTAAAATCACACGATCATCTTCAGCACGAAAAACCCAACGCGACGCGCAAACAGAAGCCTCTACCCCAAGCACAGCAGAGGACAAAGCAGTAGATGTCATTACCGCATAACATCCTGATACATTTGCATCGAACCGTAGACGCAAATAGTCGCCGCCAAAACAAGAATAATAATCCCAAAATCATAGAGCTTCATAACAACCTCCAAAGCAATACTTTACGAGTGTAAAACAGCCAAATTAAATTCAATGTATAACGCTACACAAAGCAGTTTGAGTAATGCAAAGTATAAACAGTGTTAATTCGCTATGGCAAAAAAGTGCGATGCAATGGAAACCAAAAAATGGAGTGTACACAAAGCACATGACATTTTTGAGGAGGCTCCATTGCAAGCAGATTGGAAGCCATAGTAGAATTAATTATTCTTTATCCTTATCAACCCATGTCTTGCGACTAAAATTATGTTCAGCATGGATCAAACGTACCGTCCCTGTGCGTGAACGCATGATGATCGAATGGGTATATGCACCATCTTTCCAACGGCGTACACCATCAAGCATCGCACCATCCGTGACACCTGTTGCCGCAAACATAACGTCACCCTTTGCCAATTCTTCCAGCGTATAAACTTTATTCGGGTCTGAGACACCCATACGCGCCGCACGTGCAATCTGGCTATCATCTTCAAACAAAAGCTTCGCTTGCATTTGACCGCCACTACAGCGAAGTGCTGCAGCAGCAAGTACACCCTCAGGCGCGCCACCAATCCCCATATACATATCAGTACGGGTACGCCCACGAGACGTTGCAATCACACCCGCAACATCTCCGTCCGAGATAAGCTGTACACGCGCACCCGCGGCACGGAGTTTTGCAATCAGCTCTGCGTGACGATCACGACTCAGCACCGTCACCACCAAATCCGACACATCACACTCTTTAGCCTTCGCAAGATTTTTTAAATTCTGCTCTACGCTATAATTAAGCGACACCACATCCGCAGGCAGACCACCGCCCACAGCGATTTTTTCCATATATACATCAGGTGCATGAAGAAAACCACCTTTTTCAGCCATCGCCACCACTGCCAATGAATTTGGGCCGCCTGTCGCACAAATGGTTGTGCCTTCTAAAGGATCAAGTGCGATATCAATCTGAGGCCCTGCGCCAGTACCCACTTTTTCACCAATATAAAGCATCGGTGCTTTATCGCGCTCACCTTCACCAATGACCACCGTACCGTCAATGCTCATCCCATTTAGGGCTTCACGCATTGCGTTCACTGCAGCCTGATCCGCTGCTTTCTCTTCGCCAAGCCCCATCCAATGCGACGCAGCCAACGCCGCTGCCTCGGTTACACGCACCGCTTCAAGCGCGAAATTACGATCCATGGTATAATCTTGTTTAAATGCTTCCGCAGAAGCGTTAATAGCGTTCATCCTAAATCCATCCTTATCATTTGCGGAGCTGCAATCACAGCATCCAGTTTTTCTATATCTTTCAAGGCCTGACGCATACTCGCCTCACGCACAGGATGCGTAGTTAACACAATCTGCACAGGGCTTCCTGGAGTATGACGTGGTTGGTTCAGCGTACTCACTGAAATCCCCGCATCCCCCAGCACTTCCGACACATCAGACAACACTCCCGGTTGATCTTTGACCGTTAAACGTAAATAATATCCCACCACGAGGTCATCCATAGAGGAAAAGCGACTATTTTTCAATGCTGAATCTGCAACCCCAAAGGCTGGAACGTGAATACCGCGTGCAATATCCATAATATCGGACACCACCGCCGAAGCCGTAGGCCCTGCACCCGCACCGCGCCCCTCTAAAAAGATGTTATCAACGAAGTTTCCTGTAATCTCCACCGCGTTATAAACATCATCCACCGTCGCTAGCGGAGCTTCCTCAGGAATAATCACTGGATGCACCCTCTGCTCAATCGCGCCCGCATCATTCAAACAGGTAATACCCAACAACTTAATGCGACATTCCATATTTTTAACCGCGGCAATATCCGAAGCGGTCACCTTCTCAATACCTTCGATATACATCTGCTGCATATCAGGCGCAGCACCAAACGCCAGCGCAGCAATAATTGCCAATTTATGCGCCGTATCTGTTCCATTAATATCAAAAGTAGGATCTGCTTCAGCGTAACCCTTCTGACGTGCTTCTTCCAACACCTCGCCAAAATCCTTACCAGTCTTTTCCATCATGGTCAGAATATAGTTACACGTACCATTCAAAATACCTTCAACCTTCATATAACGATTAGCTGACAACCCTCCCCGCATCGCACGAATTACTGGAATTCCCCCCGCTACTGCGGCTTCAAACGCCAACACTGCATCATGCTTGGTTGCCAGTTCAGCCAACGCCTTACCGTGATGTGCGATCATCGCTTTATTCGCTGTCACCACCGCTTTGCCATGTGACAACGCCGTCTCAGTCAAAGCCTTCGCCACACCGTCCGCACCGCCCATCAATTCCAGCACCACATCGACATCCGCTGCCATGCCAAGCGCAACAGGATTATCTTCCCAACGCACTCCCTCCAACGACACACCACGATCTTGCTGACGATTACGAGCGGAAACGGCAACCACTTCTAATCTTCGACCAGAACGTGCGGTAATCACATCCGCATTTTCATGCAGCAGCTTCAATACCCCAGCACCTACCGTACCAAGCCCAGCAATCGCAATATGAAGAGCTTTCGTCATACCGCCGCCGCCAGCTCATGCATACATTGGATAGGGTCTTGCGCAAGAAATTGTTTGATATTACGCACAGCTTGACGCAAACGATGCTTATTTTCTACCATCGCAATCCGTACAAACCCATCACCGTATTCACCAAAGCCAATCCCCGGAGCAACTGCCACTTCGGCTTTTTCCAATAATAATTGCGAAAACGCAAGCGAACCTAAATCTTTATACGCCTCAGGCAATGGAGCCCAAATAAACATACTCGCATCAGGAGACGGCACATTCCAACCTGCCGCACGCAACCCATTCACCAAAATATCACGACGCTCTTTATAAAGGTCACGCATTTCTTGTACACATTCTTGCGGCCCATTCAACGCAGCCGTTGCCGCCACCTGAATGGGTGTAAACCCACCATAATCAAGATAAGACTTAATTTTAGTGAGCGCGGAAACCAATTTTTGATTCCCAACCGCAAACCCAACGCGCCAACCCGCCATCGAATAAGTCTTGCTCATTGAGGTGAACTCAATCGCAACATCTTTTGCGCCTTTAACCTGCAAAATACTTGGTGGTGGCACGTCATTAAAATAAATCTCGCAATACGCCAAGTCTGAGATGATATAAACCCCTGCCTGACGACAAATCTCCACAACTTCTTCATAAAACGCTAAATCCACACATTCAGTGGTTGGATTACACGGATAACTCAAAATAAGTATGGTCGGTGCAGGTTTGCAATGCTTAATCGCACGTTTAAGCAAAGTTACAAAATCATGATCTGGTGTTTTTGGCAAATGCCAAACCGACGCACCCACAATAATCGACCCATAAGGGTGAATTGGATAGCTAGGATTAGGAACCATCACCACATCACCAGGGGCAGTAATCGCTTGCAACAAATTCGCCAGACCTTCTTTTGATCCCATCGACACCGCGACTTCTTTTTCAGGGCAAACTTCTACACCAAAACGACGCTGATAATACGCTGCTTGAGCCTTACGTAACCCCGGAATCCCACGTGACATTGAATAACCATGCGTACGCGGATTAAGCACCGTCTCACGCAATTTTTCAACAATATGAGCGGGGGTTGGCGAATCAGGATTTCCCATTCCCAAATCGATCACATCACGCCCCTGCGCACGCAATGCAGCTTTTTTACGATTCACTTCAGCAAAGACATAAGGAGGCAACCGCTTGATGCGGTAAAATTCTTCATTCGTACTCATATAACATCCTATTTCGTAACCTTCTTTAGAAAGTCGCTATTATGAGAGTAAGCATGAAGCAATGAAAACCGAAAACATGAATGTATAACAATACACAACTTGTTTTGAGGAAGTTTCATCGCAAATAGATTATCCATAACAGTAGAGTTTATAAAGAAGTTAATTGGTAGAAACCGCACCACTGAGGCGGCTCAAACGATAACTTTGATACCCACCACGATAACGTGCGTAGCGAGAAGGGGGAAGATAGTCACCTTGAACATATGACGCCCCCGCAGAGGCCGACGCGGCATTTGTATCTACCGTAGCCGCGGCATTGGCGGCCACATCATCTTGCATTACTGGTTGCACCGACGGCGCGTCCATAACTTCCATAGCCGTCGAATCATGTGCCTCAGGAGTATTCATTTGTGTTCGAACAGGCGGAGCGGCATCCATCGCCGCAGCATCCACCGCAGATCCTTCCTTTTGCGCCCAAGAACCATCCGCATTACGGGTAAACACTGGAGGAGCAACCATAGATGCAACAGATGCATTAGATGCGATCTGTGCATCTGACGCAGCAACCACACTCGCAGGAGCATCCGCTTGCACAGAGACAGGTACAGTTTCCGCCGAAACCTGAACAGGAGGCGTCGCAACAGGCGGAACATCACCCGCCACATTCTGCGCGTCCGCATCAACTGTTTTCGACCCCACCAACGTTACTTTGTGCCAGCCCGTGTTTTTCACAACAGTCGCACCACTCACCATATCTGACTTTGCCTCCTGCACAGCATGCGGCAAAGGTTCAGCAACAGGCTCACTAAAAAGTGTTTTTGCTTGATCTTCGATAACATTCACAGGCGCATTTCCCGCAACAACAGTGGGCGTAGCAGACGGCATCTCTTTCGCAAAATCATCACGCTCACTCGCCAAGTTTTTCATTTCTTGCTTGGCACTCACCACTTCAGCTCTCGCTCCCATCGGCGTCACCGCTGGCGCAACCATATTGCCACCCGAAGCAGGCGCAGCCGCCCCCAATTGTTGAGCCGTGGACTGCGTTACATCCAACGGCTTTGCTTCAATTGAAGATAGTGGTGAAGACACTGGCGTTGAGACCACAGGCGCACTCGCCACAGGCTCGGGCGCAGGAGCAATCGCTGCAACAGATGCAGACGGCGTCACATTCAACACATTAGACTCTTCCATCGCTGACTGATAACTTTGCGGCACGACACGCTCGGTCTGCGGACGCACAATATTCGCAGGTGGCGCGGGCTCAACCGAGTCCGCAGGGCGGATGATCTTGTTACCCCCCGGATTAAGCGCAGGCACGCGCTTCTCACCAATCACGGTATTATAACGCGGCGGAGGGTTACCCCCCCATGTCGAACACGCAGACACCAGCGCGCCCATCACCAACAATGCCCCACCCAAACTTGAAACCGTTTTTAGACGCTGTACCATAAACACCCCAACATGAACGCATTGCATAAATTGCCATCATCCACATGTAACGCCAGCACCTCATTTTGTCCAGCGCATTCCACGCCCCAAACACCCTCTTTTTGACAAAATTGCCACGTGTTATGTTTATGATGCTTACAGAAGAATTTTTGAGTAAGGCTACATTTAAACAAGACTATGCAAACAAAAAGTCCCCATTACTTAACAGTCCGTGATAATCACCATTTTCTAAATAAAACTCAAAATCTTCTTGGTCGGTACGCACATAGGTACGATTACTCCCCGAACTGTACACCAATCGTAATTCCCCAGCCTCAGTTGTGCCACCATCCGTATCCAGCCCTATAAACCCCAGTCCACGCAGATCAATATGGTCTTCACCAACAACAAAATCTGCAATCGCATCCTTCACCGCATCAGGGCTATGTGATAATGCACTAAACTTAAAGACATCAAACCCCGTGCCACCCGTCAGCTTATCTTTGCCAGCCCCTCCGTCTAATATATCTTCATTAGCTTTACCACTGAGGTTATCATCCCCATCACCGCCGCCTATCACATCATTCTTTCCGCTACCTGTCAGCGTGTCATTACCCGCCGACCCCGTAATAGTGGCATCCCCCAGCATCAAACTTTCATCGGTAAATGTCGCCGTATAATCACCCCCTTCAATCGCAACCACAAAATCATTCTGGTCACTGCGCAGATAAGTGCGGTTGGAGGTTGCACTGAAAGAAAGCCTTAACTCCCCAGCTTCTGTCGTGCTGCCATCAGTATCCAGCCCCGTAAAACCTAAGCTACTCACATCCACCATATCCTCACCCACAACAAACCCAATCAGACGGTCATAAATGCTGCCTGTCAACACGCTATCCGTAAGATGGGTGAACGCATACACATCTGCGCCAGCATCCCCTTGCAGTCGGTCTTTGCCATTACCACCATTTAACGTGTCATTACCAACACCACCATATAAACTTTCATCACCACCCACACCACCGCTCACGATGTCCGCGCCGTCGCTACCTGAAATGGTATCATTCCCTAGCGTCCCCGTCAGCGTATCATCCCCTGTAGTGCCAGCGATATTTTGACCATAGGTTATCAGCACCGAAATCAACGCCGTATCCCCATCTTTATCTTTCAAGGTTTCAATCTTATTGGCATCGGCAAGGAAGTAATTTTCAACGGCAGCACTATAGGTATTATTCTCACGATTCACGACGACAAGGTCATCGCTGATACGGTCAAAATTGACCACAGAAAGATCAGACAACGTAAATTCTAACGTATCCGCACCGCTCACCTCAGTAAGCGACGCATTCCCCGTTTCATCAAATTGGTACGTATCATCCCCCGCACCACCAACGAGGATATTATTCCCTGCGCCACCAGACACAACGTCATTACCATTACCACCATTAATTGTGTCACTACTCGCCCCACCTAAAAGCGAATCATTACCCACGCCGCCCGTAATGCTCACCGTATGCCCCGCAAGCACCGCTGAAGCGTTTATCGTGCCTGCACTCGTTGCACCTGAGAACGTCACCGCCATGCTATTGGTATCGCTCGCATCCACCAGCGCGTCCGACAACACAATGTTATGCCCACCAGCACCTTGAAAATCCATCACCTCCACACCCGTCACATGGGTATAATTCGTCGCAGCAAGCGACAAGCCATAGACCGTAAAGCGCAGCGTATCTGTCCCCGTGCCGCCCGCCAGCGTATCGCTCGCATCAAGGTCAACCCCTGTCACGCTCATATTGAAAGTGAACAAATCATTACCATCATCACCCAACACAGAATCATCCCCTGCCCCAGCAATCACCGTATCATTGCCTGCCCCCGCAATAATCACGTCCTCTTGAATCCCACCATCGAGCGAATCATTACCCGACCCACCCAAGAGCCTGTCCGCCCCATCA
>DAIPJH010000021.1:0-5316 GCA_036770365.1 Rickettsiales bacterium
GGGGAGGGAAGGATATTTTTTGAGCAATGCTTGATATATCAGTGATGCACCTTCACCAAGTTGGTTACATTCTTTGATGCCGAGTGCGAGTGCAAAGGGATTTTTAAACAGGCTTTCACTGTTTTTGAACATGTCGCCAATGGTTGAAGCGAGTTGTGTCACGGTTTGCTCAGGGTAAGTTTGCAAAAAATAATTACGCATGACCTCTAAGTTATGGCGTAGCGGTGCTAGCCCAGCGTAATTAAAGGAGGAAGGATTATGTAGTCCGTTGTTATTGGGGTAGGCGGCGCAGAGTGCTGCGTCAAATCCTGCTTGTATAGATGGATTGAAGGAGAGATGATAAAAATCAATATTTTCAAGGTGCGCGGCAAAACTCGGGTGGGTGCATGGGGCATGCGTTCCGCTTGCAGTTGTCACTAAAAATGGGTTGAAAGCGTCGTCCGTCATGGGTGTGCTGCGCCTCCAGTTTAGTGAAAGGTTACGCGCTTTGCGTCGGTGTTTCCGTTGGTGTTTCCCCACCTTCGCCTTCTTGTGCATTTCCAAGTGCATAGACGCATAAATCTTCAAAGGAAACATTGTTTTCTTGTGAGATTTTGAAGAGTTTTTCAAAGCTATCCATTACGTCTTGCGGAATCGTACCACCGCGCTCTGATGAAAGCCATGCTGCTTGGTTTTGCAGTGGGTGTTTTTTCGGGTGTGGTTCACCAATATAGACATGGAAAGGGTGCTTTTGCCCACCAAAATCACAAGGTACTGTAAAACGTTTCATAATATTGCCTCCAGAAAATCACATCTTCGCATGATAGTAACATAAAATAAAAATGTTACCAAATGATGACGAAGATTCTTTTTATAGAGAGAATTTAGAACGGCATTTCACGGCTGGTGGCAAAATTGCCAGCATAGGATTTTGGTTTGATTTTACGTTGTTTTGGTTGCAGGACGGTGTAATTGTAGCCATGCTTCTTAGCATATGCTTCGGCTTCTTCCAAAGAAGCAAACTGTAAATTGAGTTCTTGTTGGGTGTCGCGCATGCCATTCCAACCCATCAGCGGATCAATAAAAGACGGTGCGGTTTGCTCAAAAACAATTTTCCATAGACCCGTTTTGCCAAAACCAGATTGCATTGCATTTTTTGCAGGGGAATAGATTTTGACGTTCATGGTGGTGTCCTTGTTTTATTCTTCCTCACCCCACCCCTCTACGGCGATGGGGGAGAGGAGGTTCTCCTCCTTTGACAGGAGAAGGCTTTAGATGAGTGTGATTTTTAATCTATTTCTTAGTTTTACTTTTTGCAGCGGTTTTCGCAATAGTTTTCTTTCCTACAGCCTTCGGCTTTGCTGTTTTTGTTTCAGTGGCTTTTTTGGGTGCAGCTTTTGTACTCGTTTTTTTGCCAAAGCTTTTTTTCGCTGGCGCGCTTGCACGTTCTTTAATGAGTTCGAGTGCGCGTTCTAGTGTGATGGTTTCAGGCTCATCGCCTTTACCAAGCGTGGCATTGGTTTTTCCGTGTTTGACATAAGGACCATATTTGCCTGAGAATACGCCAATTTCAGCGTTGTCGTCAGGGTGATTGCCAAGTATGCGCAGGGCCTCGCCTGACTTCTTTTTGTTGTTTTCTGCAATCAAATCTACGGCACGGTTCATGCCAATGGTAAGGACATCATCGCCTGCTTTGAGTGAGGTAAACGTACCGTCATGTTGTAGATAAGGACCAAAACGTCCAAGATTGGCGAGAATCATTTTGCCTGTTTCAGGGTGTATCCCGACTTCACGTGGAAGCGAGAGTAGTGAGAGAGCTTTTTCTAAATCAACTGCCGCAGCGGTCAAGCCTTTAGGTAGGCTGGCGCGTTTGGGTTTTTTATCTTCGCCGAGTTGGACATATACCCCGTAAGGGCCTTTTTTGAGCCAGATGACAAGACCGCTTTTAGGATCAGTGCCAATCTCACGCGGCAAATCATCTGCCGCGCCGCTGCCTTCACCTTCACCATCATGTGTGTTTTCACCGCTATCACCAAGTTGTTTGGTGTAGTTGCATTCAGGGTAGTTAGTGCAGCCAAGAAATGCGCCAAATTTACCTGTACGCAGGTTCAACGTGCCTTTGCTACAAGTTGGGCAGATGCGGTCAGCCTCAGAAACTTCACGTTTACCAAAGATGAAGCTTGCGAGGTCTTTGTCGAGCGCGTCTAAAATCTCACGCTGCCCGACCGCTTTGGCTTCGTTGATATTGGTAATAAAATCTGTCCAAAAGGCGCGTAGCACAGCTTTCCAATCCCGTGATCCGTTGGATACTTCATCAAGTTCATTTTCTAGGTTGGCAGTGAAATCATATTCCACATAGCGGTGGAAAAAGTCACTAAGGAAGGCAGACACTAAACGCCCACGCATTTCAGCGATAAAGCGTTTCTTATCAAGGCGAACATAGCCTCTATCTTGCAGAACGGAGATGATGCTAGCATAGGTTGAAGGGCGACCAATACCAAGTTCTTCTAGGCGTTTGACGAGTGATGCTTCTGAGTAGCGTGGGGGAGGTTCGGTGAAATGTTGCTCAGGTTTAAGTTCTTTGATGTCGAGCATTTGCCCTACTTCAAGTGGGGGAAGTAAGCGGTTTTCGTCGGTCTCGGTATCGTCATCATCCATGCCTTGACGGTAGAGCGCGAGAAAGCCATCAAAGCGCATAATTGAACCATTAGCACGAAATACTGCGCCGAGCGAAGGCTCTTCCATGTCGACCGCAAGCTGGTCATAGACCGCTGCTTCCATTTGGCTGGCGACCATGCGTTTCCACACCAAATCATAGAGCTTGAACATATCTTCATTGAGATAGGCACGCATTTTTTCAGGGGTACGGTCAATTGAAGTTGGGCGGATCGCTTCGTGTGCTTCTTGTGCATTTTTCTGTTTCACGGTATAGATGCGCGGTGATTTGGGGATATAGTTTTGACCGTGTTTACCGCTGATAAATTTACGCGCTGCGGCAATTGCTTCTTCTGAAACGGTGACACCATCCGTACGCATATAAGTGATCAAACCGACGGTTTCGCCGCCGATTTCCAACCCTTCATAAAGCTTCTGCGCGACTTGCATGGTCTTTTTTGCCCCAAAGCCTAGTTTACGTGATGCGTCCATTTGTAGGGTGGAGGTGGTAAAGGGTGGGTAAGGATTGCGGCGCATTTGCTTGGGTGTTACTACGCTTACTTTGAGTTTTTTGCCTTCTAGTGCAGCAGTAACAGCCTTTGCGCTTGTGCCTTCGATAAAGCTGAATTTTTCTAGTTTTTCGCCTTTCCATTGTGTCAGGCGAGCAGTGACATTTTCTTTGGCAGTCGTTGCAAGTAGTGCGGAAATATCCCAATATTCTTGTGGAACAAAAGCTTCAATCTCCGCATCACGGTCGCACACTAAACGTAGTGCAACAGATTGCACACGACCAGCAGATTTCGCACCGGGTAGTTTGCGCCATAAAACAGGAGAGAGATTGAACCCCACGAGGTAATCAAGTGCGCGTCGTGCTTGTTGTGCATTGACCAAGTCCATGTCAATATCACGTGGATTTTGTACGGCATGTAAAATCGCGGTTTTGGTAATCTCATGAAAGACGATGCGCTTGATTTCGGTTTTTTTGCCAAGTGCCTTACGCTCTTTGAGGGCTTCCACCACATGCCACGAAATCGCCTCTCCCTCTCTATCAGGGTCAGTCGCTAAGTATAAAATATCCGCGCCCTTGGCAGCGGCGGCAATCGCGGAAATATGTTTTTTAGAATCGTAATCGACTTCGTAATCAATCGCAAAATCATCGTCTGGACGAACAGAGCCATCGCGTGAAGGGACGTCGCGCACATGCCCAAAAGAGGCAAGCACGGTATAATCTTTGCCAAGATATTTATTGATGGTTTTGGCTTTGGCTGGGGACTCTACAACAACTGTGTACATGCAAAACTCAGGTTAAAGTTCATCTTGGAAGCATAAACTTATTTTGCCGCCTGCGTGTCGCTGTATCACGCCCGCTAGTTCTTTTTCAAGCAAAATGGTAAATAAAACGTTAGCGGTGAGTCCTGTTTGCGTAATTATTTCTTCTAAACTGGTGGGGGTAGGAGATAATTTTTCATCAAGTAAGCGGTGAGCTTTTGTTAGCTCGTGTGCATCAGGCTCGCTAAGAGGTTTGCTGAAGAAGTTTTCTGTTTCAGATTCTAAAAGGCGCATTTGAGCTTTGCCTGTTTGTAATTGTTCTAGAATATCAGAGGAGGATTGAATTAACACCGCGCCTTGTCGAATAAGGGTATTTGCGCCGTAGCTGCGCGGGTCGAGAGGTGATCCGGGAATAGCAAAGACTTCACGCCCATAATCTAGTGCGTTATGTGCGGTAATGAGTGAGCCTGATTTTTGTGCGGCTTCGCAGACGACAACCCCTGCGCTGATGCCTGCAATGATGCGGTTGCGGGCAGGAAAATGGCGGTTTTGTGGGGTGCATCCGAAAGGATTTTCGGTGATGATACAGCCCATTTCTTTGAGCTTATTATAGAGAGTAGCGTTCTCAGGTGGATAAATATTATCAATGCCGCCTGCAATCACGCCGACTGTGCCTGTGGTGAGGCTACCTTCATGAGCGAAGGTGTCGATGCCACGAGCAAGTCCTGAAGCAATGACGATATTCTCTTTGCCAAGTTCGCTGGCAAGTTTTTTAGTGAGGCCGCAGCCCGCCGCAGAGGCGTTGCGTGCGCCGACCATGCCGAGTATGGTTTTTTGCTTCCAAATATGTGGATGTCCCCATGCAATGAGTACCGGTGGTGCGTCTGGGATTTGCATCAGCAGCGGTGGATAATCTGGGCTGCCATAGGTAAGAAACTGCGCGCCGAGCCTTTTTGTTTTCTCGATTTCTTCTTCGGCTTTTTCTTTCGGACAAATAGTGATGGGGCGTTTGCTGCCGCCTCTGGCAGAAAGTTCAGGGATAGCCGCGAGTGCTTTGGCGGCTGAACCAAAACGGCGCATGAGCTGAAAAAAGGTAATTGGCCCGACATTCTCACTGCGAATCAAGCGAAGCACATCAAGCAGTGGTTCTCTGGCTATGCTAGGATAGACACTTGGTGCTTGTTCTATCATGGTTTGTCACCCTGCTTGAAGCCAAGTTCTGCGCCCTCGCACATACGTTTGATGTTGTCTTTATGGCGGTAAATGACGAGGGCTGCCATGAGGGCGACGGCGTTCATCAAGGCTAGGTTATGAGTAAGCATATAGATAGAAAATGGAGCAACGAAGAAGGCGACGAGGGGTGAGGGGGGCGAAATACGTTTTGCTGCGAACATAACAAGCCAGCAAGCGATG
>DAIPJH010000012.1:0-57460 GCA_036770365.1 Rickettsiales bacterium
GTATCTGCTCCGCCTTTGAGTGTGTCATTGCCCAATCCGCCGTAGAGTTTATCAACCCCTGCACCGCCAGTAATTGAGTTTGCTGCTTCATTGCCAATGATGATGTCTTTAAATTTTGTGCCAACCACGTTCTCCACATTCACCGCAATTTGAGCATTTTCAAACACTTCTTTACTGCCAACGCGTGTACCAAACATTTGTACTGTTATTCCAGCACCCAACCCACTATAATCAAGAACATCAGTCCCCGTTCCGCCATCAAGAATATCTTTACCTAAGCTACCAATAATCGTGTCATTACCACCTTCCATGTGGATGTAATCATCGCCAGCACCACCTCCACGAATCGTGTCATGATTACCAATTAAATCGAGCAGGATATTATCTTGCTTAATAGTTGCTAGATTGAGTGCGCTAGTCCCATAAAGAGACTTAAGAAAATCGTTGGTAATGATAATGCTTGCACCCGTTGCTACCACTCCATTATAGTTGAAACCTTGACCTAGAGTATTTAATGCTCCCCAAAAATCTGTCCCTTTGAATGCAACTTTTGCTGCTTTTACACTTGCCAAAAGATCATATGCGCTATCAGGCGCATCATTGATTAAGTTTTGATCAAATGCCTTGTCGTATCCAAGAACCAAGAAAAGCAAATTACCCGACCACCCTGCTTTGTCACCATTAAAAAACTGAGCCGCTACGGTACTTGCATCATTTTCTGCAATTTGAGAAATAGTTGGAATGGTATTTTGTTTTAACGCATCCGCAATAACCTTTTCTGCGATGGCATTAGAGACACTATCAAGGCTAGCTGCTGAAAGTGCTTGACCAAATCGAATCTGGCTTTCTTGGTCGGAGTACGTGCGAATGAAATCTGATGCAGCTCCCTGCCCTCGATTTACTCCAGCAGCACCGTGCAACCATGAAATTGACGCAGCATCTACGCCACTTTGACCATTGGCACTATTCGCCAAATAATCATAAATATCACCATATTTAATAGTTCCAGCACGCGCTTTCGTAAGCATAGTATTAATAGTAGTGATCATGCTTGTTGTGAAGGTAAAAGCCATTATTTTGCTCCTTTAGGTGCGACACGATATTGATCTAAAAATTTGGTAACATGAGTATCCATCTTCAACGCTTCATCTCGCGGAAAATTGCCTGTATTAAAATCCATTCGCACAATAATACCATAATATTCCGACCACACGGGACAAGAGACTCCATAGCGAACTATAGGATTTTCAATAGATACTTTACTTTTTGCAGCAATCACCTCTGGTGATTCACAATCATTTTTAAATTTATCATTCTGCGCCTTTATTTGATCAATTAAAGGCACGTTTGGCTCTGGAACACTTAAATATACATAAAATTCAGAATAATCAGGTCCACTACTCGCAGGACTTCCACATCGCCCATCAATGCGCTTAAGACACTGACCATAATAGACATTGCGAAGTTTTGCCGATTCTCCTTTTGGCCCCCATGCTTCAAGATAATACTGCGGCATACGGAAATGCACATCCCCCACATGAAATTCATGAAAAATCTTTTTGTCATCGCTCGTAGCAACGGGGGCATCATCAAATGATTTAACATATTGCGTATTCAATGCTGCATACGCCAAAACACCCAACACCACACTTAAAAGAATCCATTTTTTCATCACACATTTTCCTTATCTGCAACATACCCATACCACACGCCCTGCGTGTTTTCAAACCTTAATGAATAGTTAAGTTACACCCTATTTCTGGTTGTATTAGATACTGATACGCGACGACATTGCCCGTTGCTTCACCTGTTTCCATATCGGCGGAGTAGTTCTCAATGACCGCTTGCCCACCACGTCCACGTCCAAATTGGATAAGCAATTGGTTGGATTCCGTTAAGCCATAGCGAAACGTATTCGCAAGTTTCAAATCATTCAACACGCTCGTAAGCCCCAGAAAATCAGACATCAATCCAAGTGGGTTTGCCGACATCACCAATCCAGAATATGGCATATAATACGCATAGCCCTTTTCCATCCACGGCATCTGCACACCGCCTGTGAGCTGCTTGCCGCCCCACGTCAAAAAATCTTCCGTCGTCGCATCTTTGACAAAAGTTTTATTGGTAACTTCGAATATGTCTGCGCCAGTTTCACCATAGAGTGAATCCGTCCCGCCGCCACCTACCAATAAGTCGGTGTCCGTACCGCCTTTAAGGGTGTCATTGCCCAATCCGCCGTAGAGTTTATCAACACCTGCTCCGCCAACAATATTATTAGCAAGCTTATTACCGTTAATAATATCGTCTGCCTTCGTACCCACCACATTTTCAATTTCCACATAGCCACTCGCAGTGCGCTTATCGAACGCTAACGTGAAGGCTTCTTGTCCAATAGTAGAAAATTTAGCAGGCTCGCCATTGGTGTTGGGGCGCAAGTCAATGTTTATAGGTGTTCCTGCGGGTGCACCCGAGAAATCAAGGGTGTCATTCCCACCAGCATCATACAATGTCCACACATAAGGCTTACCAGTAAACTGATTGTCACCTGGCACAGTGGCATTAGTGAAGGTGTAAATCGTATCACCACCATTATATGCCATCGGAATATAAGCTGTTTCCTGAGCATATTTAATGTCGTAAGGCATGGGGGTGATGGGATGCATTGTAGATGAAAATGTTTCAAGTCCGCGAGTATAAGACATAATAGTATTGTCCCAATTATACTCCTTGCTCTCAAAAGCATGGTCTAATCCTAATGCATGACCAACTTCATGAAGTATGGTTAAAAACCCAGCTTCACCTAATGCAGCATCTTTGACCTTTTGGGCATTAAGAATAATATCGACTTGGTCGTAAACTTTATCATTATTATTATCCTTAAAATAGGTTGTACCATCTACTTCTTGCCATGGAGCAGCAGGACTGGTGAGCTTTGAATATGTCTGCAAGCTAGACACCATGGATACCGTAATTAATGGTGTCGCAGAGGTATCTGGTTTAAAGGTAACAGGTACAATATGTTCCCATTTATTGAATGCCGTTTGCAAATTTTCTATGTATGGCCATGATGTTAGCCCTTTCATTCGGTGCGTGCCCTCAACAATAGATGAAGTCACATTTTGGTCGTATTTATACCCCAATGTTGTACCATCAACGTAACTATACAAAGAGGCAGCACGTGCAGTGTAATTAGGATTGTAAGTCACATTCACTGGAAGTGAAAATATCGAACCAGCAGGCTTAAAATCATTGGCGTTGTAAGACATACGTTTCCCTATCAATTATATTATTTCTTATAAAAGCATGTGCTATTGGCATTTGCGTTTATAAATGCAGATTTTCTGTTAAACGCATCAATAAATGCTTCATTCTCTTTACATTCTTCACTCTTAGGGGAGCTTATTTTTTGCATTGCGCCACTAAAGAAGCCACCAATATAATCGCTTTTATTTTCCTGAGGATGTTTGGAATTTGCATTATCACAAACAATATAAAATAACAGCTCATTAACTTTTTCTTTAGGTGTCTTACACGCAGTGGCAAGAGCTACTCTTTGACCTGCTATATAGGCTGTATAATACTCTCCAGGCATTTCTGCCTTACAAGGAAAGTTGGTAATTAGGACTATAACCACCGACAGAAGCAATATACTCACTGAACCAGCAGGCTTAAAATCATTGGCATTACAGGACATTTCATACTCCGAAAAACTATAGTTTGCACAACCCTTAGCAGAACAACCTGCGATTTTCAATGATAAGTTAAGGAAGTGTTAATTGCTTCCGCGCGCACCCACGCCGTATGCTCGGCGAAGTTGTCTTTATCCAGATCAAAATACACGGTGCTATTACTCTGGCGCACCATCTCCAACCCATCCCCATCAAGGTCAAGCGCAAGCGGATCAGTCCCAATAATACACCTGCCAAACCCTGCTTTGAGTGCGAGATTCACGGTTTCTTGGATTTGTGCTAAAGACGAGGATTTTCCTGTCGTATTCACTAATCTATACGCCAGCACATTACCTGTCGCCTCACCTGTTTCCATATCGGCGGAGTAGTTCTCAAGCACGGCACGCCCTGCCCGACCTAGGTCTAGCCCAATGATGAGTTGGTTGGTTTCTGTCAATCTACAAAAATTAGATAAAATCTTCTATTTCTTTCGCCCCAATCCCTTTGGCTGAAAAGCACCAAGTAGATCTTCGGGTCGACAATGTAGATACTGTGCGACATCTTCTGAAGGGGTACGAGCGCGGGCAGCATGAAGACCTTTTTCCTTGGTAGGAATAAGAGCAATATCCTCAGCAAAGAACGTGACCGCTTTGGTTGGATCATCCGAAGCTTCTAACGTACCAGTAATCAGTGGAATATGTTCACGACTGGCATCAGATGCAACAGCACGTAGCATTTTATCAAACGCACTATTTCCTGCATGAAACGCTCGACATGTTATTGCATCTTGCGGCGCACCATTTGGCACAAGACGAAAACTAAGATGCTGCCCATCATAACTACGCTGCACATTCTCAATCCGTGCGCCATACAGAGCAACGCGAGGTTTTTCTGAACCTTGCCCAAAAGGGCGAAGCTCATGCTGCGATGCAGCAAAATCTTTAATCAACGCAAGAGGCGTTCTATCCCCTACTGCTTGCGCCATATTCACTGCTCCAGCTAGCAAGCTACGCTGCGCTGCGCGTGCGCCACGCGAGACATCACCTAATTTTTGTTCAAAGTCAGCCCGTATAGCGTCTACCTTATCCACGGAAAAACTTGCGCCTGCCGCCATCGGATGCCCCCCTGCCTTGGATAAAAGCCCATCCTTTTCACACATATCACGCACCGCTTGCCCAACATCCACGGGATGCCCCACCACATTGATACTACGTAATGACGCCTTACACTGACCTGTCTTTGGATTAATATTAGCAACCAATGTCGGCAGCCCGAATTCTTCCTTGATACGCCCAGCGACAATGCCAACGACGCCTTCATGCCAATCCTCTCCTGCTAACACCAATGTCCCAAGCTGAGGATTATCATGCAACATTTTTTGCGCCATCGGACGCGCCTGACGCATCACACTCGCCCCCACCAGCTTACGCAATTCATTAGCTTCATTAGAAAGCAACATCAACGCATATTGAGGCATATCAATTGCTGAATAAGGCGATATCTCAGGCGTATTCGCTTCTGCCTTATCGAGGGTTTTTTCTATTTCAACCTTAAACTTTCGTGAGTCTTCATCAGTTTTCTGCGCCAAACGAGTTTTTTGTTGCACCAAACGCCCACGCAAATCATCACGGTTATGCGTAATATCTTGGGTAAGCACATCTAAGCGCGTACAAGTTGCATCAGGAGGGCTAAGAAATGCCCACGCCACCGACTGACCAAGCCGCCCCGGAGCATTGATAATAGGCGTCAACTTAAAAGCAATATCATCTTCCTTCAACACCGCAATATCCGCCTCACGCAACCTCGCCACCTGCGCTAGCGCAGCAACATAGGGGTCTTTTCCCTCACGAATCACCGCGAGTCCTTCGTTAACCAAGGCACGATTGAGCGGTCGACGTATATTCACAACATCCCCCACCGTCGCCATAGCCACCAACCCTAGCCAATCTCGAGGATCAGGTGTTTCTAATTTTTGTGCATGATAATGCCCACGTGCTTGTAATATCTCCGTAGCACGGCGCGCTATCAACCAACTCACACCCACCGCAGCCAAATCAGGCGCACCATTGGGGTCTTGTGCAATCGCGGACGATTCATCGCTACGCTTAGGATTCACCACCAATGCCCCCTCAGGCAACGCATGACCATCACTGTTGGGGTGGTGATCAATCACCACTGCATCCATCTTTTTATCTTTTGCCACCTGCAACGGCTTATGCGCCAATGTACCGTTATCCAACGTCAACAAAAAGGTCACAGGAGGCTGTTGCGCCGCCATTTCCTCCACCGCCTTGGTGTTGACCCCATACCCCTCCACCGCACGATTAGGAATATGCACATGCACATGCGAAGGAGATACACCAGACGCTTGTAAAAACCGAATCATTAGCGCAGTGGAACAATTCCCATCACAGTCATAATCACCTGAAATACCAATCTGCTCACCCTTTTGCACCGCATCCGCCAAACGCTCCGCCGCCGCCTCAAAGTCTTTCATCCGATTATAAGAGGGAAGTACCTCTCGCTGTAACTCATCATAACTATACGAATGCACCATGCGATAGCCTACCTCAGGCGTCATGTCTGACTGCTGCGCCAAATAATATAACGCCGTAGGATGTGTTTTGGGCATTTTTGTCTTTAACCCACGCAGCACTGAAGGATTCGCCGCCTTCACTATAAGATGCTGACGACGTGCAGATTCTATCTTTTTGTGTTCACCCTCATCACTCATGCACGACACACTAACAAAATTCCTACCTAAAGATTATTACAGTTTAATGAAGTTTTAATAAAGCAGCATTTTAAGACTAGGAAGCATCTATTGCTTGTGCTATAAACACAAGCGTTGGGAGACAAAATAACACTATAAATTCAGTCTGATACATCTTTAAGACGAACCAACAGGTAGAGCATGCACCAAGAAACATTTGACCAGCATTTTGCAGCTGCGTCCCACAACACAAACCATGACTTAACAACACCTGCGACCGAATCTGAGCGTCTGCATTTTGATGTTGACCATTTTCCAAAGCAACCATCAAAACAAAAAGCCTTCATCTATACACACACAGGTAGCTCTGCCAAGCCGATGAACATGCGTGAATGGCTTCTATTCAATCAAAGTATGAACAAAGGCTTCAACCTAGGGTTTGACGACAAAACAGTCCGAGTCCTTAGCATGATGGATCATTCTCTCTCGCGTGTACGCCGCTTTGCAGGCATGCCACATTTACATGAGATTGTCGCCGACTCTACCGCGGCCCATAGTAAACAAGTGATGGGCATAATCGATGATGTAACGCGTCGCGCCTTTCCTGAGCGCATGCCCCCTGCCATCGATCAATTACGTAAAGATGCTATGCTCGGTGCGTGGGTACATGACATGGGTGAAATTGTGATGGAACTCACCACCGCCAGCGAAATATTTATGATGTCTCCTGAAGAACAAAAAAACATAGGTATTGCCAAAAATAATTTTGAGCGCGAACTCTTTTCTTTTGCCTGCGACCTTGCAAACTATCATTTAAGCCGCGGCAAACCAGAAGCTTTTCAAGCCACAATTGATGAGCTTCGTGCCATAGCGTTATCAAAAGAAACAACCTTAGAGCGCATTGCCGTAATGCGTCACGAAATACGCGACATACGCGATGAACTCAAACTACCACAAAGCGATCTTTCTAAACATCTGCTTGCCATTTATGACCAAACCGAAGAAGCATCGCAAGGTAACTTCCTTCATCCTTTTGTGAAGACACTCGAATGTGTAGAGGGACATCGCTACCTTCAACGTAATTCTAAAGCATCACCTCTCACCCGCATGGAACTAGCACCCGCACATGAGATAGTAGAAGCAATACGACGTAGCGAAAGACGCCTCCCCATGTTATTTGAACAAGTCGGACAGATGGAAAGCAATCTTCCTGCTTTTGATAAATTAGCACGCCAAACTGCCAGCTATACTTATGATTCAATAGCACGACAATTTGCACCAAAACCTGAAGACCATGTCAGTTTAGCCCCCAAAATCATTGATCGCTCTCCAGATACACGGGAAGAACCATTCACTAGCCATATTCTCCCTGAATATCGCCATACCGTGCGCGGACAACGCCAAGCATTGCTTAAAGAACGTTACGACCATCAAAACAACGATTCTCTTGATAAACGTTACTTTACCCGTGAAGAAGCTGGTGCGCTCTACCGCACCGCAGAAATCGCCGTATTGCAAACACACCCACGTTTTCATCCCACCACAACCAGTCTCATCGCACTTAAAGACACACCAGAAATTCCTCAACTACTCAAAGATAAAATCGTAGCGCAGAATATGGGCGTAGAACCTCAATCCGCGGCCGCCACGCGAGGTCGCGCATGAGCGAGGCAAAACGTATTGTGGTTATGGATTCATCTGCGTTACTCTCCACGCTGATGAGCTTCACCGACCAACATACACACACCGCTCATGCACTCGAAACACTCATGACCCCGCCACAAGAAGGTGGCAAACCACTAATTGATCGCATTCTTATCCCTGATCATGTCTTTTATGAACTCACAGGAATTTTGCCGATCAGCCTACCTTTTATGCAGCAAGAATTTCAACAAGCAAAAGATACTGGCAATACCAAAAAACGTGACGATTTAATCGAAATGTATGTTCATGCTTCTCCGCGTGGAGATAAGCGTGAAGGTTCAGGAAAAGTCAAAAGTCATATACGTGTTTTACTCAATTTTATTGCCGACCATCCACATGACGTCCTCGTTCACACAGATATTTCCGAAAAATATTGCAAGCGATTAAAAGCAGACTACGCCATGTTAAGTGCGGTCTCTGATACCAATATACAATCTTACCGCCCGACTTTTGGTGATGCCTTTGCACATCTAGGTGACGATTTTAAAGCAGGCAACCTACGCGTACATATTGGACAACTCATGATGATGGGACTCATTACTGAGCGTGAATTTAACGATCGCATGGGCGCGGATACATCCGGTCTTACAAAAAAAACGCGCTTTCTCCACACATCCGAAATGCTGGACTGCCTACAAGGTAAGCCACTTATAAGTGAAGACAAAAAGTCTTCTATGTACCGATCTGAACGAGACATACTTACCTCCAAGGCACGAGAACTCATAGAAGGCAACGAAAAAGAAAAAATCAAACATATTAAAGACCCTGCCAAAAAGAGTGAGGCGCATTATCTCACGCTTGATTTCTTTGAACATTATCCCATTTTGGAGCATAGCCTTAAAAGCTATCGCCAAAAGAAACCTGATCAAATCCAGATCAAAGACATAAAACCCGAACCTAACGCTGCAAAAGAATTATTACATGAAGCCATTGCCCCTATGCCACTACTCATGGAACATTTTTGTTATGGCGGGATATTACCAACTAACAATGTAGCACTTCTCAGCGCAGCACAATCACTCGGACTAAACACCGATGATTTATCTAAAGACATGTCCCAACACAACCTCAGACGTGGTCTTTATCAACTTGGCTTCTTTGAAATAAGTCCAACCATGGCACAATTAGAAGACATCCAAAATCACCTAAAACAACAAGAGATTGCAGCCCCTATACTGGATGCTTTTGTCAACAAAATAGAAAAGAGACCTGATACTCTACGATCGCGCTTCAATGCCGCCAGCAAAAGCAATGGAAACCTTAAGAAACAGGGCCTTGGTTATGAAAAAGTATTTGTTGACGCCCTTATCAACGGCAGTATTGCATGGGATGAGTTTTTGAAACTCGTAGAAAAAACGCACGGATTACCACGCATAGTGGATGGAAATTTAGCAAGTCATGATGCTGCTGTGTTGGTCAATAAACATGAAAACACCATTGCGTTTGATCAAAAAGGCATCCTTTGTCGTAAAGGTATGAATGCCGTAGGGGGCTATATCAGTGACGCTGCAAAAGTCTATATTGATGGTGGAAAAGAACGTGATTATTTTGAACTACCCGCACAAGAAATGATTGAGCGTTGCCACCAAGAGATCAACCATGATCACATCGCTAATACCCGCTTATACCGCGTGTTTGAGTCCATGCTCTTTCCCACAGTAGCCCATGATGCATCACAGGTGCGTGAACAAGCACGTGAATTATTTGGAGATGATCGCCTCATTCAGCTAGAAAAAGATTTTGCCAATCGCCATGCACGCAAACATAACGCTCAGCAACCACCTTACCGCAGTGTGATCGCGGCCATGCACACCGTCAGCCGCATCACTCGAAAAAATCTAGGGGAAATCGCAACGCTCGAAGCAGCACAAACAGCCAGTGCTGATGCTCCTCATGCAGAAATATGGATTATCAACCACGACAGCGATCTTTTTCCAGACAAGACCAAGAGAAACAAACCACAACTTGAACCCTCCATCCCGCGCCAACATGCAGGTCTCAACCCAGAACTTGCCAACATTAACTACACCGCAGCCAATAATCCTAAACTACATTTTGTGAACACCAAACAATTTCTTGATACTATACGTGTGCAGCTTAGATTAGACCCAAGCTTTGCCGAACGCGCAGGTCAACACGAAGACCAAGAAGATAGCAAACGTACGCTACCTTGGGGCATTAAAGAGAGAGCCGTAGTCAAACATCACAGTCAATCATGGCAACATCACGTACAAGAAGCACAGGAATCAACACAAAGACCAAGGCGTTAGCGTCCGCTCCCCTTTTTTGTCATATCTAAATCTACATCACCCAGCACACCAACGATCGCCTTTCCAAATTCTTTACGACGATGATCGCGTGCTTTCTGACGTGAGGAAACAGGTTGCACATCCTGCACCTGCGTAGTTGGTTTTTGTTTCCCACGAATGACTGCAATCGGTACTTCATGTATCTCTCCCTTATCTCTTGGCATCGCAGGCATCATCAACCCACTATCAACAGCAGTTGCCTTCAACTTACCCCACACCTCTCTTCGTTCTCGCAACCGCTGGGGAAGCGTGACTCCTGCTACCACAGATCCCGTTACCACCCCAACCTTAGCATCTTTATCAAAGCACAATCTACGTACCTCAGGGTGAGCGAGCAAAGGATGTTGCTTTGCAAGATCAGCGTCCACAGAAAGTATAGACTTTTGCTTTACAGGCTCAGGCGTTTCAAGTTCTTGCATCTGCCATCTATCAAACATCTGCTTGACCTGCACAAGCGGCATCTTCACCTTACCCTCTTCAAACTGAGGGGACGCACCTTTGCCAGTAAATACATCATCAAGATGCTCTTTCATTGCAGCAGCATGATGATCAATCAATTCGCGTACACGCGCAACAGGGCGAGCATCAATCCCTACAATTTCTGGCTTATTATGAATCTTTGCAGCAATTTCACCTATTTGACGCTGCCCATCGTCACCCAACATAGCAGCCATCGCAGGGTCTTGTTGTAACATCACGATCAGCCCACTTATATCGCGCAAAAAATGTGGCAAAGAATTGCTTAAATCCTCAACCTCTTCACGCGTATTAGCAATATCCGAAAGCAAAGCTTTACGCTGTTTCAAAAGCTCATAATCATGCCCTGTGGAAGATGGTCGCGCCACCGCAGATTTCATATAATCATGATAGGCTGTCCTCAGCATTTTCTCCCGCGCCCGTTCAGCATGTTCGGGCAACTCAATTGTATCCAGCAAATCCTTAAGCTTTGTCGTATCTTCGGATACCACCCGCTCCTCAATGGCAGCACGCGCTAGCATCTCTTTGCGATACGTCAAACGTGACTGTTTCTCTGCACCAATACGCGCCTCATCCCACCCAGCCTCTAACAAACAGGCATTCCCAGCAGCCAAATAAAAATCATTACCGTCATGACGCGCAAGCTGAAGATAATATTTTCCCTTGCGCTCAAACGCCTTTTTGATACGTGCATCAACCGTCTCGATCGCATTAGCATGTTGTTGTTTCCATTTTTCAAATGGAATTTTGTAATAAGGCTTATCTTCCATCTCAACACGAGATGATACAACAGCAACCGCAGCTTCTTGCACGCGCTCCTTGATATACTCCTTACGCTGTGGGGCTTTCCAATCAGGAAAGGCTTCATGAAGCAAGTAATCTGCCACACGCTCTTTGACTATGCGCGTATCAGAACTCACTGCCATCTGAGACAAGTAACGATCCGCAGCCTGCTGTGCAATCTGTTGCATCACCGTATTACCACTTTCAATACCCAGCAGTTCTGACATTTCCTGCATATAAGGCTGCATACGCCGCCACAGATTGGCATTTTTATCATACTGTGCGACCGCACGCGCTTTATCCTCAAGTACTCGCGCCATACTCACACCGATTTCTTGTAAAAGACCACCAGTACGTTCAGTCCCCGTCACTTTGGCACGCACCACTGCCATATCTTCTTCAAGATGCTGCATCCCATGCACCACTTGACTCAACCGCTCTTGCGCAATTGCCAAGGCATCTAATCCCTCATCTACCGCATCGTGAGAATGTATCGTCTGCCGCGAACGAATACTCTTCACGTCATGCAACAACACACCAAGCGTCGTCAACTGCTCTTTCAACACCTTGACAGGGTTTTGCGGAGACCCCAGTAAATCAATATGTCCCTCTAGACTCTCAGATGTCGAACGTAATACTGGCGCATGCCCACGGGTAGATTCACTCAGTTCAAATAAATCAGCGCGGCGAGGATCAACAAGACGTGTATCGATCAGTTCGTTGCGTAATGTACGTAATTGTTTAAACAACGCGGGATTAGACAGTGTAGCATGAATGGCAAGCAACTTAGTCAACATTTGCGGATTTTGCATAAACTGCATTTCAGGCAGTCCAGCCCGCACCACTCCTTGTGGTGTATCTAATTTCAATCCATCCAGCAATTGACGTTCAGACCCCGTTGCCTTACTCATCCAGTAAGTAAAACGTGAAGCTTCATCAAGTACCTCCATTACTTTTCCACGCATCGGCGCAGGGACAATCCAATGATACGGACTATCTGTTTTTACAAAAGCAGATACATCAACTTTCTGTTGTGCCAAACGATGTGCTGCAAGTTCCAATAACAAGGGTGAATCCTTATCCTTCAACCTCACATCTAAAGACCCATCATCCAGCGTACGCAGCAAAGGCTTTAAAATACCTTGCACCCCACTACGTTCCGCTACCAACTGCTTATCCTTAAACACCAATGGTACGCCATAAGCATTCATTTCTAACAAATGATGCTGCGGCTGACCATGCATCGCCTTGCTATGATCCAACAACCAACATTTACCCTCTTCATTAACCTCTAACGCCTCAGCGTTGCCCTCAAGCAATTGATAATGTGCATCTTGAAGGTAGGCAGGAGGACGATGTTCTTGCTTGGATTCTACGCGCTCCATGTCTTTTTTGCGCTGCTGTTCATCGCGCTTCAACTCAACACTGTAGTGAAATGCATTCTTCATCAATTGTGCAAGGTCAATTTTTATCTCACGGTCATAGGCTTTAAAAGGGATACCAAGTCGCGTAAGCTGTGCCATTGCCTCTAAACTGACCCCATCATCTTGCTCCAACACACCCATATGCCCATCCACACGCACACGAAATGTCCCGTCCATGCGTTGCAAACGGTACAACATCCAACTAGCATCACGGATCAAATTAGAAGGTTTTTCACCTTTGGCAGGCTCAGGACTCGTCTCATCACGATCTAAATCCACGAAGTCATGTAGCGCATCCATCTTCCCTGTCAGGCTATAACGCTGCTGCGCATCACTGTAGACAATCGTCAAATCACCATGTGTTGTGGGTATGACTTTACGCTCAAGCAAGGATGAAGCATTCGTACGAAGACGCATGGCCATACAGGCAAACACCTCAGGTGAAAGCGTTAAGGTAACCTGTTCACCTTGCATATGACGTAACTGCACTTCAAGCTTCGACGTCTCCTCACGTTTATCCTCCGCTTCCGCATCCGCCGCACTATCTTCATCATCACGAATATCAATATTCTGCGTCTGACCAAAGCCTGAAACATGCGGAATCGCACCAATACGCAGCTGCACCTGCAATTCCTTCGCTAACCCTTCAGTCGCATCCGCAATCGACTGATCTTTGGGCATGCGCAACATACATTCCCCAAAACCACGCAAATGCCCTTTCACAATGATAGACACCCCTCCATCATCTTCCTCACGCAATACCACAGGCCCAACACTTTTATCCGTCTTGGTAAGAACACGTATCAATCTTAAGTAATCTTCAGCCTGTTCAGGATGTTTTTCTAAAAAAGCCGTGTTAGCACGTAACGAGCCATACGGAACATCTTCAACTACCTTTAACGACCCATCCCTAGCCTTCAAGGTAACATCCATCACTGTTCCTGTAGAATCAAATGGCGTAAAACTATGCACTACGCCATCTTGCTTCATCAACTGATGAAAATAGGCTGTTTTTTTCAAGAAACGTAGCGAAAGTGTATCTTTACGCTCCGCATTGATAGTCACCGTATGCATCTTTGAATCAATATCTACTAAATGATGTGGCGCACGATCATTCGCCAACGTCACTTCGTCAAATGCTGCCAAGAACTCCCAAAAACGTTGTGCTTTTTCACCAAGACTCTTCGGATCATCTGAAAATTTAAGTATGATATCCCCTACCACGGGAGGTTCATCTTTATTGCCATTACTGTGTGGGCGAGCGGGAGCTTCTGTCGTCTGTCCTTTAGGATCAACCCGTTTCAACAAATCACCAAACAGCTCGGTAATCGTATGAATCTCACCCTTATTTTTCTCAGCTTGACGTAATGCCACCCGCGCTGCCATCACCACATCTTCTACCGCAGAGTGATCTCCACGTTCAGCTTCATCAGGAGCAAAGCTTTTATAAACATCATCCAACGTATTACGCACGCCAAAACCGTTAGCTACCAAATTTCCATACAGCAAACAACGAAACTGTGCGCTATTAGTATATACGGCGGGTACATCTATCACCGTCGTCAACAAACCTCTTAAGCTCTCTTTTTCCCCTTCGCTCAATACATCGTAGGGCTTATCCATCTCTCGAAGCTGCACCCGCTGTGCTTTATCAAATCGCTCGTCTGACACCACAGCTTCATGACGATAACGCTCTTCACGTAGCATTTTGTCCACGTACACATCTGCAATCAATTTTCCTAAAAATGGCAAATCAAAGGGAGCATTATAATACACATCCTGATCACCATTTCGCGTGAATTCCATGAATTGTGTTGCAACTTTATAGAATGGCACGGCGTCCACAGGCGTAATCACCTGCTGCCCCTGCGCGTTCACCGTGCGAACCTTAAGCCCTGTAATTGGTCCATTCAACCCTTGATCACGCACGATCTCCGTTCCCGTGACTGCCAACGCCCGTGGATCAATCGCATATTCATATTTTTTTCGATCATAAGGTGGTGGTGGCTTACCCGCTGCTTCATTCGCCGCACACGCAGCAAGATAATCCTGATATTGCGGTTTTAGCGGCAATATAAACTGATGAAACGCCATCAAATGCGGCTTATCATTACCATGTACCTTCTCACTAAGTGAAGGTTTAATAGCGCGGATAGAACCAATTTCTGTTAACCCATGACGTCCACGCGCAAGCCCCGTCGTCTCCGTATCTGAAACAGAAATCCCCAGTTCAGCAAATGCAATAAGCTCCTCTTCAGGAAGACGCTGCGCCTCCTTACTGCCTGTTATATCTCGTATAGACGAATGCGCAATGACCACATTTCCCCCTTGCCCCCACAGCTCATGCAGTCTAGCAAGGAAAACCTTTGTTGTGTATGAAGATTACATGAAGATTAATCAATCTTTAGAATCAGATGAGTTAGCTCTGCAATCTATACGACAACCAATAACGCCGCCACCTGCCGCCCCTCACCAAGTAGCACATTAAAGGTACGGCATGCTGCGCCCGTATCCATCACGTCCACTGCGATGCCACGCGCACGCAGCGCAACACGAGTAGTCGGATGCATAAACACAGTGGTCTCACCCGTACCAATCAGCAAAATTTCTAATTTCGTATCCCCAAGCATCGCAAGGTAGGTATCAAGTGTTTCACCTATGACACTCGCGTTTGGCGTCATTTCACCTTCTATAGGGATAATACCCTGCATACTAAGAAAAAGACTCTGTGGATACGACTGCTCCAACACCCTAAACGCACCGCCACCATAAGCAGCGATCATGGGTAGATAACCCGAGGGCGGCATAATATCCATCATGTTTACGCCCCCACACTTTGTTAAATAGGAATCACCTTCGGACGCTTTGCCTGCATCCAAATCGCCACCATCATTCGTGTCAGCATCACAGCACTAAACATAGAGGAAATAATCCCAATGATCAACGTCACCGCAAAACCTTTAACCGTACCTGTGCCAAAATAATACAAAATCGACGCGGCGAGTAACGTGGTCACATTCGAGTCAAAAATGGTCGCTTGCGCACCCCTAAAACCATTCTCCACTGCAGAGAAAGCAGCACGTCCACGTTTAATTTCCTCTCTAATACGTTCAAATATCAGCACGTTAGCATCAACAGACATCCCCATGGTCAAAATAATACCCGCAATACCAGGGAGCGTTAACGTCGCTTGGAATAATGAAAGCGTACCCAAGATCATAATCATATTGATCATCAAACCCACGATAGAAAACATACCAAACAAGCCATAACATAGGATCATGAAAAAGGTGATTCCCGCAAAAGCAACTTCTGCAGAAATAATCCCCGCATCAATTGAATCTGCACCAAGGCTAGGACCAACGCTACGTTCTTCCACCACTGCAAGCGGCGCAGGCAATGCGCCCGCACGCAATAATAAGGCTAAATCATTAGCTTGCTGCACCGTGAAATTGCCAGAGATAACACCACTCCCACCCAAAATTGCGCTACGAATAACGGGTGCGGTAATCACTTTATCATCCAAAACGATAGCAAATGGCTTATTGATATTATCACGGGTGATATCCCCAAACTTCCGCGCTCCCGCCGTATTGAATTTAAAGGAAACTGCAGGCTGATTATTTTCATCGTACGTTACAGCTGCACCCGTCAACATCTCCCCCGAAAGCTCCACCCGCGTAAAAATAGGAATTTGACGCGTCTTCTCATTAGGGGTCATCTTATTGCCACTATCTTCTCCAACAAGCTTCGTACCAAGCGGTACATTCCCAGCCAACGCCTGCGCCTCTGTCACACTATCATTGACCAAATGAAACGTCATTTTTGCCGTCTTGCCTAGAATCTCTTTCAAATGTTGTGGATTATCCAACCCTGGAACTTGCAACAAAATACGGTCTTCACCTTGACGCTGAATGATAGGCTCCTTCAAACCAGATTCATTGATACGACGCCCTACGATCTCTATGGATTGTTCAATCAACTGCACCTGTTTCTGACGCAACGCCTTATCAGAATAATGCACGCGCACAAGATTACCATCCCCGGTGTAATCCAACCCAGAATCCATCTCACGAATCACCTTAGAAAGGGGGTAATCATCCTTAATCGTCTCACGCTTAATGTCCGCGACGACTTCCTTACCCTCCACACTCACACCATTATAACCGATATCAGCTTTGCGTAGTGCCGCACGCATGTCTGAACGCAAATTTTCGGTCTGATCGCGCATATAAGATTTGAAATCAAGCTGAAGCAGAAGGTGTGAACCTCCACGCAAATCTAACCCAAGATTGACAGTGCTACCTTGCAAAAATTTTGGCAGCTTATCACGATACTGCACAGGCATCATCGACGGCAAAGCAAGATACACAAACACAAGGCAGAACGCCAACAAACTCGCAATTTTTAACTTAGAAAAATACAGCATAATCTACAGGTCACATTCATAAAATGATACACTACACTTATTTGATGTAAGTTTTCTCCCTCGTCAGGCTTCGGCTCATGTAAATCTTACTACACATTACCTTACCTAACTTGAGAAATTCCTTTTCAAAAGAGTATAGGCGCGCAGATTAAGCCCTAACGAAAGACTTCGCAAACGAAAAAACAATAAAAAGAAAATTAGACGGTTGGGCAAGAAACGGATTGCCCACTCGCTGCGGTCGTACGCGTCGCCCAGTCTTGAGCTTCACGTGCCGCACGCGCTTGAAGCAACGCCGTCGCCGCTTGCTGTTGCGCGCCAATGCGCTGCTGCCAGCTCATTTGTTGAGCCTGTGCAAATTGTTGTTCCATCTCACGATGCTCACCCAAAGACTGCATCCCTACTTTTGCACCACCGATCAACGCACCCCATTTTGCACCATCAAGCATAGACACTGACCCCTTGACATCAAAACCGTCAATTTTGTGTAGTGCTTTCATAAATTCTACAGGGTTATATGTATTTTTGTCTACAGTGAGATTATAGGATTTTCCATCAATCAGCACATGCTGACTTGACACGTTACGCATATCCGCAACATCTTGTGCAGACAACGTTGTAAGATTAAGCTTTGCGCCATTATCATGCACAAATTTCATGACATTATCTGCCTCTACTTTTGGTAACGTCACCGCCTGAGCCGCACCTTTGGCTGTTGCTGCTGCCGCTTTCACCTGCTCTGTAACATCACGCTCCATATAAACATCTGTCAAACGGCTATTATTTTCAGCAAACCACGCGGCAAGTGTTGGATTATCTTTTGACAATGCCTCAACAGTCTTTTTTAAATCTTCAACCGTAAGCCCTTGGACCCATGAACCATCAGGCATACGCATCACATGCATCTGCTCCACCATTTTTTGAGCTTCCGCAGCAGGGACATCCTTCAACGCCGCATCATGCGAACTCAAAAAAGTCACAATTTTATCCCACATAGTGGGTACATCAGGTTTCAACATAATGCCATGATTAGCTAATTCATCCGGCGACAATGCCAGCGCGCCCTTGACCACATTTACCGCAGCCCCCGTACCAGTCGTCGGATCATAATAAGAGGAGGTAAGATGATCAGTAGCACCTGTGATATCCAATGCCCCCACAGCCAACGCACCTAACAACGCCACCCCAGCTGCACCCGCAACGGTCGCAACCAAAGCATGAGAGACATGCGGAGGCGTCAGCACCGCACCCGCCTGAGGCGGCTGCACCACCGCTTGTCCCTGTGTCATCATCTCTGCGTTCATCACGATTACTTGTCTAAAAATAGTTTTTCATCTTTAGCATTATAACATAAAAACACATGATAAGTATGACAGTTTTATGAAGTTTCTACAGGCGTATGCGCAAGCGTCCCCCACTGCGCCCACGCCCCATCATACACCTGTACCGCATCCATCCCAATCTGGTAAAGAGCGAGTACCAACACACAAGCGGTCACTCCTGACCCACAACTTGTGATCACATGACTATCCTTTGTCACACCCGCCGCTGTAAAAAGATCGCACAACCCAACAGATGATTTCATCGTACTATAAGGCTCATCAAGTACGCTCAAATAGGGAATATTGATACTATGAGGAATATGTCCACTACGCACCCCCACCCTAGGTTCAGCAACACTCCCAGAAAACCGCGCCGCACCACGCGCATCCAGCACTATTTTTGTCCGTGTTTTAAGATTCTCTAATACATCATTCGCGCTACACACGCGTGAAACATCCAACGCATCCGCAAAATAAGGCGCAGATACAACAGATGCACATTCCTCACCAGATGCACAGACCCTCTCCTCAGCAACCCATTTGGGCAAACCACCATCAAGCACCGCCACGCGCGCAGCGTCATGCCCAAAAAGACGCAACATCCACCACAAACGCGCCGCGCTAAAAAGCCCTTTGGCATCATAAATAATCACTTTATCACAATTAGTAATGCCTAGTTCCGTCATATAACGCGAAAATATCTGCGCATCAGGCAACATATGTGGATAAGGCTGTGATGCATCACAACACGCATCCACATCAAAAAAACATGCCCTAGGAATATGCTGCGCAATAAACTCTGCACGTGCGTCCCTGTCCTCATTCGGTAAATAATAGGTCGCATCCACAATGCGCAGATCAACATCGTACAAATGCTCTGCCAACCATTGCGTTGACACCAACCCGCCGTGCATTTTAAAACTTCGCGTAAGGGTCTTTGCCCTTAACGGTAATATCAAAAATCGCACGCGCCGCAGGGCTGCCATCTTTTGCCGTTGTATCCGATACTTTTGCATTCAACAAAGCACGTGATACTACCGACATTTTTTTGGTCGCCTTTTCAACACCATGACTCCCCAAATACATCACCGTGGTCATCGTCTTGATCTTAGGATGCATCACCCGCACGTTGATACGAGGCGCAGCACCTTTTACCGACGCAGGTACAATCGTCTCAAAGCCGTACTCACCATCATTATTGGTAAGGGTTGCGCCTGATCCTGCGAATAGAGGGTAAGGATTCGCAAAGTCTGCCTCATCAGGGCTAACATATTTACCCTTCTCGTTTGCATGCCAGATTTCTACTTTCGCACCACGCAAAGGATGACAATTCGCATCATAAACATGTCCTGTCAAAAACAAAAGCTTACCCTGCGTATACTGCGATTTACCCGCAGGCTTTGCCATTTTATTGGATTTCCAAATATCATCTGTAGCTGGCATCCCCTTTACTTTAACCGAAGGAGTAATATCGCAAAAACCCGCCGAGCGATCTTGTACTGGCGACGCCGCCTGAGCCACACCGCTCATCATCGTCAAACAAAGCGCAACGCGCACAACACTTTTAACGTCAAAACCAGACATAGACCACACCATAGCGATTACTCCTTACCATCAGCACACTTTATCAACAGTTATCCCAATGTAAAGCAAAGGCTAAAAATGGTTATCGCTGCTTGCACGTTTTGCTGGCGCAGTGATGCGCGAACGCTCACCACTAAAATCCACCAACTCTTCTATGATCATGGCATGAATCGCCTGTTTTTCTTCAGGTTTACAACCATACCGCTCAGCAAGATCATGATATTCCTTCTCCGAAAGATGAAGTGCAAAACTAACCGTTTCTGCCGGCGCGATCTTAAGACCTAAGGCTTTACGCACCACATCTTCCAAACGCAAATCGGCACGCAATGCCTCATCAATAATCTTTGCAGCTACACGAATATGGCAGTCAATACGCGTTTCCGAAGGCTCACGAGACACCGCAGGTTCAGCAACCACAATTGGCGCATCCCCTTCCATCTCAATTTTAACAGGCTCATCATGAATGACATCAGCCACTATTTCAGCCACTATTAACGCCTCAGACTTCTCTGCCCCAACAGACGGAACATCAGGCTTCTTTACCTCAGGTGTCACCAACACTGGAGCTTGTGCAACGGGAGTGGCAACCACAGAGGATTGAGCTTGCTTGGTCTGCTGTGCTTTTTTAAGCTGCTCGAATGTCAAGGTAACCGATGCATCTGGTGCAGGCTTCACATCTACCTTCGCCGCCGCAGGCTTAATATCCGCTAAACTTACCTCAACAAATTGCTCAGATTTTGCCTGCTCTTGCGCCTTAGCAACAATATCCGCCTTTGCTTGAGAACGTAATTTCTCACGTTCCTGCTCAACAGTAAGCTGAATTTGCGCACGAATATCCGCAAGCTTCTGCCCTGATACACGCACAGGCTCTGCCGCTGCCACCACAGCGTCTTCTTCAATTTCATGTACACCACTATTTTTTACAAGCACAGGATGCGTTTTCTCTACATCAGGGCGCATAGCATGCAAAATAGACAGAATATCCGACGCAGGACGATAAACCGTTAGGAACATATCACATGTTCCATCCTCATACTGTTCAATCTCAATAGCTTTTTCATTATTTGGACTCACAAACAGAGTGTAATCAAACGCTCGATCACGTCCAAGCAACGCCTTACGACCACGAATCCCACTGATTTGCTTGCGGTAAGTCTCCACCACCCACGGCGCAAACCCAACAACCCCACTGGCACGCAAATGTAACCGAGGCGAAGTCGATTGCGTACGCACTTGCTCTAACACATCCTCATCCAATAAACGCTTTTGATCAACTTCATTGATCCGTTTAGAAATGGCAAGATAACACTCATCACGACGCCCATCCGCCACGATGATCTGCGCTACCACACGTCCAGCATCGGTCACATCTGCTTCTTCCAACAAATAAGCAACAAAATGCGCACTACCAAAGTCATAACGGCAGGTATCCCCCACCACCAAATCACGTCCTGAGAGTTCAGGCTGCGTCATTTGGCCAAAGCTTAGACGAGTACCGCGGTTAAGCTTTTTCCACCACTCACCTTCTTTACCATTTACCTGACGCTTAACAGGCAACCATTCATCCCCAGGGAAAAATCTTAAAAGCTGCTTTAGCATATCCGCCTCCATACCCTCTATACACGCACGAAACCACACGACCATGCGCATCACAAACATTAACAAGAGTTTTATACTTCTTAACAGATAAAGGTCTAGTGAAAAGTGCATGGTTTGCATAACTATTATTTATCTCAACATCCCTCCTTCTGTAAAAACTCTATGATTGACAGCCCAAGATGAATCGCTTACCAACTCGAGCATGAAACACATGCGGAAACATCATGCAGACCGAACAAATTACCCAAGAATTTCTAGACGCGCAAGCACTGCTCAAAGGACACTTTATCCTCTCTTCAGGGCTGCATAGCGATACCTATTTACAATGCGCTCGCGTGCTGATGAATCCTGCACGCGCAGGACGTCTCTGCGCAGAACTCGCCAAACGTGTACACGAAACAATCGGAACAGACATTGACATCGTGGTTGCTCCTGCCATGGGCGGTGTGGTCGTTGGCTATGAAATGGCGCGTCAACTCGACATTAACGGCATCTTTTGCGAACGTGAAAACGGCGCATTCACCCTACGTCGCGGATTTCATCTCGAACAAGGTCAACGAGTATTATTGGTCGAAGATGTAGTGACAACAGGCAAATCTTCCCTCGAAACCGTCACCTGCATCGAAAGCTACGGTGCAAAAGTAGTCGGCGAAGCCAGCCTAATTGACCGCTCAAGCGGCACACACAACCTTCCCTTCCCCCTTATTTCCTTACTAACCCTTGACGTTCCAACCTTCGAGGCAGACAATATCCCTGCCTACTTAACAGACATTCCTGCGATCAAACCTGGTAGTCGCTGGCTGAAAGCACAGCATTATAATATTTAACATACTGTTAAATATTATATAAATACACATAACAACAAAAAATAACTGTATATATTTCATTTAATCTTCACGCCTAATCATTTCAGCATGTGCTAATGTAACAATAGGGAATATTAGCTACATTGATCTAGACTGAATTAAATGCCGCAAAAAACTATACAAACCAATGAGAAAACAACATCGTCTGATACTCATCAGACGCAAGATTATGCTGCGCCTAGCAACACCAATCCACACAACAAACATTACCCACACACTACGGGTGAAAAAATATTCAATGCTATCACCTACTATGCCATTGGCTGGATTGCAAACGCAGGCATCTCTGTTGTCGTGACTGACTATGTACGCAACAAAAAAGGCGCGCCCGTTTTTGATGAACTCGCAGAACGCTTTAAAGATAGCTGGGCATTTCGGCAAGGAAAACCCAAATCTGATCAAGAAAAACAACAAGGTGAAAAAGCCTTCAGCACCCTTAAAGATGCGTTAAAAACCAAGGCAGCAGGCAATCAAATCTTTGCAAAAAACAACCCTGAACATGTCGAGAATTACAGTAAATCTCTCGCAGATCTATTTGATAAATTTGAAGAAGACATCAAAAGTAAGAGCAGAACCAATCTCACACAAATCATCAAAGAACATGTACCAGAAGCTGCAAAAGAAAAAGGCTATATTGACAAGCTTACTATGGGTCTTGAAACAGCGTTATCCAAAAAGAAAGCTGTAAGCCAGATCACACTTGCCGCACTCTGCACAGGTGGATTTATTTTCATGTTCCCAATCAAATGGTTAGAAGATAAAAAAGAAAAGATTATTAGTAAAACCGACGCGGCTTTAGGTCAAAAAAACAAAACGTACGAAGAACAAAAACTGATTGAAGCGCGCCACAAACAAGTCGCTAATGAGCCAGATCAAAGCTGGAGCAGCATCTTTGCTGGTCGCTTGGCAGGTGTCGCCACGGTCATTGGCATCAACTACGCCTTTGCTCAACAAAAAAACCCACTCTCACATATAGGCATTCCCTTCAAAGGTAATGACTATTATTTCCATAAATGGGGCAAAGCCATCGCTGGTGTTTTCCGCAATGAGAACAATCCAAAAATGAAAAAAATGTCAGATGGGTGGCTTGAAAAATTTGACAAAACCAATGAAAAACTTGTCAAAGCAAAAGGCGAGCAATATATGCTCGACAGTGAAACACGCTTCGCACGTTTAGCAGAATTTAGCGTAGCAGATATTGGTTATAGCTTTATTGCCGCCACCACGATGTATATCAGCACACGCATCATCGGCGCATTTTTTGGTAACCCACGCCACGAAAGCGAACCTGAACCAACACAACAACAGACAGCAAACACCTCAACAACCACGGCTGATACAGCAGAAATTTCTTCTGTTTCAACAAAAAGTGTTATCACTGACGACAAACCAAACGCAACAAACTTCTCCGTCAATGGTCACACAGTAAACAGTCCGGATACTACCCCTGTGTCTAAAGTGTCTGCCGTGAGCCATTTAGGCAATACACAAGAGCATAAAAAACAGACACATCATAAAGAAGCACAGCATACACACACCAGCAAGCGTGAGCATGAAAAATCCATTTCATATGCAGAAATGGCAAAGCAGACCAAACACCACACCGCAGAACTAAACCATAACTAAAGCCACTGGCTACTGGGGATCACTCATACCGCAACGCGTCCGCAGGCTGCTGAGATGACGCCCGCCATGCAGGGTAAAGCGTCGCCAAAAAACATAATAGAAGCGACGACACCACAATAATAAAAACTTCAGAAACATCCGTTCGCGTGGGTAGCGTTGAAAGAAAATAAATATTTGCAGGGAGAAGCTCAACTCCTAGCACCCGTTCTAATGCTTGGCGCAAAGATTCAAGATTGATCGCGGCAAACAAACCCAGCACCAAGCCAAGCAATGTCCCCATCACACCAATCCCCATCCCCGCCATCAAGAATATCCGTAGAATCATTCCACGCGTCGCTCCCATGGTACGTAAGATCGCAATTTCTTTGCCTTTGCCCTGCACAAGCATAATCAAGCCTGAGATGATGTTAAAGGCCGCTACCACGATAATCAGTGCCAAAATCACTACCATCACATTACGTTGTACTGCTAATGCCGCAAATACAGACGCATGCGCCTGCTGCCAGCCATACACACGATATTTTCCTCCTGTTGTCTGTGCAATGGAGAGAGCCAAAGCATCTGCGCCATCAGGGGATATCCCCTTAACCTCTATGGCACTTGCGACATCACCCCCCACATCAGGTTGCGATAGCGCAAAGAAACTCACCGCATCCACGTAGGGCATAAACACTAACGACGCATCCAACTCATGCATCCCCAAAGAAAACGTCCCAGCAATAGGATAGGATTTAATGCGCGGAACCATCCCCGCAAACGTTGCTCGCCCTTGAGGAGAGATCAATGTAATGGAATCACCCACGTGCAGCCCTAGATTTTCAGCCAGACGCTGCCCCAAAATCACCCCGCCATTTTCTGCAAATGATGTGCGCGCTTCAGGTGTCATCGCATTTTTAAGTTTAGTACGTACCTCAACATCACTCGCATGAATACCATACACTTGCGCACCCAACGCCTGCGAACCAGATTTTCCATCTGCACGATTCGCCGTGACCATCACCTGCCCTTCGATACGTGCCAATGCTTGTGTGACACCATCCACAGACTTCACCTGTGCCACAAGAGCGTTCGCCCCATAAAGTGCCTTTTCATAAGGATAAATCGTCACTTCACCGTCAATTCCTAGAAAATTAGAAAGCATCTCTTCACGAATGCCATTCATCAGCGACGTCACCAAAATCAACGTCGCCACACCGAGCATAATCCCCAGCGTTGAAAACAATGTAATCACGGACACAAAGCCTTCTTTGCGCTTGGAACGCATATAACGCCACGCCAGCAACCGCTCTAAAGATGAAAACATGATTTCGCGCTCCATAAATTGAAGCCACAGATGTAAAGGAAAGTGAGGGGAAGCTCAAGCAGGATATAGAATATGGGATAAATGCAAGCATCATCTCAAGAATTCCTGAATCCTGACTAATCCTTCTTCGCCCACCATTTTTTATTGGACTTATCGCTAAAATCTCGCACGCGAGTAATACCAGGATAAAGCGGAGAGGCTTTATGACATAAAGACAATATTTCAGCATTAGTATCTGGTTTACCAAGATAATAGCCCTGACCAAAAGGCACACCGCATTCCCACAAGAATTTAGCAGATTTATCATCCTCAACAAATTCACCAATCGTCACCATACCGAGGTCTTTACACAAAGCTGCCATCGCACGCAGCATTTCACGTCCCCGCTGTGTCAAAATAGATTCTTTAACATACGACCCATCAATTTTCACATAATCGACCTGAATATTACGCAAATAATCAAATGAAGATTCACCTGTCCCAAAATCATCAAGACACACCTTGTTACCCGCACCACGAAGCTGCTGCACAAACACATTGGCACGCTTAATATCCAAAATACGGCATGACTCTGTAATTTCGATAATGACCTGCTTACGACGACGATCCGCCTTCGCTAAAACACCTTCTAGTGCGTCCATGAACAACGTCGATGACAATGATTTTCCAGAGAGATTCACCGCAATAACGGGTTTATTTCCGCCTTTGCTTACCTCATGCAGCACGTCAATTACCCGCTGCACCATCAACAGATCGAACTCCAAAATTGTGCCAGACTCTTCACCAAAGGTAATAAACTCAAAAGGATTACTGAACTGCGAACCCGCTTTTAACCGCACTAGCGACTCAAAATGATGGATCATCCCACTGCGCAGATCAACAATCGGTTGAAATGCAACGTCAAATTCCTCGCCATCCACCACACGATTAAATCCGGTGATTTTCTCCACAGTGTCAGAAAGCATATCCTGATAACCATCCGCCAAAGACTCAAGGTTGAAATCTTCTCCTTGACTAGAAGCAAATTTATTAATGGTATAAAGCAACGCATTAGCTGAGTCAGAAGGATTCAAACGCCCTGACTTCGTATCCAAAGTCGATGTACGTGCCTCAAGCCCTTTACCTTTGGGATCAAGCTTCCTTGTGATATGCAAAATATCACGTGTCAACTGCTCCACACTCACCGTACTATCATGCACCATCGAGTATGCGCCCTCAGAAATCATTCCCGCCATATCACCATCAAGTGATTTTGAACGCAAATATTCACCTATCTCTGCAATCAATTCAGCAGATTTATCCGCAGGTAAAGAATCTAACAATTCTTTCAAGTTAGGGAAATCCAATAGCGTTAAACGCACATTTTCGCCAGCTTCTTCTGCTTCACGCAAACGCTCATTAGCGATCTCAACAAAATTATCTTTCTTCAAAAGCCCTGTATAAAGATCACGCTTAAAAAATTCTTCATTGAGATTGTTTTTTTCACGTGGAATACTGATCGAGAGATAAATATTGTCACGCATATGCCCAAGATGAAATCCTGACACCTGCACCTGCATGATGTCGTTGCCACGTCCCTTGAGTGTCAGATCTACTTTTTCCATGCGTTGTATTTTGGTTAATCCATTCAATATCTCACGAGCTTTTTCAACATCTTGCGATGTAACCAACTCACAAAAATGAACACCCTGCATTTCCTCTGGGGTTTTATCAAGCACCCCTAAAATCGCACCGTTTGCATAAATGATCGCACCCTCACGATCTAATTCTAACAAAATATCTGCGGATGCAAAAGCGAACGCCACAAAGCGGTCACGTTCCTGCTTCAGTGCGTGAATGGTAGACATCAAATTAGGCTCTTTCATGCAGATCAATCATGGCTACAATTTTAATCATATCTATCTTAAATTCCCACAAGTCATCACTGTAAATCTGAATCATTGAAGAATCGTTAAGAAGGCTTCACAAAAAACATCTTTAAAATCTTTCGAAGAGTTTTTTTATTGCGTGCGTATAAAAGACAATACCGCTATACAATGATGTCTAATCCAGCGGTAGAATCATGGTGTATTATATGAAACCGGCATACCCTACTCTTTTGTTACTCACTGCTCTAAGCACAAGCCTCGGCGCACTTCCAACGGCCTCATCCTACGCTGGCGATTACTGCCGAGAATTCACCCAAAACATCTATGTGGGTGGTCGTATTCAGCAAGGCTACAGCACAGCATGTTTACAACCTGATGGCTCATGGGAAACAGTCAACAATACACCCATCACCGCAACAGCCATCCCAACACAATCTTATTACTATAATAATGACGCGCTCGAATATCATTATCCAGAGCAACCTATAACCCATTATCCTGTGATTGTAGAAAAACATATCACTGTGATTCAACAACCACGCCCCATCTATGTGAAGCCCAATATTTACACACTAACGCGCGATATTCTAGGCTATGACGATAATCGCTACTACGATCACGATCATGGTCATCGTCGCAACAAGAACAATCATTGGAATGCGACATACCAAGAAGATTGTGATGAAGACCGAAATTATAATCATAAGCCCATCAAAGGCTGGAACCGTCAAGGCGGCAGAGAACATAAACGCGTCTATATCGACTAAACTATGCTGCTACAAAACCGTTCAAAACTCTAACTCAACTACTGAAAGGAATACATCATGCCAAGAAAATTAACCCTCACAGCACTTAGCGCAACCTTTGCTCTACTTGCAATGACTGCCTACGCTGGATCTACACCTGAAGGAGAGACCTCGCCTACTCCTACTCATGCAGAAAGTAAAGGTCCTATGGGCGAAAAAGGCCCTATGGGTGACCACAAAGCCATGCGCCCTAACTTTTTGTTCAAAACCATGGACAAAGATGGTGATGGTAAAGTCACCAAAGCAGAGCATGACGTTTTTGTCGCAGAACGCTTCAAAGAAACCGATACTAACAATGATGGTGCGATCACCGAAGATGAAATGAAAGCATATGGTGAAAAAAAACGCTCTGAACGCATGAAAAAAATGATGGAAGAGCGCAAAACCATGCAAAGCACCACTGCACCAAAAGACGATAAAACAAAAGATGAAAAATCCCAATAAACATACACATCACATAAGGTAAACGCCAACGTGATATTCTCCTCCAGACCTACAGGGCGCGACATTTCTCCTTCGAGCAAAGGCAGCAGTGCCGCGCCCCCATTTCCTTATGAAAAAACCGACAGCGTTACATGGGAGAACCTTCCCGATGAACTCCTAATGGAACAGGTAAAACTAGGCGTTTCCCCTGCTTTTTCTGCACTAGTAGAACGTCATAGCCGCCGCTTTTATGGGCTTGCTTACCGCTATATGGGTCGCAAGGCCGAAGCAGAAGATATCGTACAAGAAGGTTTCTTACGCGTATGGAAAAACCCTGAACATTGGCATAATGATCGCAGCACTAAATTCACCACATGGTTTTACCGTGTCATCGTCAATCTTTGCCTTGATGAACTGCGCAAGAAAAAACCTTCCAGCCTTCCTACAGGATGGGACACTCCTGATGAATCTCCTGATCAAGACACACTCAAAGTCATTGAAGAACGCCGCAAGCAAACGATGTTAGAAGAAGCCATGCGCAGCCTCCCCAAACGCCAACAGACCGCCCTTAACCTCTGCTTTTATGAAGGTGTCAGCAATCAAGAAGCCGCCGACATTATGGGCATACCGATTAAGACACTCCAATCACTAGTAATGCGCGGGAAGCTGAATTTGAAAGAAAAATTGAAGCATTTTATTTAGTTGATACGTAATAAGAACGAAGAGACGTAATTCACTATCATTTCAGCTTGCGCTGGTATGACGGTATGATAACAGGACAAGAAACATGATGAAACATATCTCAACTTGGCTCAGGCAGCCACAAAACTCCGCAGATAGACTTTCTGCACGCATGACACAATCTGAACATCAAGCACTAAACGCTTTGCTGCGTATGCGTTCTTTTGAAACCCCATCGGATGACCTTGTACACCGCATCATAGCGCAGGCAGCCTTCGCGCCGCGCACCCAGCATACGACCTACACACGCCCAACTTTCAGCGCACTTGGCGACATTCTCATGAGCTACCTTACTCCTGCCCCTGCTTTTGCTTGCGTATGCTTACTACTACTCGGCATCATCGTTGGGCGTGATCTAGGCACAACATCCACGATACAAGAACTTACACAAACATCTTCTCCCTCAGCATATGTTACGGCAGATAACATCAATTATCAAGATTGGGGATCACTATGAATAACACGTTAAAACTCACCCTTTTTGCCTCTCTTGGCATCAATCTTCTCCTCGCTGGTATCGTAACAGGGCATATGTCTGCGGGCATCTTTCCACCACCACACGACATGATGGCTGAACACAAACATCCGCATGGCAAGCCAGAATCACCATGGAAAATTGAGCTTGATAAATTTGCGACAACACTAGATGCAGAGAAATCTCTATATCTTCAAGACAGCTTTGCAAAAGCACGCGAGAAAGCAGATGCGGACAAAGACAAAGTAGAAGAGATGCGTAAAGCATCCTTAAATGTGTTGCGTGCTAAAGATTTCAACGCCAAAACATACATGGAACAATCCCAAGCGATCGCTAATCTACGTAACAAAAGTATGATTCACTTTACCAAGGCAACGATTGAAGTGTCACAAAAACTAACCCCTGAAGAGCGCGCAAAATTGGCGGAAGCTTTTGACAATGCTATGAAAGCTACACACCCACCGCGTCAATAATTACAAATGCTTGTGCATAATCTGTATCGTCACTCAGACTCACATGTAGTTTGACGCGGTGTCCCTTTGGTGTCATATGGGCAAGTAACATTAATGCCTGAGCATGCAGCACCATCGACGGCTGACCCAACGGCAAACTCACCACTTCCAAATCACGAAGCTTTACGCCTCCCGCAATCCCGTTACCAAGAGCCTTTGCCATCGCTTCTTTTGCGGCAAATCGCTTTGCCAAACTCTCCGCCACCGCCCGCGTCCCCAGATGCGCTTTTTTCATTGCGATTTCATATTCCCGCGAAGTAAAACACCGTGCCACAAACCGCGCACCAAAGCGCATATACGCCCGCTCAATACGGTTAATATTCACAATATCACTGCCTATACCAAGAATCATTTGGGAAGCCCCATCACCAACTTCCCATGCGCCTTCGCCAGCAACACATGATCCGCCAACACGATCGCCAGCATCGCCTCCGCCACAGGTACACCGCGAATTGCCACACACGGGTCATGACGACCTTTGGTCTGTACCATGATCTCTTCGCCTTCGCGGTTAATAGACTCCACAGGAATCAGCAATGAACTAGTTGGCTTATATGCGACGCGCACCACCACCTCTTGCCCCGAAGAAATCCCACCCAAGATCCCGCCAGCATGATTACTCAAAAATTCAACTTTACCGTCTTTCATACGCATACGGTCAGCGTTATCCTCACCGCGAAGTGTAGAAGCCGCAAAACCATCACCAATTTCCACGCCTTTGACCGCATTAATGCTCATCATGCCAGAGGCTATATCCGCATCTAACTTAGCATAAAGCGGCGCACCAAGCCCCGCAGGTACACCAAACGCGACTGCCTCCGCGACGCCACCCACCGAAGACCCAGCTTTACGAATTCCGTCCAAATAACCCTCCCACGCAAGCGCAGCCCTCGCATCAGGGCAGAAAAATGGATTTTCGTCTACCTGCCTCCAATCCCACGCAGTGCGGTCGATCCCGTGTTCACCCATACTCACCAGCGCACCGCGCACCTCTATACCAACAGATGCAATGATTTTACGAGCAATCGCACCCGCAGCCACACGCACCGCTGTTTCACGCGCTGAAGAACGCCCACCGCCGCGATAATCACGAATACCATATTTTGCATCATACGTATAATCCGCATGTCCGGGGCGATACTGCGTGGCAATCTCTGAATAATCCTTAGAACGCTGGTCAGTGTTATGAATAACAAGCGAAATACTCGCGCCCGTTGTCATCCCCTCAAACACGCCTGAGAGAATTTCAACCTTATCTTCTTCCTTACGCTGCGTCGTAAAACGTGACTGCGCAGGACGACGTTTATCAAGGTAAGGCTGAATATCATCCACGCTCAGTGGAATCTGCGGCGGCACACCATCCACAACGCAACCAATCGCGGCCCCATGGCTCTCGCCCCATGTCGTAATTCTAAAAATATGCCCAAAACTGTTATGTGACATGCATCATCCCCTTTACTCCAAGTCACCTACAAGGAGCGAAGCAATCCAGTTTTTCTATCATTCCAGCGAATGCTAGGATCTAGAAGTGAGATGCCACTTTTCAGTGGCATGACAACCTTTACACTGAATTGCAACGCTCGCAGGTGACGCATCATTTACAACTACGCCATGTTTATAACTTCATCTCCCACGTGATGCTATGATTTTTCTTATAATTTTCTTGTCATGCCAGCGAATACTGGTATCCAATCTAATTTTTCTCTATATTCCAGCCTTCGTTAGAATGACACTCACTGAAAGCCACAGTATGACCACCCATTTAGAAGAAAAAATCGCATATTTAGAGCATGAAGTGTCACAGCTCAGTGATGAGCTTTATGCACAACAAAAAGAAATCTCATTGTTACGTGAAGCTCTTGAAAGAGTGAATGAAACGATTAAAAATAATTCTGATGGCAGCCCCATGCGCGACGCATCCGAAGAAACCCCACCACCACATTATTGATTGCAATGCACCATATCTTTCCATACTATCACTATAAAATAACAACATAGAGCATCACATGTCCGAACAAGCAATTTACGACCATGCAGACAAAATTGGTAAATCCCTTAATATATTGATGCCCGACATTGTCGGTAACAAAGAAGATTTCCCTGTCTATACTGGCGAACACGAAAACAGTATCATCAAAATAAACGTTGTTTCAGATACATTGGATGATACGCACGGTGCAGACAGCCTGATAAGTGCCTTACACAAAGCAAGAATAGACTATGCCTTCATCCCCGCAAAACAAGAGCATAACGGAGGATCGTTCCTCACCATCGACACGCAACAAGATGGCTTTGCTGAGAAATGGGATGCACTCGTTGCTGAATTTTATACACAAACTGCGGCTCGCATAACGGGAAGCGCGCAAGCAGAGATGGATAAACTTTCACTCTTGCATCAAACAACCACACACAATCCGTCAACACTCAATCCCGAAGAACATATAACGCCAATATTCATTGATATTTCATGGAAAAACGCTCTTGCCCACCTCAAAACACTCCCGCCAGAACAACAGGCTGGGCTATTACAATCCATGCATACGAAACTCGCACAAAGCGCAGGAGAACTAAGAGATCAAGTCACTAATTCATCTATGAACCATGCAGAAAAACTTGCGCTCTTAAAACCTCTCGCCAACATAAACAGCAATCAGCGTGACAAATGAGTTTGTTTCATAACAAGGTGAAAATCCTCATTCCCTGATTGCATCCCTCCCCGCGCTCTGCTAAACATGCTTGGTTATAAATTCAAGCCGTTAAGTGTGAGTCCACCATGACCGAAGAAGCGAAGAATATCCGCATTGTTTCCATCGAATCGGAAATGAAAAAATCCTATCTTGATTACGCGATGAGCGTAATTGTGTCGCGGGCGATTCCTGATGTGCGTGATGGTCTAAAACCTGTGCATCGTCGCATTTTATTTGGCATGCACGAAATCGGCTGTGATTTCAACAAAGCTTATAAAAAATCCGCCCGTATCGTCGGGGATGTTATGGGTAAATATCACCCGCATGGTGACTCTGCGATTTATGACGCGCTCGTGCGTATGGCACAGACATTTTCCATGTCGCTCAAGCTAATTGACGGTCAGGGTAATTTTGGGTCGATGGATGGGGATCGCGCTGCTGCGATGCGTTATACTGAATCACGCCTTGCAAAAGTCTCACAACTTGCGTTGCTTGAAGACATTGACAAGGACACTGTGAATTTCCAAGAAAACTACGATGGTTCTGAGAAAGAGCCAACCGTATTGCCTGCACGTTTTCCCAATATGTTGGTGAACGGCGCGAGCGGAATTGCTGTCGGAATGGCAACCAATATTGCGCCGCACAATTTAGGTGAGGTCATCAATGCGACCATCCACCTCATTGATAATCCTACCGCAACGGTAGATGATTTGATCGCCCATTGCCCTGCACCAGATTTTCCTACAGGCGGGTTAATCCTTGGTCGCGCAGGGGCTTATGCTGCAGCGCACACAGGACGCGGCTCGGTCATCATGCGCGCACGCACCGAGTTTGAAGAAATGAAAAACGGGCGCATGGCGATCATCGTCACTGAAGTGCCATACCAAGTCAACAAAGCAAAATTAGTTGAGAAAATTGCTGAACTCGTCCGCGAAAAAAAGATTGAAGGCATCTCAGACCTCCGTGACGAATCTGACAAGCAAGGGGTACGTGTGGTAATTGAAACCAAACGTGATGCTGTGCCTGATGTTGTGCTTTCGCAACTTTTTGCCTACACCCCGATGCAAACTAGCTTTGGTGTCAATTGTTTGGCTCTCAATAATGGTCGCCCGCAACAAATGAATCTGCGTGAAGTATTACAAGCCTTTGTAACGTTCCGTGAAGAAGTAATTATTCGCCGTACTGCATTCCTTCTCAATAAAGCGCGTGACAAGGCCCATACCTTGATTGGCTTGGCAATTGCGGTAGCGAACATTGACGAAGTTATCAAAGTGATTCGCGGCGCACCTGATCCTGTGGCTGCGCGTGAAGAATTAATGCGCCGTGACTGGAATGCTGCGGATGTTTTACCCCTGCTTGAACTCGTCGATGACCGCCGCAATTCACTTGCAGGTACACGCATCAAATTCACCGACGAACAAGCCCGTGCAATTTTAGAACTACGCTTGCAACGCTTGACTGGTTTGGAACGTGAAAAAATCGACGGTGAATTAAAAGAACTCGGCGGCGAAATTAGCCGTTTCTTGTTCATTCTCAGCGACCGTGATGAACGCTTCACCATCATGAAAGCAGAACTCGAAGAAGTCAAAGAACTCTATGCTGTACCGCGCCGCACGCAGATTGATGATTCTGAGTTTGAAGTTGATATGGAAGACCTGATTCAACGTGAAGATATGGTTGTAACCATTACTTCAGGCGGCTACATCAAACGTGTCCCTCTCGACACCTATCGCGCACAACGTCGCGGCGGTAAAGGTCGCTCAGGCATGTCAATGAAGGACGAAGATGTGATTGAAGAATTGTTTGTTGCCAACACGCATACCCCTGTCCTCTTCTTCTCAAACAAGGGTAAAGTCTACAAGCTGAAAGTGTACCGTCTCCCTATTGGCAGCGCGACATCTAAAGGCAAAGCGATGGTCAATGTTTTCCCACTAGAAGACGGTGAGACCATCAAAACATTTATGCCACTGCCAGAAGATGAAACCACATGGGATAACCTCCACGTCATGTTCTCAACCAGCATAGGAACAGCACGCCGCAATGATTTATCGGACTTCCACGACATTCGCCGCAACGGCAAAATTGCAATGAAACTTGACGCAGGCGAAAGCCTCGTCGACGTGCGTCCATGTACCGATGCGGATCATGTCTTGATTGCCACCCGCGCTGGTAAAGCGATTCGCTTTGCCGTAGATGAAATCCGCGTATTTAAAAGCCGTGATTCGGTTGGGGTGCGCGCCGTCAAGCTCGCTAAGGATGACGAAGTCGTCTCGATGAGCATTGTGAACGGCATCGAAGCAACGCCAGATGAGCGCGCAGCCTACATCAAATATGCGAATGCTAAACGCCGCGCAAATGAAGATGCAGCGGATGAGGCAACCACACCAGAAGCAGAAGAAGAAAGCAGCACCACTGCGATTGAACTCTCTCCTGAGCGAATTGCACAGCTTGAAGCTGCGGAACAAATCTTACTGACCGTCACTGAAAATGGTTACGGAAAGCGCACTTCTGCCTATGAATACCGTGTCACAGGACGTGGTGGTCAAGGAATCACAAATATAGTCACCTCGGCGCGTAACGGTCAAGTGGTTGCAACCTTCCCTGTGGAAGCGGGCGATCAGATCATCTTGATGACCGATCAGGCGAAAATCATCCGCACAGGAATTGAGGAAATCCGCGTAGCAGGTCGTAACACGCAAGGTGTGACCATCTTCCGCACTGCTACCAATGAGAAGGTTGTTTCAGCCGTTCGCATTAGTGCGGATATGGCAGAAGATGACAGTGACGCAGAAACAATGGAAGTAGCAGCTGAAACCCCAACCATCCCATCAGAGAATTAAACCATGCCAAAGGTCTCCCCTGTCATCACCCCACAACCAACATCTAAAAAATCAGGTGGGTTTTGGGCGTTTTTTTCCGGACTATTTCGCCGCAAACCAAAAAATGACTGGCTAAACACTATTAATCAAGATAGCGCAACCAGCACCGCGAGCGATGATTTTATGCGCATGAACAATGTAGATGGCAACCGTCCGAGCTAATTATGACTATACCAACTTCCCGCATCGCCATCTACGCTGGCACTTTCGACCCTATCACACTGGGACATATGGACATTATCCGCCGCGCACTACGCGTAGTTGATAAGCTGATTGTCGCTGTCGCTGAAGACACAGGCAAACACCCGATTTTTGATATCGACACTCGCGCAGATTTAGTCAAACATGATATGATCTTGCTCGGCGAAGCCAAAGCAGCGCGTATCACTGTCCTCCCTTTCGCGGGACTGCTCGCTAATTTTGCCCGTGAACATAAAGCAACCTTACTTGTACGCGGGCTGCGCGCTGTCTCTGACTTTGAATATGAATTTCAAATGGCGTGCATGAATTCCAAGCTCGCACCTGAGTTAGAAACCATCTTCCTCACCGCCTCCGAAGCCACCCATTTTGTTTCTTCGCGTTTTGTCAAACAAATCGCAAAGCTCGGTGGCGATGTTTCGAGCTTAGTCACACAGAACGTCGAAAATACACTTAGAAATTATTATGATGCATAATTACACGACATGCCCTTGCGCAGCCAATTCCTGACGTTCTTTTTCTAATTCGGCTTGAAGTTCCAGCTCTTCAATCTGCTCTGCGGTGAGCGTATCAGGCACAACGCCAGCCGCCCCTGGTAATTGTATCAACTGAAGATTCTTTGGATTTCGACCAAAAACACGCTCCTGCGTCACCATACCAAGATTCGGCGGAATGTTATTTTTTGCCAGACCAATCTGCACATTTGGCCCAACACGGCACATCCCAATCACCACACGCGGACGGTCAATAAACACCTGCGAACCGCGAAGTTCATCCAAACATTCCCGTGCATTCTTCGGTTTTGCACCTTTTTGTAAGTGATGCACCACCAATACAGCAGCTTTTTTACGAATAGCAAACTCATCAATCGCTTCAAAAAACTCACTCACCACATCCGCATCATTCTCATCCCCTGTGAGGTATTTACGCGCAGGATCAATCACGATGATGGGAACATCGGGCATTTTACGAAGACCATTAAGATACTGAGAGAACGTCATTTCCTTATCCGCAAATTCCGTACGGTGCAACTGAATACGCTGCGAGCGTTTTTCAGGATCAAACATCTCTGCACGCGCATTAACAATCGCAGGGCCATCTTCCCCTGAAAAATACACGCAAATTCCCTTACAAAATTCCGTATTGATCGGTTGCCCAAGCCACAAAGGTTTTGGCTCATGCGGTTCATAATCTATCGAGGCAAGCACACATAACTGATGCGAGATACTCGATTTACCCGTCCCCCCTGGGGCCGCAATCAGCGTCACCGCACCACGTGGGATAAGCCCCTGCACAATAAACTCAAATTTTTCTTCAGACCCTTCTTTGCGTGTCGCACCCGTTCGGTCAAAAAGCTCAATATCGCGCGCACAAAGGTTATAAAAACGGTTATTGCGATCGACATCCGCAGGATTTGAACCAAAACGCATAAACAATGAATGCATACGATCATAGGCATTAAAACAAAACGTCGCGTCCAATGTTTCCTGCACATCCACCTGATGCTTCACTACAATCTCATCAAGCGAAAGTTCACGCTCTCCTTCTGGTATCAATGCATCGATATCAGGATGCGAAAACAAACCATGCGTACATAAATATTCTAGCCCTGAGAGCATATAATAACTTGCATAAGGCTCACTTTGCAGATTGGAAAGCTCATAGATTTCACGACACCCAGATACCGTCCGCCCATCTTCATTTGAAGGGATCATGGTTTTTGAAAAACCAATCATTTTGAGACCAGCATTGACCTCATCACCGCGGTGAAAACGACTGTGCATCACACGCTGGATGGCAATACGCTCATCCATATCAGGCGACATCTTTGCAACTCCAAGCGTAAAGCCTGTTGCCCAGAAAAATCCACTTCCAATCGGGCTATAATCACCATCAGCATCCTTTTCAAATACCACAGGATTCAGCAAAAGAGGGGTATTTGGCAACGCCCCATCGCGGTAATGCAGGCGAAGCTGTCCAACCGCTTCATCCGTTTCCTCTTCATTAAACCACACGCGCAACCCTGAAGAAGCAGAACGCCAAACAGATTGGTCTTCCTCCGAATACAGGCACATATAGCCTTTCAACCCAACAGCGCGATGCGCTGCCCAAATCAGCATTAGTTCGCGCTTAATGCCTGCCATCACCTCTTCTATTGGGCGTGGTTCAGCTTCAATTTCACTCGGAAGTACCGCGCTCATACGCTGCTCCAATGTTTATTTCTATGCTCAAGCAAAATCTCGTTTAAAAAAGGAATTCCCCAAGTAAGGCAAGATGACGCGCAGTAAAATCTACATGAGCAAAGCCTGACGATGGGGAAAGCTTTTGTCAGGTGAGTATAAGTAACATCCCACACACCCACAAGCGCAATCCACCAAGAACTCACTCCGCCTACTCTTATTTCTTACCAGCGTGATGATTTCACAAAACTGTCATACACAACCTTATGTAAAACTGGTACTATCTAGGGTGAAAAAGTATCATGTAAGTGCTATGACAGCAGAGAACACACAACAAGAAAATGGCTATCTCATCTCTCCTATTACCGTGGGAAAAGCCCCGAACCAACCAGCTGTTGCTGCACCGCAGCATATAAATACTTCCCATAAGAACGAAGCTCCGCCCGCCAATCCCCATGACTTCCAACCCGACATCAAGCAAGGAAGTCTGAGTGATCGCGTTGGCACATGGGCATTTGCACATAAAGATCAAATGAACGGCGTATTGCCAAACTACCTCATTCGTAATGCCGCCAATGCCTCAATTGCCCTTGCGGGACTTACTGCCGTTATTGTTCCAGTACGACTAGGATTTAACGCACTTGTTGAAGCCACTAAAAATGGCAAAGCCTTCACAGGTTTTTCAAAACTTGATGGCGTACTCAATAAAATTGCTAAAGAACCAAGCGTTCCCGCTATTTTAGGGGTTGGACTCTCCTTCTCCACCTTTCGCACTTTATTCAAAACGGGCAAACGTAACTATGACCGTGTATTTGGTGATAATAGTGCGCATGACAATGCGGTCTCCTTTCATGACTTGCCACGCAATATCATCAAAGACATCAAAGCCATTGCTCCCCACGAGTTTCCTGCCACCTGCTTCGCCGCCATCCCGCTTGTCATGATACGCAATGGATTTGGCGGCCCTACCAAAGGCATGACACGCGATATTATTGGTTCAATTCCTGCTTATACCGTCTTTTTTGAGATGACCGAACGCATGTATTCTGGCTTCGCCAAAGATCAGAGCGCGCTAAAAGGAATTTACAAAGAAACCGCTCCTACCGCAAAACATGAACATGATAAGGATCGCAAACCCTACGCTGCCTTTACTGAAGATACCCCCGTACGCTTTGCCTTTCGCAAACTACCCGCAGTAGCCCTTGGGATCGCCCCTTATATTGCCTTGAACCGCACAATGTACGAGCATCAGGCAAAAACAATATATGGCAAGGAGAAGTTAACGGAAATAATAGAAAAGAGCAATCTTTCTAAAGTTCAACTTGGCGGCATGAACCCTACTCAAGATAATTATAGGACAGCCTACGGCAAAGAAATCAAACCATTTCTGATGTTCCCTGCCTTCACCATGATCTCCGAAGCATGGGTCAGCAATTATGACAAGCTCTTTGAAAAACTCCAAAACAAATACCACAAAAACCAAAATGGTATTTAACGATAGAAATCTGTTTACGTTGAGCATATCGACGCTTGATTTAAGAAAAAATTTTAATTACAACCAACTCCACTAATTTTTTAAACATTATGGAGTGTAACATGGTTGATATTCTTTCTGCTTTTGGACTAACCGTTGATAATCTTGATCTTTTCGGCTTTAATGGCGTAAGCGCATCGAATGCATTTGGTGAACAGAATGTCATCGCATTCGTAGAAAATGTTTTTGACAGTGCGCTCCCTTCAGGTTTGACATGGGATGGTGCAGATTATTTCAACTTCGCAAAACAAGCAGACGAAGTCATTTCTTCTGTCCCAGGGGTGAATTTCTCTTATGTTGATTACTTCAACCAAGTAAACGCACAAATGGTAAAAGATACGGGTCACAGCTTAAGTGATTTGCATGTAGCTTTTGATGGTCATGGCAACATCACGGGTACAGTTGATGGGGTTGGCTCTGCTACTGTTAACATCAATGATGCGATCCACGATGCGCTTAGCGATCCAGCAGTTATTGATGCGCTTAACAATGCGAACTCTGCGCTTTCTGGCACAGGCATTGATATCACCAATTTCATTGATTCTCTTAACCTCAATGATTTGGTTGGCCTTGCTGCAGCGTAAGCAAGCACAATTTTTGCCTACTCATAGAAACGCCCTCGATCCCGGGGGCGTTTTTTTACCACCACTTTTTAAAGACACCCCAAGAAAACCTAGGTTTTCTGCGAGCATTCATCCATAACATATTGAATTGGCACGCCCCTTGCTTGATTAACTGGCAAGACACATATCCCTATGTGACTTAAAAGTAAAAAAACAACCGAGGAGTATATACTATGTTAGGAACATCTTACGCTGTCGCCACCTTATGGCAACAATCACTAGACGAATTTGAAACCACAGGCGGACGCCCAACATCAACCTATGTCAGCGCACATACAGGCTTTGTGGACTATCTGTTTCGCATCGCCCCCAAATTGCAAGATATGGAAGATAACGTACCGCGCTTTATACCATCCACCAGCAGTTTTGGTACACGCTTTGATCGCGCAGGCGAAAAAATCACTCCCGTCCTTGAAAGTGGACGCCTTGTCCTCCCGCTGCAATATCGCCCTGCTTTTGGCAATCCTTTTATCTATGTAATGGAATATTATTGCCGCCTCATCACAGGGTGTATTGACAGTATCCTATTCGCCAATGCCATGCTCGACGAAGTCAAATTTTCACTGAGCAATCTCTCTCCAACCGACAAAGACTATGTCCGCAAATATGGTGATACAGTCATGTTGCTAGAAAAAGCCACAGGCAGCATCCGTGCGCAAGAACGTGAACTCGCAAGCTGGCTACGCGGACTACGCGCATGGGCAAAGCGTTTTGATCTCAGCGACGAAGCAGATGAATTCTTTGCCCATTACACTAGCTGCTACTACGGACAATCCTTCATGCTTGAGGGCTTATACTGGTGGTTTAATGTAGATGAACGACTGTAGTAGGGTTTAGAGGTCAGGGGTAAGGGATCAGAGTTGAAGAATTCAACTCTTTCCTACCCCATGATTTTCAGCCACTAAAGCGAAACACTTTGGGATGGGGCATGGTGTATTTTTCCGTGATAAACAATGTTAGCACCAAGAGATAAATCTTTCTCACGAGTTGCAACAACAAACTGTGCTGTACGCAAATCATACATAGAAACCACCCCATCCAATACAAAAACATGCTCTGTCGTTTTTGGAAAGTCTGCCCACTCACGTTCATTATGCCCTGTTTGCGTGTGTCCTAAATGCACAGCTTCAATCGCAGGGTTAGCTTTCATGGCACGAACAGCTGCTTCTTTCAAAAATGGCATGCATAATTTATTTGCCTCGTGATTACGCTCCCATGCATTGAATGCTAATGCATTACTCCCACCTTCATGTCCTTTTGTAATAGCCCTTAACACGGACACTTTCGCAACAATCTTATCATTTTCGGGATCAATACGCCCTTCTTTCTTTTTCAAAATCACATATAGCCCGACGTTCGGGTTCAGCATATGTGACCTTGCTAATGTCGAATCAGGCCCAGTACATACCGAAGAAATGAAATGTGGAATCACTAAACCACGTAAATCATCTTTAGGTAATTTCACCATATAATAATGTGAATCACCCAAATCCTTACCATCGATTACCCCAATATCAGGAATATAGTCTGAAATAAGCTCCCCTCGGTCACGTCTATGTTGTAAAGTTAAAAAGCTATGTTTGCACTGATCCCCCAGCGTCTTTGAAACGCCCCATTTAGTACAAAAACGCTCAATCTCTGGCACATCCACCATCGTAGCCAAATCTGGAACGTTTAATACATTAACCTGTTGCTGCCACTGTACCAAAGAAGATAAGGTGCTTTTAGAAAACTCCCACGAGACATCATCTTCTTGCATCATTTTTTGATTATGCAACGCAAACTGTTCTTCAATTTGCGGAGCGAAGGACAAAAACTTAGCTGCCTTCTCGCCATATTTATCCATAAACTGCCGCCACGCAGCAACATCCCAATTAAGAGACTGCGGCAAATAAAGTTTAGTTGCCTTATCAAAAGCATCTGCCTCGCCATTACCAGCATGACGATTAAAAACCTCATGCATATAGGCTTGTGCATCCTCCGCCGATGCAAATATCGTCGCCATGGCATAGGCTCTTTTTTCTGGATGCCCTAAATGATAATGATTACAGCCGATCATCATCCATGGTATGAGCGCGTCATACACATCTGACTTAAACTCAGGATGCCCGTCTGGCACAACATGACTCAATAATAATGGCGTTAAAGGGTAAGGAAATCCATGATATTGTAGCGCAGGTATCTTAATCTCTATTGACCTAGACAATCGTTCTTCAACATCCTCAATACCTTGATCTGCCTCCCGTCTTTTCACAGGCACACGCTTATTGTGTTTGCCACCAACCAGAGGTCTTAATAAAGCAGCAACTCCCCCCTGCCCAGTATCACATGCCGCAAAGAAACCTTCTTTTATCATCTTTTTACGGGTTAATTTATCTAAGAGCAGTGGCGGATGCCCTCTATGACGTGGTGCTGTTTGTTGCAAACAATAGTCCACAATCGGCTTACAACCATATTCACATGCCAACTTAAAAAGAGGAGGAATATTATGTACTTGATATTTCCCAATACCTTGTACTCCTTGCTCAAACATAGGCAGATTACCTTCCTTGATAGCAAGACGCAGCACATCAAGACTGACAGAAGCAATGATAGAATTTTGTTTTCTAGCGGGTAAATAGTCAAGCAATGCACAACCCACCTGATAGTTTGATTGAAATGCCTGTTTTATGGCGTAGTAATTGCCATAACTCAATATATGCTCTGCCGGCGGTGTCTTATCCGAATCCAAATACGCCAAAGCGTCCTCATACTGCCCATCTTTAAGATAAGTCAGGAACTTACGAACAAAAGGTGAGTTTCCATCTGCTTTTATCTTTTTTCCGTCAATATCGGCAAGCATCACTGCTTCGACAACACCTACGCCACCAACTTTTTCTAAAACAGCAAGCCCATTATCCTCATTTAAAATTTGCTGCACGTCATCGGGTGTAAAATTAAAATCTTTTGCCGCCAATTTATCTATCAACATGCCCTTCTTCGGGGCGGCAATCAAGACATCCTGAATTTCTGGATTTTGCCACAACGCATAGATAGCTTTTTTTGCACCTTCAGGATATGCTTCGCTTGATTTATATTTGAGTTGGGCAAATTGCTGGCGATAATCACGATTACGTTGCGCACGCAATGAGGTTTTCACTTCTTTCGACATCCCCTCTTCCACAAAATGACGATCACGATGGTCAAGGCGTGTCTCACTGACCAAATCTCCAATATCTTGTGCCGCAGGACGAGCTTTATCTATTAAAGATTGGAACAGCTCTCGGTGAGGATGAAGGCACAACTTCTCTTCATCAATAAGAGGCATCGTTGTTCCAGCTTCAACAAGAAACCCCTGATATTCTCGCGCAATAATAGGTTCACTATGACCATCTCGCGTTATAACATAAGCAAACATGCTTGTTCCTCACCCTGTCTCCAGCAAGAAATCTAACATAGAAACACATAGACAAATGTTAAACTTTGGTGACAATTCAACGCACTACGGCCATTCCACTTTGAACGATACGTTCTTGTAAATGAAGGTAACTACATCGCCTGACGCTTCAAGCGGCGACGCTCTACTGAAGATGGAATTTTGAGTGCCGTGCGGTATTTTACCACCGTGCGGCGCGCAACATCAACCCCACGACGTTTCAATGCTTCTGCTATTGTGTCATCAGAAAGCACATCATCCATTTTCTCACGTTCAATCATGTCTTTAATCATCTGCATCACTGAACGACTAGAAAAATCATCACCACCACGTGACGCATTCAGCGACGACGAAAAGAAATATTTAAGCTCAAACATTCCACGCGGCGTTGAAATATATTTATTTGTCGTCACACGACTAACAGAACTTTCATGTAACCCCACTTCAGGCGCATTTGCAACCTGTAGCAATGTAAGCGGCTTTAAATGATGAATACCATGCTGAAAAAAACCCTCTTGCTGACGCACGATCTCTGTAGAAACCTTGAGTAAGGTTTGCGCACGCTGATCTAAAGCACGCAACAACCAATTAGCATTTGCCAATTGTTCCGCCACAAATTTTTTATCCTCTTTCTCACGCGTACCACGCTGCCAGGTATTGCAATACTGTTTATTCAACAATACTTTGGGAAGCGCATCCATATTCAACTCAACACGCCAACTTGCCCCAACACGTCGCAATAACACATCAGGAATGATGGACTCCACATGCGTATGCAAAAAGGCAGATGCAGGATAAGGGTTCAGTGTACGCAACTCGGTCATCATATCACGTAAATCTTCTTCATCCACTTTACATAAACGCATCAATTTTTTTGCTTCACCATCAGCAATCAAGGGAAGATTTTTCAATAGTATCTGCATAGCAGGATCAAGCCGATCGCGCTCTTTTAACTGCAACGCCAAACATTCTGCCAGATCACGCGCTGCCACCCCAACAGGATCACATTCCTGCAAGCGCAAAATCACTTTTTCTACCTGCGCAGGCGCACACCCAAACAAGGTAGCAAGATGCTCATTGGTTTCACGTAAATATCCTTGCTCGTCAAGCATATCAACAAGATAGGATGCCATCATCTGCTCGGCACTATCAGAAAAATCCAGCACCACCTGCTCTAATAAATGATCACGCAATGTTTTGTTTTCACTATGCCGCTGTTCTAAAGCATCAGAGAGGAAATCGTTATCTCCACCCACACCCATGCCCCCACCATGATACGATTCACCGTAACTTTCTTGATAGGATGCTTCCGTGTGTCCATCGGCACTATCGCCCGCCTCTCCCCACATCGCATCATCGCCTGTATCAAGCGCACGCGTTGCCTCAAAGGAATCACCAGACATATCCACGCTATCACGTAATGAAGAGGAAGAACCATCATCGTGATCTTCAAACACACTCTCCGCACGCGCCTCTCCCTCAACAACAGCATCCGCAGCAGGGGCGTCCCCATCTCCATCTTCAACACTTAATAAGGGATTTTTTTCAACTTCCTCGGCAATAAACTCAGCCAGCTCCGCAGCAGAATACTGCAAAAGTTTGATAGATTGTTGCAATTGTTGGGTCATCACCAACGATTGGCTCATCCGATGTTCAAGCGACTGCTTCATATCCGACCACAAGTAAAACTTACTTTGGTCATTATCCTTCGGACACCCCAAAAGGGCAAGTCAATTCATGCAATAAACGCGCCAATAAGTATTTATCTCACGCTGCGTGGCACAAAACCTTAACTATACCCGCCAACATCCGTGGTAACATCCACCACCTCTTCATGCACATAACACAGCTTGGGTAGCGTAAAATGAAATACCGCACCTTTGTCACTCGCTATATTTTCTGCCCAGATACGCCCACGATGTGCTTCTACGATCTGACGACAAATAGAAAGCCCTAATCCTGTGCCACCTGCGGCCGCATTGGTTTTGCTACTTTGCACGAATTTATCAAAGATGCGCTCCAGCTCACCTTGGGGAATCCCACGCCCTTCATCCATAATAGAACATTGAATCATAGGAATACCGGCTGTTTTAATAAGTTCAGGCTCAATGATTTTCACCGTCACAGTACTTTTTTCTGGTGTATAACGAATCGCATTCGCTAAAATATTCACCACGACCTGAATCATACGATACGTGTCAAAACACGCAATCATCTCTGATTTTTCAGCTTCTAATTTAAACTTGATAGCTTTCTTCTTAAATAAAGAATCAAGCTCACCTTGCGACTGGCGCACCACCAGTGTAAAATCCCCTTCCGCAAAATCATACTTCATCTTACCCGATTCCATTTTAGAAATATCAAGTAAATTATTGATAAGAATCAGAAGCCTATTGCCAGACGTTTGAATATTCTTTAAATATTTGTAAGATCGATCATCTTGCCATTTTTCTTTATACAAACGCTTGGTTGCCATATTACAATAATTTAAAATTGCATGCATAGGCGTCCGTAATTCATGGGACATATTCGACAAAAACTCGGTCTTCACCCGCGCCAGCTCTTCTGCGCTTTGATACGCCAACCTCAACTCTTCCATTTGACGCTCTACCGCAATAGCATGATCGATATTTTGTTTACGCCGCTTTTCCACCGCATCCATCAATGCCTGCACCTCATAAGTCGTCGTCTTAGGGGCTTGCCACACAGCATCATCTTTGTCTTCAAGTAAAAACTGAGTCAACTCCTCTACAGGCTGCAAAGACCTTCGCGTCACATGAATAATAAAATAAATCATAATACTAAAAAGTACAAAACCCACCACAAGCATGATTTGAGATGCACGTCGCTGCAATCCATCGGCCACCGCATTGTTATAATAAATAAGCAAGGTTGCTATCTTCTTTGCCTCACCACCATCACCATATATCACATCGCGCTCTAGCACATGCGCGGCCTCTGTTTCCTCTACGGCTTTCGAAGAACCTTCATGCACATGCAGGACATCTGATTTTTTAACAACCAAAATATCCTGATTCGGTTCTTTTAATTCTACTTTTAAAATATCTTTATCTGTGAGTATGGAGCGAAGATTTACTTTCACATTTTCACGATCAAGATTCCACACATGCCCACTAATCGAAGATGCCGTAGTTTTTGCCACGAACTCTATCTTATCTTTAACAAGATAATCTTTTGTATAAGAAAAATAATAATACGATAACGCAAGCAGCGTCACCACCACTACCCCCGCCCCTGTGGCAAGGATCTTTGCAATTTTATCAGATAAACGCTGCTTCATTATTTTTTCTCATCCGACTTGGCGTTGGATTTTTTTTGCCAGTCTTCAACGCCATAATGACGTAGAATTTCTTGTAACGCACCAGTTCTCCTCAAATTTTCCATGCCTACCTCAAGTTTTTGTGCATATTCTTTTGACCGCGAGTTAACAGGAGAAAACGCCACATACAAACTTTCTTCCTCACGACGCTTTTCCAAAGACGTAACGTTCCCAGCCGCGACCACATCTAGCGGAAGCTTCTTTTTTGCAAAATAATCCCGTATTACGTTCTCATCTTCAATAAACACATCAATACGCCCAGCTTTAAGTTTGCGAAGATTCAATTCAAGAGCATTATCGCCCCCCAATAACTGCAACGCCATTTTGTCTGATTGATGCGTTTGAATAAAATTAGCAATATCAGAACCATAATAATAATCGGCAATTGCGCCCACGCGCTTACCAGCCAAACTTGCAACACCCGTATATTTCCAACCATTGCCACGGACGACCCACGCCTTTGACAAAGACATTGCCTGAGGATTATGCGGAAAAACAAAATCAGGAGCATCACCTTTTGCCGCACCGACAATCGCATGATATTCGCCTGCGCGGACACCATCTATAGCACGTGACCACGGAACGATCTTGTAATCCACACGAATTTTTGACGATGCCAGTGCCGCACGTGCCAGATCAACCATCACACCATCTTTACCCTCTTCCTTACCACATGTATAAGGACACCAAGGATCAGCAACAACCGTGATAACATCTTTAGTTTCACTATCACCATGTTTCACATCTTGCGCAAACGCAGAACCCCACACCGCGCTCATATACATGAACACAGCAACACTTAGAAGATATCTTCGATACCCAACCATTTCCATACAGTATTTACCTTCATGTCTCCCACATTCGGATAAAAAACCAATCCTAACCTAACAAACAATGCTTAATAACACGTAAAAGTTTACATCTTAGAAAAAACAATATGACACGCGCATCACACTGTTTTCTATCAAACAACACCAGATCTTTATTCTCCGCGAAGCTTTTTTTTGCGTACAAACTCTCCATATCATTCAACATAAAAAACACATGATATTTACTTACCCCTGTAGAGGATTTACGCAAAGTTTCAAGAAAATTTATTATGAAGATTGAAGCATTTCTTACGCTCTCAGAAGGCGTGACACCTGATAGCACCTCATCATAATGCACGCCATACGCTTGTAAAATCTCCTGCGGAAGAATGCATATATTGTACTGCAACAACACCCTAGACCACAGCAATAATTGCGCGCTGCAGCATGATTTCACAGCATTTTCATGTAACGACCCTACTCCACCATCTAAACGATGCAACATCACCATCAACGGAGCAAATAGCTGCTGAGATCGCGCCACAAATTCAACCATATCGTGTGGCACACACCAATCAACCAACACTAATGGAGACATGACCAACGCACTCCATTCTTCATCAGAGAAGATGCCAGATTGCAACAATGGCTCTACCAACGCAAGTAAAGGATGTAAACTCGGCACGAATGGTTTTGCCATTAGAGCATCACGCCACCACGCCAAACGAATATGTACCGCAAGCGGTTCTTTTGATAGAAACGGAGCGCGCATCACCTCACCATGCAACGCTAGCAATGCCCAAATCGCAGGACGTATTTTTCTAGGGCAAAACAATGACGCGGCGTAATGCAAATAATCACTTTGACGTAGATGCTCACGCAATGCGTCTATTTGTGTTGTCGTATAACCAAAACAGTTAATCACACTAGCACGATCCAACTTACGCAGCATGCAGATCAGCTTGCCCACCATCTGCTGCGTCCGCAGCATTGATTGCAGCTAAAAACGCACGCTCTAAACTCACATCCTCTTGCTGTTCACGGAAACCATGCGGTGTCCCAACATACAACAACTTGCCACCATGAATAATACCGATACGGTCACAAATTTCATCAATATCAGACAAAATATGGGAACTAAAAAATAATGTTCGTCCCTCAGCCTTAAGACGTACCAGACGCTCCTTAAGCATAATCCGCGCCCTCGGATCAAGACCACTCATAGGCTCATCTAAAATAAGCAGCGGCGTATCCGCCATCAGCGCACCAATCAACCCCAACTTTTGCCCCATCCCCTTAGAATAAGCACCGATACGCTTATCAAGTGCCGCAGGGTCTAACGCCAAAGCCTCAGCCTCAATCACAGCTCGTGCATGGTCATAACTTTTACCATAATAAGATACTGACAAAGAAAGATATTCTCGACCTTTCAAATAGCGCGAAGGCTGAAACTTCTCAGGAAGATATACAATATTTTTGCGCGCAGCTTCATCCAAGGTTGAAACCCCATACAAACAAATCTCACCACTATCTGCGACAATCAGATCCAAAATCGTTTTGATCAGAGTCGTCTTACCAATACCATTCAACCCGATCAACCCGAATACCTCGCCATGTTCAAGCGAAAGTGATACATCTTGAAGCACTTTTTTATCCAAAAAAGCTTTATTCACACCGCTAACCCGCAACGGCACAACCACATCATTCATTCTAGATCTCCCAATCTACACTGGACAACACCAGCTTTATCTGACGCACACCTCTATTGGTAGACGCACTCTATCGCAAGCACACCTGAATATCAACAATATATAGTGGCATTTTCCGAATAGACACACCCCAAAAGACTAAACCTAGTCAACGGGGGAATGGTTTTTAACTGAAGAACCCTAAGAATTAATTAACAATATTCATAAATATGATTGAAATTTATGCCGCTTTTGGCAGATTAAGTGCTTCCACCCCTGGAAGAGACTTACCCTCTAACCACTCAAGAAACGCGCCTCCTGCAGTGGAAAGATAACTAAATCCATCGCGCAACCCCGCATGCGCAAGCGCAGCAACAGTATCCCCACCACCTGCCACACTTTTGAGCAAGCCTTCTTCTGTTGCCGCAGCAACAATACGCGCAAGCTGAGAGGTTGAGATATCAAATGGTGTGGTTTCAAATGCACCCACAGGCCCGTTCCATACCAAAGTTTTTGCTTTCGCAATCACCTCTGACCATGCAAAAATAGTTGCAGGTCCAACGTCCAATGCCATCGTCCCTTCAGGGATTTTACCTGCCGCAACAATACGGCATGGTACATTTTTACCCAATGCCGTCGCCACCACCATATCTTTTGGCAACAAGATCTCACACCCACACGCCGCCGCACGCGTCAAAATACTAGTTGCAATGTCTTTCATATCATATTCACACAATGAATCACCCACGCTGATCCCTTGGGCATTCAAAAAAGTATTCGCCATTGCTCCACCAACAATAAGGTAGTCGACCTTTTCTACCAAATTTTCGAGAAGCGCGAGTTTGGTCGACACTTTAGACCCCCCCACAACTGCCACCAAAGGACGCTCTGGCGCAAGGAACAATGCATTAAGCATTTCAATTTCCTGCTGCATCGCAAGCCCCACTACTGTAGGAAGATATTTAGGCAACCCTGCAATCGACGCATGCGCACGATGTGAACATGAAAACGCATCATTAACATAGACATCCCCAAGCTCTGCCATATCACGCGCAAAATGATCATCCCCCGTCTCTTCTTGCCAATGAAATCGTAGGTTCTCCATCAAAATCACTTCGCCAAACGGCGTTGCTTCAATCGCTTCTTTTGCAGCCGCACCCACACAATCCACGCCAAAACGCACAGGCGCACCAGTGATATAGTCAGCAAGCGCGTCCACGAGCGGCGAAAGCGACATCGTCGGCTCATACTTTCCCTTAGGACGCCCAAAATGCGACAATAGCACCACACGTGCTTGATGTTTACGAAGATAGTCAATAGTAGGAAGCACACGTTCAATCCGTGTGCCATCCGTCACTCTACCTGCATGCATCGGGACATTCAAATCCACACGAAGCAACACCGTTTTACCTTTAACATCAATTGTATCTAACGTCTGATAGTTTGTCATCGTACCTAATCTTCCACTTGCATCAGCAAGCCTAACTTTATTGGTTGTATATTTTTTTTAACTAAACCCAAGATAGTTATCATCAACAAAACAACAAAACCTTGAGATAAAGGACAAATCTTATAACATACCTCACCCCGACATGTCCAGAGTGTGACACGAAAAACACGGCTTTTTTCTTTGCTTTTTCGTACGATGTAGTTTAAGAACTCATCACCTAAGGTGACATGAACGCAGCGCGTAATCATGCACCACCGCATGGCAAAAGAATGTTTTTATAACAACAAAATAATAGAGCCAAAGAGGCGAATCATGGCCGACACTAAAGCACAAAATATGCAAGATATTTTTCTTAATAATTGCCGTAAAGATAAAAAACCTGTCACCATTTACCTTGTCAACGGCGTAAAGCTACAAGGTACAATCACGGGTTTTGACAATTTCTCGGTGGTTCTTCGCCGTTCACAGCAATCTCAGCTTGTCTACAAACACAGCATTGCGACCGTCGTCCCTTCTGGCAATATGGGCGGACGTGAGGGTGCAGAAGGCGCAGACCAGGATGATTTTGCAACTGATGAAGCCTATGACGCTTAAGCCTGCCAGCAAGGAACTATTCTTTTCATGAATGCTCCTGCATTGGTAATTCATCCCTACCTGAAAAACAAGCCGTCGAACCGCGCTGGTCGCACTCCAGAAGCTTGCCTCGAAGAAGCGATCGGGCTTGCAGGCGCAATTGAGCTTGATATTCGAGATGCTTTTGTCGTACCACTTCCCCTTATCAAACCCTCAACCTTGATGGGTTCGGGAACATTAGAGCGCATCGCTGAAGTCGTCGCCGAACATACAGCAGAACTCGTAGTGGTAGATGCCCACCTCAGCCCTGTACAGCAGCGTAACTTAGAAAAAGCTTGGAGCTGCAAGGTCATTGACCGTACAGCTCTTATCTTGGAAATCTTTGGTGAACGCGCCCAAACCCGCGAAGGTAATTTGCAAGTCGAACTCGCTGCACTGAATTACCAAAAAAGCCGCTTAGTGCGTTCATGGACACACTTAGAACGCCAACGCGGAGGATTTGGGTTCACAGGTGGACCGGGGGAATCACAAATTGAACTTGACCGACGCATCATCCGCGACCGCATTGCCAAAATCAAAGCTGAACTCGCGCAAGTGGTACGCACCCGCACCCTACACCGTAAAACCCGCCGCGAAATCCCCTATCCTATGGTCGCACTAGTAGGCTACACCAACGCAGGAAAATCAACCCTATTCAATAGACTTACCCAAGCGGATACGTTTGCTGCCGATGCGCTGTTTGCCACACTCGACCCCACCATCCGCCGCTTCGATTTACCGGGTGGCACACCTATTATGCTTTCAGACACGGTAGGCTTTATCTCCAACCTTCCAACAGAACTCGTCGCGGCCTTCCGCGCCACACTCGAAGAGGTCTGCGAAGCGGATGTGTTACTACATGTACGTGACGCCTCACACCCAGACACCATCCCACAGCGTGATGATGTGATGAAAGTACTCTCTAGCCTGCTTGGCAAAGATTTTAATGTTCCCATCATCGAAGTCTATAATAAATACGACCTCATTGACCCTATCAACCCACCGCTGCCACCGCTCGAACCCAACGTGATTTCAGTCAATATCTCCGCCCTCACGGGCTACGGTATTGCCGCACTTGAAGAAAAGTTACGCGATGTCTTATCGAAAAAGCTGATGGTAGAAGTCACCTTCAAATTACCTTGTTCAGCAGGTAAAGAACTCGCATGGCTCTATGCCAACAATGAGGTCATCACTAGCACCACCGATGATGACGGCAATCAAATCTTACGCGTACGCTTCACATCTGCCAACCGCAACCGCTTTGCCCATATAGTACAACATCTTAATATACCAGAATTTGTGATTATTCCCAACGAAGGGGATGATTTTTAATCACCTAAATGCATTGTTTATTTACTCTTTTTTTACCTTTTCTTTGTAAGGATGAAGTCCCATTCATCTTTACAAAGGATAGTCCCATGAAAAAAACACTCATCCTCCTTACCGCATTACTCGCTTCAACTGCTGCTTACGCGACTGACGACATGGAAGCTGCAAAAACTGATTTGAAAGCAGCACACGAAAACGCGAAAGCAGCACGCGAAGATGTCAAAGCCGCAAAGGAAGAAATGCGTGCTGCACGTCAAGCAAAACGTGCTGAACGCGCTGAAAAAATGAAAGAACGCGCTGAAAAAATGTCTGAAAAAGCAGGCGCACTTTCTGAAAAAGCTGCTGCAAAAGCGTCACAATAACATAAAGATGCATGGCTAGAATCTAGCCCTAGATTCTAGCCGCATCCATCGCCATGCGCATTTTATGAATCGCCGCTGGCAACCCTTCAAATATCGCCTGACCAATCAAGAAATGTCCAATATTTAACTCAACGATAGGCGTAAGTGCTGCCACGCGCCCCACTGTTTCATAACATAACCCATGCCCTGCATGACACTCCAATCCCAGCGAATGCGCGAATGAAACCGCATGAGTGATACGCTCAAATTCAGCGTCACGCGCCGCGCCTTCCTCTGTACTACAATAATTGCCCGTATGAAACTCAACAATATCAGCCTCTAATGCCTTCGCCGCCTCCACCTGCGCGGCATCAGGATCAATAAACAGCGACACACGAATACCTGCCGCCCTCAACGGGTCAACAATACTCCATAAATGCGCTTTTGCTCCCGCGGCATCTAAACCACCTTCAGTGGTGAGTTCAGCACGTTTCTCAGGCACAATACAGCACGCATGCGGACGCGTATCAAGCGCGATTTGCAACATCTCCTGCGTCGCTGCCATCTCCAAATTCAGCGGCACCTGTAACGCATCTTTCAACCGTACAATATCGTTGTCCCTGATATGGCGTCTATCCTCGCGCAGATGCGCCGTAATCCCATCCGCCCCAGCATTTTGCGCCAAAATCGCGGACCGAACAGGGTCAGGATGCACCCCACCACGTGCATTTCGCACCGTCGCCACATGATCAATATTCACACCTAAACGCAAAAATGGCTTTACAGACATACAAACTCCTTTGATAATCCGACTATAGATTAGTTTTTTATATCATAAATGACTAAAGGCAAATCTCCAAACGAACATGAAAGAAATAGCCGTTTATGAAGAGTTCTGAACGCCTCCAAGCCCTCCGCTTCGCCCTCAAAGACGAAGAACTACAAGGCTACGTCATCCCTGTGACCGATGAATTTCAGGGTGAGTATTCAGCAAATTATGCTAGGCGCGTCACATGGCTCACAGGATTTGATGGCTCGGCAGGCATAGTGATCGTACTGGCTGACAAGGCCGCGCTTTTGGTCGATGGACGTTATACGCTGCAAGCGGCACGTGAAGTAGACGGTGCGCTCTATGAGATTCATAATAGCAGTGAGATAACCCCTGAAGCTTGGCTCGCCGCCAATGCTCCTGCGCCGTGTGCGATTGGCTTTGACCCGTGGCTACACACGCCTGCGCAAATAGAGCGCATGGATGATATCTTAACGCGTCAAGGTATCACCCTTGCGTCACTACTACCTAACCTGATTGATAGCCTATGGCAAGACCAACCACCACGCCCTGCTCGCCTGATTGTACCGCTTGAGCTAGAATTCGCAGGCAAACCCCACGCCGAAAAGCGCGCAGAACTCGCAGGAATACTCTCAGAAAAAGGCGCAGAAGCCTTGCTGATAACGCAGCCTGACGCACTATGCTGGTTACTTAATATTCGTGGACAAGATATACCTTATAATCCTCTTCCACTCTGTTATGGTATTGCCCTCGCCACAGGCAACGTCATTCTTTTTACTGATGAGGAACAAGTCGATAATGTACTAGTGGAACATCTTGGACATGAGATAGAAATTATCCCAATTGCTGAACTCACTACATGGCTGCACGCACTCGGACATGAAGGCGCGAGCGTGTGGGTCGATAACAAGACCGCACCACTAGCATGTTATCAAACACTCAAAGAAGCACACGCCACACTCATCAACGCCACATCACCGCTGACCCTTGCTCGCGCCCTCAAAAACCCCACCGAACAAGAGGGCATCAAGCGCGCCCACCGCGAAGACGGACGCGCCGTGATTGCCCTATTGCATTGGATAGAAATCACTAGCGCGGATGACGAACTCGACGAACTCAAAATTGAACAACGTTTAGAGCGTATGCGTGCTACCAACCCTAACTACATGGGCGCAAGTTTCGCCACCATCGCAGGCGCAGGCGAACATGGCGCGATCGTCCATTACCGCGCCAACAAACACACCAACCGCGCACTCAAAAAAGGCGAAGTGCTACTGCTTGATTCAGGCGGACAATATCCCTACGGCACGACCGACATCACACGTACCACCGTGCGCGGCGGCGCGTGTGACGACGGTGAGTTCAAAACCGCGTTCACCGCCGTCCTCAAGGGGCATATCGCCCTCGCCCAAGCCCGCTTCCCCGCAGGTACATCTGGCACACAGCTTGACGTGCTCGCGCGCCATGCGCTTTGGGCAGAAAGCTTGGATTACGATCACGGCACAGGGCATGGTGTGGGGCATTTCTTATGCGTCCATGAAGGGCCTCAACGCATCAGCAAACGCGGCGGCGATGAGCCCCTACGCGCAGGCATGGTGCTGTCCAACGAACCGGGATATTACAAAAACGGTGAGTTCGGCATCCGCACCGAAAACCTTATGCTTGTCGTAGAGCGCGGTACCGAAAACGGGCGCGCATGGCTTGGCTTCGAAACCCTCACCTTAGTACCCATCGACACCCGCCTCGTCCACCTCCACCTCCTCAGCGCATCCGAGCGCACATGGCTCAACACCTACCACCAGCGCGTGTTTGACACCCACGCCGAGCATTTGGACGCAGACATTGTCGCGTGGTTACGGGAGAGATGTGCGGCGGTTTAGAGGCTTGGAGGTTTGGAGTTTTAGAGGCTTGGAACTTAGCGCGTTTCCCTCTCCCTCTAGGGGGAGGGATTAAGGGTGGGGGAACTAAAAAGTAGCCAGTGTCCAGTAGCCAGAAAACATGCTCCGCGTCATTGCGAACGTAGTGAGTTCTCTTGTCATATACATTACACTTACGGTTTAACTTTATTAAACATGCACTCTCAGAGAGTGCCACTTGATTTTATTTATTTTACTAGTTACATCATAAGAATTAATTCTACATTATGGACTCTTATGCATCTTGCTTACAAAATAATAAGTGTTGTTTTTTTCTCATTTGCACTTGGTAGCAATGCATTTGCTGAAAGCGAAATCGGAACTGTTAGCGTTAACTTTGCTCCAGTTACTTCAAGCGGAATCACAACAGGTTGTTCCCTTATCTTTATAACCTCCTTTCTAGATAACATTCATAAACAAGGAAAACCTGTTGCATTAAATGGTAATATTTCCGTAAATTCTTTTCCAGACAAAAATGTAATTATGTTGACCTATAAGTTAGGACTAAGAGATTTTACAAACAAAGGATTAGATAATCCTTACCCTCCATATTTTATGTTTCTAAAATCATCAAAACACTCAACTGCTAAAAGTAAGTTTGTTCCAAATAACTCTGATATTCAAGGATACAAAATTTATGCAGTCCAAATTGATGAAGAAGCTTTAGGAGTATTAAATGACATGGCTCAAGATCAAAAGATTTTGATTGGTTATAATCTTTCTAAAGATGGAATGGATGCAATCGTACCACTAGACCTAACTGTAGAAGATACAAATTTGGTTAATGGAGAAATAAAGCGACTGCATTCAAATGATACGACACTTCAATTTGCAAAATGTTTAGGTGAAATTGCCGATAATTCCTCAAAAACAAATTAACAATTGACAATTAAATCATTACCTTTGAAATTTTTATTGAGCAAGATGCCACACCTCACGTCATTGCGAGGAACGACCCGAAGGGCGGCGAAGCCAACCAATCCACTCTTTACCCCGTGATTCTAGATTCCCGCGTTCGCGGGAATGACAAGAGAATTGAT
>DAIPJH010000022.1:0-5063 GCA_036770365.1 Rickettsiales bacterium
TGCATAATGGTAAATAAGTTGTGAATAATGGATACCTAATTTATTAAAAATTATGGGAAAGTCTATTTATGTCAAGAAGCATCTTACTGAATATTGGTGCAGGTGGAGGTTTGATCCAGACTGTCACATTGATGAATCACTACGACGTCTTTGGGTGTGATATTTGACGGTGTGATTTCTTGTTTGGGTTCAGCATATGCGGTTTCTTCCTGTTTGATCTCCAACAGTTTGTTGATATTGGCGAGCATCTGATTGCTCATTGTGTGAGGGTGAGCATTCGTATGAGTATCTGGAGCTGTAGGGGTGCTTGGTGTTGGAGCAGGTGTCACGGGAGGAGGTGTTATTGGGGTTGTTGGCGTGGTTGGTGTGTCTGGTAGGCTTGGTGCAGGGGTGCTGCCGCCTGAAGAATGTGTGCTGTTGTCTATGATCGTGCCGATCGCGCCAGAGAGCGTTGCGCTGCTGAGAACATAATTGCTTGCCTTTGTGCCAGCTAATGCGAGTCCTGCAACGTTGATGGTTTTGCCTGCGCCAATGGTTGCGGTGTCGTATGTTCCAGCTAAAGGTGCAACGAGGCTTACGTCATCTGTGTTGTAAATGTTGCTAAGATTGTTATAATTTGCGGTGGTGAGTGTCGCGGTGGTGTTGCCGTCGTAGGCTTTGCTGACCGTGCCTGTGAGGGATGTGGTCAAGGTACGTGCGCTAACATGAAGTGCCGTAGCGTTATTGGCGTAGCTGATGCTGTAACCCAGTGCAGAGGCCAGCGTATCGCTATCATAATCAAGGGCGTAGTTACCAATGTCGTTGCCCGCGGTGTATGCTGTTGTGCCTGTGAGCGTTCCTGTGACCGTATCATGTCCTATATCTTCTGCACGATAGCCCGTGAGTCCATAACCATAGCCCACGGTGGTCGCATTGTCTCCGTAGGTGATGTTTTGGATGCTAGGGGTTGCAGTCAAAGTAGGGGTGTAGCTGTAAAGTAAGCCGTTGCCTGTTCCAAGTGCAGGGCATGTTACACCGTAGGTGCAGTTATAGCGGTGGAATCCTTCACTTAAACCACCAATGGTGTTGTCATCAGGGTTATTAGAGTAGATCAACCAACGTCCAGAAGGGGTGCTGATACCGCCTGTGGTGTTGAAGAAATCATCTGCAGAAATTAACATGATGGGTGTGCCTGATCCTGATGCGGTCAAGGTTTTGCCTGCGCCGATCGTGATATCTGCACCCGCTCCTGTGGTTGTAACACCGATGGTAGACGCAGATATGGACGGTAGTGTGATCGCGTTGGTAGCATAGAGGACAACATGTCCTAGTGTCGTGCTGTTTCCCCATGCGCCTGTGGTCGTGATGGTGTTGGCAGAGGCACTGATATCTGCAACGGTATCCACGGTGCTGGTAAAGTTTAGGTTTCCTGTGCCAGTGTTAAATACATAATCACCACCTGTGACTATGCCTGTCCATATGTTGCCAATGCTGATATTGCCGTTGCCACTGGTGATGCTGTTGTGACCAATAGCTGTTGTTTGTCCACCTAAGCCTGTGATGGTGATATCGCCGCCATTACTTTCAATGGTAAGGTTGGGTTCGTAGAGGGCGAGTCCATTGCTAAAGTTGATCGCATTACCCGCGGTGGACACGGTTGCGCCATCTGCGTGCCATTCTGCGCCGTATGTTCCAGCAAAGGTAAGGCTTGCATTATCTAGCCCTGAAATATTGCCGCTGATGCTTTTAACATAGCTACGGAAAGTAACGGGGTCGTACCATGTGGTATCGCCAATTACCATATATGCTCCGCCTGAGGATGTGCCAAGTGTGATGCCTGACCAGCCATTTTGGATATAACCAAGTTCTGTGCTATCGAGGTGATAGCTGTTGCCGTCTGAGATGTAGTTATTAAGCCTGATCAGTCGATTGATGTTATATGGGTGCAGGGTTAGTACGCCTGTCCCTATCAAATTACCACCAATGACGATATTGTCTGAAATATAGCTTTGGTTGCCCGTGCCAGAATTGATCGCACCTGTGGTGGTGATGGTATTGCCGCGAGCGTTGACGCTGATATTGCCTGTCGTGGTGATGGTGGGTAGGGTGATGTCACTGAGATTGCTTGTTAATGTAATTCTGTTAAGGGCGGTGCTTGTGCCAAGATTGCCTGTATGGCTTATCGAGCCGCCTGTGGCGGTTAGGTTGCGTGTGCCTGAGGTATCACCGTTCACAGCTCCTAGAGTGATAGCACCTGTTCCACCGACAAGGTTTGCGCTCCCGCCAAGTGTACCAGAGTAGGTGATGCCGCTACTGCTTCCATTCATGTAGATGCTACCGCCATTGGTCAGTAGTGGTGCGTTGGTAAGGTTGATCGCACCACCGCCCACACCATCAAAGTTACTGCGCATGGACAAATTGCTTGTACCTGAAGTGGTGTTGATACCTTTGCCGCTGGTATTAGTGATGTTGCCATCTGCTTGGAGGTAATATACGGAGTTGCTTGAGCCTGATGATTTTTTGATGTTTTCAGTGAGATTGATATCATTACCAGAATAAATAGATAGGTAGGTGTCACCAAAATTATGGTTGGAATTAAAGGTGACGTCTCCTGTAGTATCTGAACCAAAGACATAGCTTGTTGCTGTCCATAGGTTGTTTAGATTACCGTTTCGAATAAGTATGTATGGCCATGCTGAGCCTGAAGCACCAACATAAACATCCACTCCTGCACTGAGAGGTTTTACGGTGATGGTGTTGCCTGCGTTCCATAGTGTGTTGACACCTGTTTCATAATCCGTGATGAGGGTGATGTTATTGCCTGCGCTGATGTGTGACCCCCATAAAGGGTCAGATATTCCGCTTGTTAATCCACTGGCAGATGTTCCTGTATCTGTCATATTAACACTGGCATTGGTTGTGTCTATTGCGGCATTCCAAAGGTTAAGAAAGGCAGAATCTGTGCTGCCACCAATAATTTGACCGCTGAGTGAAATATCACCATTTGTGGATGAAATAGTACTGTTATTGATGTTAATGCCATAATCATTTTCGCTTGAAACGCCTGCTCGCCCATTGAGCGTGATTGTGCCAGTACCTGAGTTGGAAATAGCAGCGGAGTCAAGGGTAATGCCGTCACTGCCATTGATAAATCCGCCGCCACTTGCACCTTGACCATTGATGATGATGTTGCCGCCGCTTGCGGTCATCTGCATGTTATGAAAGTAAACCCCTTTTTGATGGCTAATGTTACCGTAGGCATATCCGCTGCCTGCGGTAATAGCACCTGTGCCGCCCCCTATGGTAATGTTGCCGCCGTATGTGTTGATGTCGGATTGAACATCAATCGCTCCGAGTTGATTGCCATCATTATCTGCGCGCAAGACAAGGTCGCCACCAGCAAGGTCTATGGCTGCATTGACGTAGATATTGTTGGACGCAGAGAGTGTGAGGTCGCCGTTACCTGATGATGTGATGGTGTTGGCAACAGTAATATCGCCATTGCCTGCATGTCCATCCCCACCTGTGGTGACGGTAACATGTGTGCCGTTATCGAGTGCCGTCACGATGGTGCTGGTGCTGATGTGGGATGTGCCAACGCTGCCATCTGGGGTAAAGTTAGAACTGCCGAGCATATTCGCATCTAGCGTATCAATCACGACATCTGCGGGGTCAAGTAACCATTCTCCACTTGCGCCGTGGGGTGCTGACGTGTTGACCATACCGTTTAACGTTAGGAGTCCGTGGGAAGAGGTTTCAACTAGTCCGCCATTGCCATTTTCTTTGCCGCCTTTTGCTGAGGCAACACCGTTAAATGCTGTTTTTTTGTCGGACCAGACAATAACTTTGCCTCCATTGCCTTGGGAGATTGCGTCCGCAGAGATATGGGTGTTTTCGCTAATGGTGGTTGTGTCCGCATGGAGAAGATTGCCTGCGCCTTGATAATCACCACCAATTTTTATGTTGCCGCCGCCTAAATTGCCGTTGGCCGCTATTAACGTATTGCCTTCAGTCGCAATGTGTTTGCCTGTGATGGTGATGTCACCTGCTTTGACGCCACTAGCGTCTAACGTTGCATTGGTCAGTGTGGTGGTTGTAGACTCATTACCACCGAGGATAATTTTTCCGCCTTGTTCTGTAAGACTGGTGGCGGTAAGGTCGCCTCCAATATGCAGTAGGCTATCGACAATGTTTTTCCCTGTAGTTGCCGTGATCGCAATGAGTCCGCCGTCTGTTTTTACTGTACCTGTGTTTTTAACGATTTGTTTGCTCACACTATCACTTAGCGTAATATTAATGAGGTTTTTACCTGAGAAATCCACCGTGACACCGTCGCCCGATGCCAAATGCACTGTGCCGAGTTTGGCGGTGATGATACCATTGTTTTCTACTGTAGGAGCAACAAGTCCAACGAGTCCTGCTTCTTTGGCAGTGATTGTTCCATTATTAATGATTTTGGCGTCTTTGTTGCCCGCTTTGTCTAGTACGAGCTTGCCATCTTTGATGTTTAAATGATCGCTGCTGGCGGTGGTTGTGACTAGACCATTAACATCAACCTTTGATCCTTTGTTAAACAACACGCCATTGGGGTTAATGAGGATAACATTTCCGTTCGCAGTAAGTGTTCCTGCAATGTTGCTAGGGTTGTTGCTGGTGACGCGGTTGATGGCGGTCGCTTGATTCGACGGTTGCTGAAATTGTGTTGTTTCGTTAGGAGCAATATTAAAACCGCGCCAATCAATAAATGTTTGGGGTGTATTTTGTTTAATGGTTAATATATTGCCTTGTGCGGAAATATTTGCAGAGCCGGAGGTTACTGTGCCGCCCTCAGGGTTTGCCATGGCGGAAAACGAGAAAAGCGCAGAGAATGCAAGCGATGTCGCCAGATTTGTGCCACTTTTAAGTGTTTTGTGCAAGGTCATTTTGTGTGCCATAAAAATAATGTGATGGTTCACTATGGCACGAAAAGGTAAATATAAGGTTTACAATGGCAGGCTAGTTAATTAAAATTTATAGATAATGTTAAATCTATTTTTTTATTTTAGTTGTGCGCAAGCTGGAGATTGTTCACCTCCTTCGCATTG
>DAIPJH010000023.1:0-5036 GCA_036770365.1 Rickettsiales bacterium
TCGTCGCCGTAATCGACGGTAACGTAATCGAATTCGTCGAAGTGAGGGAGACAGTGTCCAAAGCTGTGCCGCTTCCAAGAGTGTCACCTAACGTAATCGTTGCTGCCGAAGCGGTAAAATCACTGCCTGCATTTCCACCAAATTTATTGACGCCCATAGGTAGGGTAATAGTTCCTGTACCTGCGGTAAGGGTGGTATCGCCAAAAGTACGGTAATCATTGGTGAAAGTGATGTTATCATTGGTGGTAGTGATTGCGTGACCCCAGCTTAAGAAACCTACATCAGAAGGCCCTGCATTTTTAGTGTCAACATACACCGCACCGTCAGTATTGATATCTGCATATGCATCGACCCAACCAGCTTCAAGTGAGAAGGTCGCGCCGCCATCTGTTTCCATCGTGCCGCGCAGCACCATGTTATAGTTTGATTTAAATGTGATAGGGTCATGGAAAGTTGTAGAGTACCATGCTTCACCCACATCAAAGAGTGCTGAAGATGCGTTGTTACCGATGACAATGCTATTCCACCCATTTTGAATATAACCAAGCTCCGTGTTGCTCACATTGTAGCCTGTTGCTGTATCCACGCGATTAACATAAACAGTGCGGTTGGTGCTAGAAGGTTGCAGTGTGAGTGTGCCTGTGCCTGTGATATTGCCACCAAGCGCAATAGTGTCTGAAATATACGTCTGATTCCCTGCGCCAGAATTAATCACCCCTGAGGTGGTGATGGTGTGTGTTCCTGCATTGACGCTGACATTACCTGTGGTCGTGATCGCAGGAAGAGAAATATCTGACGCAGAGGTGAGGGTTAGGTTACCGAGAGTCGTTGAGCCACCAATCGCACCTCCAAATGTCATTGAACCTGCGGTGACGTTTACGTTGGCTGCGGTGTCAATGGCTGCGGCAAATGTTGCTGATCCCACACCAGTATTAAAGATAATATCTGTTCCCGCTGCGGAAGGACCATTCGGTTCAATCCTATAAACATAACTATTGCCACCAGAGGTGTTGACTGTGAGTCCACCATCCGATTGGCTAAAGAGCGAATAATTGAGATTAAACGCGCCACCATTTGTGGTGATCACGCTACCAGCTGGCGAAACATTGTTGGCAAGCGTTACATAGCCGCCCGCGGTGGTAATATCGTAACCTTGTAGGTTGAATTGATTTTCATTGGAGTAGAAGTTCGATGATCCCGTTAGTGTTTGGTCACCATAGAGAGTTTTAGTTGCATGTTCGATGCGTATTGAATCATTCCATGTCGCAGCACCGATGTTCACTGCGCCGGATGCACTATTTGTACCTAAGTAAATTTGATTCCAGCCGTTGGTGAGGCGACCAAGTTCGGTGGTGTTGAGGTTATAATTAGAGCCATCGGCTACTCCGTGATTTACCTCAATGTTGCGACTTGATGTTGATGGGGTGAGGGTGATTGTCCCTGTGCCAGTCAGTGCTGCGCCGATGGCAATATCATCTGACGTATAGGTTTGGTTACCTGTACCAGAATTAATTGCGCCTGTGGTCGTGATTGTACCTGTGCCAGCAGTGACAGCAACATTACCTGTTGCGGTGATGGTTGGAAGCGAAATGTTGGAATTATTGGTTGAGGTGATTGTGACGTTCTTGAGCGATGGCGATGTACCAAGTCCGCCGCCGAAGCTAAATGCACCGCCAATGAGCGTTAAATCTTTGTTGTTACCAATACCATTCGCATTTGCACCACGTGTCAAGGTGATTGTACCCGTACCTGCGTTCAGGGTCATATCGTTCATCGCATCCAATTCACGCGCAAAGGTGATGTTATCATTTGTGGTGGTGATGGAGCTGTTATAGCCAACATACCCATAGTCTTGACCAGGGTTAGCGCGTGTGGTGATAGATACTGCCCCGTCAGCAGTAATGTTACCATAACCATCTACCCAGCCTGTATTGGTGGAGAAGGTTGCGCCGTCGTCAGTGACCATTGTACCAAGCGTACTCAAGCGTTGATTAGTATATAAGGTGACATTGTCGTGGAAAGTGGTTGGGTCACCACCGCCAATGTTGAGATCCGTCATCGAAGATGTATTACCAAGATAGATATTGCTCCAACCATTTTGGATATAGCCTACTTCTGTGGCATTAAGTTCAAACCCACCTGCGACAAAACCACGATTAATATTTACCGCACGGTTAGTACTGTCTGGTTTAAGCGTAAGCACTCCTGAACCAGAGATATTGCCACCTAAGGCAATACTGTCCGCGGTGATGTCAAGTGAAGCAAGTTTCGTGGTTGCACCAATCGTGCTGGTGGTGGTAACCGTGCCTGTATAGGCATACGCGTTCAGGCTACGTGTACCTGCGGTATCTGCTTCAATCGTTCCAAGCGTGATGTTACCATCATTGCCAGAAAAGTCAGTGGAGTATAGAGATGTGTAGCCACCGATAGTACCGGACCATGAGATATCGCCACCGTTAGAATAGACTTGCGTTCCGCTATTATTAGATTTTAGTGTTGCATTGGTGAGGATAACGTCACCTGCACCAGAGATATCCAAGTCACTGCCAATCGATATTGTTAAGCCACCGCTGCCCGTGATGTTGATGCCTGCGCTTCCTGTGTTTCGGACATCATCATCAGCGTAGAGGTCAAAACTTCCACTGGATGTGCCTGAGGCTTTGGTGAGTGTGCCTTCAAGCACAATATCTTCTCCAGAAGCAAATTGTACTGCTTTATCACCAAAATCATGGGTGGTGTTGATGTAAAGATTACCGCTATTGACGGACGAACCAAAATTGGCCGTTTCTGCACCAAAGAGGTAATAGTCCGCGGTTGTGCCATTTAAGAATGCGTCTGAGATAACAAGGTTACCCGCAGAACATGAGCCAACACATACTGTACGTCCATTGCTGACGGGAGAGACATCTAACTCATTACTGGTGCGTACGGTCAGTGTAGGGGCGGTGAGGGAATCGGCATAGAGTTTGATCATACCTGACGCGCTCGCTCCACCAATCAGATTGGTTTCTGCAATGATGGTTTTGCTTGCACCGTTAGCATTCAGTACAATGTCCCCCGCATTGTTACTGGTGATGCCCTTGGTGTTGTCGCTACCTGCTATGTAAATATCTGCATCCGCGCCGCTACCCGTAATATTTGTGCCGCCAGAGCCTGAGGCGACATTGTAGCCCAGCACTGTGCCATAGCGCAGCAGTCCGTTTGTGCCGCCCGTACCATTAAGCGTGAGCAGTCCTGTGCCACCATTGATGTTACCAACACTATAAATACCGTAGTTGGAGTTGCCATCTGCGCTGTTGCTTGTGCCATTGATGGTTACCGTGTTTGAACCTGCCACTGTACCAGAGACGTAAACCCCCCAGTTTTGATGGCTACTCGCGCCTGTACCACCTGCAATACCGTTGAAGGTAAGGTTGGTGGCGTTGATAGTGGCGGAGGCTAGGTTGAGACCATGGTTTGCATTGCCCGTGCCGTTTATATAACCATGACCATTCATGATTAAGGTGGTAGCAGTGATGGTGTCATTGTTGAGTATGATCCCATCATCGTAGGTGCTGTTACCATAGGAATAGCCACTGCCAGCACTGATAGTGCCAGAACCACCGCCCATTTTTACAGTTGCACCGCGTATGGTGGCGTTACTGATGGTAATTGCGCCGTCGTGGTCACCATCATAATCCGCTTGGAGGGTGATGTTGGGGTAAAAAGCACCATTGCCAACAATATTTTTGCCAGAGTCGATAATGTTGCGGTCGGCTTGGAAGAGTAGGTTGTAGGTTGCAGAATTGCTTGGACTCATAACCCCATTAATGGTGAGATCATTGCCTGAGATAAGGCTGAGGTTAATATCAGTGACATTAAGTGATGTGTTCAGTGTGACATCCCCAGAGGTATCCGAACCAAAAATATAGGTTTGACCATAATAGGGGTTATTATAATCAGGAATTGTTTTTGAGCTATCAATATAGAGATAGCTACCGCCGCAGGTGGCTGTACCGATACAGACATTACGCCCTGCGGTGAGGGGTTTAATGGTAAGCGGTGCTTCGGCTGCTGCAATCAAAGAAGTATTAGTAATTGTTCCTAATGTATCTGCCGTGATGGTAATGCTACCTAAATCTGTATAAACAGTTCCACCACTAAAATTATAGCCGCTCGCCAAGTTAGATGCTGCATTCGCAGTGTCATAGATAATGACGTTGCCAAAATTGTTGGTTATTGTACTGTTGTCATTACGCCAAAAATAGCTATCACTGTTGGTGTTTGATTTTTGACCTTTGATGGTGATCGTGCCTGAGCCAGAATTATTATCGATAGTGGTATTGGATAAAGAAATTCCATCATCATAATAATGCCCGCCGCTACCGCTGGAAATACCGCCGACACCATTGATGCTGATCGTACCAGAACCGCTGGTAGAAAGAAAACTATCTCTTAAGTCAATGCCATTACTATACTGTGTTGAGCTTGCGTCTTGCGCACCGATGCCGTTGATGATGATGTTGCCGCCATCTGCGGTGATGTAGGAATTAATACCATAAATGCCTTGTTTGTAGCCACTATATCCACGTGCATAACCGTTGCCTGCGGTGATCGCACCAGAGCCGCCGCCGATGGTAATATTGCCACCGTGGGAACTAACATCCGCATAAATTTGTACAGAACCGATATGATTGTCATGGTTATCACTGCGCAGCGTGATGTCGCCTCCATGTGTAGAAAGAGGTGCGTTTACGATAATATCACGATAAGCAGATAAGGTAAGGTCACCTGCGCCAACGAGGCTGGTAATATCAAAATCCACAGTGATATCACCACCACCTGCATGGACGTCACCACCTGTGATAATGCTTACATCTGTTCCTGCATTTAAGGCAGCACTCACAAGATTAGCACTTACATAAGATGTAGTTTGTATGCCATCTGGTGTGAGTGATGATGTGCCGTTTATGTTGGTATGCGATCCGCTTCCATCAATCCAAATATTCGCAGGATCTAACAGCCATTCACCATTGAGTCCAAAGGGTGCTTTGGTG
>DAIPJH010000001.1:0-165222 GCA_036770365.1 Rickettsiales bacterium
CATTTGGGGTTATAAAAGTCACAAACAACCATAATATTTTTATTATATAAACACGGAGCAAAGACATGAAAAAGTTTACTAAATTCCTTAAGGACGAATCTGGTGCAACCGCAATCGAGTATGGCTTGATCGCAGCACTTATTTCTATTGTCGCTATTGGTGCTATGGGTGACGTAGGCCAAGGCCTCGTCTCTTCTTTCGATAAAGTATCTACCGAATTAAATAAATAGTTTCTGATTTATAAACAAAAAAGGCTGCTTCACTAATGTGAGGCAGCCTTTTTTTATTTCAAGTTAATGTATTTTAAAAAGTATAGTTTATTTTGACTTCCAAAATTATAAAGTTTAGGTTAATATTAACTTTATTTTAACTTTATTTATTTACTGTTAAGGGTATGGACAAGCAGAACACACATCTTCTTATGCTCACGATGACCGTTGCTATGATCAGCATAGCATCGGAAGCATTCGCGGGAAATAGCAGCGCAACAGTTGAACAGACTGGCTTCGCCAACGCGGCTTCATCCTATCAAGAAGGCAATGACCAACACTTTGATGCGGTTTCCGTCGGGCAAGGTAATCTTATCTATAATTATCAGCAAGGCAACACACAACAGTATCGAGGCAAACAAACAGGCGAAAATAATGTCTATGTCTCAGAGCAGTTTGTACATAACAACATCGCAAGTTTAGAACAAACGGGGACGGCAAATACAGCAACTAATCTGCAAACAGGTGCGCTGAATCAGAACACAGGTACACAGATAGGTACAAACTCTGCACACACCCTACAAGCAGGCGATGCCAATAATACGACATCACAACAGACTGGCGTTGCCAACAACACTGAAATCCGCCAGCTTGGCTATAGTGACCGTGTACAAGCCTCACAAGAAGGTGAAGGAAACGTCACCTCTGCACAACAAATCGGCAGCACAGGCCTTAACGAAGCTAACCTCTTACAACGTGGCAGCGGCAACGAAGCAAATCTTAGCCAATCGGGTAGCATGAACCAAGCTGTTACCCAACAAAATAACGAGCAGAACATGGTGGGCATTGGTCAAAATGGTGGCGCGAACGTCGTAAATGTTCAGCAATCGGGTACGGTCGATACCACAACAGTTAATCAAGGCGGATTAAATAACTCCGTCACCGCGCTACAACGCTAATCTTTCCTCAACACTATTCATGTAGTTTCAGTTTCTTCATTGTCTTTTTGGCTCTTCTTGTTATATAGCCTGTCTAGCAAGCTTTGTAGCCAGATGAGTCCTATGTATCACTCCCGCCATATTCAACACATCCATCGTTTTTTGTGGATACTGTTTTCACTCACACTACTCAATGCCTGTGCTGCGCTGCCGCGCCATATAGCTGTTCCTGAAAAGATCAGCCAAGAAGTTGCTGTGGATGGCTTTCCTTCATCCATTCGCTTTTGGGCAGATGAAGCACCTGAGGATTTTGCCCAAATGATTGCCAAGCGTGCGGAAGCCTACCGCAGCATGCACGTGGCCTATTACAAAGCCCATGGGAGCTACCCTCCTGTTAACTATCTTGCAATCTCTGGTGGGGCGTATGATGGGGCATTTGGCGCAGGTCTCTTATGTGGATGGAGCGATGCTGGAACGCGCCCTGACTTCTCTCTCGTTACAGGTGTCAGTACGGGCGCACTCATTGCCCCTTTTGTCTATATAGGTAAGAAATATGACCCGCTGTTACATACAGTCTATACCAACACCAAATCCGACAATATTTTTATCACCAGCATTTGGATGTTACTCGATGGTCTAACGGGAGGATTAGCACTGATCGACAGTACCCCGCTTGAACATAGCATCAACACGAGTATCACTCCTGAAATTGTCAAAGAAATGGCAGAACAAAACCGCAAAGGGAAAAAACTCTATATTGCAACGACGAATATGGAGGCGCAGCGCGGTGTCATTTGGGATATTGGTGAGATTGCCGCCAGTGGCAACCCTAAATCCCTTACACTTATCCACCAGATCATGCTCGCTTCTGCCTCTGTCCCTGGGATTTTCCAACCCGTCTTTATTGATGTCCATGCAGGCAATACACACTACACAGAAATTCATGCAGATGGCGGTGTCACCTCCCAAGTCTTCGCCTACCCTCTTAAAATCAACCGCGCTGTGATCGAAGCTATCATGCAAAATGGATTTGAGCGGCATCTCTATATTATCCGCAACAGCAAAGTCAGCCCAGAGTACCATACGATGGACCCGTGGGTATTATCACTGTCACAACGCTCGTTGGAGACATTGATAAAATATCAGGGTCTTGGCGATCTTTACCGCCTGTATGTTGCCACCAAACGTGACGGTGTTCACTACCACCTTGCGACCATCCCGTCTGATTTTAAAGCTGAATCCAAAGAACTGTTTGACCCCAACTACATGCGCCAGCTCTTCCAAGTAGGATATGCCATGGGTAAATCGGGATCAAGCTGGCAAGCTTCCCCTCCGGGGGTGGAATATGCTGGGAAATAAAATCATTTTCTTACTTACAAATGCCCCTCAATCCGTCTATCAGGCAGAAACCATATCGCGGCGACGAGGATGTAAAGGGTGATGGAAAGCCATGCTTGTACGAAGGCGAGCGCGATAGCTACGGCGTAAAGCAGAATAGAGAGTTTGGTTTTGCTATCTTTACCGAGGGCTTTAGCGAGGATAGAGTCATCACCATGCAAGATGAATAGGCTGTGCGCTAGAATATAATATGCCACGCCGGCCATCAGCAGCACCACGCCATAGAGCGCGACAGGCAAGGTCGCCAAGCTGTTTTCACCCATCCAGCCTGTGGCAAAAGGAATCAGCGATAGCCAAAAAAGCAAATGCAAATTTGCCCATAACACGCAGCCATTGACCTTATGCGCGGCATGAAGCATGTGATGATGGTTGTTCCAATAAATCCCGACATACGCAAAACTAAGGACATAACTGAGAAAAACAGGAATCAAGGCAGCAAGGTCGCTAAACGCTGTGCCGTGCGGTACTTTGAGTTCTAACACCATAATCGTGATGATAATAGCGATCACCCCATCACTAAAGGCTTCTAAGCGATTTTTATCCATCCCTTACCTCTTTTATACCATTTGCGTTTTATACCATTTGCGCTTTATGTCTGCGGTGCGCCCAGAAAATACAGCCGACAAGTACAACAAAAAGCACCGCTGATGAGCCGATTGTGCCGAGATTTAGCCCACCTTTTTCTATGGGCTTAGTCAACACGTCACCCATCGTAGCACCAAAAGGGCGCGTGAGGATGAACGCTAACCAGAACAAGAGTATTTTATTGAGTTTGGTGTAGAAATTCGCCCATGTGATAAACGCGATGACGGTGGCAATCAATAGCGCACCGCCCATAAATCCTAGCCCTGAGTCATCTGCAAGATAATCCCCCAGCGCAGTGCCGAGCGTGTTGGAAAATAATATCGCGGTCCAATAAAACAGCTCGCCTTTGGTGGAATTAACTGCCGTAACAGAAAGCGAACCAACACCCGCGCGCCACGTTGCCAAAATGATGATGAGCAATGTCACCAACAATGTCGAACCTGTGGCGTAACCAAGCCCTAGCGTTCTGTCCATATAATCGGACATGGTCGTGCCTGCGGTGCTGGTTGATAAAATCACCATCCAATACAAAAAAGGATGGTAGGCTTTTGCTTTGAGTTGCGCGACCAGCGTCACCAGAAACATACTCATCAAAATCATCGAGCTGGCAGCATACCCAACCTTAAGCGTCATCGAAAGTAAATCCCCCGCTGTCTCGCCAAGCGTGGTCGCACATATCTTCATAATCCAAAAGGATAAGGTAATCGCAGGGAGCTTACTTTGGGTAGGCATAATTTCTCTCTTTTATTTCCAAATAAAATGAACGCGCACTGACTCATCGCTGACAATCGTCACTTGTTTTTTGTTGGTTTGTCCTACGCCTTCAACGCTATATTCACCAAGCGGCAATTTTACATACATCAACGGCCCACCAACGGCGTCCAGCACCACTGCATTTTGCATATCACGAATGATAATATGCTCATCACCAGTATAATGCCCTGTATCGTCGGCGTTGATAATCTCAAGATTATAGCCTTTCTTCGCCGCTGAGAGCGCGTCAATCTCTTCTTGACCAATGCCGCCATAGATAAACGATACCGCACCTTGCTGATGCACTTCAAGTGCCTGTACGGGCATTGTTATCAATGCCATAGCCGCACATACAACCAACACCACTAGCGTCTTTTTCATCATTGCCCCTGTTGAACTCTGAATAACATTTTAAATAGTAATTTCCTGCTTTCACTAGCATGGCAAGTAAAAAATCTGATTGGACTTATACTTTACCTACGGCAGGGCTAGGTAGCCCACAAAACTTCATGAGCGTCTCTTTGTGTCCAGCAACAAAAGACGGGTTAGCCATAGGGTAAACCGTTCCGTTTTGCTCGATCGTAGCTTCTTTGCCATACGTCATAGGCCTCTTCGTTACATCATTTAAAAGCATACCACCAGCGGCGCGCAATATTGCATCAGGTCCAGCCGTATCCCACGTAGAACTAAATTTAGTTCCCACAGCTAAATCGCTTTCGCCTTCGGCAATCAAGCAAATCCGTCGAGCATTTGTTTTGCGTGCTAATTCTTTTTCCTGCAATAATTCGCTTAAGCCCATCTTTTCAAAATCCGTTGCAGTGTCCTTGTGACCGACAGCAATACGCAATTGATCTTTAGTCGTGGCGGGTCTTGCATCGATAATCACTGGAAGCTCTTCACCGCGTTGTCGATATGCTTTTCCATTACTTCCCGTATAGTAAAGCAATTGTTGCGAAGGGAAATAGACCGCACCCAAAACTGGTTTACCATGATCAATAAGGGCAATATTTACTGCAAAATCGTCCTGACCTTTAATGAAGCTCTTTGTACCATCCAATGGATCCATGAGCCAAAACACATCATTATGTTCAACAATAGATTGGCTCAATGCCAAATCATTTTCTTCGGATACAATAGGAATATTAGGAGAGATTTTCTGAAGTTCCGCCATTAGATAATGATGCGACGCGGTATCTGCCCTCGTAAAAGGAGAGGGTTTACCATAGGTGGTTTTTTCTACTATACCCAGCTCACCACTAGCACGCACGCCCATAATACTTTGTCCCGCCGCTTTAGCGATATTGGGGAGTTGACCTGCTAGTAGTGCTAAATTTGGCTTCATACTCGTCCCCTATCGAAAGCTTCATAAAGGAAGATTAGTCTCAATTCTGAAAAATCATTCAATGGCGGAGTCGGAGAGATTCGAACTCTCGATACGGGTTCGCCGTATACACACTTTCCAGGCGTGCGCCTTCAACCGCTCGGCCACGACTCCAACGCAATAAAGCACCTAAAGATTCAATGTAAACATGTCAAGCAAACTATCATTTTTTTATTAAAACAAGGCAATAAGTATATGGCACAGCAAAACATCACATAAAACTAGCCATATCTTTTGTTATATTCGCAATTAACGCGTTCTGCGCTCCAATAACACAAAGCCCACTACCAAGCATCCGAAGACCAGAATTTTCTGCAAAGCGCACTTCATGCTGCCATGTGGTTGCAACGGGAAGGTCGCGCAGCATGGCAACCATCTCTTCATGTAGTGCGGCTTCCAGCAAAGGATACCATAGTACGATCACCGCCTGATGCCAACGCTGATGTAATTTCAAAACAAACTCCGCGGCGGACTTATACTCGGTCTTGATCTCGTAGCTTGGATCTATCAACACCACACCCCGACTCCCTGCTGCAGCCCCAGCCAAAGACATAACACCTGCATAGCCATCCCTTTTATATAAACGTAGATTCCCAGCTTTGATACGCATACGTAGTGCAGCAAATTCTTGAGGATGTAGTTCAAAAAGATGTAGCTCATCGTGAGGGCGCAACAAACAACGTGCAATCTGCGGCGAGCCACCATACCACGATTTACCATAGCGAGACTGCGTGATATCTTGCACTTTAGCATAAGGATGTTGTTTGGGAATCGCACCTGAAGCCAGCAAAAAATTAATTCCTTTTTCGGCTTCGCCTGTCTTTCTCGCTTGCTCATCGCTCAGGTCGTAGACGCCACGCCCTGAATGCGTTTCCATATAAACAAGTGGTTCTTGATGATCGCGCACCATTGCATCTAAAACATACGCAAGAGCAGCGTGTTTATGCACGTCTGCAAGATTACCTGCATGGTAGCCATGTTGATAGGAAAGCATAGTATCCTTATGCAATGCTGCTGCGCAATATAAAGGATCATTATGTAATTTCTTTTACAAAATGCAAGAAACTATCCGCTTTGTAGGCGGCATAGAGGCAGATATATGTTAAAATGATTGTCACCATACATAGAAAACGCTATGACGTGCGCATGACACATAATATAGACGATGATTTTGAAGATGCAGACGATGGTGATGAAGGGTTAGATAATGACCCGATTTACCGCGCTACGCCTGTGCAGACCACCACTCGCTGTGGATATGCAGCGATTATTGGCGCGCCAAATGCAGGGAAATCTACCCTCATCAATCGCCTCGTTGGCTCTAAGGTAGCGATTGTTTCGCCAAAAGTGCAAACCACACGCAACCGTATTCTCGGTATTTCACTCTATGGGCTTTCACAAATTATTTTGTGTGATACCCCCGGAATCTTCAACGCAAAAGCGAAGTTCGAGAAAGCGATGGTTGCCTCTGCCTTTGCGGGTGCGCGTGACGCAGATGTGATTTTGCTAATGATAGATTGCTATAAAGGCTTATGCGCCAACACACGTAGCATCATCGAATCACTTGAAGGTAATTCCACCCCTATCATTGTGGTACTCAACAAAATTGATAATGTCGACAAAGCCAAATTGCCGGCACTCTTGCAAGAAATCAGCACGGCACTTCCTAATTTTGATCGTGTCTTCATGATTTCCGCCTATAAAGGTGATGGCGTTGAAGATTTGCAAATCTATCTCGCAGAAAAACTACCTGAGAGCGTCTGGCTCTACCCTGAAGATCATATTACTGACGTGCCAATGCGCGCACTCGCCGCCGAAGTAACACGTGAAAAGCTGTTTATGCGCCTGCGCGAAGAAGTCCCCTACTCCATTGCAGTTGAAACCGAATCATGGGAAGAAAAAAAAGACGGTAGCGTCAAAATCTCTCAAGTGATTTATGTGCGTACCGAAGGGCAAAAGAAAATCGTGCTGGGACATAAAGGTGAGATGCTCAAACTAATTGGACAACATTCTCGCGAAACACTATCGCGCATGATGGAGCGCACCATCCATCTGTTCCTATTCGTCAAAATTGCCGAAAACTGGAAAGAAAACCGCGAGTTTTATGAGTCGATCGGGTTAGAATTTTAGATATAACATTCCAAATAATTTCTCCTTATTTGAAAACGCAACTAAGTTTTCTCTTGGGGAAAGCTTAGTTGAAAAGAGCATAGTCTAACTCTTTTTATTTTCCTCAGACGGCGTTACCTCTCGATACTCCGTCTCAATGATCGTCACATGCTGATTTTCGTTACCGTAAACATGGGTTTCGTGAACTTCCATCGTAGCATCGGCATTACCAAGAATACCGCGTGCGCGCAACCAATAGACCACACCAAGAATCACCAGCACTGCCGCAGTCAGCATAAACACAAACATGCCAAGCATAAACATACCTGCAAGTAGCAGCCCAACGAAGCATAATTGCAAAAAACGGATAATAAACGTACCCATAGCACCTCTGGAATTTAAACGGGATGGAAACTTTTGATCAAACTACCCGCTACCATATACCAACCATCAATCAGCACAAAGAAAATCAACTTAAACGGCAAGGAAATCACCACCGGTGGCAACATCATCATCCCCATCGCCATCAATATTGACGCCACCACCATATCAATAATCAAAAAAGGAACAAAGAGCAAAAAGCTAATCTCAAAGGCACGTTTCAACTCACTGATCATAAATGCAGGGATCAACACCTCATATGGCATTTTTGCTGGGCTTTCAATTTTTCGTTTGTCTTCAGGCAACATATTGATGAACAATTCCATGTCTTTCTCACGAGTTTGAGCCAACATGAATTTGTGGAAAGGTGCAGCGGACCTCTCTAATGCCTCTTCTTCGCTGATCTCTTCATTGAGCCATGGCAACATCCCATCATGATAGGACGCTTGAAAGGTTGGCATCATCACAAATAAAGAAAGAAACAATGCCAGAGAAATCAATACTTGGTTTGGTGGTGTCTGCTGCGCACCAATGGCAGTACGCAAAAAGGCAAGCACCACAATAATGCGTGTGAATGAGGTCACCATCATCAACAATGATGGTGCTAAACTCAACACGGTCATCCCAACAACAATCTGAATCATCCGCGCTGCGGCAGATTTATCACCTATTTTGTCTAGTCCTAAATCCAAATTTAAGCTTTGCGCAGATGCATCATGCGCTCCAACACATAGCAACATGACTAACGCGAGCAAGGCAACCAACACGGATCTCATTCTAAACTTCTGAAGCATGTACGTTCTCACTTGATTCGATGACATTTGGGATAGCATCATAGGTTTCTACCAATAGCGGCGTAGCGACTTGCCCTTGTGATGTCAGCACCAACACATGTCGCTTCGCACCTCTACGGACAATCACCATTTTATGGCGCGGATCAAGAAAAAGGGAATCTTCAACCGCAAGGGTATGTTTACTCATATCACGCCCATAACCCGCACGGGTGAGGCGTTCTGGTAGCTTCATCTTTTTGGCAACCCAACTCATCACCAACATCAATCCCATGACGAAGGCAAAAGAAAGTATGACACGCCCTAAACTAACAAGTTCCACCTATGTTTCCTTACAACCTACCTGTGGATGATGACCAGACCACCTCAAGAATATTTATAGCACGTTCACTTGTATTATTCGTCGTCGCCAGACCTCATGGTGCTGATTTTCGCATAAGCATGTGAAGCACGTTTTTGTACCGACAAGCCTTGAATATCTCCATTAAGCTGGTCTTTATGATCGTGCATTGCCTCCTGCAACAAATCTAATTTAGACTTGATATCCTCAAGTGGTTTAGCATAGGTTTTCGCGTAACCAACAGGCATCTGATGCATCCGCTCACAGATACCTGCCACGCGTGCTTCAAGTTCAAGCAACTCAACATACTCACCCGCAGATAACAACTCTGAAGCAGCATGAATATAATTATTCAAATCAACAATTAAGGTATCCATATTTACGATATCTTCCTTTGATATATCTTGCATTGTTGTACCCTATTCATAACTTTTTATTAGATTCATTGTTACCCTCTATACCAGCAACAACGTCTATGCGATATTATTTTTTATGTCACAGTTCCTAATTGAATCACTATGTCATAGATTACACCAAACAGTTCTTCAATTGTCATCATATTGTCATTTGCTAATTTGCATGCTTTGACTGATAATGAAGGCTTAAACTAAGGGAGCATCATGCTTTGACACCAGCCGAACAAAAACCAACAGCGCGCAGACTTCGCATCTGGGATCATCCAGAGAGTCGCATCACGTTTTTGGAAACTATTTTGAAAGATAAAGACTGGGAAGCAATCATCTATGAAGCCCCTAAGAGTGTTGACACGCCCGAAGACCCCATGAAATCACTCGAAGAGATCCAAAAAGAACTCTGCAAAAAAGGTTATAAAACCGAAATTGGAGTGGATGAAGAAGGCACACGCGCACTCTCCATTAAGCATTTTGGCACAGAACGCGGACTTGTTACCAACATTTCTGAACTTGGACTTTCTGATGGCTGCGCACGTACCGTTGATCATTTACCTGATGTACTGACCCATACTGTCTCTGAGATCAAAAAAGGTATGAACTATGTCGTAGGCGACAAAGCCCGCACCCTCAGTGCATTTTATATCCTTGGTGATATTCTGCAAACCTTCTCAGGGGCTTTTAACAAAAAAGATGGACCTCGTACCAACCAAAATTTCTCAGAAAAATTTTCAGAAAAATTGGGAGAATTTAAAGAACCTTCCAACGCATTACAAAGTGGTGCAGGATTGATGGCACTAACACAATCCCTCATTTACCTGAAATTTGCTAAAGATGGCAGTGAGATGCACATGAACCGTCTTAGCAGTCTCATGCAAAACGCGCTTGAAAATGGCATTGAACCCTCTGAGATATTGAAATACACCCCATCAGAGGAACAAAAAAGTCATAATCCACTGAGCAATGCCAAACGCTTTCTTGAACGTCATCCTATTGAGACAGGAGCGGCTATTCAAATTGCTGGTGGCGCGATGAATGTCGGTTCATACATGCTAAAACGTAAACAATATGCTCAAGATCCGCAAAAATTAAAAGGTGCTGCATTTTGTATTGCGGGTAGTATCGCCTCCATGGCAGGGTGGGTGATGATGATGTATAAAACAGAACACCATGCCGAAGGTGAAGATCATCACCCTCTTGACGACGCCCATAAAAAACTCAATATTTTTCAACGCCATCCGGAAGCCTTTGCCTCTATTACAGAAATGGCAGCAAATGGACTACAAATGGTCGGAGGCAAAATGATTGGTAACAGCGCAGTTGTTGCCTCACAAGCTTCCTTCATGCTAGGGGATGCCACCATCTTTTTCATGCGCAATGGTGACTATGGTGCAGCAGGTATTGCACAGGTTGACATGACCGCAAAGGCTGCCTCCAAATTCATTGCCACCATGCCAATGGTGATGGGTCAAGAAGAAGAGCAACGCTTCATCGGCGATTTATCACGCTACCTTGCACGTCAAATAGTCGAAGATAAAATGAACAAATCCAAACCAAGCGGTGCATTATTACACACCGACCTGCACGAAGATGAACTCGTTAAAGAAATGTCTGGTGGGATAGCCAAAGCAATTCGCAAAGAACTTTCTGGCAAAGAACGTAAACTCACCGCAATTGTCAATGAAGCGGCAAATATTGCGCATGCTTTCCCCGAGGAAGAACAGCCAAAGATCATTGATAAACTCGCAGATACCATTAACAACATGGCGGGTGTCTACATCAACCGCGATGCACTGCGTGCATTAATTGATGCAGAAGAACGTACACTTGTTATGCTAGATTCTGGTGACCCAAACAAACCGATGCCTCGTCCAAAAATGCAAGAGCTTGCACCACATATTTCCACCATTGTCTTAGCGTTACCACCTGTCAATGCGACCGAAAACGCAACACTCCTCTACGATATGCTCGCGCCTGAAATGCAAACATCCAAAAATGATGCAATTTTTATGCAGCAAGCACTCAAGCAAGAATCTGGCATCCCTGCCCATGTCGCAGCACTTCAAGCGACAACATCCGCACCAGACGCTACACAGGCAGTCAGGTAAAATTTAGATTTTCTAACACTCTACGCCGCTTGGCGAAGCAACTCATTCACACCTGTTTTTGAGCGTGTCTGCGCATCCACTTTTTTTACAATCACCGCACATGCAAGTGATGGCGCAGGCTCACCATTGCCCATTTTTTTATCTGATGGTAATGTCCCCGGAATCACCACACTATAAGCAGGTACGCGCCCCATAAACACTTCCCCTGTCGCACGGTCGATCACTTTGGTCGACGCCCCAATGAACACGCCCATAGAAATTACCGCACCTTCTTCAACAATCACACCTTCAGCAATTTCTGAACGCGCACCGATAAAACAATTATCTTCAATGATCACGGGATTCGCTTGTAATGGCTCAAGCACACCGCCAATACCTACGCCACCTGAAATATGGCAATTCGCGCCAATCTGCGCACAGCTTCCCACTGTTGACCATGTATCAATCATGGTATTTTCACCAACATATGCACCCACATTGATAAAAGATGGCATCAACACGGCATTTTTGGCAACGAACGCACTGCGACGCACGATACACCCCGGCACAGCGCGAAAACCCGCATGTGCAAATTCTTTCTCTGACCAACCTTCAAACTTCGATGGCACTTTATCATACCAATTCGACACATAACCTTCGCGGCTAGGCGCGCCCTCGAAACATACCGTTGGATTCAGGCGGAATGAAAGCAACACCGCTTTTTTAATCCACTGAAGCACCTGCCATTCACCCGCAACCTTCTCCGCCACACGCATCTCACCAGCATCCAAACCACGCAGCACCTCATCAACGGCTTCACGCACCAAACCTTTGGTCAGAACGGTCATCTCATCACGTTTTTCCCATGCTTCATCAATCACTTGGATAAGGTTGGTCGCCATGATTTTAGTCTCCACTATAGTTTTTTAATTAGGGGCAGCACTATAACGATATGGTTTTCATTAGCAAGTATTACTCGTCCAATAAAAACGTCACATGCCCCATTTTGCGCCCTGTACGGATTTCTGCTTTACCGTAAAGATGCAAACGAGCATTCGGCTGCGCAACATACTCCGCCCAATCCTCCGCCTCATCACCAATCAAATTGACCATTTTGGCGAAACATAGCGGCGAGGTATCCCCCAGCGGTAGGTTACAAATAGCTCGAATTTGTTGCTCGAATTGACTAGTCATCGCGGCATCCATCGTCCAATGCCCTGAATTATGCGGGCGAGGCGCGAGTTCATTAACACGCAAACCACCATCGGCAAGCACAAACATTTCAACCGCCAACACGCCAACCAACTCCATTTCCTCAGCTAACGTACCCGCGATCCGTACCGCTTCTTGTGCGGTATCTTCGCTGATCGGCGCAGGAAAAATTGTTTCTTTAAGGATATGATTTTCATGGATATTTTGCACAGGAGGATAGACCGCGATTTCGCCGTCCACTGTACGCGCCACAATCACCGAAATCTCCATTTCAAACGGTACAAACGCTTCCAATATTGCTTGTTTGGTATACAATGAAGCAAACGCCTCTTCCAAATTCGTTTCAGCCGTGAGCTTGACTTGACCTTTGCCGTCATACCCCATTTCGGTGGTTTTCAGAATGCATGGGAACATCATCTCGTGTTCTTGCATTACCACCTCAATCTGCCGCGCCGTAGTGATTTCTTCATAATCCGCCGTATCAATCCCAACATCATTAATAAAATCTTTTTCCACCAAACGGTTACGCGCTATTTCCAATATTTTTGCACTTGGTCGCACAGGCACGTATTTCTCTAAGATCTCCAAGCTTTGATGCGGGATATTTTCAAACTCAAAACTAACTACCGAGACGGATTTTGCAAAAGCAGTAAGCGCCACTTCATCAGTATAGTCTGCCACCGTGACATAGCGCGACACTTCCGCCGCAGGAGAGTCTACCTCAGGGGTAAAAATATGGACATGATAACCAAGACGTGCCGCCGCCATTGCTGCCATCCGCCCAAGCTGCCCACCGCCCACAATCCCAATCACTGATCCAACGGGAATCACAGCACTCATGCAGGCTTCTCCGCGACGCTCTGTGTTTGTTCAGCACGCATCTTCTGTAGCTTTGCGCTAAGTGTAGCATCACTGAGTGCAAGCATCGACGCCGCTAAAATAGCAGCATTTTTTGCGCCTGCTTCACCAATGGCAAGCGTACCCACAGGCACACCCGCAGGCATCTGCACAATCGACAACAAACTATCCATACCATCTAAAGCTTTACTCTGCACTGGCACACCCAATACTGGCAAATGCGTGAGTGACGCCACCATACCGGGGAGATGCGCGGCACCACCTGCGCCTGCGATAATCACATGGATACCACGACTTGCCGCTGTTTTAGCGTATTCAACCATACGCTCAGGCGTGCGATGCGCAGAGACAATCCGCGCTTCACACTCAACCCCTAATGATTCCAGAATTTCTGTCGCATGGCGCATCGTTGCCCAGTCTGACTGGCTACCCATAATCACGCCGACTTTTGCCACGCTAACATTTGCAGTTGTACTTTCTGCCATGTGATGCATCTTTCTTTAGCTAGAAAGCGGCGCACTCTATACTAATTTACTTGCAAAATAAAGCATTCGTTTTGCTGCACTGCTACACTAAAGATTCACACAATCTTCATATTTCTTTTTAAATCCTATGTTAAAGTATCAAGCTATCATAAGCTATTGAACTTGGGATTTTTCTATGAGTAATGACCGCAATTACATCTACAACAAGACCGCAAAACCTCTAGCAACAGCTGTTTCAGCGTTATACCATGATCAAGGTATAACATGTAGCATATCCCAAAGCAGCAAAACCCTCAATTTATCCCTAATCCATCGTGATCCGAATGTAGTTGAAGAAACCACAAAAGCCCTAAAGACACTATTATTATCTACCTTTGAGATAACTACCCTCCCAGAACATGACAACCTCACCATTCCCCTCACTCCTGAGCTTGAAAGCAAGGTGGAACAGTTTGCATTAGCACACAAAGAGGTCATTGCAAAACGAGCAGCACACGATGTTGCTGAGGCAATTGAAAAATACAAAACTTTACCTCCAGAAGCACTACTTGCCTGTACTCGTGCCGCGCGTGAGGCAACGCAAACACCCGAAATGGAAGTGTGGCGTAACCTTCCCTCTACTCATGACTTAGCGCAAGTACAACACCATGGTGCGACGCATAATTCCCATGCAGATCTGGCGCGATAAATAGATAAATAATTTCTACATTGCATACCATACGTAGTCCTGTTAGCTTTTGCGCGCATAACGCGACATTGAGTAAAACATGACGGACAAACCACATTACAGCGGACACCGCACAAGGCTGCGTCAACGTTTTTTGGAAGCAGGAGATGCTGCAGTGCAAGATTATGAGCTGCTTGAAATGATCCTCTTCGCTGCCACCCCGCGTGGTGATACCAAGCCTCTAGCTAAGAGTCTCATTACACATTTTGGCAGTTTTGCAGAGGTTCTCACCGCACCACTCGAACAGCTCCGCGCTGTAGAAGGCGTGGGCGAAGCAGCGATTGGAGCGATCAAAGTCACACAGGTTAGCGCGCAACGCCTGCTTCGCCATGAAGCCGCCTCCCTGCCTATCATTAATTCTTGGACAGCACTGCTCGATTATTGCCGCCTAAAAATGGGTAGTCTCGTTGTTGAAGAATTCAGGATTCTATTTCTTAATCACAAGCAAATGTTGATTGCAGATGAAGTACAAAACACGGGTACGGTCAACCACACCATAGCCTACCCGCGTGAAGTGATCAAACGCGCACTCGAACTCGGTGCGTCTGCGATTATCCTCGTCCATAATCATCCTAGTGGTGACCCCACCCCCTCACAATCTGATGTAGATATGACACTACAGATCGAAAAAGCTGCCAAAACGCTAAGCATCAAGCTCCATGACCACCTCATCATCGCCAAAGATAAGCATTTTTCTTTTAAATCCAATGCATTAATATAACTGTATTTTTTATAATAACTCGAGGTATGATGACCTTAAGATCGCCTGAGATAAATTCATCAAACTGTCACACACACCACCTTACCACTGTGCTAATATCGAAGGGTTATATAAATTAATTCTCATCACAGATGAATACACCATGAGCGCATCACCAGAAACAATACCATCACAGCCTGTGCCAAACGGATTGACCAGTAATATTGCTGGTGTCGCCATACATCGTTACACCCCTACACAAAGCGCAACCTTCAAACCAACAATAGCTTCTGTACCAGAGGCAACTACACACTGGCTTACAGGTATCATGGCCGAACACCCCTTGACCAAAGACATGGAGCAGTGTCCACATGAAAATGACGCTGCCATCAGAGAATCAATTGAGTCCGCACTTGCCCATATCTTTGCAGGACAAGCAGAATCATGGACGCCTTCGCATGAACGCATGGCGATCGTACATGAGGTCATGGACCAAGCGCGACACTTCAGAGAAACCCTCAGAGCCAATCCTCAACTAACTATTGCACATTTAGAAAATATGATTGGGCCACATAGCGCGCTAAGTCATCAGCATAAAGAACGTGTTGCAAAACATCATCCTGATCATCCGCATAATAAAATGTTGGCACAACAAGCTGCTAATGATTCCCATGCAGCAACAAACGTACATCTACATCCAACGAACCCTCATCACACACTCATGGGTGGCAGCCATAATCATCATCATGATGGTATGTTGATGGGTACACCACACCCTGAACTGAATACAGCAACCCATTAACCACAGCTTAATCTTCTCATGCTATAGAAAAGAGATTCCAGCCTTGCGCCACTTGACGAAAAAAAAGCTTGTGCGTATGGTGAAGTCTCATGAGTCTTTTTACAAGGTTACCAACCTCTTATGACAGAAGAAAAAAAACGTTCCTTTGCTGACCAGATCATCGCCAAAAAAGGGCATCTGGTACACAAGCTCAAAGCTAAAGACTCCACAGGACGCTGGGCTTATTATTTCGTACTGGTTGAGCCTGCGCGTGAGCAAGCCTTTCTGGCTGCCCTCAAGTCTGAAGAAACCATTGATCTAGAGGATTTTGGCAAAGTGATTGCGTCATGCTACGGTGAAGAGCCGAATGACCAGCTCAAGGAAGAGTTGAAGGAACGCTACGGCTTCGAGGTTTAATAGTCCACTGACCACAAGCATCACCCCACATTTGTCACATAAACTTCACACAACTCAGCGTGTTTTTTGGTTATACTGCTTGTAAGTTAATCCTTAATCTGTGTGTTTATTGTGCTAGGAACTATCGCTGCATCCCCCATGAGAACTACCGTCGCAGGCGTCAGCATGCTTTCTGCGGCAGGAGCATCGCATACGGCACATAAACATTCTTCACAGATAGCGGCATACACGCCGCAAATGCAAGCTACACAAGAGCCTGAAGCTGCGAACGCACTGCCTGATTACCAACCTGAGCTGCATGGTCCTCTCAAAACGGTAGAGCATGCATCCCACCAATTCTTTTCTTTAGACATGGGGTCAATGCTTGCTGCAAGTGTGCTTGGTAAAGCTGCCGACGTAGCAACCAACCGTAAAGATATGAAATATGTCGGAAGACCGCTAGGATTTGTTGGTAAAGGTCTTAGCAAAGTGCGCAACGTGGTTGCTGCACCGAGAGAGTTCTTAGAAAAAACCACTGTAGGTACAGCACTTGAAACATCCGCTCAAGGCGCACAAAGCCTCGTAGGTAAGGTCAGTAAAAGTACCGCTGCCAAGATGGATGGCTGGATAACTCGCGCAAAAGACACACAAGCTTGGTTTGGTACTCAGGCAGAACGCGTGAGTGGCAGTGCCGCCACCAAAGTTGAGCAGCTCGTTGGAAATCATGAAGGATTACAAACTCGCCTAGCATCACTCGCAGAAGGACGTGAAACTGCTCTTGCCAAAGCCCATGCCAAACTTACGGGTGCGCATATCACAGATGACATGAGCGGTTTTAGTAAATGGTGGGCAAAACGCGGGACAAATCAAGTCACAGAAATGCACAATGTGATGGCAGACTTTAACCAACATGTCGCGGTGCAAGCAGGTGAAGCGGGCGCAAAAGCTTATGAGTTTAGAGCAAGCGTTGACGCACTTCATACACATCTTGGTGATTTCAAGAATCTGTATGACACCTCAAAAACTGAAAGTTTGATCAAAGCGTCGAAAGAACAGCTCGAGGCATTAAAAAAGATCCATGCTGACACAACAGATAACAATATTCGTGCAACACTTGGACGCGTGGGCATGGGTTTAGAATCCGTAGAAAAAGCCATTGAGCCATTGAATGCTCGAGTTGGTACAGTGGCAATGCTCAGAAACCCAGCTGAGGCGGTCAGAAATATTCCTGCATCACTAAGTGGAATGAATCTGCACCAAACCGCATTTAACGGCGCAATTGCTGCAGGTAGTGCATTCACCGTCATTCGCAGCACCAAAAATTTCCACCACGACATGCAATCACTCAAAGGCATGGTGGCGGCATTGGAAGGCACAGACGCAGGACATGTATCAACGTTCCACGCACTTTTTGCCAATAACGCCTCACCTACGGTCAAGGCAGCACGCGCCTATATGTTTAAAGTGTATAGCGTTGAGACCTTAGCAGATATTGGTGATGTTGCGCTGAACCTTGTACTGATGCGCAAAGGCGGTGCGAACAACATGATGACCATGATGCCACTGATGATGGGGACTGCTATGATTCCTGCCTTTATGCATGGTCATAATGCCCTCACCGCATTTGGTAGCATGGATGCTCTGGTAAAGTCAGGACAACCGCTTGGAGCAGGTGCATACGCACAATTTATTCAACAAGCACTTCCACAAGCAAAAAACATCACCGCAGATAATGGTCTACTGGTGGAACTCGGCAAACATTACGCCGACATGAAGGCTACGCCTGCGCAAATGCTAAAAGAGATTGAAAGTAATCACATCACTGAGGTCGCAGCCCAACTCCAACAACAACTTGCGACGGCGGGTCGTCATGCGGGTGATCCGGTCGCCGCACCAGCAGTGGAAACAAGCAAGCTGCAAGTCGCAGCGCAACCTGCCCTTCACGCCGCGACCGTTGCAGGAACAGCGGCAATGATGGCACATGGCACACGTACTACACCACCACGCACTGTAGTTGGTGGGCATACCGCTAAACTGATGTCCGCGTCAGCACATCACACACCAACACATACCGCTCCCATAACATCTGCACCGATAGCCTCACAGCACCCTCTCAGCGGACACGACGCATTGATGAGCGCACAACCATCTACCCAGATCATGGCAGGAGGCGTTGCCCAACATCAGGGTATTGCCGCAGCAAACGACACTCACATTACATTACAAGCTTAAATAAAAATTAAACTTTATTTACTATAATCAAAAATCTTAAGACCAAAAAACATAAAAAATAATAATAAGAAACTACGTTTTTGAGGTTAGATATCATGAAGTTATGCTTCTTTCATGAATACAAGACGGTGACCCCGTCATTCATGCATTTATTCGTCGCAAAAGATCATCAAGAGACCCCTGCTTCTGTGCCGATGTTCACCGGTCGTGAGTGTTGCAAATGTGGCAAACGCACCTTGATCCGCCTGCAAGACAAAATGCCTGATCTGATTGAAGAACGTGCTAAACAATGGCAAGAACGTCACTTAGAAGAACTTGACCACGGCGACCAATTAATGTGGTTCTCAAAGTGGAACAAATTTATTTTTATCAAGGACCTAGAAGAATTTCTTATTGACAAACTCATCCGCCAAAACAATGTCCGCAAATTTGTCATTATTCCTATTGGAGAGCAGGACGCTGAAGAACGCGAACAACAAGCCCAATCTCGTCGCGCAGGCTTCAAACTTGTGGTCAACAAACATGAAACTCACGAACAAACCGCTTACGAAGCCTAAACCCTACTACTTGGTCTGTGCGATATAGACTCCTGCCCAACCTTTTTCCGGTGGCGCGGTGCGGTAATGTTCAATACGTTCACGATACAATGCAAATAATCCTGAAGGTGTTTCATCTTCCATTGCTAATCGCGCTTTAACCTCAGCATCTTGCAAATTAAGTGCGGCATGCGCCCAATCTTGCATATGGTAATCCGACATCATTGCCGCAAAAGCTTCCTTAAATGCGGCAAACGCTTTGCTTGATGCCAGTTCACGCCCACCGAGCAATGCGTAAATACGCACCGCTTCCGTCTTGCCTTTAACCTGAATCATATCGATTTCTAACACTGCCATCTCAGGAGCTTGTGCGGCTGTTTTCTGCCCTATGACGATATTGACGCCATAATATTTGCTTTGCCCTTCCAAGCGTGAAGCAAGGTTGACATCATCCCCCAACACTGAATAATCAAACCGTTGAGTCGACCCCATATTACCAACGCAACACACTCCACTATTGATCCCGATCCCAATGTTAACAGGAATATAGGGGCGATTTTCTAATACCGCCTCTTCTTCAAGTAATGTATTCAATTTTTTAAGCTCAACAAACATCTGAAGTGCGGATTCACATGCATGTTGAGCATGGGCAGCATCGTCCAGCGGCGCATTCCAAAATGCCATGATACAGTCACCAATATATTTATCAATCGTCCCCGCCCGCGACAAAATCACCTCTGTCATTGGTGTTAAAAAACGGTTAATGAAACGGGTTAAACCTTGTGCATCGAATTGCTCGGAAATGGTTGTAAATCCGCGAATATCACAAAACATGATCGACATGTCGCGCATTTCACCACCAAGCTGTAAGGCCTCGGGATGTGCCGCCAATTTTTCTACCAATGCAGGGGACATATAATGACTAAAAGCATGACGCACCCTCTGTCTCTCACGCTCGGCGGACATATGCCGTCTAAACGATTCTAACAAATAGACTACCAACACAGCAAAACTTGGGATCACAGGATCAACCAACCAGCCATAGCGCGTGAAGGCAAAAACAGAACCATAAAACGCCGCAATCAACATAGCGGATGTCATAACCGCCCCCACCAAGGCAGAAACACGCGGGAGCATCACTAACACTACCACACCAGCAAACAACATCAACGTTAATTCGGCATCAGCCAACCATGATGGACGACTCAAAAAATCACCTTGCATAATCTGCTCAATCGCCTGAGCATGCACTTCCACCCCATTCATCAAAGGGTTCAACGGTGTCGTTCGAATATCCTTCAACCCCGGTGCGGAAGTTCCAATCAAAATGATTTTTCCAAATATTTGTTTCGCATCAAAGTCTTTTTCTAACACCTTCCAAAGGGGAATGTAACGCTCAGGATGGTACGGCGTTGCATGAAGCCAGATCGTTCCATCAGCATTAAGAGGCACTTCATATGTCCCAATTTTGATCGCTTCAAACCCAAGACTTTTCCCATTGACCTCCTCGCCATCATCTTCACCTTTGATAGCGTAAGTGGTCGAACCACGTGCCACACGCAATAACTCCGCGGAAAGCGAGGGATAAAGCACCCCATTCAGCGACAACATCATCGGCGTACGACGTATCACCCCATCATTATCAGGACGAACATTGAACGAACCATTTCCTGCGGCAGATTTTTCTAGTTTTTGTAAATTAGTGACGGCACTGGTAAGCTTATAAGCAAAAGCAGATGGATCGTAGCCAGAGGTGACCACACCATATTTTTGCACAGGCTGCGCAGGTTTACGCTCATCTGTCAGGACAAATCCTGTAACCACCTTACCTTTTGCAAAAGTCTCCGCCAACAGATCATCATAATCAGGTAATAAGGCGAGTGCGACAGGATCTAATCCCTGAGCAGCCTCACCCAACATCTCAGGTAATTTACTAGGTGAGGTGCGATCAGACTCTGCGAACACCACGTCAAATCCAATCGCTGTTGCCCCTGATGCTCGTAGCTTATCCACCACCTGTGCAATCACATTACGTGGCCACGGCCATTGTCCAATCTTAGCAAGGCTTTCGTCATCAATATCAACAATACGCACAGGCGCATCATGATACGCTCGCGGATAAGACGTCAAAAACACATCAAAAACACGAAGTTGTGCCTGATAGAGTAAATCAGGGACACATTGACGCAGCACAATAGGCAACATCAAAATAAGTAACGGGATGACATAGCGGAGTTTACGTTTCATGCCCCTACGCATAGCCTAACGACACCGCGTTTGTAAACATGCAAAAGTGCAACAACCCTTCCCTCTCCTTTCTCGGTGTTTTCTTGAGAAAACCTTGCTTTTTTACCAGATATTAAACCCCACCCAACGCTTTATTAATACTTTTGAGCTATGGTTAATTTAAATTAATATGAGTTTCACCCTGATGTCTACATACCACACGTACATCATTGGCTTAATCGCACTAAGCGCAACCGCGCTCTGTGCATCGCTTGCTCATGCGCAAAGTGAAGATATCTCTCAACACGCTGTGGATGGCGCGCTCTCCTCACAAACTCAATCACTTGATCAACTCTTCAATGCAGCAACACAGGCTTCATCTTCGGGCGAGTTAGATAAAGCAATTGAAAACTATCAGACCATCTTATCACAAGATTCATCGCTTGACCGTGTGCGCCTAGACTTAGGGCTAGCATTCTTCAAATCAGGAAGGCTGAGTGCGGCGCGCCAACAGTTCAACATTGTGCTTGAAAAACAAATTCCTGATATTGTTCGCCGTAATGTTGAAACCATCATAAAACAAATTGATGTTGCATCTAAAGAACATTTCTTTAATGGTTCTGCAGCCATTGGCGTCAACTTTGATACCAACGCCAATTCCGCATCCTCAACAGGAAAAGTATCTGTCCTTGATACAGATTTCATACTTTCGCCGCAAGACACACGTAAGTCAGATAGCCACGCATTTGCCACCGTCTCTATCAACCACCGCTGGCAACCTATGACCACTGCAAAAGATGAAAAAAACATCGCCATTGCGAAACCTTCTCCACTTTCGTGGAGCAGCAGCATGATGGCATACAAAAGCGAACAAGACACGCTAGACAATCTCAATATTTCGCTTTTTGGCATCAAGTCTGGCCCTGAATATAAACTTGCAGATGGTCAAGTAACCTTAGGACTTGAAGGTGGTTACACCGATGTCATTTTGGCTGGCCATAGTTACATGCATAGCTATTTGGGAGAAGCGAGCGTCAACTGGTTTGCCTCCCAGCAAGATATTTTTAACGCAACACTGACACAAGAATATCGTGATTTCATGAATTCTCCTACCTCATCCACTTTTGAGGAACGTAATGGGCAAGCTTCGCAAACGAAACTTGGATACACCTACATCGCCACACCGCAAGATATTTTTGCACTTAATATAACCGTACGCGCAGAAGACACGCGGGTTGCGTATAACACTAATTGGTCATGGAGTCCGAATGCTACGTATACCCGCGTCAGCAAAGGCGGAAGCTTTGCTCAATTTACTCTAGGCTACAAAAATACTAACTACGCAGGCGCAGATAGTTTCATTAGCACCCGCACCCGTGAAGATCAGGAAAAATCCTTTGGATTGACCCTTGGCACACCATTGAATGATCGCATTACTTGGATCGTAGGATATAACTACCGCTTCACCAATTCTAATCTTCAGAACTATCAAAATGATAATCAGCGTGTGAGTACGACGCTGGCAGCGAAATTTTAAGATCCCAACAACTCAAATACCCTGAACTGCGCCACCTCTAGGTCTACCATGTGATGGAACATTAACAGGCACATACCCATTAACACTCGCGGCTGATGCCGCAGGGGATACAGAATAAGTTTTTCCATCTGGGTTCTTAGATTTTACACCATCATTGACAATATCATGACTTAAATCACCCATTTCGGGTAGCACAGGTACAATCGTTCTCTCTGTTCCAATACGTTGCTCATAGTGAAGATGTGTACCCTCACTATGCCCTGTATTACCCATCACTCCAATTTTCTGTCCTTGCTTGACGTCATCACCCACCTTTATCACATCATTACTCTTGTTTTGCATATGGGCATATAATGTAAGCGTTCCGTCAGCATGACCAATAATTACCGTATTGCCGTAGCCACCTATTTCACCTGAATAAAGCACTTTACCTTTCTCAGACGCCAAAATGTTGGGGTTTGCTACGCCTGCGACCTGTAAGTCAATCCCATCGTGATGCTTGACCTTGCCTTTAATGTCACGTTCACCTTTACCGCTGACCGCCTTGATGTCTGTATAGGCTAATGGGATTTTATGATTAACAACCTCACCCGCATGTTGTTTCTTATACTCTTCCCATGCAGGCAATTGACCTTTGACATATTTATCTAGGTTACCAATCTCTCGTTCACCATATCCCAAACTGCCTGCAATGCGCGCCACTCCATCTTTTGCGCCATCCCACAATTGCGAGAACCCTAAATCTTTACCGCTCACAGCTTCTGTGGCCTTCCACGCACCTAGCCCACCGACCACCCACAACAACGCCTTGCCTAACCAAGCAAAAGTATCCTTTACTAAATCAAACAAACCATCAAACATGGTTTTTCTCACTTTCACGCTTCATCATAGCATTGCACTATGAAGGTTTGATGACAACGACTTCTAATGTGGCTTTTTAGGTTTAAGCAAGGGTATATACCCCGCCATATGATCTACCCAATCATCATAAAATGGCGAGCGTATTGCCCCAAGACTAGTCAAAGAAGCATGCGCGCTACGTGCCATTGCTTCAAACACATTATGTTCATGCACAATCAGCACATCAGGAATGGACTCCCGAAAATGCTCCAGCCATTGCATAATTTCTTGTAACTGCTCTGGATCTTCACAATCAAAGCCGCAAATCTCGATAGAATCCAATCTTTCCCACGGCATGTCTCCCACCATCGCGTCTTCGCCATTTCGCATATGAAGCCACGACCACAATGCATCGTAATAGCGGTGAGGATCGCGCATTTTTTTCATGCGCGCAAGCTTCTCATCGGCATAGTCAGGATGATCGGGTTTACCATCATGATCTTTGTCTTCTTTAGCGACTGCCTGCGTTCCTTCGTGGATATCGTGATGACGAGCAAGATACCATTGATCTTCTCCTAATACTTTGCGTAACATGCGCTCAAAACGATCTGAATTGATCTCACGCAAATAACCCTGCATCCCATAAGGACGTTTGGACATATCGCCCAAACTCCAAGGTCCAAACACCAAAAGCCAAAGATTACGATTCACCGCACGCACCGCCACTGATCCACTGAAGGCTTGTTCACGTTGCGTCACAGATAATTCCATATTCTTATTCTCTTTCCAATCACATCTTCATGCGTTCAGTATAATCAATCCAGAAAAAGAAATGTATGAAGTTTTAATGACAAATCGCTACTCCAGCATATGTGAGGCTTAACTTGGACAGATTAAGAACCCTTTGCGCATTGATTATAAGGCATTTTTGCAAGAACCCTCGCCAAACCGCAAAATCCTGTTAACCCTGCAAAGGTAAGCCCTGCTCCAAAAAAACCTGACAACAGAAAGAATAATGGGTTCACAAAATAACCAAGTAGACTCCCTATAAGCACGGACAAACCGACCACCAATTGCACCTGACGATCCAATGGTACTATCTTTTTACCCGAACATACTACCCGCTCACCATATGCTTCCCATGCATTAATACCGCCTTGAAGATGGTAAATATCTAGAGTTGGATCTTCTTCTAATAATTTTTTACACGCAGACGCACCGCGCATTCCTGATTTACAATGAATCACCAATTTTTTACCCTGCGTATCAGGTAGCGTAGATTTACAACATTGTCCAAGTGGCAACAGCGTTGCTCCCTCTATTTTTTGGGAAGCATGTTCCGCAGGTTCACGCACATCCAACACCAACGCCTCACCATTTTCTATCCATGATTTCAACGTTTTTGCATCAATTTCAATTAGTGGCATCCTATATCTCCATTCATTTTGAAAGCTTTTGATGCTTGACAATATATTACACCACTCTTATATTAGCAATACATAATATTAAACCTATCTCACTTTTGTTGGAGCAGATCATGTCAAAAAACTACCCAGATATTACAGCGCGCATCTCTAGCAATCTTAAGGTGCTTCGCAAAGACATCAATGACACCATGAGCGGCTTCTCAGCCATGGCGGGTGCAGCAACCAAGGATGGTGCGCTTGATAAAAAAACCAAAGAATTGATTGCGTTGGCGATTGGAGTTTCAACTCGTTGTGATGGTTGCATAGGATTTCACACCGAAGCATTGGTCAAACTAGGTGCAACACGTGAGGAAATCGAAGAAACGCTTGGTATGGCCATTTATATGGGCGGAGGTCCATCGTTAATGTATGCAGCAGATGCGATGTTGGCGTTCGAACAGTTTAGCGAAAAATCCACCCAATAAAACCTGTCTAAAAGCCTTCTTCAAGCTTCGGCTCAATTTTCGCAGGCGCAGCAGGCGGTGTAGATGGTGTAGGAGCAACCATCGGAGCTGCAACAGGTGCAGGTGCAAACGGACTGGCAATGTTATTTGGCATAAAATGCCCAGCAGGAGGTACAGGCTGCGAAGGCGGCACAGAAGTTTGTTGTTGCGGTGGTATGGGCGTAGATACGTGCTGAGGATGTGGCATTGGCACTGCGGGAACAACGGGCTGCATCTTATGTTGCGGCGCAACAGGCAACGGCATCACCTGTGGTGCGGCAGCGGACGATACGGCATTTGGAGTCATGACTGCGCCCATAGTGGTGGTTGGTAACGGTGGTGCGCCAAAAGAATATGTCGCCCCTCCCGAGGCAGGTGCAGAGGGCTGTACTGCCTGCGAAGGTAATGCTTGCCCATAGGCTTGCTGTGCCATAACGGGCGGCTGTGACTGAACTGTAGCCTGATAGACAGGCTGCGCAGAAGGCATCACTTGTGGCTGCTGTAATGGGACAGGCTGTATCTGAATTGGTTGCTGAACGGGCGGCTGTGGCACTGGTTGCGCTATAGGTGGTTGTTGCATCTGATGTTGTGGCGCAGCAGAATGCATAGGCTGCGGCGCGTAAGGATTTCCTCCAGCATGTGCAGGTTGAACATGTTGCTGCTGAATAGGCGCAGGAGCAATAGTCAAACTTTCTTCTGGAGAAGCCCCCCAATTGATCGGTTTAAATTCTTCTTGCTTAGGCTGTGCTGACACATCCATCACGGCAACAGAGCGAATACCTAAAGGTACGGTTGTATCAATAAGACGCGGCATCACCTGATTACGCCCGCCATGCTTGGCTTCATAAAGCGATGAATCCGCACGTTTGATCAAATCACCTGCGCTATCACCAGATAAATTAAGGGTAGAGACCCCAATCGACAGTGTTTTGCTCAACACACCCTGAGTATGAGAAATATTAAAGATATAATCTTCTACTTTGCGACGTAAACGCTCTGCCATCCCATAAGCCGCTTGAAATTCAGATTCAGGCATCAAGACAACAAATTCTTCACCGCCAAAACGTGCAGCTAGATCAGAGCTACGTACAGAGTCAATAATAATCTGCGAAAGCTGGCGCAACACCTCATCCCCGACATCATGCCCAAAAGTATCATTCACTGATTTAAAATGATCCATATCCATGATCATCAACGATAATGGCTTTTGATTCAGCAGCGCATGACGCACCATATTGTTCAAGTGCGTATCTAGATAATGACGGTTATATAACCCTGTCAGTTTATCGGTAATCGCCATTGAAATACTGGCTTGATAGTTCGATTTTAGGGCATCTTGATAACGTTTACGACGAATCTGCGTTTTTACACGCGCCTGCATCTCATTGTAATCAATGGGAATAATCAAATAATCATTAATCCCAAGCTCAAGCCCCTTAAGCATCAGATGCGTATCTTCTTCGTCAACCAACATAATAATCGGAACATGTCGTTCTGATTCAATGCTCTTGATATGAGTTGCAAGGCGTAGGCCATCTGCCTCCACTAAATGCGTATTAATCATGTATAAATCAACAGATCGACCACCTTGTTTCAAAAGTACATCCAATTCCGCAGGACTATGCACCAATGTCACATGTTGTAATGAACTAAATCGTTCTGATATTTTTTTGCACTGCACAACATCGTCATCAATGACCACAATATGTGATCCAGAGACATCTGCCATAAAATTGTTACCGTCTCCCGACATCACCCCCATGTCAAGACCAGTTTTATCGCGCAGTCGCAACTCATCCATGAGAACTTTCATACGTACCAGCGAACGTACTCGTGCGAACAAAGCCGTATCATTGATAGGTTTAGTAATAAAATCATCTGCGCCTGATTCCAAGCCTTGAACACGATCTGACGGCTCACTAAGTGCTGTGACCATCACTACAGGTATGTGAGAAACGTCTTTATCTGCTTTTAAATGACGGCATGTCTCGAATCCATCCATCCCTGGCATCATCACATCAAGCAAAATCAGATCAGGGCGAAATTGCTTAACTTTCTCAATCGCTTCCAAGCCATCCTTTGCGGTAATGACGTCATAATACTCGCCATTTAATTTGGCTTCCAGCAACTTCACATTCGCTGGAATATCATCTACCACCAAAATTAAAGCAGTCATGCACTCAACCCCACGCCAACAGGCGACTCATTCAGGAATTTGCGAACAGAAATCAAAAACTCACCAATAGAAATTGGTTTAGAAATATAGGCCTGACAGCCCGCACGTAAAATCTTTTCTTCATCATCCTTCATCGCAAACGCTGTCACCGCGATGATCGGAATATGTGCAATGGTCTCATCTGCTTTGATACGCTTTGTTACCTCCAACCCAGAAATCTCAGGAAGCTGAATATCCATCAAAATTAGATCTGGCGTAAGCGTACGGGTAAGATGAATTGCCTCCAACCCTTCTTTCGTTTCGACCGTCTCATAGCCATTGGCATTGAGCAGATCTCGAAAGAGCTTCAAATTAAGGTCGTTATCTTCGACAATGAGTATACGTTTTTTCTCGCTCAAGACAATCCATCCCTATGACTGGTCATATTATGGTATATTTAACATCTAGCACTACTTTCCTTTAGCCCCCCAATAGGGACACATAAAGTCAACGTACTATCACCCTACCATTAGTAGCATAGCAGATGTTAAAAATGTCTTACTAACTTTAGGAAAAAACTACTCATCTTCGCCAAAACGATTTTCAACCAAAGACGTCAAAGCATCAAGTGCTTCTTTTGCCTGATCACCAGAGGTAACAATATGAAGTTTACTGCCTTTATCGGCAGCGAGCATCATCAAACCCAAGATCGAAGAACCACTGACGGGTTCATCACTGTTTTCGTCATCATCTCCGCGAGTAACGTGAATGTTGGCTTTAAAGCTAGCTGCAGTTTTTACAAATTTTGCGGCAGCACGCGCATGAAGCCCCCTGAGATTACAAACAGTCACGGTAGATTTCAACGCGTTCGCAGTGGACATCGGTAATCCTTATGACGCTTTGAGGAGATTTCGCGCAACGTTGATATATTTACGGCCTGCTTCCTGCGCCTGTACCACAGCAGCAGAAAGCGGCAGCGCATTACGCACACTCATCAACTTGATCAGCATCGGCAAATTCATTCCCGCCAACACTTCCAGCTTATCGCTTTTCATGACAGAAATCGCAAGATTCGACGGTGTGCCACCGAACATGTCTGTCAACACGACAACACCACTACCTGCGCTAACGCGCTCCGCCGCCATCATAATATCTTTACGACGCTGCTCCATATCATCCCCCGGAGCAATACACACTGTTTCCAAGCGTTCTTGCGTACCCATGATATGCTCTACAATACTGACAAACTCATCCGCCAAACGACCATGAGTAACTAATACGACTCCAAGCATCTACATGCTTCCCCTTAACCAGCTTAAGTTTTAGACATATAGCAGCGTTTTTTAGAAAACACAGCAATTTTCTCATGTGACCAACTGAACACCACTCTCACCATCCAAAGAACGTGCAATCAGACGCAGTTTTGACACAGTAGACACTTCAAAAGCCTGCATATAATAAAGCGGCACATCTACTCCACACCATGTCATGACCATACTCTCTGGCATCCGCTCTGGCGTTTTACCCAGCATGATAGCCATAGACACGGGCATATGTGTACAACATTGCTCCCGAGGCAAGCGCATTACGCCAACTCCTCGCACTTCTAACAAGCCTGCCCCACCCTCTGGCGTATCAGCATATAATATGCCGTTTTCCGCCATTAACGAAACCCTGTCATCTGCAATGAGTTTTGCACCACCCTCTATCAATCGCAATGCCAGATCAGATTTACCGCAACCAGAAACGCCCAGCAAAAGCACACAAGTACTCTCACTGAGCGTAACGGCTGTGGCGTAAATTTCTTTGGTTGTCACAAGACTGCCACAATCACGCAGCTTTCATTTGCGGATCAACCCATGAGATATTCCCGTCACGACGACGATAAACCACATTGAGGCGTCCATTGATCTCATTAATAAACATAAGAGCTGGCAAATCCGCCAAATCCATTTTCATGACCGCAGCACTCACGCTAAGTTTTTCCATATCGGTTGCCTTTTCGGCAATTACGACAGGAGCATCATCGTTTGCAGAATATTTCTCTTCATCGTGATCCGTTAAAACATATTTAGTCGCACGATACAGGTTTTCCTCTGCTTCTGGCGACAGACCTTCTGATTTATGATGGCTGGTCAAGCGACGTTTATAACGGCGCAACTGTTTTTCAATTTTATCCGTTGCACCATCAAACGCTGCATATACATCATCATTTTCCGCATGACTTTTGATCATGATGTTGGAATGCGTCCCCGTATTGCCATTGATGTCTGCACGGAACAAATGTGATTCCCGCGATATAATGACATTTACGCTCGGTACACGATCAAGATATTTATTCACGCGCTCTTCCAAACGAGCCTCAATATGCGTACGCAGTGCTTCGCCCACGTCTACACCTTTACCAGAAACAGTTACCTGCATGAGAACCTCTCATCTATTTTAATTAAACATAAGTGATTGAATATGATGTTGCTATAAAAAACCGAGCATGAAATTTTGAAGACACGCATCCTGAAATGGAAGTTATTTGCTATATTTTGCACTAAAAAGAACACATGACGATACTCCACAACCACCGAAACGAACATTATTCGGCTCATCTCACAATAGATTTAGTATACCCTAAAATAACGCGCAGTAAAAGCCAAACTCTCACTTTTCTTCACTTCTTATGATCCTCAGACATTAACTTCATGCTTTGTCATCGTTTTTCTCTAAAAGATATAAAAACTCTGTGACATGTTTCGCGCGCCCTGAGAGATTACGGCTACCGCGGAAAGTATTGTATGGCACTTCAACTACACTATACGTTCCATGATCTTTGAGGCGCGTCAAGAAACGCTCATGCGAAATAAACCCTTCGCTATTATAAGAAATTAGAATATGGGATGTGGGCAACGCGGCGACCACGTCAAACAACGCATCTTCCGCCGCCGCCTTCTCATTGTAGCGCGAACGATTCCAGTCTTTAGGAATCCCCGAAACCCGACTCACATCATTCGGCGGCTGATACACAGCCAGCATGTTCAGCATAAAATAATTCGAACCATAAGGATGTTGGTTATAAGGCGGGTCAAGATAGACAAGGTCACACGGCCTCAGTGTCTTTGCCACCACGTTAGCATCACCACGCAGCACCTTCACTTCACAGTCAAATTGTGAGAAAATCGGCATTGGCAATGTAATATCCGCCTCGATCCGCGAAAGTGCATTGCGCCCCTGACCGCCGTACTGCCCAATCCCGTCTTTGGATTTATAAAACCCCTTAAATACCCCCGATGTATTAGCATGCACAGATGCCTGTGCGATCAAAGGCGCAAGCAAATAAGGCTTTATCTCAGCCGTATATTCCTCGATGATTTGTCGTGCCGTATCCAAATACATCGCATTACGACGTGTATAAAACACGCGTTCACCTTGTTGAATATGCGCCTCATCCTTTGGTGCATAATGCTGCGTGATGAATCCTGCTGTGAGATGCCCTAGCGTGCGCGTATGCACCTCATGCACGATATCCTCCAGCCCAACAAGCCGTGCAGCACTATGATTGGTCAAATAACATTTATTGGTGACTTCACTATAGAGTTCAAGGTCATTAACGGTAATCACACTTGCAAATTGTTTGAGATAGCGCGCTACCACGCCTGTCCCCGAAAACAAATCTACCAGCTCCAACTTTGGTTTCCTTAGCCGCGCCTGCACCTGCGCCACACCCTGCCCAATATAGGGCAGTAGTTTACGCTTATTACCAATATAGGTAATCAATTGCTCAGTGAGGTAAGAGGGGTTTTCGGTCATACACACCACAGTATTCAATGAAAAAGGCTTGGAATCAACATATATTCCAAGCCTCTAAATCTCTCATTTTCTAAGTCTCTCGCTTACATATGAATCACTTTACCATACGCATCAAGTACCGATTCATGCATCATTTCTGATAAGGTTGGATGCGGGAAGATAGTGTGCATAAACTCTGCTTCGGTCGCTTCAAGCGTTTTGCCAAGCACATACCCTTGAATCATCTCAGTTACTTCTGCACCAACCATGTGTGCGCCAAGCAACTCGCCAGTTTTTTCATCAAAAATGGTTTTAACCAAACCTTCAGGCTCACCAAGTGCGATCGCTTTACCATTACCCATGAATGGGAAGCGACCCACTTTAATTTTCAGGCCTTTTTCTTTGGCTGCTTTTTCAGTCAAGCCCACGCTCGCTACTTGCGGCAAACAATAGGTACATCCCGGAATATTCTCTTTTTTCATTGGATGAACATGCGGCCGACCTGCAATTTTCTCGATGCAGATGATCCCTTCATGTGACGCTTTGTGTGCAAGCCAAGGCGCACCCGCCACATCACCAATCGCATAGACCCCGGCTTCCCCCGTCGCACCATATTCATCGGTAACAATATGGGTTTTCTCGACCTTGACCTTTGTAGCTTCCAGCCCAAGATTTTCAACATTGCCAACAATTCCAACTGCGACAATCACTTTTTCAACGGTGATTTCTTCGGTTTTTCCGTCTTTTTCCAACACAACCGTCACGCTGTCTTTGCCTTTTTTCAGCTCCTTAACATTTGTGCCAACACGGATTCTCATCCCTTGTTTTTCAAAGGATTTATGGACAAATTTGGAGATTTCTTCATCTTCCACAGGAAGGATTTTATCCATCACTTCTACAAGCGTCACGTCTGCCCCCATATTCAGATAGAAACTTGCGAACTCTGAACCAATCGCGCCTGAGCCAATCACAAGGAGTGATTTTGGCAAAGATTCAGGCACTAACGCCTCACGATACGACCAAACCAATTTACCGTCCGCTTCCATGTTTGGTAACGAGCGCGCACGCGCACCCGTTGCTAGAATGATGTTTTTTGCTTCTAAATCTGCTATTTTTTTGCCGTCCTTTTCAACAAGCAACTTACCCTTGCCAGCGAGCTTTGCATGACCATCAAATACTTGAATTTTGTTCTTTTTCATCAAGTGACCAATACCGCCTGAGAGCTGCTTTGCTACACCACGTGAGCGTTCAACGACCTTTTTGAAATCAATCGCATAATCTTTAATGGTGAAGCCATATTCAGACGCATGTTTAATAAGATGATGAATCTCTGAACTGCGCAGCAATGCTTTGGTTGGAATACAACCCCAGTTCAAACAAATCCCACCAAGATTCTCGCGCTCAACCAGCGCAACTTTCATCCCAAGCTGTGATGCACGAATCGCCGTCACATACCCACCAGGCCCACCACCAATCACTACAACATCAAATGCATTCGACATATTTAACTCCTAATTTTCTCTTGTCATTCCACCGAAAGCTGGAATCTCCCTTACTTTACCTCTAGATTCCAGCTTGCGCTAGAATGGCGAGAACTTGGGGAAAACAATTACAAATACTTACGCTCAACCATCAATTTCTTGATTTCAGCGATTGCTTTTGCTGGATTCAAGCCTTTCGGACAGGTTTTTGCGCAGTTCATGATGGTATGGCAACGATATAAACGGAATGGATCTTCAAGGGCGTCCAAACGCTCACCCGCGAACTCATCACGGCTGTCCACAATCCAACGGTACGCCTGCAACAAGATCGCAGGACCAAGATAACGGTCTTGATTCCACCAATAGCTTGGGCATGAAGTTGAACAACATGCGCAAAGAATACATTCATACAAACCATCAATCTTTTCGCGATCTTCAGGTGATTGCAAACGCTCACGCGAAGGCGCGGGTGACTGTGTTTGCATCCAAGGCTGGATTGACGCATATTGTGCATAAAAATGCGTTAAATCAGGCACTAAATCCTTGATAACTTTCATGTGCGGTAAAGGATAGATGTTAATATCACCCGCGACATCATCAATTGGCTTGGTACATGCGAGTGTGTTTGTACCATCAATGTTCATCGCGCACGAACCGCAAATCCCTTCACGGCACGAACGACGAAAGGTGAGCGTAGAGTCCACTTCATCTTTGATTTTAATGAGTGCGTCCAATACCATTGGTCCAGTAGCATCCAAATCAATCTCAAAGCGATCCACACGCGGGTTTTTTGGCACACCCGTCTCATCCATATCCGCCGGATCCCAACGATAGACATTGAAAGTCTTCACACGTGAAGCACTCTCACTCGCGGTATAATTATTACCGTTTTTATTGATTTTAGAGTTTGATGGAAGTGTAAACTCAGCCATGATTGCTTCCTTATGTCTTTATCAAAATACTAGTAAACGCGTGCTTTAGGCGGCACAACCTGCACATCATCACTGAGCGTATACATATGCACGGGGCGATAATCAAGAGTCACGCGACCATCGCCATCAATCCACGATACGGTATGCTTCATCCAATTTTTGTCATCACGATTTGGATAATCCTCATGTGCATGCGCCCCACGACTTTCCTTACGATTACTTGCGCCGTACATCGTCACCACTGCCTGACCAAGCAAGTTTTCAAGTTCCAATGCTTCAACCAGATCACTGTTCCAAATTAATCCGCGATCTTTAATACCCAACTCTTTGTATGATTCCCATACTTCAGAAATCTGCGCACATCCCTCACGAAGAACTTCCTCGGTACGGAATACCGCGGCATGATTTTGCATCACGCGCTGCATATTTTTACGAATTACTGATGTTGGCATTGGTCCATCCGCATGACGAATCGCATCAAAACGTGCGAGTACACGCTCTGTCGCATGTTCTGGTAGAGGTTTATGCACAGCCCCCGGCGTAATAATTTCTTTGGCACGAATCGCCGCTGCACGTCCGAACACCACCAAATCAAGCAGTGAATTCGATCCCAAACGGTTTGCGCCATGCACTGATACGCACGCTGCCTCCCCAATCGCCATTAATCCCGGCACTACCGTATCAGGATTACCATTATACAGCGTGACCACTTCGCCATGATAATTAGTAGGAATCCCACCCATGTTATAATGCACGGTTGGCAACACGGGAATCGGCTCTTTTGTTACATCCACACCAGCGAAAATCTTAGCACTCTCAGCAATTCCTGGTAATTTATGCTCAATATCGGCAGGATCAAGGTGATCCAAATGCAGATAAATATGATCTTTATTTGGACCGACACCACGCCCTTCACGGATTTCAATCGTCATTGAACGCGAGACGACATCACGTGAAGCAAGGTCTTTTGCTTGTGGCGCGTAACGTTCCATAAAACGTTCACCTTCCGAATTCACAAGATAACCACCTTCACCACGCACACCCTCCGTGATCAAACAACCTGCACCGTAAATCCCTGTTGGGTGGAACTGGACAAACTCCATATCCTGAAGCGGTAGGCTTGCGCGAAGCACCATCCCGCCGCCATCACCCGTACAGGTATGCGCCGAAGTGCAAGAAAAATATGCACGACCATATCCACCCGTAGCAAGCACGACCATATGTGCATGAAAGCGATGAAGCGTACCATCATCAAGATTCCACGCCACCACACCACAGCATTGCCCCTCATCATCGACCAATAAATCAATCGCAAAATACTCAATAAAGAACTCTGCCTGATGGCGCAACGCCTGCGTATAAAGCGTATGCAAAATAGCATGCCCAGTACGATCTGCTGCCGCACAGGTACGCTGCGCCGCAGGGCCTTCACCGTAACGAGTGGTCATCCCACCAAAGGGACGCTGATAGATCTTACCCTCTTTCGTGCGCGAAAACGGTACGCCGTAATGTTCTAATTCAATCACCGCATCTGCCGCGTTGCGACACATATACTCGATTGCATCTTGATCACCGAGCCAATCTGACCCCTTGACCGTATCATACATATGCCAACGCCAGTCATCTTCGCCCATATTACCCATTGCAGCAGAAATGCCACCCTGTGCCGCCACTGTATGACTACGTGTCGGAAATACTTTGGTCACACAAGCCGTTTTAAGACCCGCTTCCGCCATCCCAAAGGTAGCACGCAAACCAGCACCGCCAGCACCCACCACAACCACATCATAATAATGATCAACCAGCGTATAAGACTGCGACATATTCATTTTTCTCTTCACTCAAACTTTATATTTTGGTTCAAAAACATCAAACCAACCAATTAAGACCAGACTACAAATACGCACCCGTATGAAGATGCAACTTGACAACCGCCAACACAGAAACAATCCCCAGCGCAACACAAAATAGTTGATTTAGAATCAACAATATAGGCTTCGCCACCGAGCAAGAAACGTAATCCTCGATCACCACCTGCAACCCTAATTTGGCATGAAAGAACAGCGCGACCAACAACGCAATAACTCCCATTGCTGTCAAAGGATGTGCAAACCACTGCCCAACCTTCTCAGATGAGGTATACATCGCGCCACACAACATGTTTGTGACAAACCATATCGACAGTGGAGCAAGTACAATCGCCGTCAAACGCTGCATCCACCAGTGATGCGTCCCATCCTTGGCTGAACCCAAGCCACGCACACGCGACAAAGGAGAACGTAGTACATCGTGCTTATGACTCATAGTTTTGCCCCCTCTTGCAGCAAGACCATCCATGTTACGCCCGTAGCGACCAACACAAATACAATGGTCAACATTCCTGTAAAATTCACGCTCGACATTGAAAACCCGCGCCCAGTATCCCAGTACATATGGCGCAGACCATTGGCAAGGTGATAATAAAACGCCACCGTCCAACCAATCATCAACACCACACCATACCATGCGCCCAAGAAATTCTTGATACAACTCAACATCTCGGCATCATAGGCAAGCCCCCAAAGCCACAGCACCAACGGCACAGTCCCCACAATCAGGGCGACCCCCGTAATACGATGAAGAATCGACATAACCGACGTTATCTGCGGCTTATACACCTGCAAATGCGGCGATAAAGGGCGATACTGTTTTACGGAAAGCTGTTCACTCATAATTCAATCATCCTATTTTCCAAACGCCTCGTGAATATAACCAAATAAACTAGAAAATCCAGCTTGTCGTTTTGTTTCATTGAATGCGGTGTAACATTATGATTCCGTGTAACATTCCATCACCACACTCACGCATCACATCATCCGCCCCGCACCCAATGTTGCTTTTTTGCAGCCCTTAACCACTATAGCCGCACATCTGGCACGGTCATAGGAGCATAGTGCAATGCGGGAGCAATCACACGGTAAGGAAAAGAACGCAATAAAATATGGTAAGATTGCACTACCCCAGCCGCCATCCCCAACACAGCACGCGCACTCACCTCCAACTCATCCACTTCTTTCATAACCACCATCGCCGCATCACGTTGCGCAAAAACCGCCCCCTCTAACGGCTGAGCCAAACACTCACGCACTGACACAATCAACTTAGAAAGCCGCTGCTCGTCTATTAAACGTTCATTCAATGATTTTCTTTGGCGTACCATGAGTGACGACACATCACTTAACGCTTGCACCAATGCAGGATTAGGAAATGATGGTAACACCCGCAAGGCCTGCTCCAGTACCATGGCTCGTTTAACACGCGCCTGCAGTAACATATCTATGTCCTGTGTCAACATAAAGACCCGTTGACGCGCCACATGAAGGCGATAGATACCTGAACCGACACACAATAACACACTGAGCAAGAGAATGATGAGACTATCCAAATCAAAAATCTCCTCTTCCAGTTATTTCAGTTGGTTGCAGAACATATTTTTAAATATGCATGAGAGCAAAAAGATAGTTCACTGTATAACCAATAAAATTAAGGGCAAGAATCAACACCACGGGTGAGAGATCAATACCACCCAAATCGGGCATATAACGACGAATCGGGGCTAACATCGGCTCAAAAAGACGATGCAGCACTGTCTCTAATTTAAACACAAGAGGTTGATATCGATTCACAATTTTAAACTGAATAAGTAAGTTGAGGATAATCCACACCATCAACGCCGTCTGTATCAAATGGATAATCGAACCAATAAGATAGGCAATAGGATTCATCATAAACATAGAAAATAACCTCTTAGAATACTACTGTTTTACGTCCGTTCAACAAAACACGATGCTCCACATGGAACTTCAACGCACGCGAAAGCACACGACTTTCAATGTCACGCCCCACCTGCACCAGATCATCGGGCGAAAGCGTATGGTTCACCCGCACTACCTCCTGCTCAATGATCGGCCCTTCATCCAAATCTTCAGTCACATAATGCGCCGTTGCGCCAATAATTTTTACACCACGCTCATGCGCCTGATGGTAGGGCTTTGCCCCCTTGAAACTTGGTAAAAATGAGTGATGGATATTAATGGCTCGCCCTGAGAGTGCGCGACATAGCTCAGGCGAAAGAATCTGCATGTAGCGCGCCAACACCACGACATCGATCCCCTCTCGCTCTAGCACCTCAAGTACACGCGCCTCCTGCCCCGCTTTATTACCTGACATCACAGGAAAATAATGAAATGGAATCCCATGCCACTCCACCAACGAGCGTAAATCGGGATGATTAGAAATGACCGCGGGAATCTCCACGCGAAGCGCGCCTGTTTGATAACGATGGAGTAAATCATTCAAGCAATGCCCGAATTTTGAGACCATCAACACAACTTTTGGACGTTTTGACATATCATGCAGACCAAAATCCATAGAAAATGGTTTAGCAACATCCTTTGTGAATCGCTCACGCAACACCTCTTGTGCTGGTGTTCCTACGCCATGTGCAAAGTGAATCCTCTGAAAAAAACGTCCCGTGACAGGATCACCAAACTGCGTTGCCTCAATAATAAAACCATCATGCGTAGCGATAAACCCCGCGACTGCCGCCACAATGCCCTTTACGTCCTCACACGCCACCGTCAACACATATTCTTGCGCTTGATTCATAATGAATGTTACTCTCTTCCAGTACTATTTACGCTGCCACGCCTGAAGTTTCTTCTGTTTGTACATGCGGATTATAAGGAATCACACAGGTAAACGTTGCCCCCTTATCCTGCTCAGAATCTAGCACAACGCGCCCGCCATGCAATCCAATAAAGCTTCTTACCATCGAAAGTCCAAGCCCCGTCCCTGCCTTACGCGCACCATCACGTCCACGATAAAATTTATCAAAGATGCGAGCCTGCTCTTCGGGTGCAATTCCCTGCCCTTGATCCTTGACCCACAGATAAATCCCATCTTCTTCACGACGCGCCCCCACCTCGACCGTAGTTTTTGACGGCGAATATTTCACGGCATTGCTCATCAAGTGGAACATCACTTGTCGAATGCGTGTTTCATCCCCACGCATCATCCCAATATCTTCATCAACGACTACACGCGCCTCGATCTGCTCACGCTTCATCCGTTCTACCATCAACGCCAACACGCTTTGAATCATTTTTTGAATATCAAATTCGCTGATATCTAACGTAAGATACCCCGCCTCAATACTCGCCAAGTCCAAAATATCGCTGATGATATGAATAAGCTGACTAGACGACTGCGCAATTCCCTCAACATACTCACGCTGCTTTTCTGTTAATCTTCCAAAGTAATCTTGCTGAAGCATATCCGCAAAGCCACTGATACTGGTCAAAGGCGAACGCAACTCGTATGACACATTAGCCAAAAACTCGGATTTCAATCTATCCGCCGCTTGCAACGCCTCATTTCTCTCACGCAGCGACAATTCCACTACCATGGTGTCAGTTACATCAACGTAGGTCAGCAACGTTCCACCATCAGGCAATGGCACCATACTCCAATCGAGTACCTTCCCATCTGCACGCTCCATACGTGATGCCATCAAACGACGTGATTGCACCTGCGCAATAAATTCCTTTTTAAACCCATCCCAATCCTTTGTACGCACTAAAGGACGAATCGCCTCCAACACGGAAGATAGATGCGTTCCCGCAGCCACGTCTGCTTCACGTACCCCCCAAAGGATACGAAACACAGGGTTATTCAGACGGATCTTCCCGTCCTCGCCAAACACGATAATACCTTCATGAAGATTATCTAAGGTCTCACGCTGCACCGCTATCAATGTATTGTATGAACGCTCCAACGCTAACCTGTCGGTCACATCTTCATAAGTGAACAAAACTCCACCCATTGCATGAGGAATACGTACATTACGCAGTGTTCGCCCATCAGGCAGATAGAAAAACTCCTCGCTTGGCTCCATCAAATCCGTAAACAGCTTAAGCTGAAGCTTTTTAAACGCAGAAAAATTGGCCTGCTCAGGCAAACGACGATTCTCACGCAAGAACTCCAACACTTCACTAAAGGTCGGGTGCGCATCAAGCCACGTTTCACCAAAACTCCACATCCGCACATAGGCCTGATTATAGAACTTCAAACGGGTATCTTTACCGAAAATCGCCACTGCACTAGTAGAACTTTCCAACAGATCATTCAGCAAGGAGTTATAGCGCGAAAGCTCCTCTTCCGCTTCACCCAATTCGGTGATATCGCGTGCCATCCCGACCGTCATCCCCATATCCTTAATGTAGGACTCACGTATCTTGTAATAGCGACGCGTATCTCCTACCACCAAATGGCGGCGTTCACGCTGAATCTCGCCCGTATCAATCGCTTTACGCGCAAGCTGCGGGGCTTGACGATACAGCTCAGGAATGCCCACCATATCCTCATCGCCATTGTGAACAGACACGGCAGAGGTATAGGCAAGATTACAATATTGAATGGTCATCGACGTATCACGCATCCACACCAACGTATCCGTATCGTTGAGCATCGCAGCGTAACGTCGCCCTTCTTCTTTCAGAGCATCATTTTCCGTTTGCACCATCAACATACGACGATATTCGGAGGTCACATCGCGGCACAGCAACGTCACAGCATTATCAAGCTGCTCTTCACGCATCGGAATAAACTCAATAAAACGCATATCTTGATTGCGTATCACTGCGGGCTGACGCAAATCCTTACCTACAGGCTGCACATCAAGCAACCGCTTGAACTTCTCGCGCCCTTCATCATCAAGACGCGCCAGAAACTCAGAAAGATCAGCAGGAGAACGTTGCCACCCCATCAAGCTCGCAAGCAACGCAGAGGACTCAACACGCCCCACTGCAGGAAAAATACGCACATACGCAAAACTAAAATCTTCCAACATGGAGCGCATCAGCCCCAGCCCATCACGGGATTTTATAAAGCTCCGCTGCGCCCACAACCACACCACAGGGATACTCACCAGCGCGGTCACCGCCACCGCCTGAATCGTCATCTCATAAGTCTGCACAAAGTCCATCAGCATTGTCATGAGATGGTTATAGCACCTCACGACAATGCTTCAAGGAGAGAATGATGATTAAGGATTAATGGCGAGTTATATTATCTGTTGTTACACCCTGATACACACCTGCGCCTTTTAATCCCGCCACATTAGAAAAGGCAAAGTTACCACCAATTTCCTGAGCGTTACCTCCAAACAATGCACCATTCATGCTTACGCCTGTAGTGTAGTCAGTCCCGTTATAACCAGCACTTGTAGTCCCACCTGTAAACACAGCGTTTCCAGATGTAGAAATTGCTGCATCTAATTTGCTGACACTCAAGTCATGACCTTCTACATCAGGGATTTTGACATTGACAGTTATAGTTTTTGCACCACCAACTGCATTACCAAAGCTCGCCTCCGCACGAACATCACCTTGATAGTTTTTAATACTATTACCATTTACAATAGAGGCATAAGCATCCCCTTCATAGGTTGCATCGCCAGTTAAAGTATAAGCTGTCTGCGTCACCTCACCCACCACATAGGGTACAAGCTCGGCGACATCACGACTATTCGCCCCGCCAACCGTAGCATCGCCACCCCAAACACCCCACTGCGTATAGTGATAATCATCCCGTGAAGGATTAACACCCGTCATATTACCCGAAACCACAAAGGATTTTTCGTTCTCGCCGACCGCTGCAAACGTATTTTTGTTTACATAGGCACTACCCTTCGATGCCGTTAAACCAAAATCCGCGTCCCTTGGATTCCACATAGTACCACCATCAACATCCTCTGCATGAATATGCATACCCACTTTTGCGTCTGAAGCAACCTTTTCAAGCGTTACATTAGATGGAGTAGCCCCACTCGAATAGACCACACCACCTGCTGGTATTGCTGCATCAACGTTAACATTCAACACCCCAGCAGCATAACCCTTCATCGGCGCACTAGTAGTATTATCCCGCGCATCCCCATCCAACCACGGTAGATCACTAGAGGTAACACTTTCATTACGCACCAGCGGAGCTTCATGAATTTTTGCGATAGTCTCAGCATTAGTAAAGTTCTTGATGCTAGCAGTAATACGCGCCCCATCTACCCCATTATCAGTACTACCAAACATTTCATGTGATTCGACACTGCCATAATGCACATCATGATCAGACTCTGTAGTACGGCTCACCTCAATTGCTTGACCTTGTAATTTTAGATCTGCATCTCTCACTCGACCAACAATCACCATATCGTTATCTTCACCTGACTCTAATGCTTGACCGTGACGTAACCAATTTAGATGAGCATTCACAAAATACCCACTTTGCCAATCGACAAAGACCCCATCGGTCGGGCTAGCAAGCGCAGCATTTACATCGCCTGCATAATTGGTTTGATACTGATTGAGTTCAGGTAACAAAGTGTAAAAACTTACACCAGAATTCACTCTTGTATAACCAATACCTACATCCGCAAGCTCACCGACAATCATATTGCGCTGCATTTTGGTTGTATCATTGGTCATGTTAAACACTGTCATCGCATGATTCGCAACCGTATAGCCATTCACAGTAAATCCATCGCTACGATCGGCTGATACATGGTAAGTGAAAGCACCCGATGTTTCGTTAGGATCAAAATCTGGCAATAACAAGGATAATACACCATTTGATAGACCATAAACGTCACCATCTGTTTTGACCAAACCAATCTCACTTGCAGAAGCTGCAGTTAAGTAACCATTGCTTGAGTCACCATAGAAATAACCCGCCGTGCTATAACCTGTCACAGGACTTGTGGTTACCGCAGCAACAACGCCAGTTGTGTTTTCAGAGTCTTTTGTCACATCTACCACAGCAGGCAATTTTGTCCCCGTACCGCTACCATCCGTTTTTGTGCCATCACCATCAGAATCAACAACCACAGGTGGTAATGCTGGCGTCACAGGTTTTAACACACCATCACCACCCGCAATTCTATCTACTGCCTTAGCAATCACCGTATCCGTGCTTGCATTATTGACTGCCTCAGACACAGACTTCACATCCAGATTTGCCGCAGCAATCGGGGTGAAGCTTTCAAACTGCGCCACATCTACTTTTGGAGCGTCCAATGTCGGTGTAGCATTTGCCGCCTCTGCTTGTGGAGTTGCACTAGCAGTCATTGACTCAGCCTCTGCCGTTTTTTGGTCTTGTACATTACTCCCATCACCTTCAGACGTTAACGTTGCGCCTTGCTCATTGGTATTAGATTTTTCATCGTTTGACGCCGAGTTTGCGTCTGAGTTTTGAGTGTTTTGCCCCGAAGACCCTTGTTCACTCTTGGCTTCTGGCTGTTTTTCTTCCGTTTTCAATTCTTGAGTTTTTGCCTTCACATCATCATGTGTTGGAATCTTTTTCACACCAACGGTTGCGCCACCCTCAGTCTTTTTGAATGCAGAAACGCTGGTTGCCACTTGGTCTGGCGTCATTTGTTTTGGCACACCATTAGCCTTATCAAGGCTAAAACCTGCCCCAATCGACGTGGTACTCACCGTCTCACCGCCTGCATTTGCAAGCGTCATCTCTTTACCATACACAAATACTGCTTCGGTTTCACCACTACCCGCAGCAATATGTGCATCGACAATACCCCCACGAATACCAATCGTCGCCACTGGCGTATGCACCTCTACAGGATTTTTCTTACTCAATGCACCCCCAATAAAACGAAATGCCCCCTTAACACTGTTTAGTGAAAGCTTTCCGGTGCTTTCTTTCGGATTATAGACAAAGCTATCAATACGAAGCTGCGCGTTTTCATTAATAGAGACCGTCGATCTATCTTTAAAGATAATCTGCGCACGTCCTGTCTTGTCCGTACTCAAATTATCATTGAGAAAAATAACATCCCCTTGCTTCAGCGTACGCTGCAAACCATCATCACCCGTCGCAAAAAGCGAGGCACTGGTCGCACCTACGACACCAACCTGCTCTAACGCCCATGCGGGAACACTCAAGGATAGCGTCACAAGCTGCGCAAGCACCGCAACTAACATCATTTTTTTTATATTTTTATACTGTTTCATGTTCATGACTCTCACCCCTTAGTTTTTCGCTGAAATTTTTGCGAGGTATTGATGTGCGCGTTCGACTTGTTCTTTGGTAGCACCCATGTCATTGGCAACCAATTCAAGATGCATTTTTGCTGTATCAAAAGAATTCATAAGGAAATAAAGCACCCCAACTTCCAAGCGTATCTCAGGAAGGTTGGGGTTCATCATCAAAATACGCTCTAATGGCGAGACAGCCGCCTCATAATCTCCTAATTCAACCGCTAATGCTGAATATTTCATCGACACATCCACATCACCAGGATGCGCATACATCACCTCAAAAGCCTCTTGAAACTCTTTCATGACCACGTCACGCTCACGCGCCATCGCCTTTTCAGGGAAAATCATTAACGTTAACACCACCAGAAGCAGCAGCACCATGACTTTATTGACATATCCACGCATATTCATCTCACTTTTATGACGTTTTGCTAATTTTATGTTTCAGCTCTAACACAATGCATTAAAATTGATTCTCGAAATAATGAGTAGTATCATTGACGATAGTAAATCTTGTTGATTATGCCGCGCATTTATTAACAATTAACTAATTTTAACTATTATTTGTAAAGATAGGTTTTAAAAACACCCTGCTTCTTAGTAAAAACCTTACCTTATCAACCAGCTTATCGACTTAGGACGACCTATGGAAATCATGCCAAACAAAATTGTCAAAAAAGGACAAATCGTTTTTTCGGAAGGCGATAGCCCTGATGGTGTGTATTACATCACACAAGGCAGAGTGCAGGTGAACCGCATGATTAATGGGATTTCACAGACCATTGCGGAGCTAGAAGAAGGCGATATTTTTGGCGAACTCGCAATGATCGATGACAGCCCTCGCTCCGCAACCATTATTGCCACCGAAGATACATGGCTTTATACTTTACAACGCAAGATCTTTGAACAAAAACTCAAGGCTCTGGATCATCTGATGTATACCGTATTTTTACGTATGGCATTATGCATTAAGAATATGAATCTCCAAATTGAGAATCTGAACCGCCTTGCCCACCATACCCTCACACAAGAAGCGATCGCGCAGGCACAAAATCAAGGTATTACATCCGAAGCAGCCCCGACAGTTAATCTATCTTCTCCCTTTGCTCAAACATCTTCACCCGAAGTAGATACAACTTTTATTCATCCCACCACAAAAACCAATCCAGCTCCCGCAGATAACCTCTCGATGATTGAGGACTACATCAACCAACCACGCTTTAAATAAAACATTTACTTGAGTTAGTGCGCCATACGCCTTAAAAGCACCCATTATCCTATAGTACTTTAACTTTATGATGCCACAAGCTGTGACATTATAAAGTGCAGATAGTGCAATAAATCTAATAACTTATAGCCATTTCTAAGTGAAAAATGACTATAAAGGTGTACTCTTCGCATGTCTGAAACCGTCTGTATATCCCTAGAAAATGTCACGTTGAATTTTGGTGGCAAGCCACTGTTTGAAAACATGTACCTGCATGTTGCCACGCGTGATCGTATCTGTTTGCTTGGGCGCAACGGCGTCGGCAAAACCACGCTGATGAAACTCATTACTGGTGAGTTAGAGCCAGACGCAGGCAAACGCTTTGTCTTAAATGGCACAAACATTGGCTACTTAGCGCAAAAAATTGATCCCAAAAAAGGGCAAACCATTCATAGTTATGTGATGGAAGGGCTGCCAGTAGAGGAACAAACGCCTGATAAACATTACCTTGCAGATATGGTCATCGCACCACTCGGCTTAAATCCTGATGCCACGATCGACACACTTTCTGGCGGACAAGTCCGCCGTGCATCGCTCGCACGTGCGCTTGTTGCTGAACCTGATGTGTTACTGCTCGATGAACCCACCAACCATCTGGATTTAGCCGCAATTGAATGGCTAGAGAATTACCTTAAAGTCTATAAAGGCACGATTTTGGTGGTCAGCCATGACCGCACCTTCCTCGCCAACATTACCAGTAAAGTGTTCTGGCTCGACAGAGGCATCATCCGCATTTGTCCGCGTGGCTATGCGTTTTATGAAGAATGGGCAGAAGCACTGATTGAGCAAGAAGCGCGTGAACTGCATAATATGCAGAAAAAACTCGAAGCTGAAGTAGACTGGACGCAAGGCGGAGTCACGGGGCGTCGCAAACGCAATGTTCGCCGCCTGCGTGAACTTCACGCCCTGCGCGCCAAACTCAAAAACGACAAAACCGCCTATAATGCCTCCACAAAAACGATGGATTTAGAGCCACTTTCACCTGCGCAAGCGTCTAAAGTGGTGGCGGAATTCAAAGACGTAAATATGAGCTTCACCCGTGACGGCAAGCGCACCCCGATTTTACAAAATTTTCACCTACGCATCATGCGTGGAGATAGAATTGGGATTTTGGGCGCGAATGGTTCAGGCAAAAGTACCTTCCTCAAGCTTCTCGTCAAAGACCTTCAGCCTGACAGCGGCTTCATCAAACTCGGAAAAAACATCGAAATTTCTTATTTTGACCAAAACCGCACCTTGATTAATCCCAAAAAGACCCTCTGGCAAACGCTCTGCCCTGATGACGGCGACCATGTGCTACTAGGCAGTGGCGACAAACAACGCGCACGCCATGTATGCGGTTATCTCAAAGACTTTCTGTTTGATCCCAAAATGGCACGTGACCTTGTCGGTACGCTCTCAGGTGGACAGCAAAGCCGCTTGATGCTCGCCAAAATCTTGGCGCAAGCAGGCAGCGTGCTTATTCTCGATGAGCCAACCAATGATTTGGATATGGACACGCTCGATATGCTGCAAGAACTCATCAGCGATTATGACGGCACGCTCCTCATCGTCAGCCACGATCGCGATTTTCTGGACCGCACCGTCACTCGCGTCCTCGCCTTTGAAGGCAATGCAGTGGTTGAACATCATGTCGGCGGTTACTCGGACTATATCGAAGCCAAAAAGAACGAAAAAGACAAAACCAAAAAATCAGAAGCGAAAGTGACGACTGCGCCTATTACCGTAGCCCCCGAGCCTACCACACAAAAAAACAAAATGTCCTTTAAGCTCAAACATGAACTTGAAAACCTCCCCAAGAAAATCGCAGATTTAGAAGCTGAAATTTCTTCTATAGAAACCACCCTCGCCGATGCGAACCTCTATGTCAGCTCCCCCGAAGGCTTCGACACCGCCAGCCGCCGATTGCCCAAAGCACAAGCCGAACTCGAAGCAGCGGAATCAAGATGGTTAGAGTTGGAGGAAATGGCTACTGCACAATAAAAAGGCTGCCGAGGCAGCCTTTAAATGAACTAACAACGTCCCTTTTTCGCCTGTCCGGGAGGACAGAAACGCCCATCTCCATGACCTTCATGATGCCCGTCATGATAACCATTCACTGGATCGATCTGAACATTATGACCATCCACACGCACACGCTGCGCTGGTACATAGGCCGTACATGCAGACAACATCGCTACCACCACCAAAGAAAAACCTACTTTCATTCGCATAGACACCCCCACGTTATTTATTAGAACGCAACTCTAGCACTTCCAACATCTTAATCAACTGTGCAATTTCCTGCTCACGCATCCTATCAATCTTTTGATGAAGTAACTCTATTTCTTTTTCAGCGCGTAGATTCACCTCATAATCGCACACCGCTCGCTCGCGGTCACGCTCATTATCGCGGTTTTGGCTCATCATAATAATCGGCGCGGTGAACGCCGCCTGAAACGACAGCACCAAATTCAGCAAAATAAATGGATAGGGATCCCACGCTTTCACCCACGCGGCAATGTTCATCAATATCCATAGGAACAACAAAGATGACTGAATAATAATAAACCGCCACGACCCCACCGTCGCCGCCACCCAATCCGCAAGGCGCGCCCCTATCGTCTTGGCTTCCCATACCTTATGCAAAGGTGGCGGTAATTTTATAGTATGCTTGGTCATGATGTTCCTCGCATGAAAATTAGATATTTGTGGCGTAAGCCAGCCGAAGTACAACGTGCGAAGGCTGGTGCCCAGAAGAAGACTCGAACTTCCATGACCATAGGTCGCTAGCACCTGAAGCTAGTGCGTCTACCAATTCCGCCATCTGGGCAAAAATTTTCTATGTACTTAAACACAGCATAGACTTAACTGTGTGGTTTGTGCCTGTCAACGCTTCTTTCAAACATTTCGCCAAGGCGTTGTGCCGCTTTGCGATTGTATTTTACCTCTACTTGACGCTATAGTCGCGTATCCTCGCTGATTACAATGACAAAGACACAAGGAGAAAAACGATGGCAAAAAAACCGACAAAAGCAACCCCAAAGCGCGCACCTAAAATTGTTGTGATTGGTGGCACTGGTTTTGTTGGTAGTCACATCGTCAAAGCCCTTGCAAAAGAAGGCTATCTGATTCACGTGGTCGCCCGTGATGCTGTTGCGGGAGCGCACCTCAAACCTTACGGCGACGTAGGACAAATCTCTGTGACCTCTGGCAATGTACTAGAACCAGACTCCATCCGTCCTGCCCTTAAAGGCGCACAGGCAGTCATATATCTACCAGGGCTACTCTTTGAAACAGCCTCTCAGCACTTTAGCGAAATTCACGCTCACGCCCCTGCACAGATCGCACATATAAGCAAAGAAGAAGGCGTAACACAATTTATTTTCATGTCTGCTTTGGGGGTGGACAATGCCTCTAAGTCTGCCTATGCACGCACTAAATATGAAGGCGAAAAGAAAGTACGTGAGGCGCGTACCGACGCAACGATTCTACGTCCTAGTGTTATCTTTGGTGCGGATGATAATTTCATCAATCAATTCGCACGCATGGCTATCCTTTCACCATTCCTACCTCTGATTGGTGGGGGCAAAACCAAGTTCCAGCCTGTGTTCGTGGGCGACATTGCTTCTGCAATTACGCACATAGTATACAACACAACATCGGCAGGCATCACCTATGAACTTTGCGGACCAGAAACCCTCACCTTTAAAGAAATTTTACAGATGATACTGCGCGAGTCTGGACTTCGCGCCTATCTTTTGCCTATCCCATTTTTTGTAGCAAAAATCATAGGGACGCTCGCCAATATTTTCTGCCCGACCCCACCGCTCACAGGAGATCAGATAACGTTACTTACCTACGATAATGTCGCCAATAGCTACGCAAAGAGCTTCAAACAACTAGGCATCATACCGCGCTCACTTGCTGCAGAACTACCTTTTATCGTGCGTCGTTACCGCGCCCTCACTCCACTGAGTGATACTTCTAAGCTTGAGGCAATCTCTGACGTGGCGGTGTAGTGATGCGGACACTTTACCATACCCCCCTTTCACCCTTTTGCCGCAAAATCCGCATCCAACTGCGTGAAAAAGGACTAGAGCATACGCTGGTAGATGAACCAATTTGGGACAGGCGCGAAGAATTTTTTGCACTTAACCCTGCGGGTGAAGTCCCTGTATTGCAAGAAGATAACGAACTTATCTTATCAGGAAGTTACGCAATTTCAGAATATATCGAAGAAGCCTACCCCGACCATGATCCACAATTTTTGGGCAGCACGCTCGAAGAACGTGCCGAAGTGCGCCGCCTGATCACATGGTTCGACCTTAAATTTTACCAAGAAGTGACGCAATGTATTTTGTTTGAAAAAGTCTACCGCCCACTAATGCATGACGGGCAGCCTGATAGCTGCATCATCCGCATGGGGAAGAAAAACATCCTTTACCATCTTGATTATATTGGCTTTCTCACACGAGGAAGCCGCTGGCTTGCTGGTGATCGCCTCACCCTTGCTGATCTCGCGGCAGCTGCACACCTTTCCGCACTTGATTTTCTTGGTGATGTACCATGGGATCATAATGCGGATGCCAAAGACTGGTACGCACTGATTAAATCGCGCCCATCCTTTCGCCCAATACTTACCGACCGCGTACGTGGTTTTAAACCCCCAAGCTGGTATGATAACCCTGATTTTTAATCTTAAATGAGAACATCTATGCCCACTATCACTATCTACACTACCCCTATTTGCCCGTATTGTGTGCGTGCGAAAGATTTGCTGAAGAAAAAAGGCATGACGGCTTGGGAAGAGATTGATGTTTCTGCCGACCCGCAGATTCGTGAAACGATGATGGCGCGTGCAGGTGGACGGCGAACTGTACCACAGATCTTTATTGGGGATACCCATGTCGGTGGATTTGATGATATGCATGCACTGGACAAAGAAGGTAAGCTGGACGCTTTGTTAGGGGATTGATTTTGCGCCAACTTCGTTCCCTGTCCTCGTAAATTACTCCTGAGAAAACCGTAGTAAAAGCGCACTCAAAAAACATGATAGCGGAATAACAATCAGCACATGTGCAAGCAAAGCAGCCCATTCAGCAGAAAATATTAACGGCTTTGCGGATGCCATTGAACCAAAAATAAGAACAGGCACAGCAAGCGGCATCACCAACAACGTCGTCAGCAAATCCCGTGAACGAAACCGCAACGAGATCGACGCTGCCAATGACCCAAGAAAGATGAAAGACATCGTACCGAGACCAAGCGCAAGGGTCAACGAAGGAAGATTCGGCGGAAGCTGCGTAATCATCACTCCCATGATCGGTGCGACCATAAGCAATGGCAACGCCGTCACCAGCCAATGTGCAAAACATTTTGCTAGTACAACCAACTCCAATGGCAATGATAAAAATGCCCATTGCTCTAATGTCCCATCAACATAATCACGCTCATAAAGACGATACTGCACGATCCCCAGCACCAAGAGCGCACAGACCCACACCACGCCGCCTGTGACCTCATCAAGCGGTGTATCCATCGACTGACTCATGACAAAAAAACATGCAGACATGACAAACATCGTCACAAGATTTAATGTTTCTCCGCCACGCTTCACATACAGCCCAATCTCATGTTTTAGAAACGTTAAGAACATATTACACTTCTTCCTCATCTTGGTCTTGCGTTGTCATGAAATCGTCTAATTGCACAAGCTGAAATCCTGATTCTTTAGCAACTTCAGCAGATGGTAATCCATGTGCCGCAAAAATCACCGCGCCACCTGAATTGGTACGGCTATTAACCAGCCCCCCTAACAACGCCACTCCATCGGCATCCAAATTATTCGCTGCCTCATCTAATAACCAAAGCTTTGCAGGCATGGTAATAAGTTTAGTGAGTGTAACGCGACGTTGCCACCCTGCCGACATTGCCCCTGCGGGCATATCCAGCCATGTACCCAATGAAAAATAATCAATAGCAGCCGCGGCTAAATAGGTACTATGTGCCATATCAGCCCAAAACATCACATTATCACGTACACTCGCTTCAGGCTTGATAGCATTTTTGTGACCAATATACAGCACTTGCCCCTCATAATCTGAGGTCTTGCGAATGGGTTTCCCCTGAAACAATACCGCCCCCTCATCTGGAGGCAACAATCCCGCAATAATCTTTAATAAGCTACTCTTTCCGCTCCCATTTGCACCAGCAAGCGCACACGCTTCCCCAGCCTTTAGCTGCATATGAAGTCCAGAAAAAAGATGACGCCCCCTGCGTGTGCAGGCTATATTTTCGCATGATAACATGGTGTTTGCGCTGTCCAATTGTGATTTTTGCATCATGATTTAGCTTTTGTTAACAGATACAGGTTAGAAGTGTAGGCTTATATTGCAATTTTGTTTCAAACTATTTACGCATTATTATCTGTCGTCATTCTAGTCAACCATTCGAGGAATATCTATGACCAGTTCCAACAAAGATAGCTTTAAAAGCCGTACCACTCTTAGCGCAGGCGGAAAAGAATATCACTATTATTCTTTACCTATCGCAGCAGCGGAAATTGGTCTTGACCTCAAAAAACTGCCTTACTCGCTCAAAGTATTGTTTGAAAACATGTTGCGCTTTGAAGATGGCATGAATGTGACCAAAGACGATGCGATTGCTTTTAAAAAATGGATTGAAGACAAAACCAATCCTCGTGAGATCAATTACCGCCCTGCACGTGTATTAATGCAAGATTTCACAGGCGTACCAGCCGTGGTAGACTTAGCAGCAATGCGTGATGCGGCAAAGCGCGCTGGCTCAAAGGTGGATGTGATCAACCCGCTCGTCCCCGTAGACATGGTTGTCGATCACTCTGTCATGGTGGATCATTACGGTACAAAAACTTCTTTTGAAGAAAACGTGAAGCTGGAGATGGATCGTAACGGTGAGCGTTATGAGTTTTTACGTTGGGGTCAAGGTGCGTTCAACAATTTCCGTGTTGTACCACCAGGAACAGGTATTTGCCACCAAGTGAACGTGGAGTATCTCGCACAGGTGGTCTGGACCAAGGATGAAAACGGCAAAACCATTGCATATCCTGATACCGTAGTGGGTACGGATTCCCATACTACAATGGTCAATGGCCTTGGTGTACTTGGTTGGGGTGTTGGTGGGATTGAGGCAGAAGCTGCCATGCTGGGACAACCTGTCTCTATGTTAATCCCCGACGTTATTGGCTTCAAAATCACAGGGAAACTCAAAGAAGGCGTTACCGCGACCGATCTCGTACTTACTGTTACCAACATGCTACGCAAAAAAGGTGTAGTGAATAAATTCGTTGAGTTCTTTGGTGCTGGCTTGGAAGATTTACCTCTCGCTGATCGCGCAACGATTGCAAACATGGCTCCTGAATATGGCGCAACCTGTGGCATCTTCCCAATTGACGGCGAAACCATTCGCTATCTGGAACTAACCGCTCGTGACAAGAATACCGTAGCTCTCGTAGAAGCTTACGCCAAAGCTCAAGGCATGTGGCGTGATGATGACGGTGCGAATACGGTCTATAGCGACACATTAGAACTCGATATCAGTACGGTTCAGCCATCACTTGCAGGCCCTAAACGCCCACAAGATCGCGTGAATCTTTCTGATGCGCCAGCATCATTCGACAGTGCATTCAAAGAAATGGACAAGGGTAAAACTGCTGCTTCTGCTCGTGTCAAGGTTGAAGGCACTGATTACACCATTGGTCACGGCGATGTCGTGATCGCAGCGATTACCAGCTGCACCAACACCTCTAACCCATACGTCTTGATGGCTGCAGGTTTGGTAGCGAAAAAAGCAAACGCTCTTGGCATGAAAACCAAGCCATGGGTCAAGACCTCTCTTGCACCAGGGTCGCAAGTAGTAACAGAATACCTCGCAAAAGCTGGCCTGAATAAAGACCTTGATGCGCTTGGGTTTAATCTTGTAGGCTATGGCTGCACTACCTGTATCGGCAACTCTGGCCCTCTGAACCAGCCGATCGAAGATGCTATCGCATCGGGTGATCTGGTTGTATCTTCAGTGCTTTCAGGTAACCGTAACTTTGAAGGTCGCGTGCATGCTCGTGTCAAAACCAACTACCTCGCCTCTCCTCCTTTGGTGGTAGCGTATGCGTTGGCGGGAACAATGCACATCAACCTAAGCAAAGATGCCATTGGTCAAGACAAAAACGGTAACGACGTATTTTTGAAAGACATCTGGCCGAGCAATAAAGAAGTACAAGATGCAGTCGCACAATGTGTTACTCGTGAAATGTTTGCAAGCAAGTATGCGGACGTATTCGCTGGTGACAAATACTGGCAAGCCATCCAAGTGGCGAAGGGCGACACATTCAAATGGAATGATAAAAGTACCTATGTGCAAAATCCACCTTACTTCGTATCTGAAAAAGCATCCTCAGGCAACGTGATCGGCGCGAACATCCTCGGTATCTTTGGCGATTCCATCACCACTGACCATATCTCTCCAGCGGGTAACATTGCAGGCAACAGCCCCGCAGCGAAATACCTTACGGAGAATGGCGTAGCGAAAGCGGACTTCAACTCATATGGTGCGCGTCGCGGTAACCATGAAGTGATGATGCGCGGAACTTTTGCCAATATTCGCATCAAAAACGAAATGTTAGCTGGAACTGAAGGTGGCATTACCACCTATATTCCAACGGGTGAGACCATGTCGATCTATGATGCCGCAATGCGTTATCAGGCGGAAGGCCGCCCACTAGTAATTTTTGCTGGTAAAGAATACGGCACAGGTTCATCACGTGACTGGGCAGCAAAAGGAACTTTCTTGCTTGGTGTAAAAGCTGTGATCGTTGAGAGCTTCGAACGCATCCACCGCTCTAACTTGGTGGGTATGGGCGTGCTTCCTCTGGTCTTTAAAGATGGTAAAACCCGCCTTGATCTAAAACTCGATGGCTCTGAAAAAGTAACCCTCACAGGCTTGGAAGTCTTGAAGCCTCGTATGGATGTCACTGTGACCATTGAACGTAAAAATGGCAGCAAAGAAATTTTTACAGTACTTTGCCGCCTCGATACAGAGGAAGAAATCGCTTACTTCAAAAGTGGCGGTATCTTGCAATACGTGATGGGCAATTTGACAAATGCAGCGTAAAAGCGCATAACTAACGACGTAATAACAATAAAAGGGTCTGCTATGAACGACAGCGTAGATAAATATAATCCTGATAATATCTCGCGTATTATCATGCTTGTCTATGGGCGCATGGAGCATGGTGGACCTTTTTGGTGTTACGTTGCGGTCAAACCAAGCATGTACGATGCCTTCAAAACTGCAGAACAGCAAGGCTCACTTGATCTCTATAATTTTGAACCTTTTGGTGAAATTATCGTATCCGCTGAAGGTGAGACCCCACCTGAAGAAGTAACGGTCAAAGTCGCAGAAATGTATAACACTGATCCAACCAAATTCTTTCAACCGATTGACCCCAAACAGGTTATCTCTGAAAAAATTGAAGAATTAAAACGTCAGGACTCTGAATCTTAATCCGATTTATTACCAAAGATTATTGCATCATTTTTTCTCTTTCTCGTCATCAAATTGTAACAAGAATAGGTTACATTGATAGTGCTAGGGAGGATTTATGTTAAGTTCTACAGATGACATTGGTAGTTTAGGCACGACAGCACCAGCTGTTTTAGATGATGGCACTCCCATCACTACTCGCGGTGGAAACCAAACCCTCACCTCCACTGACGAAGACGCGCATAAACGCGCTTCTTTTGAAATTGATGCAGCAGAGGAGATGATCCGAACAGTTAAAAATCTGATTGATAAAGCGAGAGCTGAAGGGATAGACCCCGATGAAATAGCCAACCTAGAAAGCTACAGAAGCAGCATGATTAGCAGCGTCGCAGCAGCAAAGGGTGCATTGGCAAGTGGCAATCCTTCGCTTGCTCTCACGAACCTATCAAACGTCACTACTGTACTTGGTAATGTAAAAAAACAAGAAGAAGAAGCAGCAGCAAGTGAACTCGCGGAAGAAGCATCAGAGTTGACTGATACACCCCAAAAGAACTATTTTAGCACAGAAAACACAGAGGCGTTTGGCGCATCCCCATATAGTCTAACCTCTACCATGCCCGCCTTTGACGACGAGTTTGGACTTACACGCGAACAACGCGAACGCTACGGCGCACCATCATCCGTCTTTGACGACATGGATTTTGAGCGTCCAACACCTGCACCAACCACCGTACGCTTAGGAGATCAACAGATTCCTGAACCTACCAGTGAGTACGACCTTCGCCAAAACGAAACAGGTGAAAAAGTTAAGCTTGGAGATGCAGGTAACACCAGTGGTATTAGGCTTGGTGAGAACACCCCATCGAGTGAACCATCATTGCAAAACACAGGGCTGGAACTCAAACCTGAGGACAAAGAACTCAGACAGAAATTGAACGCGATGCGCCGTGAACTTAAGGAAAAAGATTTGGCAGGAGTTACAGCAAGTGACGTTGCAAATGGCGAAATTCCACCGCCTCCCGCAACACCAGCTCCAACTGCATCTGCGATAGCTCCAATACCCCCTAGCCCTACAGGGGAGACCGCTTTAACTCCAGTGGTGGATGCACAACCCGCAGCAGCAGCAACGCCACCTAGTGCAGAAACAACTTCGGTTTCAGCATCGTCTAGACCGCCTGAACCTGCTAAACCAACCCCCATCTCAGGCGGCAATGACGTTTCTAATGGCACTACATTCTCGCTTACGCCAACGACACCCTCTGCTAGTGGTATGCGACTAGGTAATTCTCAAAGCAGCGTAAGACTCGGCGCATAACTTAATTCGGACGAGCGCGTTCCTCTGGGCTATCAAGTGAAAAAGTTGGAATCTTGACATCAAAGGATTCCCCCGTTTCCACATCCATCATCTCATAACTACCACCCATGATACCTGACGATGTATTCAACACCGTTCCTGAAGTATATTGAAAGGCGAAACCAGCTTCAATCACGGGCTGCTCTCCAACGACCCCTGCACCATGCACATGCTGCGTTTGACCGCTAGCATCTGTGATAATCCATGTACGATGTAATAGTTTAACCGTCTTCGGACTCAAATTTTCAATACTGATAGTATAAGCCCACACATAATGCGCATCTTTTGGGGATGATTGATCTGGCAAGAAAATGGGCAGTGCTGTTATTTTGATGCCCTGCGTGGCGCATGTAAACATCGATGTAACCTACTCCGTGTTATCATTTCAGCGAGGGCTGAAATTTATAAAAGCAGCCTGAATAAACATGCTGGTATGATAAGAAAGATGCCTCCACTCCTAAAGAATGAAGGCACCTCCATAATTATTCAGCTTTTTTCTTTGCTACTTTTTTTGCAGGCTTTTCTGCATCCACAACATCATCCGTTTTAGCAGCTTTCTTAGCTGGCTTTTTCTTCGCATTCGCCGCTTCGTCTTCTTCTTCATCCATCTTCACGATATCTGCCGTCGACACTTTTTTCTCGGTCAATGTGATCTTGGTCAAAATATGATCTACTGCTTTTTCTTCCAAAATTGGACCGCGAAGCTCATTCACATGTTCAGGATGCTTGTTATAGAACTCAAAAATCTGGCGTTCTTGACCAGGGTAAGCACGCGCTTGATCAAAAATTGCTTGGCGAAGCTCCTCCGTGGTCACTTCCAATTTTGCAGCACCCGCGATTTGAGAAAGCAAGATACCCATACGTACACGACGCTGTGCAATCGCTTGATATTCTTTCTTCAACTCTTCTTCAGAAACATCATCATCCACCTGACCACGCGCTTTCGCCTGCTCATATTGCTGCCAAATAGCGTCAAACTCTAATTTCACCATACCTTCTGGCACATCAAAACCTGTTTGTTCATCAAGCACATCAAATAGTTTCTTTTTCAACCGATTACGCACCAAACCTTCAAAATCATTCGCAAGCTGATCGCGCACAACATCTTTCAACTTTTCTAAAGACTCAAGACCCAATTTTTTTGCGAATTCATCATCAAGCTTTGCGGGAACTTTGCCCATGACTGCATGCACAGTACATTCAAAGCGAGCATTTTTGCCTGCTAAATCTTTGCTATGATAATCCGCAGGGAAAGGAACATTCACGGTCACATTCTCACCCGCCTTTGCTCCAACCAACTGCTCCTCAAAACCTGGAATGAACTGACCAGAACCAAGCTCAAGCTCAAAGCCTTTACCTTCACCACCAGCAAACGCTTCCTCACCAATAAAGCCTTTAAAATCCATTTTTACGACGTCGCCATTTGCCGCTTTGCTAGACTTTTCTTTATTTTCTCCGTTATTAGCAGCGATACGCTCTAGCGATGAGGTCACTTCGTCATCCGACACCGTTACAACCATCTTCTCCAACTTCACTTTAGAGAAATCAACTTCTGGTGCTTTTGGCATCAACTCCAACGTCACAGAAAACTCTAAATCTTTACCTTCAGCAAAATTATCACTGATTTTAACATCTGGGCGTAGCGCAGGAATAAGTTTTTTCTCGCTCATCAAATCATTGGTCGCCTCACGTACAGCGCGCTCAATCACTTCACCCATCACTGACTGACCATAACGCTCTTGCAGAAGCTTGGTCGGCACTTTACCAGGGCGGAATCCAGGAATTTTTACTTTTTCACCGACTTTAGCCAGTTCCAATTTCACCGTTTCATCAATTTTTTGTGCAGGAACGACCACTTCGTAGGCGCGTTTCAAGCCTTCATTGACGGTTTCTTTAATTTTGAGATTCGTAGCCATGTCAGTCACCTAAAATCAGGGTTATTAGAATATAAAAAGGATGTGAGTTTTCGCATGAGTTACACGCTCTTGCAAGTTTTTTCTCAGCGCAGAACTATGTTTATGAAATCTAGAATTCTGTCTCCCAACTGTATTGTTTAAAGAGAGCAAGAATCCTAACAAATAAAATTTAGTGTTTATCGATTAGAAACTCTCGACTTAATTTCTGAAATTACACCAGCATCCTTCATAATATCACTCACACCTGACCATAAAGAACCTCTCATCGAATCTAAATGCACTTCACCCAATCTACTTGGCTGACCTGCCTCACAATCATAAATGCAGAGTATATAATGAACGAAATCTGGATTTGAATCAGCATACTCTTTCAATTCCAACTCTTTCCAAGGAATAAATAAATAGGGAAACCCTGCTTTTGCTAATTCATAGCAATGATCTAGATGATTCATCCATCGACTATTTATAACCGCTAACGATATTTTTATTCCTTCATCTCCAATAACAATCTCTTGGCGCAATGTTTCATCACAAAGCTGATTATACGTAAGAAAAATATGTTTACTTTTTTTACTTCCAGCCAATACAACTAAACACAACCCTCCAAACGAGAGTCCAGCGAAAATAGAATTCATAACCATATCCAAATCTTCACGAGAAAAACTTACTGCCGCTATTATTACCAGTGTTAAAATAAGAAAAAAAACTTTTAACACTGGTAATAATATAGATTGTGCAGACTTATTATTTTGCCTAATGCTCTGGATTTCCGAAAGATCAAATACTTTTTGATTACTTAACTCTGGAACCACACCTATGCCACCATGACGAATAAATGTTTCTGGAGCAGACCATATTCCATTGAAATTATTCATAATCACGCCACCTTGATATAGTCCTTCATCACCTTCTTGCGCCCAGCTTTTTCAAAGGAAATTTCAAGATTACCGTTATGATCGGATAGTACCGTGCCATAACCAAATTTGACGTGAAATACTCGCTTGCCAGCGAGTCCTTTTGATGGGGATGTTTTAATGGAAACAGTTGATTCTTCAACTCCCCTTGCTTGCTTAACAGATTCAAAAATTTCTTCAATGCGACGTTGAAAAAGCTGAGGGCCTGAGGCTTGCGCACGCCCCGCAGGACCACCACCCAAATCTTCAATATCTGCATCTGGAAGTTCGGCGATAAATCGTGATGGGATGCTCGATTGCCACTGATTATAGATGCGGCGATTGGCAGCGTGAGTGATATAAAGTAAGCGTTTTGCACGTGTGATGCCAACATAAGCAAGGCGGCGTTCTTCTTCTAACCCCTTACTGCCGCTTTCGTCCAGCGCACGTTGATGCGGAAAGACACCTTCTTCCCAACCTGGTAAAAAAACCGTATCGAATTCAAGTCCTTTAGCGGCATGCAGGGTCATAATTGAAATCATGTCATCTTGTGATTTTTCATCCCTATCCATCACCAAGCCAACATGCTCTAAAAAGGCCGTAATACTTGGAAATTCACCCAGCGCACGTTCTAATTCACGTAAGTTTTCCACACGCCCTTGCGCTTCGGGCGTTTTCTCCGCCTGCCACATTGCAATATAGCCTGTTTCCTCCATTACAAAGCGCACCAACTCCGCAGGGGTTAAATGCTGTGCCTTATCCGCCCAATCTGCATGATGTTTCAAGAAATCTCTTAGCGTTTGCGCCATTTTTCCGCGCAAGTCACCACGCTTTAACATCTCCACCACCGCGTCCATCATCGACGCATTAAGTTCGCGTGCGCGAATATGAATCTGCTCCATCGTTGCCTTGCCAAGCCCGCGTTTTGGCACATTGATGATACGCTCAAACGCCAAATCATCTCGCGGCTGATCGATCAGGCGCAAGTACGCGATCGCATCACGAATTTCCTGACGTTCATAAAAACGTAAGCCCCCCACAACACGGTACGCAATGCCAAGCTGTAAAAAACGCTCCTCAAAAGCGCGGGTTTGAAAGGATGCGCGCACCAAAATCGCCATGTCTTGCAAGCGCACTTTGTCACGCTGAATAGCTTCTACTTCCTCAGCCACATAACGCGATTCCTCCAAATCATCCCACGTTGATTTGACACGCACACGCTCACCGCCTGAATCCGCTGTCCATAGCGTCTTGCCCAGCCGCCCTTCATTATTGGCAATCACCGCCGAAGCGGCACTCAAAATATGTGACGTAGAACGATAATTTTGTTCCAAGCGTATTGTCACCGCATCAGGAAAATCTTTTTCAAATTTCAAGATATTCCCAACTTCTGCGCCGCGCCAGCCATAAATTGACTGGTCATCATCGCCGACACAACAAATATTGCCATGCCCCATGGCAAGCAAGCGCAGCCAAAGATATTGCCCCGTATTGGTATCTTGATACTCATCAACCAAAATATAGCGAAAACGCTGCGCATATTCTTGTAATATTGCAGGATGTTCTTTGAACAAGGTCAGATTGTGCAGTATCAGATCACCAAAATCGCAAGCGTTAAGTGTCTTTAAGCGTGCCTGATAGACTTTATAAACGTTCAATGAAACTCCTGAAGACGCATGTGTCATCCATGTCTCACTAACATCATCAGGCTTAAAACCCTTATCTTTCCAACCTTGAATCGTTCCCATAATCATTTTGGGGGGATATTGTTTATCATCCAGATTAAGTTCATTCAGTAGGGTCTTGATGAGGCGAATTTGGTCGTCCGAATCAAGAATAGAAAATGTGCTAGTCAGCCCGAAAAGTTCGGCATGGCGACGTAAAATCCGCGCAGCGATCGAGTGAAATGTCCCAAGCCACATACCTTGCGTCGCGCTGAAGCCACGTTCATCAACACCGCCAAGCGTTACGTTGACACGCTCGACCATTTCCTTTGCCGCTTTATTAGTAAAAGTTACTGCCAAAATCTGCCCTGCAAAGGCACGTTTGGTCAACAGCAAATGGGCAATACGCGTGGTCAATGCTTTGGTTTTACCCGTCCCCGCCCCTGCCAACACCAACACCGCACCGTCTTGCGCTTCCACCGCTTCGCGCTGCGGCGCATTCAACGATGTTAAATAATGTGGTGTTTCTGTGCGCGTTTCCAAGAGACTATCCATAGAAGGTAAACTTTACTATAAGTGATTTTGTCAGATTCATTTATAAAGAAAGCAGCCCAATGCACAAGCACGAAGTCATCATTCGCCTCGCCAAACCCAAGGATGCTCCCTTCATCGCCACCCTCGCTCATGAACTTGCAGCAAGCGAAGGACGCATCAGCGACACATCAGAAAGCAGCATCCTTGACGCTGCGTTCAGTGAAACCGCAGCCTGCCGCTTTTTGGTTGTAGAAATTGATGAATTCGTCGTTGGAACGGTCATGTTTTATGGTGGTTATGACTTGGAACATGCACAAAAAGGGCTACATCTTGGCGACATCATCATCACCCAACCCTATCAACGTCAAGGACTCGGCACACGACTCATGCATTACCTTATCTATCTTGCACGTGCCGAAGGCTATCAATGGATATCTTGGACAGTTCTCCCATCCAACCACGCGGCCTTAGCGTTCTATCATAAAATCGGAGCATCAGAAATAAAAATACGCTTTATGGCAATGGGTTCACATAGGATGGATAACTTACTCGCTCATGCTTCCTTATAATACCGCCTATCCACTGAATGAACATTCAATTAAATGTCGCGCTATTGCAGTGCAAAAGACATAGATATCACACTCGTATTTTCATCGCAAAAAATTACATACAAGCCCATATTGCCTGCTTGACAGAGATTTACTCTACGCGCATCATAAAAGGATAAAATCTCTGGCAGATTCACATAAAATACTTCATCTTGCTCTGTATTTCATTGTGGTTTGTGATATAATGTTCTTTTGGAGGATAGGATGCGGCGTTTTGTAGTCTTGTTATGTGTACTTGTCTTCGCCTTTTCACATACGGCAGAAGCAAAAACTAAAAAGCACAAAAAACACGCCGCTGCGCAAAATGTCAGTCGTCAAGTGGCAACAGGCACATCTTCTGCTTCTAGAGGCAATCCACGCCATGCTGCGCTGATCATCAACGCCGACACAGGTCAGGTTTTGCTCGATGAAAATGCAAATGCTATCCGTTACCCAGCGTCACTAACCAAAATGATGACACTCTACCTCGCTTTTGACGCACTGAAAACGGGTAAGCTCAAATGGAATCAGATGCTTCCTGCTTCCTCTTTGGCTGCTGCGCAGCCTCAAACCAATGTCTTTTTAAATGAAGGTGATCGCATCAGTGTGCAGACCTGTGTCCTTGCTCTGATTGTACGATCAGCCAATGATGCTGCTTATGTGCTTGCGGAAGCACTCGGTGGCAACAAAGAGAATTTTGCTGCTATGATGACATCAAAAGCTCGCCAACTTGGTATGAAAGATACCGTCTTTCGTAACCCCAACGGTTTACCTGATAAAAATCAAATCACAACGGCAATGGATATGGCCAAGCTTGGTATGGCTCTTCGCCGTGATTTCCCTGCTTATTACCCTATGTTCAAAACTCAGGAATTTTCATTTAATGGACGTCATTATACAGGTCACAATCGTGTACTTAACCGCTTAGACGGCGTGGATGGTATCAAAACAGGATATATTGGTGCATCAGGATTTAATCTTGTCAGCTCCATCAAAAAGGACGGCGTCAATTTGGTGGGAGTGGTCATGGGTGGTCGCAGCGGCGCGGAACGTGATAATTACATGGTGTCTATTTTAAAGAAACATTATGACCAACAATACGCACTGTTACATAATGCCACGCAGCCAGTACAGATGGCACAACAGACACATAAACCTTCTGTGCTTGCACGTGTAGCCGCAGCAACGCTCATCTCCGAAGCGCATGCTGATGAGATCAAGGCGACGGCAACAACATCCCAAATCACCACCAAACCCGCAACGACTACGCCAACTGCTCCCACAGCGACGACACATAACGCTACTCCTGCCTCCTCAGCACCAAGCCTAACTATTGCCGTTGCTCCTGTAGCTGTAGCTGTAGCTACACCCACTCCAACACAACCTCGCCCCAACACACTGGATCATCAATTAGCAAACCTTGCGGGAAAAACGGCGAGTATCTCACAAACAAGCGGCGCAGAGACGGCTAAACCTTGGGGCATTCAAATTGGTGCGTATAAAGACAAAGCTTCTGCCAAACAGGCAATTCACAAAGTCCTCTCTATGGTTGGGAAAAACGTCAGCAACCCTTCAGTTGCTATTGCCTCTGAAGGCAAAAAAGGGAAAGCGATTCACCGCGCTCGCCTAGGCAATCTCACCCGCAAAGAAGCACAGAGCGCGTGTCAGAAATTACAGGCAGCAAACAGCCCGTGCTTTGCTTTGATGGTCAGTAATTAGGATTAACGAGCCGCTGTCTCAATAACTTCTCTTGGTGGATTTTCAGGGACAGATGGACGCCCTAAACTGCCTCCTACAGGGACAGAACCACCTCCATGTAAAGGCGTTTCTGGCTTTGCTCCTTGACTAGCACTACGTGCAACCGTTTGTGAATCTGGCTTTACTACGGGTGCAGATGTTTCTTCTTTCGGCATCACCACTGCGAAAGCTTGTGGCTGTTTACCTGCAAAACTCTCGGTGAAATATGCAAGTGTACCTGTAGTTTTACCGTTACTATCAAGTACAGGAGCATAAAGTGGTTTTTTGTCATTGCTTGTATCGACAGCCCGCACTCCTGACACTGCCGCTGCAACCATCTCCGCTTGCATATAAGCATTCATCACCGCATCACGATCATCGCGTTGATCTGCGGGCAGTTTTTGGATGATTTGTGCCGCGGTATATTGCAACGTCCGATCATAAACACGCTGCGCTAGATCCTCTGGTTTTTTGGTAGAAAACGCACTAAAAAGTCCAATATTATCACTCATTCCTGCGGTCACAGCATCCTTTAACACAGCGGCAGTAATAATATTTTTTCCCTGTGCCGTATTAAAATTCTGTGCAATCTCATGAAGAGGTTTATCTAACGCGCTGTTATCTTGTGAATATCTCCCCACAACATCTTTCAGTTTGCTCTCCTTATTCACCGCAGAGCTTATCCACAACACAATATCTTGCCATGTACGATTCAACCAACTCAAAGATTCTCTGCCTTGTGGTGTATTTTCAACTACTTGCTGCGTCATAGAGGCAAGCCCATTGCTCGCCCCCGTAATCACACTTTCTGGTAACAACGCACTCACCATAGGCAGCGCACTCGCAACCGTCCGCACAAGACCTGAGCTTGCCTGTTGCGTAACATATTGTGATGCATCCTTCACCCCATCAGATTGATTACTAAACCCATCAACAATGGATTGCAGAGCCTTTTTGCTAAGAACGGGATGTATTTGTATTTCATTCACCATAGTAACTAATGTACCTACCAAATAGTTTACCGTGTCATCCTACCCCATTTCCATGACGGTTTGATGACATATCCACGTTTTTTTATCTTCTCTTTTTTATCATAAATAATACCCCAAGTCATGAAACTGTAACAAAGACATGCTAGTGTTGGAAAGTGAAGAACTCTATTAACTTGATGCTATAAGGCGTACAACCGCACATGACGGATAGCTCTACAAACAATTACGGCGAAATTGCCAACCTGCTTAAGCAGGCGCAGAGCGAGCGTGAACGCTCCCATCGCAGCGGCAAGGAAGAGCAGGACGTCAAAATTCTTGGAGGACTTTTTGAGGTCTCTCCTACCATTGCGAACTTCATGCGCATTGGGTACAAAGGTTACCTTGAAAAATTTATCAGTAAGGGCGGTGAAGACTGGATTCGGAACAACGGGTCCAAACTTTTCAAGAATTTTACCAGTAACACCGCTAAGGCAGAAGATATTGCGGCTAAGGCGGGTAATGTCTTTGGATGGGGATGGTTACTTTCAGAGCCTCTGACTGGTGTCTATCATACTGTCACACAATACGCCGCAGACCGTCAAGAACTTGCGAAGCAATTACAACCTCTCACGACATCTCATAGCGAAAAGAGCCATAAATTTGGAGTTGGAAGTTATAAAGATAATGAAATGGTACAGCATGAAATGGAGCGTATCAGTACGAAATTTCGCCGTAATTTTGCAACTGATGTGATTGCCAGTTCTTTTAACTTTGTACCACAAGCGATTTTAAAAAAACGCGATCAATTTGCACGCCTCAACCCCGAGCAAGCCAAAGAAGCTAAACCCTTTATCAATGATGAATTCATGGATAAGGTGATGATTCCCGCCGCTGCATTACTTGGAAATGAGCTAAAAAACTCCACCCAAAAGAAAAATATAAAAGGCAAAAACAAAGAAACCGCTCTCGCAAAAACATTGCGTCTATGCGATGAGATCGACCAACGTGGTTCGATTACGCGCATGGATGGCAAGGCACTCGACGATTATATCGAAGATATTTTTCAAACCCATCAAGTCGATATGGGGCGAAAACCAATAGGTGAGCGTTATGAAGAAGATTTAGACTATGCAGCAAAAGAAATTGCCAAAGCGATTTCAACAGGAAAACTACACCCAATGGCACTGATTGATATCGTCGGTGACGGCATGATCGTCCGCCATGAAGGCAAGTCTATTGCATCGCGTGCAGAGGTCAAAGACGTATTATTTAATCTCAGCAGCCAAATCCCTGCGCATTATGAGATTGATGTTGACAAATACATGAGCGAATCAACGCATACCAAAGAGGACTTATCTCATTTATTAGAAACTATGAATCCGCATTCGCGAGATTTGCTCGCGTCACTCATCCCTGATGAAGTATTAAAACATCTTGGTTGGAAAGCTGAAGACATCAAAAATGTTCATGAACGTACCGAGAAAACCCTAGCAAAAGACTTGCAAGCGGTGGTGCTGGATCTGGCAGCGCAGCCTGATGAGGTACTTCACAGCTATAAACTACAAGACAAAGAAATTGCTTTGCTACGCAAAGTTGCTGAAGAAAGCAAAACCAAAGGCACAAGCTCTGTGCTTGCAGCCATCAGTACCTTTGGTGAATTCCGCAAAGGGATTGAATGGCCAGTGGTCAACGCGAAGCAATATTGGGAAGATGTCGCGGCTGGAAAAATCAAAGTGGGCAAAGTGATAACCAAAGTCGACCATTCCACCGAAGAAAAAGAAAAGCCAAGTCATGTCGAGCGTCTCTTGAGTTCACAACCATCTAAGCGCGAAACTAACAAACAAGATGGTGATGAATATCCTAAGGACAAAACCGTCTCTTCAACGTTTGATGATGAGGATGATGACCGCCACGTACATCCACATACCAAGGGAAGACCTGATACTCTGGTACATAGTGCCATTCACCATAAAACGACGCAGGCATCACACGTAGTGGGACATAACACAGCGCACTAAAACTTCACTCTCCCCTTACAGGAAAAGAAGGTTAGATACGCCAAAACGAAATCAAGCCACGTTCTCAGTAGATGCAAGGCGCATCGCCACACTATACACTGCATCTTCAGTCTGCATCACAATCTCATCCGAAGCAGGAGCGTCTGAAAATATAAGCTGAATGGCTGACGTTGCGGACTTCAAATCATCTGAAACACTTGGTAGCAATGCCCAAATACCTGCATCCACGCTGGCAGTCTTACCAACCACCATCTGCACCAAAGGCACTTTAATGGAAATATTACGCTCAGATTTAGCTTTTCGCACTAACTCCAACAACTCAACAGTCGTAATGCCAACCTTCTCAGCAAGTTCATCTACTGCATAATCGGCTGCTTTTGCCCACATGCCACGCGCATGAAGTGAGCCTGACGCTCTGTATTTATCTACAAACATTGTACTGAAAATTTCTTCGGTGATGTGCGGCACGAACGGCGCAAACAGACGCAAAACACCGTCTAAGCAATGATAGATAGTGTAGCACGCCGATTGCTGCGCAGCTTCGCCAAACTGACCGTAGGCACGCGCTTTCGCAAGTTCCAGATAGTTATCACAAAAATCATTCCAGAAGAAATCTTCTGCCGCCACACGCGCATCACAATATTCATATTCGACAAAATCTTTCGTGGCTTTAGCAACTGCTTTATGTAAGCGCGAAATAATCCATTTGTCGAGGGTTTCAGTAATCACGCCTGCCTTAATGTCTGCGGCTGCGGTCATCGGTGTTCCCTTTAAATGCGCAAGCTGCATCGAGGCAAATTTAGATGCATTCCAGATTTTATTGACGAGCTTATTACCGATTTTCAGTAAATCTTCGGAGAACGCCGTATCCGCCCCCATGCGCGAGGTCGAAGCCCAATAACGCACGGCATCCGTCCCCTTCTCCTCAATTAATGCCACAGGCGTCACGACATTGCCCTTGGACTTGGACATTTTGGTTTTATCCGCCGCCAAACACCAACCTGAGATCATCAGGTTTTTCCAAGGAATGGTGTTTTCATGCAGATGCGCTTTCACCAATGTATAAAACGCCCATGTACGAATAATCTCATGCGCTTGCGGGCGCAAATCCGCAGGGAAAAGCTGTGCGTGACGTTTAGCATCTACAGTAAACTCAGGCGAAATACCCTTCGATGATAATTGCGGCGACACCGAACTCGTCGCCCATGTATCCATCACATCGGCTTCGGCTTCCACTTCATCGCGCACATAACCTTTAGGCAAATCGACTAGAGGGTTGACTGGCAACTGATCCGCATCCGCAATCAGAATCTTACCTTCTTCCCCTGCCCGTTTTGAATACCAAACAGGAAACGGCACGCCAAAATAACGCTGGCGCGAAATACACCAATCCCAATTTAGCCCATCAATCCACTGATCCATACGGATTTTCATGTACTGTGGATACCAGTTACACTCGGCGGCTTTGGCTTTGAGTTGTTCCTTTTGATCCAACACCTTGATGAACCATTGCTGGGTGGGCAAAATCTCCAGCGGTTCACCCGAACGCTCCGCGCATTTCACCGCATGGACGATGGGCTTTGATTCTACAAGGTCGCCAGATTCCGCAAGCATTTCAAGGATCTTTGCGCGGGCATTAACGACTTTGAGACCATGCAAAGCTTCAGATTGTGGAAACTCAATCTTCCCATATTTATTTAAAATAAGTTTGGTTTCCAACTCATGCTTACGCCATTTCTCAATGTCCTTTTCATCACCAAACGTACAGCACATCATGATGCCTGTGCCTTTTTCTGGCTCAACAGTGTCATCTTCCAAGATGGGTACGCGCACACCAAAGAGAGGGGTGATGGCGAATTTGCCTTTAAGATGTTGATAACGCGCATCCTCAGGATGATAGAAAATCGCCACGCAGGCAGGAATCATCTCTGGGCGCGTTGTGCCAATGACGATTGGTTCTGCACCATCTACCTTAAAGGTAATGTCGCTGAAATGGCTAGGAAGCTCTTTATCTTCCACTTCCGCTTGCGCAATCGCAGTTTGATCCACAGGATCCCATAGCATGGGTTGGAGCTTGCGATAGGCACGGTCTTTAGTGAATAAATCAAGGAACGACATTTGCGAAATACGGCGTGAATCTTCGCTAATAGTCGAATATTCCTGCCGCCAGTCTACACTGAGCGCGGTGGAACTGAACAATGTCCGAAACTCAACCCGTGCCTCTTCCGCCACGCCTTGGCAAAGCTCGATGAATGCCTCACGGCTCATATCTGTGGCGCGGACTTTTTTGACCTTTTCCACCAATCGCTCGGTCGGCAAACCATTATCATCAAACCCCATCGGGTAAAATACGGTCTTGCCCGCCATGCGCTGAAAACGCGCAATAAAATCTGCTTGGGTGTAGGAATAAATATGCCCCATGTGCAACATGCCTGATACTGTTGGCGGCGGGGTATCAATCACATAAGTATTTTCACGGCTCTGCGACTCATCCCAATGGTATGTCCCCGCCTCCAGCCAATGCTGCTGCCAATGTTTTTCACGGGTTTTGTGCGTGTAATTACCTTCTAATGCCGCCACGGTGCTGCTCCCTTAATATCCTAAAAATGGACAAGGAAGATACACGTTTACGCAGAAAATAAGAAGTTCTTTTTGTGAAAAATCACATCCCGTTACAAAACACCGTATGCAACGCTTTAAGCATCTTCATAACATTTTCATCGCTGATGTAATAATAGATCTGCTGCCCTTGACGGCGAGTATCAACAATACCCTCTGCGCGCATACGTGCAAGGTGTTGTGACAAAGCTGATTGTGAGAGATCAACCTGCGATTCCAGATGGCTAACACACGCCTCTCCCTCAGATAAACGGCATAGCACCACCAGACGTGAAGGATGCGACAACAACTTCATGTAAGTCGTTGCCTTCTCTGCCTTAAGGCGAAGCTGTTGTATATCTAGTGTCTCCATGTGCTTGATAATATGCAAAAAATTAGCAGCACACAAGTTATTTTTAGACAATACGCTATCTTAGCTCTGCACCAAGTTTCTTCGCAGCCGAAATGATAGCGGTGGTAACACGAGTAATATCCTCTTCGCTCAAAGTACGATCTTCGGCTTGCATAATTACAGAAAGTGCGAGTGACTTCTTACCCTCAGGAATTCCCTTACCAGCGTATACATCAAACAATGATATATCTTTGAGCAAAACACGCTCTGCCCCGCGTATGCCTGCGACTAAGTCCGCAGCAGGAATTGCATCATCAAGTACAAACGCAAAATCACGTTTAGTGGCTTGGAAATCAGACACTTTCAACGCTTCGCGCACATCTTTGTTACGTTTTTGTGGCACATTATCCAAATGAATCTCAAACGCCGCTATCTCTTGCTCAACCCCGTACTGACGCAGCACAGCAGGATGTAATATTCCAAAGGTCGCCACCGTGATTTTACCAAGCCCAATGCGCCCTGATTTTCCAGGATGATACCAATCAGGAACATTCGTATCCACACGTAGTTTTTCGGTATCCATACCAAGCGAAGCTAGCACGGCCAGAACGTCCGCCTTGACATCAAATACATCCACCGCACGTGGTTTATCAAGCCAATGTGTTGCCGTGTTGCCTGTGCGTACACCTGTCGCCATGCCATGTTGGAAAGCACTGCCCAAACCACTAAACACTGCGCCAACTTCATACAGCGCGACATCCTTAAAACCACGATCAATATTACGTTGTACCGCTTGCATCAATGCAGGAAGCATGTTTGGACGCATCGTATCAAGTTCGGAGCTGATAGGATTAATGACCTCAACCAATGTACCATAACCCTTGAAACGCTCGGCACTGGCACGATCAGTAAAGGCAAAATGACATACACCCAACATCCCCTGCGCAGCGAGTGTGCGGCGAGTGATGCGCGTGCGTTGTTCTTGTGGGTTGGTTTCCACAGCTTTAGTGGTGATAGGCGGCAAAACCACTTCAGGAATCGCGTCATAACCATGAATACGCAGGATTTCCTCAACAATATCAGCTTTCGCCTCCACATCAGGGCGATAGCTTGGCGTGGTCACTTTCCATGCGCTTCCTGAAGCTTCCACTTTGAAACCAAGGTCATGCAAAATCTTTTTCACTTCACGCTCAGGCAGCTCAAGGCCGCCTAGCGTGGCAATCGTTTTTGGGTCAAACATGATATGACGGGTTAAATCTGGTAATGCACCCGCAAGATGTAACTCTCCGACTTGGGTTTCACTGCCACCACATAACTCCACGATCATTTTAGTCGCTAACTCCGCTGCGTGCATGACAAAACCCGCATCAACGGTACGTTCAAAACGGTAACGTGCATCGGAGTCAATACTGAGTGCGCGCCCTGTCCTCGCGATCGCAGCAGGCTCAAACCATGCGCATTCAAGCAAAACATCGGTAGTGGTTTCGCTGCACCCTGAAGCCTCGCCACCGATCACGCCGCCAAGTCCAAGCACACCCGCATCGTCCGCAATCACGCATAGCCCTACGGGAATCTTATAGGTTTTGCCATTAAGGGCTGCCAATATTTCACCTTCCATCGCATCACGCGCAACAATACCGCCAGTGATCTTTGTCGCATCATAGACATGCAGTGGACGACCGTAAGCAAAGGTGAAATAATTAGTGATATCCACCAGCGCGGAAATTGGACGCAACCCAATAGACTTCAAGCGATCTTGCAGCCACTGTGGACTTTCGCCATTTTTCACATGCTTGATTAAACGACCAGCAAATGCACGGCAATTCTCTGTTTTTGTCTGGATAGTTATAGGTGTTTTTACCTGTGATTTTACAGGAGATATATCAAGGGTTTTTAATGTCCCTAGCCCTGCCGCCGCCAAGTCACGCGCCACACCGTATACACCCAAACAATCACCACGATTGGGCGTAATTGCAATCTCAATCAACACATCATCCAGCCCCAATACGGAGACAATCGACGCGCCAATCGGCGCATCGTTCGGCAGTTCAATAATGCCAGCACTGTCGCCGTCCAAGCCAAGTTCCGACGCAGAACAGAGCATACCATTGCTTTCCACTCCGCGAATCTTTGATTGTTTAATACGAAAACCACCCGCAGGAATCATCACACCAATATCCGCAAGTACCACCTTGATGCCTGCACGTGCATTAGGCGCGCCGCACACCACAGTACGTTCACCCGTCATCGTCAAGACTTGGCATACACGCAATTTATCCGCATCAGGATGCGGATCAGCCTTTACAATCTCAGCCACTACGAACGGTGCGAGTTCCGCCGACTTATCCACGACAGATTCTACTTCCAAACCAAGCGCGGTCAGCTTCTCAACAATCGTACCGAGACCTGCGTCTGTGTCCAAAAATTCTTTTAACCAAGATAATGTAAATTTCATATGCATTCCTTTAATTTGCTTCCGCTTCGGTCTCCTGACCTACGCGATAAGCTTAACGCCCTCGGCGACTAAAGAACTCAGACTTCTGTCTTCGCCACGTCCCGAACAAAGGCTAAAACCCAACCACTAAAACCTACTTCTCGCCGTACATCCCAGGAACAAGTTCTGGCGCAAAACCATAATGCTTCAACCAGCGTACATCCGAATCAAAGAAAGTACGTAAATCAGGAATGTTATATTTCAGCATTGCTAAACGCTCAACACCCATACCAAACGCGAAGCCCTGCCACTCGTCAGGATTCAGATTGCAGTTTTTCAACACATTAACATGCACCATGCCGCAGCCCATAACCTCTAACCAATCTTCACCCGCACCAATCGTGAGCGAATCCTTGCCACGCTTGCAGCCAATATCCACCTCAGCCGAAGGCTCAGTGAATGGAAAAAAGCTAGGACGGAAACGTACAGGAAGATTCTCTACACCAAAGAAACGACGCAAAAACTCAGACACACAGCCCTTGAGATGCCCCATCGTAATATCTTTATCAATCACCAATCCTTCAACCTGATGGAACATCGGGGTATGGGTTTGATCCGAATCGCAACGGAACGTCGAACCCGGAGCGATGATGCGAATCGGCGGCACTTCTGAGCGCATGGTACGCACCTGGACAGGTGATGTGTGGGTACGAAGTACAAATTGTTGATTTGTTCCCACCTCAGTCTCTTTATCTGCTTCACGCACATAAAACGTATCGTGCATCTGACGTGCAGGGTGTGACTCAGGAATATTCAGCGCGCCAAAATTATGTTCATCATCTTCAATGAGTGGACCATGACGCACCGCAAACCCCATATCGGCAAAGATGGTTGCAATTTCATCCATGACTTGTGAAATGGGATGCACCGCTCCGCGTACTTGTGGACGTACAGACAAGGTGACATCTACGCGTTCTGCCGCGAGTTTTGCCGCTTCCTGAGATTCGACCAGCGAAGATTTGCGCTGCAAAAGCGCATCTTCAACGGATTTGCGAACGAGGTTAATGACCTGACCGCGCTCTTTGCGCTCCTCAGGGGGAAGTTCACCTAATGCTTTGAGGGCTTCAGTAATTTCGCCCTTCTTACCAAGTAGGGCAACGCGGAGTTCTTCCAATTCATTTAGACTGGATGCACGTTCAATCAATTCAATTTTTTCAGCACTATTCATCGTATCACCTGTTACCAGCTACTTGCTACCAGTTGCAGAACAATCTGGAAACATGCAACTGGTAACACGCAATATTTATAGTCATTTAACTAAAGTAATTACACATTTCACAAGAAGTTAAAGTGCTATAATTAAGCAGCTTTTGCAATCGCGGCTTGTGCTTGCTTTGCAAGTTCTGCAAAAGCGGCAGCGTCATGCACAGCAATATCTGCAAGTACTTTACGATCCAGTTCAATCCCTGCTTTTGCAAGACCATTCATAAAAGTAGAATAGACCATTCCATTGTCACGCGAAGCAGCATTGATACGCTGAATCCACAATGCACGGAATTCACGTTTACGCGCTTTACGATCGCGGTAAGCAAACTGCAAGCCGTGTTCTACACGATTCGCTGCGGTACGAAAACAATTCTTAGCGCGGCCACGAAAGCCTTTCGCCAAGTTTAACATTTTTTTGCGACGCTCGCGCGACGCTGGTGCGTTGGTAGCTCTAGTCATCTGAATTCTCCCCTAAATCAGCCGTATGGCATGAATTTTTTAACAATACGTGCATCTGCATCACACAAAAGCGTAGTGCCGCGTGCATCTTGAATAAACTTCTTAGAACGTTTGACCATCCCATGACGTTTACCCGCTTGACCCGCACGGACCTTGCCCGTTGCGGTCAGGGAGAAGCGTTTTTTCACGCCTGACTTTGTTTTCATTTTAGGCATTTTTCATCTCCTATTTCAATATCTTAACTAAAAATCCTTAAAAGGCAACTCAGGCAATGCCACACGCCCAGCCACCAGTTCTCCTACCTCATATTAGGCAAAAGGATGCGCTTTATAATCGCAATGCGCCGCTAACGCAAGTAAATTAAAGAGTATTACCATGTATTTTCCGCTTTCACTTGAAACCCTTTCATGCCTGCACTATAATATGGTTATCCAAGCAAAATTGTTTGGTATTTATAACGGAGGTTATTATTATGGAATATAATAGGCAAGAGCCGATGACCACCAACACTGCACGTGAAAGCGTGGCGGTAGATGTTGGGCTTCGCGCTTATATGTTGCAGGTCTTTAACTTGATGGCAAGCGCGCTTGCGCTCACAGGAATCGCAGCATTAGTATTTGCTAAATTTGCCGTGGCGGATATGAGTGCAGGGCAACTTGCACTAACGTCACTTGGTCAAGCTGTGTATCTTAGCCCGCTGAAATGGGTGGTGATGTTCGCGCCGCTTGGCATTGTGTTTTATCTTAGCGCACGTGTTAACTCACTCAGCACCAGTGCAGCACAAGGTTGGTTTTGGGCGTTTGCCGTGGTTATGGGGATTTCGATGTCGTCGATTTTCCTTGTCTATACTGGCACGAGCATTGCGCGTACCTTCTTCATCACTGCTGCGACGTTTGGCGGCATGAGCTTGTATGGTTACACCACTAAACGTGATTTAACGGGGATGGGTTCATTTTTGATGATGGGCTTAATCGGGTTGATTTTGGCATCTATTGTCAATATCTTCCTTAAAAGCAGCGCACTAGAGTTTGCGGTTTCTGCGGTTGGCATCCTAATTTTCACAGGTCTTACCGCCTATGACACCCAAAAACTCAAAGCAATTTACTACAGCGTAGCGGGTAATACTGACGCGATACGTAAATCCGCGATCATGGGTGCGTTGAATCTTTATTTAGACTTCATCAACCTGTTCATGATGCTGCTTCGCTTCTTTGGCGATCGCAGATAATTTTTGTGATATTATTGATTCGAGAAAACGCTTGTGACTGTCATGGTTACAAGCGTTTTTGTATGCGCCATCGGCAATCTTTGCCTATTGAAATATCAGCCTTACTCTACTAGCCTTATACTGCACACATGAAGTGTGTAGTATTGATTTATAGCACTACATGCCTTTGTTATCCATAAAAAATGTGGAATATCAAAGTCAGGGTGCTGTATGTATCCGCAGGTAAGTGGTTTATGTCTGGCATCGTTGGGGGCTATAGCGTCAATAATTGGCTTGCAGCATCAGCGGCTGGCTATGGCCTGATGGGCGCAAATTCCCTCACCGATAGTGGCAATACTAGTAAAAACAAAACAAATACGAACGATACGCAGAGCGTACACCCGACCAACAGACTACCTGACCCATTCGCTGCCAGTACCAAACGCATTGACCTCACCAAGCGTGCAAACTCCACCGCGAACCAAGTTCAATCTTTGTTGCAGCACGCTCACGCTGAACTTGATAAACAGCGTTTTGACCCCAATGCCATTTCCGCGCAAGCGCAATCACTCGCTGCGATTCAACCGCCACAGATTGCATTTAGTTCCACTGATTTTGCGATATTGATGGAAGAACGCGATAACACGAATACGCTTGGGCAAAAATCTACGAAACAAGCAGGCGGTCAGCTTAAAGATGCACAGCAGGAATCTACAAGTTCGGAAACCAAAAATGATAGCGATAACGATGATATTACACCGTCGTTTAACTTGACACAAGGCAACACCCCTACATCTGCTAACGACCCGTTAGCTGCGCTCCACGCGCTCTTTCAAACCGCGAATGCTGCTTATGCCGCAGCACTACATCCACCGCTTCCTGCTGCGATTTCGTTGATTGGGTAAATTGCTCTGATGCAATCGAAACTCCCTTCTCCCTTACTGGAAGAAGGAACTAATTAGCCAGCCCTAAAACAACTAAACGCAAACCCCATGGCATCGCCTTGCCAATCTGCAACGATAGGATCGTTGCCTGCCGCGCCGAGCATGACCATGAGCGGCAAGAGATGTTCTTCACGTGGATGTGCATCCCTAGCATAAGGCGCATCTGTCCAGTTTTCCAATGCTGTTTGACGCTGCTCAGGATCGCGTGATGTCACACACGCATTCAACCACGTATCAAATGCTTTTGCTTGCTCGACTGCTCCCTGATTCCCACTGAATAAGCCGCGCAGATTATGATAACTCGCACCGCTACCAATTATAAGTACACCTTGCTTACGCAATGATTCCAAGACCTTACCCATCGCAAAATGTTCACGTGGGTCTAACCCTTTCTTAAGCGATAATGCCACCACAGGGATAGCTGCTTCAGGAAACATTACTTTCAGCGGAATAAAAACACCATGATCCCAACCTCGCACTGCGTCAAGCTTGCATATAATGCCTGAATTTTTGGCGAGTTCTTGTATCTGTCTCGCTAAGGCAGCGTCCCCCCGTGCATCATATTTCAACTGATAAGTATGGGATGGAAAGCCATGATAATCATAGAGTAAATCATGCTTAGGAGCGGATGAAACCGTGAACTCTGTTTCCTCCCAATGCGCGCTCACGACGAGTACCGCTTTAGGAGGCTCGGGAAGCTGTGAAGGCACTGACTCTAGCCAGCCACGCAGCCTATCCCACGCATCAACAGGTTGCCAGTCCATGAAAAAACATGGGCCGCCGCCATGAAAAATGAAATAGGCTGGTTGTTTGGTCATGTTATTTATTCCAACGTTTTGCCGCTTCTGCAATGCGCACACCAAATAATTCTGCAGTTTTAATATCACCACTTGGGGGTGTCACATCAGGCTTGTCATTCTCTGCTTGAGTCATCAAGCCAAGATATGAACCAATACGGTTGACAGCATCCGCAGGGCGTTGATGTGGTGTATCCCCAGCATTCGCACCCACTACACCATGACTAACCCACATCATGCTATGCTGCGCCGCCAATATGGACATATATTGCAGCGTTGAAAGTTTATCGCCACTTAAACTCATGGAATTAGTAAACCCAGCCGCCAGCTTATCTTTCCACGCTTGCGTAAACCACTTTTTGGAAGTGGCGTCGGCAAACATCTTAAATGGTCCAGACACATTACCCATATAGGTTGGCGAACCGAAAATAATCGCATCCGCTGCGTCCAACACTTCCCAATCAGCATCCGTAATTGCACCATCAGCACCAATCGCAATCACAGAAGTCTCTGCCCCTGCATCTTTCGAACCTTTGCCTACTGCTTTTGCAACAACGGCGGTATGCCCATAACCAGAATGATAAACGACTGCCACTTTAACCATGATATTTACCTTTAACAATGATATAGATTAAGAATTAAGTATTGTTTAGTAACTAGGTAGTGTATATATACTTAAAAGGTAAAAATAAAAAGTACGCACATTAGCGTAACTAGTATAGTTGAGGTAACCATGACCAAGCGTGCAACACAAAATAATGGCGAGCGATCGCAATGTCCAATGGAAACCATCTTGCGTTTACTTATGGGTCCTTGGACAACCCATCTACTCTGGTTAATTCGCGCCAACGGTCCGATGCGTTTTGGACAATTTCGCAAACAAATTCCTGACATTTCAGCAAAAATGCTCACCGAACGCTTGCGCATGCTTGAGACGGCAGGCGTATTACACCGTGAACATGAGCCAACCATCCCCCCTAAAGTAACGTATAGCTTTACGCAAAAGGGGGAAGACTTAAATCTTGTGCTTGATGGTCTCAACACGCTCGCACAAAAATGGATTGCGCAGGAACAAGAAAATCTCTAGGAAAGCCCCACCAATATTAGGAGGCATCTTTGGAAGCACTTATTAGTTCATTCTCACTTGTTGCTGTTGCTGAGATTGGCGACAAAACCCAATTGCTTTCCATCTTATTAGCAGCACGCTTTCGCTGCTTTTTTCCACTTATGTGGGGCATCTTCTTCGCTACCATATTGAATCATGCGGGCGCAGCATGGGCAGGGCGTTTACTTGCAAACGCAACATCGAGCCTATGGGTAGAAATGATTACAGGCATACTCTTTGTTGCTATTGGCGCATGGTTACTCATTCCTGATGTAGAACCAGAAGACGAAGCACAAAAAGGAACTTCTGGAGCATTTCTCACAAGCTTGGTCACCTTTTTCCTTGCCGAAATGGGTGATAAAACCCAATTTGCGACCATCACGCTTGGCGCACAATATGCTAGCACATGGATGGTTGTCATCGGCACAACGCTCGGCATGATGGCCGCGAACATCCCTGCCCTTCTCCTTGGCGAGACCATTTTAGAGCGTATCCCTCTTAAAGCCATGCGCATCACTGCAAGTAGCCTTTTTATCCTCTACGGAATCTACTCTTTAGTGCAAATTTACTTCGTACACACGCAGATTCACTAAGGTTTGTACAATCACTTGACTTTGTTGCAAAACAGCATACAATGCCCGTCGAGTTTCTTTCACTACTCTTTACGTGCGGCTGCTGAGTCGGTCTTTTATAAGATTTACAAAAGCAGTGTACCTTAACTGGTACAATCTACTGTTGAAGTTTGGTTCTGACGGCGTTTGAATAAGAGTTTGCGGGGCAACCTGCACGAATTGATTAAACTCTAGGCTGTCTCATGGTGAGGCAGCTACTAAAGAACGCTAATGTCTAGGAGACTTCAATGGCGAACGGTACAGTTAAATGGTTTAACCCAACCAAAGGCTACGGCTTCATTCAACCTGAAAATGGCGGTGCTGATGTATTCGTACATATCAGTGCAGTTGAGAAAGCTGGTTTCACTTCGTTGAACGAAGGTCAAAAAATCAGCTACGAGCTTGAAAGCAACAAAGGTAAAACCTCTGCTGTGAATCTTAAACTTCTTGCTGCATAAGCAAAAGTAAGCTATAAGGGTGCGCGGTTTGCGTTTTGGTGTAAACCGCGTGACTCCTCTACTAAATACTCAAAAAATTGAGTAGACTATACTCCAAGAAATCTTTGCTTTTGGCAATCTAGCCACAATGTAAAATTCAAAGAGTAAGCATGGACGCTTTAACGTTAGCAATAACCCCATAAGCAGACCATGTGAACGGTAGCGATAACACAGTGATCTCACGCTGTCTCCCTATGCTACCGGTGGTTTGTTTAAGCAGCGGTGCTGACGTGTCTTTATAAAAAAGACTCATCACATTCCCCCCTGAACTGAACTTAACCTGAATGCAGGCTTTGCTGTCGCATTACGCGTCGGCATATTGTTGTAGCAACTCCATTTTTGGAATTGCCAGCCAAAACTTCGGCCGCGGCGGCCATCTGTCGTAAGCCTTAGTGGCGTCTGAACGCCAATTAAGTCTTTCCAATAAGAAAACTTAATTGGAAAACATATGTTTTTTCCAACCAACACTTTTACAGCGTTTGGTGCGTGTCCGTTTGCGGTCTTTGAACAAACATATAACCAATAAAAAAGCCGCACACACTAATGGCTAAAAACATATTTATATAAATTAAAAATCAGAAAGATTTTATTACATGACAACTTTTGAAGAAATGGGCTTGCCCCAACCACTCCTTGATGCGCTGACACGCATGAATTTTACCACCCCAACCCCGATCCAAGAACAAGCAATCCCACCAGCACTTGAAGGTAAGGACATTCTTGGTTCTGCTCAAACAGGCACGGGAAAAACGGGTGCATTTGGGATTCCACTTGTTGCGAAACTTCTTAGTCAAAGCCGTGGTTCTGCGCTTGTACTTACTCCAACGCGTGAGCTTGCCGTACAAGTTATCACCATGATCGAGCAGCTTGTTGGTCGCAATTCTGCGATTAAATCTGCGCTGCTCATTGGTGGTGATTCTATGCCGAAACAGCTTCAACTGTTACGCGCTCGTCCTCGCCTTATCGTTGGTACACCTGGTCGTATCAATGACCATTTGGAACGTGGCAGCTTAATGCTTCATGATACAAGCTTCTTGGTACTTGATGAAACCGACCGTATGCTTGATATGGGCTTTGGCATCCAGATCGATCGCATCGTGAAATATTTACCTGCACAACGCCAAACACTGATGTTCTCGGCAACTTTGCCACATGATATCGTACGCATGTCAGCACAATATTTGACCAGTCCTGTACGTGTTTCTGTTGGTTCAACCACCGCACCATCCGTGAACATTCAACAAGAATTGATCCACACCACCGAAGCGGATAAATACGATCATTTGCTTGAGCAACTTGATCAACGCGAAGGTTCGGTAATCGTGTTTGTCAAAACCAAATTTAATGCTGAACGCATGGCTCAACGCCTATTACGTGACAACCATAGCGCAGATGCGATTCATGGTGATTTGCGCCAAAACAAGCGCGATCGCGTGATTAGCGCATTCCGCGCAAAACGCCACCGCATCATGGTTGCAACCGACATCGCAGCGCGTGGTTTAGATATTCCGCACATTGAACACGTCATTAACTATGATTTGCCACAATGCCCTGAGGATTACATTCACCGTATTGGTCGCACTGCGCGTGCGGGTGCAGAAGGTGCAGCAGTCAATCTACTTACCTCTGCAGATACGGCTAAATGGCGGGCAATTCAGCGTTTAATTAACCCAACCGAAAAGTTTGAACGCACAGCTATGTCTGCTCGTCCAGCTCGCCGTGAACGCCCTGTTCGCGCCGAAGGTGACATAGAAGCTCGCTCTGCTCGCTCAGAAAGTTTTGGTGACCGTCCACGCCGTGACTTCGGTGATCGCCCTGCACGCATAGAGGGTTCAAACGACCGTCCGCGCCGTGACTTCGGTGATCGTCCTGCACGCACAGAGGGTTCAAACGACCGTCCGCGCCGTGACTTCGGTGATCGTCCTGCACGCACAGAGGGTTCAAGCGACCGTCCACGCCGTGACTTCGGTGATCGCCCTGCACGTTCTGAAGGCGTCAGGGATGCACCTCGCGGTCAAGCCAAGCCATTTCGTGCTAAAGGTGCTGGTTTTGGCAAGCCGTCAGGTGGTCGTCCACAACAACGTACAGGCGGATCACGCAGAGCTTCATAATCTCTCTGACGTGTAAATCACGACACTAAAGCCGTGTGCGCTTCGTGCGTACACGGCTTCTTAGTTTCATACCCAAAGCCGCAGGCTTCACCATCTCGCGTACATGCCCTGCCATTTTTAAACGACGGCGGACGAACCGCATATAATGCCCCACATAGTCATACGCACGATGTTTCCAATATATCAGCCATTCATAGGAAGATTTAACCCATGCAAGCTGCATCAGTTTAGGCTTACAAACCTCAAACAAAAAAGATAAAATTCCAAACCCCACCACTTGTGCAAAGACAATCACACTCACACCAGAAAATACATTTCCTTTTGCCATCAACCACAGAGCTATCAATTTAAGAGGAAATAGTAAAATTGCTGGGATAACAAACACACATAATGTCACATATGGTGGCAAATGTTCAATCAAGTAAGCGATCTTTTCTTTTAAAGAATCTAATGGCAACCACGCAATAAAGCGAGCAACCCACGCGCCTGCCCATTCCCAAATCCATGATTCGATGACAAAAACAAAGGCAAGCAACAACAGAAAGAAACGACGAATTTTACGCCGCATAAGCAATAACCTTCAAAGTTAACGTATTTGCTTCACAAACCCATCTTGGATCTCAAGCACAGGATATTCCTTAAACTCTCCGACCAAATAATCATCGTGCGTCGCAAAAACAACCGTACGCCCCATTTTATGGAGAGATTGAAAAAGGTACATTAAGCGTTTTGACAATACACGATCCAAGTTTCCACTCGGCTCATCCGCAAGAATCAATGGAGGATTACTGATCACAGCGCGAGCAATGGCAACACGTTGTTTTTGCCCACCTGAGAGTAAACGCGGACGAGAATCTTCATAACCATCCAACCCAATCCACTCCAACATTTCCTTGACGCGTACTGCAATTTCTTTTTTCTTTTCGCCCGCCACTTTGAGCGGAAGCGCAACATTCTCTGCGACGGTTAAATGTTCCAACAATTGAAAATCTTGAAAAACCGTGCCAATTTTACGGCGCAAATCAGGCAACCCCTCACGTGGGGTACGCGTCACTTCCGTACCGAACATACTCAATTTACCCTCAGTCGGCTGAATTGCCAATGCAAGTAGATTAAGTAAGGTAGATTTCCCCGCGCCACTTGGACCTGTCAAAAAATGAAAACTACCATCCGCAATCTCCAGCGTCACATCCTTAAGGATTTTTTGACCTGGGAGATAGCCCATCGAAAGATGCTGTGTTTTAATCATCGTTGTCATAGGCATCTTGTTTAACCGATTCTATACACAACTGGCAAGCCTCTTCCTCACCCTAGACACAAAAAGGCAAGAATGATGCTTTTTAACCATGAAAAACCCCACAAGTAATGATTAGACTTTACTTGTGAAAACCAATAATTATGCTAGGGCCTAGCATCAGTTTTTTATAGGGAGTACCCGCGTGTTACTTGCTTGCCCATTCTGCCGAGCGACATTTCGTGTGCCTGAGGGTGCTATCCCCGAGTCTGGGCGTACTGTGCGCTGTGCAAAATGCAAACACGAATGGCACGCCACTATCCCTCATGCAGAGATGGAAACCCCTGCTGCGCCAACGCTGACAGAAGTCGAGGAATTACTCCGCAAGAAACAAGAGGCCGCGGAAACCATTGAACGCGCCAAAGAATCTAGCTGGGCGACCATGCCGCAAGAAGCAGATGCAGAAATCTCTGAAGACCCACGTTTTATAGCTTCTGCCATGGCTGCTACAGCTGATGAAGCACACTCCATACACACTGCTGATGATGCTTTCCAATTTGATAAAGACCATCAAGAAGAAGTCGTGCAAGAGGAAGATACGTATCATGTTACTGAAGAAGAGATGCAAGCATTTGCAGGGCTTGTTTCCCAAGAAGAATTGGATGCCATCCCTACCACCAGCGTACTAGAAGCATTAACGGGTGAAAAAATAGAGGAAATACCTGACTTTGATGCGGTCTTGGCGCAGCTTGAGGAGGGCGAACCGCATGCCATTCCCAAATTACGCCCACTGCGCAGCAAAGCTAAAGGCAAAGAAAATGATGATGAGGCAGAAGAAAAGATCATCGTCTTCCCAACCCTTACTAAATATATAGGTTATGCAACCGCAGCCATGCTACTGATAGGCATCATCTTCAGCCTCATAGGCTATAATCTTGAGATTCGCCGCAACCTTCCCGTTGCAGAAAGATTTTATTCATTGGTTGGATATCCATCCAGCAAGGGAATTGAACTTATTGATATGAAAATGGAAAAAACACAGCTACCAGGAAAAACTACCTATGATATTTCAGGTGCTATCATCAACAAACTAGAACATTCCGTACCCATTCCCACCGTACGCATTCGCCTTGTAGATGAGCATAACCAAGAACTACGTCGCTGGGATTTCTCTCAAGAAAAAATGATGAAACCAAATGAATCTCTCCCTTTCACCGCACCTAAACTACGGGCTTTGAACGGCACAGAAAAAGATGCTTATGCCTTTGTGGTCGATATTGGCAATGGACTGGAAATGATGCTGCGGGATTAGGATATAATGAAGTATTTAAGAAATAATGTGACAGCACAACCATCATTTTACACACTCCCTGCCCCCAAAAATGTCACGCAACCGTCACACACATACGCCAAATTCTTTGCTAAAATGTTAGGGTGAGATAATCTTTAAGATAACACCCGAACAATATGGCGCAAAACGCAAAACATATCACAAAAAAAGAAGAGCCGCCTCTTGATGTAGAGGAGCTGGACTCACGCCGCCTTGACCCTCGAATGGAAGGCGTTAAAGGCTTCCTAGAGAATTTTTCTACGTTTGCTGCCTTTGGGTTGGTGGGTGGTGCGGCAATTGCTGCGGTTGCAATTATAGCACTTGCGATGTCCGGCGGCGTTGCCATTTCAGGAGTCACTGCGGGTACACTTGGTGTAAAATCAATCGCTCTCGCTATTACCTTCGCCTCTTCCGCAATTGCAGGGCTAGTCGGTGGCGCACATTACGCCGCACATAAAATGCATCACGCTGAACGCGTCAACGAAATGATCGATGAAGCAAAAGATCTATTAAAACGTAAACATGCACAAGGCACCAGCAAGGAAACCTCCCGTGATGATGATCATGATCGAGGAGAACGTGAAACACGTCCTCGTTGGTTAGAAGAAGCACTTACGCGCCAACCCTTAGCGCATAGCTCCCATACAGAAAAACTTGACCATGATCGTAACAACGCCGAAATACGACCAGAAGGCTATCGCTTGCATTAAAAAGGTTATGGCGGACGACCGCCGCAGCCGCAGTCGCGGTGGATCACTCAAAATAAGGGAAAAATATTTGAAATTATAATTATTTGCTGTCTTGCTCAATATGTTTAATCATCTCATCAAACACTTCATCCGCTTTCATATATGTTGTATCCAACAACACTGCGCCGTCGGCAGCCTTAAGCGGAGCGTTTTTGCGGGCTGAATCACGTTCATCACGCTCACGTAGATCTTCTAATACAGACTCATAAACCACTTCTATCCCTTGCCCTTGAAGTTCGCGGTGACGTCGTTCAGCACGCGCTTCAAGTGATGCCGTCATGAATACCTTAAAATCCGCATCAGGACACACCACCGTCCCAATATCACGCCCATCCAGCACTGCCCCTTCAGGACGTTCAGCAAAACGACGCTGATAGTCTAATAAAAGCTCTCGTACCTTTGGCATTGCCGAGATAACTGACGCCGCATTACCAACATGTTCCTGACGTAATTTGGGATTTGCAAGATCATGATCTTGTAAATTACCTGCAGCAGCCACCGCCGCTGCCTCATCATGTGGATCATGCCCACCATACACGACTTTCATCGCCACAGCACGATATAAACTACCCGTATCGAGGTACGCATATCCATAATAATCCGCAAGACGACGTGCAAGCGTGCCTTTGCCCGATGCTGCCGGACCATCGATCGCAATCACGCGACGTAAAGCATGTGTGCGTGTCACGGCAAGCTGCACTTTGGGACGGGACATCGCCTGCACTGGCTGCGCACGCATATCTGCCCCGACACCATTCATCAATGCTGTAAAAGCAGGAAAGCTCGTTGCAATCGCACGGTCATCATCAATCGTTATAGGTAGTACGGATGCCATACCCAACACCAAAAAGCTCATGGCAATACGGTGATCTAGACGTGTACGAATCACCCCACCACCCGCGACCTGCCCACCTACGCCAAACACACGCAGCGTATCACCATCCACTTCCGTACGTACACCACACGCTTCTAACCCATCGACGATTGCTTGCAGACGATCACTTTCTTTCACGCGCAGTTCCTCTAAGCCATGCATCACTGTGACACCCTGCGCATACGCCGCCGCCACCGCCAACACAGGATATTCATCAATCATGCTAGGCGCACGATTTGCAGGCACTTCAACACCCTTTAGCATGCTAAACTGTACGCGCATATCCGCAATTGGCTCACCTGCTTCCTCACGCTGGTTCAACAGTGTAATCTTCGCACCCATTTCTTTCAGCGTAGTAAATAACCCTGTTCGCAACGGGTTTATGCAAACATGCGTTAACGTCACATCCGAACCTTTGACAATCAACGCTGCCACCGCAGGAAATGCCGCCGAAGATGGATCGGCAGGCACAGAAATCGTACGATTTTTATAGGTCGTTTGCTGGTGTCCTTTCAGAGTAATCGTGCGCACGCCTGCATTATCACTAACCACATCCACGTTGATACCAAGCCCTTGCAACATACGTTCAGTATGATCGCGTGACGCAATAGGCTCAATAACCGTGGTAACACCCGCCGTATTCAACCCTGCAAGCAACACCGCAGATTTTACTTGTGCCGAAGCCACAGGAAGCTCATACCGCACGGCCAATGCATTTTCTGCTCCACGCATCGCCAATGGCATCCGCCCTTTATCCCGTGCCATGAACTCCGCGCCAAACATTGCCAGCGGCGTCATCACGCGTTGCATCGGGCGTGAACAAAGGCTTGCGTCCCCCGTAAACATCGTAACAAAAGGATAACTTGCAAGCATCCCCATCATCAAACGTGCGCCCGTACCAGCGTTACCCATATCCAATACCTGAGAGGGTTCTTTAAACCCACCGATACCAACACCCTGCACCAACCATTCCTGCTCACCCTTACGCTGAACCGATACGCCAAGCGCACGGAGCGCACCTGCGGTTGCCAACACATCCTCACCCTCTAACAACCCTGTGATATGCGTCTGCCCCAAAACTTGAGAAGAAAGCATCAATGAGCGATGCGAAATTGATTTATCTCCTGGAACACGCATTGTGCCTTTAAGTGCGCTACACGCATGAGAAGCAACAGGAACAGGACGGGTAGTAGGTGCATGCGGAATATCAGCGACAACAGAAACAGGCATAAGGACTACTTTTTTGAGTTTATTTGAGGGCGTATTAACACAAAAGTGATGAATGCGTGGTATATTCACCATCTATTAGCAGCGAAACTACGTTTCGTCCATAGTTACACTTGACAAGTGCGCCACAATTGCAAACATTAACTTATGGGCTTAATAAAAGCTTCTAACACACAACTATAAATACTACGCTGTACGAGGTTTTTTCATGGCGAATGCACTAGGCGAAAAGCGCGCATGTCCCAAATGTGACGCAAAATTTTATGACTTGAACAAAAACCCTGCGGTATGTCCAAAATGCAGCCATAGCTATAACCCTCTCGAAGAGGCGAAACCAAAGCGTATTGCGGGCAAAAAGCGTGTTGAAGAACTTCGTGACAAAAATGAAATTGCCGCGCTAGACGAAAAACAAAAACGTCCCAAAATTTTACGTGACGACGAATTGGGCGACATTGACCTTAGTGGGTTCGATGATGTGGATGTCGCTGTGATTGGTGATGATGACGCACTTGAACATCTTGAAGATGACGCTATGGGCGGTGACATCGAATCACTCAGCGAACTCGAAGACCGCGAGCAAAATGAGGAACGTGCAGGACTTGATGAAAGCGAAGATGACATTACTGATCTTGACGAACTAGAAGAGATGGACACACTCATGGACAAGATCGTACTTGATGAAGAAGTCGACGAAGATGAAGAAGATGAATCCAAAAGTGAAAAATGATTTTTCTTACCATTGGCTTTAAATAAAGGGTGCTAAATGCACCCTTTTTATTTATCTGTTGTACTCAACACACAACTCAAGCTATTGTACCTTCATATAACCTCTGCTGATGACAAAATCGCATGCTGGAACATCTCCTTGTAAGCAATATCTTTGCTTTTTTGCTGATTTTTACACGAGTCGGCAGTGGCATTATGATCATGCCGGGATTAAGCGAAGCGTATATCAACATCCGTACACGGCTTATCTTAGCCCTGATGATCAGCCTTGCCGTTATGCCTGCCATACAATCATTGATTCCTCCTACACCTGATTCTATTATCGCACTCATCATTATAATTTTACAAGAGATGCTGGTTGGCCTTATGATCGGATCAATCGCACGGTTCACCATTGGCGCGCTGCATACCGCAGGCTCGATTATCTCAAGCCAATCCAGCTTATCCATTGCCAGCCAATTTGACCTTACCCAAACATCGCAAGGATCAATCATTGGTAACTTTATCAGCTTGACGGCAATTGTGATGATGTTTTCCTTAAACCTTCATTATGTCATGATTCACGCACTCACTGATAGCTACAGCCTCTTCATGGTAGGCACATGGCCAAATATGGAGGTCGTACAAAATGATTACGCACATTTAATTGGACAGACCTTCGCACTCGGCGTCAAACTTTCTATGCCTGTCATTGTCATCGGACTGCTCATCTATATGGGTGCAGGGATATTATCACGTTTAATGCCTAACATGCAGGTTTTCAACATTATGATGCCTGCGCAAGTCCTTGCCTGTATCTTCGTGCTGATGGCAGTACTCAATTCAATTCTCACTCAATATCAAGACTTCTTCTCTATGGTCTATTATAATTTCATGGAAGTGGAGTAACCCATCATGTCTGAAGATAGTGATGACTCCCAGAAAACGGAAGACCCCACACACAAACGACTGGAGGATGCACGAAAGAAAGGTAACCTCCCCTCATCACGGGAGGTCAATAGCTTCTTCGTCATGCTTGGATTTGCCATGCTCGTGCTTGGACTTGCTCCAAACCTTGCTCCTGACTTTATCGTACTGCTAAAAGTATTTATAGAATCACCAGAGGATTTTCCTATGGGGGAAGGCGCATTCATCAGCACCACACGCTCCGCACTTGCAAAAGTCGGTATCCTTATGCTTGCTCCACTTATCCTCGCAATGGTCGCCGCACTTGCTGGCGGTGCATTACAAAGTAAATTCAACTTCTCCACCGAGCCACTCAAACCCAAATTAGAACGCATTTCGATCATGAAAGGGATTGGAAGACTATTTTCCATGCGCTCCGTAGTCGAACTCTTTAAAGGCATTCTAAAAATTACCGTTGTGGGTGTGGTCGCCTACAAAGCCGTCGCACCTAACCTCAATGGATTACGCCAATTACCCTATAAAGATATTCCTGATTCACTTGCCTTTTTGATGGAAAACGCCACACGTATGCTACAGGGAGTGATTGCTACTTTATTTCTTATTGCCGTTTTTGATTATCTCTACCAACGCTATGAATACATCAAAAATCTGCGCATGAGTAAACAAGAACTTAAAGAAGAATATAAGCAACAAGAGGGTGACCCACACATCAAACAAAAACTGCGCGCAATCCGTATGGAGAAAGCACGCAAACGTATGATGGCGGCCGTCCCTAATTCTGACGTTGTGATTACAAACCCTACGCACTATGCCATCGCTCTACAATATGACGAAGCCACGATGAACGCTCCCATTGTCGTTGCCAAAGGCAAAGATGATGTGGCGTTGAGAATTCGTAAGATCGCAGAAGAGAACAAAGTGCCAATCATGCGTAACCCTCCTCTCGCACGCGCACTTTTTGACAATGCAGACATCGATAAAGAAGTACCAATCCAGCATTACCAAGCCGTAGCGAAAGTGATCGGGTATATCTATAAAATGCGAGGCAAAGCTCTACGTCCACCGACAAAGAAGAAAAAATAATATCCATAACAAAAAAGCCGCATTACTGCGGCTCTTTGTGATATCTTGTTTCTTAAAATTGGAGCGGGTGAAGAGATTCGAACTCTCGACCCTAACCTTGGCAAGGTTATGCTCTACCCCTGAGCTACACCCGCTTACTTCATGAATATGGGAGTGGGTGACTCCCGAAGTGGGGCGGAATATATACACGAGTTTCACGCTTTGCAAGTATAGAGTTGCAGTTTTTTGCAATTAAGTCCAAAATAAGCAGCTCATGATTCATACACAAGGCTAGACCATGTCCACCACCCCCACGATCTCTCCTAAACTTCTCGAAATTCTAGTTTGCCCCATTACCAAAACACTGCTTCGTTATGATGCACACGCACAAGAACTCATCAGTGAAAAGGCAGGGCTTGCCTTCCCCATTCGAGATGGAATACCAATCATGTTACCTGAAGAAGCGAGAAAAATTGAAGACAAATAAGACAGAGTAAGCTATCGACCCGCTGCTGCAGCTTTTTCTTTTAGCTTTGCTTGCGCCGCTTCATATGCATTGAAAGCCTTTTTCTGATCACGCTCTGACCTACACACAGGTTCGTCAGTACCTAGTTCAGTATAAATCTTTTTACCCGTGCTAGATTGCAACTGTATATGATTAGCTGCATCAATCTCACAGCTTTGACCACCATGACTCCGTAAAAGTAATTTTTCTCTTTCGATAGCCGCATCCGCTTCTTTTTTAGCTTTCTCATCCGCCAGCCTTTTAGCCGCATCCGCTTCCTGCTTTGCCTTTTCTTCGGCAAGCCGCTTGTTTTCAGCTTCCTTTGCAGCCTTTTCTTCTTCTGGTGTTTTTGGTTTGGGTTTCTCATTTTCAGCAGGTTTTGGAGAAGCTTCTGGTGTTCTCACGAGCGGCTTCTCACCCACGACACCGCCATGCTCATTTTTTCCATCTCCCCCCAAACCCATTTTTTCTAAAACAGGTTTGAATAACTTGCCACCATTAAGCCATTTATCCAGACCAAAGGCAGCAAGAGCCAAACCACCAATCCACAAGATAGGCTCAACCAACGCACCCAAAAAGCTCATGACGCCACCAAAAAGCCCAGACAATAAACCACCCCCAGCTTTTTGCAGCCCTTCACTTGCCATTTTCTGTAAATCAACGCCGTCCGCCATTTATCTGCGTCCAATCCTTGTTAATTCTTTTTTTCGCCATCGATATCCATCAAGATGGATTGCACCAACGCATTAATTTGTTCAATGGTTTCCACTGATTTTGCCATTCCACCATGGTAAACAGCCACGACTTTTGGCTGTTTGCATAGTTTGATGTTCCCTGTGACGGCTTTAGTAATATTTTCACGCGAACGTTCAAAATCCTCACCCGAATACACGGTGATCGTCCCGCCCATATCTTGCGGCGGTTGGGTTGAGATGCGAATGGTAGTACTATCGACACGCGTCGATGGCAATTCTGCCCATAGCAGCCCTCCAACTTCTCCTGTAAAACTCTCTTTATCCATACTGACCACCGCGTTCCCTTTGAAGTCGTCATAGCATTTTCCATTACGTTTAATGTAACACAAAAAAAGTAGGATTTGTGTGACGGTTTGATGAAATCTATATGACGAAACGGTAAATATCTTGAACACACATTAACAAATCAATCCTTTTTTCTTGTCATACCAGCGAAAGCTGGTATCCAGTGAGCATATCCTCTAAATTCCAGCCTATGCTGGCATGACAACTAATCTCAGGTAATCCATGCTCACCGACCCTATCGCTCTAACCTGTGACCTCATCCGCTGCCCCAGCGTCACCCCGCTCGAAGCAGGATGCTTTGACCTGTTACAAGGATGGCTAGAATCACTTGGTTTTACAGTATGGCGTGAGATATTCCACGAGGAAGGCTACGCCCCCACCGAAAACATGTATGCACGCCGTGGCATGGCTTCACCTAACATCTGCTTTGCGGGTCATATTGATGTTGTACCTGCGGGTAATACGCACGACTGGACATATCCCCCTTTTGAACCCACCATCAAAGATGGCATCCTTTATGGGCGCGGTGCAGAAGATATGAAAGGTGCGATCGGTTGCATGGTAGCTGCCATCGCACACATTCTAAAAGATGGTACGTGGGATGATAACAAGGGCAGCATTTCCTTTCTTATCACCGCCGATGAAGAGGGTATTGCCATCAACGGCACACCGAAAATGTTGACATGGCTAGAAAAAAAGGGGGAAAAACTAGATTATTGTTTAGTGGGCGAACCCACTAACCCTAACGTGCTAGGCGAGATGTGCAAGCTTGGACGGCGCGGAAGCTTACTCTCCGTCCTCACTGTTCACGGCACACAAGGACATGTGGCATATCCTGAGCGTGCAGACAATCCTGTGACGACCATCATCCAGATGTTGCATGCACTCAAAACCACTACGCTTGATAGCGGAAATACATTCTTCCAGCCATCTAATTTAGAAATCACCACCGTGGATGTCGGTAATCATGCGCATAATATGATTCCAGCCAAAGCAAGCGCAGAATTTAATGTACGATTTAATAATGAATATAGCGGTGAAAGCCTTATTGCATGGATTCGCAAAATATTGGATAGTTTTGGTAAACCTTACGAACTCGTTACCCGCATCTCAGGTGAATCGTTCCTGACGCAGCGTGGCAAGCTGAGTGATGCCCTCACCGCTGCTGTCCAAAAAATCACAGGCAAAACCCCAGAACTTTCTACCACGGGCGGCACGTCGGATGCACGTTTTATCAAAAACATCTGCCCTGTGATCGAATTCGGCACAACAGGTCACACTCCGCACAAGATCAACGAACGCGTTGGGGTTGATGTACTACTTGGACTACGTGATATTTATAAGGAATTTTTGTTGGAAATGATGCGTTAGCGGACGCCCGAAGCCGCAAGAGCAGGTGCGGTAGGCGCAGGAATAGCGGTTGCCACTCCCGCTGGCGCAGATTTAGACGTGGCAACATCAGCAGAGACAGCACCACTCACACCTTGAGGTCTTACCCCAGCTGCCGCATCAGCCACCGCAGGAGAAACAGAAGGAGCAGATGCAGACAAGGCTGGCTTCGCCGCTTTATCTTTTTCATCTTCTTTGCGTGCAGCCCTTAACTTATCATTCATAGCATTTAGATCTTGTAACGTCATTGACGTATTTTTATCTCCTGCGTAACCCTGCAAACTTGTTCTTAAACTCTGATATTCTTTATGTGACATATCTGGAAATAATTTCTTTGCATCATCTAAAGATGATGTAACTTCAAGCATTTTATTTACAGACACCATATTCATAAAACTATAACGATAACTTTCATCAGCAAACCCCACTACATTCAGAAATTCATGATGCACAAAAGGTTTACGGGTTAAACCAGAACTACCTGTGCCAGAAAGCTGTGTTTGTGATAACCCCTGTTGCGCATCTTTAGCAATGAAATCTAAAACCAAACTCAATTGATTCCTACGTGATTCATCCTTAATAATTGCAGAATCACTCGCTATTTTCTTTGCTTCTGTCATAGACATGCCTTTTTTAAAGGGTGGCTCTACAGTAGCCTCAACGCTTGTACCGCTGCCTATAGCGGGATTTGCATTGCCCGCTCCCAAACCAAACAAATTTAATTTTCTAGCTAACAAAAACCCGCCTACTGCCGTGGCAATACCTAAAATCGCAGTCAGGGCAACTGTCCACCAGCTTGTTCCGCCTTCATACTCTGCCATATGCAATATCTTTCAAGAACTCTACTAATATCAACAAATATGAACCTATCATAACAACGTGACAGTTTTATGACACGCTAAAATAAAAAAAGAGTACACTCATGCTTCACAGCATTAATGTACTCTCACACTAGTTAACTAGTGTGCAGACAGGCAAATTACTTCGCCATGTCCACGCCCCAATCACCGATCTGAATCAGCACATGACCAGAGCTGTCAAGGACACGCACCGTGAACTTCTCGAGAGGATCACCAGCACTGGTAATCATTTTCCCAATCTGTTCAAGCGACGTGCCTGTAGCAACGGTCACAGTCTTGACAACACGACCCGCTGGGTTTTTGATTTCAATCGTCAGCTTCCCAATGTCTTTGGTCGTTTCGCCAAGAAACGTACCCACCGTATTGGCGATACTTTTCAGGGTTGCTCCAGTTTCTGCCGCATGTGCAGGGACGGAGGCGACGAGGCAAAGGCCGACCATGGCAAGGGCGATGACGTTTTTTCTGACACGCAAGTTGTTCATTGCTGAACTCCTAAAAATCCACCCTAGTTGCAAAGTATGCGGAGGGGTGGTGACTCCACATATCGATGATCTCTAACCACAAAGTCAGAAAGCATTGATATGTGAATTGGAGGCTTTATAGGTATAGAACCAATAAAAACACCAAAAGAAGAAGCGTATAGTGTAACATAGACTGATATTTTGTGTGTGAAGGTTTGATGACATTTACGCGACGGGGCAGTCATTGTAAGGATACTTAACTTCTTCCCCTGCAAGCAGGAAAGGGAGAAGTTAAATTTCACATAACTGTCACACAAAAATCTTTTATTTCAGGTTATATATAAAGAGGGTATAAATTTAACTGCAACGCAAAGGACAATCTCATGGTAGAATATTTCGACAACCACTTGATTACTAAGGATGGATTCCTCAGTAAGGCAGGTCGTGGTCTGGAATCTTCGGGGATTGCGGTCGATGCAGTGACCAACTTCATTCCTGGTCATGATGCCGTCGCGGGAATGATGATTGGAGCAGGCAGCGTAATGCAAGCGGCAGACGCCGCGATTGATGGCAATGGTGCGCGAGCAGGTAAATTGGTCATCAAGGGAACAGTAGAAGCTGGAGTGGCATTATTCAATGGTGTAACACTCGGTCTTGCCAACCTTGGCTCTAAAGTTTTCACAGGCAAAACGCTGATTGGACACGCAGGTGGTATGACTGCAAGCCTGTTAGATCTAGATGGAGATATTCGTCGTGACACATTGCGAGCGCATATGGGCGCAGTCGGAGGGTCAGGAACATTTATGGCGGCCCAGCCACAAAATACATATTGGCAAAACTATGTCGGTGCGCAACGCCAACAAAATCAGCCACAAATCTCGCTACCTCCTGCTGAAGCGCAAGCATGGGCAGCAAAGGTAGAACAAGCGCGTCAAGCAGCAGCAAGACAAGCACAAATGGGTGGACAACCCGCCACAGTTTAATAAATAGCCATATAAAGAAAGAAGCGAGACTATACCATGACACAGAACCTTGCCGAGTTAGAACTCAAATATCACGACGTAACCGCTCTGTATGATTTGGCAGAAGAGTTAGTGGAAACTGTTGAGAGTGAATTTGTGAGCAATCCGCAAGAACAAATGAATATTGTTGAAAATCTGATCGAGACCGTGGGTGACAGCGCAGATATTCTCTCTGAAGAATTTTTGGTAGTTGCAAGCAATAACAAGCTTAAGCCTATCAGCAAAGCCAGCAAAAATCGCATTGAAACCGCAATGCGCAAAATATTTGTCGCCATTGAAGCCTATAACAAAAAAGCCGCTGCTGGTGCAAAGAAAGCTTCAGAATCTATGCGTAATATTGCAGACCCCATCGTAGAAAAGATCAAGCGTCAGATGGATGTGGTGATTAGCGTGTTTATTGAATTTGTGGACATTTCACTTGAACGTATCATGCAAAAGGCACAGATTGAGGAGCTAAAAAAACGTCAGGAGCGCATTGCAATCATGCTGCATGACATTGCTATGAGTAGTGCGGAACAGAGTCGCTAAGGATTTGCCATATGGAAACAGCGACATCATCCGATGAACTTCAAAAACTGCATGCGCAAGTAGATGCGCTACAGGGAAAAGTGACTGCGCTGGAAACAAAAACTCACAGTGGTTGGCGAGACAAAACAGCTGAAAAACTAGACAATCTCCAAAAAGATAACCCTTCTCGCCTTCATGCCATCGCTGCTGGCATGGGGGCATTAGTAGGACTTAAAATTGGCGCAGCGAAATCGCTTGCCGTCTCAACTGTCCTCGTAACCAAAAAAATGGCAGACAACGGCGCGCTAGCTGAACTAACAAAAGAAATAGATAATCCCGTTAACCTCTCCGTCAAAGTAACAGAGGGTATACTTAAGGCAAAGTGGAATGGTATTCGTCATATGGGAACATCACCTTATGGTAAGATTATGGGCGCAGCACTTGCTGCGACCGCTGCCTTTTCCGGAATTGGTTATGTAGCAGGTGGACGCATCAGCCAACTTGATCATGCGGGTGACTTAGTACGCCATCCTCTTGATGCTATCGGCGAAATGTTTCTCGGAAAAAAGAAAAATGAAACAACACCCAAGACAACCATTGACACCAAAACATTGGTGGTGGCGCAGCCCATGCATCAACATACAATGATTCCGCATCGCTAAAATTTGCCACTTGTATTCTTGCACATCTCACGGCATGATTACGCCATGAAAAAACTTCTCAAAATGCTCTGTGCTTTTGTGTATTCATGCGCTGTTGCAAATTCTGCACTCGCTGGTGGCTTTATCCGTGACGCCGAGATTGAACATTACCTCACCACCCTCTCCTCACCTATCTTTCATGCTGCGGGACTTCCGCCAGAATCTGTACATATTTTTATGATTGAACAAGATTCCATCAATGCATTTGTTGCTGGTGGTAGCAATATCTTTTTGCACACAGGCCTCTTGCTCAAAACAGAAACGCCTGAGACGTTGATTGGCGTTATTGCTCATGAAACAGGGCATATCGCAGGCGGACATTTACTCCGTGGTACAGAGCAGCTTCAAGCTGCTCAGATTGGCACTATCCTGAGCTATGTGTTGGGGGCAGCAGCGGTCGCCACAGGTGCAAAAGATGCGGGAATGGCAGTAATGTCAGCGGGTGGACAGGTAGCTCAACGAGGCATGCTTGCCAACAGCCGCACTAACGAGGAATCCGCCGACCAAGCTGCACTGCGTTTCCTTGATGCGAATCATATTTCCGCAGCAGGGATGCTTGCCATGTTTGAAACACTGCGTCGTCAGGAAAAACAACACTATGCTACGCTTGACCCCTACACCCTAACCCACCCACTCTCGCAAGAACGTCTTATTTATATTCGTAATCACCTTGACACGTCCCCCTACAAAGATGCCACGCTAGCACAACCTATCCACTTGATGCATCAGCGTATGCTCGGTAAATTGGAAGGATTTTTAGAAGATCCCGACATCGTACTCACACGTTATGCGGCCCAAGACAAGGACATTCGTGCGCGTTATGCACGCGCTGTGGCATATTATCGTAAATCGGATATGCCGCATGCGATTGAAGGGATGGACGCTATCATCAAAGATTATCCAAGCGACCCATTTTTCATTGAGATGAAAGGACAAATTCTTTTTGAACACGGCAAAATCAACGAAGCCATTACAGCCTTTTATGCCGCGCATCATATCAATACGCAAGCACCACTGATCGACACAGAATTAGCGCAAGCATTGCTGAGCGCGACACCACTCACTCCCGCTAAGCTTGAGGAAGCCATCTCACTACTTACACACGCCACCATCAAAGATGCGACCTATGATCTATCATGGCAACTTCTGGCAGAAGCACAAGGCAAAGCGGGACATAAAGGCGAGATGTATCTTGCACTAGCAGAAAAGGCATCGCTTCAAGAAGATATCAAAAGCGCATTAGCATTGAGCAAGAAAGCAAGCGAGATACTCACACCGCATAGCCCACCGTGGCAGCGTGCGCAAGATATTCATCAACAAGCCGAGCGTGAAGACAAAAACAATAAAGATGAAAAACCCAAGAAAACGGATGAAAATTCTTAATCTTTATTCTACACTATTTAAAATTATTTCTTTCAAGAAGGATGTTTCATGAAATTTTCTCACCTCTTTGCTACTGGTCTCGTTGTTTCGTTGATACAAAGCAGTGCCTTAGCGCAGGCAGCCACAGCAGCAACCTCTTCTGCCGCTCCAAATTCTAAAGACATTGACCCCATCATTCGTGAATATATCCTCAAACATCCCGAAGTGTTGATGGAATCCATTAGCAATTACCAAAAGACAAAAGAAGATGAAGCACAAAAAGAGCAGATATCTTTTATGAAAACCCATGAAAAAGAAATCTTTCATGATGAAGGTACAGCATTCGTCGGCCCTAAAAATGCCAAGCATGTCATTGTTGAGTTCTTCGACTATAATTGCGGCGCATGTAAAGTCATGTTCCCAGGGCTAGATCAGCTCATTCATGAAGACAAAAACGTCAAAGTGATCTTTAAAGAATTCCCAATTTTTGGCGATCGCTCCGTAGCATTAGCACGTATTGGTCATGCAGTTTACCGCCTTGCGCCTGAGAAATATCTTGCATTCCATGAGCGTATGATGAGTTTTGAAGGTCATACTTCAGAAACCGAGGCATTGCAGTTTGCGAATGAACTAGGACTAGATGTTAGCCTCATTAAAAAAGAGGCAGCAAAAAAGAATATTGAAGCACAAATCACTAACGACCGAAAACTTGCTAATGGCATTGGCGCAACTGGTACACCAACACTCATCGTCAATGGACAAATTGTGGGTCACGCCCTGCAACTGGAAGACCTACGCGCACGCCTGAAGGGTGAAACCCCAGCACAAGCATCTGAAAACTCTGAAAATGGTGACATGTAATCACTTTCATTTCATTTTTCTCCAAACGGCACGAAGTAAAACTTGTCAAAAAGACATTTATTGCTTATCTTCACCCACCTTACAGGTCGGATACTGTGCCGATTTGGAGAAGAGAAATACATCCAAACCCAAAGGATTAACATTATGACATCTATGTTGAAAAATGCATTACTCGCAAGCGCGGTCGCTCTTGCTTGTTTCGGTTCTGCGCAAGCGGAAACCAAGGATACTGTTGGTGATGTGCGCGGTAACATCGCAGTCAACACCTTCGGCAACTGCGTTCGTACCAAATGGGACAACGCTTCTGATGCGTGCGCTCCTGCTGCTGTTCCTGCACCTGCGCCTGTTGCAGCTCCTGCACCAGCTCCAGCTCCACAGCCTGTGGCACAGCTTTCTAAAGAAGCTCGCACCATCTACTTCGATTTCAACAAAGACAATTTAACTGCTGAGTCTGTTGGAAAACTTGATACTTTGGTTGCTGCGATTCAAGCTTCTAAAGGTGTAACCCATGCTAACATCATTGGTTATACGGATGAGATTGGTAGCGATGGCTACAACCAAAAACTTTCTGAGCGTCGCGCTGATGTTGTGAAAGAATATATTGGTAGCCGCGTTGCTGTTGATACCCGCGTTGCTGAAATCCGTGGTCTTGGCAAATCAAACCCTGTGTCTGATTGCAAAGAGATCAAAAAACGTAAAGAAAAAATCGCGTGCCTCGGCAAAGATCGTCGTACCGAAGTTGAGTTCGAATACCAAAACTAGTCTTTCGAGCTTAGTGAATGCAAAAAAGGCGGTGAGCAATCACCGCCTTTTTTACTATGTCGATTATATCTGATATTTTTAGTCTTTAGAATTGCTTCTGCAAGGCGGACAAGGTGCAGTGGCGCAACCCAGTCTAACGCAATAAAAACAAGCATCAAAGACTAAGAAGTGGAACCGCCTCTGCCGTTGGTCGATACAAGTCGCATGTGACCCGCTTGTAAAAGTGGGTGTCGTATCTCGCCAACCACGGCCAGCGAAAGGGACAACTCCCATGTCAAAAATTATCGGCCCAAGGAACAAAAAGACCTGACGCACAGCGCAGTCCCACCCCTAATCCACCATTGTAACGTAAAGTTAGGAGTTTGTCTCTAACTCTTTCTCGAGTCGCTTTGACATGGATTCAACATGCACAGCGACTTCATCCAGTGCAAGAGCGAGCGACTGCTGCGCTTCTTCACGTGTAATTACAGGTGCATCAAAACCAAAATCTGTACCACCATGTGAAGCTACCTTCTGCTGGCTGATTGCGAGTGAATTGGTCAAACTATGAACGCGCTCATGCAACTCACCCGCTTCTTGACGTGCTTCATAAAGCTCATCCGCCAACATCAAGGCGGTCATCACCAACCCCATCGCCTCGCTGGTGCGTGGCATACGCGCCGTCACTTCCTGTGCGCGCATATTCACTTCCGCCGCAAGCTGTGAGACATGTTCTTCCTCACCTTCACCACAGGCGAGTGTATAACGGTGATCATTAATCGTTACATCAATTTTAGGCATGTTCTAGCACCTCATCTATCAATCCCAACGAAATATCTAAACGTCCTGAAACTTCATCCACCGTATCAAGCAAACGCATATAATCAGCCTCTTGCTGCTCAGATTTCTTAATCAGTGCCGCATTATGGCGAACCACCTCTTCGTAGCGCGTTTTAAGTCCTACCAACATTTCTTGTAAATCATCACGCTCTTTTTCTACATCTGTGTAACGGCTGCGCCATTTTTCTAACGTCGCAATCAACTGAGATTCGTTCAATCCACTCGAAGAATATTTTTCTGCGTTCACTTTCACATCACGCGCATGCGCAATCACATGTTCGACAAGACGTTCTAACGCTGCCAAAGAGGACGACACGCGGGAAACAGAATCCGCAAGGACATCGCCCTGCAAAGACATATCTGTCTCTTGACTCTGATCTAAACTCGCTTGCTGCACTGGGGTCATACCGCCCTCATTCTTACCATTGGTAAACAAAACTTAGAAAAAATAAGGGCTTCGCGCAACATCATTTTATGCACAACATGTATGACTCAAGCCATGCTACTGTATTGTATGATTCTTAAGGTCTATTTTTTTTCTTACGCTTGTTCAAAACGAGGTATTTTCTTATCATATTGGCACAGATTTCTGTTTAATTTCGCCTATCTTCATGTATGGTGCGCCAAATCAGCTAGTTTGACAGTTCTATATTCGGGAGTATTACCATGAGCGCATCAGCGTCCGCCATGCCGTCAATGTCATTATCACCTTCAGCAAAACATCAGGCTATGGCAAACGCAATTCGCGCTCTCTCGATGGACGCTGTACAGAAAGCTAATTCTGGACATCCCGGCATGCCAATGGGCATGGCAGACGTAGCGACAGTATTATGGTCTGAGTTTCTCAAGCACAACCCCCAAGTACCTTCTTGGCCAGATCGTGACCGCTTTGTGCTTTCTGCTGGGCATGGTTCAATGCTACTTTATAGCTTGATGTACCTCACGGGTTATGAAGATATTACGCTGGATGAAATCAAAAATTTCCGCCAAAAAGGCGCACGTACAGCGGGACATCCTGAGTATGGTCACGCTGCAGGGATCGAAACTACCACAGGCCCACTTGGACAAGGCATTGCAAATGCTGTAGGCATGGCACTTGCTGAACGCATGTCCGCAGCACGTTACGGCGCAGAACTTGTTGACCATTACACCTATGCAATTGCAGGGGATGGGTGCTTGATGGAGGGTATCAGCCATGAGGCGGCGTCACTTGCAGGACACCTCAAACTCAGCAAACTCATTGTCTTGTTTGATGATAATGGCATCTCGATTGATGGTCCGACCTCGCTCACTGTGTCAGACGACACCTTGATGCGCTTTAAGGCTCTGGGTTGGGATACGGCGCAAATTGATGGACATGACGCGGACGCTATCCGTGAAGCCATTACCCGTGCAAAAACCACCGACAAACCATCCCTGATTGCTTGCCGCACCACGATCGCGTTCGGCGCACCGACCAAAGCAGGCACATCATCAAGCCACGGTTCACCACTCGGCGACAAAGAAATCGCGGGCGCACGCGAGGCACTAGGCTGGTCACATGCTCCGTTTGAAGTGCCGACAGAGATACTAAACAACTGGAGAGCAAGCAGCGCACATGGTAAGGAAACTTACAACGCATGGAATAACCGCCTCAACGCACTTGATAGCACAAAAGCATCCGAATTCGAACGCGTCATCACAGGTGATCTACCACAAGGTTGGGTTGAGACCTTTGAAGAATTCAAAATGTCACTCGCAAGCCAAGCAGCAAGTGAGGCAACCCGCAAATCATCACAAAACGTTTTGGAAGTATTAACAGAAATCATCCCTGAGATGATTGGTGGGTCTGCGGATTTGACAGGATCGAACAACACCAAATCAGGCGTTCAGAAACCTGTGACTGCGCAAGATTTCTCAGGCAGCTACCTTTATTACGGTGTACGCGAACATGCAATGGGCGCGATTATGAATGGGATGTCACTGCACGGCGGATTCATCCCATATAGCGGCACATTCCTTGTCTTTAGTGATTATTGCCGTCCAGCGATTCGCCTGAGCGCGCTCATGCAACAGCGTGTAATTTATGTGATGACACATGACTCTATTGGCCTAGGTGAAGATGGCCCAACCCATCAACCTGTGGAGCATCTTGCTACTCTACGTGCAATCCCCAACCTTCATGTGTTTCGCCCCGCAGATGCCACCGAAACCGCTGAATGCTGGGCATTAGCAATCAGTAATAGCACAACCCCTTCGTTGCTCGCACTTTCACGTCAAAATCTGATATCGGTGCGTCCTGAATATACCAAAGATAATCTATGCGCGCTCGGTGCGTATGTTCTCAAAGAAGATAAAAATGCCAAAGTAACTTTGATAGCGACAGGTTCAGAAGTCGAACTTGCAGTACATACCGCCACCAAACTTGCAGAAAACGGCATTACTACGCGTATCGTTTCTGCACCGTGTTTAGAGCTTTTTGAGGCACAACCTGCCTCTTACCGCAAATCAGTGCTTGGTTCTGGGCTACGCGTGGTCATTGAAGCAGGGATTTGCATGTGCTGGGATAAGTATCTTGGTAATGACGGCATTTTCTGCGGCGTCGAAACCTTTGGCATGTCTGCTCCTGCTCCAGAAGTCTATGCACATTTTGGTTTAACGCCAGAAGCGATCGCACAGAAAGTCAAAAAAGCGTTGGCATAGCCTCTATCCATTTGACAAATTAACATTGATTGTGTAGGTGAAGCCTCGCTTTTTATCACGCCATCTACGGGAGCAAATAACATGAGTAAAGTGCGTATTGGTATTAATGGTTTAGGTCGTATTGGTCGCTGTGTGATGCGCGCACTGGTCGAAGAAAACTACCAAGATAGCATTGAGCTTGTGGCGGTCAATGGTCCTGCACCAACACCTACTCATTTGCAGCTGTTGAAATATGATTCTGTACATGGCCGCTTTTCTGGCAATATCCGTGCGGACGGCGACACCATGACAATGGGCAATCAAACATTTCCTGTCTTTCATGAACGTGACCCCAAAAACATCGCATGGGGCGATCTAGGTGTAGATATTGTACTCGAATGCACAGGCTTCTTCACCGACAAAGAGGGAGCATCACAACATTTAAAATCTGGTGCGAGAAAAGTATTGATCTCTGCACCAGCAAAAGATGCTGTACCGACCATCGTGTACGGCGTCAATGACGATACAATCAATCAATCGGACTCTGTCTTGTCGATTGGTTCTTGCACCACGAACTGCCTTGCTCCCGTAGCAAAAGTACTCAATGATACGTTTGGCATTGAAAGCGGTTTTATGACCACGATTCACTCCTACACAGGTGATCAAAATCTTGTGGATGGTACGCATAAAGATATGCGCCGCGCACGCGCTGCGGCACTCTCGATGATTCCAACCTCAACGGGTGCTGCAAAAGCACTTGGCTTGGTACTTCCTGAACTCGCTGGCAAGTTAGACGGCACATCTATTCGTGTCCCAACCCCAAATGTCTCACTGGTTGATTTATGCTTTACTGCGAACAAGCCTGCAACCAAAGAAGCAATCCACGCTGCCATCACTGCCGCATCCGAAGGCAGCATGAAAGGCGTGCTGGCGATTTCATCTGAGGAACTAGTGTCGATTGATTACACACACAACCCTGCTAGCAGCATTTTTGATACCACAGGCACTAAAGTTGTTGGTGATCGCTTTGTACGCATCATGTCATGGTACGATAATGAATGGGGCTTCTCGTGCCGTATGCTGGATATGGCGAAGCGCGTCGCGTAAAATAGCACTACATCTTCGGCAAACGTACACCGAGGCACGCTGCCATGGTATCTTGTTCGCCGTAATACGCAACACGACGAAGGAAACGTGGCATAATACCCGTCCACTGGAACTGCCCAGCGAGCATACCATTTGGACCTTCACCTGTTTGATTGTAAACGAACAAGTCTTGCATCACAATCATATCGCCTTCCATCCCTGTAATTTCAGAGACATATTGCACGCGACGATGCCCATCACGCATACGACTGATCTGCACAACCACCTGAATCGCTGAAGCAATCTGCGAACGCACTGCCTTAATGGGTAGCCCAAGATTTGCCATTCCGATCATATTTTCAATACGCGATAACGCATCACGCGGATGGTTCGCGTGTACCGTAGTAAGCGAGCCTTCATGACCCGTATTCATTGCTTGCATCATATCAAATGCTTCTGCACCGCGTACCTCGCCGACGATAATACGATCAGGGCGCATACGCAGCGAGTTTTTCACCAGATCACGTATGGTGACCTCTTCTTCTGGTCGCCCAGAATAGCTGATAGGCTTTGTTTCAAGGCGCACCACATGCGGCTGTGCAAGACGTAATTCCGCTGCATCCTCAATCGTCACAATACGCTCATCATGACTGATATGCTGTGACATCGCATTAAGCAACGTGGTTTTACCCGAACCCGTACCACCTGAAATCAAGACATTAAGGCGACATTTGCCAATGATTTTAAGGAAGTCTGCAAGTGACGTCGAAAGATTGTGCTGATCTTTCATAACATCGAGCGTAATCAAACGCTTCGAGAATTTACGAATAGAAATGGTTGTACCATCCACAGCAAGCGGCGGCGCAATAATATTGACACGGCTACCATCGAGCAAGCGGGCATCCGCGAGTGGACGCAAAGGATTGATATTACGTCCCACCAAGCGTACGATCTGTTCAGCGATTTTCATCACTGCAGCATCTTCCGAAAAATTGATATTAGTACGCTCTAGCTTTCCGTGACGTTCAATATAGATCGACTGTGTACCATTGATCAGCACGTCATTGATAGTTTCATCTTCTAATAATGGCTGAATTGGACCAAAATTATTTAGTTCACGAATGAGTGCTTCGGTGAGTATCTCACGCTGAACATGATGATCATGCGGCACAGATTCCACCTGATGCGTATGTATCTGGTGGTCAGAACTTTGAATCTGACGCAACAAATTAAGCTCCTGCTCAAGCAAGACCAAACGCTGCTCCAAGTCACGGTGATGTACCTGATGATGCTGATGCTCATCCATCATGATTACATGCTCACTTTTAAAATGTTTGCATCTCGTAACAATTGATTCAGCACTTTATGACGCGGAAACACATTCGCCCAGACCAAACCGCCAGTTTGTTTACCCTGCCCATCTACTTTTAACTGAAGGGTAAAGATATCTTGCATGGTAAGTACATCACCCTCCATCCCCACGACCTCAGAAATGTGAGTGATACGACGCGTTCCATCATCCATACGGGTAGTTTGAATGATCAAATGTACCGCAGAGGCAATTTGCTTACGAATAGCATTAAGCGGAAGACCAAGATTTGCCATTCCGATCATGTTTTCCAAACGACCAACCGCATCACGCGGTGTGTTCGCATGGATGGTCGTAAATGACCCATCATGCCCTGTATTCATTGCTTGAATCATATCAAACGCTTCTGGACCACGCGACTCACCCACCAAAATACGCTCAGGACGCATACGCAAAGCATTTTTTACCAAATCACGAATGGTAATGGCAGCATTGCCATCCTCACCTTTTTTCGCTTGAGATGCCTCCAAGCGCACCACATGTGGCTGTTGTAATTGCAGCTCCGCTGAATCCTCAATGGTTACAATACGTTCATGATCCCCAATAAAACGAGAAATCGAGTTAAGCAATGTAGTCTTCCCTGTACCTGTACCACCACTGACAATGATATTCACTTTTGCTTTGGCAGCAACTTGTAAAAATTCTGCTGCCATTTGCGTCAACACGCCACTTTGTACCATCGTATCTAAGGTAATGCTCGCACCACCAAACTTACGAATTGAGATCACCACACCATCCAATGCAAGCGGAGGCACAATAATATTCACACGACTACCATCAGGTAAACGCGCATCTACAATGGGATTATCCGTATCAAGTGTACGCCCAGCAAACTCAGAAATTTGCTGTGCAAGTTCGAGTACGGCCTGATTATCAGGAAATTCTATCTCTGTTTTGGTCATCACACCGCCTCTTTCAACAAAGACATTGTGCGCACCATTGATCATGATATCTGTCACTTTGCGATCAGCAAGCAACGGCTCAAGCACCCCAAGCTTAATAATACTCGCATCGCCAGCACCGACACGAATAGCTTTAGAAGCTACCGCGGATGCCACAAGCGGCAACACTGCTGCCGTACTGTTATTAATCTTCTTTTCCAAGGCATCGCAACGCGACTCCATCAATTGCGTCAAACGATCCAATGCCTGCACAAAACCTGCCGCCGCGACGGCATCATCTTGAGATACAGCAACGGGTACAGATGACTGTTCCATCACAGGTTCATGCGCTAATATAACGGGCTGTTCTTTCAAAGACGCCTCCTCAACATCAGTCTCCAGATGTGGCTGACCTACTTCTTCAGGTTCTGCGTGCATTTCTTGAGATACTAAACTATCAGCATGATCAACCGCCTCAACAACATACTCTTCTTCAGCTACTTCTTCATGAGCATGATACGTTTGCATCATAGGTTCGTCAGCAAGCTCTGCCTCAACATGCGCAGATGCTACTGGCTCAACAACCTCTGTAACATCAAGCGTTTCTTCATGTACATCGTGATAAGCATCAGTTTGTGTAACGGGTTCTTGCGCGGCAGCGTCATCATGTACTTCCTGTGCGACATAAGACGTGGTCATAAAAGGCGATACAACTTCAGCATGAGCATTTTCTAGTGTTTGAGACACCAAAGCCTCAACCTCGTCCGCAGACAGTTCATTTTCTTTATAGGTTACCTCTTCAGGCGCAACACCCACACCCTCTGCTGATGTAGAGGCAAAAGGTGAGGTCATCGCATGATCGTGTTGTTCATAAGATGATGAGGTGCTAACCACTTCTGCTTCTGCCACCGTAGTATCTACTGCACCTGACATCGTCATGACGGGTACGTAAGCCATTTCATTTTCGCTGTATTTATCAGTGGATTCCTCGGGAGAAGACTCCGTCATGATTGGCAAAGGCATCGCCGAAAAGGACACAGGAGCATACGCATCGCTTGACACTTCCTGAATTTTCTCTTCTACAACTTCTTCTACATAAGAGTTACGTACGAATGCTGCACCGTCAAAGTGACTCACATCACCTGAATGCTGCACATCATCAGCAAAAACCTCTTCTGCCTTAGGGCCAGCATAATTATTGAAAGGTGACGCCACTTCCTGCGTATCCTGATATGTATCCTCCTCAACGTCCTCACGCTCATGTGCCAACGCCGCGCTCGCCGCCGCGAAGGCAGAAATAGGTTCTGGCATTACTTCTTGCGTCGCCACTTCTGAAACAGTAGGAGCATAAGCCGAAGTGGTGGCCTCATAACCCGTCGTCGTCGCATACGATGGTGAAGTGGTGGTTACGGGATCAGCATATGAACCAAACGGTGATGGTGGCAATGCCGCGTCATAAGAAGGCGCAGAAGGATACGCCTCGACTGCCGCTGCCGTAGTCATGGTTACAGGTTCACCATAGGGTGATGGTGGCACTGCAACGTAAGGATTGCTATAAGTTGAAGCTGTGGAATCTGCATAATCGTGATGGGATGTCTGCACCTGAGCATAACCCTCCGCGCCATACCCCGTTGTCACAGGAGGTATCTCCGACGATGCATAGGGATTCATTGGTGGCTGCATCGCATAACCCGCAGCATCCACAGTGGTCGTTGTCGTCGCATAATTCACATCCGCAGCAACATCTGCCGCAGGAACATATGCCGTTGTATCTGTCGTTGCGCCACCAGATGGCTTACCAAAACCAAAAACCATAAACCCTCACATTATTATTCTTTTATAGATGGTTAATCTCATATTCACGCCATCATATTACGATGACTCATAGACACAGAGTACCAGCCGAAGATTAAGAATCAGTTTAGCGAAAGTAATTTTATTTCAAGTTTTAGAAAAATATTGCGATACAATTTCCGCCGCACGGTCACTTGCCAAAGTCCCTTGAGAAACTTTAAGTTTTTGTAGTGCCTCTACCATTGCCTCACGCTGTGCCTGCGCTAGACCTTCATCATCCACATATGCAAGCAATGTACGCGCCAGTATATCAGGGCTACAACGTTCTTGTAACAGCTCTGGAATCACATGTCGTCCAAGCACAATATTGACAAGATTAACAAAAGGGGTCTTCATCATACGACGAATCAACCATGCGGAGATGGGATGCGCTTTATAAACAGTTATCATTGGTGTTGCACACATCGCTACTTCCAACACAATCGTTCCTGACTTTACCAAAGCAACACGTGATGCCGCCGTCGCCGCCCATTTCTCGCTCTCATCGCTTACCAAAAGCGGCTTAACAGTCCAAGACGTCACCACCTCAGCAACTTCACCCACTAAATGCTTTGGCACAGGCATCACCACCACGAGAGATGGAAGGGCATACACTAGCTTTGCAAGCGTTTGCTCATACACAGGCAATAAACGTTTTAATTCTCCGCGACGACTCCCTGCGAAAACAGTCATTAACGGTGCATCTTCTGCAATATGATGTGTGGCGCGAAACTCCGCCGCATCCTGCGCACCTTCAGGCAAAACATCAACGACTGGATGTCCCACAAAATCCGTCTTCAAGCCATGCATAATAAAATAAGGTGGCTCAAATGGTAAAAGCACTAAGAGGTGATCGAACAGAGCTGCTGTTTTTACAGCACGTTCAGGTTTATACGCCCACACCGTTGGCGCAACATAATGCACGTATTTTGGCGCAATGTTCCCACGTTTTTTCAACATTTTTACTACACGAAAAGTAAAACCGGGGGAATCAATCGTCAACACCACATCTGGTTTTGCCTGTTCAATCGCCTCGACAGCTTCACGAATACGACGTTTCAAGCGAAAAATATGTGGCAGAATCTCGGCAAATCCCATCAACGAAAGTTCTTCCATTGGAAATAACGAAGACATCCCCTCTGCCTGCATCCATGGCCCCGCAATCCCCTGCACTTGTCCTATCTGGAGTCCACGTGCTTTGAGTGACGCCAAAAGCTGTCCTCCCAGCCTATCGCCTGAAAGTTCACCCGCAATGATAAATAACTTTGTTTTCATAGTGTTCCAATTATATTGCATTTCTCGCAATGACAAGAACCAATACTCTTATTGCTCACCATCCGCAGTATCAGCAAGCGAAAACCCAACCACAAAAACACCAAGTTCATTGGCTTTACGTTCAACCAACTCACGTCCGATAATCAGTGACTTTCCTGCCTCTGATGCAATACCAGAAAAGCCAGCACGTGCAATATTCTCTACTGTTTTCACACCAATCGTAGGTAAATCAACCCGCGCTTCTTGCGAAGGCTTGCAAACTTTAACCAGCACGCCACCTTTTGGCGCAACTTTTAATGCCTCACAACGTTCAATCAACGCGTCCGTACCTTCTACCGCCTCAATCCCCAACACATACCCATTTTGTATGATCACCGCTTGACCAATATCTAATTTACCAATTTCTTTGGCAATACTCACACCATACGCAATATCTTCCTGCGCAGACTTATCAGGTAGGTTATACCCAATTAGCCCCTCAGGCATTAAAGCATCTTCCAACACATCTTCCACCCCAACAACTGTAATTCCTTCATCTTCAAGGAAATTTACAATAGTGGATAGTAAGCGGTTATCTCCTGCAAACAGGGAACGCCCTAGCTTCGCAAGCAAACGTGCGCCCGTTGCATCTGGCATCAATCCTGTAAATGGAGGACGTTCAATCCTACCTGCCATCACCACATGATGCACATCAGATTGTTTGCAGAAATCTAGTGCTTTACCAATATGCCCAATTGAAAACCATGCATGAGGTATAGCTTCAGTCAGCGATGGGTCAGTTTCTCCCGTAATTGCCAACACAATAAACTTTCGTCCATTTTTTTGGCACGACGCGATAAGCCGGCGAGGAAGATCTCCCTTCCCTGCAACAATCGCAACTGGTGGCTTTTCACTTTGTTGCATCGTCACTAACCACGCGGCGTACAAAACGAACGCGAAGAGTCCGCCTGCATGAATGCTATAATATCCTGAACTTCCTTGATATTTGCATGAGCTTCAGCGACTTTCTGCGTGCGTTCCGAAAGTGTCCCCTCAGTATTTTCAAAAAGCTCACGGTACGCGCCACGTATCGCGTGAATACTTTCACGCTCCAAGCCACGACGCTTCATGCCCACAAGATTTAAACCTGCTAAAAAAGCTCTGTCCCCTGAAACTGAACCATATGGAATCACGTCCGCAACTACGCCCGACATCCCGCCAATCATCGCATTTGCACCAATACGTACGAATTGATGTACTGCTGCCAAGCCACCAATCACCACATTATCACCCACCTCGACATGCCCTGCTAAGGTCGCATTATTTGCTAAGATCACACGGTTACCAATCACACAGTCATGCGCAACATGCGATGCCATCATAAAAAGGCAATCATCACCCACCACCGTGGTCATTTTATCATCCGCCGTCCCTGGATTCATCGTAACATGCTCACGAATCGTATTGCGCTTGCCGATCACCAATGTAGACGCTTCCCCCTTGTATTTGAGGTCTTGTGGCTCATGACCAATCGATGCAAAGGGGAAAACACGAGAAGATTCACCAATGGTTGTATGCCCATCCACCACCACATGTGAATGCAGGGTTACACCATCCCCAAGCGTTACGTGCTGCCCAACCACGCAAAACGCACCAATAGTTACGTCCTCACCGAGCTGCGCATCAGGATGAACGACTGCCGTCGCATGAATATGTTTGTCCATTAAGATGTCCTAGCCGTCCAAAATCATTGCTGAATAGGTCGCATCTGCCACCCGCACACCATCTACCATCGCATCAGCCGAAAATTTCCAAACATTGCCACGATTCTTTTGTAATTTAATATGGATATGAAGCTGATCCCCTGGCACAACGGGCTTGCGAAAACGCGCCTCATCCACCGACATGAAATACACTAATTTACCTTCTGCTTCCTTGCCCAACGAATAGACCGTCAATACAGCCGCAGTTTGTGCCATCGCCTCAACGATCAAAACCCCAGGAAAAACCGCCTGTTTAGGAAAATGCCCTTGAAAAAAAGGCTCATTCACCGTCACATTTTTGATGCCTACCGCACTCTCACGCGACACCATATTCACCACCTTATCCACCATCAAAAAAGGATAACGATGTGGAATCATCTCTTTTACACGTTCACTGTCTGCAAACCCAAGCGTCGTATCAATCACCAAACTCACGTTTCCCCCTCATTTTCACTTCTTCTTTGCTTACCCAAACGTGCCAAAGCCAAGGTCTGACGATGCCAATCCTTCGCAGGAATCGCTGGATAGCCACCATACGAAGCCCCCGAAGGCAAATCATTCATCACACCCGCTTTTGCGGCCACACGCACGCCTGAACCAATTTTTAAATGACCAGCGATGCCAACTTGTCCTGCCAACACCGTGCCATCACCAATACGCGTACTTCCTGCGATCCCAACCTGCGCCACGATCACACAATGCTTGCCGATTTGAACGTTATGCCCAATCTGCACCAAATTATCAATCTTCGAGCCTTCACCAATCACCGTATCAGGCCCTGTACCGCGATCAATACATGTTCCTGCACCAATTTCCACATCATTTTCGATGATGACACGCCCAAGCTGCGGCACTTTGATATGCCCACCGCGACCAAGCGCGAATCCAAAACCATCCTGCCCAATATGCACCCCGCGATGAATGATCACACGCTCACCAATCATGCTATGACTGATAGAACACAACGCGCCAATACGGCTACCGTCACCGACCTGCACCCCATCATGTAAGACGGCATTTGCGCCTATAATACAGCCAGCACCAATTTCCACGCCACGCCCAACAAATGCATTCGGACCAATGATACAATTATCACCTATTTTTGCAGTTGCATCAATCACCGCAAAGGGAGAGACATCCGACACAGGCGGCACAAAAGGATAAAAATACTGTGCTGTCAATGCATAGGCACGATAGGGATCTTCTGAGATAAGTAACGCCATTCCCTTAGGTGCAACCTCAATATGCTTATCACGAATGAAGCATGCCCCCGCACCACTTTCGGTGAAACCTTGAATATATTTACTATTATCAAGAAAACTGACTTCCGACGCTCCTGCTCTATCAAGGGGGGCAACATCTTCAATGGTCACTCCACCCATCGTTTCGTCAAAAAGCTGCGCACCAGAAAGTGACGCGATGTCCGCAATTGTTATCGGTTTATTGCGATGAAAAAAGCGTAAATCCGCCATCACGTCACTCCCTATGCGCAGTTTTCAAGAGAGCATTAAATTAAAACTTCACCGTAAGGGTAGGAAGCTTTTTATTCAAACGGGTCAGAACTTCGTCAGAAATATCCAAACCTTGATTATAGTACAACACCTGCGAAGAAGGAATCGCCACTTCAAAGCCTTTTTCTTTTGCAAGCTCTTCTAGAATCTGCTGCACGTTCCCTTGAATCTCAGCAAGTGCAGTATCAAATGCCTTAGTGAGATTCATACGTTTATCCTGAACATCTTTCTGAGCATCCGTTGCTTTTTTACGGAAATCTTTTACTTGCTGTTCAAACGCTTCTTTCGACAAGATGGTACGTTTTTTAGCAAGTTCTTGATCTTCTTTCTGAAGTTCTTTCTCTTTCTTGCTGATCTCATCTTGGAACTGCTGTTGCTTTGCTTTCAACTGATCACGCGCCGCTTGCGCTGCTTTTGACTCTTTCATGATCTTTTGAATGTTCACCACAGAAATCTTTTGGTCTTCTGCGTGAGACTGAGGCGCAACTAACGCCATCGCGCAGACTACCACACACACACGCATCCAATTACGCAATACCATAACACTTTGTCCTTACATAAATTTTACAGATTTGATGATTAACAGGCATCTGATAATCTGGTGCTTTAATATCAGCTTGGAAAGCGCATTGCTAGAATAAAAAATGTGGCGGCAATGCATCACCTTCTAAAAACAGGTCACGGCCTACAGTGATTCCACGCCCGTGCGCCCGTATATGCGCAGCTTGATAACCACTCATACCCATCCCGATCAGGTTTAAGCCACCCTTCATACGCACCTGATGCTGGTAAGTCTTGTATCACATCACGTAATATTTGAAAATTTGCTTTCTGTGCATCATCCATCATCGTAATCGGCTTTCCTAACATGTCTTGCCACTGCCGCACGACAAAACCTCGTACAGATTTTCCCTCTAATAACTTCCACCCTAGAGGTGTTCTGACTGCAAGCAGAGACCTATCAGGTGACACTAATACATCTGGTTCATGGTACAACATCACGCTACACATTCCCAGCACGACGCCTAGCAATGCTAGCAAACGAACACGGCGTTGCGACACCATCATCGCCACTAACAAACCAAATCCCATCAACGCAAGCGACCATGAAGGCATCGACGGAACATGAAGATATGACCAAGAAAAATGTGCCATCACGTGCAAAATAGAATGAAAAACATCAATACCAACGCCTGCAAACCACCAAATATTATTACTGATACCAAACGGCATCCCTAGCACTGCCACTAACAAACTCGGCATCACCCAAAACGTTAGTAAAGGCACGGTCACCATATTAGCAAACAATGTCACCAAAGAAATTTGATGAAAATGATAGGCAACCAATGGCATAGTTGCACCTGACGCCACTAATGTTGTGAGCAGTGACAACCCAAACCACCACATAATCCTTCCCACCAATATATACCAACCTGCGATACGATGAGCGTGTCGCTCCTCACCTTGCTCCCTCATCACCTCTTTATGATATTGAACGTCCATCCAATTATTGATAAGGCGCATCACCTGCTTATAACAAACCACCAGAGCAAGCGTTGCAAGGAAAGAAAGCTGAAAACTTGCCTCCACAAAGGCGGCAGGGTCAACACACAAAATCGCAGTCGCAGCCAAGGAAAGAGAACGAATCGACAGCGCACTGCGACCACATAAGACCGCCAACATTACCACGGACGTCATAATGTATGCTCGCACCGCCGCAATCGGAAAATCAGCAAGCCCCACATAAAGAAACCCTGCAAGCAACGCTAGTAATGCTGCGGTTTTCTGAACTCCCACCCCATGCCCAATCACAGGCACAAACAGTAAAAACCGCCGCATTGATACATAAAATAACCCACACATAATTGCCATATGCATGCCTGAAATAGAAAGAATATGCATTAATCCCGTGATTTGCATCTCATGGCGATAAGCATCTGTAACCGCAGTAGTATCCCCTGTGATCAATGCAGTCGCAAACATCATACGTTCACCGCCGCCATAGACACGCAGTATCTCTTGATTTATCCATTGTCGTTGATGAGAAAACCACGCTTCGATTGCAACAACCAGACCTGTATGCACGTTGGCTGCATGCGTGATCGTCAGATTAGGAAACATAAACCCAATACCACCAATACCACGAAAGTAAAAATAGCGAGAAAAGTCAAATGCATTTGGAGACACTGGCGCGCTTGGTGCAAACAACTTTCCGCGTCCCTCGACCCTGTCGCCATAGTTAGGAGGCGTCACCTCCCCCCGCACGCTAACGCGTACCTTTTCAAGGGTAGAAGATGGCAGCATATCAGGCATCAAGACATCACGAAGCGTCAACCGCAACCGTCCTTCGTCAATCGAAACATCCTCCACCACACCAGTAAAACCCACAACACCCACATCTCGCGGCATGACGGGTGCGGCAACCCGTATCGTCTGCCACTGCGCCAATGCAAAACCGATCAATACCAACGCAAAAACACGTATCATCCGCACAGCAGAGACATCCCTTCGCACGTAATATGCCATCGCTACCGCAATGCTCCACGCCCAGCCCCATGCATGGGGAGGATCAAAAGGCAAGGCAAAGAAAAAAGCGATTCCCACACCTAACCATAGCGGCACAAAATCCACCCATGGCAGCGCATGTTCTTTGGTTTTGATATTGGCGGAATTGGCTGACATTTATAATGATGCATAAAGGTTATACCTCTGCATTATCAGCTTAATCGTGAATTGGCATCCTTAAATTTTAAACACCCAACACCGCACCCTGCGACGGCTGATTCGCACGCGATTGCAACTGTACATCTGAACTCTGAATTTTATTTTCAGGTTTGTCACGCAAGAGCATATACGCGCCGCCCCCCAGTGCCACCGCCGCAGCCGCCACACCTGTTGCCTTACCAAAATGAATCTTTTCGTAATTAGATTCTTCACTTTTTAGCAGTTTTTTCAAAAAACCTGCATTTGCGGCGGCTTTCTCACCATCTTTTTTAGCAGCATCTGTTACTGGTGTTGCTGTACCACTTCTACCATCTCCTGCAATAAGTTCAACTGCTGCTTTTTCTACTTTTTGCGCGTTAGCAACAGCCTCTGCTGCTTGAACTGCTGCCTTCCATTTTGCAAGCAACTCTGGACTCAAATATTCCGTAAGATTAATCGGCTTCTCAGAGAGTTGAGATATCATTTGGTCATGCCACACATTAATTGCACTAATAAATGTACTTTCTGCATCAATCTCACCACATTTGATTTTTTCAATTACTGTCTGATTCTGGGTCAGCGCCGCATGATAACTAGATAAAGCCTCATCCACAATTTCTGTGGCAATTAAAGGCTGTTCACCTCCCGAAAGAAAAGTCCTTAATTGCTGCTTATCACCATCATCCAAAAGCACAAGATGCAACATTTTCTTTAATACTAGTGTCACGGCTTCATTATTTAAAGATCTTCCAAATTCAAAAACTTTCACCACCCCTTGTAGATGTTCAAAAATCTTTACAGCTTCCTCAAAGATTTTTATGCGTGAGGCAAGGTAAGCATCCTCTGCTGCGACTATGGCATCCATTTTACTTTTAAATTCTGGAAAATCTACAATATTTTTTGCAAAAGATTTCAGAACACCATGAAGTTCGTTTCTAAAACCATCTAACTCTGGAGAATTCTCAATAACTTCATTCGTTAAAGTATGATATATACCAACATCATCCTTGCACATAGCGAAAACTTCAGGCTTTAACTCAATAACTTTCTCAGCCCCCGCGCCTACTTTTGGAAACACAACTTTAATAATTTTTGGCTGTTGCGCTGTCATAACGCATACTTTCATAATAATTTCATACTCACACTATAGCTTAATTCTATCTTCATAAACACCCAAGATATGTTAAGTTTTCATGACGTTAAAATAAGAAAAATATAAGTTACTTGCAGATTTTCAGAGAAGTTTTATAAGCGTGTTTTGAATTTCATCGCAAACATCCACAAATTGGAAACCTTATGACCACTGTTACTCGCTTTGCCCCCTCTCCTACTGGCTATCTGCATATCGGCGGAGCGCGTACTGCATTATTTAACTGGTTGTTTGCAAAACATACAGGTGGCAAATTTTTGCTACGCATAGAGGATACTGATCGCGAGCGTTCGACCCAACCCGCAATCGAAGCGATTTTGGATGGGTTGAAATGGCTTGGGCTTGAATGGGACGGCGAAGAAACCTATCAATTTTCCCGCGCACCGCGTCACCGCGAGGTCGTCGATGAATTGCTTGCCAAGGGCATGGCGTATAAATGTTATTGTACGCCTGAAGAATTAGCCGCGATGCGTGAACAAGCAGCGGCAGAAAAACGTGGTTTTCGTTATGACGGTCGCTGGCGTGAACGCCCTGAAAGCGATGCACCTGCAGGTATCAAACCTGCAATTCGCCTCAAAGCCCCACTCATAGGTAGCATCACCATTAAAGACGGCGTGCAAGGTGATGTCACCACTGCCGCTGAACAGCTTGATGATATGGTCTTGCTACGCTCCGATGGCACACCAACCTATATGCTTGCAGTCGTCGTAGATGATCATGATATGGGCGTGACACATATCATTCGCGGCGACGACCATTTGACCAATGCAGCCCGCCAGCAAGCACTCTATGATGCATTGGGCTGGACAGCACCACATTTCTCGCATATTCCTCTCATTCATGGCGCAGACGGTGCAAAACTTTCAAAACGTCATGGTGCGCTCGGCGTGGAGGCATATCGTGATTTAGGTTATCTGCCTGAGGCATTACGTAACTATTTACTACGTCTTGGTTGGGGGCATGGTGACGAGGAAATCATTTCAACTGACCGTGCAATTGAGATCTTTACCATTGAAGGGATTGGCAAATCGCCTTCTCGCTTTGATTTTGCCAAGCTTGATAACCTCAACGGGCATTATATCCGCGAGGCAAATGATAATCGCTTGGCGAAATTAGTACAACCACTCATTGAGACTGCGCTTGGTATTCATTTTACGGACGTTCAACATGCTCTTTTAGTAAAAGCAATGGCAGGGCTGAAAGCACGCGCTAAAACCTTGCTGGAACTGCGTGATAATGCGCTGTTTTATTTCGCGCCACGCCCGATTGCACTAAATGAAAAAGCCGAAAGTATGATGAACGAAGATGCACGCTCAATGCTTTCAGGCATCACCGAAGAACTCACCACGCTTGATATTTGGCAACATGACGAACTAGAGCAGATCTGCAAAGCATACTGCGAAAAACACGCACTCAAACTTGGCAATCTGATGTCCCCGATTCGCATCGCCATCACCGGCAGCACGATGTCTCCAAGCATGTTTGAAGTGATGAGCCAACTTGGCAAGGAAGAATCCTTGTCACGAATGCGAGATTTGTGTTAAGGAAGTGGCAAGTAACCAGTAGCCAGTAGCCAGAATATGACCGTACTCTCTATCGTTATCGCACCCGACCCGCGCCTAAAAGAAGTGTCTGCGCCTGTTAAAGAGATTACGCCTGAGATTTTGCGTTTACTTGATGACATGCTGGACACGATGTATGCTGCAAAGGGTGTTGGACTTTCTGCAGTGCAGGTTGGCGTGATGAAGCGTGTGGTGGTGATGGACGCGGATCAGGGTGAAGAGGATGATGCACGCGGCAAACCGCTGAAAATGATTAACCCTGAAATCGTAGCAGAAAGTGAAGAGCCAAATATTTATAAAGAAGGCTGCCTATCTTTTCCCGGACATTATTCTGAGGTCGAACGCCCGAAGATCGTCACCGTAAAATATACGAATGAACATGGCAAAGAAATCATCGCTAAAATGGATGGTTTGGCGGCAACCTGTATTCAACACGAAATCGACCATATGAACGGTATTGTGTTTGTCGACCATATCTCGCGCCTCAAACGTGATATGATCATTAAAAAACTGATAAAAGCAAAAAAAGATGGGACATTGCCAGAGCGCAGTGAGAATCCTTATAGTTAATTTCTTGTCATCTCAGCGAAGACTAGCATCTGGCCTCACGACTCACTAAATTCTAACTTTCGCTGGAATGAGAACCTAAAAAGGGCATGAATAGTGAAACATCTCAAACTCATCTTCATGGGGACACCTGCTTTTGCTGTACCAACCTTACAAGCATTGATAGCTTCACATCATCAAGTGGTGGCTGTCTACAGCCAGCCACCTCGCCCCGCAGGTCGTGGCAAAAAAGAGCAATCGTCTCCCATTCATCAGCTTGCCGAAAAACATCATATCCCCATCTTTACGCCTACTAGTCTTAAAACTGAAGATGTACAGGCAACCTTCAAAGCGCATGGCGCAGACGCGGCGATTGTGGTTGCCTATGGCTTGTTACTACCAGAAGCTATTCTAAACGGTTGTTCAATGGGTTGTATTAATGTGCATCCCTCAAGCCTACCACGCTGGCGTGGTGCTGCACCGCTAGCCTGCACACTTCTCTCAGGTGATATGGAGACCGACATTTGCATCATGCAAATGGATAAAGGACTCGATACGGGCGATGTTTTGCTTCGCAAAACCTACGCACTGCATGAGAATCTGACCACGGGTGAACTACATGACTGGTTGAGCGTGGAAGCTGCACCACTTGTCCTTCAAACACTTGAGGGGTTACAAAACGGCAGCATCACACCTAAAAAACAAAACGTGGAAGGCATCACCTACGCCCCTAAAATTGACAAAGAAGACCGTCCGATTGACTGGAGTTTACCCGCAGATATTGTACATGACCACATTCGTGGACTAAGCCCCTACCCTAGTGCAACTTTTGAATTTAATGGAGAAACCATCAAAGTACTCCGCAGTGAGAACGCTCATACGGTCAGCTTCGCCAAAGCAGGCATGGTAATGAATGATAACCTATCAATTGCGTGTGGCGATGGCGGCGTGGTGCGCTTGAAAGTCTTGCAACGTGCAGGAAAATCCACTATGTCAGCCGAAGAATTTCTGCGCGGCTTCCCGATTCCTAAGGGCAGTGTCTTACACTAACGCTCTTAACTGCTCTGCTATGCTCCTAAATGCTTTGGAGATACGCATTACCATTTCCATTAACACTTGTTACTTGCTAAATTTACCTTGTCATCCTACTTTCTCATAACTCATAACTCATAACTCATAACTCATACAATGCCCCGCTACAAACTCACGATTGAATATGACGGCACACCGTATCACGGTTGGCAACGCCAAGAATCAAACTTGCCTTCAGTACAGGGGCATCTTGAAGATGCTATTTTTAAAACAACACATGAAACAGTAACGTTGCATTGTTCAGGCCGCACCGACGCGGGCGTACACGCCATGGCTCAGGTCGCGCATGTGGATTTGATTAAAGAACTCGCGCCATTTTCACTGATGCAAGGCATCAACTATCACCTCAAACCTGAGCGCATCGTTGTACACCAGTGCGAAGTAGTATCAGAGGATTTTCATGCGCGCTTTCAATCTACAAAACGCCACTATATGTACCGCATCATTAATCGTCATGCACGGCTTGGGCTGGAAGAACATCGCATGTGGCAAATCCCACGCAAGTTAAACCTTGATGCAATGCGCGAGGCCGCAGCTCATCTTATTGGTACGCATGATTTCTCAAGCTTTCGTGATAGTGATTGCCAATCAAAATCCCCTATAAAAACACTTGAGCGCATTGAACTTATCGAAGTTTTTACACCTCTTGGACGTGAGATCCAACTTCACACCAGCTCAAAATCATTCTTACACCATCAGGTAAGGATTATGACAGGCACGCTAGCTTTGGTCGGTTATGGAAAATGGAAACCTGAGGACGTAAAAACCGCGCTTCAAGCTATGAGTAGACCAGCAGGCGGTCCAACCGCCCCAGCAGAAGGTCTTTACTTTATGAGAGTGGACTACTGACATCGCCCACTTGTAAACGATGTCAACAAACGATTACCAGAATTTATATTTATCCCAACCTTCTTTCTCAGGTTCAATCACAGGGGGAGGCGTCATCGTTTCATTATAAATACACATCACATATGAACCGTGTCGCAGTGTAAAACGCGCTGCCACACGCTCCACCACAATATAATCACCAATCGTTCTATAGTTAATCATCCCCTCGTTCCCCGAACCGTCAACCAAGAAAAACGCAGGCACATCTGCATTAGGATCGCGGAACTGGAAATATGTGAACTCACCATCATCAAACACACGAATGGGGGCTATATTATCTAATCCACGAATAGAATAATTAAAGTTCAATTTTGCTACTGTCTCAGGATCGGTCAAATCAGGTATTTTAGAAGTAGACACTGACTGTGCGAACCCTGCGCCATATTCTTCAGGAAAGATGAATCTCAACACAAAGATCATCCCTTTATCACGAGGATTCCTCGTTTCTTGTGCAGAAATCTCAAAATTATAGACACGACGATCCGTGACTATAGTCATATTAGTAGTTGCTTCTTGTTCAATTGGCTTAATGAAAAGACGATGTTTCACAGGATTAACCTGCCACGCCACAGAATCTCCCAGTGAAACCGCCTGAATCTCTTCACCTTCTTGGAATTCAATCAACGACTGATATCCGTAATGCCCTACAAATTTATACACCTCATTCGGACTAAAACGCGCAGTTTGAATGCGATTATCCGTTGCAATCGGGCGAGGCTTTTGCACCGCTAATGCTTCCACAGGAGCAAATAACAACCCTAACAAAGCTCCCCATGCCACCCAAGATTTCGCGTTCATCATACTATTACTTTCTTTGCATTACAGAATAGCCCATCACCATAAACTCCATAGGCTCAACCTTCACCGTAGAGACCTGATCAAAAATATTTTTTGCTTCTTCTTTATTTGCCTCTTTTTCCTGTGGAACACCCAAGTCTTTATATTTGAACTCAACCGTCGCATGGTGTTGCGTCTTTGTCTGATCGCCCATAGTAATCACTGTGGCCTCAAAATCAACATCCGCAACATATTTTCCCTCTCCCTTGGGAGTAATCTTAACATCTGTCACATTAATCGCTCGTTCTGCCTCTGCCTGATACATCACGATAGGACTACGTGTATTGCTTTTATCCATATAACGCTGAAAAATCTGCGCAGTTTTTTCATCACTTTGACGATAGACATATAATACGTTGGAATTCAACTTCTTAATATTATAAGATTCACGGCGCATCACATACTCTGAACAGAAGTAACGCCGTAATGCCTCATCAGGCGTCTCACTTCCTTGTGACAGCCCTCTCAATCGCGCAACCGTCGTTACCCCATTTTTAGATACATAAATAAATGGTCTTACGGGTTTAATTGGCAAAAGACGCAGCACAGCAATAATCCCAACCAAAAAGATCAATGCCGCAATCGCTGTTAACACGATATAAAGTACGCGCTCAGACATCAACGCCAAATTGACACGGGAATACCACGACCGCGCCTCACGAAAATACGAGCCGTCTTCAACCGATTGTTTAAGTTCTGCAAGTTCTGATGCGTCCATAGCCACACACTATGCGCATTCTTCCTCTATCTTTCAAGTATCGATGTGGTTAAATTTCATATTCAATGATTTTTTTTTGTATTCGTCATCAAAGTGTCATGATTACATGATAATTTACTACCATAACAAAACACACATAACATAATGGTGGTGACAATGAGCTGGCTAACACGTGTACTCGGAATGGACAAAGAAGACGTTAAAAACAATCAAACCCGCGCCGCGGATGAGTTGCGCGATTTTGATCTCGCCGTACATAACAAAAAACCATATTCACCTGAGAGCGATACACGCCTTGACAAAGATCGCCCAGAAAACAAAGCTATGGAAGCCTATAAAGACACGGTGATGCAACTTGCCAAAAACGCCGACGAAAAAATCAAAGACCCCAAAATCCTCAATGAACATCTTGCTGCTTATGACGCCGCGCAAAAGAAGCTTGCAGAAACACTTCAAGCCATTGGTGTTAATCCTAAAGATGCACTCAATGAAAAAACAAGTACCCATTTAAAGGATCTTGCCACATCACTCAGCCAAACAGCGAATCCACCTGCTCCCGTCCCTGCCGCGGGCGCAGTACAACAACCACCAAAACGTGTCACGTTAGAGGATATGGTAAGTAACGATAAAAACGCAAATGAATACAAGGCATTCCAACAAGCAGGCATGGATTTACGTCAATTAACAGACAAAAAAGCTAAAAACGAAACGGTATCTCCTGAAGAAATCAAAAAAGCACGCGAAGCCTACAATGCAGCGGGTGCAGCCCTTGCCGCTACATTGCCAGAAACATCAGGAAAACAGAAATTTTCAAAGGACGACTTCTTAAATTATCTCGACAAAAGGAATATTAGCTTTGACGATAACCCTTACATTGGCAAAGTAGATGGATTAAAATCAGCGCGTGAACGCATGGCTGCCCCCGCAACGACCGCACCAGCATCCGCTGCACCGACAGTCACCACACCCCCGCTTGAAGATACATCTATCAACCGTCAAACATTGCTCACAAAGGCAGGTTTTGATATTGGTAAGTTCAAAGATAAAGATGGCCACCCTACGGGCATCGACGGAAAATTTGAAAAAGTGTCCAAACAAGCATGGCACGATGCCAAAGTTGAAATTGGCAAAATCAAAGGCGTAAACCCCGACACATTAAAAGATAACGATGTCCTTCAAGCATTGAATGACGACACTACCCGTGGCAAGATCAAGGAAGCCCTTGATAAAAAACCTCACGTCAACATTGCCATTGACAAAGCAAAACCCTCAGCAGCCAAAACACAACATCATGACCATGGTCACGACCATGCACACAAACCCGCAGCAAAAGAAACCCACACCCCAGAAACCGTTGGTGGTGGACGCGGGATAACACCAGCTTCGGAATATCACAAAGCACTGGACGAACGCTCGCAAGGCGAGAAAAGTCGTACAAAAAAGATAGCGGAAACACTTTCAAATATCGGCACGGTCACAACCATTGCCCTGACTGGCGATCTCAATCACAGTGAATCATTATCACCCGCTAATGGTAAATCCACTCCGCCTTTACAACAAACAACCGCTGCAAGGGGATAATTTTTACCCTCCCATCCCATCCCAAAACCCTCGCCATGCACGTGAGAGTTTTTTTGTGGTATTATCCTCAAACATACCCATACGCAGGATATCATAACACATAGCAGCAACATCATAGAGCATAAAGGCGGGTATTGCGCGAGCATGGGCATACCATGTGCGTACACGGTTACGGAAAATCGTATAGACACGTTCAGGACTATGATTGGTAGTAGTGATCGTCCATTTTCCTAGTTTATGGTCTTGGGCTTGCCCTAATTCATGACATAGCACCGCGTCGCGCAGCGCGATAATCTGATACCCCGCACGCACAACCCGCAAACAAAATTCTTTATCAAGGTAATCAATCTCAAAATCTTCGCGCATCCCACCAATATCATCATAGACCGACATACGCACCAAACTACCCGAAGCGATTACGCCGAGAACAGCATCAAGATACACTTTTTCTGAAGAAAAACCGACACGAGATACCTTAAATTGTCCATTTATAACAGGATAATAAGACTGTCTTTTTGAATGAACATCCAACAAATTAGGCGCAATGATTCCAAGTTTTTCGGCATGAGGATAATAGCTTAAACTATGCTCCATCATCATCAGCATCTGCGTATCAGCGAAGCTGTCATGATCCATGAGCAACGTCCACGCCGCACCAAGTTTTTTTGCCTGTACAAACCCAAGATTTTGCGCAGAACCTAGATTTCTATCGCCTCTGAGCAAAACATGGCGATGCTGCTCATCCTCAGCCTGCCAGTCTTTTAGAAGTGTTCGCGTGTTATCATGTGACGCATTATCCACGACAATAATATGCTGCAAAGGTCTAGTTTGTGTTGTTAATGCTTTGAGTGTTGGTACGATAGTATGGCTGGCATTGCAGGTTACCACCACCGCGCAGACCGTACCTAAACTCATCGTCATCATAGACTAAAACGCTCACCCAGATACACACGACGAACTTCTGCATCATCGACAATATCCGCAGGCGTCCCCTCCATCAGCACCACCCCATCATGAATAATGTAAGCACGATCAATAATATCAAGGGTTTCTCGTACATTATGATCAGTAATCAGCACGCCAATACCTCGATCCTTGAGGTGTGAAACAATATCACGAATATCCGCAACCGCAATCGGGTCAATCCCTGCGAGTGGTTCATCAAGCAAGACAAAAGAAGGGTTACACGCCAGCGCACGTGCAATCTCCACACGACGGCGTTCGCCGCCTGAGAGTTGTGCTGCCTGTGCGTCCTTAATATGGCTGATAGAAAACTCACCCAATAACTCTTGGAGAATAATTTGACGTTGTGAGGAAACAGGCTCATTGGCTTCTAACACCGCCAAAATATTTTGTTCAACGGTCATCCCACGGAAAATTGAAGCTTCCTGCGGTAAATACCCCACCCCAAGTCGCGCACGACGATACATAGGAAGATTGGTAATTTCTTGCCCATCAAGCAAGATCGCGCCATAATCAGGCTTCACCAGTCCCGTAATCATATAAAAACACGTAGTTTTCCCTGCACCGTTCGGCCCAAGTAACCCCACCGCCTCACCACGCTGCACGGTCAAACTAACATTGCGAACCACAGGCCGCTTGGCGTAGGCCTTACCAAGATTTTGAGCCACCAGACCCGAATTTGTCTCCAAAAGCACGGGCTTAAAACCTTTGCCTTTGATATCAGGTAATGAGATTTTATGATTCATATGATCATCATTTCTTTTCTGGCACAAACAATGCTTTAATGCGCCCACCACCTGATTTTACACCCTGCTGCCCATCAATTACATTATCACTTGCCCCCAAAACACTGCGCCCCGTATCAAGATTATAAGTAAGTGTTTCACCTTTTAAAATATTCTTACCCCGCGTTAACATCACATCTCCTTGCAAATTAACGCGACGCCCATCCACATCATAAACGCCCTTATGTCCACGCGCAGTTTCCTCAGGCGTTGTCAACACCACATGACCATCCGCTTCGATACGCGAAACTGCCCCCGCTGCGCCAGCAGACGCGGCGTCTTTATTTGTTGCATCTTGCTGCTTATAATAGACTGTCATCGTCGCCGCAGTGAGCATCACTGCTCCCTGATGCACTTCTACTTTACCACGAAACACAGCCTTCTGATTTGCCTGCAACACCTCTAAACTATCAGCACTGATCTCCACAGGCTTATTTCTATCGCCAAAGACAGAACCAGCAGCATCCTTTGCCATCGCAGCCACAGACAACACCATCCCAAGACCACACGCCATCACAACCACGGACAATGTGCAAACAAATAATTTTATTGAACGTTCGTTCATTTTCTATCCTTCTGAGGTATAATCACTAATTTCACACCACCATCCAGCACCATACGCTTATCTTCACGCCAAACCTGAAGTCGACCACCCTCTACATGCCCGATAGGTGAGACACCCTCTACATGCCCTTCACTATGCGCAAAACCTGAAGAAATGTCTACCACAACCTTTGAAGCATGCAATTCATACCCAGTATCTTGATACAGACCAACGTCACCATCTAAAATAAGCTGCTTTTGTTTTTCGTCTTTATCATTCATCACCAAGATACCACGTTTGGCGTTCAACATCATCCATGTCCCATTTACAAAACTCATATCTGCTTTGACGTGTTGCATTTCCACCGTATGTTCATCTTGCTGAATCGCCACGTCTGCCGTCACCACATAAGGCTGCATCTTTTCATCAACACCCTGAAATTTTGGGTTTTTCATAAAGGGTTTGTCGATTGGCGTCGTACTTTGTTCCACATTCGAAAATGCTACACGAACGCCCGCCTGATCTTTTTCCATCATAGGCAATATGATGATCACCCCAAAAAGTACCACAAGAAGCAACACCAAGCCAAGCTTCATCAACTTCACACATGTAGTATAACGAGCAATATTAGCAAACATCACTAGCCTGCGCGCCTCTAAGGCCGCCAATGAAAACCCATAATTCCCTGTAATATGTTTTTCTGTCACTCTTTTATCCATTCAGATCTGTCATCATGCTACGCCAGCACGCAAACAATCATGAATATGTACGATCCCAACAGGTTTCTGCGCTTCTACCACAAAAAGACTTGTAATTGAACGTGTATTCATAATTGCCAACACTTCTGCCGCCAAGGTTTTTGGGCTTACTGTAACCCCACCCACTGTCATAATTTCTGAGGCAGTTGCCCGCAAGATATCACTGTCCATATGACGTCGCAAGTCACCATCAGTAACCACTCCAACCAAATCACCTTGTGAATTGATTACACCCGCACAGCCAAAGGACTTCGCTGTAATTTCTAAGAGTACGTGCTTCATATTGTCGTCTTGTTTTACCAAAGGCAGGGAATCTCCTTGATGCATCATCGCTCCCACACGTAGCAATCCCTTACCAAGCTTACCACCAGGGTGAAACACACGAAAATCATCCTTGGTAAACCCTCGCAACTCCAACAGCGCAACCGCAAGCGCGTCCCCATAGGCCAACATCATGGCTGTGGACGTCGTCGGCGCACCCGTAGGTGAGGCTTCTGGAATCTCAGGCAATACTACAGGGATATCTGCCGCCTGCACAAGACGTGACTCAGGACGACGCACCAACGCAATCACTGGAATTCCGAAACGTTTACAGTAGCCAACCATATCTTCAAGTTCCGCGGTTTCGCCCGAATTAGAGAGCATCAACACAGCATCTGCATTAGTAATCATCCCAAGATCACCATGCGATGCTTCAGCAGGATGTACAAAATAAGAAGGTGTCCCTGTAGATGCCAATGTCGCAGCAATTTTACGTGCGATATGTCCACTCTTCCCCATACCACTTACGATGAGGCGTCCCTTAAGTTCCGCCACTAACCGTACCGTGTTTACAAAACGTTCGTCTAGCGTCTGCGAAACAGCCTGCAACCCCTCTATTTCACGCGAGATAGTCGCTCTTGCAGCACGAATAATGCTGTCTGCTTGTTCTGTTTGTGCCATTATCATGATACCATAATTCGCTTAACTTAATAATCCCCCCAAAAAGGCATAAATTATAAAGCTAAAGTGTATAGGTGGCAAAACATATAAACCTACTCCTGCCACGCATTTTTTAAAATGACTCACGAATGAGCAAAAATATCCGTATTTTCCCAACCCATCAAATCCAATGCAGCACGTGTCGGAATGAACTGCATCGTATCACGCGCAATATCCAAGCGGCGTTCACGATCCAAGCGACGCGTAAGTTCATCCGCTAACTGATGTAAATAAAGAACATCTGCCGCAGCGTAATCAATCTGCTCTTGCGAAAGTGTATCTGTTCCCCAATCCGAACTTTGTTGTTGTTTAGATATCTCAACCCCAAGCAATTCCTTGCAAATTTCTTTAAGTCCATGACGATCAGAATAGGTTCGGCACAGCAAAGAAGCTGTACGCGTACAAAACAATGGCGTCATCACAACACCAAGGTAATTCCACACGATTGACACATCAAAACGTGCGAAATGCATGATTTTTTCACGGGTCGTGTCGGCAAGCACTGCCGCAAGATTAGGCGCATGATAATCAGGCGTTGGAAAATGGACTAAATGCGCATCACCATCACCATTCGATAACTGCACGACGCACAATCTATCACGGTGATTATTTAAACCCATCGCCTCAGTATCCACTGCAATGCGCTTGCCCCACGTGATATCCTTAGGAATATCGCCTATATGCACAAAATTTGTCACTCGATTCTCTCTCCATAAACATCATTTTACATGAACGATTATACATTCATACATCCTACGCACAAGATAGTCGAGTTTAGAACGCAGCTCAATCATTATTCCTCCCCCATAAATCAACACATATCCAATTCCATCACCCTCCCAAAAAAACCTAGTAAAGACATCAAGTTACTATCCTACTCTACCATAGATTTATTCCTATCCAACAATGTGATATTTGCGTATCATTTTTATTACTTCTACAAATCTTTTTTAGCACACAAGGCGATAATATTGACATTCACATTTTTGCAACGCACCATGCAGGTGATTATTTTTATCAATTTAATGGGGGACATTATGAGAAAAATCTTACCTTTAACACTTGCGTGTATGTGTGCAGCGATGCCTGCATTAGCACAAGACGCGACAACCGCTACTGCAGCCGCGGCAGAGGTCATTAACCCTGATTCAGGAAACACTGCATGGTTACTTGTTTCTGCTGCGCTCGTCATGTTGATGACACCGGGTTTAGCGTTCTTTTATGCTGGCATGGTCAATCGCAAAAACGTTATCTCAACACTACTTCAAAACTATGTCGCGTTAGCATTAATCGGGATTATCTGGGTTGTTGCAGGCTATAGTTTGGCGTTTAGCGAAGGCAGCCCATATATTGGTGGCATGCAATATTTCATGCTCAATGGCTTGCAAAACCAAATTTATGGTGATGCGCATGTTCCACATTATGCCTTCATGGTATTCCAGCTTATGTTTGCTGCAATTACCCCTGCACTTATCACAGGTGCAATTGCTGAACGCGTGAGCTTCAAAGCATGGTTGCTGGTTCTTGGCCTTTGGAGTCTGTTGGTCTATGTTCCTGTCGCACATTGGGTGTGGGGTCCGGGCGGCTGGATCGCAAAAGATGGTGGGCTTGATTTCGCGGGTGGCTTGGTGGTTCACATCACCGCAGGGGTAGCAGGTCTTGTTGCGGCTCTCTTGTTTGGTAAACGCCTGACATCTGGGGAAGAGAACCATCCTAATGATGTTTCTATGATCATGCTCGGCGCAGCCCTTTTATGGTTTGGTTGGTTTGGCTTTAACGCAGGATCTGCGATTTCTGCAGGTCATCTCGCAGCCCATGCATTTGTTACGACATATGTTGGTGCTTCTGCCGCATTCCTTTCTTGGATGGCTGTCGACTGGATCAAATCAGGCAAGCCTAGTGCTGTGGGTGCTGCCATCGGTCTTGTGGTTGGCCTTGTGGTCATCACCCCTGCTGCTGGTTATGTCACCGTACAATCCGCCATCATTATGTGTGCGCTTTCTGGCGTTATCTGTAATATTGTAGCGCGCTTTGTTAAAAGCAAAACCCATCTTGATGATGCTCTTGATGTGTTTGCCTGCCACGGCGTCGGCGGGATGCTAGGTGCAATCATGACGGGGATGTTTGCAGATAAAGCCGTTAATTCAGCTGTCAGCGTTGAAGGAATACTTGTCAGTGGCGAAACGAGCTTGTTTATCTCGAATCTAACCGCAACGGTTGCCGTTGCAGTCTTTACTGCGATCGTAACCTACCTCATCATTAAAGTGGTTAATCTTATTACCCCAATTCGTGTTTCTGAAGAAGACGAGTCAACAGGTCTTGATACCTCTAGCCATGGTGAGATTTTACGTGTTTCTGGCAAAAAGAACGCAGCGTAATATTACAGCACTTTAACTTTATAATCCTCCATCCTTTGGGGGATTATAAAGTCAGGCTACACCATAAATCACTTAATTACAATTACTTAACTTCTCACAAAACGTGGGGTTACTTGGGTTAAACGACTATATAAGTCACAAAGGTTCTTATTCTCATGTCTACATTAAGCATCACAAGCATCATTCAAAACATTCAAACTAAAGTGGAAAAATTTGCGACCATCAATGAAAAAATTGCTTCGCAAACAAACCTACTTGCCTTGAATGCAACTATTGAAGCTGCGCGTGCTGGCGAATCTGGACGAGGATTTGCTGTTGTAGCAGGAGAAGTCAAGAACCTTGCAGATCAAGCGGCGCGTAACTCGAAAGAGTTACGCACCGATATTCTCTCAGAGATCAAAGCACAAACTTCCGTACTTCAATCGCAATTTGATGAAAAAGAATACGGAAGATTGTCTGAAATGTCTCAAACGCTCGTACAATTAATCGTACGTAATCTTTATGAGCGCACTGCTGATGTGCGCTGGTGGGCGACAGATACCGCGCTCTACCAATGTCTAGAAAATCTTGATCCCGAAGCCATTGCCTATGCAGTCGAGCGTATGGGGTTAATTAACCGTTTTTACTCTGTTTATCTCAACCTTGTTTTAACCGATACTCATGGCAAGGTGATTGGATGCTCGCAGCCTTCGCGCTTTCACAAGCTGCATGGTGCAGATCTATCACGCACAGGCTGGTTCAAAAAAGCCATTATCACTGGTAGTGGTGATGATTACGTTGTTGACGAGATCTATAGTGACCCTCTGCATGATAACAAAATGGTGGCAATCTACGCTACCGCTGTACGCTCTGGTGGACAAATTCACGGAAATATCGTTGGGACACTAGGCGTTTATTTTGATTGGGATGAGCAATCACGTGTCATCGTGCAAGATGAAGCAAGTCTCTCAGAAGAAGAGTGGCAACGTTCCCGTGTATTACTATTAGATAATCATCTGCGTGTTATTGCTTCTTCTGATGGTCATGATCTACTAACATCCTTTCCGCTTGAACACCATCTTCAGCAAAAAGGACATTACTTCAACGCATCAGGCGATACGATCGCTTTCGCCAAAACCCTCGGCTACCAAGAATATGATGGGCTAGGATGGTATGGCGTTATCATTCAACGATCTAAATGACAACATACGCAATATCACGGCCCAAAGGTATACCCACCTGGCACGACATGTGTGGAAGTGTATACCGCTGTAGATCCCTGACCTAGCTGACCAGATGTATTTTGCCCCCAACACACAGCGGACTTATCAGCTCTAATACCACAGAAATGGTGCGATCCGCCATCAATCGACGTAAAGGTATAGCTTCCATCAATAGGTGTCGGTACTACTTGATCTGTACCACACGCGGCCTGCCCTAGTTCACCATTAAACCCTCCACCAAAGCAAAGAACAATCCCATCTGAACGTACCCCACATGTTTCATTTTGTGATACAGCTAGGTCAATCCACGTATAACCACTCCCAGTAAGACCACCTGTTACAAGAACAGGAGTAGAATAATCGGTATTGGTATCAATTCCGTTACCCACTTTACCGTGATAACCATTTTTCCAACAATAAGCCGCCCCACTCGTATTGATAGCACACGCATGATATTCAGAGCTATAATCCCCTACCACTACCTTTTCCCAACCACCAGAATCCAGCAGGGCAGGCACGCTCGTCCCCTCACCCCAACAATACAGTGTATTATCAGATTTGATGCCACATGCATAATTTCCGCCCAAGCTTATATCAATCCACGTACCCCCACCAGAGACCTGCACAGGTACAGACTCAACTCCTGATGTTCGCCCATTACCAAGCACTCCAAGATAATCATTACCCCAACACCATAACGTCAGATCTGATTTAATGCCGCAGGCAGCTTCCACACCCACCGTTACTTTTTTCCATATCACTCCAGAAGCAGACACTTGAGCGGGTGTCGATGTTCCAGACTGCCAACCCGCACCATTTCCAAGGCTTCCTGACCCCCAACACCAGACAGAACTATCCGCCTTTTTAATACCACAGGTCATAGAATCACCTGCGTCAATGGCAGCCCACACAGCACCTCCTGTCACCGCTGTTGGTGATGTTTTATTTGCCATTGATCCATCCCCAAGCTCTCCATGCGTGTTGATACCCCAGCAATAACCATTGCCCGCCGCAGTCACGCCACATGTAGAATCGCTACCTGTTGTAAGATATTCCATCTCAACAGCATCAGGTGTCGTTGTCTCTGCCGCAGCAACAATATCGTTCTTATTAACGAATTGCGTAAGATCATAAAAATAGCTCGCACCTTGAGCTGCATCTGAAATAGGGGCATCCATAAAAACGTAGTCGCCATTGCAATTTTCTTTATCCACATTGGTGGTGTCACACGCCGTATTGGCAACACCGCTAACGCTGTATGATCCCTTACCGTCCTTACCATGGCTGATCACGGCATAAACCGTGAAATTTGTAGGATCAACAGAAGATATCTGCGTACCACTCACATTATTAATGCGAATGACACCCGTTGTCACCGCTGTGCTATACGAAGAAAAGTTACTGCTATCAATGGCCAGTTTTTTGATCACCGCATAGGTTAAGCGATTACCCCATTCATCAAACATATAACTATCAGGCAAAGCCAAGGTGCGCGTTGGTACAACCCCAAGACGGACAGCATCCGTTGCAGCATAACCCGCAGGCACAGCAGGATCGGTTACTCCCGCCACCGCTGCCGCCGCACAATCCGTTGCTTTGCCAAAGGTTGCTGTATTAGGCTGTGTTGTTGCAGAAGCAGGACAAGGCACTGCCCCAAACTTAAGGTAATACTGAATAACAGCCTCTTTAATTTCCTGCATATGTGTCGTTGACACCGTAAGATATTTTGCATCTTTCTTAACAGTACTCGTCGAGAGCAACGATGCGGTCATCACACCCGCCACTGCTAACATCATTGCCATATCGACCAATGTAAAACCAGCTTGCTTTTTCATATCAACACACACTCTTCTCATTATCATAACCATTAGTTAATTTTCACAGGCGATGTTTTATTCGCTGTTGTACCATCACCCACTTGACCATTCGTATTTTCACCCCAGCACCAAAGACTATTATCACTCTGGATGGCACACGTATGATTGGCAGGTCCAACAACAACAGACGTCCATGAATCTGTTCCAATTGCCGTTGGAACTGTTTTGGTTACCGTTGTCGCATCACCCACTTCGCCCGCTGCATTTTTACCCCAACACCATAAGGTTGAATCAGATTTGATCCCGCAAGCATGTGTGGACATTGTACTCATTTTACTCCACGTACCGCCACCATTTAATGTTGTAGGTATTGCCTTATTACTTGTTGTGTTATTCCCAAGCTGACCATAATTGTTACGCCCCCAACACCAGATTGTCCCATCAGACTTCAAAGCACAACTATGAGACCCTTCAGCATTAGAACCACTTAATGATGTCCACCATCCCCAAAATGTTTGTATTTGCGACCAAGCCCCCCCTGTTGATATGGCTGTTGGTATTGGCTGTCCTGCCAAAGCCGCATTGTTACCCACCTGACCATACCCATCATCTCCCCAACACCAGACTGTATCATCCGACTTGATAGCACAAACATGTCCTCCAGTAAGACTTACATCTTTCCATGTTCCGCCACCATTCACCCCCACAGGTGAATACTGATCTGCATAGACATTATTACCATTTTCACTGTAAGGACCATCACCCCAACATACTAGCGTACCACCAGATCTGATCCCGCACGTATTATAACCTGCGGCATACACTTTCTCCCATGTTAAACCTACTGATATATTAACAGGACTAGAACGATTGGTTGCTGTACCGTCGCCAAGACGCCCATACTGGTTATTACCCCAACACCATAATGTGTTATCCGACTTGATCCCACAGCTATGTTCTCCTGTGATTGAGATGGACTTCCATGTACCTGTGACAACCGTTGGAACATTCTTATCTGCTGTCGTTCCATCACCGAGTTGTCCAAAATTATTCTTACCCCAGCACCATAAGCTAGAGTCAGATTTTATCCCACATACACTATAGTAGGGAGACACAGCAACCGAGGTCCACGCACCTCCGCCAGAGACCTCTGTAGGAGTATTTTTATCAACTGTTGTACCATCACCCACTTGACCATTCGTATTTTTACCCCAACACCATAAGGTTGAATCAGATTTTATCCCACATGTATGCCCATCACCTAATGCTACCGATGTCCATGTACTTGTCGACACCGTTGCAACCGCCTCCGCATCAATATCACTCTTGCTTGCGACCTTCACAAGATCATAAAAATACCCTGCACCTGCCACCTCATCTGCAATAGAGCTATTGATAAAAACGTAATCATTATTACAATTTTCTTTGTCTAAATTCGTTGCATCACAAGCAGCATTAGCCACGCCCTTCACACCATACGACCCTTTAGCGTCTTTACCGTGACTTACCACCACATAAGCCGTAAAATCTGTAGGATCATTCGAAGATAACTGTGTGCCACCTGCATTGTTGATTTGAATCACGCCTGTTGTCACCGCTGTGCTATACGCAGAAAAGTTGCTGCTATCAATGGCCAATTTTTTAATCACCGCATAGGTTAAGCGATTACCCCATTCGTCAAATAAATAGCTATCTGGTAACGCTAACGTCCGCGTTGGTACAACCCCTATGCGTATAGCATCCGTAGCAGCATACCCCATAGGCACAGCGGGGTCTGTTACCCCTGCTACTGCTGCAGCAGCACAATCTGTCGCTTTTCCAAAACTTGCCGTATTGGGCTGAACCGTTGCCGATGCTGGACATGGTAATGCACCAAATTTAATGTAATACTGCGTGATCGCATCGTTAATTTCTTGCATATGAGTGGTGGACGTTGTGAGGTATTTCGTTTCCTTTTTAACGGTACTCGAAGAAAGTAATGACGCCGTCAGAACACCAACGACTGCCAGCATCATCGCCATATCGACCAATGTAAAACCAGCTTGCTTTTTCATTTTTTTCCTATCGATCTACTCGCAATTCACACACAAAGCCTCACCGCATCATCAAGGTCCCCATGATATTCCACCAAGTACGGTCGTAGCCGTCAATTTATTTACGGTAGTATTATCACCAATCGCGCCATACCCCGTTGTGCCATCACCGCTTGCACCCCAACATTTTGCTGATTTATCGGTCTTTATTCCGCACACATGGCGGAATCCTCCTGTAATAGAGGTAAAGACGTCTGTTCCTATAATCGCGGTTGGAGTTGACTGATTGGTCGTAGCATTATTACCTAACTGACCAAAATAACCGCCACCCCAACATTTCACTGTACCAGCCGAGGTTAGCCCACAACTCACATCCTGTGACAGAGCTAAATCAACATAGGTATCCCCACCGATTACCGCGACAGGTGTCGTTGCGGTATGTGCGGCAAAGTTACCATCACCTAGTTTTGCTAGATAACCATCACCCCAACAATACATTGCCCCGCCGGTTTTAATGCCACACACATGCCAATTTACGTCCCACATACCTCCAGCTATTTTTTCCCAGCTACCAGAATCAAAGAGTGTCGGCACAGCCGCACCATTCACCGTCCCCCAACACCACAATGTTTTATCTGCTTTGATACCACATGTCCCCATAGCGACATCTGTCCATGTACCACCACCGACGACCTGAGCAGGCACATTTTCATAACCCGTTGTCTGGTTATTACCCAAAACACCGCCATATGAAGCTCCCCAACACCATAAGGTTTGATCTGTTTTGATGCCACATGCCGCACCAGTTCCACCAACAACTTTTGACCATGATGCACCTCCAGATACCTTTTTAGCAACGGATGTACCTGCTTGCCAACCAGCTCCATTTCCTAAACTACCTTCACCCCAGCACCACGCAGATTTATCCGCTTTTTTAATACCACATACGGTCGTATCACCAGCATCAATTCCTGCCCAAATAGCTCCGCCCGTTACCGCCGTTGGCACGAGCTTGTTACTGGTATCACCACTAATACCAAGTTCACCTTGGCCGTTATACCCCCAACAATACCCTTGCCCTGTAGATGTGATGCCGCAGGTAGTTGCGCCACCGGCAATTAAACTCTTCATCGCAACAACCGTTCCTCCGCATCCTGATGCGGTCGTCGTAGTTGCAGGTGCATTTGACCCCCATGTTGCTGTTGAATTAATCGCGCATGGCGTACCACTTCCTGATGGATTACCAGAAGGTTGCGCTATTTGACCATACCCATTATCACCCCAACAATATGCCGTCCCAACGGTTTTTTCAATCGCACAGACTTGTCCATCACCCACGGCAACCTCCGTATAGGTATTTGAACCTGACGGTGTTACCATCGTATAAAGCTGCGCCGAAGCACCACTACCATACATACTGTAATTCGAAAGTATTCCGTGTCCCCCATCACCCCAACACCATAATGTATAGTCAGACTTGATTCCGCAGGTGTTATTCGAGCCTATCGCTACCGTTAACCAACTCCCCGCACTCACCTGATAGGGACTCGTTCTATTACCTGAAGACACAGTACCATCTCCCGTTGCATTCAAGTAACGGTATCCCCAACACCATAACGTATCATCTGATTTAATCGCACAAGTATTCCCTGCACTCGTAAAGACCATTTTATAGGTTGCTGCACCCACTTGCTGCGGGGTATTTTGGGATGTAGTGTTTCCAAGTCCAAGCTGACCATTGCCATTTGCACCCCAACACCATAATGTATCATCACTCGCAATTGCGCATGTCGACGACCAATTATTATCAACACTGATGGATTTCCACGTTTTTCCACCACTCACCGCCGTTGGTATCGTCTTATTCGTATTTGTTCCATCCCCTAACTGACCACTAGTATTTCGTCCCCAGCACCATGCTGTACCATCAGTTTTAATTCCGCAGCTATAACCAGCACCCCCGCGAATATCTGCCCATGTGCCACCACCACTCACGGCCTTGGGTACGTTTCTAGTGGTCGTCGTGCCATCACCAACAGCACCATACGTATTCAATCCCCAGCACCACGCCGTATCATCACTCGCAATTGCGCACACGTTACCATCTGAATTGCCGCCCAATCCGACACGCTTCCATGTTTTTCCACCGCTCACAGCAACAGGTGCATAACGATAACCAATCCAATTGCCATCACCAATCTGACCGTAAGCATCATAACCCCAGCACCACATAGTAGAATCAAGTTTTTTGATCGCACACGTCGTATGACCACCCGAACTAATCCCATTCAAGGTTGCGCTAAGCGTCGAAGGTGCTGGAGATGATGGTGAACTTGGTGTCGCAAGGGCAGAGTCACCCATTTCATAACGTCTGGTCGCCCAACGGACTTTATCATAATAAAAATTAGCCGCGACTGAGCTATCTTTTACTTCAGAATCCACCAAGATCGCATCATTGTTATCACAATTTTCAGCGTCTTTTGTGGTCGTACCACAGCTCACGACTGGCGTATTGCCTGTTTGCATTTTATGAGTGAATGCACCTTTTCTATCTTTTCCATAACTGATAAGGGCATAAGTTACCACATTCAATGTGCTTGCGTCTGGAATCTGATTGCCTGCCGCATCAGTCACTTGAATCACACCCGTAGTGAGTGCCGTTGTGTAAGCCGAATAGGCCGCACTGGTTGTCGCCATGGCTTTAATGACCACGTAACCTATACGATTGTCCCATTGATCATACATATAATTATCAGAAATACCGAGTGTTCTGGTAGGTACTATACCTCCACGAATCGTATCCGTAGAAGTACCCGCTTCCCAAGTATCCGATGGGGAAGTCACTGTTGATGAACAATCAGTAGAAACTCCAAAGCTTGCAGAACTCTCTGCCGCTGTCGGGGATGCAGGGCAAGGCAAATAACCATTTTTATCATAAAACTTTGTAATAGCCGTCTGGATCTTGTCCAAACGATCGTCCGTTGAATCCAACGCGGTTTTTTCCATTTTATGCGTCGTCATGCTAAGCGCACCACCTACCATCACGCCTAAAACAGACACCACCATCGCCATCTCGATGAGTGAAAAACCCGCTTGTTTTAATCCACGAAGTTTCATAAAGCCCCTCATTGTAAATGTAGCGATGTTTTCCATCGTACATAATCAAAATAATTATTCGCGGCAGTGCTGCTATCCATCACACGCATATCAATAACAACCGCATCTCCGTCACAATTTTCAGAGTCTTTTGTGGTCGAACCACACGCAGTGACCAATATCCCTTTATCATTATACGCACCGCGACCATCTTTACCGTGACTGATGACAGCGTATGGTACAAATGTTGAATTATTCACCGTAGGAATCTGATTACCTGCACTATCAAGGACTTGAATGATATTGTTCGTCGCAGAACTGCTAAAACCACTGAGACTTGACGCTGAGATCACCGTCATATTTTTAACGACCATATAGGTAAAACGATTATTCCAACCATCCACCGCATATTCAGGTGCTAAATTAAGCGAACGCACAGGCACACCACCAATACGTACTATATCTGTGCCTGATCCTACTTCTGTAACACCAGAAACCACTGCCGCAGTACAATCGGTAGAAACCCCAAATGTTGATGCTGTCGGCAACGCATTCAGCGGTGCAGGGCAAAGCATATAGCCCCCCAATGTCGCTTGACGGTAAAGCGCATCTTCGATCGCATCCAATCGTGCCTTGGTCACTTCAACCTTGTTTTGTTCTTGTTTTGCATTACCAATAGATAATGCGCCGACAGCTAATGTCGCCATGATCACAAGCACAACAGACATCTCCACAAGCGTAAAACCCGCCTGCGAGAGACTTTTATTCGCCATTTTTTGCTGTATAGACACCAACAACGTCATAAACCCTACATATCAATATAATCCACCTTCGATTTTATTGATAATTGGTTAACAAAGTCTTAGCTTTTGCTGAGTTTTTAATCAGAAGCGATTAAATATCCAGATTCTCAACCTTAAGCGCATTATTTTGAATGAACTCGCGGCGCGGCTCAACCACATCGCCCATCAGCGTAGTAAATGCTTCTTCTGCTTCTTCTGAATGCGCCACTTTTACCTGCAATAAGATACGGTTGGTCGGGTCAAGTGTGGTTTCCCATAACTGCTCAGGATTCATTTCACCCAAACCTTTGAAACGCTGCACGGTCAAGCCTTTACGCCCAATTTCCATCACTGAGTCATACAGCGCATCAGGCGTCGCCACCTGCACTTCCACTGCTTTACGCGAAAGTGTTAACGGTTTGGTATAAACTGTTTGAATTTCTTTCGCCGCTTCATGAAGCTCACGCGCCTCTTTGCAAGCAAAGAGTTTATCATCAAGTAAACAAGACTCTAATACACCACGCACGGTACGCGACAAGCGCAACCCAGCATCGGTCTTTTCGCTTTTCCAATCTTTATACTCAGGCTCTAAATCGTTAAGTTTTGCGGTAAAGCTACTCAGTGCCTCATCACTCACTTGCGCAGCACGATTCGATCTAAATAAATCTGTTAACATCGCCGCACCTACCAAATTCACAGGCACGCGCTTTGCCAGCGTTTCCACCGCTTTTTTCATGATTCCTGCACGACGCACCATCTCTTTGAGATCTTCGCCAGAGACCTGTGAACCGTTAGGAAGGCTGCATACCGCCTCATCCAACGCAGCATTAATCAGATATTCCGTCAATGCTACATCATCTTTCAGATACGCTTCATGATTGCCTCTTTTTACTTTATAAAGAGGGGGCTGTGCGATATAGAGATAACCACGTTCAATGAGTTCTGGCATTTGGCGGAAGAAAAATGTCAGCAAAAGAGTACGGATATGCGACCCATCGACGTCCGCATCGGTCATAATTACGATTTTATGATAACGTGCCTTTTCAATATTAAAATCGTCTTTACCAATCCCCGCCCCGAGTGCGGTAATCAACGTTCCAACTTCTTGCGACGACAGCATTTTATCAAAACGCGCACGCTCTACATTCAAAATCTTACCCCGCAGTGGCAAAATTGCTTGGAATTTCCGATCTCTACCCTGTTTCGCTGAACCACCTGCCGAATCACCCTCGACAATGAAGATTTCAGAAAGTGATGGGTCGCGCTCTTGGCAATCCGCCAATTTCCCTGGTAGGCTTGAGATTTCCAACGCGCCTTTACGACGGGTCAATTCTCGCGCTTTACGCGCAGCCTCACGCGCCGCCGCCGCTTCCATAATTTTGCTTAAGATTATTTTTGCATCCTGAGGATGCTCTTCAAACCACTCACTAAGTTTTTCATAAAACAGCGATTCCACTGCCGTACGCACCTCAGAGGAAACCAACTTCTCTTTGGTTTGTGAAGAAAATTTAGGATCGGGTACTTTCACTGAAAGCACGCAGGTCATCCCTTCACGCGCATCATCACCTGTCAGCGCAAGCTTCTCTTTTTTGCTAAGACCTTTCTCGGTCGCATAATTATTAATGGTACGGGTCAGTGCCGCACGAAAACCTTGCAAATGTGTCCCGCCATCACGCTGGCGAATATTATTAGTAAAACACAAGACATTCTCATGGTAAGAATCATTCCACTGCATCGCGATTTCAACGCCAATCTCATCGCGCTCACCTTTAAGCGCAATCGCCTCATGCATAGGGGTTTTGCTTCTGTCTAAATATTTAACATAAGCCTGCGTTCCACCTTCGTAATATAACTCAACGGATTGTGGTTCTTCACCGCGCTCATCTTTCAGCAAAATCCGCACACCAGAATTGAGAAACGCCAGTTCACGTAACCGATGTTCCAACGTTGCATAATCAAAATCAATAAATTTAAAAGTTTGTAGTGACGGCAAAAATGTCACCCGCGTCCCGCGCTTACCGTTTGCGTCACCCGTAACTTCAAGATGCTTGACGGTATCGCCCATTTCAAAGCGCGCTTTATGTTCTTTGCCATCGCGCCATACAGTCAAATCCAGATATTCAGACAGAGCATTGACCACCGACACACCGACGCCATGCAACCCACCTGAAACTTTATAGGAATTGGAATCAAATTTCCCGCCCGCATGAAGTTGCGTCATAATTACTTCCGCCGCAGAAACTCCCTCACCTTCATGCATATCAACAGGAATTCCACGCCCGTTATCTTCTACGGTGAGCGAACCATCCGCATTAATAATGATCTGCACCAGATCACACCAGCCAGCCAGCGACTCATCAATCGCATTATCGACGACCTCATAGACCATGTGATGCAAGCCTGTGCCGTCATCGGTATCACCAATATACATCCCAGGGCGTTTACGAACCGCTTCAAGCCCTTTTAGGACTTTGATCGAATCTGCACCGTAACTTTGTTCCGTGCCTTGTTGCTCATTCATCATTTGTCGTGCCGCTGCGTTTGTCATGCTGAAAATCCTGCATTTCTAGGATATAAAAAGATAGGACTTTCTTATACCTTACCCACCAGAAAACACCAGCAAAACCTGTTTCAAAGATGCCAATAAAATCCTATTTTCGTCATAATAACGTAATAAAAATAATGTAGTAATAGATGAGACACACCTTCTATGGGGATAACCATGCCGAATGTATCCGACACAAAACCAAAACCCCAAATTCTAACCATCGACTTAGAAAAAATTAAACCTGATGCAGAAAAAATGAAAAATGAAAAACGCAAAAACACCGTCATTAATGGCGGAATTTTGTGTAGTCTAGGTGCTGTAATGGGCTATGTCATAGGCTTGGAATCTAAATCACCTTATAGCAAATATCTCTATGGTAGCGTTGGTGGCATTACACTCGGCGCATTAGGCGCATACATGGGAGCATATGAAAAGAGTAATGAAGAAAAAACTTATGATTTTCTTGCTGATGCAACATCTAATAACGGGCAAGACATCCATAAAAAACTAAAGAAACTTTTTGACGACCATGACGCTGAAATTGCCATGACAGCACTGCTATAAAAATTATTTCTGCACCGACCAAAAAAGATGCACCATTACCGCCACTGCAATGAACGGAACAGTGAGGTTAATCACAGGGATATTTGATAACAATACCAGCCCAGCACCCACCAATAAAATCTTCATGCGGTGTGTTTTTCGCAGACGCATTGCATCCTCAGGAAGCACATGGCGCACCGCAACGGTTTCAAAAAAATCACGGCCAAGCAACCAGCCATTAATCACATAATAACCGAGCAACCAAAACGGTGGAAACACTAACAACACCAGCGCAAGGATATTCCAACCAATTGAAGCCACCATGAATCGTAGCGCACCAACAATCTGCGGCATCAATAGCATAGAAGGCGTATCTTTCACATCATAATCTTGCTCATCAATCTTCGCAGCCAGTGCATCCCCTAGAAACACTGCAATCAACGGCATCATGAGGGGAAACAAAAACCAGCTTAGCCAAGCTGCCCCCGCACCCAGCATGACATCCATAAATTTATCTAGCCGCTCCCCTTTAACCAGATGCGTCAGCTTGAGTGCAAACGTCACCCCGCCCATTAAAAGGGCGAAGCCGATGATGGTGAGCAACGCCGCCAACATGACATATCGCAGGAAGTACGGCTGACGAAGCGTTTGAAAGGATTTTTTAAAGAGCTGAAACATTATACTACCACTCCATCCGCCACACTATACTTTTGCACTAGCCCATCTGCCGCTGAAAAATCCGCCGCGTCTGTCCCCGTCATCCACGCCTGCGCACCAAGAAAATCAAGCTCATCAAACAAGGCTTTACGACGAGTTATGTCCAGATGTGCAACCACCTCATCGAGCAATAACACGGGTGCAGCCCCATGCCACAACGCACGCGCACGCGCATGCGCCATTACGATTGCCATCAATAATGCTTTTTGCTCTCCTGTGGAACACATCGCCGCTTCGCGTCTCTTTTCAGTAAAAGTCACCACTAATTCTGTCTTATGTGCGCCATGACCACTGCGCCCACTACGCATATCAACCGCACGCGACACGCCCAACATCTGCGCTACAGAAGTTTCGACCTCCACTGCACTTGCGCCTGCTAACAACAAATCCTCAGCATCCCCCTTCAGCGCAAGCTGCGCATGAGGAAATGCTCCCGAAGACGCTTCCATGGCATGATGCAAATGTTGCATTGTGACCAAACGTGCCGCTGCAATCGCAGTAGCATAACTCGCCATTTTGCGCTCTAACACACCGAGCCATGTTTTATCCGCTTTGTAATCTTGCAAAAGTTTATTGCGCTGGCGCATCGCATGTTCATAGGCATGGACACGCTGCGCATGATCCGCATCAAAACTATAGACCAGCCTATCAAAAAAACGTCGGCGCACCCCCGCCCCTTCAATAAACATCGTCCCCATCGCAGGTGTCACCCACACACAGGAAAAATACATCGTCAAAACATGTTGATTCTTCTTCAGTTCACCATCAATTTTAATGATGCGTTTTTCTGATGATAACTCATTCGTTTGCATCTGCGGCTGAATACCTGTACCAAGCTGGATTTCATCGCCGCCAGTACGCACAAGTGACGCTACTGCCCAATGCCCACCAACCCCATCCTTAGCAAGCTCAGACATCGCCGCAGAACGCAAACCCCGACCCGGAGTTAGCATCGAAATCGCCTCTAAGATATTGGTTTTTCCTGCACCGTTTGCACCAAACAACACCACCGATCGGGGTGTCACATCCAAATCAAGCTGGGCATAATTGCGAAAATGATTAAGTTTAAGCGACGCGATCGAAATAGTAGAAAAACGAGGAGAGGCAAAAGCCTCTCCCCCAACTTTGTCACCGCACACCAGCACATCCATCACACGCGCATTGGCATCACCACATAAAGCGAGCCAGTATCAATTTCATCGCGCACCACCGCAGGCGCAGACGCATCCGCCAAGCTAAACATTGCATTTTCGCCTTCAACTTGAGAAAGCACATCCATCAGATAACGTGCGTTAAAACCAATCTCAATCGGATCACCTTCAAACACAATATCAACATTTTCTTCTGCTGAACCATTTGACGTACTCGACGCAGAAAGACTTAACTTACCCTGCGCTATATGAACCTTAACCCCACGGGTCTTTTCAGAAGAAATCACCGACACGCGATCCACCGCACGCGAAAGAGCCTTAGCATTGACTGACATCGCACGATCATTATTAGACGGAATCACCCGCGCATAATCAGGAAATGTTCCATCGATCAACTTGGAGACCAATGTAGCATTCCCGCAAACAAAACGGATCTTGTTTTCTGAGAGTGAAATTTTAACCTCTTCCACGCCCTCTTCAATCAAACGTGAAAGCTCACCAATGGTTTTACGCGGAATAATCACCCCCGGCATACCCGCCGCCCCAGCAGGAAGTTCTACTTCCACACGCGCCAAACGATGACCATCTGTCGCCACGGCGCGTAATACTTCACGCCCCTCCTGCTCAGACGTATGTAAATACACACCATTTAAATAATAACGTGTTTCTTCGGTAGACATTGCAAAACGAGTCTTGCCAACCAACGCTTGGCATTCCGCCGCAGCGAGAACAAAACTATGTGCCAAATCACCTTCTGCCATCGCAGGGAAATCGTCCACAGGTAAGGTCGCAAGCGTAAAGCGTGACAACCCCGCAGATATCTCAACGCGTTCACCACCAGAAACAGCTTCTAACTTAATCTCAGAACCTTCAGGAAGTTTACGCACGATTTCATACAACGTATGCGCGGGCAGCGTCACCGCACCTTGCTCCGTCACATTTGCCAATACACCTTCAACCACAGCTACATCCATATCTGTACCTGTCAACTCAAGGCGACCATTCCCTGCATCTAATTTCACGTTCGACAAAATTGGAATCGTTCCATTTTTTTCGACCACAGACTGGACATGCCCAAGGGCTTTGATAAGTGCGGAACGTTCAATCGTTAGTTTCATAGCTTGACCTGCCTGATAATGGGACACGGGTTCTTTTTTTAATGCTGACTCTGGCATAGTGCCTCCCAACCCCGTATTAAATTATACAGTTCAGAAATAGCGTATCTGTAGGAAAATTCAAGCAGGATTCGTTTTTTTTATAAGGAGCTAAAGGAAAGATAAAATAGCACCAAATTCGCCACTCATCCCCTCCTCCTTTATCTCTATACCTAGGTCGTATAACACGACCTAACTTTGCAACATCCGTCCCAGTAAGTCTAAATCTTCCTGCATTTCCATATCTTGCGAACGAATTTCTTCGATACGTTTGATAGCATGCATCACCGTAGTATGATCCTTCCCACCGAACTTCCGCCCAATTTCAGGCAAGCTTTTAGAGGTGAGCTGTTTTGAAAGGTACATCGCCACCTGACGCGGACGTGCAATCGTCACGCTGCGACGCGCCGAATGCATATCCGACATTTTGACATTATAATGATTGGCAACTGCGCGTTGGATATCTTCAACCGTGATACGTTTATCATGAGACCTAAGCAAATCAGACAACACATCTTGCACCGTATCCATCGTGATCTCACGCCCGACCAATGTTGCATGCGCCACCACACGATTCAGCGCACCCTCTAATTCGCGTACGTTTGATGTGATTTTGCGCGCCAAAAATTCCAACACTTTTTCTGGGATTGGACACGCAATATTTTCCATCTTCGACTGCAAAATTCCAAGACGTAACTCATAACTTGTCTCATGAATGTCCGCAACCAGACCCCAACCTAAACGCGAGCGCACCCGCTCTTCAAGCCCCTCTAAATCAGACGGCGAACGATCACCTGAAATCACCAACTGCTTATTTTGGTCAACGAGTGCATTAAACGTATGAAAAAACTCTTCTTGGGTAGATTCTTTACCGCTGATAAACTGCACATCATCCACCATCAACACATCCACAGAACGAAATTGTTCTTTAAATGCAATTGTTTCATTAAAACGAAGCGCACGAATAAACTGATACATGAACTTTTCTGCAGAAAGATACAGCACGCGACGCTCAGGATTATTCACGCGAATATGCCATGCGATCGCATGCATCAAATGAGTCTTACCAAGACCTACTCCACCATAAAGGAACAAAGGATTACATCCTGTTACCACCGCAGGCGATTCCGCCACACGCTTCGAAGCAGCATATGCAAGCTCATTTGGTTTACCCACCACAAAATTATCAAAAGTAAAACGAGGATCAAGCGTAGCACTCATACGCATTAAATCCTCAGTCGACGCCTCGTGTGATGCACGAGAGAATTGCGGCTTCAAAGATTGTGCCATCTGCGCAGGCGCGATCGCTATCGAAGGTTCTATCATAACAGGCTCTGACGTCACAGCAGTCAAATGCCCCACAGATGACTGTGACGGCACATCGCGACTACGTGGCTGCACAATAAGTTCTACACCTAGCACGCCACCTTGTTCAGACTGCCAAAATCGCTTCATTGTCTCAAGATAATTATTCTGAATCCAGTCACGCATAAAACGTGTCGGCGCAAGCATCACTGCTTTTCCACCATTGATCCCAGCAAACTCAAGTGGCTTAAGCCAGCTCTTAAACACAGCATCACCATAGGTTTGACGGAGCTTCTCGCTGATACGACCCCAAGAATCCGCACCCAAAGTCACTGTGTCTTCCAGCATTGCCACCCCCTCGCTTCCTTCGTCACCGTCACGAAAATCCACCATCAGATTGTTCACTCTAACACCCATGGCAGCCCCTCCGCTTTCCAGCCAAGCACCTGCGCCGACGACCCCGCGACACGCGCACAGCCCTCAAACCCAGCCACAATATTAAAACAATTCAGATAACCCCGCTTTGCCATCTCATTCGCAGCATCCATAGAACGAACACCTGAACGGCAAAGGAAGAATAAGGGTGTTGCTTTGTTACTGCAACACTGTTGCAGCTTCTCAGCAAACGCCATATTCAACGTCATATCAGGAAGTAATCGCCATGACAACAACACAGGCGAAGTTTTATCATCAGGCAACACAGGCACACCCACAGAAGACCACTCCACCTCAGTCCGCACATCTACCACCATCCCATCATCATGCGCCATAAGATAGTCATACGTCTCACGCGAGGTCAGCTCCCCCGCATAGGCATTATTAACATGCAGTTTACGACCAGCCGCTTTTACTCGTAGTAGAGATAGTGTTTCTAACATAAACGTTCTTCTTGCTGGTTGTTATTCATTCCAGTGAAAGCTGAAATCTAGTGAAATGCCGCTTTACAATGGCATGCCTAATTTTCTAGCTTGCTTCACTTTCGCTCGCAATAACATTGACACATGCCTATCAAACGCCAAGACGCACGAAGATGCAACAAAAAAACCCGAGAGCTTTCGCTCACGGGTTTTAAACACTGAATAACAAAAACTGAAACTAAGCTAGAGCTTTAATCGCTGCGGCAAGACGGCTTACTTTACGAGAAACAGTATTAAGCTTCACAACACCCTTGCTCACACCACGACGCATCTCAGGCTCGGCCAATTTAAATGCTGCTGTTGCTGCCGCTTTATCGCCCACTTGAATCGCAGATTCCACTTTCTTTACAAAAGTACGAACACGTGAACGACGATCACGGTTTACTTCGGTACGAGCTTCAGTTTGACGAATGCGCTTTTGCGCGGATTTATGATGTGCCATGTATTTCTAACCACTATAAAAATCTGTTACCTCAGGGCATTGAAAAGTCACAATAATCTATTACAAGACTATCACTCCCTGATGAAGGAGCGGCAAAATAACCGAGGGGGCGCATTTCGTCAAGCATTATTCACCTAAAATCACAAAAAAAGCCGCACAGCGTTCACTATGCGGCTTCTTCGATAATATTAACCAAAAAAGTTACTTCACTTCACGTGATGTCTGACCAATAAAAAGCTGACGTGGACGACCGATTTTTTGCTTTGGATCTTCAATCATTTCTTTCCACTGCGCAACCCAACCCGCCGTACGTGCTACCGCGAAAAGCGCGGTAAAGAGTGCGGTTGGAATCCCCATCGCGCGGTAGATAATCCCCGAATAGAAATCCACATTTGGATAAAGCTTACGCTCAACGAAATAATCATCGTGCAACGCAATTTTTTCTAACTCCATCGCAATATCCAGTAAAGGCTCATCCTTGATACCTAGGGCGTCAAGTACATCTTTACAGGTTTTACGTAGCACTTCCGCACGCGGATCATAATTTTTATACACACGGTGACCAAAACCCATCAAACGGAATGGATCATTTTTGTCTTTGGCTTTCGCAATAAACTCAGGAATACGGCTCTTATGGCCAATCTCCTCAAGCATATTGATGACCGCTTCATTCGCACCACCATGTGCAGGACCCCATAATGACGCAATACCCGCACCAATACACGCAAATGGATTCGCACCAGAAGAACCAGCAAGACGCACGGTTGAAGTTGATGCATTTTGCTCATGATCCGCATGAAGAATAAAGATTTTTTCCATTGCATCTGCAAGAATTGGATCAACATGATAAGGCTCACACGGGGTGGCAAACATCATATGCAGGAAGTTTTCAGCAAAACCCAATTCATTACGGGGGTAAATGAACGGCTGTCCAATGGAATATTTATAACACATAGCAGCAAGCGTTGGCATTTTCGCAATCATACGGTGCGCAGCAAGTTCACGCTCTTTTTCATCATGAATATTCAATGAATCATGGTAAAATGCAGACAAAGAACCCGCTGCACCCACCATAATTGCCATCGGATGAGAACGACGCGGAAAACCACGCATCATAAACTGCAACTGCTCGTTCACCATCGTATGACGTTTCATTTTATGCTCAAACCAATCCTTACGCTCACCCTCAGGCAGTTCTCCATAAAGCAATAAATGTGACACATCGAGGAAATTACGTTTTTCTGCTAAGTCTTTGATGTTATAACCACGATACCGCAAAATTCCCTCATCACCATCAATATAAGTAATGGTGGAATCACACGACGCGGTGGACAAAAATCCTGGGTCAAAGGTAAAATAACCAGAATCTTTATACAGTGCGCTGATGTCGATCACATCAGGACCTTCCGTACCTTTTAGGATTGGGAATTCATAGGATTTACCATTTTCAAATGATAATGTTGCCTTACCAGACATAACGCCTCCAAAATTAAAGTCATTGTTTAGATACGCTCACCAACACACTGCTGTGACGTGTCCTAGCCACAAGTTAGGTCAAAAGGATTGATGTTTCGTTAAGCAAAACCACAAATGTAATGTTTTTCTTTTCCGACGTACAGTTCCATGCTAAGTGTTGCTAGAAAACATGAGGGCAGCCGCATGGACAAGCTTAATTCATTACTCTTCATGATACCACATGACATCCTCATCGATCCACTAGCGAGTCTTGCGCTGATGGTTGGGGTTATTTCATTATTTGTGGGCTATATGTATAAGCTGACGCCTCCTTTCATGCTACACCGTGAACGGAATGCTCGTCAGGTGGAAAATGCTCCTAGAAACATACCAATTAGCAAGCACTAGAAAAAAGATATTTCACATAATCTTCACATTCCTCTTCACTATAACATGCTATAGTGACCTATGATAAAATAGCATCTTAGGATGAGTAGCATTGCATGGTTGCACCTAACGCAACATTTGAACAAATCCAAGCACCTGATGTTTCTGTACAAACAGAACCTCAAGAGGCGGTTGCTGCACCTCCAGAAAACGCTGGCAACATGGAGATCACCCGTTACGAAGGCGGCATGCCCATATTACGCTGGAAAAGCAATAACCAACCGCCCATTAATTTCATGACTAAATACATGGGTGAAGACACATTCACGGGAATGGCTCTGGGCAGCCTTGCACTAATGGCTCTCAAACTGACAGGTTTTATTGTCGCTGGCGCGGCGGGTGCTACTGCTGCACTACCTTTTGGCGCAACCATGATGACTGCTATTTTGGGAGGTGCAGCCATTGGCGGACTCTTCAACAGTCGCCGCGTGGCAGCACAACAGCGTGATGGTTATGAATTTACACCTCCGAGTAGCATCAATGCAGGTACGGCGCGAGGCTTGATGCATGGTGTTGTCATGGGTGCTGGGATGACCATGCTCGCAGGAGTTCTCCTCAAGACCGTGGTTGGAAGTGCCGTCACAGGCGTGGGGGGATTTCTTGCTCAAGCCGCTGCTGTTATGGCACCGAGTGCCATGGGCGCGACAGGACTGGCAGCACTCTCGATGTTTGCTTTACCCGCAATGATGGCTGTAGGCGTAGGGTTATACATGGCGCATAAGCTAGGCAAACAACACGAACAAATGAAACAGCTAGAATACCAACACGCCGTACAAATCTTCCGTGTTCAAGAAGGACATATCCAAGGCCACGCGCCCGTTAAAGAACTTGAAGAGCATCTCGAACAAACACGCAACCGCAACTATGCGCCTGAAGCCGCCACCGTTGCAGGGGTTGCCGTAGGGGCTGCCGCCTTAAGCGCACTGGGTGCGCATGTACCCCATGATATCTCACATACAACTTCACATGCGGCAGAGGAAAGCTTGAATCACGCCATTGCTCACGCGGGACATCATACTTCCAACAATAGCACCGCGCTAACCAGCGAAGGTAGCAATTTTGCCGCACGGTTTACAAATAACGCAAGCAATATGGGTAAAACATTTGCGGATCGCGTAGGCAACACATCAGCACAAGCCGCTGATACTGGTTTTGCAGATAAAATCACGGCAGCACGTCAAGCACATCCCATTCCAAGTGCTGCAACACTCGGCTAACTATCTATCCATGCTGTAAGTATTTTTATCATCCGTATAAATAGTACGGTCATCACCGAGTGTTGAATGATGATAAATATAAAGATTATTCGCCAAATGAGCGTTCCTTGGATACCATACACCTTCATCAATAACATGCCGCATCACATTAGGATAAATACTACGAATAGTATTATCAATACGCACACTAAATATATCATTAAAAGTTGGGCTTGACGCTATGTTTGCCACCATCACTCCATCAATACTGAGCAATTGTTTGACTTCCTGCCAAAACTCCTGTGTAACCACCTCCATCGGCACTGACACCATATTAGTATACGCATCAACCACGACAAGATCATATTTCTGTTTATCCTGATGCACAAAAGCACGTGCAGACATCGCTTTAAATTGTTTATTAGGCGTGAGATGCTGCATCAAAAAATGCTTCTGCGCAATATCTAGAATATCCTTATCAATATCAACAAATGTATAATGATTTTTGGTATCTTCCAGCCCCAATGTAAAGCCTCCAGCCCCAATCACCAAAATTTCACGCGGCGTTGACATACTCTGCATTGGATTAATGATTTTTTCTTCGATCAAACGGATATAGGGGAAACGTTTTTCAGGATCTTGTGATACTTTGGATGATGGCGAACGGTTCACCAACATCATGCGTGACTGCTCATTCGGCACGCCGATCACTGCGATCGTATTATATTCATTATCTGAAACAATATGCAGCCAGCGCATCATCATGGGGCTGTTCATAAACATCACCAATACAGCAACCACCAACGCAGCACCACGTGCGCGCCAGTAACCATGTCGGCGCGTCAACATCATCGCAAGCATCAACAACAGCGCAATCGTAAAAATTACTGTATAATGCACCCCCACATAACTCATCAAGATAAGTGTTGAAATAATCGACCCACAAAACGATCCTATCGTAGAAAAGAACAAAATCTTTCCTGTCATTTCCGAGAGTTTTCTACGCCCAAAATAATGACTCACCAACGGCACGGTTTGCCCAAGCAGATAAACAGGATAAACAACAAACAATACAACAAACACAAGAGATTGCATTAAGCGTGAGAAATGTAGCACCACCATGACAGTGAACATAATCTCCATAAAGACATTAGAAAGCCCCAAGCTCAAGATAAGTGCGGAGACTAAAAAATTGGTTAGTAATAAACGACGCACTGAACGCCCAAAATGCTTAGATTCTTTGCGCATCTGCCACTGTTTTTTGAATGCCTGACCACCAACATGATACCCAAACGCAAGCGGCAACAGGACTGCGCTCACGACAATCGCAATGATTTCGGTGCCACTGCCAACAAAAGGAATAAGCTGACGGATCGCCAGCAATTCCGCTGCTAGAACGACATAACCCTCAAGGATGATAATCAGAAAAAGCAGATGGTGTTTTTTCATGGATTAGTCACCGCCGTCACAGCCGCCGCCATCGCCACCACTATCACAACCACTAGACTCACTCCAATCACTAGTGCTTCCCGCATCCCCACCTGAACGTGAATTCTTATTAAATGTAACCGACGAAATGATCAATGCTATACCCCAAAACAAACAATTTTCAGCGACAAAATGACGTGCTTCAATGCTATCGTAAGCAACGACCACCAAACATGCCACTCCCGCGTAAAGCGAAATGATTTGCCAATATTTTAATACCGCATCAGCCCATTTCTCTAACATAGGTTAGTCTCCACAAATTATCCTCTCCCCACAATCCAGCCGCCTCCAAGCACACGCGCCCCATCATAAACGACACATGCCTGACCAGGTGCGATAGCTTCTTGTGGTGAAAGCAGCTCAACTTCAACAAGACTATTTTTCCTGCGATGCAAAATAGCTGGCCTGAGCGGCTGCGCGGAACGCCATTTAATCATCACTTCGCCTGTGGTATCAGGAAACGCCGCATCCGCCAGCCAGTTCACGTCACGAATGAAAAAATGCGTCGTTGCCAAATCCTCTTTTGAGCCAACAATCACCTGTGATTTTTCTGCGTCTAAGCGCACGACATAAAGCGCATCACCGCCGCCTATACCCAAGCCCTTTCGCTGACCAACCGTATAATGAATGATTCCATGATGCTGACCTAAAACAGTTCCGTCAACATGGACAATCTCGCCAGATTTTGCCGCATCAGGACGCAATTTCAAAATCACGTCTGTATAACCGCCCTCAGGCACAAAACATATATCTTGGCTATCTGGCTTATCAAACACAGGCAGCCCGAACTTCAAAGCCTGAGCGCGGGTTTCTTCTTTGCTTTGCGCGCCTAATGGAAACCTTAGAAAATCAAGCTGCTCCTGCGTGGTCGCAAACAAGAAATAGCTTTGGTCTTTGCCGTCCACAATACCGCGATGAAGCTCTGACTTTCCATCATCCCCAACCACGCGCTGGACATAATGCCCCGTTGCCATCACATCCGCACCTAAATCCTTAGCCGTCGTCAGCAAATCTTTGAATTTCACCGATTGATTACATTTGACGCATGGAATTGGTGTCTGCCCTGCAAGATAGGTTTCAACAAAATCATCCATCACCGCTTCTTTGAAGCGGCTTTCATAATTGAGAACATAATGTGCAATGCCAAGTTTTTCTGCGACATTTTTAGCATCGTAAATATCTTGCCCCGCGCAGCACGCACCTTTTTTCTGGATTGCCGCGCCGTGATCATAAAGCTGCAAGGTAATCCCTATCACCTCATACCCCTCAGCATGCAGCAGACACGCGACCACAGAGCTATCCACCCCGCCCGACATCGCTACTACCACCCGCGTATCAGAGGGGGCTTTATCTATTCCTAAACTGTTCATAAAAGGGGATATAGCGTAATTTTAGATAAGTTACTATAGCCATTCCACTTAAAAACGAGACGTTTTTAGCATGGAGTGTAACTATATCTATAATATAAAATCACTCACAGAAAGCTCAGAAGCCACCACGCCATTCAAAATGACATGAAAATTATCAGCACCTAAACTAACATCCACTTCTGTTTGTTTTACACCACTATCCCACTCTGTCGTCACCGCATGCGCCAACATAGACTGCACTTCCGCTATCGACCACATATGGCTAGAAGGATCAATATTTACCAACTGGATTTTATCAATCCCATCTACAAAATCAAAGATCTTCGCTTCAGCCCCATTGCTTGCGGCAGATGCCACACGTAGCTGCACAATATCTGCACCCTCGCCCAATACCACTTCACCCGTACCATTACCGACACGTATCGTGTCATTACCCGCACCGCCCCACACGCTATTTCTACCAATGCCACCATCAAGCGTATCCTGACCATCATCCCCCATCAGCAAATCCCCACCTGCGTCACCGATCAATACATCATCTCCCGTCCAACCATATAGCGTATCGTGACCATCTGCGCCGTACAACGAATCGTTATCAGCATCACCGCCCATTTTATCATTGCCATCTTCGCCAAAAAGCACATCGTCACCGAACCATCCCCACACAGTATCTGAAGCCGATCCCGCATACACGGTATCACCCCCGCCATTGGTATAAATCACGTCGATATTACTTGCGCCAAACAATAGATTTGCACCTTCACCACCAACCACCACGCCGCCCCAAACCTCTGCCATAATACCACCTAAATCAAGTAATGTTTGTTTGATTCAGTAACTATAGAAACCCTTACCGTAAGCGCAAGCAAAACCTCACATTGCATAGGATTATAATCAACACTTCTTAGCTTCATAACAAAAATTCAACACCCTCCAACCTCTCCAGCGAAGCCTTGCATATCAAAGCTTAACATGCTAAACTTCAAAGAAATATCCTTTATCTTAAGTAATGGCATGACCGTACGTAAAAGACCTTCCTCAGCCGACATTGCGCGCCAACCACCACCATCGCTAGAGGTGATTCCAAATTTTCTTCATGAATTGGCTGAACTGATACAAGAAAAAGACCCCCAAAATGCATTTGTCCAAAAACAACATCTTTGGCTTGATGTAACTCCTGCCAACGACCCTCACTTTAAAAACAAAAAAGTTTTTGCTACACTCATCAGAAAAACAGAATGTCTAGAATTTAGAGATGCTTTTAATAAACATAACATTTTGGTAAATAATTGCAAAATAGCAGGGCAAAGCGACCCCAACCATCCATTATATCAGTACGCACTTCACGCTGGCTTCCCCCAAAGATTAATGTCTTATGGAGAAAAAGCTAATAGCGCAGGATGGGAAGCAAAAAACATAAACACTATTTTACCTGATGGCTATACACTCGAAGGCAGAAACCCACTTGCCGCGAAACTTGGCGGCACCCAAATTCATTTTATCATCCCCGAAGATGTTGATGACAGTAAACCAGCATGGCGACGCATTGAACTGGTTGTGCCGGCCGACAAGGCAGAAGAAGTTGTACCGCTGGGACGCAGAATTCCAGAAGACACAATGTCAAATCTCCTAAAAAACTATTCCCCTGCCCCAAAACGTGAAGGCATTATTCCACCAGAAAACCCTAAAAAGTTACGTTTTAATGCCGAGAACCTTGTAATGATGGCGCATAACGCTACTTTTGTCGGAATTGGACAAGGTACTTTTTCATTAAAAGTACCGAGTACTATGTTACCCGCCCTAAAACAACACTTGAAAAAGCTTGGAATTACGGATTGCCTAGCCACGCAAGATGGCATGCCGGAAATGGTGGCTACACGCGGCATATTTCAAGAAGCATTTGGCGAACTTCCAGCACTTGCACGTGCGACCTCACATATCATTACACAAGGCGCAGAAATTAAATCTCCTCCTCGTGGGCATAGCAGTGGTCGTATGCGAGGCGGAGAGCAAAATACACGATATTGGTGGCAAGAACCGAATGATTAGACACAAAAAACGGTCATGTTTTTACATAACCGTTTTATTCATTCTTCACCACAACGCTTAAGCAAACGTGCCTGCACCCATGCCGACTTGCGGCGGCGTTTGAACTCTGCCCATACTCTGAACAGCCATCACATCATTACTAGGTCTTGCAAAATCACGCACCTTATTCACCACTTTTGATACCAACGCCGTACCGCCGACACCCGCAACCACCAATGCTGTCACACGACCTGCACCAAGACGTTCTGCTGATTCCAATGCCTTACCTTCTAACTCACCCATACGCGCTTCTGGCATATGCGTGAATTCTTCCAAGATTTTACCACGTATTTCCGCTGAACGAGTTAAGGCCTGACGAAGGGTTGAACTCCCCACATCCATATTCCCCACCATATTTTTCAACACATGCTCTGCCGCAAGCTCTTTTACAACTGCCTTTTTAGCCTCTAAATCTGCAACAACCTTTTCTTCTAACTGCTTAATGGTTGTATTAACATGATCTAACTCTTCAGATTTACCCTGCTTACCAAGTGTTTTAGCAAAGTCGCGCATATCGCTAAGTTTTTCAGCATAAAACGCATCATGACGATGAAATTCTCCACTTGCCTCTGATAATGATTGTTCCAAAGGCTTGTTTGGTTTTGCCTTTTGAATATTCGCCTTAAGCTGATCGTTCAATGCATCCACAGCCCCTTCAAAAGCATTGAAATCCGTGATGTAACGATCTCCTGCTAGGGTAAACGGAGGCTCAACATAACTACGTTGCTCAAATTCTTTTTCAAGCAGCGTATTATATTCTTCACCCACACCTGCAATCGCATTACCAATCTTTTTGCGTGCTTGTGAAGCCCAGTCTTTTTTCATACCGTCCGCTTTTTTCCCTGCGGCCTTCAAATCAAACGCAGTGAATTTACGATCAGATTTATCCTGTAACCCTTGAATAAATGCTGTACGCTGCGCTGCAACCTCTTGTTCTACCATCCAATCAATGGTCTTTGGATCGCGTTGTTTTAACACCTCTAAACGCTCCAACATCGTACCGTCCTTGCCCAAATTAGGCAAAGGCGTTTTTTCCATCGCACGATTGGTCAAATATCTCTGTGCGCCGTAGGCTGCACCCACACCCGCCAATGTCGGTACGGCAACACCAAATAACAATCCTTTGCCACGCCCAGTGTCAGGTTGCATCTGGTTCATCGCCATCAGCTGCTCTTGTGTTGGCAAACCGCTATTATTTTGATTCGGCGTTTGTGTCTGTACCATCGTCTCATACCCTTTAAGGTGATTTATCATGATGTATCATACCAGAATGATTTTGATTTTGTGTGACAGTTGTGTGAAATTTGGAGATAGGAATCAGGATTCCTCCCTAGCCATCTCCACCATTTTAGTCTATAATGCCTCTCATAAATAAAATATGAGGTTTTTTATGGATAAAACCCACGTCAGCGCAGTGATGACTCCTGCTCCTGTGACCGTCTCCCGAGATGCGACCTTGCTTGATGCCGCGAAACTTATGATGAAATTTGAATGCGGTGCGTTGCCCGTAACCGCGAGCGGCGATACGAAACCCGTTGGCATTTTAACAGATCGTGATATCGTCATCTACGGTATTGCGGCTAATATGGACGCTGCTAGCACGCAAGTGTGTGAGATCATGAGCGCAGACGTTGTTTCTTGTTTTGAACATGATACGCTAAATTTGGCGGCTGATATTATGAGCGAGCATGATCTCCATCATCTCGTCGTCACTAATAAAACGGGAGATATTACTGGAATTCTTTCAACCCGCGATATGATCAAATGCACTGATAGTAACTGCGTCAATGATGATGTACTGCATCACCTCTTCCGTTATGCATAAATAGTGTCACATATTTTTCAGCACCTCTTCATGAAACCGTAACAATGGGATGGTAACATCGTGAAATGAGAAAAGTTTAGCATGAGGCATTTTTCCTATGGGCGTGACGGATACTATTGCAAGCACCGCAGTCAATCTTGGGTTAAAATACCCATCCGTTGCACGTCTGACTGGTCTGTTTAATAAAGACGCCAAGGACATGATCAAATTTCTGGTCGAACCTCTGCCTAATCTTGATAGCAATGTACTCAGTGTGACAGGCATGACGCCAGCACAACTAGCGCAGATTGAATCAGGGCAAAAACTGTCTGACAGCGACGCAAGCAGCCTTCCCTTTGCTGCTATTTATCAAGAGGTCTATGCTGCCGCAAAACAAGATATTGCCAAGGGTCTGCCTGGTCTTAAAAGTCAATCCCAAACGGATCTTGCTAATGACCCAGTCGTATTACGTGAAGGTGCGCGCAAAATAGCTTATGCTATCACATCGACCATCCAAGAAAATATGCCTGAAGGTATGTCCATGCATTATGCAGGAGCTGCGTTTGGGGATACATGGAAAAAAGCCGCTGAAAAATTTGATAGTACCAAACGCCCTGAACCCTTCAAAGACCCAATAGGATGGGTAAGCTCTCTTGTGGGGCAAACATGGGATTTTGTATCCACACTCGTCGGTGGAGTCTTTAATATCAAAACCAATGCAACCAATCTTGCCAATAAAGACGCAGCCGAGAAAGCTGATAAGATCGCTCTTGATATTGGCGGCAAACTGACCGTCATGGGTATGAGTCAAGACGCTGTAGGCGACGCCATGGTTGCCGCCTATGAGAAAATACGCCAGAAAGCAGAGCCGAGCTTTAAAGTAGAAGATAAAAACAAGGCTAAAAAAGATTTTGTAGGACGCCTACAAGTCGAACAACGTGCAGCCATTAACCGTAGCACTCTCGACACCACAGAAGGCAACATCAAAACCACCCTACAAGAACAACCTCTCGGAGAAAAAACAGCTGATCCCAAACGATATGAGGGCGTAAGCGGTACGGCTAAACAAATCAAGGATTGGCTTGCTGGCGCGGGTGCATATGCTGGCACGACTGCTGTCAAAGATTCCATCTACACGGCAGACTTAAGTGCTTATGGTCTGAGTGCCTTTTCGCTACAAGGCTTTAAAACTGGGCTTGCCACTATGTTCAGCCTCAGCAAGCGCGGTGAAATGGAATCACTCAAAAACGCCATTCAAAAAGATCCCAATTTTGTCGTCGGTTTTCATAATGAAAATGGTGAGCTTTTTGACCCGTCAAAACTTTCTAGTGATGATAAACTACCAAAAACCCCGATCATTTCTATTACAGACAAACGCCAACCAGATGCTCCAGCCAAGCTCTTCTATTTCCAAAAACCGGGTGTGTTCAACCTTGACACCTTAGATAGAGCAGTGATGGGAGCAGGACAGGTCGCCACTACGATACTCGCGGGCGAAGTCGTTGGGGGAGTGGCATTAGCAGGCAACCTTTTGCGCGGGGGCAGTACTGCACAAACAGCCGCCGCTGTCGCCAGCGACGCCGCAGCAACAGCTGCTAACGCTTCAAGACTCTCGCGCGCAGCTTCGCTTGCCAAAACAGAAACAAAACTTATCGCGGGAGGAACGGTCACCGCAGTGGGTATGGATGCCGTTTCTAAAAATCTTGGTGGTTATTCAAATGAAATCGAATATGGAGAAGCCTTTAAAACAGCACTTACTACGGGCACTGCTGCGGGTATTGTCGGCAAATCATTAAGCAAAGCAACGGTTTCTATTCCTTCTGCGTCACTTGGAGGCATGTTACGCACCGTAAATGAGGGGGTCGCCTTTACCAAAGAACAGCTTGCCGAGTTTGCTAAGAATGCTATTAACCCCGATAATTGGCGTAAGGCAGTTGCCCCTACTTTAACACTTGTTACTAAAAAAAGAGTGTTGATTCCAGCAACATTGTATGGCGCGCATCAACTTGTTGCCGCGTCAGATGAGGAAGAAACTGGTCAGATAAAACCACCAGCAACCCCTAATGAAGCGCGACCACCTTCCAGCGCAGAACGCTCTACATCTGCCACCCAATAAGCTTCTCCTTGACTTTCACGGAGGTGAATGTGAATAATGCCTAAGGTATTTTCGCATCTATACAAGGTTATCACCATGAATATGAAATATCATTATGTCGCTGCACCACTTTTATTGATTGCATTAGTGGTTCTATACATGATGGCGTCTAAACAGCCTGAACAACGGGCATCTCAGCCTGTTGGCACGCGCTTCATTCAAATTTCACGTGCTACATGGGGTGAAAACTGTAACCCCACTATCCAACAAATGCGTGAGGATAGAAAAACTCAACAAGCGTTGGTTCAACCGAATAACGTCTTACGTGAAGTATCACAACGCTGCAATGGACATGATAACTGCGTGGTTTCTGCCAGTGCGACCCAACTTGGTAGCGATATTTTCAAAGACAATATAAGCTGCGGCAAAGAGTTATCTATTGATTATCGTTGTGAGTCTTTGCAAAAACCTATCACATTGACTCTCAAAGAAGATAGCTCAGGTAGCCTTGATTGCACCAAAGAAGTACAGCCAGAGACCACGAAAAAAGATCAAAACACGGAGCAACCCCAAAATGTGGAAGATCTCTTTAATAAAACCAAAGAAGTCAAACCAACAGGCGGTGTTATTACACAGCCCTAGTCAGCAATATCAAATATTTTCCGAAGAAAACCTGGTGTTAATAAAGAAAGTGGGTTGACCATCACGCTCGGATCACCCGTATTGCCTTTGATACTAAAATTTGCAGCAATGATGCCACCACCCTCACCACCTGTCAGCAATGTCCCAAGCACAGGGATATTACCAAGTATCGAATTGGCGGAATAAGCAGGCACTAACGTCCCTTCCAATGCCATCACCCCAGCAAAAGGAGAAATCTTTCCTGATACGGTGAGTCCTATTGCAGAACCATGCGCTCGTGTGTTCGATAACACAAGAGCATCTGCGGTATATCCAAAGTCACTTTGTGCTTTTTTAAACTCAATCCCTGAACCAGACAACATATTCACCATACCTGTAAGTGACATCAGTGATAACAAGCGCGTCAAAATTGGCCCATTCACCACCGTAAAATCCTGTACAAGCAGCGTGCCTTTCAATGGATGATTAGCCTCTGCATCATCAAAACGCCCTTCAACCGTTAATTGACCACGCCGCATATGCTTGGTGATACCTAAAATATGGAAGACCTCGCCCGCATTATTACTGCCACCACGCAAACTCCGTGCTGCCCCTGTAGAGCGTACCTGCCAATCGAAATCATTCCCCGACTTGGTCTTGCCATGCACATCAACGTAAGAACAAATATTACGACAATTAAGCTGCGCCTTAAATGGTTGAAATGCACGCTCGCGCCCTGTTTGCAAGCGTGCCACTTGCACATCAACATCCATGTTCACCAATTTTGAGATCGCATCCTCTTGTGGCACAGAAGGCGTAGGTTTTTTATCAGCCTGCTGCTTACCTGTGCCTAAACTCTCTTCATCTTCTTCCCCTATCCATGGGGTTGCATCTGCATTCGCTCCGCGCATCGCTACTGTACGAATTCCCTGTTTGTTCACGGCATAATCTAATGCCACATCGGTACGCCCATAACGCAACTCTTTCAAATGCAATGTAGATATCTCTTTAGTATCACCATCAATTTGCATATCACCTTGCATATACAGTCCCGAAGATTTCAACTGAAAATCAGAAATCATCTCAAAAGGCTTAATAGATTGGTGTACCAGCTTGCCTGATGCTTCTATACCTGCTGGCTTTTTCCACAACATGATAGGTATTTCTAGTTCTGCCTGTGTCAAATCCAAACTCACTTTTGACAAAGGAGATTGCCCCTTTTTTTCAAAAATATCGGCGTCAACACCCAATATTCCAGAGACATGAGGTATTTCCTTCACACCAAACATATCAAGCTTTGTCACGGGGATTTGCCCTTTTAACTGATAACGTGTGGCAGGATTCACGCCATAACTGTCTGTGATTGTTAGGTCAACATCTAACCCATTAAGGTTCATTAAGCCTACTAGTTTCAACTGTGCATTGTTTGCCTCAAACGTACCTTTTAACCCATTGATATCCCATTTATCTAGCACCTTATTTTGCGACACTTTCTCCATCTGGGCCTTAATTTGATACACCACCACAGGCTCACCTGCTGGAACAACATGGCTAAACATTGGGAATTTGAGAGATATTGTACCTTTTGCCATCCCCTTGGCCATTTTAGGATTTAGATTTAGTGATGCACCAAGATTCAGCCGTTCTTTCGACATCACTTCCGCCACATCTGCGGCTACCGAATCGGCATCAATATCTACCGTCATGGGGATACCATGCGCTTCATCGAAAAAATCAGGAATCTCCACTGCCGCCTTATGCAGTACACTCGCACTCAATGATTTTCCTGTTTGCGCTTCCACGCGCATAGACCGCCCTGTAAAATAGACCATACCGCTCACATCCGTGACCTCTGGCATATTTGGTAAATAGCGTACTTTTGCTCCTTCCACTTGCACTGCTGCTTTCAAATAATGATCAGGAAGCGGTAGCGAACGGGTATCTTCTGGCTTGATATCAATCACGATCTCACCTCGAGGAATGATACCTGCCTGCAAATTTTCCATTACCCATGTACGCGACATGGGTGCAAGCGGCGCAGGCCAATAACGTTTAATATCCGCAACATTCACTCGGTATGCCTCCGCCTGCGCCTTGACCGCAAGTGACGTAGGAGCTTGAGCCGTGGCAGGCATCCAATCAATCAATGCATGCCCCTTGAGTGACGCCCCTTCACCAAGTTTTATTGCCATATCATCTATTGTTAAGTGGCTAAAATCTTGCTGCGCAGACCCTTTGATATGGACTTGATTCAATGTCACCGCATCAGGGAAAAAATGAGCATCCTGAATCAGACCACCTCCTTTAGAAATATCAAATTCAAGTTGGCGTACCGCCCCTGAGGCCTCGATGATCAATGACGCTTTCCCCGTGAGATGCACTTTCACCGCTTCAAACACCTTCAAACGTTCATGAAGTGGTGCGAGGGTATAAAGAGGAAAATTTGCAAGCTGAGCTTCTACGTTTAAGGACTTATCGGCTTGATTCATCGCCGCAACACCAGAAAGTCTTGCTTCTTGCGTATTATCACTCAATGTGATGTCATAACCTATACGCAAGTTGCGTTCGTCTTCACCTTTAAAAGAAACCACCGCTGAGGGGGTGTGCCACAAGACGCGCCCTGCACCCGCCCCCATCGCAATACTGCCATTATACAGCCCCACACGATCCAAACCAAGACTACGAATCCCCATTAATATCTCACTTACATGCAAAGGAGAGGAAGTAGAAAGGGATGACGTCTGAGTAGCGATCGCCTCTGTCTGTGCCGCAATATTGAGCGACAAAGCACCGCTCGCATCCCGCTGCAATGTCAGTGATGGGCTAAGGATACCTAGTTCCTTCACCTTGATGTGTCCCGCTAGCAAAGCCGTCCATTTTAACGTTAAACGGATTGCAGGAAACTGGACTACTTTATGCCCGCTATCTGTACTCACCTCTAACTGCTTTAAGTCAGCAATCAAATGCCATTTTTTTGTATCGAGGTACATCTGAAGTGTCCTCACCTGTGCATGATAGGGGGAGGTTTGACCATCTAATTCATGAATTAAAAATGGTTTAATAGCATCAACATTACGCACCCCTGTCCCAAGCCAAATTGTCAGCAACATCACCACCAACACAGGGATGATCATCACGTGTGCCAACCACCACCAACGGCTATGTCCACGTAACTTTTCAGGCAAATGAGACTGCGCATTCTGCATCAACACGGCTACATCCTCTGCCAATTCCTCTCGTGAGTGTGGCACATGTAAGCCTTTAGGCATGTTTTGTGCGTCTAAAGCACCATGTTTGGGTGATTCTGTCATTGTTTCACGTTGCGCTGCCTGTTATAGTGCCTACGCTGAAAAATATACAAGCGCAGAGTCATTAGGTCACTTCAGTATCACGGGTAAATCATCGGATGCAAGAAAATCCCAAGCGCAAAGAATTTTTATCCTCAGATGCGTCTGATGAGGAGCAGCTATCGCTGACAGATTGTGACATGCTCATCGAGCGTTTAATTGATAATATTACCCTTGATTACCCTGAAATATCACAATTTTTTCACCATCTTGAATTATATGGTGATGCTTCAAAATTCCTTCGCCTGATCGCAGGATGTTCCCCTTACCTTTTTGGATTGATCGGACGCTACCCCACCGTCTTTCATCAGTTTTTTGAAGAAGGCATCGAAGAGACCTTACGAAGCATCAACAAAGAATTACACCTCGCCACAGGCACGCTCACGGACAGCAAGGCATTAATGACGCCACTTCGCATTGCCAAATCCAAAGTCGCACTTGCAATCGGACTAGCAGACATTGCGGGCGTATGGTCAATGGAGAACTGTACTGGCGCATTGAGTGACTTTGCAGATTACACACTGCTGCTATGCCTTGACACTCTTTTAAGATGCGCCCACCAGACAGGACAAATCACACTCACCTGTCCTGATAATCCACAAAAAGACTGCGGCATTTTTATCATTGGCATGGGTAAGCTTGGTTCGCATACACTTAATTATTCGAGTGATATTGACCTTATCATTCTTTATGAACCTGACCGCTTTACTTATCACGGTCGCCATTCGCTCCAACATTTTATGACACGCCTTGCACAAGACATCGTAACCCTCATGCAAGAACGCACAAAGGAAGGCTATGTCTTTCGCACCGACTTACGTCTACGCCCTGACCCCGCCTCAACCCCACCTGCGATGACCACTCACGCCGCCATTTCCTACTATGAAACTGTTGGGCAGAACTGGGAGCGAGCAGCCATGATTAAGGCTCGAATTGTTGCAGGAGACATGGTCACAGGTGATAATTTTCTTGCAGCGATTCAACCCTTTATGTGGCGCAGACATCTTGATTTTGCTGCAATTGATGACATCCTCTCCATCAAACGCCAAATGCATCGTGGTAAAAGTAGTGATATTTCTGCGATTGGTCATAATATCAAAACAGGCTATGGCGGCATCCGCGAAATAGAATTCTTTGGTCAGATTTATCAACTTATCTGGGGAGGAAAACGCCCTGAGATACGCCTGCGTGGGACATTGGAAACACTACGCCGTCTTGAGACTCTCGACATGGTCAACAGTTCGGTAGTACGTTCTCTCAGTGATTCTTATCGCTTTCTACGCAATGTTGAACACCGTCTGCAAATGATAGCCGATGAACAAACCCAAACCATCCCCGAAGACCCCAAACAACTTGCACAGCTTGCGCATTTTCTTGGCTATATCAAACCCAAGGATTTTTGTAGAGAGCTTGAAAGCCACCTGAAGCTAGTGCATGCACACTACCTTGCTGCTTTTCGTGATAGCGAACCTCTTAGTGCAAGTGGAAGCCTTGTTTTCACAGGGGTTGACCATGATCACGCCACCCTAGAAACCCTAAAAAACATGGGATATTCCTACGCAGAAAGAATTTCTACTAGCGTGATGGACTGGCATAAGGGCAACCGCCGCTGCACACGCACCCACCGCTCCCGTGAACTACTTACCGAATTGATGCCCTCTGTACTGAAAGCATTAAGTGAAACCGCCAACCCAGATGATGCTTTCACGCGTTTTGATGAGTTTATGTCACGCTTACCTGCAGGAGTACAAATCTTTTCGCTCTTTCAGTCGAACCCTGAGTTACTCAAACTAATCGCAGAAATATTGGGTAGTGCGCCATCACTCGGCACGGCTCTCAGCCAAGACCCTCATTTATTAGAAGCAACACTTCTCGGCGATTTCTATGGAGAACTGCCTACACTTGCTGCGCTTAAACGTATGCTTGATGAACAACTTGTGTATGCACGTGATGATGAGGATGTATTGATGATGCTCCACCGCTTCCGCAAAGAAAAAATGTTTCAAGCTGGGGTGCAGCTCCTCAAAGGGATGGTCGATGCGGAGCGTACAGGCGTCTTTTTATCTGATCTCGCAGATTGCCTTCTTGAACAGGCGGTTATCAATGTCACCACCTTGTTTGAACGTCAGTATGGTTATGTTGAGGGTGGCTCGCTCGGCATCATCGCACTCGGCAAACTTGGCACGCGTGAGATGACCTTTGAGTCAGATATTGACCTTGTTTTTGTCTACCGCGCTCCAGAGAACGTCATTGCCTCCAGCGGTGAAAAGTCTCTGATGACTC
>DAIPJH010000001.1:165232-390252 GCA_036770365.1 Rickettsiales bacterium
TTCGGAAAGCAGGTAAGCTGGGAGACGACTTCAGAACATACACTCACACTATTTTTTTCGTGCGATCTACCACAGACCTGCCCCCCCTCGTAGGGGAAAACGGCCAGGTATTCTCCTGCCTATTATAACCGCCTCTGTCAACGTATCTTAGGTACATTCACCGCGCTATCACGCCATGGCAAACTCTACGATGTGGATACACGTTTACGTCCTTTTGGCAATGATGGTGCGCTCGCCGTTACACTTGATGCACTTGATAAATATTATACTGAGTCCGCATGGGTCTTTGAAAAACTTGCGCTGACACGTGGTCGCGTTTTATATGCGACTGACAGTTTTGCACGTGACCTCAACCGTTTAATTGAACGCCAACAGCTCTCTGCCCCTCACCCTAAAGCCATTGCAGATGCCATCCACACAATGCGCGACAAAATCACGGGACAATTTGGCAGCAACAACCCATGGGATATTAAATATGCGCATGGCGGGCTAATGGATACAGACTTCATCGTGCAGTATTGGATCTTGTGTCATGCAAAACATGTGGAGGGTATTCCTGCCGCGACCGTCCCTGAAACCCTCAAACGCTTGCGTGAAAGCAAACGCGTGCATGTCGGCTATATCTCAGACGTCATGCTGACGCGTTCTCTACTCACCACCTTACTTTTTTATCTTCGCTTATGCAGCAATGGTAGCCTAGATGAAGCCAATACTCCTGAGGGACTTAAAAAAATTCTGGTTGATGCTACAGCTATGCCTGACTTTGCCGCCCTCAAAAGCCGCCTCGTTGAATCCGAACAAAATATTCATGAGATCTTGCGCGAACTTGGGCAGGAAGATAATGGCTTTGTGATTTAATGCCGTTTCCACTCAAACTTTTTCATTTCTTCATGCATTTGTCATCAAACAGTAACATGGAGGTGGTAGTCTGTATCTTAGGAAAAAGTATTTTTTGAGATGAAGTAGCGGATAATGGCCATCAACTTTCTGACAACAACGCAAGCGGAAGTGAAAGACCACGTGGTCGCACAGATGGATGAGGCTGCAAGTAAGAAAGACCTCTCAGTTTTCCAAAAAGGTAAACTATATGCGGTCAAACAAAAAGTCCCCGCAGATATTGCTGAAGCATTTATCAAGGTTCGTGACCGCCATACTGCTGACTTAGAAAACGTCAAGAATGGTAAGATCACCGCCGCAGCCTACGCTGACACTCTTGCCAAGGATTTTCAACAAACACTCCAGTCTAGTTATCCCACTAGCCTGACCATGCTCACTGCAATGGTTAATAGTGGAAAAAAAGAAGGTGAAACCCTTTCTTCTAACCTTGATGTAGCTATGGCATTGGCAGGCACTGGCAAAGCAATTGATGAATTACATCCGCTTAGACAAATGGCACACGATGCAGCCAAAGGATTTGAGAAGAAAAAAGAAGCTTCACATGCTACGGAACAACCACAAACCACACCAACATCTCCCTCAACAACTAACAAGCCAACTAGAGACACAGCAGGCAAACTAGTAAAACCTTCAGCGGCGCAACCTCCTGTAGCCACAGGGGTAGCACAACAGCCTGTTAATAAAACTCAGACAGATAATCAAACCCAGCCGCCAGCTTCAGCCGCGACAACACCACCTCCTCCGCCTCCTCCACCTGCAAGACCACAAAGCGAGTTTGAGAAATCTTACGATCAGATGGCAATGGGCGGCATTATGATTTCAGGAGCTGTGGACGCTGGAAAAGCTGACCCCAAGAACGCGAATGCTGCTCGTAATAGTATCGTGGATGAACTCAAAACAGGTATTATTGCCAAACTCAAGCCAGAACTGACCAAACGTGGCGTCGCCTATAATGATGCTGATGTCACCAAATTGGCAGATGTTGCAAGCAATACCATGTATGACTATATGCAAGAACAAAAAGGCAAAAACCTTGGTGAAGGTACAATTGCATCCCTTGGCGCATTAGACGCTCATTCAGATGCCATGGCTCTACGTGTGCGCCAAGCGTTAGCAAAAGAAAATCTTGGTGATCTCAATGATGGCATGTTGGTATCCTATCAAGATGTGATTGTAGGCATGAGTAAAGATGGTAAGCCACAAGATCGCTATGGCACAAGCTTGCATGGATTGGGTAGCACCATGCTTGCGCACGCCTTTGGCACAGAAAAGGTTAAACAAGACCATAAGCAGCAAATGGCACTTGATGTCGCGCAGAATGCACTAAAGTCTCAGGGTTCGCAGCTTGATATTGGTACATTAGAAGGCACAGCCGATACCACGCTTGGCTCAATTTACGGCGTTGGCACGAATACCAAAATTAAAAGCATCATCCAAAAAAGCTTTCGCGGTGAAGATAGCAGTATGGAATTTGGTGATATAACCAAGGCATGGAATGAAGCGGGTGAAAAGGACATAGGCGGCGGCATGCTAATGCGCTTCTTGATGTTCCTTGATGCATTGCTCTATAAATTCACTGGGTACTCTTTCATAGGTGCAACCAACAATCCTATCATTACTGCCGCAGAAGAAAATGCGAATGAACGCCGTGTGGTAAGCACCTATGAGGGTATCATCGCAACCAGCCCTACTGAACTTGGCGTCAAAGATGAAAAAGAGCGTCTGCAACTAGCAGAACGCGTGACAGGACTACGTAAAACAGGTGGTGAACCCGCCTTTGTGCATATCGGTACGGATGGTAAAGAAGGGGGTTACTCGGGGCTTTTTGCCAATATTATGGGACTCTCTGCAACTGGAACTGCGCCCGATTCTGATATTAAACCACATACCCCAACCACCACAACGACTGAACCACCCAGAACACAAGATGTTAGTCTACCAGTGATTTCACCAACACTTGCCATTGCACCAGATAAAATCCAAGGCTTTAATCAAGCGATAGCGCAGTTGCGTGAAGAAAATAAAGATAACCCAGCCCTAGGAAACCTGCTGCCTCGCATCAGCGTTGCGCCAGCACTTGCACCGTCACATCTACAAACCATTATCAAAGACACCACCGAACATGCTCTTGCGGACGGCAAAGTGGATGCAAGTGAATTAAAAATCATCACTGGACTTAATAAAGCTCTGAAAGATGCAGGGCTTTCTGAGGCAGCGATTCCCGTAGATCATGAGGGTAGCTACCACTATATCCCCCCTGCCTCTAAGCCAAACCAAGTTGGCAAGCAATAACACTTCAAAACACTAGGCAGGCTCAACTGCTATAACTTCTGGAATATAATGCTTGAGCATATTTTCGATACCTTGCTTAAGCGTAAAGGTCGAACTTGGGCAACCTGAGCATGCGCCGTGCATCTCTAGCTTTACAATACCATCTTCAAAACTATGGAATACGATATCGCCACCGTCCATCGCCACCGCAGGGCGGACACGGGTTTCAATCAATTCTTTGATCTGCGTGACAATCGTATCTTCCCCTTCAACGTTCACCTTTTTACGCTCAGCCTGTCCCAAAATCACAGGCTTACCAGCGACAAAATGATCCATAATCGTGGTGAGTAAATCCGTTTTAATCAAGCTCCACTCAAGGTCATGCTTTTTGGTGACGGTAATAAAATCCGACCCAAGAAAAATCGCACTCACTCCATCAATCGCGAACAACGCTTCCGCCAAAGGCGACTCTGCCGCCGCCTTACCGCTCGTATAAAAACGCGTCCCCTCACCCAGTACCGCTTGCCCAGGCAAAAACTTGAGTGTCATAGGGTTTGGAGTCGGTTCGGTTTGGATAAACATAGGGGGTCTCTAGTCGTTAGTTGTTAGTCGTTAGCGAGAATATACTAGTGACAAATGACTAGCGACTAACGACGTATTAATAGTTGACTTACTTAACAGGTCTTTGCCAAAAAATCAAGCTTCACCTTGCTTCTTCCGCGCCCGAAAACGCTCAGCCCAATCAATCTTTTCATGCTGCTCGGCGCGTGAAAGCGCAAGTGCATTAATGGTGACATCCTCGGTAATCACTGACCCTGCGCCAATAATAGCACCGTCTCCGACCGTCACGGGTGCAACTAACGCTGTATTTGAGCCAATGAACGCGCCTTTACCAATAATTGTCTCAAACTTATTGTAGCCGTCATAATTACAGGTAATCGTCCCTGCCCCAATATTGGTTTCTTCGCCAATGCGTGCATCCCCAAGATAGGATAAATGGCTGGCTTGCGCGCCTGATTCCATTACGGTTTTTTTGAGTTCTACGAAGTTTCCAACCTTATTATCACCCATTAGCACGGTCTGAGGGCGCAGTCGCGCAAACGGTCCAACGATACAATCATCGCCAATGGTCGCACCTTCAAGATGCGATCCCATACGGATCTCCGTGCGGCTACCGACACGCACCCCTTCACCAAAAAACAGATTCGGCTGCAAAATAACGTCTATTCCAAACTGCGTATCCGCCGCCAAAAACACGGACTCAGGAGCAATCATCGTTACGCCAGCATCCATCGCCGCATTTCGTAATCGCGTTTGAAAGACGGCTTCTGCCGCTGCTAATTCACGGCGCGAGTTCACCCCCATCAATTCTTCTTCGGATGCTTCAACAACACCGCAAGACAAACCTTCAGTACGAGCGATAGCTACAACATCCGTCAAATAATATTCGCCACTAGCGTTATTATTAGTTACTTTGGCAAGCAAATCAAAAATTCGCGCTTTACGACCGACCGCCATCACGCCAGAATTGCAAAGATTCAATGCACGAATCGCATCGTTAGCATCTTTATATTCAACAATCGCTTGTAGCTCACCTGATTCATCCACCACCAAACGCCCATACACCCCAGCGTCGCGTGGACGCATCCCAAGCACGACCACATCATATTCTTCTAATGCGGCAGTCATTTTCTCCAACGTACATGGGCGAATCAACGGTGTATCACCATATAACACAAGTACATTGTGTGCTTCTTTAACTTTAAGCGTATCTTGCGCCGCCAACACAGCATCACCCGTACCGAGCTGCGCTTTCTGTATCGCTTGCTCACACACTGGATTAACCTTTTTTGCCGTCACAATCACATCGTCCATGCCGTCGGCCGTCACAATCACAATCTTTTTCGGCTCAAGCTGCGACACACTGGCAACCACGTGCGCAATCATCGGACGCGAAGCAATCTGATGCATCACTTTTGGCAACGCAGATTTCATACGCGTACCTTTGCCCGCTGCCAAAATCACCGCTGAAAATTGCATTGAAGAAGTAGCCATAAAAGATTGCCCTACGTATCATAAGTTTCTATAATGTATTTCTGTCATTCCAGCGTACGCTGGAATCTAAAACGTCTGGATACCAGCTTGTGCTAGTATGACAAGGCTTAATTGTTTGTATCGTTTTTGCAAGATGTAAAACAAGGAAATAATCATGACCGAACAGCAAATGATACCTATCGCCTTTTTTGTCACCTTAGCCATTGGGCTGATTGTCGCGGCGGGGATTGCCTTATTTGCACTGCATACGCTTAAACGACTATATCTTCGTTTAAAACAACGCGAAATGGAACTTGCTAGTGCATTGCAGAGTAATGACACGATGAAAGCACAACTAGAAGCGTTGGAGGAACTACGCAAAGAATATATGAAACTGGTGGAAGAACGCGCCTCCGCAGTAACCGAGCGCGCCGAAGCAATGCGCCAAATTGATATGATCATGGAAGAACGCAACGTAGCACGTGAAGAACGTGATCATGCCAAAGAACAAGCGGCGGAAGCGGATAAACTCCTAGAACTCAACGAACAACGCATGCGTGACCTTCAACGCCGCATGGAGGATTGGGAGCAACACCGAAAAGAATTCATCAAGCTTTCAGAAGCGGCAGTGCTTGAAGCTGGCAGCAAAATGTCAAGCAAACTACTCGAAGATCACAAACGTGAATCCGAAGAAGTTAAACGCCAACAAGAAATGCAAGTGAAGGAAACCACGGAAAAACTGCTGATGCAGTTTGATACCATTACCAAATCAGTGCATTCACTTAAAGACATTTCGAGCAATACATCAACGCGCATGGAAACCGTAATGCGCGCACTCACCAACCCAGGTGGCGCAGGGAAAATGGCAGAAATCGGGCTAGAAAACTCGCTCAAGAATCTTGGGCTTGAGGTTGGGCGTGATTTTATTATGCAGTACCATATCGCAGGGGAATCTCGCGGGGGGCTGCGCCCTGACGCGGTGATTTTCTTACCGCAAGACATGGTCATGGTGATTGATTCTAAGGCATCAAAATTCCTGATGGAAATCGCCGAAGCGGAAGGTACAGAAGCAGAAGCTGCGCTGATGGATAAACTTAAAAAGTCGATGAATGAGCATTTACGTACCCTAAGTGCGCGTGACTACCGCTCCGCCATCTCGCAGCAATACCGCGAGGCGGGACGCAGCGGTAATATCGGGCATATTTTTAATGTGATGTATTTGCCAAGTGAGTCTGCGGTCGAAAAAATCCGCTCGGCTGACCCACAATTTGATGAAAAATTAGAAAAAGCGGATATTATTCTCGCAGGCCCAGCCAGCCTGACGGGTTTGTTCTCACTAGCAAAAATGAATATCGCCGCAGCACGCCAAGCGGAAAACGAAGCGGAGATCATCAAAACCGTCAAAGACTTGATGGAAAGCGTAGCGGTGGCATTCTCGCATGTGGATAAAGTCGGAACGGGCATCAAGTCAACGGTCGAACATTTTGAGAAATTTGCGCGTAGCGTCAATTCGCGCTTACTGCCCAAAATGCACCGCATCAACCAACTTGGCGTTCACCCTGCAAAAAACCGTGAGATTCCAAAGCCTTTGGCGACCTATGATATCCGCCGCATTGAAGAAACCGTGATGATTGAGGCGGATACGCCTGAAGAAGTTATGACTTATGAGTTATCAGTGGTCAATCGTTAAGCTCTTACTCATACTCCATAACTGACAACGCATAACAAGGAAAAACCCATGCTCACCAATATCCTCTCTGACGATTTTGCCCTTAATGACCCTTATGATGTATTTGAGGCGTGGTATGCGCTGGCGGCAAATGATGTGAAAGTGGATGATCACACCGCAATGACACTTGCAACAGCAAGTTCAATGGGTATCCCCTCCACCCGCATTGTCTTACTTAAGGGGTTTGATAAACGCGGCTTTGTGTTCTACACCAACCTTAAAAGCCATAAAAGCCGAGATTTACGTGAAAATCCCCATGCGGAACTGTGCTTTTACTGGCCATCGCTTTACCGCCAGATTCGCATCAATGGCACCGCCGTATTAGTAAGCGAAGGCGAAGCAGATGCCTATTTTGCCAGTCGTGGACGCGAGAAGCAACTCGGTGCATACGCTTCGCATCAATCCGATAAACTTGATTCACGCGCTACGTTTGATAAACGCTACGCCTTACTGGAAGAACATTTTAAGGACGCCACAGACATCCCTCGTCCAGACTTTTGGGGCGGGTGGCGCATCGTCCCACAGTCAATAGAATTTTGGCATGGGCAAGATTTCCGTTTACATCATCGCGGTACGTTTACGCACAATGCAAACGGCTGGGATTTTTCCCTCGTTTATCCTTAATTTTCTTGCCTCTTACATTAAGAAACAGTATGTTCTACCTTGCTTTTTATTGTGTCATTCCACTGTGAAGTAAAACCTAAAGATGGTATTTCCAAGATTCCAGCTTGTGCTGAAATAATAAAGATTTATTCTACAAACAACCAAACTCAAAGGTACTTATCATGTTGAAAGCTCTTATTTCTGCTTCTGCGCTTGTTCTCATCAGCACCGCTGCACTTGCGGGTGGCAAGACCTATCAAGTAACTGGCCCTGTCACCGCGATCAGTGATCAAGCTATCACCGTACAAAAAGGCAAAGAATCTTGGGAAATCGCACGCGGCGCGGCGGTTGTTCCTGCGGATGTAAAAGTTGGTTCAAAGGTCACCATCTCGTACACCATGACTGCGACGACTGTTAAAGCAAAGTAGTACTTCGTCATTGTGAGCGTAAGCAAAGCAATCCAGTTATTTGTCATTCTACTGTAAAGTGGAATCGTTGCGTGTGATTTATCCAGATTCCAGCTTACGCTAAAATGACAGAGAGTCAAATTGGTTGGCGTGCGCTGCCCCTCTTGGCCATTCCTCGCAGGTGACCAGATGTTTTTTGTTCCCTTAATGCTTCCTTTTCATTCCCACAAAATTACCCTTCCAACAAAAATAATCAAAAAAATGCAATCTAGCACATTAACGTCATATTTCTGTAACACAAAACGGTTATAGTCATACTATGAAAATAAATCGCAATAATAGATGCGGAGGATGCAATGGGTAGCACGTCTAATTATGATTCTGTGCGTTATAACGCTCAAGGACAAGTCATTTCTAGGACCACATCTAGTCGTAATTCTGGCGGCATAATCAATGAAGCTGGTGGCGTACTTGGTTTATTGGGCGGAGGTCTTTTAGGTGGGGGCTTTGGTGGCATTGGTGGTCAAAAAACCCAACTTTATATGACTCTTTTCGGCGGACCAGTAAAAGATTTAATTGGCACGGGCTTTAACAGATTGATGGGACGAACCTCAGAAGATGACGTACGTTCTGCTGTTAACGAAAATAATTTAGTTCGAATTAAAACTGATACTGATGTACGCAGAGCAGATCGAGAAGCTGGCAATATTGGTCGCGGTGGAAATGACAATTTTGTACTTCGCGCTGAAGTAGATGGCGCAGCGGAACGCGCAGAAATTAGACGTGGAGTAACAACACGCGGATCTGTCAGCGGATCAGCGGGACGTGCTGGTAGCGCAAGCGATGTTGCGACAGGTGAACCAGAGGGAACAAACACTCGAAGCCTTTCCACCAGCGGCCAAGAAGATAGTGCTATCATGAGGTTCATCAAAGCCTTAATGGCTCTTATGAATAAAACTGATGACACCCCAAGCAATGACGTTAACCGCGTCAGCATCAAGCTTAATCAAGAATACAATAAAGGATCTGCGGCAGAAGGTGTTATTAAGCAGCTTGAAGTATTAGCTGGTAGCCAAGGCGCAGAGCTGGATGGCAAAATCAGCGCAGAAGAACTCAAACGCGCACAAGAGGCTGTCAAAAAGTCAGGCAAAGACATTGAACTCTCAGACGCGGGTAATGACACTTTTATCGTTGGCAGCAAAGCTAAATCCGCACAGGAACTTACTGCAACACGTTAAACATTGAACTTATAGCCACAAACACCCTCATAGTGGAAACTCTGAGGGTGTTTTTATGCAGTTCTCCCTCTCCCACATGTGGGAGAGGATTGGGTGAGAGAAAAAGAACTAAGCCGTCTTCTTACTAACCCCTGAATCTTGATCTCTACCCACTAACAACGGTCTCAGATAATGACCCGTAATACTATCTTCGCAGGCGGCAATGTCTTCAGGTGTACCAAAGGCAACAACTGTACCACCCTTGATACCGCCACCAGGACCAATATCGACCACCCAATCAGAGGTTTTAATAACATCAAGATTATGCTCAATAATAACCATCGTATTACCCGTATCAACCAGCGTATGCAGCACTTTAAGTAAGCGTGCAATGTCTTCAGAGTGAAGTCCTGTGGTTGGCTCATCGAGAATATAGAGTGTGCGACCTGTGGCGCGTTTAGAGAGTTCTTTGGCGAGTTTAATGCGCTGCGCTTCCCCGCCCGACAAGGTGGTCGCGGATTGCCCAAGCTTAATATAACCAAGACCAACCTCCTGCAAACAAAGCATTTTCTCACGGATAGAGGTTTGCGCAGCAAAAAATCCGACCGCCTCATCTACCGTCATCGCCAAGACTTCCGCAATCGATTTATCTTTATATTTGATCTCCAACGTCTCGCGGTTATAGCGTTTGCCTTTGCAGGCATCGCACATCACATAAACATCAGGCAAAAAATGCATCTCAATTTTGATAAGCCCATCACCCTGACATGCTTCGCAACGTCCACCCTTAACGTTGAATGAAAAACGCCCAGATTTATAACCACGCGCTTTTGCTTCTGGCAACGCGGTAAACCAATCACGAATTGGCCCGAATGCGCCAGTATACGTCGCAGGATTCGAGCGCGGTGTACGTCCAATTGGCGATTGATCGATCTCGATCACTTTATCCAAAAACTCTAAACCACGCATCGCGGTATGCGCACCCGCCATTGCCTTTGTACCCATGATGCGTTTTGCTGCTGCTTTATACAGTGTCTCAATCACAAAGCTAGACTTACCGCCGCCTGAAACCCCTGTAACGCACGTCATCACGCCAAGCGGCACATCGACGGTGATGTTTTTCAGATTATTTGCGGTACAACCTTCAACATGGATCTGACGATGCTTGACGGTAGCACGGCGTTTTTCTGGCACTTTGATGAATCTGCGACCTGAGAGAAAATCCCCCGTCACGCTACCTTCGGTATCCATCACTTCTTGCACCGTACCTTGCGCAACAACCTGCCCGCCATGCACGCCTGCGCCAGGACCCATATCAATCAAATGGTCAGCATGACGCATCGTGTCTTCATCATGCTCGACCACAATCACTGAATTTCCCAAATCACGCAGGTGTGTTAATGTATGAATCAAACGGGCATTATCGCATTGATGTAACCCAATTGACGGCTCGTCAAGAACGTAGAGTACGCCTGACAAGCCTGAACCAATTTGTGACGCCAAGCGAATACGCTGCGATTCTCCACCTGAAAGTGTCCCAGATTCACGCGAAAGCGAGAGATAATCTAGCCCAACATTGACCAAAAACCCTAATCTATCACGAATCTCTTTAAGCACTTTTTCTGAGATCTTTTGGTGAGTTGGATTGAGTTTTTCAGCCAATTCATTGAACCATATGCTACTGGCTTCGATGCTCATACGACAGACTTCGCCAATATGCAGCTCGCCGACTTTAATGCACAAGGTCTCAGGCTTCAAACGGTAGCCATTACAGGTTTGACAATGGGTTTTATTTTGGAATTTCTCTAACTCCTCACGCACCCACGCCGAATCCGTCTCGCGGTAACGGCGTTGTAAGTTAGGAATCACCCCTTCAAATGGCTTATTACTTTTAAACGAACGTGCGCCATCATGAAAATGCATCTCAATCGGCTCGTCGCCCGAACCGTGTAGAATAATATCCTGAAAACGCTTAGTTAAATCTTGAAAAGGGTCATGCAGACTGAATTTATAATGACGCGCCAAGCCCTCTAAAGTTTGGATGAAATATTTTGATTGCGTGCCTTCCCACGGGGCAATCGCCCCTTGATAAAGTGATTTTGTCCCGTCTGGCAACACCAATTCTTCATCAAACACCATCTCAGAACCCAAACCATCACAGGCGGGGCATGCACCAAACGGGCTGTTGAACGAGAATAAACGCGGTTCAATTTCTTCGAGCGTAAAGCCAGATTCAGGGCAGGCGAATTTTGAGGAGAAAGTCAGAATATCACCATCTTTATGATGCGTTTCAATATCTTCTGGCAAGCCTACGATTTCCACATGCACTAAACCATCACTCAGCGCAAGCGCGGTCTCGAGCGAATCCGCCACACGATTGCCCAAGTCATCCTTGACCACCAAACGATCAACCACCACTTCAATCGTATGTTTCTTGTTTTTATCAAGCGATGGCGCATTCTCTATAGTCACCATCTCACCGTTGATTTTCAGACGCGTAAAGCCACGTTTTGCCATATCACGAATTTCTTTGGCATGTTCACCTTTACGCCCGCGTACAATCGGTGCAAGCAAATGCAATTTCGACCCCACCGGCAACGCCATGATCGCATCAACCATCTGTGAAACGGTTTGACTTTCAATCGGTTTGCCTGTTGTTGGTGAATACGGAATCCCAATGCGTGCATAAAGCAAGCGCAAATAATCATAGATCTCAGTGACCGTTCCCACCGTTGAACGCGGATTTTTTGAGGTGGTTTTCTGGTCAATTGCGATCGCAGGTGAAAGCCCATCAATGCTTTCCACATCAGGCTTATCTTGAATATTCAAGAACTGACGCGCATAGGCAGAGAGTGATTCAACATAACGACGTTGCCCTTCGGCATACAGCGTATCAAACGCCAAGGACGATTTGCCCGAACCCGAAAGCCCCGTAATCACCACAAACTGTCCACGTGGAATATCCAGCGACACATTTTTGAGGTTATGTTCTTTTGCACCACGAATCGAAATAACGTCTCTATTACTCATCCAACCACAGCCTTCTACTTTGTCCGCATTAAAATTTGACCAGTTATACCGAATTATTGCTGGAATGTAAGCGAGATTTACGCTTATATGACGATGAAAGTGTAATTTGATGTGTTTTTAGGAGTTTGATATGGCTGGCAGCGTGAATAAAGTGATTTTACTTGGTAACTTAGGGGCAGATCCTGAAATTCGCGCCACACAAGATGGACGCGAGATTGCCAATTTGCGCATCGCCACCTCTGAGAGCTGGAAAGATAAAAGCGGTGAGCGTAAAGAAAAAACTGAATGGCATCGCGTCGTTGTCTTCTCTGATGGTCTGGTTAAGGTCGTCAAAAACTACCTGCGCAAAGGCTCAAAGGTCTATATCGAAGGACAGTTGCAAACCCGCAAATGGCAAGACAAAGAAGGCAAAGACCAATATTCTACCGAAGTGGTGTTGCAAGGCTTCAATGCAACCCTGACCATGCTTGATGGCAAACGTGATGGTGAAAGCAGTGGAGAATCTTACGGCGGTGGGTACAATCAATCTATGACAAACTCTGGTAATGGTGGCGGCAATTATGCCCCTGCACCTGAACTTGATGATGAAATTCCGTTTTAGGATTTAATTCGCTCCCGCTTCGGTCTACTGTCCGTTGCGTGAGCCTAACACCTTCGACGACTAAAGAGCTTGGACTTCTGTCCTCGCTACGTCCCATGAGATGATAGAGTGTGGTATGATACACTTTGAAAAAATGCACGGACTAGGTAACGACTTTGTCATTATTGACGAGCGTAAATTTCCTATGCAGCTTGTTGAAGCGGAGCAACGCGCCGATATAGTACGTGCGATTGCAGCGCGCACGACAGGTGTAGGGTGCGACCAATTACTTGTCTTACGCTATAGCCCACGTGCCGATGCCTATATGCAGATTTATAATGCAGATGGCTCTGAGGTTGGTGCATGTGGCAATGCGACACGCTGCGTGGGATGGATGATGATGCGTGAAAAACATTCGGACGCTGCGCTAATTGATACTGAGGCAGGGATGCTGGAATGCCGCTTGGCTGGCAAAGAGCGCGTCTCAGTCAATATGGGTACACCGCGCCTAAATTGGCACGAAATCCCGCTTGCCAGCGATATCCCTACTTTGCACATCCCGATTGAATCAGAAATGCTGCGTGATGGTGTCGCAGTGAGCATGGGTAATCCGCATTTGGTATTTTTTGTGCCTGATGTAGGGGCAGTGCCACTCAAAAAACTAGGACCTGCACTTGAACATCACCAGCTTTTCCCTCAACGCGTCAATGTCAGCGTCGCACAAATCGACAGTTCCCACCACATCACTTTACGCGTCTGGGAACGTGGCTGTGGTGAAACCATGGCATGTGGCACAGGTGCGTGCGCGACCATGACCGCAGCACGTCGTCGCGGTTTGGTCGATGAACATGTCACCATCCTCCTCGCGGGCGGCGAACTCGACATCAGCTGGCGTGGCACAGAAGCTGACCCCGCCCACCCTCTATGGATGACAGGTGATGTAGCACATAGTTTTTCTGGAACACTGAATGATAATCAGTGGGTATAGCATATAATTGAAGATGCAATTGCTAAAAAACAATAAGATAACTAGACAATTTAAACATTTAGCATTATGAAGATGCCCCCTCACCCTATAAAGCCTTATTAAAATGGTCGAAATTATCACACTTGGCTGCCGCCTGAACGCTTTTGAGAGTGAAGTGATACGTAATCACGCGCATGCGGCAGGGCTGGATAATGCTGTGATCATCAATAGTTGTGCGGTCACGGCAGAAGCGGAACGCCATACGCGCCAAGAGATTCGCAAGGCAAAGCGTAATAATCCCAACATCAAAGTCATCGTCACGGGCTGCGCGGCGCAAGTCAATCCTGAGGCGTTTGCGGCGATGGATGAAGTAGACGTGGTGTTGGGAAATGAGGAAAAGCTGGAGGCAAAAACCTACACATCGTTGCAGGATTCATCATTCAAGCATCAAGCATCAGCTTTTATCAGTGACCACGAAAAAATTCACGTCAATGACATTATGGAAGTCAAAGACGTTGCGCCGCATTTGGTGAGTGCGTTTGAGGGGCAGACGCGCGCGTTTGTTCAGGTACAAAATGGCTGCAACCACCGCTGCACGTTTTGCATCATCCCTTATGGTCGGGGTAATAGCCGCTCCGTGCCTGCGGGAGATGTAGTTGCGCAGGTACGTGAACTGGCGATGCAAGGCTTCAAAGAAGTGGTGCTAACGGGGGTGGATATCAGTTCGTATGGTGAGGATTTGCCATCTAACCCGACGCTTGGCAATCTCGTGCGCCGTATTTTGAAACTTGTGCCAGAGCTGCCGCGTTTGCGCTTGTCGTCTATTGATGCGATTGAGGTTGATGATGAGCTGTATCAAGCCTTTGCAGAAGAACCACGCTTGATGCCACATCTGCACCTAAGTTTACAAGCAGGTGATGATATGATCTTGAAACGGATGAAACGCCGTCATTTGCGTGCAGATATATTAGAAGTCTGTGCAAAACTGCGTGCTGTGCGCCCTGATATGGTGTTTGGCGCGGATATTATCGCAGGGTTTCCGACCGAAACTGACGCGATGTTTGACAATACGCTAAACATCGTGCGTGAGGCGGATTTGTTGTGGTTGCATGTGTTCCCCTACTCCGCGCGAACAGGCACGCCGGCTGCGAAAATGCCGCAGGTCAAGTCTCCTATTCGTAAAGAGCGTGCTGCGCGCCTGCGTAAAGCCGGAAGCCTTCAGGTGGATGTGTTTTTACAGGCGCAAATCGGCACGTCTCACACCATCCTGATGGAACAAAACAATATTGGACGCACACCTCACTTTGCCCCTGTGAAAATGGTCGGTGATTTCCCTGCTGGGACGTTGGTGGATGTGACCATTACGGGTGTGGATGGGCAGATGCTTACTGCAACTCCGTCACCCAGAGCATAGCAAAGCGACCTAACTTCCCGTCATTCTAACGCAAGCTGGAATCTAACAGAGATACCACTTTACAATGGCATAACAAGTATCACGCGATACTCCAACACCACACCAAGCGCGACCACCAGAGCGACACGCCATACGGGTACGCTTAGAAATCCTAGTATAAGTGGCACAAGCGACAGCGGTCCTGCCCAATAAAATAGTGCAAGCCAGATACCGTAGCGCGTCATGTAAGCTTGTGCCATTAGATAATGTTCTGCTTTAAGTGCATGCGGTAAGCGTGAAATCAATTGATAGAACACACGTCCAAAACCATAGCTGAATATGCAGCCAGCAAAGCTACCTAATACACCAACAATAAAGTATTTTTTCAACGCAACATTACCAAAACAATGCATCGCAAATAGCGTGACATTGTCGCGCAGCGGCAGCGCGAGGGAGGATAAAAACGCTTCTTGGAAAATGGTAAAATTAGTCGCCACGTTTAACCGCCCATACTAAAAATTCATGATTGCCTGCTGGCCCTGTGATAGGGCTTTCGACTAAGCCTTTCACACTCCACCCCCTATCATGCTCAAGCCAAGAAGTAATGTCATCACAAATTTTTGCGTGTATTTTAGTGTCTTTAACAACACCGCTTTTGCTGACATGCTCCCGCCCTGCTTCAAATTGTGGTTTAATGAGTGCGACAAGTTGCGCACCTACTTGTGCGAGTGCCATCACGGCAGGTAACACCAATTTCAAACTGATAAAACTTGCATCGCACACAATCAACTCTGGCGCATCAGGAATCAGGGCCGCATCCAACGTCCGTGCATTGGTTTTTTCTAGATTGATCACGCGAGGGTCACGCTGCAATGTTTCATGCAACTGCCCATGCCCAACATCCACCGCATAGACTTTGACTGCGCCGCGAGCAAGCAACACGTCCGTAAAACCACCTGTTGACGCACCGACATCGATCGCGATTTTGTCTTTCGGATTTATGGAAAATGATTCTAACGCTCCGGCGAGCTTCAGCCCACCGCGTGATACCCATGGGTGATCAAGCTCGGTTACTTCTACCACCGACTCGTCATTAACCTTATGACTTACCTTAATAATAACCTGATTATCCACTGTCACCTTCCCCGCCTCGATCAAGGCTTGAGCTTTGGAGCGCGTGGGTGCAAGTGTATGTTCGGTAAGGTAGAGGTCTAGGCGCATATTTTTATATCGTCATAATTACGTAATATAAATTTGATAATGTTTAACTAATACACAACTCAAGAAAGGTCATTTATTCTATGTCACAAGAAAAAGGGGCTGTTGTAATAACAACTTGTAGTGATACCCAACCAGATTTCCATAAAATCGCTGAAAAATTGGCAAACGGTTCAGGTAAGTACAAAAATGTAAATCCTCAAGAATTACAAAATAGCATTCGGGCAATTGAAAAGAACCTTAAAGCAAAACATCTAAAGAGTGAACAGTGTACAGATTCAACTTTTGAGTTTTCAAAAGAAGAATTTATGAATTTATTGCCGAACACAAAAACTATTCCACCAAAGAAAGATTTCAAGGGTATAGTAAGCTAACAATTCTTTTACCAATCACACTAGCTCTTACGCTTAATCACATATTCCGCAACTTTACGCAGTGGTTCAGACATTTTACGGTCAAAGACATCGAGATGGGTGGCAGCTTGTTCCGCTAGAATGATCGCTTGCTCACGTGCGCGCTCAACCCCCAAAGCTTCAACTAACGTTGCTTTTCCGAGTTCACGGTCACGCCCAACCTCTTTACCTGTTTGCTCACGCGTACCTTCCGCGTCAAGCAAATCATCGGTAATTTGGAACGCAAGCCCAATATCATGCGCATAACGTTGTAACGCGTTACGCTGCGGACGCGGGGCTTTACCCAAAATTGCTCCTGCTTCGCATGATACTGCAAACATTTCACCTGTTTTCAGACGTTGCAAACGAATAATCTCATCTACGCTGAGTTTTTTATGTTCTGATTCAAGATCAAGCATTTGACCGCCGACCATTCCACGACAGCCCGCCGCATAGGCAAGCGAACGAATCAACTCACAACGCACGGCCGCATCCGTATGCACATCAGGATCAGCCAACAGCTCAAATGCAAGTGTAAGCAGCGCATCTCCTGCCAAAATTGCCGTCGCCTCATCATATTTTTTATGGCATGAAGGCTGACCACGACGGAAATCATCATCATCCATTGCAGGCAAATCGTCATGAATAAGTGAATAAGTATGCACAAACTCAATCGCTGCGGCAGTATAAAGTGACGCCTCACGGCAGACACCAAACAATTCCGCGCTAGATACCGTCAAAAACGGACGCAAACGCTTTCCACCTGATAGCGCAGAATAACGCATTGCATCCATCACACGCGCTTCACCGCCCCGCGGGGTACGATGCGCTTCAAGGTTACGATCCGCAAAGGAAATAATATTAGATGCTTCGCCATCGGGATGTGGCAACAACGATGCCATTTTATTATGTAAAGCCTGAGAAACGTCCAATAATTCTTTTTGCAAATCCATCTTCTTATCCCTTATCCTTCTGCCGATTCAAACGGTACAGCTTTGACGCCACCTTGACCGTCTGATGTCAATTTTTCAACCTTTAACCGCGCATCTTCGAGTTTTTGTTGGCAATAGGCACGCAACTGTGTCCCGCGGGTGTAATCTTCAATGGATTTATCCAACGAACTATCGCCCGATTCCAAGCGTTTCACGATTGTTTCTAGCTCTTTGAGCGCGTCTTCAAACGACACACCTTCAAATGAATCTGTAGTCTCGGTCATAACCACCTCTTTGTCAGCGCATAAAGTAAGCGATTGCGACTAAGACGACAAGTGTTAAATGATGCTTTAAGATGGATTGCGTCTGTGAAGAGAATGTAATACATACGAGCAGCACTACTTCTTAGATGATATAGGAAACTCCAATGTTCGACTCTCTCAATAAACGTCTTGGTGATATTTTAGGTAAACTTCGTCGCAAAGGCGCGCTCTCTGAAGAAGACATTACGAATGTCATGCGTGAAGTGCGCGTGGCACTCTTAGAAGCAGACGTGGCGTTGCCTGTGGTCAAAGAGTTCATCAATTCGCTTAAAGAAAAAGCGGTGGGACATGAGATTATCGCCAGTGTTTCGCCTGCGCAGATGGTGATTAAACTAGTACAAGACCATTTGACCGAGCTTCTTGGTAGCGAACATCAAGAAATTAACCTTGCCGCTGTACCACCTGTGGTAATTATGATGGTAGGCTTGCAAGGTTCAGGTAAAACGACTTCTTCGGGCAAGCTTGCGCTGCGTCTACGTGAGAAGCATCATAAAAAAGTGATGGTCGCCTCGCTCGACGTGCAACGCCCTGCGGCGCAAGAACAGCTCGCGGTCGTTGCTAAACAAGCGGGCGTGGAATCACTACCGATTATTGCTGGGCAATCTCCGCTTACCATCACTAAGCGTGCGATGGAAGAAGCCAAACTAAGTGGCTATGACGTATTAATTTTAGATACGGCGGGACGCTTACACATTGACGAAACCTTGATGGGTGAACTTATTCAAGTACGCGACCTCGCCAAACCGCATGAAACCTTACTGGTTGCAGATGCATTGACTGGACAGGACGCGGTAACGATTGCCAAACATTTTCATGACCATATTGGGGTTACTGGGATTATTCTGACCCGTATTGACGGCGATGGGCGCGGCGGCGCGGCACTTTCGATGCGTCATATCACAGGGCAACCTATTAAATATATGGGGGTCGGTGAGAAACTCACCGCGTTTGAACCTTTCCACCCTGAACGTATCGCTTCACGTATCCTTGATATGGGCGATGTGGTGTCGCTGGTAGAGCGCGCCGCAGAAGCGATTGACCAAAAAGATGCGGAGCAGATGGCAAAGCGTCTCGCTGAAGGTAAATTCGACTTTAACGACCTACTCTCGCAAATGAAAAATATGAAAAAAATGGGCGGACTTGGTGGTATCATGGGCATGATGCCAGGGATGGGGAAAATCAAAGATCAGCTGCAAGATGCAAAGCTCGATGATACACTCCTTAAGCGTCAAGAAGCGATTATCCTCTCGATGACCGCCAAAGAACGTGAACACCCTAAACTCATCAATGCTTCGCGCCGCCAGCGCATTGCTAATGGTTCTGGCACGTCAGTGATGGAAATCAACAAGCTGATGAAACAACAGCAGCAAATGGAAACCGTGATGAAACGCATCAAGAAAATGGGAAAAAAAGGCCTAATGCGTGGCGGAATTGAACAATTATTGCAGGGAATGCATTAGGGAGTTATAGCTCGCCAGCTATGGAGTGTCCATTGTCTATGACTACCCATAATCCATAACTCATCATTCATAGCTAAAAAAAACAAAATAATGCTGGATTTTCACTAAAGAATCTGCTTTATATCGCCGTCCTTAAAAATACTGCTGAAGATAACAGGTATAACATGGCTACAAAAATTCGTTTGGCTCGCGGTGGAAGCAAAAAGCGTCCGTTTTACCGTATCGTTGCGGCTGATGCTCGTGCGCCTCGTGATGGTGAATTCATTGAAAAGTTGGGTACATATAACCCTTCACTTCCGAAAGATAGCGCAGAGCGTTTCAAATATGATGCGGAGCGCGTGAAATACTGGCTTGGTACTGGCGCACAGCCTACCGATGCGATTGCGCGTTTCCTTCGCAAAGATGGCGTTTTAACAACCGCTCCGTCATACACAGCAAAGCCTAACTCTGGAAAATTAAAGCCTCGCGCTCAGGCTCGCAAAGATGCTGAGATCGCTGCAGCAGCAAAACTTGCTGAAGAAGCAGAAGCTGCAAAAGCAGCTGAGATCGCTGCAGCAGAGGCAGCGAAAGCAGCAGCGGCTGCTCCAGCGGCTGAAGAAATTGTTGAAGAAGCACCCGTGGCGGAAGAGCCTGCGGCTGAGTAGTTTTTATTATCACTATACTCCTCCTCAAACCCACCTTTATGGTGGGTTTTTTTTGTCATAAAATCTTCATACGCAACCTATTATTTTTTCTATATACTTATGGTACTTCCATTTAAGAGCGGCACGTTCAGTTAAGTGGAGTATGGCTATAATGGCAACAGCATTAGGCAGCAATGAGTATCTTAGATCCAAGCACTGGTTTTTTTGACCATGTTGACCAATCCCCACTTGGCGCACTTGCGGGGGGAGCTGGTGCTGCAGGTATTGCAGGCGCGGGTATGTTTGATGATATTGGCGGCGCAACCGAATATTATGGGGGATTTGGCACAAGTACGCTAGATGAAGCGTTCATGGCGGCGCGTGGAGAAAGTACAGCAGAAAGCATTTTCAGTTTTCTACGCTCAGGCGCAAGTGATGCAGCAGATTATTACTTTGACTATTTATTGTTCAAAGACGCAAGAAACAGTTTTAATCACAACGATTTCAAACATGAATGGGATGCTTGCCAAGGCGCAGAAAAAACAACCATTGAATCCATCAAAGATATTGCTAAAATTCACGGTTCACTACTCGGCATGATGAAGAAGTTTTATCCAAATGATCAAGCCACCAAAGATTATCAAGCCTTAGGTGTGCATTTGCCTAGTGAAGAACTCTTAAAACAAGTCAAACGCAAGCTATCCATGGCACTACACCCTGACCGTCAGGGTGGTAACGAGGAACAATTCAAAGAATTCGATGACTATATCAAAACCCTTCAAGATAAAGACAAAGTTACAGCTTATAACGAAATGGCAGCAAAAAAACCTGACGCTATCAAAGAAATTCTCGGAAAAATGTCAGAAGCTCATTACGACGAATGGATAAAGCCGCGTACACCAGAAACCAACCCTGCACGCTTACTTGAAAGTTCAACATCCAAAGGCAAAGAAACATTAGAAAAAGAAGAAAATTTCTTCACAAAATTAAGCCCTACCAATAAAGCCGCTGTGATACTTGGTAGCGCAGTGGTAGTTGGCGGCACTGCCTATGTTGTCTCTAAGATAGCAGATGAAAAGAATAAAAAAGCACATAAAACATCCACCAATTCATGGGTAGAAAACATAAGTGCCTCTACACCGACCCATGAACCTACTACACCCTACAAAAGATAAGAACGGAGACCACCATGAAGAACCAACAACCAGCTCCACAACAACAAGGCGGATTTATCGTCGGTGGCAATGAAGGTAGTTTTGTCAGTGGGGAGAGCCTTAAACAAGTTGATGTACCTATTGAGACTTTGCTTGGTGTTGTAAATGGATCTTTTAAGGGCGCACTACTTTCAAGTGCAATTTCTGCTGTGGTTACAGCGGCGCAGTCCGACAAGATTGATGGTGAGATATGGAAAGAAATGGCAAAAGGGCTTGGCAAGCATTTACCTTATATTGCAGCAGGGACTGTTGCCGTTGGTGCGCTTGGTGGCATCATCCGTCATTCACGCGCTTCCATGCACAATAAATGGAGTGACCAACATTATGCCTATCTGCAACAACAAACATCACAACATCAAAGCTTCTCAGAGCGCATTGATGCACAGCGTACTGCACCTTCTAGTGGCGAACCACAACGTTAATCGTGACAGCATGATCAATTCATAGTATATAGCTAGCATGCCTTTACCTAAACTCATTCAAGTTGGCGTTATCTCTGGCGCACACGGCGTGCAAGGCGAAGTGAAACTCCGCAGCTTCACAGGCGATCCCTTTGCAATTTTGGATTATCAACCGCTGAGTGACAAAACAGGTGCGCGCAGCTTTACTTTCACACTGCGCGGCGAAGCCAAGGGGCAGTTGATTGTACGGCTTGATGGCGTAAAAGACCGCAACGCGGCAGAACTTCTTAGCAATACGGAACTCTATATCCCACGTGAGCGCATCCCCGAAACAGAAGATGAAGATGATTTCTTAATTGAAGATTTAATCGGCTTGGAAGTGCGTTTAGAAAACGGTAAAACTTACGGCAGTGTCAAAACCGTGATGAATTTTGGTGCAGGTGACATCATCGAAATCACCCCGCAAGCAGGTGGCAAAACTGAACTCCTCCCCTTCACCCGTGCGAGCTTCCCTACCATCAATCTTGATGAAGGATGTATTCTATTTCTTCCTCCAGAGATTACAATTGTGGAAACGGATAAAAAGGACGATTGACACACCACAACACACCTGTTATTGAGAATCATTATCATTCACAACAACAGAATTTATCATGACAACACTCGCCGACATTACCAAAGGTCAAAAAGCGCGTATCACGCAGCTTCGTAGCTTTGACAATCAACAGATACCATTAATTCGACGCCTCACTCATCTTGGCTTTAATACTGGCGTGGACATCGAAATCCTGCACGAAGGCTTCCCCAAGCGTGATCCTCTTTCAGTGCGCGTGGGCAACCATACCATCGCCCTGCGTCGTAGCGAGGCGCATTTAGTTGGCGTGGAGTTCGTATCATGAGTAATAAAAAAACCACTGTCGTGTTACTTGGCAAACCCAATTCAGGCAAATCCGCACTTTTTAATGCACTTACTGGCGCGAAGCAGAAGGTTGCGAATTATCCTGGAGTCACAGTCGAGCGCAAAGAAGGCAGCTTCACCACGCTAAACGGTAAAACGCTGCATTTGCTTGATCTACCGGGAACATACAGCTTAGATGCCCACAGCCCAGATGAGGAAGTAACGCGCAAAGTACTCCGCGGTGAAATGGAAGCAATTGGTATACCTGACGCGATTATTTGTGTTGCAGATGCGACCAACCTCACCCTCAGCCTGCCTTTGGTCATTGAAGCGCGTGCGCTCGGCATCCCAATGATTCTGGCAGTCAACATGATGGACATCGCCACTAAACGCGGTTGCTTGCTTGATTTAGACATACTCAGTGGTGAACTTGGAATTCCAGTGGTTGCAACCGTCGCAGTGGATAAACATAGCATTAACGCACTACGCGCCGCACTGAACGACATTCCTCCTCCACCATCCGCGCCAATTTGCAACGACGATATGCACGATATTCAACGCCGTGCGGCAATGATTGCCAAAGAAGCAACCATCACTCCCACCGCGCATGACCGCATAACGCGTAAGCTTGACGCGCTATTGCTCCATCCTGTATGGGGTATGATCAGTTTTATCGCTATTGTCTTTTTAATCTTCCAAGCGGTATTTAGCTTCGCCGCCGTGCCGATGGATTTTATTGATGGTTCGGTGACCACCGCCGCCTCATGGGTCAATGATTCCTTCCCTGATAGCCTGCTCAAAAGTCTAATTGCTGATGGTATCATCTCAGGCGTAGGCAGCGTGATTATTTTTCTACCACAAATCATTATCTTATTCTTTTTTATCCTCTTACTCGAAGATAGTGGCTATATGGCGCGTGCAGCATTCTTGCTAGATAAAGGCATGGGGCGCGTGGGGCTGCACGGCAAAGCCTTCATCCCACTACTTTCCAGCTTCGCCTGCGCGATTCCAGGAATCATGGCAACACGCACCATTGAAAACCCACGTGACCGCCTGATTACCATCCTGATTGCGCCACTGATGACCTGCTCAGCGCGCCTGCCCGTCTATACCCTCATTATCTCCGCCTTCATTCCCAGCCGCACAGTATGGGGCATGTTCAATCTGCAAGGCGTCGTAATGTTCGCACTTTACCTCAGCGGCATCCTCAGTGCGATGATCGTCGCTTTCGCTCTCAAACGCTTGATGAAGGGTGAACGCGCACCGCTTCTGTTAGAAATGCCCGATTATCGAAAGCCCAATCTTCGCAATCTTGGTCTTGGACTGTTAGAGCGCGTCAGAATCTTCCTCAAACGCGCAGGGACAATCATTCTTGCACTGATGATTATCGTCTGGTTCTTATCCACCTTTCCCCATGCCCCCACAGGCGCGACCCAGCCAGCTATTCTCTACAGTTTCGCTGGGATGCTCGGCACATTCCTCGCCCCATTTTTTGCCCCGCTTGGCTTTAACTGGCAGATTGTCATTGCGCTGATTCCTGCGATGGCTGCACGAGAGATTGCGGTTGCCGCACTCGGCATGGTCTATGCCCTATCCAACGTTGACCCTGACAACGCGGACTCGCTGGTGCAGCTTCTTTCTTCGCAGTGGTCACTCGCCACCGCGCTGTCTTTCCTCACATGGTTCATCTTTGCGCCACAGTGCCTTGCTACGCTTGGTGTTGTACGCCGCGAAACCAACTCCCGCCTGTGGGCATGGGTCACGTTCGGCTACCTGATGGGACTCGCTTACCTCATGTCCTTCATCGTCTACCACATTGCATTAGGATGGTAATTATGGAAACACTGACCACCACATCCCCCTCAGATATCGCCGTCATCATGATGGTCGCCGTCGCCTTTGGCTATATGCTACGCAGCTTCTACCCTACCCGTAACGCCAAGCCAACCAGCGGATGCGGCACTAGCGACAATTGCAGCACCTGCGGCGCATGTGCAAGAATTTCTGAAGCATTGAAGGTGTAAACAAAACAGGATTGGCTTCGCCGTATTACGCCGCGCTGCGCTCGCAATCATGACCTAACGGTCGCAGCTTGACACCCTCAATTTGTTATATTATAACATAACCTCTTCACACAGAGAGGTTATCATGCTACGTTTATTTACTCTCCTTGCTAGTTTATTATTGATAGGTTCACAAGCTACCGCCGCACAGATTCCTGCGGAAGATGTCGTGGTTAGTATTAAACCAATCCACTCGCTGGTTGCCTCCATTATGGACGGAGTTGGTGCGCCGAGTTTGCTGGTTTCTGGTAAACAATCACCGCATGATTTTCAATTGAAGCCATCACAAATTGCTGCGCTGCATCATACAAAAATTGTGTTTTATTTAGGTGACAGCTATGAGAGTTTCTTGGTTAATGCGCTGGCGACTTTGCCAAATGATACGCAGCGCATTGCGCTCCTCCATACCCCGAATCTCGCGTTGCTACCTCTTCGCAAAGGCGGTGCATGGGAGGTGGATGAACATAACATCACGACAATGATGGACGCGCATGTGTGGCTCAATCCTGAAAATGCGGTTATCCTTGCCAAAGCAATCAACGTGCAGCTTGACGCGGCGTACCCTGAGCATAAAGCAAAACTCGATGCGAATACGCTTGCGCTCACCACAAAACTAAATGCGCTTGATAGTGAACTCAAGACGACACTTAGCGGCTTAGAGAATAAGCCTTACATTGTATTCCATGATGCTTACCAATATTTTGAGAAACATTACCATCTGCGCGGCGTGGGGTCGATTACCTTTGAGCCAGAGGAATCACCGACCGCATCACGCTTGCGTCAAGTGCATGATAGGATTGTTGAAACCAAAGCGGCATGTGTGTTCAAAGAACCGTTTTTCTCGGATAAACTCATCACAACCATCACGCAGGGGCTACAGGTGCGCACCGCAGAGCTTGACCCTGAAGGCACGAATCTTGATGCGGGAAGCGCATTATATTTCACACTAATGCGTCAGATTGTGGCAAACTTATCTTCTTGCCTAAAAGGATAATTTTATGCTTATTTGCCAAAATATTACCCATAAATACGGCGAGCGAATCTTATTCGACAAACTCAATTTCACGTTAGATAAAGGCAAACATTTGCTCATCACGGGCGCATCGGGCAGCGGCAAGACCACGTTACTTGCACTGCTGACGGGAATGATGAAACCGCAAAGTGGTGTGATTGCGTATAATGAGACCAATATTGCTACGCTAAAAGACAGCGCGCTGGACAGATTTCGTGGACAGCATATCGGGGTTGTCTTTCAGGATTTTCATTTAATTCCTGTGCTGAGTGTCTGGCAGAATGTCGCCCTTGCGCTGAGTTTAGTAAAAAAGCCAGTAGATGATGCACGGATTATGGATGTGCTTGCGCGCCTCAAACTCGCGGAGAAAGCCAAAGATAAAGTACAAAATTTAAGCTTGGGCGAGAAGCAACGCACTGCACTTGCGCGTGCAGTGGTGGGGCGGCCTGCGTGGATTTTTTGTGATGAACCGACATCTGCACTCGATGATGCCAACACCCACGCCATGCTGACACTGCTGCAAACAGAGGCAAGCGCGATTGGTGCAAGCCTAATTACAGTGACGCATGACGCACGCGTCAAAACCGGTTTTTCTCATCATCAGTCTATCACGCTGGGAGCATAAACTATGAACACTTATCATATTGCCCTTGCGTATTTACGTGCAAACTTGGCGACATCACTGCTACATATCACCTTGATGATGCTCGGCATGGCAATGATGTGCGCGCTCTTATTGTTTGGTAATCAGGTGCAAGGTCGGCTGTTTAATGATGCCAAAGGCATTGATGTGGTGATTGGCGCGAAGGGCAGCCCGTTACAGCTTATTCTTTCTTCGGTGCAGCACATGGACATCCCAACAGGCAATATTCCCTTCTCCTCGCTCGAGAAAATACAACGTAATCATGCGATACGCGAAGCGATACCATTAGCACTTGGTGATAACGTCAAAGGCTTTCGTATTGTAGGTACTGAGCCAGCTTATTTTAACCTATTCCATGCTGAATTGGCTGCTGGAACACATTGGAATGCACCGATGGAAGCCGTTGCAGGTGCGCGTGCCGCCAAAGAAGCAGGGCTAGAGCTTGATAAAAACTTTGTTGGTAGTCATGGCTTGATTCCGAGTAATGACTTGCATACTGACCATCCCTATAAACTGGTTGGAGTTTTGAAGCCGACAGGGACGGTGATTGACCGCTTAGTGCTGACCCCACTCGCCAGCGTATGGGCGATTCATGAAGACCATGACGAGGATGAAAAACATGAAGAAACTTATGGTTTCCATGACATCACCGCGATTGTCGCCAGCTACAGTAACCGCGCTGCCGCCCTTTCCTTCCCACGCACCATCAACCGCGACACCAATTTACAAGCCGCAAGCCCTTCGTTTGAGATCGCTAAACTTATGGAACTCGTCGGCATGGGAACGGACACCGTGATGATAGGTGGTGGTTTTCTTGTAGGCGTTTCACTCCTGAGTGTTTTCATTGGACTCCTCACCGCGATTCGTGCGCGCTGTCATGATTTATCTATCCTGCGTGTACTAGGTGCAAGCCGTAGCAGACTGCTACAACTGGTTATCACAGAAGGGATGCTGGTCGCACTGATTGGCAGTACACTTGGTCTAATGCTTGGACATGGTTTACTAGAATGGATAGGCACGCACACCGCCAAGGGCCTGAATATGGGCTTACATGGCTTTATTTTTTTACCTGAAGTGTTTATAGTGTGGGTGATCGTGCTGGTGCTATCTTTTTTTGCATGTTTGATACCTGCATGGGAAGCCTACCGCACACCACTCTATAGCGCACTGCGAAACACATGACCCCATTACGCTTCATCCTGACCTATATCGTCTTGCCCATCGCGGGGCTAGGGTTAGGGTTGGGTATTGGCTACACAGTACAGCATCCTGATATCTTTTTAACGCATCATCTTCGCGCAGAAGACGCGCTAGATTGGGCATTACTGGATGAAGGTTATAAAGCTATGCTCAAACCCAATGACTTTCTCTCAAAAGATGGACTTGCCAAAATTCACGCATTAAATGGCAAGCGCGTTGCCGTTTTAGGCTATATGTTTCCACAAGATACGGGCAATACCCATACACGCTTTCTTATCAGCTCAAAAACCCATAGCTGTCCGTTTTGTATGCCTAATAATGCTGGAAATCTGGTCGATGTTACCACAGATAAAGGTGTAGAATATCAAAGCGAACCCATCTTGGTTGAGGGTATTTTTCATATCCATGATGCAAAAGAAGATGGTTTGGTGTATGCGGTTGAGGGTGCTAGTGTCATTTCTCAATAATGTAAATTTTTATGTTCTATCTTCGCCGCATACCACTTGTAACCATCACCCTACTCACACTCAGCGTAGGCAATGCCTCTGCCATCAATTTTGATAGCATGAGCGAAGCAGAGCAACAAAAACTCATGGGTGGGTGGAAGCCGATTGAAGCGAAAAATGGTGCGATTTCGTGGAAGATCTTTGGCAAAACCAAATCGATTGAGCATAAACACACCTATCCTGACGGCAGCTACGCCTTTACTGTTACCCCTGATTTTGATGCATCATTAACAACCTTCAAAGACAAAAAAATAAAGTTGATGGGTTATATGTTTCCGCTTGATGCCAGCGACAAACAAAAAGATTTCCTGTTTGGCCCATTCCCCGTAAGCTGCCCGTATCACTATCACACACCGCCTGAAATGGTGGTCGAAGTGCTAAGCCCAGAACCTATTACCTTCAGCTATGACCCCATCACCGTTGAAGGCACACTCTCGCTGGATTTCAATGAAGAACAGGGTGTATTCTATTATTTAAAAGATGCAAAACTAGTAAAGTAATCTCTTGGTCTACGAATGTTTCAACTCATAGATAGCCAGACTAGTGCGCATAATCGCATCCATACGCAAACTGAAGCTCTCATCATCAAGATCAAAGCTTTTCATCCACACAACAACCACTAACGCTAACATAGTATCACGCGTCAATTCGTTATCCTTAAATGTTGAAATCGCAGCAGCAATCTGCGCTGCCTCATCTTCATATTCATCTTCAGGCGCACCAAGCTCTATCAGACCTTCAATATCCGCTTGTATGAGTATCGAGTTTATTTCAGTTACGGATATGTGCATAAATCTTCATCAACCCTCTAAAAGCAACGGCAATGTCAACGTCACCCGTGCGCCGCCTTGTTCGCGGTTAGCGATAGTAGCGGTTCCGCCGTGATCTTCTAGGGTTTTCTTAACGATAGCGAGACCAAGTCCTGTACCTTTTTCACGAGTAGTGACATAGGGTTCCATAATCCTATCCATCAGATCAGGTGGGAAGCCCACACCATTATCTTCAATGATAATTTCGACCATATCTTCTGCATTACGACGCACCTGCACATCAACCTCTAACTTCGCTTTACCTTGCGTGCGCTCGAGTGCTTCAGCAGCATTCTTCAAGACATTGGTCATCACCTGTCCCATTTGACGTTCATCACAATGTACTTGTAGCATGCCTTTATCCGCACTCAGCGTAAAGTGAACTTGTGGGAAAGATGTCTGCGCAGAAAACACCGCCTTATCGATCAAATCTTTAATATCGATAGTAGCAAATACAGGTAATGGCATACGCGCAAATGAAACAAACTCATCTACCATCGTACCAATGTCGCTTGTGTGACGTGAGATGGTATCAATATATCGTCGAAACGCCGTTTGTGATTCAGGATCTGTGGGCAAAAACTTTTTACGCAGACGTTCAGTAGAAAGCTGGATAGGGGTGAGTGGATTTTTAATTTCATGGGCAATACGACGCGCAACATCTGCCCATGCAGCACGGCGTTGCGCCGACACCAATGCGGAAATATCATCATAGGTCACAACGTAACCATCAATTTTATCACCCAACATTTCTGTGGTAATTCGCACATGTAATGTCAAGGTCTGCCCATCCCCCACACTACACACCATCTCTTTTTGATATAATCGCTTAGGGTTTCTACGTGCTTCGTTAAGTAATCCTGTGATCTCTGGTAAAACCGACTCAATCGATTTGCCCTGAAGCTGCGTAAACTCATCCAAATGCAACAGCTTATTTGCCGAGCGATTACTGAGAGTGATTACCCCTTTGGTATCAAGTGCCATCACCCCTGCGGATGCTCCCTCTAATACGGCTTGCGTAAAACGACGACGCTCATCAATTTGACGATTAGCTTCTGTAAGTTCACGACGACTATTGGCTAGCTGCTCCGTCATACGATTAAAGCGTTCGATCAAGGTTGCTAACTCTCCATCCGCAGCAGTCGTCTCTACTCGAATCGAATAATCACCTGCACGGATATGCTCAGTGGCTTTAATCAAACGCGACAAAGGCACAACAAGACGTGATACAAAACTCATCCCATACCATATCACGGCAAAGAGCATCACCAACGCCACCAAAATAAAAGCCGCAGAGAAACGAATTTGCAAGGAAGTAATACGTTTACGAAGGTTACGATATTCTCCTGAAGCACCCTGTGCATTTTCCAAATGCTGTAATACCTTAGGGTCAACCAAACGGCTAACAATCAGGTAGCTATCCGAAAGAGGATCAATCGCAATTAACGCCAGAATTTTGTCTTCTTCACTCAGCATGACGGTTTCACCTTGACGCGCTCTTGCCAAGAGATTCTCAGGTAATTGCTCAAACGTAAATGAATAGCTAAGACGTGAACGTGCCACCACTTTCCCATGTTGTAAGACAATCGCCTCAGTAAGTGAACGCAACAAAGCCTGTGTTGATACGATCTTTTGAAACAAAGGGGGATTTAATACAGACAAATCCATCTCACCGCGTAAATCGTTCGACATCGCAAGCGAATCCGCACGCAAAGTCTCTCGATGTTCATCCAAATACGCCTCTGCTACAATGATAGACTCATCTAACACCGTCCCCACGCGGTCATCAAACCAATTGGTAATACCCTGATGAAAAAACAATGCCGCAAACACAGAAACAATCAACGTTGGAAACAATACCGCAGCCGAGAACACCATCACCACACGCGATTGGAGTCGAGATCCCACCGAACCGCTACGTAGTGCTGTCCACATTTTCCAAATACGGTATCCTACCGCCGCACCAAGTCCCAAGAACAAAAGTCCATTGGCAACGAGCAACACCGTAACAACACGTCCACGCCCCTCTAAAGCTTGGTCTGTCTGGGTAATAATCACGTAAGACGAAAGCGCACCCGCCAACGCCAATGCTACCAGCAACCATGCTAAACGTGAGTACCAAGGACGGTGCAACGCGGTCACGGTCAAGAGCGATCCCACAGTTTCTGGTGATACCCCTCCTTGTCCTAATAAAGCCGTATATACCCCAGAGGTAGAACGGCGAGAGGAAAACCGTGAAGATTGCATAAAATGACTTTCGCTCTTAGGCTGACCTGACTATCAATGCTTTGCCTGATAGGTCTTACCTGTCGTTCTTTCAATACCATATAGTTGCATCTTTGCACGCAGCGTATTACGATTTATACCTAAAATATCCGCAGCGCGCACCTGATTTCCGCCGACATGGTTCAATGTCGTGACCAACAGCGGAATTTCCAATAATGACATCATGCGCTGATACAATCCTGTTGGAGGCATATTGCAACCATGCGCCGAAAAATATTCCATCAATGCGCGCTGGGCAACCGTCTCAATGGTTGTAAAATCCTTCGTGGATGCCTCTATTTCCCCTTCATTATCTTGCAATAGCGCATGTGCATCGCGTGCTTTCTTTTTATGTAACAATGATGGAATACACGTACCAATGATATCTGCGCTAATGTGTGGTTGTGCGATCAAAGCGCATAATCGATAGATCATGTTTTCTAATTCACGAATGTTTCCGCGCCACGGCAATCCTTGCAACATTTCCAACGCATCACCCATCAATATCTTTTTAGGTAAACCACGCTGTTCAGCTTTTTTCAAAAAATGTGCTGCTAAATCTGAAATATCTTCACGGCGTTCACGCAGTGGTGGAATGGTGATCGGCACGACATTGATGCGGTAATAAAGATCCTCTCGAAATACACCTTTCTTGCAGAGTACTTCCATATCTTGGTGGGTCGCACAAATAATCCGAACGTTCGATTTGATTGGCTTCGTACCACCCACAGGGGTAAATTCTCCCTCTTGCAGCACACGTAATAATCGCGTCTGAGCCTCAAACGGCATATCCCCTATTTCATCTAAAAAAAGCGTTCCGCCCTCGGCTTGCGCAAATGCGCCTTGACGCATTGTACTTGCACCTGTGAACGCTCCTTTTTCATGCCCAAAAAGTTCGCTCTCTACCAAGTCACGCGCAATGGCCGCCATATTCAAAGCAATAAAAGGCTTATGTTTACGTGTACCCATTTGGTGCAACACACGTGCAATCACCTCTTTGCCTGTTCCTGATTCTCCACGCAACATTACGGTCAAATCCACCGACACTAAACGCGCTATCGTACGAAAAGTCTCTTGCATCGCAGGAGACTTTCCAACCAAGGAGATATCTTCTAGATGCACATCACCCTGTGATGTATCCCCGCCAAGCCGAGTTGCCGAAGCATGCAGCTGCGCCGCCACATCATGATATTTAGGAGCAAGTCGCTCAACACACGCGATCAAAGCATGAAGATCAAAAGGCTTCGGGAAATATTCTTGCGCACCACGTTTAGTCGCTTCCAAAGCGGTCATTAATGTGCTTTTTGCGCTCATAATAATAACGGGGATATCCGCATTGATACGCCTAATCTCATCCAATGCATCTAACCCGCTCATACGCGGCATCACCACATCTGAGATAATCACGTTTCCACGACCACACATGACCCATTCCACCAATTCCTGACCATCCTCTGCGACCTGTACATGATACCCTTTACGGGTCAACGCCTGACGTAAGATTGTGCAGATACTCACGTCGTCATCCGCGATTAACACACAAGGTGCATCGAGCTGGACGGAGGATTGCAAAACAGAAAAGGTCATAAAGTCTTTCTAATGGCAAAAATTCAGAACAAAAAACACTCAAAAATGTGGAGTGTCATCCTAACGCCGAGAAACCTAACTGTAAAGCATCTGAACCACCCTGATTTTATGGGAAGTTTGTGACAGACAAAAAAAGTTTCAAAAAAGTTTTGTTTCTAGTTGCAATTCTAAATTCAAGCGACTAATGTCCACACATGTCACATATTTGCCACTTACACCATATCTGGCAAATAGACCCCTTAAACACTTCAATATCTTGTAGGTAGTACGCATGAGCATAGATATCCTCGTAGTTGATGATGAAGCCGATATTCGCGAACTTATTTGTGAGATCTTAAAAGACGAAGGTTTCCAAACCCGTCAGGCAAAAAGTAGCGATGAAGCTCTCAAGGCGATGGCCGAACGCGTTCCAAGTTTAATGATCCTTGATATTTGGCTGCAAGGCAGTGAATTGGATGGTCTAGGAATTTTGGAAATTGCACAAAGCAAATACCCTTCTCAGCCCGTGGTCATGATCAGTGGTCATGGTAATATTGAAACAGCTGTGTCTGCCATTCGTATGGGCGCGGTGGATTTTATTGAAAAGCCTTTCAATGACGAAAAGCTACTTCACGTCGTACGCCGTGCTTTAGAAATATCACGTCTCAAATCCGAAAATAGCGAGCTTCGTTCACGCGGCGCGCAAGAAAATGAAATCATTGGTTCGTCTGCCGCAATTTTAGGTGTACGTCAGGCCATTGAGAAGGTTGCCCCCACCAATAGCCGTGTAATGATCACTGGAGAAGAAGGTACGGGCAAAGAAATCGTTGCACGCCTTATCCACAAAAAATCACTCCGCCGCCATGGTAATTTTGTGACGCTCAACGCAGCGGGGCTTACGCCAGCACAAATGGATGCAGAATTATTTGGCATCGAAGATGCAAATCCTACAGGAGGCGCAGCCAAGTTAGGTCTGTTTGAACGTGCGCATGGCGGCACGCTCTTCATTGATGAAGTTGCAGACATGCATCTTGATACGCAAGCGCGTTTACTCAAAGCACTTCAAGAACAATCTTTTGTACGTGTCCGTGGCAATCGCCGCGTGGCGGTAGATGTACGCGTGATTTCTGCATCAAATCGTGATTTGCGTGAAGAAATGCGTCAAGGGCGTTTCCGTGAAGATCTCTATTACCGTTTGAGCGTTGTGCCTGTCCATATGCCATGTTTGCGCGAACGCCGCGAAGATGTACCTGAGCTATGCCGTCATTTCTTGAAACGTTCTGCTGAAGCGGCTGGTATGAGTCCTCGTCGTATTTCTGAAGATGCCATGGCAGTGTTGCAATCTTATGAATGGCCGGGTAATGTACGCCATCTGCGCAACATCATGGAATGGCTACTCATTATGCATTCTGGTCAGGCAGAAAAACCTATCGAGATCGATATGTTGCCGCCTGATTTGCTTGAACCGCATTCGACCATCGTAGCACCCGAGGAAAGTACATCTAATGTAATGTCTTTACCTCTACGCGAGGCACGTGAGATTTTTGAACGTCAATATTTAAGCGCGCAAATTGCACGCTTTGGCGGCAATATCTCTAAAACCTCTAGCTTTATTGGTATGGAACGTTCAGCACTTCATCGTAAGCTTAAGATGCTGGGCATTCATTCTGACGAGAAAGCTTCTGCTTAATCCGTACTCAGGAGTTGCGCATGACGCGTCACACCTTCATATGGTGGCAAGCAGCAAAACGAGGTCTTGTTTGCCTTATCCTCTGTGGCATGTGCGCCTATACAACGAGCGAAGCACAGGCAACTACAGGGAAGGAAGATAGCACTCCTGCTAAACCCGCAACAGTCTCGGCTGCCCCTGCATCCTCCACACGTCTCGGGGTTGACAGTGGTTTGCCGCTGCCACGTTTTGCCTCTACAGGAGGCAAAGAAACCAACTTACGCTCAGGTCCTGGCACTCGCTACCCTATTTTATGGGTATACCGCCAGCCCTATATCCCCGTTGAGATCATAGACGAACACGACAACTGGCGACAAGTGCGGGATCCCGAAGGTGATACAGGTTGGCTTCACCGCGTCTTACTTAATGGCACGCGACACGTGCTATTTAAAAAAGGGTTGCATGATGTGCGGCAAAACCCTGATCCGAACACGGCCATCATTTTTCGCGCTAAAGAAGGCGTTCACGGTAAAATTCTCCACTGTATTCCCAATTGGTGTCAAGTACAGGTCAACGACCATCAGGGATGGACAGAAAAAACCGCGTTGTTTGGTGTCAACCCTCAAGAAGTATTTTAATCATGCAATTTTTTAAGGTAGCTTAGGCTTTCTTTTTACAACGTTATTAATAGCTCCTTAAGCTTTTGGTCTATAATGGGTTAAATCCATATCATTTTCAGCAGGGGTGGCTGCAATGTTAACGCAAGAAGAGAATCAACGGGCATATAAAACGCTAAAATATATATCTATTTTCGCATATCTACTCTCAATATCAGGATACTTTTTAGCATTAGTTGTCGCGCCTTTGACACCATTTTGGGCAGCACTCAAAATTTTTATGTGGTTCTTCCCTCTCATTGCATTAGCGTGGCATCAACTAGCAAACTGTATTGAAAGAAACTTTGTTCTTGCCAAAACCCACCTACAAACATTAACATTCACAGAAAACAATTTGCACTTATATTACAATGTATTACTTACGGGTTCACCCTATTTACTTTACGGAGTATGTTTTGTAAGTAGTGGCATTGCCATCATTGCTTTAGGCTTTTCTATCAATTATTTTTATGACCACAGCAACCCCACCACCATTACCGCCACAATCTTAGAAAAAGATTATCATAGCGGTAAAAGCAGTAAACATTATTACGTCATTGTTTCAAATCCCAACCCTCCATTGTTCTCTTTTATTAAATCCAATCTCATGGAAATTAAGGTTCATGACGAAGACTATCCTCGCATTGCAGAGGAGCGTACTCAAATCAGCTTTCCACTATATGAAGGCGCGCTAGGATTACCGTGGACAAAAAATTATACCTACGCACTCATCAATGCAGAAAAAATAACCCCAGACTATCAAGCTTCTACCACTCCCCCTCACTCTAACTTTGGGAATATCAGAGCCGCATGCGACTGGACAAAGAACTTTGATGCAAGCAAAGAAATTGAAACCATCACCCCAGATGATTATCAGCGTGATTTTTGGCCGTTTAGCGACAAACCTCGCGCCGTGATTCCACTCGTCAAAGGTGAAAAACACGGCTTCGAGCATGATACTTTCAAAAATGGGGTGGTCTATACCGACCTGCCGTGGAAACACGGTAAAAAGCACGGCACATTCACCCTTCACCGTGATGATGGCAGTATCGAACAAAAACTATCTTATAAAAACGGAGAACCTTACGGCATCAATCAGTGGTACAACAAAGACGGCACGCTGAGTCAAGCATACCTCTATCTTGAAGGTGACAAGACAATGAGTGCGAGCGTATGTGGGAAAAAGTGAATGTTCCACACTATCCGAAGATAATGGGAACATTCATGCATCAACTTGCGCGATAGGCCTTTACCACAAGGACAGCTACTGCAAGCAATGCCAATAGTTCATGATTTACTATGAGCAATGGAAATGCGAGCATTGCAAGTACCGTAAACAACCACATCGCAAATTTATTTTGTAGTCTTGGTTTCGTATGTTCATTCGGGAAACCTGGGTAATGTATCCTATCCATACACCATGCGGTGAACAATGCCGAGATACCGCATGATAAAGTATCAGACAGCTCCCTTGGCGTAGGAGAAAGATATTTTAAACACAAGTACCACCCAAAACTACACAGAAACACATTTTCAAGAAAAAGACACACACGAAGTATTGTGTCATTAGAAAAAAGCTTTGTGCATGAAACAACTTTCATGATTTTCTCCAAAGATAGACAGTACTTGCTGATGAATTTAGCTTTCCCGTCTGAACGAAACATGCCTGATATATCATGAAGGTTTCCCTACACGATAAACAGACGCTAGGGAAACCCTGACTTTAAATATCAAAGAACAAGGCTCGAAAAAACCCTACCAGGATAACATATTAATGGAAGCACAACAATAAGATGACAAAATTTGTCATGAAATCTTCATAATAAGAATGAGATTACTTCCCGTCCAAAATACGCTCTACCAGTTCACCAACCGTTGGGACGTGACCGCCTTCATAGAAAGAATCAAGGGCAAATTTATAGGCGTTGTGACCGGAGAACATCAGCTCATTTTCAACATCACCACCATGCGCGATTTCTTGCAGGGTTTTTTGAATGCAGAAGCTACGCGGATCTGCTTTTTTGCCAGTATTGAAATCATCATGATCTTTCCAATTAGAAAAACGACAATGCGATAAGCAACCCATGCAGTCAATCTGATCTTTGACAATTTCACCCGCTTTAGCTTTCGAGACAAAAATCACCGTATCATCAGGTGTTTTCATCATCTCATCAAAACCCGCTGCCATCCACTCTTCTGCACGCGCTTTATCTTCTGCGGTGACGTAAATTGGTCTATTACGAGGTCCAAAAGGTAGAATTTCGGCGTAATAACCTTCTTCTTCGGTCTTGAACGGAATCTGACGTTCTTCACGCCCACGAAGTTCCTTGATAAAAGGATTATTCACTGCTGACGAATAAAATCCTGTTGGGCTGAAGCGATTAAGAAACACATCACCCTCTTTCAGCGTCATTAATTTACGTTTCCACGCATCAGGCACAGGGCTTTCTTTAGTCAGAAGCGGGCGCGTACCAAACTGGAAAGCAATTTTTCCAATCGCAGGATTATGTAGCCAATGTTCCCAATCCGCCAAATGCCATGCACCGCCAGCCATCACAATCGGCACATCCTGTAACCCAACTTCATTCATGAAAGCACGGAGTTCCACCACACGTGGATAAGGATCTTCAGGCTTTTCAGGATCTTCGCCGTTAGACAAACCATTATGTCCACCTGCTAACCACGGATCTTCATAAACCACCGCGGAGAGCAAATGCGCGGTTTTGCTATAAGCGCGCTTCCATAGCGCACGAAAAGCACGCATCGACGACACGATTGGCAAATAATAGACATTATATTCTTCGGCTATTTCGCTAAGTTTATAGGGCATCCCTGCGCCGCAGGTCACACCATGCACCATCCCTTGAGTGCGCTTCAATACTTCATGCAACACCTCAGAGCAGTTTGCCATTTCCCACAACACGTTCACATGAATACGACCTTTGCCGCCCGACATCTCATGCGCTACCTTGATCTGAGTCACTGCACCTTCAATCGCCAACGCGATCAATTCACGATTACGCCCACGACGCGTGGTTTCTTTATAAGTATAAGGAACAACATTGCCCTCTGCATCGTAAGAATCAGGATAAACACCGGAGACTGTTCCCACCGCATCCGCCGCAGCAAAAGCTCCAGCACTTCGCCCATTGGTCGCCGCAATACCTTTGCCGCCTTCAATGATAGGATAGACTTCCTTGCCAGAAATAATAACACGTCCGAGTTTTTCGCGAAATACAATGCTCATGTAGTACCCAGTATCTCCGACAATCCAGCCTTACCACCTTCATGCCTAATATATTTGTAATATTTTGTCACAAACCGTTATCAATGCAGGAAGCACTATGTAGCATGAGGTTATCCATTTGTGAAGCCTTCATCACACGCTTTCATGATGCAAAAGTGATTCTTCTTGCTCGAGCAAAAAAACTCCCTTTTCTCCCAATAAATTAGCCAAACCACCGCGACCCTTAATGTGATGCACTTGCCCCTCCCTCGTAATGGCATAAAAACGCACTACTCGAAGCCCCATAGATGCACAAAGTTCCTTAAAATCCAACAACGTACAAAAATGAATATTTGGAGTTTCATACCACTCATAACTCAATGTCTCGGTCACAGGCATCTTACCCTTCAGTGCCAAATAGAGACGATTTTTCCAAAAACCAAAATTTGGCACAGAAATCACAACCTGACGCCCAATCCGCGCCATTTCTGTTAGCACTTTTCTTGGGTCTTTGGTCGCTTGCAATGTCTGAGACGATACTACGATATCATAGGCATTATCAGGATAAAAAGACAGATCCATATCCATGTCACCCTGCACTACAGACAAACCATGTGCGATCGCATCTGCGACATTGGCACTGTCAAGCTCCAACCCGCGTCCTTTCACCCCCTGCTGTGTGACCAAATAGTGTAATAGATCACCTTTACCACAGCCTAAATCGATCACGCTTGCTCCCTCAGGAATAAGGCTTGCAATCACTTGTAAATCGGGGCGGAGTTCACTCACAACACACCTATTTTTCTACGATTGCTTTAAGATTTGAAAGACCTTTTTCAAACTGACTACCAACCATTTTATCGCAATTAAATACAAGATTTAACAATGTGCGTATAGGAGGGTTATCACCTGACATGCTCCATGTCACTAATGTTGCATCGCCTTCTTTCTTGAAACTAAATTCTGCCTTATTCGTTGCTTTAAATGGTTTAAGAAAATCCATACGACATTGAATATACTCATGTGGGCGACTTTCAACGATAGTCATTTTGCCTTCCCCTGTTGTTTTTCCACCTGCCCAGTACAACTCCGCGCTCACACCCTGCTGAGCACCGCTAAAACTTGCGACAGAGTTCGCGTCGATCTTTGCCCATGGATTCCATTCGTTAAAACGACGAAGATCATTTACCTCAGCAAACAATGCTTCTGATGTTGACGCAATGGCAAGTGAACGTGAAATCACAAACTCAGAAGGCTGCTTTGCCAACCATACTATCGCTATTACGACCAATACGAGTATCACTAAAAGAAAAATCATTTACGTTTCCTCATGCTAAAAAACCTGCAATCATTCAATCGCAAGCTCATAAGCTAGCGGGAAATCGTATGAAATGCAAGGAGAGGAAAATTAGGCAATATGAGTGCCTGCAGCATTTTCTGCTGTCGCACTCCGCGCCGCAAGATGCTCCGTCCACACGGGCTTTTCTGCGCTGCGAGGTTGACGGTCAGCACCCGATGCCTGCACCCATGTTTTACCGTCACGGCGCATTGGTTCGGGGGCAGAAGCAATCACTGGAATCTGTGACTGCTGCTGCGCAGCGACGATAGAACTCGCAATATCCATCGCTTGTTTTTTACTGTAAAGGCGATCATTTTTTTCACTATAGTCGGAGGCAAGCTTACCAAAATGCAAACTGCCTGCAAAGGCTGCCAAAGAAGCAACGCCAGAGGCTATCGTTAACCCAATCTGGCTAATACCAATCGCCGCAGCCGCAGAACCAAGTTCTGCTGCCGCCATGAATGGCCCACCGACTGTCAACGCAATCAGCGCAGTTGCAGCCCAGAACATATAGCCTGCAATCTGCTTATATTTTTCACTTTTGTTCGCAGTTTCCTCCATTCCCGTTTTCAAAAACTGGGAACGTTCCTTCGGCGAAAGTCCTTGTGGGACGGTATGTTCTTCAACGGTTCGAGACATTTTACTTACAAAATTCTATTATTCGACCTCAACATCATACAATATTTTTCGAGGATAAGTATGACAATTATATGAAGATTGATGATTTACAGCGAGTTATAGTAGAGTGTAGGGCTAGGGTATTAACTCAAACTTAGACGTAGGTTATATTTTGCAACCTTTTATACTATTATGAAACCAATCCATAAGGAATCACATCATGGCAACCACGGTCAAACTCTCAGATTCACTGGTACAAGATGCGCGTAAATTTGGCGACATCTACCATCGCTCCATCCCCAAACAGATTAAGTATTGGTAGCAGATTGGTAAGATTGCGGAGGAAAATCCAAAGTTAAACTATCATCAAATCATTGATTTTTTATTTACTGAAAATCAGTAACTCACCCCAAAAACCCAGCAATCATCCCCTCTAACTCATCATTGGGCAGCAAAAATGCATCATGCCCTTTGTCACTCCTTAGTTCAGAAAAGCTGACATCCGCTGCTGCGCCGTTGAGGGCGCGAACCATGGCGCGACTTTCTTCGGTGGCGTAAAGCCAATCTGAGGTAAAAGAGATGAAACAGAATCTTACGGGTGTGCCTGCAAAAAGTTTAGCGAGATTACCACCTGTACTGGCAGCGAGGTCAAAATAATCCATCGCACGGGTGATGTAGAGATACGCATTAGGGTCAAAACGCTCGACAAAGCTTTGCCCTTGATGACGAAGATAGCTTTCAACCTGAAAATCGGCGTTAAAACCATATTCAACCTGCTCTTTATTTTGCAGATTACGGCCGAATTTTGCGCCCAAACCTTCTTCGGAAAGATAGGTTACATGCGCAGTCATGCGCGCCACTGCCAACCCTTTCTCAGGAAAATGCAACTTCTCCAGATAACGTCCACCAAACCACTCGGGGTCAGCCATAATCGCTTGGCGACCAATTTCGTGAAAAGCAATATTTTGCGCAGAATGCTTGGCAGCGGAGGCAATCACCAACACTTTTTTGAGCCGCGCTGGATAATGCGCCGCCCATACAAGGGCTTGCATCCCTCCCATTGAGCCACCAATCACCGTATGCAACTGCACAATCCCCATCGCATCTATCAATAAGGCTTGCGCACGCACCATATCTTGGATCGTCACCACCGGAAAATCAAGACCATACGGCTTGCCCGTTTCAGGATGATTGGTTTTAGGACCGTATGACCCCATACAACTGCCAATGACATTACTACAAATCACAAAAAAACGTGAAGTATCAATAGGCTTACCCTCACCGACCATATTTTCCCACCAGCCAGCCTTACCCGTTACGGGATGTTCTGAGGCGACATATTGATCCCCTGTCAGCGCGTGACAAATTAAAATCGCGTTGGATTTATCTTGGTTAAGTGTGCCATACGTTTGAAAAGCCAAAGGAAAATCAGATATTTCTGCACCGCAATCAAGCATCATCGGAGCATTTTTTGCCAGATGCACCACCCGCCCCACTTCGACCCTACGATGTGAAGGTCCGTAAACAGACTGGATATTATGTGATTCTTTGAGTATATCCATTGTAAAACAACTAGTGGCTAGGGGTTAGTGGCTAGAAATAGGTTTCTGTTCAAGTGACTAGCCCCTAGACCTTACTTCCCTAGCCCCTTGAGAAAGAGCATAACGTGAGCGCAAACAATAACAAGCTGAATCTAGCACTGAGCGACCTACGCAGCCAAATTGACGCGGTTGATGATGAATTAATGAGCCTATTAGTCACACGCTGCGAGATTGTAAAACAGGTCGGAAAACTCAAAGAAAATACAGCCAGTAAAAGCAGCTTTATCCGCCCAAAACGTGAATCGGATATGATAAAACGTATTGTCAGCTTCTTTGAAGGCACAGATTTTCCGCCTGAGAGTGCGGCGCATATTTGGCGCACCATCATCGGCGCATCACTGCGCATGGAATCACCGCTAAATGTTGCTGTGCATTGCCCAAGCGGCTCGCTCGTCCCGTTCTTCTTATCACGTGAATTTTTTGGACCTACCGTACCTTCGACGGTGTACCCTACCGCCGAGTTGATGATTGAAGCATTAGAAAAAAACCCGCATACGGTGGGTGTAATTAATCAAAATGAGTTAAATGACATCACACCTTGGTGGCTGCGCGTTGCTGTAAGTCCCATTAAACTACGCATTTTCACCTGTATTCCTTTTGTGCAAAAACTCACAGGCTCAACCGCGCAAAACCCATTCCTTGCCATTGGTCACGTCACCACCGAAGCCACAGGCAATGACATATCTTATTTGGTAGCGCATTTTGATACGCCATACCCACGCGGCAACGCCAAAACATTGGTCGATAAATGGTTGGAACTTGGCGAAATCATGGGGTCGACCTTATCAAGTGTTGAACAGGGGCGTAATGGCTGGTCATGCCTCATCAAACTGAAAGGTTACGCCTGCCCTGATGAAGGCGACGGCAGCTTCCACGACCTCCACACCCAACTCACCCAATACAGCGATGGCTCGCTGGATGAACTTTATTTCATCGGTGCGCATGCGATGCCATGTGTAATTGCAGACTGATTTTATAAGAAAGATAAACCATGACCCTCCCTACCCCGAAATCTGGTATTTTGTCGATCACCCCTTATGTTCCAGGGAAGACTTCACGCGCACAGAATGTGAAACCACTCAAGCTTTCCTCGAATGAAAATTCATATGGTCCTAGCCCAAAGGCAGTGGCAGCATTGGAAGCCGCAGCGTCTAGCTTTCAGCGTTATCCTGATGGTGGGTCGTCTGCACTACGTGCCGCGATTGCAGATGTGCATCGTATCACGCCAGAGCAGATTGTCTGCGGCGCAGGATCGGATGAACTCATTGGTTTATTGGTGCATGCTTACGCGGGCGCGGGGGATGAAGTGCTATATCCTGAACACGGATTTTTGATGTATAAAATCTATGCGTTAGGCTGCGGCGCAACCCCTGTAGAAGCGAAAGAAACCAATCTCACCACAGATGTGGATGCGCTGCTTGCTGCCGTTACCCCACGCACAAAGATGGTGTTTCTCGCAAATCCCAACAATCCTACGGGCAGCTATATTTCCAGCGATGAAATGAAACGCCTACGCACCCATTTGCGCGAGGATATCTTACTGGTGATTGATGGGGCATATGCTGAGTTTGTTGAAGAAACTGACTACAATGATGGGTTGGAACTCGCTCTTTCAACACCAAACACCGTGATGCTTCGCACCTTCTCAAAAATCTACGGACTTGGTGGTTTGCGGATTGGTTGGATGGTCGCAGGCGCAAAAATTATTGACGTAATAAACCGCTTGCGCTCGCCGTTCAATGTCAGCTCTGCCGCGCAAGTCGCAGGTGCAGCCGCCATCACGGACACAGCTTATACTGCGCAGATGATACGCAAAAACGCCGAAGGGTTGGCATATCTTCGCGCAGACACCCAACGCTTAGGACTCAAACCGTATCCTTCAGTGGCGAACTTCGTGCTAGTGGATTTCGGCACACAAGAAAAAGCCGAACACGTGCTAAACGGCTTGCTTGAACAAGCTATTTATATCCGCGACACCATTGCGTATAAACTTCCAACATGTTTACGTATGACGGTCGGGACGATGGAGGAGAATAAGCGGTTGATGATGGCGATTGAGGGATTGCTTTAATAAGCCTCTAACCTCATTCCCTGCCTGCTCATATAAATCTCCTATATTTTTATATTGCAAATGATTCTCATTACGTATACTTATTGAGAATCATTTGCAACTGAGGGAATTATGAAAGCTATTTCACTTTTAACATTCACGGCATTTTTACTTAGCGCACAGGCAGCTTTTGCCGCTGACGAGAGTTTTAATATCACCATTAAAGACCACCAGTTTACACCTAAAGAACTGACTGTGCCTGCGGGTAAGAAGGTCAAGCTTGTGGTGAAAAATGACGATGCTACAGCAGAAGAGTTTGAAAGTTATGAGCTCAGCCGCGAGAAAATCATCAGTGGTAACAGTACTGCCACCATTTTTATTGGACCGCTAGAAGTTGGGACGTATCCTTACTTTGGCGAGTTTAACCCAAAAACAGCACAAGGCACTATCATCGCCAAATAGGACACCCCACCATGCTTGCTTCTGCCATTATTTTTTTTCGTGAACTTTTCGAAATTGTGTTGATTATCGGCATTATTCTCGCGGCTACGCGCTCACTGCATGGGCGCAAAAAATGGATTATTAGTGGCGTAAGCGCAGGCTTCATTGGTTCTACACTGATTGCTATCTTCGCTGACACTATTTCAGAATTTGCTGAAGGCGTTGGACAAGAAATTTTTAATGCATCTATCTTGCTTGTTGCCGCACTATTTATTGGCTGGACGGTGCTATGGATGAGCCAACATGGCAGGCATATCAAATCTAAATTTACTGAACTTGGTGCGCGTATCCAAGAAGGTCATGCGACGTTCTTCTCACTCGCGGTAATTATCGCGCTCGCAATGTGGCGTGAAGGTTCAGAAATCGTTTTGTTCACTTATGGCATGTTAGCCAGTGGTCAATCATTTATTGATATTGGCCTAGGTGCGCTAGCAGGTAGTTTTCTTGGTCTTACCATTGGCTACGCAACCTATCGTGGGTTGATTTCACTACCTTATAAATATTATTTACGCACAACCAGTATCTTACTGATTTTGCTGGTGGCTGGCATGGTGTCACAATCCGCACAACTCTTTACTGCTGCTGGACTTATTGACCAACTCACCCAACGCGCATGGGATAGTTCATGGCTTATTCCCGACCAAAGTGCGCTTGCACAAGCACTACATGCTTTAATTGGCTACACCGCCAAACCCTCCCTTCTTCAAGCAATTTTATATTTTTCTACCTTAGGAGTCTTTTATATGTATTTAAATACTACCTCACGTAACCGCACGACACTTGCGGCTCTTGCTATCACCACCGCCCTTGTCGCCGCACCTTCTTCAGGATTTGCGGGTAGCAAGGTCTATTCACCTTATGTTGAAAAAGGCGAATTAGAACTAGAATGGAAAGGTGCTTTTGACGTTGATAGCGACAATCAAGTAAGTGGCGCGATGAAAAACCAAATCGCGGCTGGCTATGGTTTCACAGATTATTGGTACACTGAAGTCATTGGAGAAGTTGAACGTGATGGCGCGTCAGGTGCAAACCAAGAATGGACGGCTGTTGAATGGGAGAACCGCTTTCAACTCACTCAAAAAGGCGAGTATTTTGTTGATGCTGGTGCTTATGCTGCATACGAAATTTCACTTGAAGATCATCACGCTGACAAAGCAGAAATAGGTCTTTTACTCGGCAAAGACATGGGACAATTCACCCACTATGCCAACTTCTTTTTAGAAAAACAAGTAGGCGCAGATTCAACTGAAAGTACTGAAGCATCATTTGCTTGGAGTACACGTTATCGCTATCAAGAATGGTTAGAACCAGGGTTTGAAATTCACAGCGAGTTTGGTGAAATCAAAGAAAATCATGGCTATAATGAGCAGGAACATCTGATTGGCCCTGCGATTTATGGTAAGGTTGGTCACTTCAAATATGACTTTGCTTACCTCTTTGGTGCTTCCAAAGCCGCACCAGATGGTCAGTTTAAATGGGTATTAGAATACGAAATCAAGTTATAGTTTTTCTGTTTTCATACGGCACTACAGCACCTTTATATGTCGTTATATAAAAGTGGAAGTGCTATATAATAGGTTGATTCGCACAGTGAGCGACTCTATGTTGACGCAAAGCAAATATGGGGTCGCTAATGTTTCAAACTATTGCAATCATCGGGCTTGGGCTGATTGGATCATCACTCGCGCATGACATTCGCGCCCATAAACTTACGCACCGTGTCATTGGGATCGACCCTTTGCAAGCTAACGGTGATTTACTTCTGACCAAGGGGCTGATTCATGAAAGTCATAGTGCAATTGCAAACGTGAAAACGCTGTGTGATTTAGTAATTATCGCAAGCCCGCCGAGCAGTTTTGAGGCAGTTGCTAAACTCCTCCCTCCCTTACTTACCAAAGGCGCGTTGGTGATGGATGTCGGCTCAATCAAAACCCATGCAATAGAAGCGATTGCACCCTATATTCCTGAAGACGCAACTTTTATTCCAGCTCACCCCATCGCAGGCAAAGCCGAAAGTGGTGCGCTGGCAGGCGAGGAAGGTTTATTTGAAAACAAGCGCATCATCCTCACACCCTATAAAGAAATTGATGAAAAAATCATCACACAGGCACTAGATTTTTGGCAAGGTATTGGCGGTGCGTGTGAGATTATGGATGCGGCCAAGCATGACCAGATTTATGCCCATGTTTCGCATTTACCGCAGATGGTGGCGTTTGCTTCTTGCCTAACGCTGAACGAAATTCCACGCATGGCCGTACAGACAAAAAACATCAGTAACTTTCTACGTCTTGGTGCATCTTCACCTGCACTATGGGCTGATATTGCATCGCACAATCGCGCTCCGATTTATGATGCCCTCCATACGTTTTTATACCTGCTCAATCACATGATCGCTGAGCTAGAATCAGGCTCAAATCTCGAAGAACCCACACGCGAGGCAAAGGACGCCGCGTTGACCTTACTGCCACGCATCATCGCTTCATTAGTTATCAGCACCGTGATTATGTTTGAGAAAAAACAAGATATTAAAGCAATTATGTATGCAGGCACAGGCTTTGCCGACATCACCGCCCCCGCCATCGAACCACCCGAAAGCGATATCGAACGTATCAGCGGGGCATACACCCAAGTCGCACACATGCTGAAAATCTACGAAAACCATTTCCGTACCCTCTTTTTACAGCTTGAGCGCGGTGAAACACAAGCACTGTTTGAGAGCATGTTAGAAGCAAACTTAGCGCATAAGCATTTGGTTCAGACGTTGCATTAAAGATTATTTTCCGCTATTGCACATACCAATCTCAAAAATAAAAATAAGGAAAAAGCCATGAAAGGTATTATTCTCGCTGGCGGTGCGGGTACGCGCTTGATGCCACTGACTGCGACGATCAGCAAACAAATCTTGCCTGTGTATGATAAGCCGACGATTTATTATCCATTGTCACTGTTGATGCTGGCGGGGATTCGTGAGATTTTGATAATCTCAACACCGCGTGATCTGCCTATGATTCGCAGCTTACTTAGTGATGGCAAAGAGATGGGCTTAGAGATTTCTTACGCCGAACAACCAAGCCCCGACGGTATCGCGCAGGCGTTTATCATTGGTGAAAAATTCATTGGTAAAGACCCTGTCGCACTCGTGCTGGGTGATAATATTTTTTATGGTCATAATGTTTCGGAAAAATTAGAGCGCGTTGCAACCACCTTGACCTCTGGCGCAACCGTGTTTGCCTACCATGTTCATGACCCTGAGCGTTACGGCGTGGTAGAGTTTAACGCGAGTGGCAAAGCAATTTCGATTGAAGAAAAGCCAAAGCAGCCCAAGTCACAATGGGCGGTTACAGGTTTGTATTTTTACGATAATAAGGTAGTAGAAATTGCCAAAAACCTCAAGCCTTCGGCGCGTGGTGAGTTGGAAATTACTGACGTCAATAAAGCCTACCTCGAAGCGGATTCGCTCAATGTCGAACTATTTGGACGCGGTGTGGCATGGCTGGATACGGGGACGTTTGAATCCCTGCTTTCTGCGGCGCAATTTGTGCAAACGATTGAAGCACGTCAGGGCTTAAAAATTGCGTGTATTGAAGAAATTGCATGGCGCAAGGGCTACATTAACAAAGACCAGCTTTTAAAATTAGCTGAAAAAACGGGTAAGAGTGAATATGGTCAGTATTTGCGCCGTGTTGCGACGGAAAAACAGGTAGGCTTTGATGTTCCTGCGTAAGGTGATGAATGCGATGCAAACACGCACAAAATTTCTGATTCTTGGGGCGAATGGCCAGGTTGGGCAAGCCCTCAATGCTGCGATAGAAAATCCGAATGTCGTGATTTTGGGACGTGAGCAGGCGGATTTTTCTAAGCCTAAAACACTTTATGATGTGATTGCAGCAATTAACCCTGAATATATTTTTAATGCAGTAGCTTATACAGCAGTGGACAAAACAGAAACAGAGGAAACGCTCGCGTATACCATCAACGCGGAGGCGGTACGCGTATTGGCGCACTATGCGAAGGAGAAAGACATTCCTTTGGTGCATTATTCCACCGATTATGTCTTTGACGGAAAAGGCGAGAATGCTCGCAAGGAGGATGCACCTACTGCTCCGTTAAATGCTTATGGTCGTACCAAACTAGCTGGTGAAGAAGCCATCAAGGACGTGGGCTGCAAGCACCTGATTTTCCGCACGTCGTGGGTCTATGATGCGTATGGCAAAAACTTCCTCAATACCATGCTAAAACTCGGTGCAGAGCGCGAAGAACTACGTGTGGTAGCAGATCAGATCGGCGCACCGACTTACGCACCACATATCGCCGACGCCTCACTCAAAGCACTGAAAAACGCAATAAATATGCCCGAATTTCCCTCAGGCATTTACCATCTATGCAACGCTGGTGAAACCTCATGGCATGGCTTTGCTGAAGCGATTTTTGCAGGTGCGAAAAAGCATGGTGCAGAACTAAAAGTGCAGCGTGTCCTACCTATTCCCGCCTGCGACTATCCAACTCCCGCAGCCCGCCCCGCAAACTCTCGACTTGATTGCGGCAAGCTGCGTGACATACTCAACGTAACTTTACCAAATTGGCAGATAGGGCTAGAGGATGCATTGGATGAAATAACATTCTAACCTGTTATTTCAGCAAAAATTTGAATTAAATGTATAATTCTGAGATGCCAGCTTTTATTGGCATGACCACAAAATGAGGAAAATATGAAACTACGTGAATGCCCAATTGAAGGTTTGAAAGTGATTGAGCTAACTGTGCATGGTGATGCACGCGGTTTTTTTGTCGAGCGTTATCACCGTGAAAAGCTCAAAGATTTAGGCTTAGACATCGATTTTGTGCAGGATAATCATTCACGTTCTGCGCCGAATATTTTACGCGGGCTGCACTATCAACATACGCCACCGCAAGGAAAATTAGTCGGTGTGACACGCGGCGCAGTGTGGGACGTGGCGGTCGATATTCGTCCAAACTCACCAACCTACGGTCGGTATCATGGCGTAGAACTCACAGGTGAAAACGGTGTGTTGTTCTGGATTCCTGCGGGCTTCGCGCATGGTTTTTGTGTACTTGGTGATGAACCTGTGGATATGCTTTATAAAGTCAGCGGACTCTATTCACAAGCAGGTGAAGGCGGAATTCGCTATGATGACCCTGTACTCGGCATCGATTGGCCGATTAAAAATCCGCTAATTTCTGCACGTGATGAAGGGTTGATGAGCTTTGCAGAGTACAAACAAAATCCACCAAGATGGTAATTCAGTAACCTGTAACCAGTGACCAGTTTTTTCTGGGTACTGCCTACCTACTAACAACTGGACACTAAGCATGTACATCGTTACCGCCTGTATCGTTACCTACCATTCACCCATTGAAGAAGTTGCTGCAGCTGTAGCATCGTTTTATGACACTAGCCTTAAGGTCCATCTCATCATTGTCGATAATGCTTCAGGTGAGGAGTATGTCACTAGGCTTAGAACCACTGTCGATAGCCGCGCAGAGGTCATTGTTGCTCCGCACAACAAAGGATTCGGTTATGGCAATAATATTGGTATTTCACGTTCCCCCACCACGCAGTATTTTCTCCTGTTAAATCCTGACGTAGTGATTCATAAGGGTACACTGGAAACACTCAAAACCTATATGGATACCTATACTGATGTCGGCGTATGCACCCCAAAAGTGCTGTATGAAGATGGCACATTACAACCACTTAACAAACGCCGCCCAACAGTGTTTGATTTATTTGCGCGTCGTTTTTTACCTACTTATATGCAGCGTGTTCCTGCCATTCAAAAGCGCATGGATGCTTATATGATGCTTGATATTGGTTATGATCATGAAGTCGATGTGCCGTTTATGACGGGATGTTTTATGTTCTTCCGTAAAAGCATTTTAGACCGTGTCGGCGGATTTGATGAACGCTATTTTATGTATTTAGAAGATGCTGATTTGACGCACCGCACAACAGCAATTGCGCGAGCTGTATATATCCCTCACGCCACCATCATGCACCGCTGGAAACGTGGCTCACATAAATCATGGAAACTGTTTCTGGTCATGCTACATTCAATGTGGATTTATTTTAACACCTATGGATGGCAGGCATGGTAAAGCGCGTTTTAGTCACAGGTGCAGATGGATTTATTGGCTCTGCACTTTGCCCCTTGCTAGAATCGCAAGGCATCGAAATAGTGAAAGCCACGCGAAAAACTGCGGGCGACTTCAATAAAACAATTGACTGGACACCGTTGCTTAAAGATGTCGATGGCGTCGTGCATCTGGCAGCACGCGTGCATGTACTTCGAGAAAACACAAGCCTACCACTCGAGCGTTTTCGCCAAATCAATGTGGAAGCTACTCGCCAACTTGCACAGCAAGCAGCAAAAGCAGGCGTCAAACGCTTTGTTTTTGCAAGCACGATTGGAGTACTTGGCATCAAAACTAATGGTCATCCTTTTACCGAAGCGGATACCCCTAACCCATGCAATGAATATGCGCAAAGCAAATGGGAAGCGGAGCAGATGCTCACTGCACTCTCTGCTCACACGGATATGGAAGTCACCACCATTCGACCTCCTCTGGTGTACGGTGCAGGTGTAAAGGCTAACTTTTATATGCTGATGCGTGCTGTGGATATGCACCTACCATTACCGCTTGCTTGCGTTAAAAATAAACGCGACATTGTCTATGTGGGTAATCTCGTCGATGCTATTTACCAATGCTTGACACACCCCAAAGCGGCAGGGGAAACTTTTGTGATTGCCGACGGCGAAACCTTTTCGACGCCAGACCTTATTCGTTCTATAGGTAACCACATGAATAATCATGCATTATTACTGCCAATCCCTGTTAGCTTGCTTAATTTTGGCGGTATATTGCTCAAACAATCCGCAATGATTCATCGCCTCACAGACTCTTTAGAAGTCAACGCCAGTCATCTACGCACCACACTCGGCTGGAAACCACCATTTAGCTTTGAAGAAGGGCTTGCACAAACAGTGGCATGGTTTATAGAAGAGAGAAGGAAATAAACTTATCTTGTCATGCCAGCGCAGGCTGGCATAGCACCATATTTAATTTGGATTCCAGCTTTCACTGGAATGACAAAAATAAAAGGAAAAATTTGTGTCGCGCACCGTGTACGTTAATGGTCATTATCTTCCTTCAAAACACGCTCAGGTCTCGATGTGGGATCGTGGTTATCAGCTTGCAGATGGCGTGTATGAAGTGATTATTTTCTTTAATCGTAAGTTTTTAGATGAAGATTTACACTTAGCTCGCCTCAAGCGTTCGTTAGAGATTTTACGGATTCCCGCACCGATGGATGAGCGCGCACTACGCCTCGTGATGCGTGAAATGGTGCAGCGCAACCCATTTAATGATGGCAGTATTTACCTGCAAATTACCCGCGGCGTAGCAAAGCGTGCGCACCCTTTCCCCAAGCATCCTGTTCCTTCACTAACGATGGCAGTATTTGGCGCAAAACAGCCTTACTCAAAAGAAGTGACTGAAGGAATCCGTGTGGTGACTACGCCTGATATTCGCTGGCAACACTGTGATATTAAATCTATTTCTTTGCTGCCTAATGCGCTTGCCAATCAATACGCCGTCGAGCAGGGAACACGCGAAGTGTTCCTCATCAACCGTGAAGGCTTCATCACCGAAGGCTCACACTCTAACGCCTATATGGTTACCAAAGACGGTGTCTTGCTAACCCACCCAGCTAATGATTTCATCCTCAACGGTGTACGCCGCATCAATGTACTACGCCTCTGCAAAGAGCTTGGTATTCCTTATGAAGAGCGCATGTTTACACTCGAAGAACTCTATAACGGCGCGGAAGCCTTCATGACCAGCGCGAACACCAATATCTTACCCGTGGTGAAAGTTAATGACACCGTGATAGGAAACGGCAAACCATCGCCTATTACCTTGAAATTGCTTGAGGCTTATAAAGAACATGTGTTTAAACAAACTGGAAAAAGATTATAACGTCATACGTCCTTAGTCATTCGTCACGAATATTCCTTGCGAAAGACTAACGACTAACAACGAGGCATTCATGACCCTTCCCCGCCCCTCCGCTATTCTTTTTGATTGGGATAATACCCTTGTGGATACATGGCCTGTCATCCACCGTGCGCTGCATGATACCTTCACTCATTTTAACCGTACCCCGTGGACGCTTGAAGAAGTAAAAGAGCGCGTGGCGAAGTCGATGCGTGATTCCTTCCCTGTGCTATTTGGCGATAAATGGCAAGAGGCGGGTGATATTTATGTAAATCAATATCGTAGCTACAATATTTCGATGTTGCACCCGCTACCTGATACGCTAATAATGCTTGAAAAACTCAAAGAAGCAGGAATTCCCATTGGTGTTGTCAGCAACAAAAAATCATTTACACTTAATGGTGAAATTGACCATCTCGGCTGGCGACATTTCTTCGGTGGAATTGTTGGTTCGGACGATGCAGAACATGACAAACCACACCGCGCCCCCGTCGACTTAGCCTTACAAAAACTAGGGCTTCCTGCGTCTTCAGATATATGGTTTGTTGGTGATAGCCATGTTGACCTAGAAGTCGCCAATAACTGCGACATGATCGCCATTTTATATGGTGATGAAGCCAAACCAGAAGCACCCAACCTATTTAAGAACGCACCCTTCCATCAGCATATACTCACACATCAAGATTTGCTAAGACTTTTAAAAATATAGCTCACCTATACTCATTCGAGGTAGTAAAACCTCCATAGTAACACCTACATGAGCCAATGCCCGACGATAGGGAAAACTTAAGTCAAGCGAGTATAAAAAAGGACGTCAGCAAAACTGTCGTCCTTTTTCATTCACTTCTGGAAGGAAGTTTCTCTACATGGCATGCCCAGCTTGTGGAGCTTGCGCAGCGACTCGATTTGCCCACCCTGCTTGTGCCGGCACTGCCTGTGATAAGGACTGATTTAACCCACCTAATGCCTGCAACTGCTGCGCCACCACACTAGGATTTGCACCTTGTGGTGCTTGCGCAGCGGCAATAGCTGCCCCTTGTGGAAATTGATAATGCACCGCAGTATCATTAGCAGCATGCCCATGAGGATGAGCAATTGGCATATTATGAGCAGCGGCAAGATTAGCCTCTTTAAGCGCAGCAAGCTGGTGTTGAACATGATCATGATTTGCACCAGCAGGAGCATGTGCTTGCGTAATCGCCGTGCCATCCCCTACAGAAAAAATCAGTGAACCATCACTATTAACCTGAACGGTTGTCGTCATAGACATCTCCTGTTCGTTTATTGTTTTTCTTCTTGTTCTTTACTGTACCATTTATGCTGTCTGTTGTACAGAGCAAGGCAACTCGCTTGCCAACAAAATCACTTCCGCAAATTTAGGAGAGAAAAGCTTACTCAGCACCATGCGTCGGATAGAATCTTGAAAGGCTCGTTGTCGTTCACCTGTGAGCTGTGTATTGACGGTAATAGCACTCAGACCACCATCCGCTACAGGATTATTGCACAACACATAACCACCATCAAGAGGTTGAATATATTCGCTAGGATTAAACATGCGCGACCCTTTTTGTTAATGTGAACCATAATCATATGATGATTTTATCCTAGCACAAATCCCTCGTAGTGTTTATGACAGTTTTATGAAATTCTATCATGAGATATTATGCGCAATCCCCATCCTTTTGAAAGCTGTGAACGCTTTACGCCGCATCCTTACGCCAAAATTGCACAAGGCACGATGCCGTCTGAAATCCCACTTAATGCCTACCAACAATGGTGTTCACGCCTTGATACACTAACAGATACGAACATTCATGTGCATCGTATTCGCTATCGCTCAGATGGGCTGATAGTTACAGGCATGATGGTCACGCCTCATCATATCCCGGATAAGGGTTTGCCCCTACTGATTTTTAATCGTGGCGGTAGCGGTCAATATGGCATGCTTACCGTGTTGCAGATTCTCTATCTCCTAGCACCTTTAGCGAGCATGGGGTATCTCGTGCTTGCTAGCAATTATCGTGGCAATGATGACGGCGAAGGTGCGGAAGAATTTGGTGGTGCTGATGTACATGATGTCGTTAATCTCCTTGAACTTGGAAAACTCCTGCCTGCATGGGACAAACAACATTGTTTTATGGCAGGTTGGTCACGCGGCGGCATGATGACGCTGCTTGCAGATAAACTTGGTGCAAAGCTTGATGCCATCGCCACTGTTGCAGGTATGACTGACTGCATCTCGACCATGCATGATCACCCCGACATGCGTGATCTCTATGCGCGCCGCATTCCCTTTAAGGATGAGCGTGAACTTTTAGACCAATTGAAAGCGCGCTCTGCCGTCTATTGGGCGGAGCAAATCCACGCGCCGTTGCTCATCCAACATGGTGATGCAGATGAGCGCATCCACCTCGACCAAGCGCAGCGTTTAATGACACTACTTCAACAGCGAGAGCATCCTCACCGAAGCATCATTTATGGTGGCGGCAATCATTTTCTTAATGCCCAACGCTCCGATGTCCTACGTGAAATTGATAATTGGTTTCGTTATTACCGTAAGGATTAAGCCATGCCGCAACCTGATTTCATCAAAAAACCTATCACCGAGATGACGACTGAAGAATGGGAGTCACTGTGTGATGGTTGCGGGCTGTGTTGTCAGATTCGTTTGCAGGATGAAGATACCGACGAGATTGTCCTCTCCAATGCAGCCTGTGATTTTCTGGACTTGGCGACGTGTCGCTGTTCGGACTATGCTAACCGCCAAAAAAATGTAGCGGATTGTATCCAAATCACGCCTGAGAATGTCGCCTCGCTTGATTGGTTGCCACATACTTGCGGTTATCGCTTGGTGTGGGCGGGAAAAAAATTACCGCGCTGGCATCATCTCGTGTGCGGCGACCGTAACCGCGTTCACACACATGGCCCATCGATGTTAGGTGAGCTCATCCATGAACGCGATTCTCCATTGTCAGAAGGGTATGAGTTAGAGTAGAACACACTTATGTTTAAACTTCTCTTCGGCATGATCTTTTGGGGTGCTATCGCGGTGGCGATTGCCTATACTTATGCGACATTCTCAGAAGACTACGAGCTAAAAAATCGTATTGCGTTTTTCTTTCAAGATATTAACTCCCACAAAGACGTTATCGCGCAATCTATTCGCGATACGGTCAATGACGCCAAACAGGGTGTAAATGATGCTAAACAAAACCTATCACCTGCCGGCGTTGCAAATGCCGTCGATTTAAAAGGCGTCGCAGGTTCAATAAAAATTCCCCAAAAAGCAAATTAGATGCTATAGGAGACTTGTTTTACACAAAGCATTGTGTGATTTGGCAAGGCAGACAAGGTGAGCAACACGCAACGTGGTCAACTACGTGAGTACCGCAAGTCCGAAGAAACGCCACCAAAACGCATAAAGCACAGTCAAAGCGGGTGTAGTTCAATGGTAGAACGTAAGCTTCCCAAGCTTAATACGAGGGTTCGATTCCCTTCACCCGCTCCAAACTTTAGTCCCTCGTTATCTTTATGCAAACACGCGAAAGCGTATTTTACATAAACCACTATTCATCCTAGGTGCGAGCATTGCCTTGCTGTTGCTGTTGCTGTTGCTGTTGCTGTTGTGATTGTGCTAATTCATCAACAAAACTAGACGGATGTTGATGTTGATGTTGATGCTGAGGCACGACACGTTTTGGCAGAAGCTTCTGAGACTCATCCTGATAACGCACTCGACTTTCTGGCAAATCCCAACGAAGCCTACAAATATCATCAATCAAATCAATACCATGCGTTATTTGATTAATTGCACGTGCGGTACGAGATTGACTTGGCACGTGCGTATATTCCGTCTCCATCAATGACTTTCCAACTTCTTGATAAATAACACGTAATTCATCTTTTGCTGCCTTATACTGTACCGTAGCATCATCATAAGCGGGGTAATCATTCGCACGAATGCCCACACGCATTTTTGCCGTTTTGACAAACTGCTCCACCACCTCTATCGTACCATCACGCAAATTTTCATAAGGGTATGCCTGCGGAGGCAGTTGTTTTGCCAATTCCACCATCACACCACCTAGCTCTTCAATACCATTCATTGCTGAAGCGATCTTGGTGGCACGGTTATAATTACGCTCTACTGAACTCTCAGGATTAATTGCCGTAAATGCTTTAATAATTTCTGTCATCGTTTCATGAAAACGTTGATCACGATCTGCACCATACGTTCGCGTACGTACTTTTTGACAAATATCATCATGCATCAGAAAAAACTCTGCATAACTCTTAAATTCTTCATATTCAGATGTTTTCATCAACCTATCTTCAACCGCTATTTGCGCTTGCTTCTTAGCATGTATAACCCCCGTCACATCCATAACGTCTACTATCTGAGAAGCAAACCGTGTTGGCTCAAAGGCCTTGTAATTTCTTTCAATAACAGGGGCTAGCTCTGTCATACGTTCAAAAATCTGCCCTACCAGCAACGCACCCAAAGGACGCTTATGATACTCATCTAGATCGGAATTCTCATACTGCTCCATCAAAGCTTTAATCTGTTCTGGCACACGCTTTACACAAATCCCTGATTCGGCACTATTAAAAAAATCGTCACGCAAACGCTTTACATTCTCACTTAAAGATAAGGCCGCTCCTTGCTTCCAATCATCATAGGGAATCAATCTTCCATCAACACCAACATAAATTTTGCCATCATCTTTACTCGTCAGATCTATGGTCTTATTACCTACAATATGCTCTACAAACGGTTCATCATCTTGTATTTTTTCGCCCGAATAAAGATAGGGAGGTTCATACAATCCTTTAAGAACTGCATCACTCGGTGTTTTTGGTAATACAATGCGCTTATAAGGAAGCTCAGATTGAACATGTGAAACGGAAGTTGTAGGCTTACTCGACATATAACGCTCAATTCTTATTCTTCTGTGATACATGAATACCTACCTATAACTAGCACATCTATATGACAATCACATGACAAAACGCACAAAACTCTTCTAAGCGTTTTTTAGAATGCCCTATAAAAACACTGGTTCTCACCCCTCAAATCCTTTATAAGTGCGGTCTAGAATATCACGCCAACCATTAAAGTAGCATTCAATGACCATCCCCATAGGCTCTGCGCTCGAAGACGCAATTTTAGCACTCAAACAAACACATAATGCTGTGATTTTAGCGCATTATTATCAAGAAGATGCGATCCAAGACATCGCGGATTTTGTCGGTGACTCGCTAGATTTGGCACGCAAAGCTGCGGCAACTGACGCGGATATGATTGTATTCTGCGGTGTTAAATTTATGGCTGAAGGCGCAAAAATTCTTAGCCCAACCAAGAAAGTTATTTTACCCGATTTAGAGGCAGGATGTTCGCTTGAAACTTCTTGTCCCCCTAAGGATTTCAAGGCTTTTCGTGATGCAAATCCTGACCATATTGCTATCACTTACATCAACTGTTCGGCGGAGGTCAAAGCACTTTCAGACATCATCGTCACCTCAACCAACGCTGAAGCGATCATCGGTAGCCTCCCTGAAACACAAAAAATCATTTTTGCGCCTGACAAGCATCTTGGTGCATATCTCTCCAAAAAAACAGGGCGGGATATGTTATGTTGGGACGGTGCATGCATGGTGCATGCGCGTTTTTCTGAACAAGAACTGGTAAAGCTCAAAACACGCCACCCTGAAGCAAAGGTGATTGCGCATCCTGAATGCCCCGCCGCACTACTTGCCTATGCTGATCATATTGGATCAACTTCATCATTACTTAAATACACTGAAACCCACCCAAATCAGTCCTATATCGTGCTAACTGAACCAGGAATCATCCACCAAATGAAGCAGCGTTCGGTGGGCAGCACATTTTATACTGCACCATTCATGGAACAAGATGGTGCATGTGTTTCCTGCAATAACTGCCCTTATATGAAACTCAATACGATGGAAAAACTCTACCTCGCGCTACGTAACGGTATGCCTGAGATTACGCTACCAGAATCTCTGATGTCGGCAGCACACAAACCTCTAGAACGTATGCTAGAACTCTCAAGTCAGATTCCAAGCTCAGGCATCACCTCCATCGCCAAAGATTAGGGCAAGATTATGCGCTCTCCTCAACTCCTTGTCACTCTCATTATCTTAGGTCTGGCAGGATATTATGGCTGGTAGTCACATAAAGCATCTGCACTACGCGTATTGACGCAGCGCAACATTGAGCATATGCAAGCCAACTTTAAGCAACAAGGTGGCTGGATGGCACTTAAATATGAGATGCTAGAAACCTCAGGTTTCCCTTATACCCCGTCCATCAGCCTCATCAAACCATGCTTACATTATAACCAACCAAGTATACGCGTCATGGATATTTGCAGTGCGCAACTCGTCATCACCGCTGATAATTTTACACTTAATCAATTCCACATCGCTTTACCAACGCATGCAAGTGCAGAAGAAACCTATCAAATAGGACGCATGCACCGCTACCTTCTTAATGTTAACGAAGCACCCTATGTGAAGATGCGGCTACCCTCTGCAGAACGTAAAGAGGACACTCTCCCTTCTGCCTTTACAAACTTTATCAAAAAAACACCGCCAGCAACTCTGGATACACTACCACAAGACCTTGCCCATCAATATGCCGTGCATTTTCCTGAATCCATGACCCTCCGCGTGACCCAAGACACAAGAACTCGTTTTAGCAGCTTTAACATGACCAATGCCCCCATCACCCCATGGCAGCCTATTGTATATAAGCTAGATAACGCCACAGATATGTTTTTTCATTTGATGGCAGAAATTGCTGAAAATGGTCAGACAGAAGCCATTTCAACAACTAAATAGATCTTAGCTCTGCATGGGATATGGGCGCGCTCACACCGTAATGTACTTTACTAAAACCATTCACACGTTTGCTTGGTGGTGCTTTGACACCCATTTCATCATACACCGTCATTGATACAAAAATATCTTTCCCGTGTAACGCTGTGAGAGCCTTAGCCAATTTATCATACGCTTTAGTATCAGGGGCATACGATACATGATACAGCGTACGTCCATGCCACTGCACCGCGTTAATACTCACATTTTTTAAACCCATTTTTTCGCATTCTTGCGTGATTTTTGGTAACACTGCACCAATCAACTCATGACCTGTCCCTGATGAAAACTGAATATCGCAGCCTTCTTCTACCTTCTCTTTAGTATAAATATGGCTTACCCCAACCTTATCATGACATGGCGCAAAAAAGGCTTGGATATGCGTACGAAATCTGCGTAAAGTTTCCCTATCCGCCGCCACCGCTTTATCTTCATCAATAATATAGCCTAACTTATCCTCATCACCGAGTGCATCTTCAATCCCATGCCCTGCATGATCTGCCGCACCATCTACCTGATACACGGTGTCGTGACGATGTTTGAAACGCTCCGTATGCTCGGCAAAAAAATGACGCGAAATCACATCTAAGCGGTTACGAATCGTGATACGCCGCATCCCCAAAGCTTGATCACGCGCACTAAGAGGGTAAATCCCTGGATTCACACAAACAATACCAGTGTTTTGCATTAAATTCGTGATTTTCTCATCATCCATTGGCTGACCATCATAAGTGACAACTGCCCCCTTATGTTGCAATTGCAAAATGAGTAAGCGTTCAGCGTCAGTGACAATACTTCCCCCACGGCTATAACCCACTAGCTTGATATGCTGCATTACCTTATCCGCATCCACGCGCAATACCAATGGCTGCTCGGGCGATAAAATCGCTTCTTCTGTCCGCGCTGCCATCACTGTTTTTGGATCTTTTACAATCAACGATAACATCAGTTTAGCAAGCTGCACTGATGCAGGGGATATTGCTCCCTTTGCCTCCCCCTGCTCATGAGCATTACCAAAAACATATTCTTTCTCAAATTCTTCTTGAGACAAGGGCTGCTCACTTGTCATCAACTTATCTAACCGATCAAGCTGATTTAACCTGTAAATCAAACGTCCGCCATTAATCCATGCGTTGGCAGCCTGACCATCTTCTGTCGGCGCATTATCCACGGCAGCGATCATTAAAGTTGCCTTTTTCCCCACAACAGGAACATAAGGTTCATCCGTATACTGTACTAATTCTAACATCGGGGAAGACTTTGCATCCCGACCAAAAGAGTGACGAATCAGAGTACGAAAACCTTCCATCGGCTCAGAAACATCATGATGGTCGTACACCTTTGCATGCGAACTGGTTAAAATCATATTTGGCCATAATTTTGTTGGCATCGACGCATCAAAATATTGCTGTAAATCTGGTAATCTTACCTCATTTAAACTGCCATCACGACGGGGATCAGAATAGTCATAATTATGAGTAAAAAGTCTGCCATGCAAAGTATTCGTAACCTCATCATCACCTTGATGACTACACCCAACAGCAATCAACTGAGCGGCTTTCTCAGGAGAATGTAACCCCCTCTCCGTCTGCAACTTATGTTCATGCGAGGCATGTGCTAACATGGGATTAAATAAGGCAGCTGTATCTAACAAACTGCCAAACACACCATTCGCAATATCCGTTGGATTTACGATTTCACTCCAATGATATTCCACTGTTCCTGAATGAGAATTACCTTGTACCGTCACATGACGTTTTGGCATTACCTCGCCACCCTCATGTTCTTCACGCTTCATTATGCTCTTACCCTTTACAACACATCATCTTTGTCATTATAGGGCGAGAAAGTTAATAAAGCAAAAGAGACAGCTAACTTTTCAACAAACTTCATCAAACTGTCACAAACCTTCAAAATTCCTCAAGTTAGGCAAAGCGCAGTGTACCAAGGCCTACATAAGCCAAAACCCAACGATGAGGAAAACAAGTATACTACACGCTGCGCAACATCCCAGTCTGCTCCACCGTAATACCAAGCTTTTCCAAAATCGCCGTGATACGTGTTTTATCAAACGATTTTTCTGGTGATGTGATTCCCAAACGACCCAGTAACGCGCTACGATTCACTGAAATATGTGCAGTTGGAATATGAGCAATATTCTGCGACCATAAATGTGCGATCTGCGTTTTTACCGCTTCATGCGACACACCGTCAATCACCATCAAAGGATCAACCCACACGATACCTTCTTGTGTGGCGATCTTACTAACTGATAATGGTTGAAGCCATGTTAAATCATGCTCCCTACTAGAAGCATATAACGCAAAAACCCGCGGCTTCTGCCATGCTCCAGCATCCGTTCCGCCAAGCAATTGCGAGACTTTCGGTACATCTTCCCTTGGCACATCCACGGTTTTAAAATGAGGATTATATTGTTTCAAGCAATCCACATGCATGGTTGATAATTCGAGTAACACTGTACGCTGCAAATCATGAAACATAAACCCCTCCGCTATCATTGATAGGAAGGACATATCACATTCTTTTTATTATTGCACTAAAAAATGTGAATTATTTTATTAAACATAAAATATATGTTATTTATCTTTTACAATAGTGAATTTGCCCTCACCACAGATAACCTTAGCAAACTCACCCTTTTTATGAATCGAAAATACCAAAATCGGAATATTACTTTCGCGTGCAAGTGAGATAGCGGACGCATCCATCACTTGGAGATCACGCGCCAACACTTCATGATATGTCAATGTGTCAATATGCTGTGCATTAGGGTCTTTTTTAGGATCAGCCGTGTAAACACCATCCACCTGTGTCCCTTTAAGCAGCGCGTCGCAATTCATCTCCGCTGCGCGCAGTGCCGCCGCTGTATCTGTCGTAAAATAAGGATTACCTGTACCCGCAGCAAAAATCACTACGCGTCCATGTTCCATATGACGTTCAGCACGGCGATGAATATAAGGCTCACAAATTTCCATCATATGGATCGCTGATAGTACTCGCGTATCCATGCCTAATTTTTCCATCGTGTTTTGAATAGCCAGTGCGTTCAACACAGTCGCCAGCATCCCCATATAGTCCGCACGACCACGGTCAATGCCTGCCGCTGCACCTTGAATCCCACGAAAGATATTACCACCGCCCACGACAACACATACTTGTACGCCCATTTTTGCTACATCAATTATCTCTGAGCAGATACGCTCAATTGTCGCCAAATCCTGCCCGTATTCACCCGTCCCCATCAACGCTTCACCTGATACTTTGATAAGTACACGTTTATAGAGTGGCTTAAGTTCATGTTTTGGTGCGGCAGAAGACATAAGGTTTCCTATTTCAAACGTTATCCCCTCTCCCATCTAGGGAAAAGAGAGTTTTAGCTTCGCTAAAACAAATTAAAAACTTTATGCACCTAAACACTAAAATTTGCAAGCAAGCCGTTGCTTATCCAACGAGAAAACCATGTTTGTACCTGTGCTTCGGTGATAGATTCATCCAAAGCCCCGAAAAACGCTTCCATGGACTGCGGCAAAACCAGCAATTTAAGCGCATGATATTCCTTTTCTTCCAACATCATACGCCGCATCACATCCGCGTGACGATAGACCACCATGTATTGCGGCTGCACTGAGATTACGGGTGCGCCACCCTCCTCACCAGCGATAACGTGCTGAATGAAATCATACACTGCCACAGGAAAAGCAAACAGGCGTGACGCGGTGCGAAGGCCTACCACCTGCGCCATCACCCCTTCTTCGTCTAACGTTATAAGTGGAATTGATTCAGAAGCATCAAAGAGTCTATCGAGCGCATGTTCTACACTAACAATCGCAGTGGCGCAGACATCGCACTGCTTGGCGACCATCTCTGGCAAATCGTCACCGTAGGGGTTCATCGTGACATGGTTCGGTGTATACAGCTGGATATACTCTTGTATCATAGCATGAAAAACGTCATCTCCAAGATAAGCGCGCAAAGCTGGGTAGGCATCATACAGCAGGTCATAAAGCCTATAATGATAGCCATCTTGATAAACGGCGACTTGCTGGGCGGCGGTAAAATCTTCACGCCCGACTGCCCATGTAAAGGGTTGCGCTTTCTCAGGAGCAAGTATTGCCTCTTGCAAATGTGCCATCACATATGCTCCCCCTAGTGCAGATGCCTGAGGCATAAACTCACCAAAATACGGCATGGTATTTTCCCGCTGCGCAACACTCGCGTGATGTTTTGCTTTGTTGAGTTCAGCAAGCAACACAGGAAACTCTGGGATTGCATCATCCCATTCTATCATCGTAGAAATCAGCCCCGCTTTGGAGATGACATAGCGATACATTGCCCAGACATCACCCTGCACAGGTGTATCATGGGTATCAATACGGTGCGAACCACAGTCACGATGCCCTGCGAGATGGATTTGAACCACCCTATCCAGTGGCAGCGCGTCAATATAAGCTTTGGTATCCAGCAAATGATTAAAACAACTGACAAACACATTATTGACATCGAGCAGCAACGCGCAATCGGCATCCTCCGCCATGCGTGCGAGAAACTCCCATTCTGGCATGGTATTATCCATAAAATTCACATAGCTAGAGGGATTCTCTATCAGAAGGGGGCGACCCAAGACATCCTGCACCTGCTTGATGCGCTCCACTACATGTGCAAGCATTGCTTCAGTATAAGGCAATGGCAGCAAATCATGGGTGTTGACGCCGTTGATGCCTGTCCAGCATAGATGGTCAGAGATCCATGCAGGCTTGAGACACTCAGCGAGGGTTTTTAGTTTATGAAGATAATCACGATTAAGTGGGTCAGTGCTGCCGATGGAAAGCGACACACCATGCATCACCATAGGATAATGCGCTGCCACCTGCCCCAACACGCGCTTTGGACGCCCGTCCGTTTCAATAAAATTCTCAGTAATAATCTCAAACCACTGAACCTCTTTAGGCAAGTGTTCCAGAATATAGGGATAATGCTTGGCGCGCAGCCCCAAACCATAGCCGAGATAGGGAAGGTGAAAACGGTTCATATACGGGAGGTTAAGGGCCAAAGACTAGGGGTACTATTTTTTTAGCCCCTAGCCCCTAAAACCTAATGCCTTATTTCTTATCTGCTGGCATTGCACAGCCCATTTTTGCGCCGCATGCCATTTTGTCGGTTGGCTTGCCTGCTGCTTGGTTGCAGCCTGCTTTATCTTTTTTAGACTCAGCCTTTTCTGCGCAGGTTGGTTTAGAAGCACATGTACCATGTGCTTTGCAGCCCATATCAGCCTTGCAACCACCATTCGCTTTGCACGTATGCTTCTCCGCCGTGACAGCTTTACCTTCACATGCAGCCAAGACACCTACAGCCAACGCGCCAGCAAGTGCAGCTTTGGCAAATCTTTTTACTTTAGAAGAATCCATAGCGATATTCCTTATTTGGTTTAAAGTTAGTGAGTAACAACATCCGCAAGTGGCTTACCTGACTGTGCAGCGCGATACGCCGCTTCATCACGCTCTGTCCATTCCACAGGCACAATCGGCGCGGCTAATGCATGTTTCAACACATCATCCACCGTTGACACTGGAATCAACTCCAAGCCTGATTTAACATTCTCAGGGATTTCCTCAAGGTCTTTGACATTTTCCTGCGGAATCAAGACGGTAGTGATGCCGCCGCGCAACGCCGCTAAAAGTTTTTCTTTGAGTCCACCAATCGCCAGCACACGCCCACGCAAGGTAACTTCCCCAGTCATCGCCACAGTGCGCTTGACTGGAATGCCCGTAAGCACCGACACAATCGTCGTACACATTGCAATCCCCGCGGAAGGGCCGTCTTTCGGGGTCGCGCCTTCTGGTACGTGAATATGAATATCAAAATCACGATGTTTTGGCGGAGCAATACCAAATTGCAGTGAGCGCGATTTGATATAGCTATGCGCCGCTTGCACAGATTCCTGCATCACTTCACCAAGCTTCCCTGTGAAGGTGATTTTGCCTTTACCTGGTACGGTCACGGCTTCAATCACCAACAAATCGCCACCCGTTTCGGTATAAGCAAGCCCTGTAGTCATCCCGACCAAATCTTCTTTTTCTGCTTCGCCGTACGAAAACTTACGCACACCAAGCAATTCACCAAGATTCTCAGAGGTGACATCAACGCGCTCTTTACCATTCATCAAAATCTGCTTAATGCATTTACGTGTCAGTGCTGCGATCTGACGTTCTAAGCTACGCACCCCAGCTTCACGGGTATAATAGCGAATAATGTCACGCAACGCACCATCATCAATTGACCACTCATTTTTCTTAATGCCATGATCTTTCATCTGTTTAGGAATCAAATGCATATGTGCAATATGGACTTTTTCGTCTTCAGTATAACCCGGAATACGAATAATCTCCATACGATCCATCAGTGGGCGCGGCATATTGGTGGTGTTTGCGGTAGCAACAAACATCACGTCAGAAAGGTCATAATCAACTTCGAGATAATGATCGTTAAAAGTATGATTTTGCTCAGGATCTAATACCTCAAGGAGTGCCGCCGCTGGGTCACCTCTAAAGTCATTACCCATTTTGTCAATCTCATCAAGGAGCAACAATGGATTTGATGATTTTGCTTTTTTCATCGACTGAATGAACTTACCTGGCATCGAACCAATATAGGTACGACGGTGACCACGAATCTCTGCCTCATCACGCACACCACCCAGTGAAATACGGATATAATTACGCCCTGTCGCCTTCGCAATCGAACGCGCCAACGAGGTTTTACCCACACCTGGAGGACCAACAAGACAAAGAATAGGGCCTTTGAGTGACTTCGTGCGTTGCTGCACTGCTAAATACTCTAAGATACGTTCCTTGACTTTATCCAGACCATAATGATCTTCATCGAGCGTTTTTTGCGCGACGTTAATATCACGCAAAATCTTAGTGGGTTTTTTCCATGGAATCGATGCCATCCAATCAAGATAATTGCGAATCACCGATGCTTCCGCCGACATTGAACTCATCGTGCGCAGCTTGCGAATCTCGCCTTGTACTTTTTCTTTTGCTTCTTTTGATAACTTGATTTTGCTCAAACGATCTTCAAGCTCACCTATTTCATCACGCCCTTCATCAATCTCACCAAGCTCTTTCTGAATCGCTTTCATCTGCTCATTAAGGTAATATTCGCGCTGTGTTTTTTCCATCTGACGCTTAACGCGTGAACGAATACGCTTTTCAGTATTGAGTACACTGATTTCGCTTTCCATCAATGCGTATACTTGCTCCAAACGTTCAGAAACATTAGGGATCTCCAAGATTTCCTGTTTCCCAGGAATATCAATCTGCATATGTGCAGCAACCGTATCTGCTAGCACCGCAGGGTCAGTGATGCGCGTAATCGCGCCTAAGGTTTCAGGCTGGATTTTTTTATTAAGCTTCACATATTGCTCAAAATGGCTAATGACCGAGCGGAACATCGCTTCGGTTTCATCACGATCACCAATCACGTCTGGTACGCTCTCTGCAGTAACTTGGAAATATTCATTAGCAGGAAGAAATTCAATGATTTTTGCACGCTCAATTCCTTCAACCAGTACCTTCACCGTACCATCAGGCAAACGCAACAACTGAAGCACCGTCGCCAAACAGCCCATGCGGTACACATCTTCTTTGCTCGGCTCATCCTTGCCGCCGTCTTTTTGTGCGACCAGCAAAATGCGGTTATCATTTTTAACGACATTTTCCAATGCCTTGACTGATTTGTTGCGACCGACGAAGAGCGGCACTACCATACCAGGGAACACCACAATATCGCGTAGTGGCAAGACAGGAATGATCATTTGCCCAGTTTCAATTTCGCTCATAATGCTTCTCCCAATGATTGCAACGGTGTCACGCTGTTGAATCAATATAGTGCCGTTTTTACTAATTTCCAGCCTTCTATACGTTTCTAGGTGAAAAATAGTGATATTCTATGCTAGAATGTTGAGCTTAAATACTAGTTAAACAATGATTCAAGGGGATAGCTTCATGATTTCATCTCACCACAAAACATCTGGCTTTACCATGCTAGAAATGGCTATTGTCCTCACCATCGTCGGGTTGATTGTGGGCGGAATCATGACGGGGAAATCAATCTTAGATGGTGCAGAACGTCGAAGCATTCTCACCGATGTTGAACGCTATATTTCAGCGACCACCGCATTCCAAGCAAAATATGGAAGCTTACCGGGGGACATGTACGACGCCACCACCGTGTGGGGTGCAGCGCATGCGACTCCCGCCACCTGTCAAACCACTAACAGCATGGCGACAGTAGCAACGTGCAACGGCAGCGGCAATGGGCAAATTGGCGACACTGGCAATGAATATGAGATGTTCCGCGCATGGCAACAGCTTGTGAATGGTGGGTTTATAGAAGGTAAATTTTCAGGTGTCGCGGGGAGTGGTGGTGCAACACACGCAGATATCTCCGTCAACGTTCCTCAAAGCAAAAAAACAGGAACAGGTTTCACCTTACGTTATCTTGGAACGGGCAGCGGCAATTATTACCCACTGACCGACTACGGACACATTATTGAATATGGCGCAAAGACTGCAACCACTTACACCAATGGCGAGGCTTTATCTGCGGAAGATGCACTCAGCCTTGATGCCAAAGCAGATGACGGGCTTCCAGGCTCAGGGTTCATTCGCACCTATACCAACACCGCACGCACTACCTGTGCAGATTCAGACACTGCCGCAACGGCAGTATATTTAGCAACAAGCGCAACAGTTGGATGTAATTTGGTATTTCTTACTGGCTTCTAGCAAAACATCGCTATCAGATCAGATACAACGCCTTGCTTGCAGCAGAATCCTCATTTTAACTAAAAATTAATAAATTTTAGTTAAAATATTAACTTAAATGATGTCCAAACCAATCAAGGTATGAAAGACATGAACCGCACTCCACGTACATTTATCTTCAATACCAGTGGAGCAACCATTGTTGAGTTCGCTATTGTCTTTCCTGTACTCCTACTTATTTTCTTTTTTATCCTTGAAATGTCACTGATTGGGTTTTCTATGGTTGCCATTGAAAACGGTATGTCTTCCGCATTACGTGCTGCCAAAGTTGGAAAAACAGATGTGACCATGACGCGCACTGAACTCATACAAAAAACCATAAAAGAACAGTCATTTGGATTAATTTCACCTGAACGCCTAACTCTTACCAACTACACCACTAGCTTTGGCACTGCGAGCAATATTGGTCCTGAATTATGCTTTACCGCGGGTGTTGGTTATACAGGAAACGTTTGCCCCTGCGCAGGTGCATGGGAGGATCGGGACACAGATGGCGTATGTGATAGCGCACAAGCAAATCTTAATCTAGGCAATTCTGGTGATGTTGTACTTTATACCGCAATTTACCGCTACAAAACCATCATACCTTTCGTAGAATATTTATTTACGACCAACAGCCTTCATGAAGTATTACTTATATCCGGAGGAGCAGCTCGCAATGAATAAGCTACGCACCTATTGCCTGAGATTTTTTTGCGAAGAGTCCGCCGTCGCTCTTATTGAGTTCGCATTCGTGTTGCCTATCTTATTGGTACTTTCCATTCCGCTGTTTAATTATATTTCCTATGTAATGACCGTTCAAAAAATCAATAAAACCGCGGCAACCCTTGCCGATATGATTGTCATGTCAACTCCACCAGATGGCACAACGACCGCAGCAATGGCAAATAGTGACAAGCTTATCCTTAGCAATCAGAGTTTACAAATGGTTCTAGATAGCTCCAAAGCTCTTATGCAGCCCCTTGGATTTCCAGATACGAATGGAAAGACCTGCACCTCTGCGGCAATTCATGTTGCGTCTGTGATCAAACCTGCTGGCAATCCCGCAGGCACGGTGTGGACAGCAGATTATACCGGTAGTGGAACAGCCACCATCACCAATCACGCTACTCCAACAGCTGCCCCTTCCTCCTTGAACGCTGCGTTTACTGGAGCAATGTATGATGGCGAGAACACTATTGTTGTAGAGGTTTCTTGTGGTTTTAATCCCCCCATAGCCGTTGGTGCTGGACTAGACCTACCTATCCTCACTCCGACCACGATCACCTCTATTTTTCGCTATCCTGCTCGCAACGGCGCACTTAACTTTGTATTTAACAATTAAAAAAATAAAATCATAGGGAGAATCCCAATGTATTGTTGGAAACACATATTACGCTCACCTCTTCGCGCATTAGTGCGTGATGAACAAGGTGGCATTCTTATTATATTTGCCGTTGGCTTTTTCACTCTTCTCCTCGCTGTAGGTGGTGCTATTGAATTTGGTGAGGCAATTATCGTCAAGAGCAAACTCGGGGGAGCGATTGATTCTGCTGCCCTTGCCGCTGCCACCGCTCCCACCGCATCACAGAACGCTGCGGCACAACGCTATTTTGAGGCAAACTATACGACGACCGCAGGCACAAGTGTCAGTTATAATTCTTTAGCCGTGAGTGGCATTGGCGGCAATCAGGTTAGCATCAAAGCTGATGCAAACATGAATACCAACCTACTTCGTGTCAATGGTATAAACTCTATTCCTGTCTCTACAAAGTCGGTGGTGCAGGTCAAAAACAATGCATCGCTGCCAGATGTAGATATGGTAGTGATCGCAGATAACTCTAAATCCATGGAAGACTATAACCGCTTCACAGACTTACAGTCGGCACTATATAATGTAGTAAATATCTTAGCATTACAAAGCCCTGCCACCGTACCGAATGTACGTTTTGGACTAAGTACCTATAGTACAACCTTACTGAATAAATACGCACTTAATGCTGATAAAGATAATGCAATGAACGCCATCAACGCCATGGTACTGAATAGATATACGTGTGGCGCATGTGGGCTTAAAGGTGCGTTAGAAATTTTTACTAATAGCCCCGCGCCCGCATCTGCACGCGATGATGGCGCAAACTACGGTCCTAACAAAATCGCAATTTTCATGACTGATGGCATGCAAAACACAGGCCTTGATGGCATAGAACATGAGGATGAAGATCCATGGGATATTTTAAAGCCCGCACATGATGAGACGTTGGCGCAATGCGCCTTACTTAAAGCAAACGATGTCACCGTTTACACCATAGGCTTCTCATCTGATTCACAGTTACCACATAACCTTGCAACACTCTCAGATTGCGCATCCACTGGCACAGACGGTAATCCTCTGACCTACTACGCACCCGACGGCGCAACACTCAACAGTATTTTCTCTATGATTACGACTAACGTAACCAAAATTCGTATCGTAGAATAAAAACTACAGTGCTTCTACTACCTTACGCACACCAAGCTGTTCGTCAGGAAGTAGTGGGATTAGTCCTGCATCAGGTAGATAACCATCATCCCCCATAGCCTCTGGGCTGGTCAATTCAATAAAAAACTCTTTAAGTCCAAGAACCACACCAAGATGTTGTTTCTTAAGATAAACATAAAGGCTGCGAGCAATGGGATACGTGCCTTTGGCAATATTTTCAAATTCGGGCGTTATCCCTTCAATCGCACTTGCCTGCACCAGCGACATGTTCTCCAACAAGAAGCTATAGCCAAAGATACCGAGTGCATCAGGGTTACCCATCAGTTTCTGCACAATGATATTATCGTTCTCACCCGCATCAATGAATCCACCATCCTCGCGTAACAAATGACATGATTTCTTGCGTTTTTCTTTATCGGGGAATGCGTTCGTAAACTCAGGGTAGGATTCACAACCTTTTTCCATCACAATTTCTACAAAGGCATCACGCGTACCCGATGTTGGCGGCGGACCGTACACTTCAATTTTTTTATCGGGCAAACTCGCATCAATCTCTTTCCATGTATGGTAAGGATTATCCTTTAATACGCCTCCCACTGGCACACGCTTTGCCAAAGCGAGAAACAAATGTTTTATCGTAAGCGGCATAGGCTGTGATTTTTTCTGTTTTGCCAATACAATGCCATCATATCCAATACGTATTTCCGCTAGATCGGTAACCCCATGCCCCGCACAAAGTTTTTTTTCAGCATCTTTTATTGGGCGAGAAGCATTTGAAACATCAGGATATTTCCCTCCAATCCCTTCACAAAAAAGTTTAAACCCACCGCCTGTGCCTGTAGACTCTACAATCGGTGTTTTAAACTTTCCTAGCTTCCCAAACTCCTCCGCAGCTTCAGACACAAACGGAAAAACGGTCGATGAACCCACAATACGTATCTGATCACGTGCCGCATGCGCAGGCATCGCGCCACCACACATCATGATGCTAAACACACATATCCTCAACCAACTAAACTTCATACCAACCTCATGGCAATTTTTCGTCAGCTCTCCATACCATGAAATTAGTCAGAACCATAGAATTTTGATAGTATCTATTGACGCTCAGGTGTATTGGTCAAAAGATTGCGTACGTCCTCAGGAGACAACTCTACAATGTTACCCTCTACACGCACATTATCTGCATGGGATTGCAGATATTCCGCAACTAAAGCAAGTTCTTCCTCGGAATCTTCCCTCACCACAGGAGCATCTTCAGCAGCAAGCTCCACGGTCTCCTCATCGGCACGCAACCGCGTATCTTCAATGGCATCTGCCTCAGAAGAGATGACTTCATCCGCACTATTATCTTCAGAAACGGTATAAGCCTCATCGCAGGCTACATCCACCGCCAGTTCAACACGCTGTTCCTCTTGTTCTTGAAGCATGTTTTCCCCTTTGATTAGGATATCATGACTTACCATACTCATGTCCATATCCACAAAAAGATCCGCTATTTCTTTCGGGGCAATTACATCTTTCAGCGCAACATATTCCACCAGATTCATTAAAGAAAAAGCCTCAACATCCCTAACATCCTCACGGCTTTCAATCATCACCGTTCCATTTTCTTTCAACGTATCTTCCAAAGAAATATTGGTGGCAACACTCGTACCGACGGGCTGCAAAATATTGATTTGCAACATGCGTGTACTTTCCTGCATAGCACTGGCAATACGCACTATGCCATCCTTGATACCAAGCTTTGCTACAGCATCTGCCGCGGAATCCGCAACCACTTCATGTATCTGTCCATCTTGCATGTATAAACGATATTGGCGTGCAAGATCTTCCTTCATTTCCGATATTGGAATATGAATAGATGAAAATTCGTGTTGTTCTTCAAATAATGCCATAATCAGTCACATCTACGGTGAAACAGATAAGTCTTTACAAGAAACGTGCCGACTAAAACGCCTTCCATTTCATCCCACCAAGGATAAAACGTACCACACCTTTTTCATCTGCTAACGGCAGCATGGTCGAACGGTATTTCACCAATAATTTCTTCGCGTTGAGAAACTCATTAATCTCTTCCGCAGGCTTGCTGGTTTGCACAATCTCTCGAAATTTATGCACTAACGACATACTCGATGGAAAGATTAGACGCGCACATACGTCACGTGCGGTCGCATCCTCTCCCCCATACGCTTCTACAAGCGTATTACCTAGGTAAAGATAGGTGAACTCACCTTCATCGTCTACACCTTCATTATAACGTACCAAAAAACATGAATCCCAAATTTCGGAAAGTTCCGCAGGTTCAATTTCTTTTTCTGGGGGAAAAGCCCTACCTTGACGTTTTACGTCCCAATAAGCACGTAAATATTCATTGATACGTTGCTTTTCACGATATTCTGCCGTGTTGGATGTCATGCACCCTACTCCTTTATATAGTATCAGCCAATTTCAATACCGTCTGCACAGTACTGCACTTTATTGGTTTATCACAGCTTAACATAGAAACCATTGCTGTTTTGTAAAGAAGACAGCGTTTATGATCTCTTTTTAGCTGTTTTGTGACAAAACGCTCCCCGCTAAGTACAAAGATCCACAAATAAGAATATCCTGACCCGCACCACCAGAGACCACAATATCACGAATTGCCTCTTCCACAGACATCGCACTACGCGCACTACGTTGGAACGCTGCCACAGCTTTTACAATCTCCATAGCGTCCATAGGATCGCGTTGAAATGGAATGGTCACGGCATGTACCGATGCCACATGCGGCAAAATATGCCGCAAAATCGCTTTAGGATCACGCCCCTGCATCATCCCCATCACAATATGTACTGGACGGGTACGCTGCTTAAGCCAATCCGCTAAAATAACAGCAGCACCTTCATTATGTCCGCCGTCTAACCATAACTCCATATCCTTATAGAGCATCTTCGGCAAAACACCCCGCGTCAAACGCTGCAAACGCGCAGGCCAGATAACCTTTGTCAGACCATTTATCACCCTACGTTTACTCAATTTTACCAAACCAAGACGGTGCAACTGTTCCATACAAGCAATCGCCAATGCAGCATTCTCCATCTGATGCCGTCCCTGAAGCGCAGGCATTAAATGCCTCCATGTTACATCAGAAGATATATAGGTAAAATCATGTACGCCGCATAACACACGCCACGCAACCCCTTCTTTGATAAGTGGCACTGTTTTTAACGCCGCCTGCTCCATGATCGAAGTCCATGCCTCAACTTCTTGCCGCCCCACTACGCAAGGCACTCTTGATTTTAATATGCCTGCTTTTTCATACGCAATGGCGGCAAGCGAGTTACCCAAGAATTTTTCATGGTCCATTGATATTGGTGTAATCGCCGTCAACACAGGGCGATCTATCATATTTGTTGCATCTAACCGACCTCCAAGCCCTGTTTCCAACAAAAGAAAATCAGCCTGCACACGACTAAACATCAAGAATGCCGCTGCGGTCGTTGCCTCAAAATAAGTCAAAGGAAAATCGCGGGTTTCATTCACAACCTCTTGTAATATATCGACAAGCGCATCCTCAGAAATTACATGCCCCGCCACCACCATACGCTCATGAAAATGCACCAGATGCGGCGATGTATAAACATGCACCGTCTTGCCGTGTGCTTCTAACATCGCCCTTATATTAGCGATCAACGACCCTTTACCATTCGTTCCCGCCACATGAATGACAGGCGGAAGCTTCGTATGTGGCGACCCAATTTTCTCAAGAAACTGCGCCATCCGTGTAAGTTTTAGATCTATCAACGGCAAAGGATGTTCTTCTAGAACACGTAAGAGTAAGTCTGATTTTTTATCCATAGTGTTACTTTATATACTCTTTCCAGTTAGGTCTGACACGAGATGTAATCGCTCCTTATCACCATAGCAATGTCAAAAAAGAGGGGGATCATAAGAAAAAAATGCATTGTCACAAAAATTTCATATTTCTTAAAAAATGCCAATATTGTTAATTTTTGATTAATTTAATTATGAGCTATTCATAATATAAAAATCGCTAAAATGCGTTTTTTTATGGGTTTTTACCGTATATTATTCATATAATACAGAAAATTAGCAATGTTTTTTGCCTTTTGAGCGTTTTTGGTCAAAAAATACCCTAAATTTAGACGGCATTTTAGTTAAATATCCTACAGATTACCCTCAAAAAACCATTAAAATACAGATTTTTATTTTATTGACCGCCTAAAAAATATTTGGCATGGTCAATATCAGAAGGCGGAACAACTGCCCGTAATATTAACAATAAAATACATTATTAAACTTTGGGGAACGAGCGACATGACAAACCAAACCACATTAATTCATGAAGGATGTAACTGCCCATTATGTGCAGGATCTCAAATCAATAGCCATGAAAAAGGAACAGGCCCAGAAAGCAATCCTATTCGTGGAGAAGTCTATTTTGGCTCTGCGGGGACAGGTGAATTAGGTGATGGTCTCAATGGCTTTACTACTGCACGTGATGCACTCCATACTTCTGGTAAAACATGGACCGGCACAAATGGTCAGGCAGCTAACATCACCTATAGCATGGCATTGAATGACTGGCAGTATACGAGTGTCGGTGGTGGCGCAAGCAATGCAGGTTTATTAAACGCAGCACAACAAGCAGCAGTACGTTCTTCATTTCAAGCGTGGTCAAATGTTGCGAACGTGACATTCACCGAAAACAACAGCCTTGGTAACAACACGGGAATCGTGATTCGCCAAGCTACTATGCCTTCTGGTATCGCGGGATGGGCATCTCCTTGGACATCTGGCAATAGCATCTCTAAAGTAGATGTATTGATGGATCGCGCTTATACTTCTACTCCTACCGTTGGCACACATGCTTACATGACCTTCTTACATGAACTGGGTCATGCGATTGGTCTTAGCCATCCAGGTAACTATAATGGTGCATCTGGCACTGGTGGCAACACCTTCTATGACAACTGGGATGCTTCTGTTATGTCGTACTACCAAGGTTCTTATGCCAATATGAGCCGCGGTGTTCCTGTAAGCCCGATGGTTTATGATATTGCAGCAATCCAATTACTTTACGGTGCAAACACCAACTACCACACAGGTGCAGACACCTACACCCTTAACGGTGCAGCAACTTCTTACGCGATTTGGGATGCAGGTGGTTCTGATACACTTTCTGCTTCTGGCTACTCTGGCACAACCACCCTTGATATTCGTGAAGGCTTATACAACGTATCTTTGGTTGGCAGCTCTTCTGTTTGGGCAGCATTCAATGCACATATTGAGAACGCTACTGGTGGTAACGGCACAGATACCATCTATGGTAACGCATATGCCAACGTACTTACCGGTAACCTTGGTAACGATATTATCTCTGGCGGCGCAGGCAATGATACCTTGGTCGGTGGCGCAGGCAACGATGAATACCGCTTAGTAACAGGCGATGGCACAGATACCATCACCGATTCTGATGGTACAGGTCGCTTATATTTCAATGGCACACAGCTTTCTGGGACAGCGACCCTTGTAAGTGGCAGCACCTATTCCTTAGATGTAGGCGGCGTAGCATACAATGCAGTGCAAGTGGGTGCTAACCTTGAAGTAAGCCTTGGTGGCAGCGACAAAGCAATCATCACCAACTTTGCTTCTGGTAATCTTGGTATTCTTCTACAAGGTGGGTCAACTGGCACTGGTACAGGCACTGGTACAGGCACTGGTACAGGAATTGGCACTGGCACTGGCACTGGTACTGGTACTGGCACTGGTACAGGAACTGGTACTGGTAGCTCTGGTGGATCGGTCAGCCTCGGCAATCCGAACCTCAATGCTCCAGCAGGCAATGCACTCAATGGCAGTGCTGGTAACGACAAGTTAACTGGTTCTGATAATGCAGAAATCGCTTATGGCTTTGCTGGCGCAGATGGCTTTACTGGTAACGGTGGCAATGACTACTTAAGCGGTGGCGACGGTGCTGACAAAATTGCTGGCGGCGCAGGCAATGACACCTTGCTTGGTGGAAATGACAACGATAATCTTTCAGATGATTCAGGCAGTAATGTTGCAACTGGTGATGCTGGTAACGATACTATCGCCCTCACAGGTACAGGTAACAACTGGATGAATGGCGGCGTAGGTGCAGACAAACTTACAGGTGGTGACGGTGCAGATACCATCATTGGTGGTGCTGACAACGATGCTATCACTGGCGGTGCAGGCAACGACGTCACTACAGGTGATGCAGGTGACGATTCTATCAGCCTTGGCGCGGGTAATGACTACACTGATGGTGGTGCTGGCAATGACCGAATTGCAGGTGATGTTGGTAATGACACACTACTCGGTGGTGCTGACAACGACAGCATCGTAGACACTGCGGGTGCAAACTCTCTTGATGGTGGCGATGGTAATGATGTTATCACTGGAGGTGTGGATGCGGATACCATTCTTGGTGGTAATGGCAACGACGCTATCAAAGCAGGTCTAGGTAATGACTCTGTTCTCGGTGGTGCTGGTCTTGATACCATTGATGCTGCGGATGGTAATGACTATATCAACGGTGGTGCTGGCGATGACCAAGTCAAAGCGGGTGCAGGCAATGACACGATTTATGGTGGTGACGATCAAGACAATCTCTTTGGTGGCCTTGATAATGACGTTCTCTTTGGTGACCTTGGCAACGACACTCTTCAAGGTGATGCAGGCAACGACGCACTAACTGGCGGTGCAGGTGATGACCGCCTCGTTGGTAACGCAGGCGATGATACTATGACAGGTGGCTTGGGTGCTGACGTATTTGACTTCAAACAAGGCGGTCATGACGTAGTGACAGACTTTGTTCACGGACAAGATTTGTTAGACTTTGCAGGTAACTTTGCAAAAATCATAGCAACCGCAACCCATGACGCTTCTGGTATGCACATCGTTCTCGGTGCAAACACCATCGTTGACTTACTTGGTGTAAGCAGCTTGAGCTTGTCAGATTTCATCTAAAATTGACAACCCCAAACAACAATGCCCTGACTTACACGAGTCAGGGCATTGTTGTTTTTTATTCAAAAAATATACTCGTTTAAGAAAGGAATAACCTCAATCAAACGAATACAACAATTAAAAACCGCGAGACACCGTAAATACCGCACGCGCTTCACAGCCGTCTCGACAATCACTTTTGCTCAAATTAGTATCAACATATTCTGCTTTCAGGTCAAAACCCTCAAGATTATAAGCAACGCCCAACGCCCAATCAGCATAATCAGGCACGCCGTATCTCGCATTTTTATCAATAAATTGATACCCTACGTGACCATCAAGATTGAATTTGCAAGGAAGTGGTACAGACGCACCTAATTTGGTGTAATAAGCATCACCAGAATCAAGGAAAAATTCTGGAGAATATGCCACAGAGGCATTCACACTAACAACATCAAAGTCATACGCGCCTTGTGCTGCAATTTCCCAGTAATTATAATTAAGGCTGGAATCTGCACCAGGGTAAGCATAATAGGTCAACGTCGCACCGACATCCGCCTTACCAATATGTTGATTTAGGCCTGCATACAGATCAAATTCTGAAGATGCTTCATCACCATCATTGAAATCAACGTTTGACGCCCACACACCAAGCTTGGAAGATAGACCATTCGTATAGTCATGATTCCAATCTATATTAGCTTGTAGTGCTGGATTTTCATCTGACTGTGATATACCACGGAACATATAATCACTCGTGATAGCGACTGAACCAGAAAATGGTGCGGTCTTTGCTGCTTCTTCCGCTGCTTGTGCAGCAAAAGGTAACAACATTGCAGCTGAGGCTGCTAAAAGTAAACGTGAAAAACGCATCGTAATCTCCCTATTTTTTTAAATGAGTGTCGTCTTGTTATCGCGTTTTTAAGACATGCACCATATTTTCTCACCCATAAACACACTTTGCGCATGTTTTTGTTGTAAGTGACGAGATTTTGTCGCACCCTACAGCCATCATAAAAAATCTACACTTAACCGACTGTATTTACGGAAACATCATGGCACGCACACCCAAGAATCCCGCCTCCAACGAACATAATCTTGTCCCTTTTTTGCATCAAACCATTGCCGCGCTACATGCTGGAAATATTGCCGAAGCGCGTAAATTTGCTGAACATGTGCTATCCATTGACCCAAAACAACCTGATGGCTGGCATTTACTTGGCTTGGTTGCACGCCGCGAGAATCACATCAAAGACGCCATAGACCATATTGAACGTGCCATCACCATCAAGTCTGATGAATCCACCTTCCATCTTAATCTTGGGAATGTCTACCGCGATGCTGGACAATTTCAAAAAGCTGAACAAGCCTACGCCAACGCCCTAAAGCTCAACAGCAAAGATGGTATGACCTACCTTGCTTTGGGAACATTGCATTATCAGGCAAACAGCTTTCCAAATGCGGCAGTTTGTTTTGAAAAGGCTGTCACACTCATCCCTGATAACCACGATGCATGGTATAACCTAGCAGCAACACATAACGTTCTTGGCAATAAAAAAGACAAGCTTACCGCCATTAAGCGTGCATTAGAACTCAACCCCGAACATGCCATTGGCTGGCATTTGCTGGTTCAAAGCATGCATAAACATGAAGATAGTACCGTTGCTACCATGCAACGTCTATGGCAAGAAGGACAAGATTCCCTCACCACCGACGACGCGGTCAGCCTATGCTTTGGTCTTGGCAAAATCCATGAAGATCGCAAAAATTATGATCTTGCTTTTCATTGGTATAGTAAAGGCAACCGTACAAAACGCCAAAGCTATACCTATGATATCCACCAATCAGAGTCTAAATTCGCGCTTACAGAAAAACTTTATGATGATGCATGGATCAAACTTTATGAAGGCAAAGGCGTAGAAGATGACACCCCGATCTTTGTCGTTGGGATGCCGCGTTCAGGCACGTCATTAGTTGAACAGATTTTAGCAAGCCATTCTCAGATTCACGGTGCAGGTGAGCTAATGACCGTGCCACGCCTGATTAGCACCTGCGAGCAGGCAACAAGCTCTCGATTCCCATTACTTGCCAATATTTTATCAACACAAACTTACCAGAATTTTGGCAATTCCTACCTCACCGAGGCACGCGCAAACGCTGGCGACGCACGTTTTGTGGTTGATAAACTTCCCGGAAATTACCTCTATCTCGGCATGATTCACGCAGCTCTTCCTAAGGCAAAAATCATTCATTGTGTGCGTGATGGCATGGACAATGCTTTCTCCATTTTCAAAAATCTCTTCGGAGCATACACTCCATACGGCTATGATCTTTGGGAGATTGGGCGGATGCAATGTTTGCACAACACGATCATGGAGCATTGGAAAAAAGTATTGCCTAAGGGGACGATCTTAGAAGTTAGCTACGAATCTATTGTCAATGACTTTGAAACACAAGCGCACCGCATGATTGATTTTGTTGGCGTCGATTGGGAAGATACATGTATGGACTTCCACAAAACCAAACGCAGCGTCAACACTGCCAGCTCCGATCAAGTGCGTCAACCGCTCTATGACTCATCCGTGGGGTCAGCACGCCATTATGTACGCCATATGGGTGCGCTGGAAGCAGCTTGGGCGGCGGAATAATCGAGTAAAGATCCAATTAAGTTGACACACCCGAACCGTTTGCGGTTATGGGGCAATCTATACTTTGCTTTTCCGCCATTAAATATGATTATGCTATAGTTTCTTATAGAAATTCGAAAATGACATAAATTCTCTACAAAAAACCCCATTTGTTTCCAAACAGGGTTTTTTTACCAATCATCTAACTGATAACTGACTGCCACTAGTCTTTTGCTTTTGCTTCTTTCGGCTCTTTTGCCTTTTTCTCATGCACTAACAGTGGCTCTTTTTTCTTTTCCACAACATCTGCACTAATCACCACTTCGGTGACATCATCATAGCTCGGAAGATCATACATCAGATCAAGTAAGATCTCCTCAATGATAGCACGAAGACCACGCGCACCTGTCTTACGTTCAATAGCACGTTTAGCAATCGCCAGATATGCATCGTCCGTAAAGGTCAGCTTAACATCTTCCATCTCAAACAATTTGCCATATTGACGCACCAGTGCGTTTTTCGGCTCGGTCAAAATAGAAATCAGTGCAGGCTCATCCAGATCATGCAAGGTTGCAATCACAGGAAGACGACCAATAAACTCTGGAATCAAACCAAATTTCATCAAATCTTCTGGACGTACCTCTTCAAAAATAGCCCCTAAACGCTTATCTTCATCACCACGTACATCTGCACCAAAACCAATTGCCGACCCTTTACCACGCGCTGCGATAATTTTATCTAAACCTGCAAATGCACCACCGCAGATAAAGAGGATATTTGAGGTATCCACTTGCAAAAATTCTTGCTGAGGATGTTTACGACCACCTTGAGGTGGGACAGAAGCAACCGTCCCTTCCATGATTTTTAGCAAGGCTTGCTGTACGCCCTCACCAGACACGTCACGAGTAATTGAAGGATTATCTGACTTACGTGAGATCTTATCGACCTCATCAATATAAACGATCCCACGCTGTGCGCGCTCGACGTTATAATCCGCTGCTTGTAGCAAACGTAGGATGATATTTTCTACATCCTCACCCACATACCCTGCCTCGGTCAACGTAGTAGCGTCCGCCATTGTAAACGGCACATCCAAAATGCGCGCTAATGTCTGTGCAAGCAACGTCTTACCACAACCCGTAGGCCCAAGCAGCAAGATGTTAGATTTTGCAAGTTCTACATCACTGCCTTTTTCTTGCAGCGAAATACGTTTGTAATGATTATGCACTGCCACCGACAAAATCTTTTTCGCGGACCCCTGACCAATGACGTAATCATCCAACACTGCGCGAATCTCATGCGGGGTGGCAATACGATCTTCATCACGTGAAATCACCGTTTTGTCTGCCGTACGGATAATGTCCATACACAACTCAACGCACTCATCACAAATGAACACGGTCGGCCCTGCGATCAGTTTACGCACCTCATGCTCACTTTTCCCACAAAAAGAGCAATAACGTGTATTCTTTGTTTCTCTGCCTGTCTTGGTCATATCAACCCAGCCCCATCTTTATTGATCGCGTTTTCTTTAAGCATCATAGTCTTTTAACTTATAGCACTCACGTACCCATACAATTTTCCTAAAAATGAAAATTATAAAGTTTAAATACTATAACACCAGCACGGTTCGTGCCAACACCTAGTCATCACCATAATGTATGAATAGACATATCTCATAATAGACGCAATGGGAGTCATAAAAATAGTGCGTTTTATCCTCGTCTGTCACGCACTAGCCACACACAGAAGATAAAGAACAATAAAAAACCCCTCCAAAATACTGAAGGGGTTTTTTTGATGCACTGCAAGAGTGCGAAGATTACTTCGCAGCAGGAGCTTCAGCAGCAGGAGCTTCAGCAGCAGGAGCTTCAGCAGCAGGAGCTTCAGCAGCAGGAGCAGCAGGAGCAGCAGCTTCTTCTTTTTTAGCAGCAGCTTTTTTAGCTTTTTTATGTTTTTTGTGTTTTTTAGCTTTTTTAGCAGGAGCTGCTTTTTCTGCCGCAGGAGCAGCAGCTTCGGTGGTAGCAGCCGCCGCAGGAGCAGCAGCTTCAGCAGGAGCAGCAGCTTCGGTGGTAGCAGCCGCCGCAGGAGCAGCCATTTCTTCAGTAGCAAACGCAGGAGCAGCAGCAAACGCAGCAGCAACAACAAGAGAAACAAGCTTTTTCATAAACTTAATCTTTCAAAATAGGTAATAGGGTTCGTTATCTTCAAGGAAAATGGGGGCCGAACCAATACCTCCTCAATCTCTCTTTCGCGTCTAATCCTTTTCGGATTTTCCTACAAGTACGATTTTTTAAAAAACCCACCAAAACTTACTTCCGCAATTCTTTTTTTAGGAAGTGTATGTAAAAAGACACACAAAGACTTGCCAAGCCACATCAAACCCCTTATGCAAATCTTCTCCCCATATGACATTTTGACATACGACAATGACACCATATTACAATTTCTCTTCTAAGGTCTGGTTATATACATCACACAAAGCCGCATGGCATTTTACCTCCATTCCTGAAGATATATCCGCGGAAATCACCATGTTTCATGGACATAACATGTTAGGGTGGGGTTCTCTCCCTGTGCGAGCAACCATCGGCATAACCACATGGAAAACCTCTATTTTTTCTAACAAAAAAACTAGAACTTATCTGCTGCCACTCAAAGCAGAGATACGCAAGCAGGAAAACATTGCCGAGGGCGACGACATTAAGGTAACGCTAGAAGTTTTAGCATAAAAAAAACGCCGCATATTGCGACGTTGAAAAGATGGATGGCTCCCTGGGCAAGATTCGAACTTGCGACCAATTGATTAACAGTCAACTGCGCTACCGCTGCGCTACCAGGGAACATTCTCCATGCCAACACCAAAGTCTCTTTGGCGAGGCGTGTGCTTCTATAACAAAAGCACCCACGTAATTCTAGCACTTTTTTACTAAAAATGATGCTGCGACCTCAAAATCCCCAGCTAGAGGGGATTTCGTCTTCAAACACAGGGTATGCGGTCACAAGATCAGCCGTGCCAAATTCCGTAATAATACGCAGATGTTGCTGCCCTTTTGTGCCAATCACTCGCCCCATAGCAATATCATAGACATCACGAGGACGTTTTCCTTCTTGTAAAATCGGTGTCCCGCGCTTTTGCCATGCCTCATCAAGTAAATCCAATAAGGCTTGTTTTTCTTTCACAATAAACACTGAATGTTTCTTCGCCTGCGCGTCCATCTGCGTATGCGCCATCATGTGATCTATACGCGTCGCAAAACGTGGTGATGGGTCATCCCCGTAGCGTAACCCCGCCGGTGAAATATAGACTTCTTGTAACTGCACTTGCTGCGACTGCGTCTGCGGTCGCTCCGCAGGCGGCGTATAGGTTTTCCAACCATAAAGCGCAACCAGCGTCAGCGTGAGTAAAATTCGTAGTATTGTTTTAATGTTCATAACTATCTCGGTGCTGCTGCTCTGCGCAACCTATCATTGATTGCCATGCCCAAACCTTCATCAGGGATCGGCATCACGGCTATCGCACTATAGTCTGGCTTATCCACAAGACGCATATATGCAAAAAGATTGGCGGCAGCTTCGACCACATCACCCGTTTCACTAAGATTGACCGTACACGCTGCTCCATGCGGCACATGCGCACCGTAAGCGAGCAACGCTTCCGTTGACAACACTTCACGAACATTAAGCCTTACCCGTAAGTTCGGCGCGTAATGACTTTGCAGCATGCCGGGAGACTTCACAACGAATCCTTCACCTGTTGCAAGGTATATCTGCGTAGAAGGAATAACAGCGCGCAGCATCTCAAGCGTGATTGCGCCATGCCGTAAAATCAACGGTATTTCACCCGTACAATCCACCACGGTTGATTCCACCCCCACCACACACGCGCCACCATCGAGGATCATCACAGGTTCATTTTGTCCCTCAAACTCTTCTGCCACATGCTGTGCTGTCGTGGGACTGATCCGCCCCGAACGATTAGCACTTGGTGCTGCAAGTCCTACCCCTGCCGCTTCAATCAGTGCGCGTGCCACAGGGTGTGCAGGCATCCTCAGCGCAACACTGTCCATTCCTGCACTCACCAATAAAGACAATGGGCTATTTACATGTCTTGATACAACCAACGTCAACGGCGCAGGCCAAAATTCTTTTGCGAGTGTTGCGGCGATGCCACCAAGCTCTCCGTAACGGTTTGCCATCACTTCACTGGCTACATGTACAATCAACGGATTGAAGGCTGGACGCCCTTTTGCGGCATAAATTGATGCAATTGCCGCGTCATTTTCTGCACTTCCTGCAAGCCCATACACCGTTTCTGTTGGCATAGAAATCAGCCTACCAGCGCGAAGCAATACCGCAGCTTGTTGAATAATGTCCAAGTTTGAGGAAAATACTCGCATCATAATTGACAAGGTTTTATTGGCTTCATATATTGCCACTAAATATCGTGGGTTGGACAGCAATTAACGGTAAAAATCACAAGATATGTAATTCTTGTGGTAAGGTATTTTTTGACATTAGAAGGGATTTTACAATGGGTCAATTAGTGATTACGGTGGCGCAACAAAAAGGTGGCGCAGGCAAAACAACTATCGCAGCCCATTTGGCTGTCGCATTAACCCAAAAAGGGTATCGTGTTGCCGTGGTGGATATTGATCCTCAGGGCAGCTTGACGCATTGGCATCGCCTACGTGAAGAATTGTTCGGCGAAGGTTATACAGGCCTTTACTTCACCGCACTTTCAGGCTGGCGTGTTGGCAGCGAAGTAGCACGTCTTCGTCGTAGCTATGACATCATCATCATTGATTCTCCTCCGCATGTTGAAACCGAAGCGCGTACCGCTATCCGTAGTGCAGACTTAATCCTTGTGCCTGTCCAGCCAAGCCCTACTGACCTTTGGGCAACCAAAGCGACCGTTGATCTTGCTAAGGCAGAAGGTAAAGCTGTTCGCACCATCATGAACCGCGTGAATCCCACCTCAAAAATCTTTGATTTGATTCGTGCAGAATTAAGCGACGTTGCAACCACCAAGCTTAACAACCGCGTCGTATTCGCGTCTGCATTGATGGAAGGTCGCGGCGTTACTGAAATTGCGCCAGCAAGCCCTGCGGCAACCGAAATCAAGATGCTTGCGTCTGAAGTGCTTGAGTTTATGCCACAAGAGATTGATTCTTTTGATTTTGCAGCACAACAAACTCAAGAGCAGCCTACCATGGTGCAAGAAGTAATTTCACAACAATATGTGACGATTTCTTCGGAAAACACCATTTCTGAGCAAGAAACAGCACCAACGACAAAAGTTTTCAAAACCAAAACCGCGGCGGCAAAATCTACCACCGCGAAAAAAGCTTCTGCGAAAACGAAAGCTGCTACCAAAGCACGTACAACCAAGTCGGTTGTCGCAAAAGCTGCCGCAGCAAAAGCCGCAGCGGTCAAGAAAACCTCTACCAAAACCACGACAGCTACCAAAACCACCACGAAAGCACCTAAGAAAGTGCTTGAACTGGTATAAGTTCTACCTTCTTAAATGAACCTACCTCTAAGGCTGGAACACATAATGTTCCAGCCTTTTTTCTATGGAAAATCTATTTTTTTTGGTATGTTCGTTCTCTAAATATCTTAAAGGAGAAAAGCCATGTCAATTCATCTGCACTTTCTTCCCGCCCCCGTGCTTTCGTCCTATCAATCTTTTTATGCTATACTGCCCTTACCGTCTGACCTCCATCCTCATGCATGTTTACGTGTTGTCGCCATCAAAGATGCGGCTATTTCTCAACGTCTTTTGCTTTGTGCTGTGCATTTTTCGCCTTCATCAAATACCTTACCCCCTACTCCTGAAACTTGGCAGCAAAACTCTTCTCTCCTACACCCGCTCACCTCATCAATACATGCCTATCTCCAAGGAGAGCTAGTAGACTGGGACATCGAGGTAATCATGCCAGATATACCATTTAAACAAAAAGCATGGAAAGCAATGGCAGAAATTCCTTATGGGACAACCATCAGCTACAGCGAACTGGCAGCTCGTGCAGGTAATCCCAAAGCCATTCGCGCCGCTGCTTCTGCCTGTGCAACAAATCCGATCCCACTCGTTATTCCGTGCCATAGAATCGTTGCAAAAGATGGTGGACTTGGAGGATTTGCATGGGGACTGCCTTACAAACAATCCCTATTAGATTTGGAATCGCGCACCATCAGCCCATACATCGACCCACCCTTACAACAACGCCGCGCATGACCTCATCCTCACCTCATAAACAAACAATCCGCCGTGCAATGAAAGAACAGCGCGTGATGCTCAGTGATATTGAACAGCATCATGCATCTCAAGAACTTTGCCGACACTGGTATAGTGAACCACGCCTAAGAAATGCACGCACAGTAGCGGCCTACTACCCTATTCAATCTGAAATCTCTCCCCTTCCCCTCATGCGTATGCTACAGCATGACCGCATCCAACTTGCCCTTCCTGCCACACACGACCAACATACTCCCTTGACCTTTTATTCTTATACGCTTGGAGACGCGCTTTTTACTGGGCAACACGGCATCTTAGAACCTGCACGTGATCATGCCATCATTCCCGACCTCATTATCTTACCGCTGCTTGCCTACGATCTTCAAGGAACACGATTAGGCTATGGTGGAGGCTATTATGATCGCACCTTAGCAGAGCTGCATAAAAAATCCTTTTTTCCACTATGTGTTGGACTTGCCTACGGATTTCAGATGGCTGAAGCCTTGCCAAATGAAACACATGATGTCACATTAGACGCCATATTAACGCCCGACGGCATCACATGGTTTTCATAACCCATAGAAAGACTTAAATAACATGCGGATCTTATTTATAGGTGATGTTGTAGGACGAGCAGGACGGGACGCTGTTCTCAAATACGTTCCCACCCTCCGTACATCAGAAAGCCTCGATGCGATCATCGTCAATGGTGATAACGCCGCCGCAGGCTTTGGCATCACAGGTGATATCTGCAAACAATTCTTTGAAGTCGGCGTTGATGTCATCACAGGCGGCGACCATATTTGGGATCAAAAAGATATTCCATCCTACATTGCACAAGAAAAACGCTTACTACGCCCGATCAACTTTCCTTCACGCACACCGGGGTTTGGCGCAGGTATTTTTGAAGTACGTGGCGGAAAACGCCTCGCAGTCTTACATCTTCTTGGGCAGGTCTTTCATAAAGAACATCTTGACTGCCCTTTTGCCGCTGCTGAAAACTGGTGTGAACGCACACGCTTGATGCGCGAGGCAGATGCGATCGTGGTAGATGTCCACGCAGAAGCGACATCGGAAAAAAATGCTTTTGGCATCTTTTTAGACGGCAAAGTCAGCTTAGTAGTTGGCACACACACCCATATCCCCACCGCTGACGCACGTATTTTGGGAGGCGGCACAGCTTATCAAACAGATGCAGGCATGTGCGGTGATTATAACTCGGTAATTGGTTTTGACCCAACATCGCCCTTAGCGCGCTTCACGACCAAGGTCAAAAAACATCGCCTAGAAGCCGCGGCAGGAGAAGCAACACTCTGCGGGATCATTATTGAAACGAATGATAAGACAGGGTTATGCCTATCACTTAAAACATTAAGCCTAGGTGGAATGCTGGCTTAATTTTATTGGCTTTTTACCATGCAAAGAAAAACTCTTAAAAAAACTAAGCGTCTTCGCCTTCTTCTTCAAGTGAAGGAATTTTAAATGGATTATTAGCAGCTCTTGTCCCGCGACGTGTCGTAGTTTTAGACTTGCTGCGCACTAAACGCCCTAAAGATTCGTCCCAGCTGTACTGATATACAACGGTTTTAATACCTGTCATAACAACATCACCGCTTGCTAATTGCAATACATCAAAACCTTTTTGCAAAGCATCATTGATAAGCGAAGAAGATTGACGCAAATAATCAGGGTTGGACATCATATCATGCATATGCGCTTCATCGACCTCGGCCGCGGTAGACAAACCTACTTTTCCAGCCATATTCAACTTATTCAATAAACGGCGATTATATGTCATGACATTCCCCATCTTTAATTTCACCCATTATATGGGGCAAAACCATGCTGTCAAACCTATATATGGTAAAATATGTCCTTTTATCACCACAAAAGTTAACAGCTTGTTCATTTTTGTTACAGTTTATGTAGTAACATACGCACCATTTGTCAACTGCGAAGCCAATAAATACAATAATACATAAAAAAAGCCCGATCTCATTACTGAAATCGGGCTGAGGGGAGGAGTTAATCATTAACCAACACACTAAATCTGATTCAACTTATCCAGAAGTTCGTCTGCTGTAGAGATCACACGGGTATTGGCCTGATACGCACGCTGTGCGACGATCATATCCGTCAGCTCTGAAGCCAAATCAACGTTCGATTGCTCTAGTGAACTTGACACGACATCACCCGTACCATTCGTCCCTGCATCACGGAGATTCAATTCTCCAGACTCTTGTGTTTGCGAATACACATTACCAGATTCAGGCTGCAAACCATTAGCATTCACGAAATCTGCAATTGGAATCTGAAATAGTGATTTACTCTCACCGTTGCTATAGCTCACGATCACAAACCCTGACTCATCAATTGAAACCCCGACCAGCTCACCTACCGGCGCACCGTTTTGGTTCACAAATGCAACGTTATAATCTGAAGCGAACTGCGTCATTCCATCTGTATCACCAATCTGCAATGCACCTGTTGTACCAGAAGGAAGACCTGCCGTACCAAAATTCATGTCGATCTCACTTGGTAGCGCACCGTTCGTCCAATTCACCGCCACGTTATTCGTCAGTGATGTGCTGACCTGACGCAGTGTACCATCTCCGTTAAAAGTAATCGTACCGACGGCGATCTGCCCATCTGACAATGACGAATTCACCTCTTCTTCATTGACTGCATACACTTCGCATGCCCATTCGTTATCCGCGATTTTGATATAGCTATAACGAATGTCATGTCCTTCTCCTAAGGTATCATAAATACGCACCGTACGAGAAAACTGCGAGGTGATATCACCTGAAGCCATATTATTACCAGTAACACCACTGGAATCATATTCAGGCCCTAAAACGCCTGTATCCCCCTGAACATACACGGCAGGCGTCGCCACTGTACCTTGCAATGAATCGACTAAACCAAACTCAGCAAGCAAGCTCCCTCGGTTGGTGTTCGCAATTTCACCGTCGGTATTCCCTGCGCCCGCAGCGATTACCCCAGAACTTGTGATCGTGATCTCAAAAGTATTCGCGCCTGTGACGTTTGTCACGGTATGTACACCATTTAATTCTGATGATGTGAAGCCTTGGAACACCGACATATTGGAAAGATCGATATTATCCCCAACACTGAGACCATGGCCTGCAAGCGTAATGGTTACTACCTGAGGCCCTGCTGGACCACCAGGAGTCGTCACTGAAGCCGCTGCAAGTGCTTGTGGTGTGCTGACGTAATCCGTAATCTGCAACGTATCAAGAGGATCATCCACATGCAACGAAAGAGTAGTATCCCCGAGAGGATCGGTCAATATCGCCGACACCCCTTCATCACCATTCACAAGATCATTAAGACCTTGCATGGTTGAAAATCGTCGTGACCCTACCGCTACGTCAGCCACATCTAACTCACTCACCCAGTCAATCCCTTTGAGTGCGCCACTACCCGTTGCGTCCACATTGGCAAATGTCACCGATTCATTCGCGTCTTCAGCACCAACCACCAAGCGACCATCAACTACGCGTGCGGTCAAACCCACTACATTGTCAATGGCATCTGCCAAGTTTGTTAAATTGTTAAACTGACCCGAAGAAGCACTCGGCGAACCCGATGTGTAAGTAAATGTTGCTGTTCCGACAGACGGCGTAGCAATCGTAAAACTACGAGCTGCCGTAGTAAAACCAGCCAAGCTTGTCGACTGGAAAAATGCTTGCGTTGCAGTAGCAGCATCTAAAATATTTCCTGTAAACAAACGCTCTGTATGCGATCCACTTGCCAAGTTCGCTGTCGCCACAGATGAAACCGTCGTAACAGAAAAAGTAAATGTATTCGCACCCGTCGCCGTGATCACATGCGTTGTGTTGATTTCGGAAAGTGGAATATCCGCTGCCGCTAACGTCACGCCATTAAGATCGATCACATCTCCTGTTGCATAACCTAAAGATGCTAACGTCACTGGCAAGGTCACTGTCACCGTGTTGGTCAAACCATCAGTGGTTAATTCACCTGCGCCAAAACTAGTGGCACTTAGATCAACCGCGCCATCCCCCATATTACCAGTACCTGACGTCGTCACCTGACGCCCTAAAGCAAACCCACCATATTGATAGTCATACTGCAAACCATTACCTGTGGCGAGTGTGATACGATCACCACGAGCAATACCATTAGTAACAGCTAACCCAAAAGACGGAGGGGTTGCACTCGTCTCATCTGGAACAATGATATCATCCGCACTAATACCATAGTTATTTGCAGAAAACTGATCCATAGTAATGGTCGCACCCGCACCGAGATACACATCTTCACTCGCATCCAGATTCATACCAAGCGCAATATCAGTGGTTGCGCTTGCAACACCCTGAGCGGATTCCACGTTCACCACTTGCAAGCTTTCAAGCGTTGAACTCGCAGCGGAATTCAAATTCCCCGGTTCGCCTGGTTTCAAACCTCCATTATCCAACGGCCATGCCATCAAATAGTACCCAGCTGCATTACGAAAGTTACCCGTCTCATCCTGACGAAATGACCCTGCACGGGTATAGAGTGAGCGTCCACCTGCATCGGCGTCAGTATTCACCACAAAAAAGCCATTACCAGAAATCGCAATATCTGTTGGCGAACTTGTAGAAGACAACAAACCTTGATTATCAATGCTGTAGCGCGCTGTAGCACGCGCACCACCCGGAGAATAAGTGCTTGCCCCTGGCTGTGTTACCACTAAGGTCTGGAAACTTGCTTCTGCCTTCTTATAACCCACCGTATTCACGTTCGAAATATTATCCGAAATGATACCAATTTTCTGACCCTGAGTATTAAGCCCAGACACCCCAGTAAATAATGCTCCGTATAATGACATAACCTACTCCTTTTAAACTCTCTTGTGAATGCGAAGCGCATTACCATTAAATAATTAAGTCGTGTATTCTCTTCATACCCAAAACTAACTCGATGGAAGTTCACGTATCCCCTTCACATCAGCAATTGGCACTTCAAGATTTCCTACCGTCAACACGACATTGCCATCGGCATCTGTACTTGCTGCGGACACACGTCCCGTCGTTGATGTAGTAGCTTCAAGTTTCGTGCCATCATAGCCTGTTGCGTTTACAACAAGATAATAATCGCCCGCAGCCATCTTCTGACCTGAAATTGAATTCGTACCGTCCCATGTCACCAAATTCGACCCAACATTCCCTGGTCCTGTTCCGTTAAAGACCACCTTGCCCGTTGCGTCAGCAATCGCTATTTTGACATCTTTCGCAGGCACATCGAGACTATACACGAACGGTGCTGTCCCGCTGCTGGTCAAGAAACCAGCATTGCCTTTTGCATCCACAGCCTTACCAATATAGCTACTCGCACCTTGCACCCCAGTGTTGGAATTAAGAGCAATCAATTTTTCTAAATTAGTATTGGTTGCTAATTGCTGCTCAACCGTTGCGAACTGCACAAGCTGTGAGGTAAATTCGTTTGTATCAAGCGGCTCAGAAGGATCTTGGTTCTTCAACTGCGTGGTCAATAATTTTAAAAAATCATCAAAATTATCACCAAGCTTTTTGCGATCCGTTTCCGACTTCGACGGGTTGCTTGCTTGTGATATCTTATTCAACGTTGTATTGGTTGCATTAGATGTATTGACTGTATTCACCGTATTTGCGCTCGTAACCATCGTACTCTCCTGTATATTTTTATACTGTATTTTAAAAATTATGCCTGTATATCGACGCCTTGGTCTACTTTAAGGGTGTAATTTTGAACCGTAGAAGCTAGCTCAGAAATGATGTTCGGTAGAACACTAGCATCCGCCACACTAAACTCTCGTTCTTCATCTAATGTCACATCTTTCGTATCTACTTGCGCTTGCGCCTCACCGCCAGAACGCCCATCACCACTCATGCTAAACTCAAGACTACCTGCATCTGCCTGAAGCCCTGCTTCAGCAAGTGCTTGTGCCAGACCTTTGCTATCGCGCTGCAACATATCCAATGTTTCCGCACGTTCCGCTTCTACTTTCACATGGGTCGTACCATCGGACTTAACACGCAACGTAAAACTCAACTGCCCAAGCTCAATGGGATTGAGCTGCACACGAATACTATCAGATTTTGCGCCACCATTTTGTGCTATCTCTTGTTTCACTTGCACTTGAATTTGTTCATGAACAGATGCGTGTGCCAAATTACTTTGGCGTAGCTGTATCGAGGATGTCATCCGCACATCATTCATATCCATTGCACGTTGTGAAGTATCTCCACCGATGGCTTGAGAGGTCGCTGCACCAACAGTATCACCCCCAATCTGTATATTAGTATCATCTACACTACTTTGAGCATCACTCATCGCACCACCATCCACAGCGAACATCGCATCATGCCGTTGCGCTCGTGCATCCGCAAGTGCCTGCGCAAACGCTTGCACAGATAATTTTTCAGGCTGCTCAACCGACGCACTCGGTGTATTAGGGGACGCCGCAGAATTGGTTTTTATTTCATGTTTTACATCCGTTTTACGAACACCGACTTCTCGTGGTGTTACGCCCAAAGACCCCGCCGTTTCATCCACAACATCTTCCGAAGATACCTCTGATGCATTCAATGCTGTTGCCTGCGATAACTGTATTTGCTGTAACTGATCTTGCTGTAAAAATATCGCCTGATCACTACGTTGCGCCGCAACATCGGAGACATTGAACGCATCTGATACCGCATTATTTTGATGCAACAACTCTGCTTCTAAAATAGGCTGATCAGTCAAAACGCCATGTGATTCATGCGATTTTGCTTTTAACTTCAACCCCTTTTGATCCTGAAGCTCTAATGCCACAGGTGCTTCCATAATAGATTTTTGCGTCGTAGTTTGCGTAGTTGTAGCCGTGACATTCGCCTGTGCCTCTGTATTATTACCAGCACTCACAGCATTATCACTACCTGTATCTGTTTTCTTGTTTGCATTCTTTGCTTTATGCACCACGGCATTTTTTGCCTGCTTGGTCAATAGTTCCTCAAGCGTTGCACGTTCACCTGCTACTTGCTCTTTCGCCACATCTTTTTCTGATGTTGATTGTAATGGCTGCGCCTGCGTACTACTATCTGCACGTGAGATCGTAGCGTCAGTTTCAACAGGAGACGCGTTAGGAAGAACAACCGCTGCCTTATCCACTGGAGTTGCCTGCTCATCTGCCTGTATATCTTGCGCAGGCATAGGATTAAAAGCAGGCGAAGGCATGACACTCGTCGCTCCTGTCGCCATAATATCAATATTGATATCCACCTCTTGAGAAACGACAGGTTCTGGCTGTTGTTGAAAAGGCATCACGTGCGGCGCAAAAACAATTGCAGCCATATCCGCATCCTGTACTTCATCAATTTTTGGTAATGGTTCTGCCACCACTTCTTCCCCCGTGGTTTGCAACCACTCTGCCTCATTGCTCGGCTGAATAGGAAACGCATGTACATCCGATTGCTTCACAGCAGAGATCAACGAAGAAACACTACGCGCAGGGCTTGCCTGTAAAGGAGGCACATTATCTGCCTTTGACAGCAGAGCAACAAAAGCATCTTTCTGTGTTCCTGTACCATCTGACATCAAAGATAGCCCCATCCGCCCACCAAAAAGCGAGGCATCCGACGCCCCTGCCGCCACGGGTGACACAGGAGATAGTAATGAAATCAGAGATTCTGCCATAAAGATGCCCCATTCTTGCTGTTCGTGATATAGTCATTCCACTTAAGAACTTAAGAACGGCACGTTCTTGCAAGTGGGCCATGACCATAAGTCATTAAAATATATAGCACTACTCTATTTAATAATGTGTGGGAGTCGCACAATTATTAAATAGAATGCTATATTCATCATCACAACTACAACTGAGGAATAAGCAAGCTCTGTGCCAAACCAGAGCTTTAGTATAATATTTATATGAAAAACAAAGGATTACCTGCCGAGCTTTGCCAGCTCAACCGCTGCGCGGATCTCTATCTCATTTAAAATAGCTTTGAGATTCGGGTCATGGATATGCATCTGCTGCGCCTGCATACGCACACTAATGCGTTCTAACTGCGCGGGCGTAACATTACCCATCAACATTGACATTCTGAGATCTTCAAGCGCATCCAACGTTGCATCCGCTTGGCGTACCGCACGCTTACGCTCCACCTCTTCATCTGAAACTTCCTGAAGGGCGAGCATCATATCAAGAGAAGAAAGCGGAGCGGCCGCTTTCGGTTGCTCTGCCGCCGTAGTCTCCACTGCATCTTCTAAACCACCAAGTAACCCTGCGAACATACCATCGCCCGAAACACTCGATGCTTTACGCACTTGCTTAACACGTGCAGATGCTTGAAGTGGTGAGTAAGGATCAATTTTCATCTGTCATACAATCTGCGCTCACGAAAATAAAAGTGTGCTTAGTATAGCCTATAGTTTCGCAAAGGAAAATAGGTAGAATTTGCCGAGTCATACTACCAGATATCCTATTACCCTTCAAACCCTACCATACAAACTGGCATGATTTTCGCATATCACACTCTAGATAATAGAAGTGGGAACACCCACATCAGGAGTTAACCTATGAATATGACACATTCTTTTCACCCCTCTCTACAAGAACCGCCTGCATCAGCATCGGTGATTCTCACCTTGCCAAAACGCACCAGCGACGCACATGGACACTTTGAACCATCATGGGTGATGGCGAAATGCATCTTCTTTATGGTGATTTTACACGCACTTTGTGTGTGTGCTGTGCTTTTTATCCCTAGTTCGGCACACGCTGCACGCATCAAAGATATTGTCTCATTTGAAGGTATGCGTAGCAACATGCTGATGGGATATGGCTTGGTAGTTGGATTGAATGGCACAGGTGACCGTTTGCAAAACAATGCTTTTACTGAACAAAGCTTGATTGCATTCTTGGAACGCCAAGGCGTCAACACACGTGGCTCTCAACTTAAAACACGTAACGTTGCCGCAGTAACCGTCACCGCCTCTCTTCCGGGATTTGCGCGTAGTGGCAGTGGTATCGACGTAACCATCAGTGCCATGGGGGATGCTAAAAGCCTCATGGGTGGAACGCTCGTTGCGACCCCACTATACGGCGCAGACGGTGAAGTATATGCCGTTGCACAAGGTGCAATTTCCATTGGCGGCTTTGAAGCAAGTGGCCAATCAGGATCTTCTATCACCAAAGGTGTCCCTACTAGTGGCTTTATTGCCAATGGCGGAACGGTTGAAAAAGAAATCAACTTTGCTCTCAATGACATGCAAAGTGTCAAACTTGCGCTACGCAATCCCGACCTCGTCACAGCAACGAATATCCAACGTGCTATCAATGCTCGCTTAGGGCCAAGTATTGCAACCTTATCTGACCCCGGCACGGTCACACTCAATGTCCCCCCTTCCTATAAGGGAGATGTCTCGGCATTACTTGCCGATATTGAAACGTTAGAGGTAAAAACAGACCAGTCAGCAAAAATTGTCATTGACGAAGCCTCTGGCACGATCGTTATGGGAGAAAATGTGCGCATTGACACGGTTGCTGTTGCACAAGGTAATCTTGTCGTACGTGTCGATGAAACTCCACAAGTCTCGCAACCAGGGCCACTCGCTCCTGAAGGTGCGCAAACCGTGGTCGTGCCACGTAGCAGCATTTCTGTCGATGAACAAAGTGACGCAAAACTTGCCGTACTCAAAAGTGGCGCAACCCTCAAAGACCTTGTGCATGGACTGAATTCGCTCGGTGTCGGTCCAAGAGATATGATCACCATCTTACAAACCATCAAGTCTGCTGGCGCATTACAAGCAGAAATTGAAACCAAATAAATAGGCAAGGAGCATCCCTATGAGTACGTCGCCTACCACCTCAACATCCGCTTTGAAAGACAGTGCCATGTTACAGATTCAGCAACAATCACAAAAAATACAGAGCCAGAAAACCCCTGCGCAGCATAAATTGTCTAAAGCGCAAATGGATAAGATCGACAAAACTGCTGAAGATTTCGAGTCGGTGTTTCTTTCGCAAATGATGAGCCATATGTTTGAAGGCATTGAGCCAGATGAAAATTTTGGCGGAGGCCAAGGAGAAGACATGGTGAAATCTTTACTGACTGACGAGTATGGCAAGCTTATTGCAAGAACAGGAGGTATCGGCATTGCCGATTACGTGAAACGCGAAATGCTAACCCTTCAAGAGGTACAATCATGAGACAACAATCTGCACGCGACGCATCCGTAGATACGTTCACCTTTGAACATGATGCTTATGGAGAAGATTATTATGAAGCTGCTTGGGAAGATGATTCCCTTGACGGAGAGTATTTTGTCAATCCTGACAAGCTTGATGTTGAAAGCATTATTGCTCTCACCGCCCGCCTTGCACAACTTTTAGCGCAAGAAGCAGATTTACTGACTGGCATGAATATCCGCGACATTGAAACGCTACAAAAAGAAAAGCTACTGTTAGTCGATGCGTTAGAAGCGCAAAAGCGTCATATTGAGCGTAATCCGCATCTACTGAACACCATCAGCGATAGTGAAGCACTGGAAATGGCACAAATTATTGAGATATTTCATAAAATCATGATGGAGAATCATCACCGTTTACTCATTGCTAAAGAGGTCAACCAAAAGGTCGTGGAAGCAATTGCGGATGTGGTGAATGAAGCGGCAGGTTCTGGGTTTTATGACAAACATGGCAAATCAGAACCCTCTGTGCGCCCTGTTTCTGTATCGCTGAACAAAACGATTTAACGTGATCATTCTCATTACATAGAGTCACACAGAGCATTCAGGTAGAGACAAACACATGACATTAACACTCGCACTTAACACCGCTGTTAGCGGACTTAACATCAGCCAAAAAGCCTTGGCCGTTATTTCTAATAACATTGCGAATGCCAATACCGAGGGTTACTCTCGCCAAATCGTTGAGGTAAGCGCAAAATACTTAGACGGTCAAATTGCTGGTGCGGGCATTGATGATATCACTCGTCGTGTCGACAAATACCTACAAAACAGCGTGCGCACCCAATCTTCTATCGTGGGGCGTACCTCTACACTCACCGATTATATGGAGCGTGTGCAAACCTTGATGGGTAACCCAGGGGACGACAACAGTATTGATGAATATGTCAGTAATTTTTTAACCTCTTTACAATCTCTTGCGGAAACACCTGATCGTACGTCAAATCGAGAACAGGCGGTCAACAATGCTGAGGTCTTAGCACGAGAAATCTCAGGACTGGCCGATCATCTCCAAGTATTACGCAAAGAAGCTGACTCAGATATCAGTAACACCGTCGAAGATGTCAATCGCACTCTCAGCTCACTTGCTGCGATTAATACTGCCATCAATCGCGCCTCAGCACTCGGAAACCCAACGTCTGGATTACTGGATAAGCGCGACCAAGCACTCAAAGAACTATCCCAATACATGGATATCAGCACCTACACTCAAGAAACGGGTGAAGTCTTTGTGTATACTGATAGTGGCGTTGCTTTATTGGATAAAAACGTCTACCAATTACAATATAATGAAGCGGGCGCACAATCTGTATTTGACGATAATCAACGTACTAATGCCGTGCAAGCCGTTCTTTATGATGAAAATGGAGAAGTCTCCAATACACCGCAAGATATTATTAGTGCAGGGAATCGTGACTCGGTTACCAGCGCACTCAAACAAGGCAAATTACAAGCTCTCCATGAACTACGTGATCAACTGATTCCTGATATTCTCTCGCAAATGGATGAATTTGCGGCCACCCTACGCGATACTTTTAATGAAATTCATAATCAAGGATCAAGCTATCCAGGGACAGATACACTCACGGGTACACGCGAGGTTGCGTCAACCGATGCATATAATTGGTCAGGCAGCGTTCGCATCGCTGTACTTGATCAAGATGGTAATCCTGCTGCCAGTGCTTATACTGATGAGATCGATACAGGGGTGAGACCACTCACGCTCGACCTATCCAAACTTGACAGTGGTAATGGGAATTATCAACCCACCCTACAGAACATTATTGATGAAATTAACAATCATTTTTGGCCGCCTGCGATTAAAACAGAGCAAGGAAACCTCAATAATATTCAGCTGGTTTCTGATACCACGTCTTTGCCTCAAGCACCGCAAGCATTCACCTTTGACTTTGATTTGGATAATATATCAAATCTTGATGCAGATTTTTATGTTTCGAGCATTACGGTGTTAGATGACACAGGTGCAAACATCACCAACGTCACTAATCCTCCTCCACAAACTGCACTCAATGCACTCAACACTTACAGCACTACCAACGGCAGCAACGTCTTGACCGTCAATTCAACAGGACATACCTTTGCAGTCGGGGATCGCGTGTATCTCTCTGATCCACTCGTTGCTGTCAACGGCATTGCAAACACAGACATAACGGGCTATTTCGAAATCTCTAGCGTCACGGCTAACAGCTTTACTGTCAGTCTTGGCACTGGCGTTGCAGCTACCGCAACAGGTAACGTCACGGTCGCGGGCATGACTGCCACGCCACCATGGGATACCATCACTGCGGGTGAAAAACGACGCACACATGACCAAGGCACAGTAAGCCTTGATCTTACAGGCAACGCAGGTTCAAGCTATTATGATATCACAGTTGGTGTCGGCGTAGATGATCGCCAAGGAACGGCGGCAGATATCGCCACATCTACTATCACCTATCGCATCTACAATAATCAAGCTAACTTATTCAATGACCGTTACAATAGCACGGCAGTGACGGGTTCTGCCACACGGATTATTCCAAACACCGACCAGTTTTACATGCGTGCCATTATGGTCGATGCAGATGGGGTTGAATTACCTAAACAAAACGGCATCTACATGGGACATGATGGCTATCTTAAACTTGAGACCAACGATCCCAATAATACCATTGCCATTGATGAGCTAGATAGCAAACAATTAGGTGTCACGACCACGACTCCGACAGAAGATGGTACAAATCGCGGGTTTTCTTATTACTTTGAGCTGAATAATTTCTTCAAAAGCAATGCTCCGACCAAGACAGGAGATACCACAGAAGGCAGTGCGCTTAACTTTGCTGTGGAAGACCGCCTTGTTGAAGATTCCAACCTTATCTCTTTAGGACAATTGGAACAAACCTACCAACCCGCTTCAGGTGATGCTGTCTATACCTATGAACGCAGCAGCGGCAACAATACTATCATCCACAAACTGGCCAATCTTGCTAATACAGCGGTATCTTTTACTTCTGCTGGGGGACTCAACTCTTCTAAGCAGACCATATTAAGCTACGCAAGTAACATGCTTGCCTACAGTGCCTCCACCGCGGCCTCTGCATCAAATAACGATAGTGACGCCAATGTGTTACTGACAGGATTCACCGATCGCTCAGATACATTCAGCTCGGTGAATGTGGATGAAGAACTTGCTAATACCATCATTTATCAACATGCATATTCTGCTTCAGCACGCGTTATCACTGTTGTAAGTGCTATGTTTGATGCGCTCTTGGCGGCAGGACAATAATAATCGTGGTGATTACACCTTGTATCACCACATGTGAAAGGAAGAGACCATGGCACAGATAGGACGCGTTAGCACCAGCTTGCTTCAAAGAAATACCATGAACGACTTCACGAAAGTGCAAGCGCATATGGCTGATTTACAAAATCAGGTATCTAGCGGCAATAAAGCCCATAGTTTCGAAGGGCTTGTTGGTCAAGTTGAACAGTTCACAGGACTTGAGGCTAAGATTAATAAAATTGCCGCGTATATTGATAACAACCAAGAAGTGCTTTCACGTATTCAATCAACACAAAAAGCGATTGGAAATACCATTGACATCACAGATAATGTGCAGGACTTAATCGTACTGCGCCGTAATGGCACATCACTCAAAGATGGTACAGCATTCCCTCAGCAACTTCGTGCGCTGCGAGAATCTCTTTCTACGCAACTTAATCAAAACGTCAACGGATACTACCTCTTCTCAGGTACGAAGACCAATGTGCCTCCCGTAAAAGATTCTATTCCTGAATTGGCCGAAGACGGTGTACCTGATGCTGGCTATTATCAGGGCAGTGGTGAAGACATCATCTCTCGTCCTCAAGATGGCAGTGAGGTCAACTATAATGTCCGCGCAGATGCTGAAGGCTATCAAATGGTTTTTGCTGCTATCAATATGGCACTCAAAGCTGATGCAGAAAAAGATGATACCAAACTTGCCCAAGCTTATGACATGATCACTGAAGGCTTAACCAAGGTCACTGAACTCGAAACAACCACCAATGCAAACATCACCGATTTACAAGATATTAATGACCGTCATGAAGCATCAAAAACCTATTTTAAAGGGGTTGCAGAAACCATCTCTAAAACAGATGTTCTTGCCGCTTCTACAGAAATTTCCGTCGACCAGACCATTCTTACCGCTACTTTTCAGGTATTTTCAAAAATTAGCAGCCTAAGATTGGTTGACTTTCTTCGTTAAAAACAAAAGCTAAACTAAAAAACAACACGCTCGGCAAAGCAAAAACATGTTTAACCTAGATTCTTTTAACAAGATACATTAGTGTAGGGGAAGATTTTATGAACATTCAAACACAGCACAGTACCGCCGTGGCAGATGAACGCGCAATATTAGCATCACAACTATCGCAGGAGTCATTTGAACCTGCGCCAGTTTCGGATTTTGTGGAGACTCGCTTTGGACGCGTGCGTGTTGCGCGTGACCAACCTATTATTTTCCGCAAAGGCTTGCTTGGTATGCCAGAGAAGACCAGCTACTCTCTCACAGAATTTCCCGTAAAAAAGTTCGAGCGATTTAAACTTTTGCAATCACTTGAAGATGATAATCTCTCTTTTATCACGCTACCACTTAACATGGATAATGACATTATCGCACGGGTGGATCTTGAAGAAGGGTGCAAAGACCTTGGCTTCACAGCAGAACAAATCGCTGTTTTGCTGATTGTATCTGTGCATCGTGAGCTAACAGGCGTGAGATTATCGGTCAATGCACGTGCGCCACTTTTTTTGGATGCTTCACGTCGTGTAGCAGACCAGTGCGTCCTTCGTAATAATATCTATGAAGTGCGTCATATCCTCCGTGTAGACAATGCTTAAGCGGACTAAATTCCTAAAAGAATTTGCATGCTTGGGCGCGCAATGTGAAGATACCTGTTGCCATGGCTGGAGCATGCAAGTGGATGCAGGCACGGCAGCGCGCTACATTGAACAAGCCCCAGAATTAGCCGCAACGCTTGCAACAGAAGCAGGCGTGACCATCATGCAACGAGATGGCAAAACAGACTACTGTGTCCATTTTAGCAATGGTTTATGCGGTGTTCATGCCAGCAAAGGCACTGATTTCCTTGGAGATGCCTGCCACTTTTTTCCACGCATCACCCGCGCACTCGGAAATATTACCTACATGACCGCTGCCCCCTCCTGTCCTGAAGTAGCACGGCTTGCACTCCTGAGCGACGATGGCTTTGACATTGAAGATTGTGACATTGAACGTCTCCCCTACACACTCAATGATTATCTCCCTGAGGGCATCACCGCCGAAGAGGCTTTTGCGCTCCACAACACCACTGTTCGCTATGTTCTCGACCGCAGCCACACCCCAAATCACTGTATGGCAGCTATCAGCTCAGTCGCAAGATCACTACATATGCTCCCCGCTTCTAGCTGGGCGGCTGCCAACAATTTTTATCTAGATCATGTGGAGGCACGTATCCCGAAACCAGAACCGCATCCAGAAGATATTTTTCATCTTCTGCATATGCTTTCTGGTTTGGTCGATGCTGCACCAGCCTCCACCCGTACCCGTTTGGAACAGACCATTTCAGAATGTGAAGACGCACTGAACGTCACCCTACTACGTGGACGCGCAGCTCTGACCATCACGGAAGCAAGCATGTTTGCCTGCGAATCCTTGGTACTACGCTGGAAAGAGCAGTGGCAAGACCACTTCAACCCCATCCTCACACGGTGGATAGCCCTACAACTTAGCGAAAGCTTCTATCCCTTCTCAGGATTCGGCGCAACACTGACCGATCGCGTTACCTTACTCGGCGTACGTTATGGGCTTGTTTCATTAGGATTGATGGCAGCATGCCACAAAGCTGATGGCATACCCAGCGAGTTTGAGATTATCCGTGTGATACAGTCTCTTTCGCGCTTCATGGATCACCTCAGCGACCCTGAACTCTCGTTACGTATCTGCCAAGAAACAGGATGGAATCGTGAACCACGCCTACTTTCTGTCATCAATGTGAGTGATATTATCCTCTAGCTCTACATTTTTTTCGACAAAAAACACATGTCACAAAAAAACATCACCTCCACTAGATTTTGTCATTACGCAGCAAAATAGATGACACCGCACTCTAAATATGGCATATCTAAAAATAGTTTCATGTTATAAAATGGTGATGAAATGCCCATTATTCGCCATTTTAGCATGAAATTTCCATTCTTGTTAACCATTCATTAACCATGCATGGCATAAGATGGAGAGTGTAGTCCAAAAGCGGCTACTTTATTGCGGGACATGTAGTCCTTATAATCTAACATCCAAGTAGGAGAATCTATCATGGGACTTAATTCAATCAATACCAACGTTGCTGCATATTATGCACAATCGAACATTGGCAAAGCGTCAAACATGGCGTCTTCGTCTATCGCTCGTTTGTCTAGCGGTAACCGTATCGTTCGTGCAGCGGATGACGTAGCAGCAATGTCTGCTGGTACATCGCTTCGCACCAACGTCACCACCCTTAAAATGGCACTTGTCAACACCTCTCAGGGTTCGTCTCTGTTACAGGTTGCTGATGGTGCTTTATCACAAGTAACCGATATTTTGCAACGTCAGAAAGCTATTTCTGTCCAAGCGGGTTCTGGTTCTTTGACCTCTCAAGAGCGTTCATTCCTTAATCAGGAATTCCAAAACCTTTCTAAAGAGATCGATCGCCTTGTAGACAACACCAACTTTAATGGTGTGACGCTGCTTAATGGATCGCTTTCTGAGAAAGTTGACACCACACAAGTTGAGACCGCCGCAACCTCTGCAACTGCATCCATCACATGGTCAGCAAGACCTGCTGTTGGTGAAGATATCGTTATGAACGGTATTACCTTCAACGCTGTTGCTCCTGCTGCTGCACTAACAGCTGCTGCAGGTGTTGTCGATTATAACCTCGGCACAACTATTGCTGAGACCATCGATAACTTGGTAACACGCTTGAACTCTATTGATATTTCTTTTGTCAATAACGGTTCTCTTACCCAAGCTCAATATGAATCAATTTCACAAGCAACCTATAGCCGTTCAGGGAATTCACTTGTAATCACCGCTGATCGTGGTGGTATGCAAGGAAATGTATTCCGTATTGACGGTGGCTCTAGCGCGATTGATGGTTCTGGTACAGGTATTGGTTCTGTAAGCGGCGCGGCTGCAAGCTCAACCATGAACCTACTCACCACCAATGGTATTGCAGCGACCTCTGTGTCTGCTGTTGTTGTAGGTGCAACTGTAGCAGCTCCTTTCGTTGCGGGTGCTTTAACCGCTACGATTGGTGCATACGCAGTACAAACCATCGCAACCGTTGCTGCGGGTGATACTTTACAAACCATCGTAGATAAAGTGAATGCTCTTACCAGCGTTACTGGTGTAAGCGCAGGCATCATTGGTCACGCAGGTGCATATAACATTCAGTTCGAATCATCTGAGATCGATCCACAAGCCGGTGGTGCTATGGATATCGTTCTTGGTGGTGCTGCGCTGGGTGGTATGGCTGGTGTGACCTTGACCACAGCAACCGTTACCACTAACAACTTGTTCTACTCGTTGGGTGGTGGTGACAATCTAGGGATCGCAGCAGGTGATACTGTAGGTCGTGGTGTGATGGGTGATGACATCCTGACCGACCAGAACCAACAGAAATCTTCTGTTGCTATTATTTTCCCAGAGATTGCTGATGGCGACTTGCTAAACAGCACCAATTTCGGGAACGCAACAGGTATTGATATCCGTATCGCAAACGGTACAGCAGGTGCAGTGCAGTTCTGGTTCTCTAACGGTGGCAACGGTCCGACCGAAGCTAATGTTGGCAGCACACTTGTTGAAACGCTAGACAACATGGTTTCTACAATCAATAGCTACTATGGTAGTGGTGCTCAGAACTACAACTTGGATCAGATCCATGCGCGTCGTGATGGCAACAATATCGTAATCGAGTCTAACGACTATACCACTTCTGCAACCAACTACGCTGCTGCCGCAACCATCCAAATCACACAAGCTACGGCTGTGACGGGTGGTTCTGTTACCAACACAGGTAACTTGAGCAATGGTGTGACGGGTGGTGTAACGACCTCAGGTGTTACCAATAAAGACTTCGTTGGCACACTTCAGGGCTTCACCTCAACCTACTCTGGTACGACCGATCGCATTTCGCTTTCGATCACGGTGGGAGATCACATCTACACTGCATCCAACGTGGATACGACACCGTCTGCAAACACCAAAGTACGCTTCTCATCTGGCGATGGCGGCGGGTTCTTTGATGTGCAGATGGCTGCATCTAAAGGTCAAGCTGTGAATTCACAGTCGGACGCTGATGCGATCGCAACACGTTTCAATGCAGCGTTCTCAAGCCTTAACTTCTATCAAGATCGTGAGATTTCTAGTTATGATGGAAATGCGCCAATCTTGACAGATGGTGTGGTTTCAGGATCTTTGATCGGAACATCAATCTCTTTGCAAGATACTGATTTCAGCAAAGTTAGCATTGATAAAATCCGTATCACTGCACCTTCAGGAAGCAACGAAAATGGTAAAATCGTATTCACTATCAATGGTGAAGATTATACCTCTGCTGCTGGCGTAGGTAGCCAACTTGGCGCACACGCTGACATCAAATTGGTAAGTGCTTCTGACGCTGACAAATTCTTGACCATTCACACAGGTGATGCGGCCATTGAATTTGATACCGACGCGAAAGCTGCCTCTTTCCAAGCTGCTTTGGAAAGCGCATTTGGCGTAGGTGACGGTTCAGCAGAACTGAAGTTCCAAGTAGGTGTTACCACAGAAGATACCTTGTCTGTTGGGATGAGCAACATCTCTACGGGTAAAATCTTCGGCGGTGAAAGCCTCGATGTTCTAACCGCTGAAAGCGCAGCACATGCAAGTGATGTGATTGACTCAGCAATTGACCTTGTTACCGCAGTTCGCGCTGAGGTGGGTGCATTGCAATCACGCTTTGACTTCGCATCTGCAAACGTTGAAAGCTCTATCCAAAACCAAGATGCTGCACGCGGCACTTTGTTGGATACAGACGTTGCGGCTGAATCAACCAAGTTCTCAACTGCACAGGTGCAGTTGCAGGCAGGTATTGCGGTATTGGCTCAAGCAAACCAATTACCACAAAACCTCTTGAAACTTATCGGTTAATCCAGTTTCTTAGTATGATGGGGGTGGTCCGCCACCCCCTGATTACCTCTTTATTTTATTGCTCTTTCTTAAACATCGTGATCATCTTTAGTACTTAGGAGAACCACCATGGACATTGGATCCGTACAAAAAAGCACAGGCCAGCAGATTTCCAGTCATGGCCTAGGTAGCACAAGCCGCAACAACGTGACCCCAGAGGCACCTGCAACGGCAAAATCAAATGTGGAAAATAAACCCGTCAAAGTCGCCGCTGTGGACAAAGTAGACATTGGAGAAATTGACAACAGACGCTCTGAAGCAATGCTTCAAGCTCTCAGACAGTCATTTCGCAGTGAATATGCTATCAGTGACAGTAGCTTTACCATCTACAAGGACTCAACAGGCCGTTATATCACACGCGTCACCAGCCTTAAGGATGGATCTGTTTCTTATTATCCTGAGCCAGAAATGCTTCGCCGCATGGAAGTAGAAGGCTTTAGTATGAATAATATGGTACAGGTACATGTATAATTAAAAAAAGAACAGGCATCATGCCGAGTTGGTATGATACTTGAATGTCCTTCAGTTGAAGAAAAAAGGACTTTAGCGAGGCAGTCATGGTTACACAGATAACACTAGGCAATATGTTCACATCCAATGGAAAAACCGTCCTTACGGGTGGTTCTTCAGGATTGGACGTTGAGTCCATGGTAAAAAATCTAGCAGATGCCAAGCGACTGCCTGCTAAAGCTCTTGAAGATAAGATCACTCAGAACGAATCGAAAGCAACTGCATACACTGAGATGCAAACATTGCTGACAGATTTTCGTGATGCAGCCTCCAATCTGCGCAATCCTCCAGGGGTTCAAAATTCAGCAGATAATATTTTTGAATATCGTTCATCTGAGGTATCCTCTAATACTTCTGTAGCGGGCAGCACCTATCTTGATGTCACCACAGAACCGGGGACAACAACAGGTCAATACACCGTAACCGTTGACACTCTTGCAACCCAAAGCATCAAAACCACCAATAGTTTTGCTCTTGCAGATCTCAATACTGCCGCGGTGGGGGCTGGCGTCACATTACCATTCCACGCCGGCAATCTCATTTTAGGTGCAAGCGGCACGTCTATCGCGCTTGCCAACGGAGACACGCTGGGTCAGGTCATTTCCAAGATCAATGCTGCCAGCGGCACCAGCAAAATACAAGCAACTGCCATCATGGTTTCCACTGGCAATTATCAGATTTCTTTCAAAAGCACTGAAACAGGTGCTGCCATGAACTATGACATCGTCACTCCTAATGCGGGAGTACTCAATACTGGCATCGCGTTTAACCAAACAGCGGTCAATTCTTCCATTACAATTGATGGTACGCCCATCTCGCGCAGCAGTAATAGCATTGACGATGCTATTGATGGAATGACATTTAATCTCAAAGCTCAAACGCCATTAGCAACATCACTCACGTTGGATGTAGCTGCGGATACTGATCTCGCCAAACAAGGCATCATGAAATTTGTTGATTCCTACAATGCTCTTCGCCTTTTTGTCTCTCGTCAAAGTGAGCTTGGTAACGATGGCAAACCAACAAAAGATGCAGTGCTTGCTAATGACGGCACGATGCGCCTGACCATGACTCGCGTCAATGCAGAAATGGCGGATGTGGTACAAGGTCTAACTGCGGGTGATCCTGCGCGTCTTTCCGATATTGGCATCACATATGACGATTTTGCAGGCGACGACACGAACCCTTTTACTCGTAACATCTTGGTTGTCGATGAAGATAAATTAGATTCCGCGCTTTCTAGTAACTTCGATGCCGTACGTAAAGTATTCGAATTTGACTATAGCTCAGATAATGCTGATTTTCAGATTTTTTCACGCACGAATGGGCTTGCCGTGTCTAACGCAACGATCAGTATCAATCAGACTACAGGCGTTTATCAAGCAACCTATACACTCAATGGAACAACAACCACGGTTAACCTCGACAAAGAAACGTTGAGTAGCACAGCAATCATCCTCAAAGGTCAAAATGGAACGGCTTTAGAGGGACTGAATATGATTTATTCAAATACAACTAATGCCACGATCCATCTCACCCTATCCCAAGGAGTTGGAGACCGAGTTTTTAACGCCATTGATGATCTATTGGATGAAACCACAGGTGCGGTCGCTGTCGCTTCACAAAAGCTTATTGACGATGATACACGCTACCAAAAGGAAATTGATAAAATTGACACATCAATCGAAACATTCAGACAAAAACTACTCGATAAATTTGCCGCTTTAGAAAAAGCACTTTCCCAAGCCAACTCAATTCTGCAAAGCATTGATGCAAACACCAATGCTGGTAATAATAATTAGAGATTAGGTTCAGTCCATGCAAAGGACAGCGTTTCAAGCGTATAATCAGGCAATGCATACTGTCGGTAAGACAAGGCAGGTGGTGATGCTTTACGATGGGGCTATTCGTTATTTGCAACAAGCACGACAGGCTATCGAAGAAAACCGTATTGAAGAACGTTATAAGCTACTTGTGCGCGTCTCCGAGATTTTAATGGGACTACAATCTGCTTTAGACTTTGAAAATGGCGGCAATATCGCACGTATACTCTATGATTTTTATTCCTCTCTTGATGCAAGACTCACTAAAATTCAACGCACGAATAGCCTTTCAATATGTGATGATGTTATTGAGGAACTCAAGCAAATGCGCGGCATCTGGCATGATATTGACGCACAAAGCGCAGACTCATCGACAGCAGGCCAGCATGATCCGCTCGCACCAACAGAGTCTTTTGTAGCACCAAGTGCGAATACGCAAGAGCAACCCATCAATTTTTTACCGAGTGACTTCTCTGCTTAAGCCTTGCAATAGCTCCCCGAATCATTTACAAAATCCCCCTCTTTTTTTGTTTTTACTCTTTTTTTGTTTTTTCTAGAGGAGCGTTTGAGATGGGTGTTACACTTCCAGAGGGCTACAAGCCAACCGACGAAGAAGAATACATGAATTCAACAATGGTTGAATATTTCCGCCAAAAATTGCAAAACTGGCGTGCGGATTTGCTCCGTGACTCACAAGAAACCATTGATAATTTGAAAGAGGAAAATTGGCACGAGGCTGACATTGCAGATCGAGCATCACTTGAGACCGAAGCAGGCGTAGAGCTTCGCACACGTAACCGCTACCTCAAGCTTGTATCTAAAATTGATAGTGCCTTAAAGCGCATCGCTGACGGTGAATATGGCTATTGTGAAGAAACAGGTGACCCCATCGGCGTTGGTCGGTTAGAAGCCCGCCCTATCGCCTCTATGACCATTGAAGCACAAGAACGTCATGAACGCATGGAAAAACAATATGCGGATGAAGAGTAGGATTTAGAACATAGGAATCAGGATGATAGTGTGGTTTTCTTTTACCATAACACTTCCACTAAAAAATGAATGAGGCATTTTTTAGTGGAACGACAATAAATCCTGATTCCTGAATCCTAATTCCTCACTAAATCTCTTTCACAAAATGAAACCCTAAAATTTTAAACCCCTCACGGAAATAAAATTTGTGAGAGTTATGATTAGAGACGTAGGAATCGAGCAATGCAACACGACAGCCATGACGCTTGCCCTCTTTTTCCAACCACGCCAACATCGCCGCACCAATCCCCTGATTACGATGATGCTCATCAATGATAAAATTATCAACGCGAATGGATTTGCGGCAATAAAATTGTGATTTAATCCAAAATCCACTCACCCCAACCATCTCCCCTGCTTCATTAAACGCAGCAATGCAGCGATAGCCCGCAGGAATCATATCATCCAAAAGCGCATTAAATTCAGCTAGATCCATATCGACCTGCCGCTGATGCACCAAGCCATAGATTTGTTCGATATCCGCACGGGCGGTGAGTTCTCGAATATTCATGAGGCTACCCCTACTTCATACATAAAAGAGGATGCCTAATGGCAAACTCCATGAAATGCAATCATAAATCCTTTCTTACAAAATATTCTTCATCAAATCGTCACACACAAACATGAGATTTTCATCTAAGATAAGCCATAAACTTCAATAATAAATGTGAAAAACATGACCACCAACCGACCAAACGATATCGACATACCCTCTGTTCTTGCAACACCAGCCTCTCAACCAGAGCAAACTCACATTCTTGTTCGCCCTATACATGCAGATGCTGCCCAAGTACATTTACAAAACCACCTTACCCTCCAAGAAGGTGTCACCTTACTTCGCCAGCCCATCATAACCAACGAACGCTTTACCGAAGATGGCATTAAACCACATGAACATTGGGTTGCTTTCTCTTTAAGTGATCCTAGCAAACAAAAGCTTGGAGTTGCAGAAGCATATCATATCCTCAAAAGTAATGATCCAAAACTTCCGAAGGGATCAACACGATTGTTCAGAGACAGCGACCACATCATGCATGAAGCCGCTCAACAATGGGAAGATTTTAGAGTCCAACAAGCGCGGCACGACACACAATCCGTTCCTGTCTTAACCGAAGCCATTGACAACTCCACTCTTGCGGGCAACCCAAGAACAAAGATCACTCTTGATATTGATGCCTTAGCGGAATCACTCCACCCCACAGCTGTATGGAAAAACAATCGTTTTCCAGAACAATCTGCGGCAACATCATTGGTGGAAATGCAAGCAACTCTTCCTAAACCCACCTATCCTCCCCTTCCATCACCACGTATCCACACCACCTCTAGCTTTCCGGAACGCTTGTCAAAAGGCGTACAACGTACGGTCGAAACAGTGGAAAACAAGGGGATAAATAAAGCTACTGTTACAACAGCCATCGTCGCTGCTGCAGGTTTCACCGCCCTCCTCAACGAACAACACCACCGAAAAGCTTTATTACAACAAAGCCTCGCCACACAGAATGGGACAAACATCACGCGTTGATTCCCTTCTTCAATATAAAAACATCATCATCACATCATTTTGATTGTCACTTCCCTTGTCCGCCTGTTATAGAGGACAGCATGCATCATCGTATTCTACATTCCATGCTCCATCTTGCTTGCTCTGCAATCGTTTTGCTTGCGGTTGCAGCGTGCGACGAGAAAAAAGATGAAAAATTATCCATGCCGCCTGAGCAGCTTTTTCAAAAAGGGCGCGAGGCGTTTGATGCGCATAATTACAAAGAAGCAGTCGAAATGTACGATGCGCTAGAACAGGAACATCCCTATTCTGAACTTGCGCCTAAAGCGCAGATTTTAGCAGGTTACGCCCAATATGAAGCACAAAAATATGACGATGCTATTTTGGCATTTGAACGTTTTGTCAAACTACACCCAAGTCATGAGAGTGCGGCGTATGCTTACTATATGATGGCATTATGTTACTATGAACAGATCTCTGACGTTGGTCGTGATCAAGGCATGACGGAAAAAGCTATGCAATCCTTGCATGATGTGGTTGCACGTTTTCCTGATTCTGAGTTTGCACGTGATGCCCAGCTCAAGCTGGATTTAACTGCTGACCATTTGGCAGGCAAAGAAATGATGGTGGGACGTTGGTATCTTAACCAAGGTCAGTTGCTCGCAGCAGCTAATCGCTTTAAACTTGTAATTGATAAATATCAAACCACCAGCCACACTCCCGAAGCACTACACCGCTTGGTGGAAACCTACCTCAAGCTTGGTGTACGTGATGAGGCAGTGCGCTATGGTGCAGTATTGGGACATAACTTCCCTAGCAGCGTATGGTATGGGTATAGCTATGATTTACTTAAAGGCGAAAAACCTAAGGATGAGAGTTTACTCAAAAAGGTTTTTTAATGTCTTTTTCGCTGTCATACCAGCGAAAGCTGGTATCCAGTCTTGATTTTCCCTAGATTCCAGCCTACGCTGGTATGACAAAAACCAAGAGTTTACCATGCTCGCACATCTCGCCATTCGCAATGTTGTCCTCATTGAAAAAGCTGATTTAGATTTCAGTAAAGGACTATGCGTCCTCAGCGGCGAAACAGGTGCAGGAAAATCTATTTTGCTGGATGCGCTTGGGCTGGCACTTGGTAGCAAAGGCGATGCAAAACTGGTACGCGCAGGACAAGAAAACGCCAGCGTCACCGCCAAATTCGTGCTTCCACCTTACCCTGCACTGGATGCACTGCTTGATGAAATTGGGCTAGATGCATTAGAAGACGGCGAACTGGTGATTCGTCGCCAACTGTCCGCGGATGGTAAATCTCGCGCCTTCCTCAATGACGCGGCGGTCAGCGCGAAAGCACTCAAAATCATCGGTGAAGCACTCATCGAAATACACGGGCAAAACGGACAGCGCGGCTTGATGGATACCACCACCCACCGCGAGGCATTGGATGCGTTTGGTGGGCTAGAGTCTGAACTAAATACCTTGCAAACCACCTTTGCTGCTTGGAAAGCGGCGCGTCAGGCACGTGATGACTTACAAAAACATCTTGATGAAGCGGCGCGTGAACGTGATTACCTCAAACATATGCACGGCGAGCTGAAAGCCCTTAATCCTCAAACAGGCGAGGAAGAAACGCTGTCCGATACGCGCCTTCGCATGATGCAGTCCGAAAAACTCGCTGGTACACTCGATGATGCCCTGACTGCACTCTCACAGCCGCGCAACGTCATGGAAGCAATGCGCAGTGCGCAAAATATTTTGGCGCGTTCAACCCTGAAGGATGCCGCCCATTTTAACCCCGCAATTGAAGCACTCGACAAAGCAATGAGCGAACTTGAGGAGGCGCGGGATGTATTAGAACTATTGGGGCGATCTTGCGAATATGACCCACGCGTATTGGAAGAGGTCGAAGAACGGCTATTCGCACTTAAAGCAGCCGCACGCAAATATAACCTCACGATTGAGGAACTGCCCACGCTGTTTATGCAGGTCGAAGACAAGCTCACCGCGCTGGACGCAGGCGAAAATAACCTCAAAAAACTCGAAGCGGATGTTAAGGCAACGCGAGAGAACTATCTCGAATCTGCAAGAATACTGGGTGCGCGCCGCAAAGACGTCGCAAGCCAATTAGAGGCAGCGATCCATGTGGAACTTGCACCGCTGAAAATGGAAGCGACGCGTTTTCGGGTTGCGCTGGACGTGAAACCCGAATCTGAGTGGAACGCACACGGGATGGAAACGGTTACTTTTGAAGTTGCCACTAACAAGGGAGCGCATTTTGCACGCCTCGATGCGATTGCATCAGGCGGAGAGCTTTCACGCTTCATGCTCGCGCTCGCGGTGGTTCTGGGCGGCAAAAAATCCACCCCAACCCTGATTTTTGATGAGATTGATGCAGGCACAGGCGGCGCAGTCGCCGACGCGATCGGCAAACGCTTGCAACGCTTAGGCAGTCATGCACAAGTCCTTGTTGTCACTCACGCACCGCAAGTCGCCGCACGCGGCAACCAACATCTGTTCATCAACAAACAAGAAATTGACAGTCATACCCACACAAGGGTGCGCGAATTAACGTTAGTCGAACGCCATGAAGAATTAGCACGCATGTTATCCGGCGCAACCGTCACCGAAGAAGCTCGCAAAGCGGCAGGGAAACTCTTGGAGGATGCGGCGTGACTACCCTCTCTCTTTTTACCGATGAGATTCCTGTGGATACACTGAGTGATGGTGATGCACGCGCAGAAGTGGCGCGGTTATCGTCTGAGATTCGACGTCACGACACGCTCTATTATACCAAAGATGCGCCCGCAATTTCGGACTCGGCGTATGACGCACTGCGCCGTCGCTTGGAAGCGATTGAGGCACGATTTCCTGCCCTAGTGACGGCTGACAGCCCGACCCAAAAGGTTGGAGCGAAGGCGGCGGAGGGGTTTGGCAAGATCACCCACAGCGTGCCGATGTTATCCCTCGCTAATGCGTTTGATGAAACGGATTTGCAGGAGTTTTTAACGAAAATTCGCCGCTTTCTTGGGCTTGGCGAAGCGGACGAAATTGCGTGTTTATGTGAACCGAAGATTGATGGGTTGTCGTTTTCTGCGACCTATGAAAACGGTGCGTATATCAAAGGCGCGACACGCGGCGATGGCGAGGTCGGCGAGGATATTACTGCGAATCTTGCCAGCGTTTTGCATTTTCCTAAGATTTTAGAGGGCGATACGATACCTTCGCGTATTGAGATTCGCGGTGAAGTCTATATGGATAAGGGCGATTTTACTGCGCTCAATGCCTCACGTGAAGTGTTGGGCGAATTTATCTTTGCCAATCCGCGCAACGCCGCCGCAGGGAGTCTGCGCCAGCTTGACGCATCCATCACGGCGAGTCGCCGTTTACGTTATTTTGTGTATGGCGTGGGCGAAGTGAGTGGGCTAAAGTTAGATTCGCAGCAAGAACTGATGTGCTGGTTCAAGGCAGCAGGATTTGTCACCAATCCCCTCACTCGCCTAGCAGCAACAGCACAGAATGTAATGGAAATTTACGCAGATCTAGGCAACAAACGCCCAAGCCTCGCCTATGATATTGATGGGATGGTGGTCAAGGTCAACCGTACGGACTGGCAGGAACGGCTGGGGTCGGTACAGCGTTCGCCGCGCTGGGCGATTGCCTTTAAATTCCCTGCCGAGCAGGTTGAAACCACTGTGGAAGCGATTGATGTTCAAGTCGGGCGCACAGGCGCGCTTACGCCAGTTGCACGCCTCACCCCCGTGACGGTTGGCGGTGTGGTGGTATCGAATGCGACGCTGCATAATGAAGATGAAATCGCACGTAAAGATGTACGTATTGGTGATACCGTGGTGGTGCAACGTGCGGGTGATGTGATTCCGCAGGTAGTGAGCGTCAATCTCTCCCGCCGCCCTTCGCATACCACCCCCTTTGAACCAATGACCACCTGCCCTGTTTGCGGCTCACCTGCCGAACGCGAAGAAGGCGAGGCTGTGCGCCGCTGCACAGGCGGACTGATTTGCGAAGCGCAGCAAATCGAACGGCTCAAGCATTTTGTATCGCGTGGGGCGTTCGATATTGAAGGACTCGGCGCGAAACAAATCGAAGCGTTTTGGAACTGGGGCATGCTCAAAAATGCTGATGATATTTTTACGCTTCAGGCACGTGACGAAGCATCTGCGCTCGTCAAAATCCGCAACCGTGATGGCTGGGGTGAAAAATCTGTCGCAAAACTCTTTGAAGCGATTGATAAAGCACGCACTATTTCCCTTAAACGCTTTATCTACGCGCTCGGCATCCGCCATATCGGCGAAGGTAATGCCGAGCTGCTGGCGCGACATTATACCACCGTAAAAGCATGGGAAAACGCTATGCTTGAAGCTGGACGCGATGATGCCTCTCCCGCCTACAACGAGCTAATGAGCATTGACGGTATTGGCAGCAAGGTCGCCCATGCACTGCTGGAATTTTTCCGCAACGAGGCACAAAAAGCCTTATTCGAACAATTACTGACACATGTCGCAGTCGAAGATGCCCCCAAGTCACTCGCCGCCTCCCCCATCAGCGGCAAAACGGTGGTATTCACAGGCTCACTCACCCGCATGAGCCGTGATGAAGCAAAAGCGCAAGCCTCCGCGCTCGGCGCAAAGGTCGCTGGCTCGGTCTCATCCAAAACCGATTACGTCGTCGCAGGTGCAGACGCAGGCTCAAAACTCAAAAAAGCCGTCGAACTTGGCATACATGTGCTAAGTGAAGATGCTTGGCTAGAACTGATTAAAGGATGACCATGACCCACGCTATCACCGCCAATCCCTTTTACCAACCCATTGCGAACTGGCAGCTTTTATTTGATGTGCCGAAAGATGCAGTAATTGCACTGGAATCGTTGTTTGACGAGGAAACACTGAGCGTATCTAGCTTTGAGATTGATGAGGACGGTGTGATGTGGCGCACGACGGTGCTTATGGAATACCCCCTTGAAGAAAGCGACGTACTTGCGCGTTTAGCACGCTTGAAAGAGGGTTACGGCGCAGAGGTGACGCTAGTGGAGCAAAGCAAACTAGAAATGCGTGATTGGGTGGCAGAAGTTCAGGCGAGCTTCCCCCCACTTTCGATTGGCTCCTTCATGGTACTGGGTTCGCATCATGCGGATATCACACCGCCTGCGGGAACAACAGTGCTGTGGATGGATGCAGGAGCAGCATTTGGCACGGGAGAACATGCGACGACTTCGGGTTGCTTGCTGGCACTGGACTGGGCAGCGAAGCGTTTTTCTTTCCGTAACGCACTGGATATGGGGTGCGGTTCGGCGATTTTAGGCATGGCGGCAGCAAAGCGTTTTCATATTCCCTGCGTGGGAATTGATATTGACCCTGTGTCGGTATATGTCGCAAAGGAAAATATCGTTCGCAATCAACTGCAACACCGCATGATGGCGCAAACAGGAAATGGCTATGCGTGTAATATTGTACGACAAATTGGAAAGTTTGATTTGATTTTTGCTAATATCTTAGCGCGTCCACTCGTCAAACTAGCACCTGATTTGCGCCGTCATCTTGCACCAAACGGCATTGCAATTTTATCAGGACTGCTTGGCAAACAAGAAGCAATGGTGCTTTCGGCGCATCATCAGCAGGGCTTGAAGCTGCTTAAGCGTATTCGATTAGGGCATTGGTCGGTGCTTATTTTACAGGGGTAAAAAAGTTACCACTTCGCAGGGAGCATTGCCGCGCCAGCGAGGGCGGAAACACCCGAAATCATACGGCTTTTTGCTGGGCGAGTGATTTCGATTTCAGCTTCTTCTGCACCACCAAGTAATTGCCACGCATCGCGGTTAGCAAACAAGGCTTTGAGCAGTTTGTTATTAATGCCGTGACCTGGTTTATAGGCAATCACTTGACCTTGCAAACGCATGCCCGCAAGGAAGAAATCTCCAACGCAATCAAGGGCTTTATGGCGCACAAACTCATCATCAAAACGCAGACCATCCTCGTTCAGCACACGGTCATCACCAATAACCACCGCATTATTGAGTGAACCACCACGCGCCAGACCAATCGCTTGCAGGCGTTCCACATCACGCGCAAAACCAAAGGTACGCGCACGACTCAACATTTGACGGAAAGTTACTTTTGAAAAATCATATTCGGCTTTTTGATTTGAAATCACATCATGCGCAAACGCAATTTCAACGTCCAACACAAAGCCGTCATGTGGCAAAATGGTGAGAGTTGAATCCCCTTCATTGACGGTAATCGCACGCGTCACCTTCATCACACGGCGTAGTGCATCTTGTTCCACTAACCCCGCGCATTCAATGAGAAATACAAAAGGATCGGAGCTACCATCCATAATTGGCACTTCAGGACCGTTGATCTCAACGACCGCGTTATCCACACCCATGCCCCACAGCGCAGCCATTAAATGTTCGATGGTTGATACGCGAACGCCATACATATTTTCAATGGTCGTACCAAGCATAGTATCGGTCACATAATGATAGCGTGCCTGCACCAGAGCGCGTGCGCCATCTCCTTCATCAATATCGGTACGAACAAACACAATACCCATATTCGCTTCTGCGGGGCAAAGTGCCATCTGCACCATCTTGCCCGAATGCAGCCCAACACCAGAGCAACGCACTACAGAATTCAAGGTTTTTTGTTTTGCCACAACAGCATTCATACAGACACCCTAACACGAACATTCTATTTCATGTTCGCATAGTACGCAGGATCAAGCATACAAGCAAATCACAGAATATTACGAATTGTTACATGACGTTCAATCAATTAAAGGTCATTTTTATACTTTTAATACAGTAACACCGCCACTATTATGACGGTGTTACTTACTCAACAACAAGTAAATTTAACGTTCTATGCCCTCAAAGCTTAATTGGCCTGACGACGCAAAAAAGCAGGAATATCATAATTCTCTTTCTCGGTCGCTTTCTCAAGCGGAAGTCCCTGCACAGAAGCATGCTCCACACGCGGCCCTGAATTTGCCTCAACCTTACGTGCAGATGCAGATTTACGAGACTGTGCAGAATCAACCTCATCTCCGCGACCACTTCCAGAAAGAGACTGAGCAACCTCCGCCAAACGACCAAGCAAGCCGCCACCGCGATTTGTAGATTCTACGCGTTCACTGACCTCTTCTTGCTGCTCTTGAGAATCCTGCTGCGTCTCCACGGATTGTGGACGAGCTGCACGCGCATTATTGGAAGAATATGGCGTCTGATACCCACGTTGCATAGCTGGACGCTCTGCCTGCGGGCTAACAAACAAGTTGCCTTGCACTTTTTCCTGTTTTGGCTCGGCACGTTGTGCATTATACTCCTCATGTGAAGCTGTGTTACGCAACTGCGCATGCACTGCCTCCTCATTCTCAGCACGCTTCACCGTTTCCACACTCACCGTATGCGCACGACCACGGGAAGATTCTGAAGCTGTATTATGCTGCTGCTGATACTGTAACTCAGCTTCCACATGTGACGGCGCAGACATCGCATCGTGAGAAATTGCGTTACCTTGAGCTTCTTCAGAAGACGATGCGTGGCGTGCCTCATCTTGCTGTTGCGGTTGACGACGCAATGACGACGCAAACGCACCTACACCCTGACTCCTTGCATCCTTCGCCATCACGGGAGATTTCTGTACCTCTGCACTAGGACGCGCAGTAGCAGGCTGTGATGACGCATAGCTAAAAGGGCGCACGCCTTGCTGTCCTTTGCCATTATTTTGTGATTGCGCAATACTTTCTGCATCAATCCCCGTCGCCACGACAGAAACGCGCATACGACCATTCATCTCTTCAGAGAAAGTCGAACCAAAAATGATATTGGCTTCGGGATCGATTTCCTCACGAATACGCGTTGCCGCTTCATCTACTTCGAACAATGTCATGTCCGAACCACCTGTAATATTAATTAAGGCCGCTCGCGCACCTTTGAGCGATACATCATCAAGCAATGGATTAGAAATTGCAGATTCCGCTGCATCAATCGCACGTTTTTCTCCTGTTGCCTCACCAGTCCCCATCATCGCCTTACCCATTTCGCGCATGACGGAACGAATATCCGCAAAATCAAGATTCACAAGCCCCGGCTTAACCATCAAATCGGTCACACCACGTACACCTGAGTGAAGCACTTCATCTGCCATACGGAACGCGTCCGCAAAGGTAGTTTTTTCATTCGCCAAACGGAAAAGATTTTGATTCGGGATAACGATCAACGTATCAACATATTGTTGAAGCTCGCGCAGACCTTCTTCCGCCATACGCATACGCATCGCACCCTCAAATTGGAAAGGCTTGGTCACCACACCCACGGTCAAAATCCCCATTTCACGTGCCGTACGCGCCACCACAGGCGCAGCTCCCGTGCCTGTACCACCGCCCATACCTGCCGTGATAAAGACCATATTACTTCCTTGAATATGATTACTAATCTCATCCAATGCTTCTTGTGCAGCGTCCGCACCAATGCGCGGATCGGCACCTGCACCAAGACCACGGGTTGAAGTCACACCAAGCTGAATGACACGATCTGTCAGCGAGTTGTCGAGTGCTTGCGCATCAGTATTGGCCACAACAAACTCTACGCCCTCTAACTGCGCACGAATCATATTATTGACCGCATTACCACCCGCGCCACCGACACCAATAACGGTGATGGTTGGGCGAAGCGTTTCCTGATGTGTTGGCAGATGCAAATTGATACTCATCTGAGTGACTCCTATGACCAGAATTTCTTAATGTGGGAGATGAACGAAAAACTATATATAACCTATATCTCTTTATAATAGCAATTTCCACCACTATATTTAGTGTTCATGCATTTTCTTCACTGTACAAGCGTTCATGTTGAAAAAACAAGGAAAACACAGATGAATAAAACATAGATGGAAAAAAATAGGAAAGCTAGAGATTTATCATCGCTAATTCTTAGTCGCTAGTCGTAAAGCATTCGCATTACCAAATCTAACTAATAACTAGTGACAAATGACTGATAATTCCTAAAAACTTTCTTTAATCCACTGTAAAATACGCTGGGAACGACGAGACACACCTGAACTTTTACGGGTTGCGTCAAAATAACTATCTTCCATAGGACGGGCCGCCAAAAACCGTAACATTCCCACCGCACATGAAAACGAAGGACCACTCACAGAATCCACCAAACCTTGCACAAATTTTGGCTTCCCAATGCGCACCTGAATCCGCCCTTGCGCCGAAAGCATACGACTCGCACATTCGCGCAAACCCACAAGCTGACTCGCACCACCCGTTAAAACAATATTACGCACCATCTGCGCGGGAACGCCGCTGCGCTCTAATCTATCGCGCACCAACTCTAATACCTCTTCCACCCGCGGGCGAATAATCCCCACTAACGCTGATTTTGGCACTTTATTATATTCACCCAATTCTTCATCTTCACCAAACTGCGGCACATCCACAAGCGTTTGATCATCTTTTGGTGCAGGTAGCACACTACCATAGAGATTTTTGATACGTTCTGCATGTGACATCGGCGTACCAAGCCCCGCCGCAATATCACTGGTGATGTGCTGTCCACCGACGGGAATCACATCACAATAAATATTTTTACCACCTGAGAATACCGACACGGTCGTTTCCCAGCCGCCCATATCCACCAGAGTTACCCCAAGATCCATTTCATCAGGCTCAAGACAACCCAGTCCTGAAGCATGAGAAGAAACGATGAAATCAACCACATTCAAATGACAACGCTGCACACAACCAACAACATTACGGATATGCGCATCATCTGCCGTGACAACATGAAGGTTCGCACCCAACATACTGCCGTACATATTGCGTGGGTCACGGATACCCGTCGCACCATCCAAATGGTACTGCATCGCAAAACAATGAATGATACTACGCCCACGTTCACGCACATGATCACAGCCTTCACGTAGAATATCCGCGATATCCTGCTCATTCACACCATCACCGGAAACGGTTAACTCCACATTGACTCGTAGCGAGGCAAGCTGTGTTCCAGAAATATTAACAGCAATATTCTCAATCTGCTGCCCCGCCATTTGTTCGGCGTGATGCACAGCATTGCGGATAGAATGTTCCGCTTCTGCCGTGTCTGTAATCATTCCCGAACGAATACCCCGTGCAAGCTGATGCCCCACACCAATAATCTGTAACTCACCTGCTGAATTTGGCTCTGCGATAAAACAAACAATTTTGCTTGTACCAATATCGAGTACGGCAACACTACCTTTTTTACCTTTAATTGCATAGGCATGCCCCTGCATAAAGCCAACTCCCTTTTTATTTTATGTTTCTGTACGAGGCCCTTGAGGCTTATGTGCTTCAGGAAGGCGACGCTGCATGGATTCTGGTGTTAACTTAATAAAGATGCGTTCTTGCAGCCGCATGTCAATGGCCGTGATTGATTTTTGAAAAATACTTTGCTCTTGCTGCATTTTTGCCAGTTTATGCAGCGCAGCTTCCTCGCCCTCTTCTGGCAGCATCACATTCACGCCACCATTAAACTTTAGATTCCAACGACGCTCTCCCACACGCACCGCAGCCATCACTTGCTTATCTAACTCAGGCTCTTTAGCCAAAAGTGCGAGTAAATCTTTGGCTTTTTCAGGTGCGCCCAGCCCTACTACCACCATCAAATGTGGATATGCCTTTGGGTCTTCACCTTCTAATATCTTGCCTTCATCATCGACTAAAAACAATTTCTGCTTAGACTGCCAAATGGCAATAGGCTGACGTTCTTGCAACGTGACCTTTAACGTATCTGGAAAAACCCGTTCCACAGAAGCACGACGCACAGTGCTAATCGCCTCCATCTGCGCACGTGCATCCTCCAACGAGACCTGTAACAAAGACCCACCCAACCCCACGCCCAATGCCTTAAGGACAGCGATCTGATCCGTCTTTTGACGCCCTTCAATATAGATATTACGCACACGCAAACCACCCTCACGCGTAACATCCCACATCGCCTGTGAGGCCGCCACCGTGATTCTTTCGATCACATTATGCTGTTTGATCCACATGCCGCCAGAAGCGATCACCACCAACACCGCGCCAAGCGCAGCAAGCATCGCCCAGCGTCGCACCACACGCAATTTGACACGTTTTTCCCTGTCTTTGCGTATCTTTCTCGATTGCTTCTGTCGCGTCGTCTGCTGCGCCATGAAACTAATTCTCCCTCGCCGCCGCCATACAGCCTTCACTGCACGAACGTTCATCCACTAGAACTAACCTTCAACGTGATCACGCGTGGCAGATTCCACCAAACGTAACACCAACGTATTAAAGCTTATTCCTGCGTGCGCTGCAATCTCTGGAGCAAGAGAAAGGGGTGTCATACCTGGTTGTGTGTTCGTTTCAAGCAAATAGAACACACCTTGACCAAGTCCCGTGTCATCATAACGGAAATCTGAGCGGGTCAAACCGCGGCAACCAAGTACCTCATGCGCACGCTCTGCCAAACGGCACACCTCTATGTAATCCGCTTCAGGAATCGGCGCAGGCATAATATGTTCCGCCCGTCCTGCCGTGTATTTAGCTTCGTAGTCATAAAAACCTTTAAGCGGCTTAATCTCAATCGCCCCCAAAGCCTTACCATCTAGCACGGCCACTTGGATCTCCCGACCAGCAATGTATTTTTCTACAAGCACCTTGGAAGTATCTTTGAATGGGAGTTCAGCCAATTGTTTTTCTTCGTGAAGAATCACCACACCAACACTTGAACCTTCATCGGTGGGTTTAACTACGATTGGAAACAAAAATGGAGATGCTTTTTTCAGCTCAGAGACCAACATGACCTCACCATCTGCCAACCTCAACCCCGCAGAAGAAAACACTTTTTTTGCCATAGGCTTGTCCATAGCAAGTGCGGAAGCCAACACACCCGAATGAGTATACGGAATACCCAACATCTCCAACACGCCCTGCACATCACCATCCTCACCAAAATGCCCATGCAAAGCATTAAACACAACATCAGGCTTGACCTGCGCCAATATGGTCGCAACATCCCGCCCCACATCAACCGCGGTCACCTTAAATCCTAATGTCTCCAGAGATTTTTTCACTGCAACACCGCTCGAAAGCGATACTTCGCGTTCAGCAGACAACCCACCCATCAATACGGCAACATGCTTAGTCATTTTCTTCTCACACTATTTCTATAACCCAATGCGTCAACATAGCCTTTAGCAACACTACTCGCAAGGATTAAGGCAAACCAATAGAAGGTTCACACACTTAAAATTTCCACACCATACCAACACCAAAACCATAATCCGAATCATAGCCCACACGCAAAGACGCAGCTTCATTCAAAATATAGCGTGTATTGACACCATATTCCTTGTCAGTGTTAACGCGCCAGTCCAATGCCACGCGCTCGGCAAGTTGGAGTTCGCTGCTGAACTCTAGGCGACCGCGTTTTTCAGAATCGACTCGCGCTTCGACATCAATCATCATTGGCAGCGTATAACGCAAACCTAAGATACCAACCGTATCACTATGCTCTTCATTACGCTCTTTGCGCGTCTCTGAGCCAATGAACGCACTGCCATACAGCGTCAGCGGATGCACATAAGTTGGGCTGATTTCATAATTGCCCTGATAATCTGCTTTGGATTCTAGTTCGATAATATTGCGTGCATTAGATGCCGAGACGCTACCATCCCACATGTTGGAAAGTACGCCTGCTTGCCCTGAGAAGAACCAACCATCTCCATGCTTCATATTGCCCATACTGTGTGCCATTCCAGCGTTTTCAGGCTCTCCAACTTTTTGATAATGGACAATCCGCGCCATGCCACTTGCCATGTGATAAAGGTTATGACAATGGAAGAACCAGTCTTTTTCCTCATCCGCCGCAAACTCGATCGTCACCGCACCCATCGGCGGTACATTCACTGTATGTTTAAGTGGACTATAATCACCCTGCCCGTTTAGCACGCGGAAGAAATGCCCATGTAAATGCAACGGATGTTCCATCATCGAATCGTTGATAAGGCGAAACCGTACCACCTCGCCTTTTTTGATACGAATCATGTCCGCTTCGTCTAACAGTTTATCATCAAACGACCACAGATAACGCTCCATATTACCAGTTAAGCGTAGCGTCACATCACGGCGCGTCAAATATATTGGAAAATTGGTTTTTTGCAGTGATTTAAGCGGTGAATAATCCACGCCCGACATATTCATCTGATACTTCTGCTCATCCGACATGCCGGACATATCCATCATGTCAGCATAGAGGTCAGGCTTGGGATAAGTTGGCGCAAAATGCAACGCACCCTCTCCAATCATATAGGACGCATAGCCTGTGCCATCAACTGAACTTGCGCGAAGTTCATATGCTCCACCCTCTGGCAGTGTCAGCAACACATCATAATTCTCCGCCATTGTCATTTCTAAGCGGTCAACTTGATAGGGCTGAACTGAATTGCCATCTGCCGCGACGACTGTCATCCTACCACCTGCAAACACCACATCCATATACGTCGATGCCGAAGCATTGACCATCCGCACACGCACTGTTTGCCCTGCTTTCACACTTTTATTATACGCTTGATGCACACCATTGACCAAAAACGCATCATAGCCAACATCTGAGACATCCATAGGCCCCATCCTGTCCCACGCGCCGTTGACAAGATTTTTTAAGGCTGTTCCACCATGTCGCGCTGCACCCAGCCACGATACTGTTGAGCCTTTTTTCAACGCATAATAATCCCCATCACTCTTTAAATGACGTAACACTTCATCAGGGTTTTCATCTGTCCAGTCTGACCATAACACGAGTGCTTCTGCGTTTGCTTTGGATTGTTTCACTTCAGACTTTGGATGAATAATAATACCACCAAACAAGCCACGCTGCTCTTGCAACCCTGAATGGGCGTGATACCAATACGTTCCATGTTGGCGCAGCGGAAATTCATAATCTGCGCTGCTATGCGCAAGCACTGGCGGCGTCGTCATATATGGCACACCATCTTGATCATTCGGCACAAGCAACCCATGCCAATGTAAGGATGTCTCAACATCCATCTTATTCTCAACATGAATCTTAAGCGTATCACCTTCAGTGGCTTCTAGCATCGTTGCGGGAATCTGCCCGTTAATCGTCAGAGCCTGCACCTTTTTCCCCGTCACATTGACCATTTGTTCGTCTAGAACAAGAGAATATTCTTTAGTCCCTGCATATGCGCTTGAAACACAAAAGACCGCGGATAAACAACATGATAAAACAACGCCACGCATATACTTTACCTTTTCAAAGCTGCTTACCAATACGCTTGATTTCCCAATGTAGATCAATACCGCTTTTTGCTTTCACCCGACGGCGCACCTCATCACCAAGCGTTTCTAAATCTTTAGCTGTAGCATCACCTGTGTTTATCAGAAAGTTACAATGCTTTTCAGACACTTGCGCGCCACCTATCACAAGACCTCGACAACCCGCCTCATCAATGAGTTGCCATGCTTTATGTCCTTCAGGATTTCGAAACGTACTGCCACCTGTACGGCTATTAATCGGCTGCGTCGCGCTGCGTTCTTCATTAATTTTTGCGATCTTTTCCGCGATCTCGGACATCACACCCGTATGACCTTGTATGATCGCCCCTACAAAGATCCATCCGTCTGGCACGCCACACGTGCGATACTCAAAGCTACACTCATTTAAACTCAAGCGGTGTAGCTCTCCATGCTCATCAAGCGCAAGAGCTTCCACCAACACATCTTTAATTTCCGTGCCGTATGCCCCCGCATTCATCTTAAGTGCGCCCCCTATGGTTCCAGGAACACCACTTAAGAACTCCAAGCCCGCAATACCATGTTCACAGGCAACGCTTGCCACATGCACATCCATCGCAGCAGCTCCAACAAATATCTGCGCATTATCTCGCACTTCAATTTTGGCAAAACCACGCCCCAAGCGCACAGTTACACCATCCAACCCACCATCACGCACCAATAGGTTTGACCCAACACCAATCACCCATAGTGGCAAATCCGCTGGTTTTTGACGAAGAAACAAGGCAAGATCTTCCGTGTCATCAGGGATAAATAACCACTGTGCAACACCACCAACCTGAAACCAACACCGCTTGGCTAATGCTACATCAGGACGTAAACGCCCACGCAGACCCGCAGCCCAAACAGGTAAAGCTTCAAAAGAGGTATCTTCTACTGCTATCATCTGTTGCATCAACCTTAACCCGCAACCTTGTGCTGTTCTTTAAATACCACTTTTAACTGCTCTGGCAATTTCCCTGCCCAACTCGAAATACTGCCCGCACCAAGACAAACCACAATATCCCCCGCCTTAACAACTTCTGCTACTTGTTTTGCAAGCGTCGCTTCAGACTCAAGCGCACGTGCATCACGGTGACCATGCGCCCGCATCCCCGCCACCAAGGCATCACGATGGATGCCTTCAATTGGCTCTTCTCCCGCAGTGTAGATATCAGATACCAACACGGTCTGCGCATCATTAAAACACGTACAAAATTCTTCAAAAAGATCGCGTACACGTGTAAAACGATGCGGCTGCACTACCGCAATCACACGCGCATTGACATCAGGCAAAGCCTGTCGCGCACAGGCAAGGGTTGCAGCAATCTCCACAGGATGATGCCCATAATCGTCAATGATCGTAACACCGTCTGCTTCACCTGTTTTGGTAAAACGCCGTTTCACGCCACCAAAACCCGCCAACCCCTTTTGGATAGTCTCAATACCCATATTCAGCTCTCGCGCTACTGCCAACGCAGCCAGTGAATTCAGTAAATTATGCCGACCGTGCATCGGCAAAAATAAATCTTTAATCACTTCGACTCCACCCGAAGGGTACGAACGGCACTCCACATCATAATATTGTCCAGTAGCATCCACCCGCATATTCACCGCACAAATATCAGCTTGAGGATTAAACCCATACGTCACGATACGACGATCTTGCACCTTCGCAAGCAATGCTTGTACTTCTGGATGATCAATACACAGCACACCAAAACCATAAAAGGGGAGGTTTTCAATAAACTGTAGAAAAGCAGCCCTAAGCGCATCAAAGCTACCGTAATAATCTAAATGCTCAGGATCAATATTCGTGATCACTGCAATCGTTGCAGGAAGTTTGATAAATGTGCCGTCTGACTCGTCTGCTTCAACGACCATCCATTCGCCCGTTCCCAACTTCGCATTCGTACCATACGCGTTAATAATACCACCATTAATGACGGTTGGCTGAAAACCCGCTGCATCAAATAATGCTGCCGTCAAAGACGTCGTTGTCGTTTTGCCATGAGTCCCCGCGATCGCCACCGTCATTTTTAAATGCACCAATTCTGCAAGCATTTCAGCACGACGCACCACAGGAATACGGCGCGCCCGCGCTTCGACGATCTCAGGATTATCGGATTTCACTGCGGTTGATTTCACCACCACTGCGGCATCACCAAGATTACTTCCCGTATGACCAATCATCACATCAATACCCATTGCACGCAAACGCTCTACATTCGCACTGCCTGCCATGTCTGAACCTTGAACTTTATAACCGAGATTATGTAAAATCTCAGCTATACCACTCATACCAATCCCACCGATCCCAATAAAATGGATCACGCCGACATCTAATGACAACGTTTTTCCAAGAGGAAGTCTACGAATAGGAACTGTGATCATGCCGCTAAATCCTTATGATGGTGTATGTTTGGCTGCGTATTCTCATGATGCCCTCCACGCGCACCCTCTCGTCGCGCATACGCATGGTGAATGACCAAATCCGCCAAATTAGAAGCTGCTTGCGCACGCCCGATCGCATGTGCATGTTCAGCGGCACGGGTCAAACTACTCGGCAACGTTAAGAACGCCTCCAAGCGTGCGGCTAAAGCCTCAGGAGTAAAACTATCTTGCGGCATCACCCACGCCCCACCAGCATCCTCCACCGCACGTGCATTAATCATCTGATGGTCGTCCGCGGATTGCGGGTATGGCACAAGGATCGACGGACGCCCCGCACAAGTAAGCTCAGCAATGGTTGACGCACCAGAACGCGCAATGACCAAATGCACCGCCGCCAACCGTGCAGGAACATCCGCAAAAAATGGAGATACATCTGCTTGCACGCCCAGTTCAAGATAGCGTGCTTTTGTCGCCTCTAGTGTTTCTGCTCGCGCTTGTTGATCCACACGCAAACGACGACGTGCCTTTTCAGGAAGCAGTGCAATCGCCTCTGGAACAACATGTGAAAACACGGTAGCACCTTGCGAACCACCTGTGATCAAAAGACGCATCATCCCATCCTCAGCAAGCTCTGGATAATCAACATCGTGCAACGCCCGTACGCTAGATCGCACGGGATTGCCTACTAAATGCATCTTATATTTATTTTCTGGTTGTACCATACCCGTCTCAGGATAGGACGTTGCTATCGACCCTACACGTGACGCCAACACGCGGTTTGCCTTACCCAAAATCGCATTCTGCTCATGAATGATCGTGGGAATGCCACGCGAACTTGCTGCCATCATGGTTGGAAAAGAAGGATAGCCTCCAAATCCCACTACTGCGTCCGCCTTGATCTTGCCAAGCAGACTACGCGCTTGCACAATCCCCAACACAATATGTAATGCCCCTTGTGCGCGTTGAAACACACTTCGCCCCAATGTCCCTGCATGAATATAATGGATAGGAATCTGCCCCAAAATACCTTGCATACTTGCTGCACTGTAATCTGAAAAACGCTTGTCTGTGATAAGACTGACACGATGTCCACGCGACGTTAACTCCTCTGCCAAAGACTCCGCGGGGAAAATATGCCCCCCTGTTCCACCTGCTGCCAAAACGATATGAAATTGTTGAGTCATCGCACTATCCTAATATGAACATCATTATCGTTACTAACTTGAAGAAACATCTTCATAAACTTTATCAAAACGGCTGACATACATTCCCGTACCGCCATATTGTTTTCGGGTTAATCCAAGTAAGATACCCATGCCAAACCCCATTGCCACCACCGAAGATCCGCCATAACTCAAAAATGGTAGTGTCATTCCCTTCGCAGGCAACATATTCACTGCTACCCCCATATTAATAACCGATTGCATACCAAACTGCACAATAATCCCCGAAGCTGCCAACATCACAAATAAATCATTCACCTTTAAAATACGCAACAAACTACGAATCACCACACACGCAAACAACGCTACCACCGCGATTGATAGCATCATACCAAATTCTTCGCCAACCACCGCAAACACAAAATCCGTATGCGAATCAGGAATTTGCCATTTCACTTCACCTTCACCAATGCCTCTACCCAACAACCCACCAGATTGAAAAGCATCCAGTGCCTTGGAAACCTGATAATTATCTCCAACCGCAGGGTCAAGAAACTCATTCACACGCTTAGTAACGTGCGGCAAAAACACATATGCTCCCACGCCCATCACACAAAACGCCACCACCATCAAAATCACAAAAATTACAGGCATGCCGCCAATTACCATCTGAGCTGCAAACATACAGGAGACCGTCAGCGTCATCCCTATATCTGGCTGAAACCATAACAATGCTGCGAAAACACTATACACCCCAACAGCAGCCATAAAACCGGGGAATTCATGCACTCTGTAACGCTCAGACACCACCCACGCTACCACCATTGCGAAGCAAGGTTTTACAAACTCAGAGGGCTGCAAAGACATACCAAGAAGATTCACCCAGCGAACAGCACCCTTATTCTCATAACCAATGAACGGGAGCAATAACATCAACACGATACCACCAATATACCCTAACACACCGATACGACGCAAATTGCGAACATTCAGCATAGATACACCTAACATCACCACCAGCGAAACCGCGAGGTAGGCGAACTGATGAATAATAAAATAAGACTGGCCATAACCTAAACGCGTTGCCACGGGAGGACTCGATGCCGTTACGATGATCGCGCCTAGCGCAACCAACAACAAAATCAACAGTAAATTCACGCGATCAACCGTCCACCACCATGTACCGACCATGGTCGTGTTCGTCCTATCTAGCCGCATTGCGTTGTGAGGTTTTTCTAACATACCAAATGTTGTATCGTGGGTCGCAAGGATAAGAAAGAGTTTTTTTAGGGATTAGAGGTCAGACGGTCTATAAGCCGGGTTCTGTCCACACATTACTGTGCTGGATGATCATTCATCTAGGATGACAATTGCTTGCCACCTCGTGCAACCTACCCGAAAGGCTGAAGTGGAACACCCCTGTAGCCGGAACTACGCGCCTCTCCTATTTGGTTTTGCTTCCAGTGGGGTTTACCCTGCCGCTTTGTTACCAAAGTCGCGGTGCGCTCTTACCGCACCTTTTCACCTTTTCCCTACGCCCGAAGCCGTGAGGGTAGTTTGTTTTCTGTGGCACTATTCCCTGAGGTCACCCTCGCCAGCCATTAACTGGCACTGCGTTCCATGAAGCCCGGACTTTCCTCAAAGGCTTACGCCCTTGCGACCATCCAACCGTCTGACCCAAAAGCTCTTAAGCTATTTCTAACAACTTAGCAAGGATAGACATACACGCATCATCCCACTGCCCTTCGATGTTACTTTGCCTAAAATGACGCTGAAAGGCAACAATAACATCATGGGTTTGCGCATCCCACTGCCCTGTTGCATCAATCTTATAGCCATAACATGCGAGGCCTTGCTGCACAGACATCGGACTCCACGCAGCACATATTGTTGTCGGTTTTGCAAAAAGCCCTACCCCCTGAGACGCAAGCCACTCCCAATCAAACAGTTCACCGGGATCTTGTTTACGTGCAGGAGCGATGTCCGAATGTGCGACAACATTACGTGCTTCGATAGCAAGATGACGCGACACGATAGACTGACCGAGTGCGGCCACTGCATCCATCTGCACTTTTGAAAAAGCACGATACCCAAATTCATGCCCTGGATTCACGACTTCAATGCCTATCGACACATCATTAAGGTTATCACGCCCACGCCAATGACTTACTCCTGCATGCCATGCCCGATGCTCTTCCGCCACCATCTGCACCACGCAACCGTCTTCATCCACCAGATAATGTGCCGACACCTGTGCATTTTCATCACACATACGCGCAAGCGCAGACTGCGCATCCCGCATCCCTGTGTAATGTAAGACTAAAACAGAAACATTTGTATCTGGACGATGATTGTAATTTGGGCTTGGTTTCCATTGTATGCTCATCTCACCCTCCTCTTTTCAACATCTAGTAGGCGATGATAATGCTACCCCATCATGTGGCGACTGGTCAACACAACCCTTTTTTGCTATGCTACATCTCACAATGAATACCTTACAAAAAAAGGGTCTGAAGCATTTCACACAAGATGAAAGCCGCAGACCCACAAGTTGCTCGGCAAGCAAATGGTATAACGACGGCTCTGCAGTACAGCACGCTATAAAGTGCGCCACGCAAAAGTCTTCGTTATATTCTATTCTCAACGCACAGTTACCGCGTTGGCATCACATAACACCATCTACAAACAAACATTACATTACTTCTTCTTACCCCGCGTCAATGCCGCATACGCAGCATTAACGGCTGTCGATTTCTCTGTCGCAAGCCTCCGCATCAGCGAATATTTCTGATGTGCAGACCAACGGTCAGGGTGGCATGCCTTGACCCTTTCACGATACGCCCGCTGTATTTGCTCTTGAGAAGCGGATTTATCAACGCACAAGATATCCCACGGAGAACCCACTTTTGGACCATCTTGAACATCAATTTCCTTCGCCAATTGCTCCGAAGTAAACCCGAGTGCCTGCGCTATTATACATAAGACATCGTATTCCTTCATATTCACAGGCGCGTCAGCAATTGCCAGTGCGACGAATCGCACCAACAAATCGTGCTTTTTCTGCGTACGTCCCGCATATAAAGCAGCAATTTGCTTTGCATACTGCTCAACAGGAGCAGCGTCACGACAGGCAGCAGAAAACAATGCCTTCATGCGCACAGCCCCAACATCCCGCATGGCAAAAGCTGCCACATAGGCAGATTTTTCCTTAGGATGCACCTCCTCACCGTCCACCTGCATCAACTTTGCAGCCAAAGCAGCCAGCGTGTAAGAAAGAATCGTTTGCTCCATCTGCGCCTGAGAAACAGTGTCTACTGACCCCTGCTTCGACGCATAAGAACGCGACGACCCCGTAACCACCTGCGAAATCAAATCTGGCAACTCGGCAACCCGATCAGTGACCGCCAAACATCTTTCCACAAACCGCTGACTTAGACCGTCAAGCCATCCTGCAACACTCCAAACGCGACCCTCTAACATAGACGCGTCCATATCACGATGCAAACTGGCCATAACACCCATCTTCAGCAAGGCAATTACCCGAAAAGAAAGGTTTTTCCTCCTCGATACACACAATATATAGTCGTCTTACACGCATAGCAACCCCATATTTATAGTTTTCTACATTTTTTTTCATCACCCATCGAAACATACGCTAAACTACCATTTTATCATGATTTTACTCACACCACGCCACCGACACCACCCTTTAAACCGTGATGCAAGAACCATACCCCACCCACCCTCATCATGGCACAGCCATAAAAAAAAGGGAGGCAAAACCTCCCCTTTTTTATCCCAACACCACATTCACTACAACGTGATAGCAAACACCACTACTCATTCATCAATTGCTTCTGCGCTTCGGTATACCAATAATTCAACTGCAAGACCACCTCATCACGCTTGAATTCCAGTCCCGCAGCGATCAAATCTCCAAGCACTTTCTCAATGACATCTTCATCGCCCGCACGCTCCAGATCCACAGCCACAATATCCTTTGCATAGGCGTCAGCGGCATCACCACTCAAACCCGCCTGCTGTGCAGCCCATAAACCCACGAGCTTATTACGACGCGCCCGTGCCTTAAATTGCAATTCCTCATCATGGGCAAATTTTCTTTCAAAAGTCTGCTCGCGTTCACTAAAAGTCGTCATTGTATTCTCCTTATTATAAAATCATTAGTTTTACCGTTGCCCTGCAATCTAAATTACTTTATGACTAGCGCAACTTAAAAAACAATTAAAATATAGCGTGAATGATTATGGCCACCAAAAAAACACCCATTTATGAAGGCAAAGCCAAGCAATTATTTGAAGGGCCAGAACCTGGAACGCTCATTGCACACTTTAAAGACGATGCGACAGCTTTTAATAACCAAAAAAAAGGCACGATTCGCGGTAAAGGTATCATCAATAATCGTATTTCCGAATATTTGATGATTCGTCTTGGGCAAATGGGCATCCCAACCCATTTCATCAAAACACTGAATATGCGTGAGCAGTTGGTACATGCGGTTGAAATTGTCCCACTTGAAGTGATTATTCGTAATGTGGCGGCGGGCAGTTTTTCTACCCGTTTCGGCTTAGAAGAAGGTCAGGCTCTTGGTGCGCCGCTAATTGAATTTTGCTTGAAAAATGATAAACTTGGCGACCCCTTTATCTCAGAAGAGCATATTTATGCGTTTGACATCGCAGACCCGCTCGAAGTCGAAGAGATCCGCATGCTTGCTATGCGTATTAACGACTATTTAAGTGGTTTGTTTATGGGCATTGGCATACGTTTGGTTGATTTCAAGATCGAATTTGGTCGCGTCTATGATGAAGAAGGTCGTGCGCGTATCCTGCTTGCCGATGAAATTAGCCCTGATTCATGCCGTCTGTGGGATGTTCACACCGACGAAAAAATGGACAAAGACCGCTTCCGCCGTGATATGGGCGGGATTGAAGAGGCCTACCGTGAGGTGGCAAAACGCCTAGGTGTTTTGCCAAGTGCAGAGGTTGCAGATTTTGATGATACTAAGGGTAAAAAATAACATGAAAGCACATATTCATATTACACTTAAAAACGGCGTACTTGACCCGCAAGGCAAAGCAACACGTAATGCACTTGAACATCTTGGTTTCTCAGGCGTAGAGGATGTACGTCAAGGCAAGTTTATTGAGCTGATTATCAATACCAATGACAAATCAGCAGCAGAAGTACAAGTCAAAGCAATGTGTGAAAAACTACTTGCTAACACGGTAGTTGAAAATTATCGTTTTGAATTAGTGGCATAATTACTTACATGCCTTACTCGTTTTGGCACAGCCGAAACTTCGCTTCCCCCTATGCGGGAGAGGGTTAGGGTGAGGAATATTCATAGAGGCAAAAAATGAAAATCGGCGTTGTTATTTTTCCGGGATCAAATTGTGACCGTGACGCACTCACCACCGCACAAAACCTGCTCGGTGGTATGTGGGAAGGTGTAGCTGGTACGGCTGGCAGTGTGCATCCTGTATGGCATGATGACAGCGCGCTCCCCGCGCTTGACCTTGTCATCATTCCGGGAGGGTTTTCTTACGGTGATTATTTGCGTTCAGGTGCAATGGCAGCACATTCGCCCATCATGCGTGAGGTCAAAAAACATGCAGATGCAGGTCGCTATGTCATCGGCATTTGCAACGGCTTTCAGATTCTTACCGAAGCAGGTATGTTAGAAGGCGCACTTCTTCGTAATGCAGGACTTAATTTCTTGTGCAAAGACGTATTTTTGCGCGTCGAACATAATGACACCGCTTTCACCAAACATTATGCAAAACATCAAGTGATTCGCGTACCGATCGCTCATCATGATGGTAATTTTTTTGCCGATGATGCGACGCTCAATGCACTAGAAGATAATGGACAAATTGCATTTCGCTATGTTACCGAGTCAGGTGAAATGACCGAACACGCCAACCCGAATGGCTCACAGCGCAACATCGCAGGGATTCGCAACAAAAAAGGTAATGTACTCGGCATGATGCCTCATCCTGAGCGCGTGTGTGATGCCCTTACGGGTGGCATAGATGGTCGTGCGCTTTTCACATCACTTTTAGCTGCCTAACCCGCATTTTTCCGCCACTCATCATTAAAATTAACTTTTTGTTAATGATTCTGTGCGACTCTCAAATTTAGAGAGTTTGTTGGATTGGGCAAAAGCACATGGTAAACCCTTACTACATGGCAGATAATACCGCGAGTCTTGGGCTGATGGATCAGCGCATGACGGGTGCGTGCAAGAATGCCCTCAACGATCTTATGCTCCCAATTATCCCTTCAACAGACCGCTTCGCACATATTGACTTAAGCAGCATCAAACCGACAACCTCTATTCAACTCGCTGATTCTGAACTTACTGCCCCTGCTCCTGTTGGTCCTGCTCCTGTTGGTAAGGCAAGTAGTCAAGAACAACTTTACAGATAACCTCTTTTCCCTCTCTCCCTTCTTGTGTTTTCTGACATTTTCGCTATGGTGCTGACCGTTCGTCACTCCATAGCAGGATAGTATTATGTCACAGGCCGCAGCGTATACACAAATGACCCCGACCATCACCCCACAAATCGTTGCAGAACATGGACTTACTGAGGAAGAATATGCACGCGTCGTAGCGATTATGGGGCGTACGCCGAATCTGGTAGAACTTGGGATTTTCTCAGTGATGTGGAGTGAACATTGTTCGTATAAAACCACGCGCAAATGGCTCTCAGGACTACCAACCAAAGCTCCGTGGGTAATTTGCGGTCCCGGTGAGAATGCAGGTGTGATTGATATTGGCGATGGTCAGGCGGCGATTTTCAAAATGGAAAGCCACAATCATCCTTCTTTTATTGAGCCTTTTCAAGGCGCAGCGACAGGGGTTGGCGGGATTTTACGCGACGTATTTACGATGGGTGCGCGTCCTGTGGCGAACATGAATTCACTCCGCTTCGGCGACCCGAAACACCCTAAAACACGTCACTTAATTTCTGGTGTTGTGCGCGGCGTGGGTTCGTATGGCAACTGCGTCGGCGTACCAACGGTCGGCGGCGAATGCACCTTCCACCCCTCTTACAACGGCAATAACTTGGTCAATGCGATGAATATTGGTGTCGCCGATCAAGATAAGATTTTCTATTCCGCTGCAGCAGGACTTGGTAATCCTGTGGTGTATGTCGGTTCAAAAACAGGGCGTGATGGCATTCATGGCGCGACAATGGCATCCGCAGAGTTTGACGATGCCTCAGAAGAAAAACGCCCCACCGTACAGGTCGGCGACCCCTTTACGGAGAAATTACTGATTGAAGCTTGCTTGGAACTGATGAAAACCGATGCGATCATCGCCATTCAAGATATGGGTGCGGCAGGGTTGACCTGCTCATCACTTGAGATGGCAGATAAAGGCGGGCTTGGGATTGAACTGAACCTCAACAACGTACCACAGCGCGAAAACGGCATGATTCCTTATGAAATCATGTTGTCTGAATCGCAAGAGCGTATGTTGATGGTCATTAAGCCTGAGCGCGAGCAGATGGCATTCGATATTTTCCGCAAGTGGGGGCTTGATTTTGCCATTATTGGGCATCTGACTGACACGGGTCGCATGGTACTAACGTGGGATGGCGAAATCGTCGCCGATATGCCTATCGCACCAATTTCTTCTGAAGCTCCGATTTATTCACGTCCCTATACTTTAACCCCACGTCCTGCAGAACTTTCTTTTGATAGCGTAGCTGCGCCCAAAGACCATAACGCCGCATTACTACAGCTTTTAGAAACACCAGACCTTGCTAGTAAACGCTGGATCTGGGAACAGTATGACCATCAGGTGATGAATGATACGATACAAAAACCGGGTGGTGACGCTGCAATCGTGCGCATCCATGATACGAAAAAGGGTTTGGCAATCAGCACTGATTGCACCCCACGCTACTGCCACGCTGACCCACACGAAGGCGGCAAGCAAGCGGTGGCTGAGACATGGCGCAATATCACCGCAGTGGGTGGCTCACCACTTGCTATTACCAACTGCTTAAACTTCGGCAACCCACAAAAACCGGAGATCATGGGACAGATTGTTGGGGCGTTGCAAGGTATGGCAGAAGCGTGCATCGCGCTCGATTATCCAATTATTTCAGGCAATGTATCGCTCTATAACGAAACTAGCGGCACAGGCGTGCAACCTACCCCTGCGATTGGTGGTGTTGGGATCTTGCAAGACGTCAGTAAACACGCTACCAAAGCCTTCAAAGCTGAAGGTGACGTGATTTTCCTCGTTGGTGATACCACAGGACATTTGGGTGCATCTATGTATCTGCGCGAAATCGAGGGTCGTGAAGAAGGCGCACCACCACGTGTGGACTTGGACGCCGAGAAGCGCAATGGCAACTACGTGCGTGGTCTCATCACTGAAAATGTCATCACCGCATGCCATGATCTTTCTGATGGTGGACTCGCTGTCGCACTGGCGGAGATGTGTATGAGCGGCAAGCTTGGTGCAACCGTCATTGCGATTCCAGAGGGTATCCCAGCCCATGCCGCGCTCTACGGTGAAGACCAAGCACGTTATGTATTTACCGTCAAAGCGGCGGATAAAGCTCGCATTCTAGCAGATGCAAAGAAGGCCGGTGTGCCACTTCAAGAACTAGGCACAGTGGGCGGCACATCGCTTCGCATCACTTCGCTAATTGATGTGGACGTAGCGAAAATGACCACAACCAACGAAAACTGGATGCCAAGCTACATGGCGGGGGAACGCTAAAATGGCAATGACCGCTGAAGAAATTACCACCCGCATAAAAGCTGCACTGCCTGATGCAGAGATTGCGCTAAAAGACTTGGCGGGTGATGATGACCATTGGCAAGTCACCGTAACCTGCGTAAGCTTTGCTGGGCAACCCCGCGTAGTTCAACATAAACGCGTGATGGCAGCACTTGGCAGTGACATGGGGACGACTTTACACGCACTATCCATCATCACTAAAGCAGCAGATACTCTGTGATTTAAGTTTTCCCCATCGTTAGGGCTTCAGCTCAGCTAACGAGCATACATTACCTCAACCCATAGATTGACTTTTACGCTACTACTATATTTTGTTGTTATATTCAGCGATACAATTCATTTCGGTTAAAATAAGGTTCAGTCTTTCTGCGGCTTTTTTATCAAGCCATGCGCTAGACGCATAGCTCATATATAATCTAAGCATTTATCATTCTTATTTTTCACTGCTATATTCCTCCTCAAGTTAACAAGGTTTCTAGAGGAGTGATGATTATGCGTTGGCTTATCCCTGCATTACTTTTACTTTCTGCTTGTACCTCAACCGCTTCGGGTGAGTGGAACTCGATGGCCTATAATGGCTCATCAGTTGCACATGTCACCAACGTCCAATCTCTTGTGTCGCCAGGCATCAACTAGCTGTCTCCCACAACTGGCGACATGAGAGACAACAGCTCATGATTCGGCGGGCAGCATCATAATCACATAGAATCACTCTTGCTAATATCTCGACAAAAGACTAGAAGAATGGTCAGATATTAAGGAGTGTGTTATGACAGAATCTAATCCCGTATTTGACCGTATCCGTGCAGACATCGAAGGTCATGATGTTGTGCTTTATATGAAAGGCACGAAGAAACTTCCGCAATGCGGCTTTTCATCTGTGGTTGCCACCATTTTAGAACGACTTGGTGCGGATGCCTATGATGTCAATGTCCTTGCTGATCCCGAAATTCGCCAAGGCATCAAAGAGTTTGCAGACTGGCCGACCGTCCCACAGCTCTATGTTAAAGGTGAGTTCATTGGCGGCTGCGATATTGTCCGTGAAATGTATGAAACAGGCGAGTTAGAAGCACTACTAAAAGAAAAAGGCGTGTCGCTTGCAGCGTAACTAGAGACTAGAAAAGGATTTTTAAGGCGCACGTTAATACACAATACTCACAAACAAAAAAAGCCAGCATTTCTGCTGGCTTTTTTTATCTATTGTCATCACGATTAACGTGAATAAAATTCAACCACTAAGTTTGGCTCCATCATCACAGGATAAGGAATCTCTGTGAACGCAGGAACGCGAAGCACTTTGCCTTTCAGAGCTTTCGCATCGAACTCTATATATTCAGGAATGGTACGCTCTGGGTTTTGAATACTCTCAACCACCATGTTAATCTGACGAGAAGATTCTTTTACTTCAATCTCATCACCGATTTCAATAAGGTAGCTCGCAATATTCACACGCTTACCATTAACGCGTACGTGACCATGATTCACAAACTGACGTGCAGCAAATACAGTAGGCACAATACCCATACGGTAAATCACCGCATCAAGGCGACGCTCTAGCAAGCCCACCAAATTCTCAGAGGTATCGCCTTTACGACGCACCGCTTCATCATAAATGCTACGAAATTGTTTTTCTGAAATGTTACCGTAGTAGCCTTTTAGCTTTTGTTTTGCGCGAAGCTGCAAGCCATAACCAGAAACTTTTTTCTTACGAAGAATACCATGCTGCCCTGGACCGTAGTCACGACGAATAACAGGATCTTTCGCACGACCCCAAAGATTTTCGCCCATACGGCGACTGATTTTATATTTTGCGCTCTGACGTTTAGACACGTTTCAAACCTTTTGCTAATAACAATCTAATTTAAAGGAAGACGCAATATACAGACAAAGTGATGCCTGTCAACGCCAGAATAGAAGAAAAAATGAAAAAATTAGCGGGTATAACCACCAGCTAATGCCATTTGCGGGGCAGAAACACCTTTGCCAAGGTACTGAGCTTGCGAGACAGTATAAGGAGATGTAGACTGCGCAGCTTGCATCGTATCAAGCAATTGACCATTTACCGTATTCATCTGATCCATTTGCATCACAGGCGCAGGCATTTCTGATGTATCATGCTTATGCGTAAGATAATGTACGCCTTTATACGCACCGTAAGCCAGCCCGACTCCAGCAATCATTTTTGCGCCGCGAGGATTATTTTTCATAAAATTGCCTGCCCATGCCAACGGCTTGGTCACAATGTTCGCAGAAGCTTCCGCCACCCATACAGCCTTACTACCAATAGAGGCCAGCAACCCTTTACCGCTTGCACCAGACCCTGCTAGCAAATCTCCCGTTGCTTTTGCGCCTGCTTCAACACCACCAACAGCAGCACCAGCATTTGCTCTTAAACCATCAAACACCATATTACACCTTATCCAATCTGCGCTTGTTCGCCCATAGCGGCTTGTTGTTGACGCGCTGCCATCACGTTACCCGCATGCCCCGCACCGAGCGCACGCCCACCCGACATCATCGGCCCTTCATAACTCACTTGATTCCCCGCGACCACCCGTGAAGGTGCTGTTTGTACCATCTCACGTGCGACTTGTGTTTGCAACGTTGCTGCGGTTTGTTCCTGTGCATTTGCCACTGCACCTTGCGCACGAACAATATTCACTGCTGCACGTTCTTGATTAATTTGTGTACGCGATCTTGAAAACCCATTGACCGTCCCCCCAACTGCACCAACGGCCGCCGAGAACGTTCCCGCAATCGTTGTAGAAATAGCTGCACCCGCAACACCTGCTGCTGCCAACCATCCAAACCCAATCGTAGGAATAAGCCACAACGCTCCACCCGTCGCCAAGCCAGCACCAATCAATGCAGCAATACCAAGCCCCTTGATCGCACCTTTGACCGCACCACCCGCAGTTCCTGCCGCGGTCACTGCGGCAGACTCAACACCGCCACGCTCAATAGGTAATACTGTCTGTTGTGCCATAACTGCGCCTTTCGCAGGTTTCATTTTTATACTTACCTACAATATAACATAAAATCTTGGGATTTGTATGAAGGTTCTGTGACATTTTCACGTCAAGCCCATGAAAACTAGGCAACTCGTCCGACTGATTCTGATTTTTGTGTACGTTTTGCTGCAATTTTTTCTGCATGGCGTGATGCTTTTGCGGACTCTTCTATTGCTTCTGCTTCAACTTCTTTGGCTTTTGCCTTGGACTTTTCTTTCATTATCACGGGAGGGGCTAGAGGCTCATTCTCATCATCCGCAATTTTTGCGGATTTAGCCAGACTCCGCCCACTAATCGCCCCACCTACAGCTCCGCTAACAGCGCAAAGAACAAACAACCCAGGATCTCCGACAAGAACCCCCAAAACGACGCCCACTAACAGACCGATCTTCGCACCATGCCAACCACCATGCTTGCTTTTGCCTGATGTTGGACTTTCTACATGTGTTTCCGCTACGGCAGCCATAACATCCTAAAAATAATAAATTCATCCAGTCTGCAAGGGTAACACATCAAAGATTAACAAACAAATGACGTTTTGATGACAATTATGGCACTTTAACTTTATAATTCCTCATTTCTCAGAAATTACAACGTTATGTAATTTTATGAATTCAAAAGATTATTTACGTGTCAAGGTCGCAATCACGCCCCATAACGTCTGAATTTCTTGCTTGGTAATCACCATCCGCCCGAGTAACGCTCGTAGATTCATCTGCATTTTTGGTCTCAGATTTTCTGTCTTATAGAATCCTCGCACATTCAACTCACCATCAAGATAATCATAAAGTTTTTGTAGTGAGTCTTGCGAGGCAAGCTCTACGCCCTCTCCCACCTCTAGAGGTTTTTGCTCGCCTTGCGACGCACGAAACCATGTATACGCAAGCACTCCCACCGATTGTGCAATGTTGAGTGACTTATTATCTGGGTGGGTTGGAATCGTCACCACGCCGTTACACAGTGCAATATCCTCATTCGCCAAACCATTGTTCTCAGGACCAAATACATAGGCAGACACCACATCTTCCTGCACAAAGATCTGCGCTGCCGTTTCAGGAAAATAATAGCGAATTTCCATGTCACGACGACGCGCACTTGCGGCAAAAGCGACCTGACACTCTGCCAGTGCGTCCGCCAACGTCTCAAACACTTTCGCCTGTTCAATGATATGTTCGGCATGCGCACTCATCTCATGCGCTTTTGGATTCGGCCAACCGTCACGTGGGGCAACCAAACGCAATTCCTTCAAGCCAAAATTCATCATGGCGCGTGCGGCAGCACCTATATTTTCGCCCATTTGCGGGCGTACGAGGATAATAATGGGGGGTTGCATAGCACTCTAACAGTTTGTCACATCACTTACATGGCGTATTACTGCGAGGACTGCAAGCTTGTTTTACTGGAGCAACCGTTTTGCCAGACACATAATGGAGTACATCACACACATCTGCATAATCAAGCGATTCCATTCTTGGCATATCTTTCAATAATTCTGGATGCTTTTGAATATGCAGTAAAAAAGCTTTTTCTTTATCCGTCCGTACCCGTCCTACTATTTCAGGATATACAGGTGGCATAGCGTCTGGAATAGCCTCATAAGCTACTTTCTCTTTAGAATTAGCAAAATCCATCAATGTGGAAACTACTGTGGGTGGCAAGCTACCAATAACGTCTCCAACCATTTTTGCACGCGGATTGAGTAACCCTGCAACGGGCGACCACCACCCACATGACAAAGCCGCATCTAACTGCTCAAAATCCACAAGATTACCAGACAACATAACACGAGCGCGTGCCTCGGGAGTCATTAAGGCAGCTTTTACTTCTGACTTGGAGATAATACCGTCACCGTCTTTGTCTGCTTGACGCAAGGATTGAAAAACAGCCTCAATACTTTCTATTTCCGCATTGCTTAACTCTGAAATTTGTTGACTACCACCACTCGATGATAAAGTATCCGCTGGCAGTGATTTTTTGGAATGTTTAGGCTGAGGATGCTTTCTTTTTGGCATATATCACCTATGCCCCAACATACTGCCCATTCATCGCAGCAGCAGCCTGTTGTGCTTGATATTGTTCAACGTAAGATCCTCGCGCACCGCGCTGACCGCCTACACGATTTTGCCAATTTGTTTGTGGCTGCGCTATCGTTTGCTGTTGCATAAGCTGCGCATCACCTACACCAGCCGTGTAAGCCAACCCTGCATTCTGCCCTGCTGCCACACCCCATTGTGGAGCGATACCCATAGCCGGCTGAAGCGGCGCAACCGCTGGCGCGCTCATCATTTGTGCTTGCGGAGATACAGTCTCTTCCTTCTTGCTGCCAAAAAGCCAATTCACTGCTTTGTATCCGACATACAGCACAGCAGCAATGATAGCGATGTCCTTGGTTTTGCCCCATAAACCTTTTTTACCGAATTCGGTCGCTGCCTTACCCACAAAACTCATGCCACCCTCTGCGGCAGCACCACCCGCACCAAAACCAAAAAAATTCTTGGTCTTCATCCAAAAACTTGGTTTTGCAACCACATCCGCTGCACCTTTTGCTACTGTTTCTGTTGCGCCAACCGCAACTGTACGCGCAGCCGCACCTTCAGCAGCAGCAGTCGCACCCGAAGCAGCGGTTCTTAAGCCAACTTTTTCAGCTGCAAAAATGAATGGACGCGCTAATAATTGCCACATAGTTCTATACCTCTATGCCTAATATACGAAAAAAAGGTATGAATAACAAATGAAGGTTTTGTGACAGTTTTATTATTAGTCGTCAGTCATTAGTCATTCGCAGTCAGAATACACTAACAACTAACGACGAATGACTTACGACTACCCTTTAAGCAGCTTAAACGTCACTGAATCCAGCAGCGCATTAAACGAAGCATCAATTACGTTAGGCGATACACCAACAGTATTCCATACGCGACCGCTTTCATCACGGGTTTCAATGAGTACGCGAGTGACGGCGCGTGTACCGTCTTGTGGAGTGAGGATACGCACTTTATAATCGGTAAGTTGGATACCAGCTAACGCGGGATAATATTCAACTAATCCTTTACGCAGCGCAGCATCTAGCGCGTTGACAGGACCATTGCCCTCACCCACCGTCATCACGCGAATATTGCCGACTTTGAGTTTAACCACGGCCTCAGAAAGCGTCACCAGCTCGCCTTTGGCATTCCAGCGGCGTTCATCCATCACACGAAAGGCTTCCACACCAAAATAATGCGGCACTTCGTCAAGGTGACGCTTAACCAGTATCTCGAAGCTAGCATCGGCATCTTCATAAGCATAACCCTGCTGCTCGCGCTCTTTAATTTCAGTGACCAAATCTTCCACTTTGAGATTTTCACCATCAATCGCCATGCCAAGCTGCTTCATGCGCGCTAAGATATTGGACTTTCCAGCTTTATCAGAAACCAAAATCACGCGTTCATTACCCACCTTCTCCGGCGGGATATGTTCATACGATGCGGAATCCTTCTCCACCGCCGAGACATGCAAGCCACCTTTATGGGCAAACGCAGCCGCGCCCACATAAGGCTGATGCGGATTAGGTGAACGGTTAAGTCGATCATCAATCATGCGCGAGAGGGTTGTGATGCGCGAGAGTTTTTCTTCAGAAATGCCGGTATCATAGCCCATTTTCAACATGAGCGTCGGAATAATTGAAATCAGATTGGCATTACCGCAACGCTCACCAATCCCATTAATCGTACCTTGCACCTGGCGCACACCCGCTTCCACGGCTGCCAGCGAATTCGCCACCGCATTTTCCGTATCATTATGGCAATGAATCCCAAGCCTTACCCCCGGAATAGTTTGCACGACATCCGTGACAATCTCACTAATCTGATAAGGCAATGTACCACCATTGGTATCACACAACACAATCCAGCGCGCACCCGCATCATACGCTGCTTCAATCATATCCATCGCCACTGGCTTATTATGCTTATAGCCATCAAAGAAATGCTCGGCATCAAAATGTACTTCGCGTCCTGCCGCCACCAAATGCGCGACGCTATCTTCAATCATACGGCGGTTTTCTTCTGGCTCAATTTCCAGTGCTTTTTCAATATGAAAATCCCATGTTTTACCTACAATACACACGCTCGGCGTATTCGCCTCAATAAGTGCAGTCAACACAGGGTCATTACTCGCCGAACGCCCAGCACGACGTGTCATCCCAAACGCGGCAAGCTGCGAGGTTTTGAAACTAGGCGGCGCAGCAAAGAACGCATCATCCTTTGGATTCGCACCCGGCCAACCACCTTCGATATAATCAATACCAAAGCCGTCCAACGCACTAGCAATCGCCAGCTTGTCCGATACCGTGAAATCTACGCCACGCGCCTGCGAACCATCACGCAGTGTTGAATCATAAAGGTAAATGCGATCGGACATGGTTTTATTCTTAAATATATTGAAAGGCTGACAAGAGTACGGAATTTCTTAGAAAAACGCAAGCATATCCATGCGCTTGCATCCCTTTCATCACGCCCTACGCCACTCCGTTGTCCCATCAGGCTTATCTTCAAGAATAATCCCCAGCCCGACCAGCACATCACGAATCCCATCCGCCGCTTTCCAGTCTTTTTGCGCTTTTGCGTCTTTTCGACTTTGAAGATAATCTTCAATTTGCTCATCAGACATGGCATTGGGCTTGGCTTTTGTCTCCTTCACCGCCTGTTTCAAATCAAACCCCAGCACGCCCGCCATCTCACGCAGACATTGTTGAGCAGCACGCAAATCTTCTTTATTTTTTATAACTTTAATATCTTTCGCAACAGCACGCATGACAAAGATTGCCTGATTCACATTGAGATCATGCGCCAACGCTTCAACAAACTTATCAAAATACGACGCAGACTGCTCTTGCCAATTTTCACAAACCGCAGCGTCATCATACTCTTTACGATTTGCTGCATGCTTCAGCACTTCCAACGTTTTCCTAGAATCATCCAATAGCTTATCTGTCCAATTAAGCGGTTTGCGATAATGGCTCGACAACAATGCGAGACGAATCACCTCTCCTTCAACGCCACTTTCCAAGACGTCATGCACAGTAAGAAAATTCCCTAGCGACTTCGACATTTTTTCACCATTGACGGTCAAAAAACCATTATGCACCCAGAATTTTGCAAAATGCGAGCCTTTATTCGCGCAGCAGCTTTGCGCAATCTCATTTTCATGGTGTGGAAACATCAAATCTGCGCCGCCGCCATGCAGGTCAAAATCCGCGCCTAAATGTTTGGTACTCATCGCAGAACATTCAATATGCCAACCGGGGCGACCTTTGATGCCAAACGGCCCATCAAACACGCTTGATGCGTCATCTTCCGCGTCCGCAGGTTTCCACAGCACAAAGTCCCCTGCGTTTTTCTTGTAGCTTTCAACCGCGACGCGTGCGCCCGCTTCTTGGTCTTCGGCTTTGCGACCGGAGAGATGCCCATAATTCACGTCTGAACTCACATCAAACAACACATGGTTTTCCGACACATACGCATGACCACTCGCAACCAATGCCTCAATCATTGCCGTCATTTCGCCAATATGCTCAGTAGCGCGAGGCTCAATCGTGGGGCGAAGGCAATGCAGCGCGTCCATATCCTCATGAAACCATCCTGTCACGCGCTGCGTGAGTGCCTGAATCGACTCCTTGTTTTCAATCGCCGCCGCATTGATTTTATCATCCACATCGGTGATATTACGCGCATAGGTCACATGCTCCTTGCCATAAGTTTGACACAGCAAACGATACAACACATCATAGACCACCACGCTGCGCGCATTACCAAGGTGCGCTCTCGCATAGACCGTTGGCCCGCAGACATACATGCGCACATTCTTTGCATCAATGGGTTCAAATGCCTCTTCGCGGCGCGTCAGGCTATTATAAAAACGAGGGTTCATGCTTCATCACTTTCTAATCTGAGGTTTTACAGATAGCGGCGCGGCTTCGCATGTGCAATATGTTTGTTTTTTTACTTTGGAAAAATGGCGATTTGGTGTAGTGAAAGGCGCGTATCATACTTAGTATATAGACGTGGAAATTATGGCTGAATTACTCCTAGAAATTTTGAGCGAAGAAATCCCTGCGCGGATGCAGGCAGACGCGGTGCGTGAGTTGCAAAACCGCATGGAAAAAACCCTGAACGATGCACGCTTAACATTCTCAAATATCACCCCATTTGTGACCCCTCGCCGACTTGCACTGCATGTGGAAGGCTTACCTACGGCACAGCCTGATATTTCCATCGAACGAAAAGGACCAAAAACCAATGCCCCTGCGGCGGCGATTGAGGGTTTTTGCCGCTCATCTGGGCTTGCAAAAGACCAGCTTGAAGTGCGTGACGGCGTGTATTTTGCGATTCAAGAGCAAAAAGGGCAAGCTACCAAAGATGCGTTGCTCCCTTTGATTGAATCCATCCTAACGAATTTTCCATGGCCAAAATCTCAACGCTGGGGTGCGCACAGTATTTCATGGGTGCGTCCACTCCGCAGCTTGATTTGTTTGTTTGATGCATACGTGATTCCTATTAAACTAGGGCATATCACCGCTAGCAACACCACAGAAGGACACCGCTTTTTGTCGAAAGGCGCGGTCACCATCACCTCCCCTGCTGCTTACGCCGAAACACTTCGCACACATCATGTAATTGCCAATGCGTCTGAACGCCGCACACATATCGCTGAACAAGCCGAAGCTTTGGCGAAAAAAGAGGGATTTGAACTACACCGCGATGAAAAACTGCTCGATGAGGTGGTCGGGCTGGTTGAATGGCCAACGTGCTATATCGGTACATTTGAAGACGCTTTCCTCAAACTTCCACCTGAAGTATTGATTCTGGAAATGCGTCATCACCAAAAATATTTCGCGCTCAAAACCGCAGACGGTGCGCTCGCTAATCGCTTCTTGGTCGTCTCCAACATGCTCACCACCGACGGCGGCAAAGCGGTAATGCATGGTAATGGTCGCGTGTTACGTGCGCGTTTATCTGATGGGCGTTTTTTCTGGGAACAAGATAATCTTGCACCGTTAGAAAATATGAATCAAGGCTTAGAGCAGATGATTTTCCATGCAAAACTTGGCACGGTGGCGGATAAGGTTGCGCGTATTGCCAAATTGGCTGACCACCTTGCGGATAGCTTAGTGGAAGCCAACAAAGCTCATATCGCACGCGCAGCGAAACTCTGTAAAGCTGACCTTATGTCGGGTATGGTCGGCGAATTCCCTGAGCTACAAGGCGTGATGGGGTGCTATTATGCCAGCGCACAAAATGAAGCAACAGATGTCGCAGACGCGATTCGTGATCATTACAAACCTGTCGGTGCAGAAGATTCACTACCAACCCACACTACCAGCATCGCGCTTGCACTTGCAGACAAAATGGATTCGTTGGTCGGGCTTTTTGCGGCAGGAGAAAAACCAACCGGCTCGAAAGACCCGTTCGCGCTGCGCCGCGCTGCGCTGGGCATTATCCGCATTATATTAGATAATAATGTACGCCTATGCCTTAAATCCGCACTGAATTATAGCTTAAGCTTACTTCCCACATCTGTACAACCGACAACTAAGACGGCCTTGGTGAGCGAACTCTTAAGTTTCTTCCATGACCGCTTAAAAGTAAATTTACGCGATCAAAACATCCCGCATGATATTATTGATGCGGTGCAAGATGGCGGCCATGAAGATGATTTAGTGCGTCTGTGTGCGCGTGCGCATGCACTCGATCGTTTCCTCGCTACCGATGACGGCGAAAACCTACTTGCAGGTTATAAACGTGCTAGCAACATTGTGTCGCGTGAAGAAAAGAAAGATAATGTGCTTTATAACGGTGCAATCGACGTGACATTACTAAGCGAAGAAGCAGAAAAAACACTCTTTGCCAAGCTTGAAGAAGTGCGTAAACCTGTGGCTCACGCCGTCACACACGAAGATTTTGCAGGAGCAATGACCTATGTTGCAACACTGCGCATACCGGTCGATGCCTTCCTTGATAAAGTCATGGTTAACGCTGATGACACTACAATTCGTAGTAATCGCTTGAATCTATTATCACAAACACGCGGATTATTAGATAATCTTGCAAATTTTGGGTTGATTACTGCGCGAGAAAACGTTAAAAAGGCAGCCTAAAATATATTAACCATTTATTAACTCTTTACTTACTAGGATTTTCCCATGAGTCAAGCTCAAGCACTTCGTAAAGCAGCCGCCCCAGAGAAAATGGTGTATAATTTCGGCGATGGTGAAGCAGAAGGCAGCGCGAGTCTGCGCAATTTGCTTGGTGGCAAAGGTGCAAACCTTGCTGAGATGAGTGCGCTTGGCTTGCCTGTGCCTCCGGGATTTACCATCACCACCGAAGTCTGCGTGAATTATTATGACAATGACCGTCAGATGCCTGAAGGCTTGAAAGCGCAAGTGGAAGAAGCGTTAAGCATGATTGAATCTAAGGTGGGCGCAATTTTTGGAAACGCAACAAATCCTCTGCTTGTATCTGTGCGTTCTGGCGCACGTGCCTCTATGCCGGGAATGATGGATACTGTCTTAAATCTTGGTTTAAACGATATTACCGTTGAAGGTCTAGCAAAAAACAGTGGCAATGGCCGTTTTGCGTTTGATTCGTATCGCCGTTTTATTCAGATGTATTCAGATGTTGTGCTGGAACTTGACCACTACCATTTTGAAGAAATGCTAGAAGACGTCAAACGTGACCGTGATGTGATGCTTGATACGGAACTTGATGAAGAAGCTCTGCGCGAGTTGGTTGCAAGTTATAAAGAAAAGGTACAAGAGAAACTGGGCCGTCCATTCCCACAAGACCCGCATGAGCAGCTTTGGGGCGCGATTGGCGCGGTGTTCGCATCATGGATGAACCCACGTGCGTGTACCTACCGCGCCCTACAAGACATCCCAGCAAGCTGGGGTACTGCGGTCAACGTACAATCAATGGTCTTTGGTAACATGGGCGATGACTGCGCAACAGGCGTGGCCTTTACGCGCAACCCATCTACGGGTGAGCGTGCCTACTACGGTGAATATCTGGTGAATGCGCAAGGTGAAGACGTGGTAGCGGGAATTCGTACTCCCCAGCCGCTTACGATTGCCGGCAAAGAAGAAGGTGGCGATCTTCCTTCCATGGAGGAAGTAATGCCTGATGTATTTAAGCAGCTTACTGCGGTCTTTGATAAGCTTGAAACCCACTATCGTGACATGCAAGACATCGAGTTCACCGTTCAAGGCGGCAAACTTTGGATGTTACAAACCCGCAATGGCAAGCGCACCGCAGCAGCAAGCGTACGCATTGCAGTAGAAATGATGCATGAAAAACTTATCACCAAAGAAGAAGCAATTAAGCGCGTTGACCCACTTGCGCTTGACCAGCTGCTCCACCCAACGCTTGATCCTAAAGCACCTAGAACCTTGATTGCGCGTGGGCTTCCTGCATCACCCGGTGCGGCTTCAGGCAAGGTAGCGTTCTCGGCTGAAGACGCTGAAGAACTTGCAAAACGTGGCGACAAAGTGATTTTGGTGCGTATTGAAACCAGCCCTGAAGATATTCACGGCATGCACGTATCACAAGGGATTTTGACCGCACGTGGAGGCATGACCTCACACGCGGCCGTCGTGGCACGTGGCATGGGTCGCCCGTGTGTTTCTGGTTCGGGTGACATCGCCATTAATTATGCTTCAAAATCTTTTGTTGCTTCTGGCAAAACCATCAAAGAACACGACATCATCACTATCAACGGCTCAACAGGCGAAGTGATGTTGGGTGAAGTACCAACCATCCAACCTCAGCTTTCTGGTGATTTTGCGGAACTGATGAGCTGGGCAGATGGCGTACGCACTCTAAAAGTTCGCACGAATGCAGAAACCCCGCTTGACGCCGAAACCGCACGTCGTTTTGGCGCAGAAGGTATTGGGCTATGCCGCACAGAACATATGTTCTTTGACGCAAGCCGCATCACTGCGATGCGTGAAATGATTTTGGCAGATAACCTTGAACAACGTAAGTCTGCACTTGCGAAATTACTTCCAATGCAACGTCAAGATTTCACCGATATCTTCCGTATTATGGAAGGTTTACCTGTGACGATTCGTTTGCTCGACCCACCTCTGCATGAGTTCTTACCACACAGCCAAGAAGAGATGCTAGAGGTATCTAAAGCAGCTAATGTATCACTTGAGCATATCCGCGCACGTGCAGAAACACTGAAAGAATCCAACCCAATGCTTGGGCATCGCGGCTGCCGTCTTGGGATCACCTACCCTGAGATTTATGAAATGCAAGCGCGTGCCGTGTTTGAAGCAGCAGCGGATGTAGCGAAATCAGGCGGTGCAGCGGTTGTACCTGAAATCATGATTCCTTTAGTGATGAGCCATGCGGAACTTCAAATCCTGAAAAAAGTGATCGATCATGTTGCTACTGAAGTCATGAAAGAAAAGGGCATCACCATTACGTACCTCGTTGGCACAATGATCGAACTTCCTCGTGCTGCGCTTAAAGCAGGCGAAATTGCTGAATCTGCGGAATTCTTCAGCTTCGGCACGAACGACCTAACCCAGACCACCTTTGGTATTTCGCGTGATGATTCATCAAACTTCATCGAACATTACAAAAAACAAGGGATTGTTGAGCAAGATCCGTTCGTATCTTTGGATGTCGAAGGCGTGGGCGAGTTGATTCAAATTGCAGCAGAGCGTGGCAAGAAAACCCGCCCTGACATCAAGCTTGGCATATGTGGCGAACATGGCGGCGATCCAAAATCCATTGCTTTCTGCCAAAAAGCAGGGCTTGGTTATGTGTCTTGTTCACCCTACCGCGTGCCGATCGCACGTTTGGCCGCCGCGCAAGCCGCACTCGACCAGAAGGCATAGACAAAAAAAGGGAAGCACATTGCTTCCCTTTTTAATTATGCCTGAATTTAAAAGTTTATAACCATTTTCCTACTCTAAAAATGTCTCATTTTTAAGTGGAATGACCATACGCGATTTAATGCGCTGAACCCGTGTTTTTACGATGACGCTGTACCACAAAATCACCACCCTTCCAAATCGCCCAAACATCTTGATCCATCAATGTCCATGTCTCTTTTGGCTCTTTGCTATCTGGCAATTGTACCACAACATGATCATAACTTGTACGCCATGTACCATTGGGAAGAATCACAAACTCCTTCTCTGAAGCCTTATCCACATCGACAATAAGATGATGTGGCTTGGTATCCATATTCACGATCTCGATCGCCTGCGCCGAGAACGGTGTCATCACCGCCACAACAAGGCTCATATATCCTATTTTTTTAAAGTACACATCATTCTCCATCAACTAAACTCTTTTTACTCCTAATACTTGTAGCACTTGGCATGAAAGTCGCAAGTAGAAAGCAGAAAGAGAAATTATACGGTATTTTAAGTTAATTGCCTATACTTTCCGCCTGTGCTATACTAGCAAAGGCTTTGTTATTTTCTCTGCAGGAGTATCTATCACGTGAGGCTTACCACATTTTTCATTGCCTTAATGACCAGTTTACTAACGTCGTGCTTTACGGCCGTTGCAGCGTATGCCAATCCGACCGATGATACAATGATTGAAAATTCAAAACTTTGCCTCAAACATTTTGCACGTGAAGAACGTCAAAATGGCATCCCTAAACATCTTCTTTTTGCCGTTGCTTCTACTGAGTCTGGACGTTGGCATCGTGCCGCTGGTGTTGCACTGCCGTGGCCGTGGACCGTCAATGCAGAAGGCAAGGGCTATTACTTTGATAGCAAAACGGATGCAATTGCTGCGGTTGCCAAATTTCGCGCCCAAGGAATCCAAAGCATTGATGTAGGCTGCATGCAAATCAATTTGCATCACCATCCTGAGGCCTTTAACAGCTTGAATCAGGCATTTGATCCTGAATATAACATTGCTTATGGTGCAAAATTCCTTCGCAATAACTATACTGAATTGCAATCATGGAAACGTGCTGTCGCGGCGTACCACTCGCGCACTGAAAGCCTTGGTGATGGCTATTTTGATCTGGTAAAAAAGAACTGGAGACGTGCGCTTGAACTCGTTGGTGGTGGCAGTACCTACGCACAATCAGCCTATATGCGAGCAGCAGAGCAACCTGCGGCAGCAGCCCCACGTGCGAAAGATTTTAACGCCAATGACTTCGGCAATGGTAAAACAACTTCACACCAAAAGCGTTCCATGGACGGCTACAAATCGCCCAGTATGAAAGTGATTTCCGTCTCAGATGCAAGCGATAATAACCCTTCTGCTGCTACCTCCCGCAGCCAAGAAGTATTGGTCATTCGTCCAAATCAGGAAAGCGCACCTTCTTCTGCACCTGTCAAGCTCGCTTTAGCAGGCAGCAATAATATTCAAGACACCAGCACACAATTTGTCATGGGCAGTGGCCCTGTCTACCCTAATCAAGCACACAACAGTGATGACGTGCGCGCAAGTCAGCCTAAATCCATTTCTCTTTCTATGGGGAAACAAGCAAACCAACCGCTGAAACGCGGCCCTAATTTTATTTTCCAGTAATCAGCTTGAGTTATCATTATGCCAAAAAAACCTCAAAAACCTTATGAAATTGTTGAAATTTCTGAACATTCGACCATATGTAATGGTGATGGCGGCGCACTTGGACACCCTAAAGTATATCTACATCTCGATGGTAGTACGCACAGCGTCACCTGCCCCTATTGCAGCCGCATGTTTGTGCTAAAAGATATTCATACTAATGTATCTCATCACGCCGCGTAATCACTATGTCAACCTTACTATCATATCTGGTAATGGGCGTGGCAGGAGCGGTGTTATTCACACTGATGCTTGGCGTATTTAACATGCTCCGTGACAGTGAAAAGGCAAACCGCACTTCACAAAAACTGATGCGCTGGCGTATCGGGCTGCAAGCCCTTGCTCTCATATTACTTTTTGTCGTTTACATCAGCAAACATCACGCCTAAAAACGTTCTAACACCACACTAAGGCGACTCACGACGGACACGCCCCCTGCCGTAGCAAAGGTCTCAGCTGGTAATTCCAATTACAAAGAGCCTTTATAACTTTAACTTTATGATTTTCTGTTTTTTGGACATTGCTATTAACGCTGCGCTGCACAAGCTTTTACACCCTACTCTTTAATATAAAATTAACTTCCCACCCACTACACTGGCGTGAAATATCGTATTTTTCTCCATCTAAAGAGGCTTATGATGAAAATCCTCGTCCCCATCAAACGTGTTGTTGATTATAATGTACGCATTCGCGTCAAGAATGATGAATCTGGTATTGAACTTGCCAATGTAAAAATGTCGATGAACCCCTTTGATGAAATCGCGGTGGAAGCCGCGCTTCAACTAAAAGAAGCAGGCAAAGCCTCTGAAGTCATCGTCGTGAGTATTGGCGGTGACGGCGTAGTCGAAACATTGCGTGCTGGGCTTGCCATGGGCGCAGATCGTGCAATTCACGTTAAAACTGAAAGCATCATTCAACCGTTGGCGGCAGCGCGTATCCTCAAAGAAGTCACCACACAAGAAGCTCCACAACTAGTGATTACAGGCAAACAAGCAATTGATGATGATGCCAATCAAACAGGGCAGATGCTTGCCGCACTGCTTGAGTGGGGACAGGCAACCTTTGCATCCTCTATCGTGTTAGATGGTGACAACGTGACGGTAGCACGCGAGACAGACGGCGGTGAAGTCACTCTCGCATTACCGCTTCCATGTGTTATCACCACCGACCTACGCCTCAACACACCACGTTATGCATCGCTGCCTAACATTATGAAAGCGCGTAGCAAACCGCTGCAAATCATTGAGGCAGGATCATTGAACGTGGATATCACTCCAACCCTCGCCGTGTTAAAAGTAACTGAACCACCAAAACGCAAAGGCGGCATCAAAGTACCTGATGTGGCAACACTAATAGACAAACTCAAAAACGAAGCAAAGGTAGTGTCATGACCGCACTTGTCCTCGCAGAACATCACGCAGGCAGCCTCAACCCAGCGACTCGCAGTGCTATCACCGCTGCACATCTTTGCGCTGATGATGTCCATCTCATCATTTTTGGACATCACGTCCATGCACTTGCCGCATCATGTGCAGACATAAACCATGTATCAAAAGTACTTATTGTCGACGATGCACTTTACGCTCACACTCTCGCTGAAAATATTGCCCCCGTACTAATGAAACTCGCAAAAAACTACAGCCATGTCCTCACTGCCGCCACTTCACAAGGCAAAGATATTTTACCACGTATTGCCGCACTGCTTGGCGTGGCGCAGGTCTCAGATATTATCAACGTAATTTCAACGGATACCTTCATCCATCCGATTTACGCAGGCAATGCCCTAGAAACCGTGCAAATGCTAGATAATATCAAGCTACTAACAGTACGCGCCACCGCCTTTGATAAGGCAGAAAACACCACGCACTCTGCCCCAATCGAACATCTCGCAGCGGAGACAGACGCAAAGCTCGCATCTTTTGTTAGCGAACGTGTGACGGTATCTGCTCGACCAGAACTCACCGCAGCTTCCATCGTGGTTTCAGGAGGACGTGGCGTTGGCTCAAAAGAACAATTTATTATTATTGAACAGCTTGCCGACAAGCTTGGTGGCGCAGTGGGTGCTTCACGTGCCGCAGTCGATGCAGGTTTTATCTCGAATGACCACCAAGTCGGGCAAACAGGCAAAGTAGTTGCCCCTGACCTCTATATTGCCGTGGGTATTTCAGGCGCAATTCAGCATCTTGCTGGCATGAAAGAATCCAAGATCATTGTTGCCATCAACAAAGATGAAAATGCTCCTATTTTTGATGTTGCTGATTATGGACTTGTCGCAGATTTATTTAACGCTATACCTGAGTTAGTATCAAAGCTCTGAACGATGAAACTTGGGTAGGTATTTATGCGTCTTTATCCTCATGCGCGCCACGCCTTTCAGGCAGGCTACACTATGTTAGAAATGGCGATCGTTATCGTTATCACTGGTCTCGTCGCTGGTGGTATCGTTATGGGCTATGACATGATACATGGCGCGAATATTCGTGCCGTTATCAATGAACGTGAACAGATCGTCAGTGCGGTTGGGGCATTTCATCAAAAATACCTTGCCTTCCCTGGAGACATGCGCAATGCCACCACCTATTGGGGTGCAGCTAACGCTACCCCTGCCACTTGTCAAACCACAGCAAGCAGTGACGCCCTCACCTGTAATGGCAATAGCAACCATAAAATTGGTGATACGGCAGCTACCTATTATGAATGTTTTCGTTTTTGGCAACATCTTGCTAATGCTGAATTTATAAAAGGTACATTTAATGGCGTAGCGGGCGCAGGCGGCACATTACACCACGTCGCAGGACAAAACACCCTCGCATCTGCGGTCAAAGGCATGATGTGGGAAGCGCGGTATTATGATAACAGCGCAGGGACAGACACAACGGTCTGGGCAAAAAATTTTAAAAATGCCTTGGCTATTAGTGGTACAAGCTCCACGGCAGACCCTTTTACTGCAGAAGGATTCACTCCTTTAGAAGTACGAAGTGTTGATGATAAATTAGATGATGGTCTCTCTAGCGAAGGTAATGTTGCCACAGGCAACTGGGGAGCATGCAGTGATGGCGCAGCAAGTAACGACGACTTTGGTACAGGCTATAATGCAATCGATAACAATCGATCATGCAGTATCATCTTTCTCAATCAATTTTAATCCACCAGCTAGACCATCTCTATGAACGCTTTTTCTTGTTATGGCATTCAGTCCAACCTCACCGTAGGGGACATAAAGGGTAATCTCGCGTTATTGCGTGATGCTTACATGGTGGGGCAAAAGGCAGGCGCAGAACTCGTTATTGCGAGTGAATTGTGCATCACAGGCTATCCCCCTGAGGATTTACTGCTCTCGCAAGACTTTCTCAATAAAACAAAGGACGCCGTCTCTCAACTGGCAGAAATCACTGCTATACAGGGCGCACCCGCACTGCTCGTTGGCGCACCTTACCTAGATACCAACGGCGCATGCTACAACGCCGCCATTTTACTTGATAACGGCAAAATTCATTCCGTCGTCTACAAGCATGATCTTCCTAATTTTGGCGTGTTTGACGAAAAACGCTACTTCTGCGCAGGACCTTTACCGCATGTACTTTCATGGCGCGGCAAAAAACTCGGGGTGATGATCTGCGAAGATATGTGGCACAAGGAAGTACCGCATCATCTTGGGGCGCAAGGCGCAGATTGTTTTATTGTCCTTAATGCCTCCCCTTTTGAACGCGAAAAACACGAAATACGCACTGCCTTAGCGCAGGAACATTGTCAAAAACATGCTATACCACTCATCTATATTAATCAAACGGGCGGGCAAGACGAACTCGTCTTTGATGGCACATCATTTGTGATGAATGCTGAAGGCGACATCACCCAGCTTTTTCCAAGCTTTGAAGCGCACCACGCGCCACTGAACTTCACATCTGCCTCAACCATTATTCCACCTGATGACCTTACACGCTGCTACCATGCATGCGTCATGGGGCTACGTGATTATGTGCGCAAGAATGGTTTTAAAGACGTATTGATTGGACTCTCAGGTGGCATTGACTCTGCACTCACCGCCGTCATCGCGGTAGATGCACTTGGTAAAGATCATGTGCATTTAGTGATGATGCCATCACCCTATACGGCAGAAATCAGCTTGAAAGATGCTAAAACACTCGCAGAGAATCTTGGTGCGCGCTATGATACTGTTCCTATTAAAGACGGCATGCATGCAATGGATACCATGCTTGCTGCACTGCATGATCCAGAAATTCCTTGCCCCATCGCCAAAGAAAATATTCAGTCGCGCCTACGTGGCAACCTCTTGATGGCAATCAGCAATTCCACAGGAGCGCTTCTTATCACCACGGGCAATAAGTCTGAGATGTCCGTGGGTTATGCCACACTTTATGGCGATATGTGCGGCGCGTATAATCCACTTAAAGACCTCTATAAAATGGATGTTTTTGCACTCTCGCGCTGGCGTAACCGTAACGGCAACATCATCCCTGAGCGTATCATCACCCGCCCGCCCTCAGCGGAACTGCGCGAACATCAAAAAGATGAGGATTCACTCCCACCTTATGACGTGCTAGATGCCATATTGTATGCACTGATTGATAAACGCGAACATTCTGAAGCGATTATCACCAAAGGCTTTGACGCCGCCACCGTCCAAAAAATTGCAAAACTCGTCACCGTCAGCGAATATAAACGCAAACAAGCCCCCATTGGCACAAAACTAACCAGCCTCGCTTATGGTCGTGACCGCCGTTTCCCCATCACCCATCAGTTTAAGTTGTAAAATCTGATAAAATCCTTATAAAGAAGCCAATTCATTCACGCTACTGCCTTCTCCTGTTTCAGCAAGGCTGAAACTCCCCTCTCCTGCTTGCTGGAAAGGGTTAAGGTGAGGGTACTTTGAACAAATTTATTAGAGAACAATATGTCTAAACCCATCAAACTCCGCTTCGCTCCCTCTCCTACTGGTTACTTACATGTGGGCAATGTGCGTGCTGCCATCGTTAATTATTTGTTCATCAAGAAAAATGGCGGCACATTTCATTTGCGTATGGATGACACCGACAAGGAGCGTTCTCGTCCTGAGTTTGAAAACGGCATCATTGAGGATTTGTCATGGCTTGGGCTATCATGGGAAGGCGAAATCGTGCGCCAATCTGCACGTTTTGACCGTTATAAAGAAGCAATGCAGCAACTCATAGATGCAGGTCGCCTCTATCCTTGCTATGAAACACCTGAAGAGCTTGAGTTCAAACGCAAAATTCAAGCAGGTCGCGGGCAATCGCCTATGTATGACCGCGCCGCCCTTGCGCTCACGGCTGAACAAAAATCTGCTTTTAATGCAGAAGGCCGTAAGCCACATTGGCGTTTTTTGCTAAAAAATGAAGATATTAGCTGGAATGACTTGGTACGTGGCGCATGTCATTTTCATGGTAATCACATTAGCGATCCTGTGCTTATTCGCGCAGACGGCATTCCGCTTTATACCTTCGCTTCGGTGGTGGATGACGGTGACATGAACATCACCCATATCGTGCGCGGCGAAGATCACGTCAGCAATTCCACCGTACAGATTCAAATATTTGAGGCACTTGGAATAGCCGTTCCGCAATTTGCGCATATGGCATTGCTGACCTCAAAAGGTGGCAAGCTTTCCAAACGTGATGGCGGTGGTGATATTCGTAGTTTACGCGAACGCGGTATTCGCCCGATGCCTATCCTCAGCTACCTCGCACGCATTGGAAGCTCACATGCGATTGATCTAGCTAAAGATATGGATGAACTTGTAGCTGAGTTTGACTTCTCACATCTTGGTCGCGCCGCGGCTCAATATGATGAGGAAGAGCTTGACCGCCTCAACACCAAATCCCTCCATCATATGAACGTCAGCGAAGCAAATAAGCTTACAGGACTTACACTGGATGAACCATTCTGGCTAGCGATTCGTGAGAATATTACCTCACTTTCTGAAGTCAAAGACTGGTGGGATTTAGTGCATCAGACCATTAAACCTGAAGTCACAGACACCGATTATCTCAAGCAAGCAGCGAGCCTACTCCCGCAAGGTGAATGGGACGCCACTAGCTGGCAAACCTTCACAAGTGCAGTCAAAGAAGCAACTGGACGCAAAGGCAAAGAACTCTTCATGCCACTACGCCTCGCGCTCACAGCACGCCATGACGGCCCAGATTTAAACAAGGTCTTCCAGTTGCTTGGGCGTGAAAAGGCGCAAAAAAGATTGCTGGGAGAGGCTGCGTAGGTTACTTCACTTTAACCTTATTACCTTCACCAAGCAGCACCACATTCGGCTGAAAAGTTTGTGCTTCTTCAGAACTCATGCTCGCAAAAGCGCAAATGATGACCAAATCACCTTTTTGCACTAAACGCGCTGCCGCGCCGTTGATGATAATATCACCACGACCCTGTGGTGCTTCAATCACATACGTCGTAAAACGCGCACCATTATTGATGTTCAAAATATCCACTTGCTCATAAGGCAACAGCCCTGCCGCATCCATCAAAGCGCGATCAATACTAATTGACCCTTCATAATTAAGGTCAGAACCAGTCACCGTAGCGCGGTGGAGTTTGCATTTTAAGAGGGTGAGATTCATGCCGCTTTTCCTTCTTTTTTCTCTTTAAGTACCTGCGAGCCATTTAAATATGCTTCACAGCACACCTTCGCTAACGCACGTACTCGCCCAATATAGGCCGCACGCTCCGTCACACCAATGACACCACGCGCATCGAGCAGATTGAATAAATGGCTGGCCTTCAAACAATAATCATAGGCTGGTAACGCGAATCCCTTTGCAAGCACTTGCTCACATTCTTTTTCTGCGTCAACAAAATGACGTAACAACATATCTGTATCTGCAAGCTCAAGATTATAGGTCGAGAACTCTACTTCATTACGGTGATAAACTTCACCATAGCTTAAAATCGGCGCGCCTGAGCCTTCAGGCACAGTATTCCACTGCAAATCATAGACATTCTCAACGCCCTGAATATACATCGCCAAGCGTTCCAAGCCGTAGGTCAACTCGCCTGCCACAGGGTTACACTCAAAGCCACCAACTTGTTGGAAATAGGTAAATTGTGTAACTTCCATCCCATCACACCACACTTCCCAGCCTAATCCCCAAGCACCAAGCGTTGGGCTTTCCCAATCATCCTCGACAAAACGAATATCATGCATATTAGGATCAATGCCGAGTGCAACCAATGAATCCAAATAAAGCTGTTGGATATTATCAGGTGAAGGCTTGAGAATCACTTGATATTGATAATAATGCTGCAAACGGTTAGGGTTTTCGCCATAACGCCCATCTTTTGGGCGGCGCGAAGGCTGTACATAAGCGGCATTCCAAGCATCAGGCCCAAGCGCACGCAAGGTCGTTGCAGGGTGAAATGTTCCCGCACCGACCTCCATATCATAAGGCTGCAAAATCAAGCAGCCCTGATCCGCCCAGTAACGCTGAAGCGTCATGATAATATCTTGGAAAGCAAACGGTTTCTTTGTGTTGGCAGTCATACTAACCCCTTCATATATACGAGGCGTTTTGTAATAGAATTATGGAAAAAAGCAAGGAAAACCTTATTGTTTTGCCCCTCTTCGATCTTCTGTCCTCGCTCTCGCACAGCTAGCACCTAACCGCTAATAACTCCTAAGCATGTCCCGCCATATGCGAGAAGCGCACCATATCTACTCCGAGGGACTTCGCCGATAACGCCCATTTTGCATCATCATGAGTTGAAAACACTAATTCTGGCGTTGCAGGGACACTAATCCAACTATTTGCTTCAATCTCAGCCTCTAACTGACCACCAGCCCATCCCGCACAACCAATCATCAACATTTTATTTCGAGGTCCACGCCCCACTGACACCTCATGCAAAATGGCAGCATTAACCGACACAGCAATGCCATTCTCATGCACCAAAGAATCTTTCGTAGTATAATCTGATGAATGCACAATGTAACCACGATATTCATCCACTGGCCCACCGTGATACACATGCATCTCATCAATATGCGGTGTATGTGTCACGCCTAAATGCTTAAACAAAGCGGGATTATTAACCATCTCAAGCGGCTTATTGATGATCACGCCCATCGCACCACGATCATCATGCATAAACATATAAATCACCGACTGCGCAAACACATCACCCTGCACTTGCGGCGTTGCAACCAATAGCTGACCCGTTAACCAACCATCATGCTGACGCACTGGCATAAAATCATGCCCAATTGTAATATGACTCGCACTCATTTGTGTATTCTCCCACTTATAGTCATTTTTCCACTCTAAAAATAGGGCATTTTTAAGTGGAATGACTATATATGGGGTTATCACACACGGTTTCAAGTACAGAGATGAAATATTTATATTTGCCAAAACGGTTTTGTCAAAGCCACCACGACATTCCCTATCACCACCTGCGCTAAAGGTCTTTCTTCCAGCTTATCAAGACGCATCAGCGCAAGTCCGTAACCGCCTGCATGCGAACGCATTTCGCCCACCTCTTCACCGTCTGCCATCAAAACCGTCTCTACCTCGGACAACACATCACCTGAAAGTGACTGAACGCACATCAAACCCTTGCGAAGCTGGGCGCGGTGTTTGGAGCGAGCCGTGACTTCTTGTCCAACATAACAGCCTTTAGTGAAAGAAACCGCCCCAAGTAGATCATAACCCAATTCCAGCAGTAAACTTCTCTCCACCACTGCGTCCTGCGCACCCTCAGGAATACCAAGCTTCACTCGATGTATTTCATAATCATCACGCGACATTTCCCCAAAATGCGCCGCACTGAATCGTTTTTCAAGCATCTCTCTTTCACCCACAAACCGCAGTCCCATTTTTACTGAACGTACATCCACTAAAGCAAGACTACCGTCCTCATAATGTTGCGTTGTACCTGCCCCTTCCAATGTCGCAATATTGTCTATACTAGCCGCCACCACCCATGCTTCACCCAACGGCGTGATGGTTACGTCTGCACGTAGACGATACATCTTCAATCTTTTCAGCACATCCACTTCAAAAACATCAGCTACATCCAATAACAAGGCATTTTCAGTGCGCATCACAACAAAATCTGCCAGAAACCGGCCTTGTGGCGACAACAACGCCGCCCATAATGACTGGGACGTTGTCACTTTCGCCACATCCTGCGAAATAATCGCTTGCAGAAAATCATCCTTATCTGCGCCCTCAAGCTTTATGATACGACGATCAGGCAACCAACAAAATCCATACTCATGCATCAGATTGCTCCATGTCACGCTGCGGATGATGTTCCACAAACGCGGTCACAATACTATATAAACTCTCACTCATATGCGCACTAATACGCTCAATTGTATAACGCGTTTTCAACGTATGATAGGCCTCACTCGCAAGCCCTCTCGCACGACTTTCATCATCCAACATCCACGCCAAACCATCTGCCAACGCAGTCGCATCAGCCTTATGCACCATGACCCCATTTTGGGTATGCATAATGATCTCTCTTGGTCCTTCGCTGTCAGTCGTGACAATCGGCACCTTGCTCACCATTGCTTCCAGCAGCACAATCCCGAACGGCTCATGCAGCGAGGGAAGGCAGAAAATATCGAGCGATTCCATAAAGACTTTAGGCTGTTCGACCCAACCGGAGAAAGATAATTCAGATTCTAATTTTAAATGCTTTGCCAATTTTCGTAATTTCTTTTCTTCCTCGCCAGAACCACCTAACACTGCCCTAAACTCATACCCGCGCATTTTAAGCTGTGCGAGTGCTTCGAGGTAAACATCAAAGCCCTTTTTGCTCACAAACCGCCCCAAAGCCCCAATCACAGGCGGCGATTTCCACACGCGCCGCACGCCGCCCGCACCTGCCTCCAATGTCATCATATTTGGCATCACACAAATAACTTTTGGTGCGTTTGGCAAGGCGGCAATTGTCTGCGCCATATGCTGCGTAATCGCAAACACACCGTCAAGCCCAACAAGATGCTGATGTTTATAATTATGTGCCACGCCTATTAATGGGATGTTACCTTTTAGCGCACGTTTGGCAAAAATCATCGCACGGTTACCATGCGCCACCACCACATCTGACTGATATTTATGAGCAATATGCGCGAGAACTTTAGGTGCTATCCAATCCCACCAGCCTTTGTTAGATAAATATTCTACAGTAAATCCCTGTGTGGTCACTTTTTCAATGATCTGTGCATCTGGGTGCGTGACCATTACTACCTCATGTCCAGCCATACGCAATGCGTTGCCATAATCGACAAACGCTTGCTCAATACCACCAAGCCCTTTACCTAACATGATATTGATAACGCGCATGCAGCCCTCTTCTACCCAAAGAGGTCATCATAGGGAGCTTACTAGAAATGTAAATCTGAAGCGTTATTCACACCGTCTTAATGAACAGAAATAACGCCATGCGTGGCACGAAATTCCGAAGGCTTGATGATAGTGCAAGAGGCAACCTTGACCGAGTGTAACTTACCTTCCAATTCACGCTCCCAAAAATCAAGAAATCGATGAAGCACAGGGAAGTCGGGGTTAAGGTCTAAATCTTGCCACAGATACATTTGCAAGAGCGAGGGATGATCTGGCAGGCGATAAAGTATCTCCGCCGTTGTGAGCCTATAATTTTCTAGCACTATCCGACCTATTTCTCCCATAAGCCACTCCCCACTAAATCATCATATAATCAATGCCTTATATAATAAACCTCTCATATCATGGCTTTATCTTACCATATTTCACTTAACAATCGTATCATTTTCTATGTTTTTAAAAAATATGATTGCTTTTCTTATCATTTATTCGCTTTAATGGAGTAGATGATTACAGACAACTTCTCTTCAACACTGCCCCCATCCTCGCAGCTTTGCCTTGACAAAACGCGGTGGTTTCGTGCTTTGAGTGTCGTTTTTAGCATGTTCGTGATGATGTGTATGCTAAGTGGTTGCACCCCAAGTCAACAAACAGCACTACCAACAATAAATACCACGAAAAACACACCCATTTTATGGCTACAAAGCTTACAAACCTCTGATGGGACACGCCTACCACTACGTCGATGGTGGCCAAGCGCCTCAGCTAATCCCAAGGCCATCGTTATTGCCCTGCATGGATTCAATGACTATAATCAAGCGTTTGACTTGCCTGCGCATCATCTGAACGCCAAGGGTATTGCCGTGCTGGCTTATGATCAACGCGGATTTGGCACAAGCCCTGCACGCGGCATTTGGGCGAATAATGATAATCTCACGCATGACCTAGTTGATATGGTGCATGCAACTGCACATGCATATCCCAATACCCCTCTCTATCTGCTAGGAGAGAGCATGGGCGGGGCGGTTGCCATCACCACACTCACCAAATACCCACTCCCAGAACTACGCGGTGTCATTTTAAGCGCACCCGCACTATGGGGAAGCAACACATTAAATCCCCTCTACCGCCTAACTCTTTGGACTGCGGCGCACACCATTCCTTATTACACCCTTACAGGTAAACAGGCCAAAATTCTAGCATCTGATAATATCCCAATGCTGATCGCCATGGGCAAAGACCCACACATCATCAAAGAAACCCGTATTGATACAATTTATGGTCTCGTATCCTTAATGGATCAAGCGCATGCTCAAGCCCCTCTACTCACACACACTCCTACGTTACTCCTTTACGGACAACATGACCAAGTCATTCCCGCTCATGCCATCACAGAGATCGGGTCTAAGCTTGAACACAATAACGCTACCATTGCCTATTACCCGAGGGGCTACCATATGCTACTACGCGATCTCCATGCGGACATCGTGTTGGATGACATCATCTCGTGGATCAACGCGCCTTGTAACCCTCTGCCTTCAAAACAAAACGTGGAATGGCAAACTCGCATACAAAATCATAAGGGACGCAGGTAATGCGTCGCGCCAAAACACTCGCGCCTGAAGTAATTGACACGCTTTTCACGCGTTTCCATCACGCAGACCCTGAACCCAAAACAGAACTGATCGCTCCTAATCCCTTTTGTTTGTTAGTCGCCATCATTCTCTCTGCCCAAGCAACGGACGCTGGCGTTAACAAGGCCACACCAGCACTCTTCGCCGCCGCCAGTACCCCCGATACCATGCAAGCTTTGGGCTTAGACGGCATCAAGCATTATATTAAAACGATTGGGTTATTTAACAGCAAAGCACAGAACATCCTAACCATGTGTGGTCAATTATTGGAACGTCATAACGGCAAAGTCCCTCACACACGTGAAGCCTTACAAGCTCTTGCTGGCGTTGGACGCAAAACCGCTAATGTTTGGCTTAATTGTGTATTGGGATTGCCTACAATGGCAGTAGATACCCACGTTCAGCGCGTTGCCAATCGCATTGGGTTATGTCACACTAAAACACCCGAACAAACCGAAACCGCACTAGTTAATATTATTCCTAAAAAATGGATGGTACATGCCCATCACTGGCTCATTCTACACGGTCGCTATACCTGCAAAGCACGCAAGCCAGCTTGTTATAACTGTAGAATAGCAGACCTATGCTTGTTTCAGGACAAAACCAAAGAAGCTTAAAAGGGCATGCAATATATGATAACTGGTATTTGGTGAATAACCTACCCACTAAATACCAGTTACTAAATACCAGTTACTAAATACCAAAAATCAACTATGCCGCTGTACGTTTGCCACGAGCCACAGCTTCAGGGCGACCAAAAGTGATTTCTCCACTAAGTTCACCACCACGTTCGATCTCAATTTCACCGTATGCAATACGTCCGCGCACTTTACCCGTAGAGTAAATCGTCAAACGATTACGTACAATCAAGTCTCCTTCAAAAAGACCACTGATCTCAGCATCTTCAATCTCAGCAGTTCCTTTAAATGAACCATGTTCCGCAATCTCAACCGTATGTACATCTTTCAACGTTGCATCAACCGCCCCTTCGATCACCAAACGATCGCACGTTGCAATCTCACCGCGCAGTAAAATATCATTACCCACTGTAAGAACACGCTTACCAGCTGTTTTAGAAGGATTGTTAGCAGAAGTACTCGACGCCATTGGGCTTGCTGGCATAGGACGGAAATCAGATGATGCATGTGACTGTGACGCTGAAGAAGACGCAACATGCGAAGACATACCCGAACCCGCTTGAGACGCCAAAGGACGGTAAGGCTGTGCTGCCATCGGCGAGGCAGGGCGCGCCGCAGGGGTTGAGGCCGCCATTGGCATAGCTGGACGCGACGCCGGAACAGGAGCAGACACAGCCACCGCCGCAGGCGTGGTCAATGCGGTCACTTCTTCTTCCACCAATACGTCTGCATCTAATTGTAATTCACCTGACTCATCTTTACGACGGAACATATTTCTCTCCTGCTTGCTGATACGGTTTTGTTATGGGGTATGGCGATAATCTGTGCTGCATAGATGCAGTCCGCGCAACAAATTGAATAAGGAATGCCTTACCTTTTCTATACGCTCATAAACTATAACCAAAATTATTCCCTTACACCAGTAGATTCTGCGATAAAATTCACGAATCGAATGATGTAATTTGACTTATAAAAGCAACATTCGTGCCAGTATTAAAACATGAGTGACAAAGTCTATTTTTTATCCTACACCACTCCCAGAAACTTCATGGAGATAGTACGATGGCGGTCTACACGCGCCTCTTAAAAGAACAAGCACAACAGATCATCACGCGCTATGGCTTAGGTGAGTTAGTAGAGATTCATGAAATCGCTGAGGGTATTGAAAATAGCAATTTCCTGATTACCACAGCCCACGATCATCACGCTGTCTGCCATATCCTCACCCTATTTGAAAAACGTACCGACCCACAAGATTTACCTTTTTTCCTTGGACTGATGGAACATTTGTCAAGAGCAGGCATACCCTGCCCCATGCCACTACATACCCAACATGGCAAACTGACGTTTGAACATCAGGACAAACAAGGAACGATTGTAAGTTTTTTAGGAGGTAAAAGCAAATTAGCGGCTCAAGCTACCGAGGCAAACCTTGTGCAGCTTGGCACAATGATTGGCAAGATGCATCTTGCTACTAAGAATTTTCACCTTACACGTCCCAATAATCTCAGTGTAACGGGCTGGAAACACCTCATAGGCGAGATCAACACACGCGCAGATGAAATTGAAAAGGGTTTAAGTGCCACACTTCAGAGTGAAATCGCCTTTTTAGAAAAACACTGGCGGGAAGATTTACCTTCGGGCATCATTCACGCGGATATATTCCCAGACAATGTCTTTTTTAAAGATGACACGCTCTCAGGCATCATTGATTTTTATTTTTCATGTCATGATTCCTTCGCCTATGAAATGGCTATTATGCTCAATGCATGGTGTTTTGATGCACAGCATGTGTTTCAAGCAAATAAAGCAAAAGCTTTATTGAACGCCTATCAACAAATACGACCACTAAGCCAACAAGAGACAGACACATTGCCCATCCTATGTCGTGGCGCGGCATTACGGTTTTTACTCACACGCGCCTATGACTGGATCAATCATGATACAGACGCACTAGTTACACGCAAAGACCCAATAGAATATGTGTTGAAGCTGAAATACTGGTCATCAGCGACTAGTAATCAATGGTCAGCATGAGTAATTGTGAGGTCAAGAAACCGAGTCCTTTAGTCACCAAAGATGTTGGACTCATTTTGCAAGTAGAAGGTGAGCAGAGAAACAATTATAAGAAAGAAGCACATGAAAAAAATTACACTCTACACCGATGGTGCATGTTCGGGCAATCCAGGACCGGGAGGTTGGGGGGCAATTTTGATTTATGGAAAACATGAAAAGGAACTATACGGCTTCGAGCCTGACACGACGAATAATCGTATGGAGATGATGGCAGTCATTGAAGGATTAAAATCGCTCAAAGATGCGTGTCATGTCACGATTTATACCGATAGCAAATATGTGCTGCAAGGCATGACCGAATGGAAATTTAACTGGATTAAGCGCGGCTGGAAAACCGCCGACAACAAACCCGTTAAAAACGTTGATTTATGGCAAGCTCTTGTCGAACAAGAAAAAATCCACAAGCTCGAATGGCAATGGGTCAAGGGCCACAACGGCGACCCTATGAATGAACGCGCAGATGAGTTGGCACGTGGGGCGATTACCAACCCGCTTAAACAAACTCAACGCTCGTAATAGGTTTCATGACATACACTACAATAAATCATTTAGCAAAACTTCAGCGTCATTTCACTATACCAACAAAAGCTTCACAGCTCGGCGTACTGCCTCTGCACGAGAAATATGCCTCCGTACACACAGCGCATCTAAAAAAGCCAACTGTTTTTCTGAAATCTCAATAATAATACACATAAAAAACCCTACATCACGTTATCATTACAATGATAACGTGATGTAGGGGTATGTATAAAAGTCAAAAAGCAAAAAAGCCCGCTTATAAGGCCTGGCGACGACCTACTCTCCCATGCCTTAAGACATAGTACCATCGGCGCAGAGGGGTTTCACGGTCGTGTTCGGAATGGGAACGTGTGGGACCACCCTCGCAATAATCACCAAGCCGTATAAACGGGCTTGTTTGCTAAGTGTCTTGCCTCAAAAGAGGCAAGGAATATGTTTTTCTGACATTGATGCAATATTTTCATCGTTCACAACACAATACTGTTTTGTACTGTGCGTGAGTGGCTCAAGCGAAATCAAGCCAATCGAGCAATTAGTACCAGTTAGCTACGTACCTTACGGCACTTCCACACCTGGCCTATCAACGTGGTGGTCTTCCACGGCTCTGATAGGGAAAACTAGTTTTGAGGTGGGTTTCACGCTTAGATGCATTCAGCGTTTATCCCTTCCATACATAGCTACCCTGCGATGCCGCTGGCGCGACAACAGGTACACCAGAGGTATGTCCAACCCGGTCCTCTCGTACTAAGGTCAGATCCTCTCAATTTTCCAACACCCACGGCAGATAGGGACCGAACTGTCTCACGACGTTCTAAACCCAGCTCACGTACCACTTTAAACGGCGAACAGCCGTACCCTTGGGACCTTCTCCAGCCCCAGGATGTGATGAGCCGACATCGAGGTGCCAAACGACGCCGTCGATATGGACTCTTGGGCATCATCAGCCTGTTATCCCCGGCGTACCTTTTATCCGTTGAGCGATGGCCATTCCACGAGGAACCACCGGATCACTATGACCGACTTTCGTCTCTGCTCGACTTGTCAGTCTCGCAGTCAGGCAAGCTTATGCCATTGCACTCTAAAGGTTGATTTCCGACCAACCTGAGCTTACCATCGCGCGCCTCCGTTACGCTTTGGGAGGCGACCGCCCCAGTCAAACTACCCACCATACACTGTCCCAACCCCGGATTCACGGGATCTGGTTAGATATCAAACAAAACAAGGGTGGTATTTCAAGGTTGACTCCACATCTGCTGGCGCCGATGCTTCATAGTCTCCCACCTATCCTACACATGTTTTCCCTAATACCAGTGTAAAGTTATAGTAAAGGTGCACGGGGTCTTTCCGTCTGACCGCAGGAACTCCGCATCTTCACGGAGAATTCAATTTCGCTGAGTCGATGCTGGAGACAGTGGGGAGGTCGTTACGCCATTCGTGCGGGTCGGAACTTACCCGACAAGGAATTTCGCTACCTTAGGACCGTTATAGTTACGGCCGCCGTTTACTGGGGCTTCAATTCAATGCTTGCACATCTCCTCTTAACCTTCCAGCACCGGGCAGGCGTCAGACCCTATACTTCCACTTTCGTGTTTGCAGAGCCCTGTGTTTTTAATAAACAGTCGCCACCCCCTGGTCTGTGCCACCCTCACATACTTGCGTACATAAGGGTCACCCTTCTTCCGAAGTTACGGGTGCAATTTGCCTAGTTCCTTCAGCATCGTTCTCTCAAGCGCCTTGGTATACTCTACCATCCCACCTGTGTCGGTTTAGAGTACGGTTTATACGCTGGGGCTATTTCCTGGCACCTTTTCATCGCCCCTCCAATCCAATAAGGAGAAACAATTTACAAGATGCGTCACCACCAGCAAGTACAGGAATATTAACCTGTTTCCCATCGACTACGCTTTTCAGCCTCGCCTTAGGAGCCGACTAACCCTGCTCAGATTAGCTTTAAGCAGGAACCCTTGGGATTTCGGCGAGAGTGATTCTCACACTCTTTGTCGCTACTCATGTCAGCATTATCACTTCTGATACCTCCAGCAATCTTCACAGATCACCTTCGCAGGCTTACAGAATGCTCCGCTACCGCTTGAATAAATTCAAGCCCTAAGCTTCGGTGCGTGGTTTGAGCCCCGATACATTTTAGCCGCAAGACAGCTTGATTAGACCAGTGAGCTGTTACGCTTTCTTTAAAGGATGGCTGCTTCTAAGCCAACCTCCTGGTTGTTATGGCCGTCTCACATGCTTTCACACTTAACCACGACTTGGGGACCTTAGCTGTAGGTCTGGGTTTTTTCCCTCTCGACTACGGACGTTAGCACCCATAGTCTGTCTGCCAGATAGTACTCTGTGGTATTCGGAGTTTGGTTAGATTTGGTAAGGCTTTGGGCCCCCCTAGTCCATCCAGTGCTCTACCCCCACAGGTATTCGTCTGACGCACTACCTAAATAGTTTTCGCGGAGAACCAGCTATTTCCAAGTTTGATTGGCCTTTCACCCCTATCCACAGCTCATCCCCTACTTTTTCAACAGGAGTGGGTTCGGTCCTCCAGTGAGTGTTACCTCACCTTCAACCTGGCCATGGATAGATCACTTGGTTTCGGGTCTACAACCACTAACTTAACGCCCATTTAAGACTCGCTTTCGCTGCGCCTACACCTAACGGCTTAAGCTTGCTAGTGACTGTAAGTCGCTGACCCATTATACAAAAGGTATGCCGTCACATCGTATAGATGCTCCGACTGCTTGTAGGCATCCGGTTTCAGGAACTATTTCACTCCCCTAATCGGGGTGCTTTTCACCTTTCCCTCACGGTACTGGTTCACTATCGGTCGGTAAGGAGTACTTAGGCTTGGAGCGTGGTCGCCCCATGTTCAGACAGGATTTCACGTGTCCCGCCCTACTCGAAGATCATAATGCTTTTTACCTATACAGGGCTATCACCTACTATGGCGCGACTTTCCAGACGCTTCTAGTTTTTACATTACGACCATTGGCCTGGTCCCCGTTCGCTCGTCACTACTGAGGGAGTCTCGTTGATTTCCTTTCCTCTAGGTACTTAGATATTTCAGTTCCCTAGGTTTGCTTCCGTCACCTATGTATTCAGTGACAGATACCGCTATGCGGTGGGTTCCCCCATTCGGACATTTCCGGATCAAAGCTTTTTCGCAGCTCCCCGAAACTTTTCGCAGCGTAACACGTCCTTCATCGCCTCTTACCGCCAAGGCATCCACCAGATGCCCTTATATTACTTGGCTTCTCTTGAGCCACATCACGAACAGAACAAAACAGTATAACTGATTGCCTATCGTGTGTGGACGATACTTACTTACATCAACTCAGATTCTTTGTTTAATAGACTTAAAGCCTACTAAACGCGATCTTTGTCAGAAAAACATATTCACTTGTCTAACAGCAGAAACGCTTGCGTTTCAGGTATTCTTTAGTTTGTTTCCCTCAGCTCGTTTCAGTGTTTGTCCGCTGAAGGGAGTGCCGTTATATGGCTGAGATGCCATCACGTCAACGACTTTTTTCATCTTTTTTCACTTTTTTTTGAGAGACCAGAAAAATCAAGGATATAGGTGGAGTTTTTAGCCTTCATTTTGAAAGTTTTTCATCCCACCATGCATCAGCACGGCTTAACCAAGCAAACCTTGTGCTTTTAGCTCCCACTGCACATGCATGGGCGGAGCTTCACCATATCCACTCGACAACATCACGCCAAAGCTACTTAAGTCGCAGCTAGATTGCTCCATTGCCTTAAAGAACAAAGGCTCTTTGCTCGGCTGCACTTGGATATAATGCCATTGCGCGACACCTCCAAAAGCACGAGAGTTCACCAGATAAACATGCTTCGATGCTAATTTTGCTTGAAAACTCATGCTGCACCTCGCCCTTGAGCCTGTCCAGAGCCAACGGACGTAACCACAGGCTGCGCCACATGCGTTGAAGGTCGCCATAATGCCTGACCTTCTTTTTGCCAATTTTTTGCAAACTCATTTACACGCGCCAAATAATCCTTCGCAATCACATCATAGCATGAAAAATGCCTATCTACACCAAGCGTACCCTCCAAATTCACAAATGGCCCAACGATCTCCTGAATCGCTGCAACGCCATCTTTTTCACGAATGGGCCGCCCTAAAATCTGGGTTGCTCTTACGATATAATCACCGCTATTTTCTATAACACGCTGCGTCATCATTACGTCAGGATCACTAAAACCAGTCGTAAAGCGATAATTATTCACTACATGCATCACCTTGCCAGCGCGCACCAACTTAGCAACAGCGTCCCCTGTCAAATCCAATTTTTTACCATCTTTCATGTCAAAAACCTGCTCCTGACCAGGAACATCGCCCAACACGGCAAGCGCGTAATAATCTGGTTTTACCTGAATCGTTGCGGGATCTTTCCCTGCAAGCAAAAGACGTTCTTCCAATTTACCCGCCATATCAAGACGACGCGCTTCTTTACTAGAAATATGTAGTAATTTTTCTGCTTCCGCACGCATGCCAGCCGAACGCGCTGTTTTTTCGGCAGCCATAACAGCCTCTTGCCTTAAGTCAATATCCTCTGGCTCTTTAATGAACTGCTCAAAAAGATGCGGCAACACGTCACGAAAATCATTGGGGTCAATCTTTCGAATCGCTTCACGATAGGTTTTCAGCGTATCCACATCCCCAAGGTTTTTGTCATTGACCCTTAAAACACTTAGATTCTTTTCTCCCAGAAATTCCTCTAATTTTTCAGGCAACCCAAAAGAGCGTTGATAGATTTGAATATATGCAGCAATCGCACTTTGCGCCCGACGTTTCCACACTTCCTGTGTAAGTTCATCAATACCTTCAAGCGTCCCATCATGAATCTTTTGAAAATCTTGCGCAAGATTCTTTACCAAATCTCCACGCACCGCAAAGGCAATATTTTTATGTTGTGCATAACAAATACGATTTTCTCGCATTGCCTCTATGACTGAAGATTCTTGAGAATCTGTCATCATATTGCGATGTGGGACTGCATTGATAAAAGCTTGACGCGCCGTATGCCCTTCTTCAGCAGAACTATAACGTCGCCCATTATCATCACGTGGCTTCCATGCCGTTCCATGCTCACGATAATAGTCAGGTGTAATGTATTCTTCTCGCCCAAAATACCCCACCAACGCCTCTCTACGAACATTGGGTTCATTATTCTTTTGAATCGCTTCACGTTGTTCTGGTGACACATCTTTTAACGAAGCACTCTCACCCACCTTTGTCAGTTCAAGCGATAATGGTCTAAAGGGACGATCTGGCAAACGATGCATCGCATCATACATTGTCATGGAAATCGCAGGCTTCGCATCCTTAATGTCCAATGCTTCATAAAGCTCTGGATTAGGAGTTGCTGTAATTGCCAATACATCGTTATGCCTCGCAAGTTCTTGTAGGTAATAAACACCTGCAGCTGGTTTGCTAGGATCAGTTTTAGCCGTAAACTCATGTGCCTCATCAATGAACACATGTTTTTTTTCGCCACTACATAGCCACCCGCGCTGTTTCTCATCACCAATAAAACGCTCTAGATCCGTTGCTTCAATGACTAAAATACCATCAAAATCTTTCAGCTGATGAGTAATCTCTTGTGGTGAACCTTGATAGTGAGTACCCGTCACAATGCGTTCTTTTGGTGGAATCACTTCCGCAATTTCCTCTCGGATCTGGTCACCCAACCCTGCTGGCGCAATGACCACACCTCGACCACCAATTGCTTTTAACGTATGAGCAATAATATAGCTCTTACCCGTACCTGTCGCAAACACCGTCACTTCACGGCTAGTCTGTTCATGCCCATTCTTTGCAAGTGCATCACCATAGCTATGAATGGCACGCGCCTGATGGTCATACATAAAACGGTCATTATAAACACGCACATCGCCACTTTGCGCATAAAACTTACCATTATCATCACGTTTAACCTCAACAGATTGAGGCTCTACACATGTACTATTTGGCTTGCTCAACCACACATGATACATTGTCGCATCATCACGATCTCGACCTGCAATCAACGTACGATTTGCACCTAAAGCATCACGAAAATGTACCGTAGCAAACTGCAGCGTATCTGCATGTGATGTACCTGTAATCTGCAATCCCGTGTCATTGATCTTATGAGAACGCCATGCCTTATCATCCAAACGCGCAAGCGCACGGTCAACGCCCTGCATCAAGGTATGGGTATCGAGGTAGTTATTTATATTTTGAGCGCGATCTATCATGCTTTACCCATAATGGAAGCACGTAAGTAAATCAAGAATTGATTAACGTTTTGTTAATGAACAATGAACATTTTGAACCTTCAAGAATACCTTTGCAAATTCGTACAGCCTATCCTCTTGATAATAATCAAAGCCCATGACACAAATAAGCTATATAAGTGCTAGCATTTACATATTCCACTCGTCTCATACAAAGGAGATATGTCATGTTTCTTAACATAAAAAAGCTTATTCTTCTCACCGCGTGTACCATCATACTCGTCTCAGCATGTACGCCATCAAAGACGGCAGAAACAAAAAAAGAACGCCGCGCCGCGTGGCGACATATGGATAGTAATGATGCAGCCGGTGCGACACCGCCTCTACCATCAGCAGGACAGGATTTTGGGGCATGCTCGGCCAAAGATCTTGCTCAATTTACCTGTGACTGACCTACATCGCATAGTTACCGCCGCGCTGCGTATTGCCGCACTCATCGCGCTTTTGTTTGCGGGCTGTTGCGACATTGCCTTTGAGCCTTATAACTACAATACTTCTGAAGAAGCCAAACTTAAACGTGGACATTATTCAGTCAGAGTAAAAAGCAAGCAGCTTATCATTGAAAAGAAGATTCGGTTCAAAAAGTAACCATCAGTTAACTGACAGCATACTCAACGCTACCGCTTCGGCAATCTTGATGCCGTCCACGCCTGCGGATAAAATCCCACCTGCATAACCCGCCCCCTCACCCGCAGGATAGAGTCCTTTAGTATTCAGGCTTTGCAGACTTTCATCACGCTTGATGCGAATCGGCGATGAGGTACGCGTTTCCACGCCTGTTAACAACGCGTCATCCATATCAAAACCTTTGATTTGCTTGCCGAAGACTGGCAGTGCCTCACGAATCGCACTAATAGCATAATCAGGTAAGCAGCTCGATAAATCGGTTGGTGTAACACCTGGTTTATAGGACGGCACAACATCACCCAAATAAGTCGAAGGCACACCCTTGATAAAATCCCCCACACGCTGCGCAGGCGCGGCGTAGGTTTTGCCGCCCGCGACAAACGCAGCAGACTCCCATTTACGTTGAAAATCAATTCCCGCCAAAATCCCTTCAGGATAATCCGCAGGCGTAATCCCCACCACAATCCCAGCATTCGCATTACGTTCAGCGCGAGAATATTGACTCATACCGTTGGTGACCACGCGCCCTTCTTCCGATGTCGCCGCAACAACTGTACCACCCGGACACATACAAAAACTATAGACATCACGCCCATTCGATGCATGATGTACTAACTTATAATCCGCCGCACCTAAAATGGGATTGCCTGCCGACTCCCCAAAACGCATCACATCAATCATCGATTGCGGATGCTCAATGCGAAACCCAATTGCAAACGGTTTTGCTTCAACATACACACCTCTGTCATAGAGCATCTGGAACGTATCCCGCGCACTATGACCAATCGCCAGCACCACATGGTCAGATACGATATGTTCACCATTCGCCAGCACGACACCACGCACCCGTCGCGTGTCGTCTATATCAATATCCGTCACCCGTGATTCAAAGCGATATTCACCGCCGAGCGACTCGATCGTTTTGCGAATATTCTCCACCATCTTCACCAAACGGAATGTTCCAATATGCGGGTGCGCCTCAGTCAAAATATCTTCTGGTGCTTCCGCCTTCACAAACTCCGCCAGCACCTTACGCCCAAGATGGCGCGGATCTTTAATCTGGCTGTAAAGCTTACCGTCTGAGAACGTACCCGCACCTCCCTCACCATACTGCACGTTTGATTCTGTATGCAACTTAGACTTGCGCCATAAATCCCATGTATCTTTGGTACGCTCACGCACCACCTTACCGCGTTCCAGTATAATCGGACGAAATCCCATCTGTGCCAGCACCAACGCGCACAACAAGCCACACGGCCCTGCGCCTATAATAATAGGTCTGGTCGCAAGATTTTCAGGCGCGTGCGCCACAAACTGATACGACATATCAGGTGTGGGCTTCACATCTTTATCATGGGCGAATTTCTTGAGTAACCCCGCCTCGTTCTTCACCTGCACATCCAGCGTGTACACCAGCTTAATCGCGGATTTCTTACGCGCATCATTGCCGCGCTTAAACACCTTACATGACACAAGGTCATTCGCCGCAATCCCAAGCTTCGCACACGCCGCCTTTGGGATAGCATCAGGCGCATGATCAAGAGGGAGTTTTATGTCGGACAGGCGGAGCATGATGTTCTCTTTATGTAGATCTAAACTGTGCTATAGCGAAAAAGATGGGGATTTGCATTAGGAGAATTTGTTTCCTACAACATACAAACTGTTATAGTGCATCCAATCTAGCCACCAACCACTATCACACAACACAGAAAAACCATGCTGCATAGCCTCAAACTTCTTTTGCCCGTACTGATACCTTCGTGGCGTTTTTTTGATGCGATTACGCCGTCACCACGCATTGAATTTGCGCTGCTGAATACCGCACAAGACGCTCCGAGTGAGTGGCAAGAGTTTCGCCCACGCCCTGCGCAACTTAGGATCAACACAATGCTGGCACGAATGGTACATAATCCACAATGGAATGCATCGCTGTTTCTGGTGAGTTGCGCAGAGCGACTGATGCAAAACCCGACGCAGCATAGCCTTGAAGAAATTCGCAAACGTATTGAGGCAGATGTACATACCACCACTCCTTATATACAATTCAGGTTAGTATTTGTGAGCCGAAACGGTGCAGAACTACACAAAGAAATCACCTTCCTATCGCAGATATTCCCCTGCGCAGAAAAGGCGGTTTTATGACTCTCGATACCGCACTACGCGCCACAGAAATTTTGCTAGCATTTGGATTTTTACAACAAAGTGCTGAACATCTACGTGCTACACATGATGAACAACGGCTGTTTTTACCGCGTATCTTGCTAAGTGTTCTGCTAATGATTGGGTTTCAAACACCTTACATAAGCCTTGCGTTAGTGGCACATGCACTATTCATTCTGAAACGATTCCAAGGTCCGTATAACGGCGGCAGCGACCGCATGAGCTTACTCATCCTATGTTGCCTATGCCTCACACATTGGATGCCAGACGTGTGGTGGCAAGAAACCATTTTTGGCTATCTCGCAGTGCAACTCGTGCTGTCCTATTTCATTGCAGGCTGGGTCAAAATCGTGAACCCTGAGTGGCGAAATGGGCGCGCACTGAATGATGTATTTCGTTTTTCTGCCTATCCTGTGAGCGAAGCACTGAGGGGCTGGGCGGATTGGCAACGCCTGTTGCTGGCAATGTCGTGGGCGGTAATGCTGTTTGAGCTGATCTTCCCCTTAACCTTATTCACCCACACTACGCTGGTGATTGGACTCACCATTGCCGCGATATTTCACTTTGCCAATGCGTGTCTTTTTGGCCTAAACCGTTTTTTCTGGATGTGGATCGCCGCTTATCCATCCATCTTATGGCTACAACAACGTGTCTTTATATATTAGCGGTTTTCATCAAGCAGACTCTAGCCATAAAAAAAGCCCCAAAAGGGGCTTGTTTTATGGCTGGGGCGCCAGGATTCGAACCTGGGATGGCGGTACCAAAAACCGCTGCCTTACCGCTTGGCTACGCCCCAATAACGTCACAACCGACGTAAGAGGTGCGCTTTCTACACGATGTTTTTAACGGTTTCAAGGTTATTCTGTCGCTTTTATCACCCATTGTGCAAATGACGGATATACCTGCGGCACATCGACACAGACAATGCAAGGTATTTCATAAGGATGCAGTGCTGCTACGCGCTGCATGACCGTCTCTTGTTTCGCACAAGATGTCTTGAGCAGCATCACCACTTCGCTCTCCTGAGCGCGCCTACCTTCCCAATCATAGATGGACACTACCTCACCGAGTATATTCGCACAGGCAATCAGACGCTCATCTAGCAATGTATGCGCCATAATATTCGCCGTCTCTTTATCTGGCAGCGTGACATAACATATAACCATCCCTTGATTTTCTTGCTGTAACATCACCACCCCCTTTTCTCACACTATTGTGATGACCCCAACCCAAACGCAGGAGCTTGCGCTAATGGCGCGTGTGATGTGACATGATCTATTGTAAAGCTTGGGCGAGCAGAAGCATTCAAAACAGAAGAAGATCGACGCGGCGCATATTTAGGATTGCCTCTCACATCCTCCAATGCTTGCCGACATAATTCATACTTGGCACGTGCCGACGTATCAGCAGTAATTTCACCCCGAAACAATACAGAACCATCTGCTTTGCCTTGACCCAACTCTTTCACTGTAAGTATCAATAATTGCTGCGGATGCCCATTTTCTTCCACTCTCTGCGGCACTGAGAACTCCAATTTTAAATGATGACCCTGCGCAAAATGCTCCAATGCCTTGATCGGATCTTCAGGCGCACTGAAATCCACATAAGTTCCCTTAGGTAACATCACCTTTACCGTGGGATGACGCAGCACACGCTGTGCAGCGCGGCGCAGCGCATCTTCCTGACTGCTCAAATAGCTATTATCGGTAGGATTATCCGCGGCGAATTTCTCACCTCTTGCTATAATCTCATCTTCTGGCTTACCATCTGCGCGTAAAATGCGCCGTTTAAGTATCACGGCTGCTTGCTGTCCCTCCACATACTCTGCCTCTTCAGGTGCAGCATTTTCCTCTGATGATGATAGTTTATAGCGCACCAACCGTCTTGATGGACGCGTACTATACTCCAATACAAGTCCATTTTCCTCTGCAATCCTTTGTAAAAGATCCAAAGGCTTACTTACCGAATAGACCTGTGTCGAAAGTGCTTCTGGTAACACCACATTATTGACAGGCACAAGACTATGATGCGCAAGATGGCGTACAAGCTGGAACTGCGCCTCACTCTTTGCCAGTTCCTTAAAATCTTCCGGCATAATCGTATAGCTTGGAGCGCAAAACTGTCCGCCCGCCATGGGCAACACATATTGCGCTGCATACAATGAATTACCGTCTTTACCCTGTGACATGACTTCGCTGTAAATGGGGGCGGCCGTAAACCTACCAATTTTTTTGTTGCTATCTTGCAGCATATCAAGCAATTGATTCATCGCACGTCCATTAAAGCGCAGATCCTCTAACACGCGCTGCTTCAATTCTTTCCACAAGCCCATCCCATCTTCATCGTTGGGTGCAAGAAATAATATCCCCGCATAGGCTTTATACGGTTTGAGTTTTTCGCCCATATCCATACGGCGTAACACTTCTTGTTGCAGCGGTTCATTCATCTGCCCTGTAATCGCAGCTCGCTCAAGCAAATTAGTGAATTCTTCAGTCGAAGCACTTTGTAAAATCCCGATATCGGGTGCTGCCATTACTTTTTTAAGCCAGCTATCCAAACGCAGTTTATTATACGCCCTGCGTTCTTGTTGCGATTTACTCAAAGTGTTATTTAGACCCTCACCTACCTGTGCCATTTCCAATGGAATATAGGGCATGGCAACTGCCTGTACATCTCGAGCATAATGTTTTTTTGCCAGATCCGAAACGCGGCTCGCATCAATCAGCCCCTCTTCCTGCGCCAACTCACACAATGCCTTCACCCCACCGTAAAGGTTGCTTTTTGACCTCGCCAGACGTACCCCTTGCTCATCACGCTCCTGATAAAGCCGCGCCTGTACCAATGCAGGTATCACCGCATCACCAAGATGATCCCAAACAAATGCATGGATCTTTTGTGCATCCACCCCTGATCTCACGCCAACATCTAGGAGCGACTCCGTCAGCGTGGCGACTTCCATCACATAGGCCAATTGCTTTTGATTGACCATATCGGCGTAGCGGCGCATCGGGGAGGTTGTGTGTGCATACGACGCCACCCCAAGACCAAAATGACCCTTATTTTTAAACCCATAGTTGGCGGGTACTTGCATGAAACGTTGGATCATTTCCATCGTCTCTTGACGCGATGATTCATCTTTATCGTATGCAGCTAAATCACTGACCCGAAATTCATTACCATCACTTGGCCCATGATTTCTGAACAAGAACGGCAAGCGCGCAGCTTCTGCCCACGACGCCGCAGCAACATTACCTAAAATCATCACCTCGCGTACAATTTTATGCACGCTGCGTAGTGTTTCATCCTCTGGCAAATATTTGACATTACCTTCCGCACCAACGAAAAGACCTGTTTTTTCATCATATTCCGTGCGATGCGTGCGTTCAGACCTCGCATGCATCAGCACATCCGCCAAACCATCAAACGCAGTTAAGTCTTTCTTATGTTCACCCAAAGCCTGCGCCGCTTGCTTATGGGTCATACTCACCACATCCACATTATAAATTCCAAATTCTTTGTGTGTAATCTCTCCTTGCGCATTCACTTCTACCGTTGTCACCATTGCACGGTTTTCGCCATCCTTCAGCCCAATCTGCTTATTACGATCAATGCTTAACATCGGCACATACGCGGGGGCATAGATCGACTCCCCTTGCGACGCAGCCTTATTATATTCTGTCGTTTTTTTGGGAATGATGGTCGTATCAACAATCGCAATATGGACGGTGTAACTCCCATCTGGATGGTGTTCGAGTGCAAAGGCATCATCAGGGTCGAAATACTGGGTTGCGGTCTCTTCACCATCAATCGCATAAAAAATAAGCGGCGTCCCATCTGACGTCCGAAACTTCAAAGGCTGCGGCGATAATGTACTCATATCATAAACCCTTCGCACCTGCGGCGGCTGTTCCCGCAAAGCGATTCCACCGCTCCTTTGCCATACGCTTGCGTCCTGTCAGTTTATTACGCACTTCCTGCATCTTCGCGCTGAACACCACATCATCCACTTCATTACTCGGCTTGGTCGCACCCTCGAAAGCTTGCTGCGCACCTTCTTTCGCAATCTCGCGTGACTGCTCATGCAGCGCATGATGCATCTGAATCATTTGCAATTTGCGATTGCGCATCGCAACCAGTTTTTTCTTCAGTTCGTGACTCAAAAGCGCAGACCCTATAGAGGCTATAATTTTAGACGTTCAAACGCCACTAAGGCTTACAGCAGACGACCACCGCAGCCGCAGTCGCGGCAATTACTTATAACACGATACCATAAACAAATGACAGTATTATGACTCTTTTGTTGATGAATCCGCGTCAGGTTGCGCTTTACGGCGGCGTAAATTGTGACGCAAAGCCTGCGCTAATTGTTTTTTCTTCGCATCAGATTTCACTGCAAGCTTTTGCTTGTGCTGATTTTTATCATCATTTTCCGTCATACCGTCACCCACAACACCCTACTTTTATAAAGTTTTTCACAAAACATAAAATCGCCACTTGCTAAATCATTTTCAATATGGCAGATTGCGCGCCTCTTGCAAGACCACACGCAAGATTTTATGATGCGGTTGATGGTACGTTTGGCAAAGCCGCCAAAAAACATCCAAAGCGCGAAAGTGTGCCGATGTGGCTCAGTGGTAGAGCACGTCATTGGTAATGACGGGGTCGGAAGTTCGATTCTTCTCATCGGCACCATTTTTAGTTCTTTAATTAATCCCCACTTCGGTCTTCTGACCTCGCATAGAAATCACCCTTCCGCGTTCACTCATCCTGCCCTACTCTATATAACATTCCACACATAACCCAAGACATCACCCCCCACAAAATCAGCATGCTGGCAGAATTGGAATAGCGAACAGAAGAACATCTGGAAGAGGAGCAACAGAAAGACTAGATTCCTGCTTTCGCAGTAATGACAGGCGAAAGCTATCCCAAGCATTCAAGTAACATCCCCCATATTAACCAAGCAATATCATTCGTTTTTCATAGTTTTTCTGGATTCCTTATCCTTTTGACATCTATAGTCATGCAGTAGGAGTTGGCTATGGGCGCAGGGATTTTTAGCATCGCGGGGCATGAAATTGCTCTAGGGACGCGTAAGCAGATTAATCTAGAGATTGCAAAACTCTATGATTTTACTGGTATGGCTGTGCCTGTTGAGGTTGTGCGCGGCAAACAAGATGGACCAACGCTGTTTGTCAGCGCGGCGATTCACGGTGATGAAATAAACGGTGTCGATATTGTCAAACGCCTGCTTCACCATAAACTCTTAGCTAAAATGCGCGGGACACTAATTGCCGTACCAATCGTCAATGTGTTTGGATTTAATACCAAATCACGTTATTTGCCTGATAGGCGTGATTTAAATCGCTGTTTTCCGGGAGATGAGAACGGTTCGCTCGCTTCGCAGCTTGCTTATACTTTTATGGAAGAAGTGGTCAAAAAATCTGATTATGGCATTGACCTACATTCAGGGGCGATCCACCGCAGTAATTTGCCACAGATTCGTGCGACGCTCGATGACCCCCTGACGCGCAAGCTTGCTAAGGCGTTTGGTGTGTCGATGATCATTAATTCTAACGTGCGTGATGGCTCGCTACGCGAGGCGGCGCAGACTCATAACATTCCCACCTTGCTCTATGAAGGCGGCGAGGCACTGCGCTTTAATAACGACGTAGTGCAGAAAGGTATTCATGGCATTTTGGCGGTAATGGAAGCGATTGAGATGTTACCCGCAGGTAGTGCGAAGGAACCGCGTGGCGACGTGATGTTTGCGGGATCAAGCTATTGGGTACGCGCACCACATAGCGGCATTTTGACCATCACCCGACAACTCGGTGAAAAAGTCCAAAAGCAAGAGCTTCTCGGCATCATTACCGACCCATTTGGACATCACCGCTTTGAAGTTCGTGCCAAATATGCAGGGATTATCATCGGCATGACGATGCTACCACTGATGAATGAAGGCGACGCGGCCTTTCACATCGCCACCTTCGGCGAGACCGACATCCTCTTTGAAAGCCAAGAACAACGCACGGAGACAGCCAAAGGACAGACGGAGACCTATGTAACCTGAGCCATTAATATAACTTCAATAACAACCAAGGTATCTACAATGCTTTCTTCACCCCCTTCTTACTTCATTTCTTCCCTAAAAAAATGCACTGTTTTTGATTTGCTACCAGCATTATTTTTTGTTTCAGGTTTTGCTGCCATTATTTACCAGATCGTCTGGCAACGCATTATTTTTTCTACCTTTGGCATCAATTCAGAATCCGTGACACTGGTTGTCAGTGTTTTTATGGGTGGACTTGGACTCGGAGCATTGCTTGGTGGCGCAATACAAAAAAAATTACCCAATCACTTGCTTGAATGTTTTGTTACCATTGAATGCATGATTGGTCTTTACGGCATTTTCAGCCTTGGGCTTATTCGACAAGCAGGCACAATCGTTCCACCGGACTCCATGTTTAGCTTATTTGGCATCGTTGTGATGCTTTTACTCTTTCCCACCATGCTGATGGGTGCGACACTTCCCATCCTAGTCACTTACCTTGAACAAACCGTCCACAATATCGGCAAAACCGTAGGGAAACTCTACGCACTCAACACCTTGGGATCTGCTGTCGCAGGGATTGCCACCGTCAAAATCATCTTTGTTGTCATGGGATTAAAAGCAACCGTCGCATTCGCTTGTGGCTGCAACATACTTACCGCTCTTGGTGCATACGCGCTTTGTTCCATGCTTAAAAAACACGCCCTAATACAGGAGACACATAAGACAACTCCCTCCATCCACGCTTCTGAATGTTCCCTAAGTTTTCCTTACGCATTGTTTATCTCTGGCATAATGGGCGCAGTAGCTCTCGGCTTACAAACTGTTTGGTATCGTTTGATTGATTTCCAAACATCTGGACGCGCCGAAACCTTTGGCATGGTTCTTTTTATCACTCTTTGTGGGATTGCAGGCGGCGCACTCTCGGTTAAGCGTCACGCTGATGCCAACGGCGACATGGCGGCTTTTACACGTCAACATTTACTAACGCTTACCGTGCTTTTAGGGGTTTCATTCCCCCTTTTTATCTTGCTATCGCATGTCAAAATTGCCTCTATCATGAACATTTTTAGTTTTATGTTCTTAGGCCTCCAAGCCCATAAGGCAGGAGCAATTTTTCCAGCCCTTTGCCATTTAAGTATTCGCTCATCCACTACAAAACAATCCGGCACAGAAGTTGGATATTTATACTGCGCCAATATCATTGGCTCTACACTAGGCTGCCTCGCCATTGGTTTATTTTTATTCGATCACTTCTCAATTGTAGAAGTCATGCTCGTCATTTTCCTTTTCTCATGCTTATGTACATTGCTCTACTGTACCCACAACACTGAGCAACCTATAAAATACGCTTACGCAACGCTGACCATTTTAGCTCTTGGCGGAGCGAGCCTCTCATGCTTACATCCCCTGCAATTTTATAATGCCATACAAGACAAGGCCGAGAACGGAAAGCTTGTTCATATCGTAGAAAATCGCAGCGGTATTATCACGGTAGAACATTCATCTAAGGGCGATATTATCTATGGCGGCGGCGCATATGATGGTCGCTTTAATACTGACCCTATTACTGATGGCAACATGATTTCTCGTGCTTATATGATTGCAGCTTTGCACCCTGCACCAAAAAACATTCTTGATATAGGGTTAAGTAGCGGTTCGTGGGCAAGCGTCTTTACAAAGTATGCACCGTTAGAATCATTGACCAGTGTCGAAATCAACCAAGGATACAAAACGCTCTTACCTTTCTATCAAGCCACCCAAGACCTACCCCACTCCCCCAAAGTAGAATTTATCCATGATGATGGCAGAAGATGGCTAAAAATGCATCCAGATAAAAAATTTGATATGATTGTGAGTAACACTTCTTTTCACATTCGTAACAACGCCGTCAATTTGCTCTCTAAAGAATTCTTACAGCTTGCAAAACAACACCTTAGGCCTAATGGCGTTATCTATTTCAACACCACCAGCGCAGCAGATTGTTTCTACACAGCTGCAAAAATATTTAAACACGTGGTCATGATAAAAAATTTTGCAGCCGCCAGCGATGCTCCTTTTAACCTTACTCCAGAACAGAAACGCCACAATCTTCTGCAATTTATTACCAAAGACGGCACGCCACTTTTTACGCAATCAGAGCAACATAAAAAGAAAATGGAAGAACTCATTACTATGCCTCTACCAGACTGGCATGATATCGCACTCAAACAAAAGGATTTATGGCTTATTACAGATGATAACATGGCGACAGAATATAAGTTGCATAAGATTCCACCACAAACATATCTGAACTTTTGGGGGAAATGGTAAATATCATGTACCATACAAAGCGTTAAGCTATACTAAAAGTGTTATTTAGGTTATATTCAAAATAGAAACGCATTACTTAAAAGAGGTCTTTCATGCACTCTGCTGTTATCGCCTGTTACGTTCGTTCTCCTTTTACTCCAGCGTTCAAAGGCGCACTTGCCAAAACTAGGCCTGATGAAATTGCTGCGCAAACCGTCAAAGGGCTTATCGCCAAGACAGGCGTTAATCCCGATGACATTGAAGATTTATTGCTTGGTTGCGCATTTCCTGAAGGCGAACAAGGTTTTAACATTGCGCGACTCGTTGGTTTTCTTGCCGGACTGCCTGAAACAATAGGCGGTGTAACCATCAACCGTTTCTGCGGTTCTTCGATGGAAGCAATTCATAGTGCTGCCGCTAAAATCGCTGCTGGTGCTGGTGAGGTCTTTATCTGTGCTGGCGTGGAATCCATGACCCGTGTCCCGATGACAGGCTTCAACCCACTGCCACATCCAGGGCTTTATGCAACCTACCCACAAGCCTATATGGGCATGGGACTCACCGCAGAAAATGTAGCGGCGGCGTGCAGCATTTCGCGCACAGATATGGAATCTTTTGCTGTATCCAGCCATGCCAAAGCTGCAAAAGCAGATTTCTCAGGTGAGATTATCCCCATCCAAACCAAAGACGGCATTGTGAGTAAAGACGGCTGCATCCGCGCCGACACCTCAACCGAAGCCCTTTCGACCCTCAAGCCAGCCTTCGTAAGCGACGGCTTAGTCACCGCTGGCACTGCATCACCCCTCACCGACGGCGCATCAGCCGTTCTGGTTTGTTCAGAAGCCTACGCGAAAAAACACAAGCTCCCGATGCTCGCACGTATCAAGTCGCAAGCCGTATCTGGCTTAAAGCCTGAAATTATGGGGTTAGGACCTGTCAGTGCCAGCAAAAAAGCATTGGAACGTGCAGGCATTAACGTGAATCAATTAGATGTCGTTGAACTCAACGAAGCCTTCGCCGCACAAGCGATTCCTTGCGCCGTGCAAATTGGCGTGGACGCAAGCAAACTCAACATCGAAGGGGGTGCGATAGCACTTGGTCACCCACTCGGTGCATCAGGCGCACGCATCACGGGCAAAGCCGCGCAACTCCTGCATAAATCAGGCGGTAAGTATGCCTTAGCGAGCATGTGCATCGGCGGCGGTCAGGGTATTGCTACGGTGCTGGAAAAGATATAATGCTCTTGTCATTCCACTGCAAAATGGAATCTAGGCACTCCATCAATCAGATTCCAGCGTTCGCTGGAATAACACCATAAACTAGGACTACACATGACACAGATTCGTAAAGTTGCCGTACTTGGTTCAGGCGTGATGGGAAAATATATTATGAAATTGATTTTGCTATGCTGGATTGTATTACTTTCTGCAACTCACAGTGCTATAGCACAAGATTTTTTGTGCAATCCTTCTGGCAATCAAAATGAAATAAATGCTTGTTCTGAAAAAAGTTTGCTTAATACTAAATCAGAAATGAATATATTATTTCAAAAGAAAATGTTATCACTCAATAAGCATAATCAAAGCAGGCTAAACGATGCACAAAAAGCATGGGAAGAATTTAAAGATCAAACCTGTAATTATGAAGTTGGTGAAAAAAATGAGGGAGGCAGTTCTTGGGAATTCTTTATGAATAACTGTCTCATTAAAATGACAAAAGAGAGAATTAATCATCTCAAAGAATATATTGGTTGTACTAATGCTCAAAAAGGATGCCCAGTATAACGATGACTCTACTCGAAACACTACATAACAAACGCGAAGAACTTCTCACCATAGGACAAAAATATGGTGTGAGTAATATCCGTGTGTTTGGTTCTGTCGCGCGAGGGGAAGAACGCGAAGATAGCGACATTGATTTGCTCATCAGTTTTGACCATGCTCATCATACTGGCTTTGAACTGGGTGGCTTCCAACATCACGCCAGCAAATTACTTGGACGGCGCGTTGATGTGGTGATGGATCACAATATTGCACCTGCACTCAAACCCTTCATTATGGCGCATATTCGACAGGTGACATAATATGAAACAAGACAGCATTTACATCACTGCCATCTTTAAATATATCGCCGACATAGAGGGGTTTATTTCGGATTTCCCAACCATTGACATTGCATTAGCAGATTATCGTAATTACATGGCAATTTTACGTGTCTTACAAATTATGGCGGAAACCACACAAAGACTCTCGGAACAAACAAAAATGAAATGCCCTGAAATTGACTGGGCAGCGATTGCTGGATTTCGTAATGTGTTAGTGCATGATTATCTTGGTGATATTGACCCAGCCATTATCAAAAGCGTTATCTTCAAAGAATTACCTCATTTAAGGCAACAATTACAAACATTAGGAACACCCACATGACACAGATTCGTAAAGTTGCCGTACTTGGTTCAGGCGTGATGGGAAGCGGCATTGCTGCACATTTTGCCAATGCGGGGATTCCTGTATTACTGCTCGATATTGTCCCAAAGGACGCGACCAACCGCAACATGCTGGCTGAGGGCGCGATTGAGAAATGCTTGAAGGCATCGCCTGCACCGTTCGCCCATAAAAACTGTGCAAAACTCGTCACGGCTGGCAATTTGGAGGATGATATTAGCAAGCTTGCCGAAGTCGATTGGATTGTGGAAGTCGTGCTGGAAGACTTAGGTGTCAAACAAGCCACCTACAAAAAAATTGATGCCATACGCAAGGACGGCTGCATCGTATCGTCCAACACTTCGACCTTACCGCTGCAATCATTAACCGAAGGGTTGTCTGAGCGTTTTCAACGTGATTTTGTGATTACCCATTTCTTCAATCCTCCGCGCTATATGCGCTTAATGGAAGTCACGGGCGGCAAGAACACCAACCCTGAAATCGTCACACAGATTGAAGAATTTGCAGATAAAGTGCTGGGCAAAGGCGTGGTGCGCGTCAAGGATACCCCAGGGTTCATCGCCAACCGCATTGGGGTCTATTGGCTAATGGTTGGGCTGCTGGAAGCGATTAAACAAGGCATTGCGGTGGAAGATGCTGACGCGGTGATGGGCAAGCCGATTGGCGTGCCGAAAACAGGCGTATTCGGGCTATTTGACCTGATTGGAATTGATTTGATGCCACTGATTGCGAAAGCAATGATGGCGACACTACCAAAAGATGACCGTTTCCGCACGATGTATGGCGAGCCTGATCTCGTCAAAAAAATGATAGCCGACGGCTATACTGGGCGCAAAGGCAAAGGCGGATTTTTCCGCTTGAACACCGAAGGCGGCAAAAAATCTAAAGAGGTGATAAACCTCATCACAGGTGACTACGCCAAAGAGAAAAAATCAACCTTAGCGAGCGTCGAAGCAGCTAAAGACGGTTTGCAAGCCATGCTGGCTGTGGGTGATGTGGGCAGTATCTACGCGAAAAAAGTATTGGTGCATACGCTGCATTACGCCGCGTCGCTCATCCCGCAAATATCGGATGATATTCGCTCGGTCGATAAGGCGATGCGTTTGGGTTATAACTGGAAATACGGGCCATTTGAACTGATTGACCGACTTGATGTTGCGGGGCAGTTCTCAGGGGCGCAGTGGCTGGCGAAGATGTGCGCGGAAGAAGGCTTAGATGTGCCTGAGATCCTAACCTCAGCAGGTGATAAGCCGCTGTATAAAGAGGATGAAAAAGCGGTCTATCAATGGATGATGAAGGGTGATTACGCCCCCATCATCACGCCAAAAGCCAACTGGCTGATTAAGGACACCACGCGCGGCGCGAAACCTGTTGCCAAAAACGGTTCTGCGCGTCTGTGGGACTTGGGTGACGGCGTGTTGGGCATGGAATTCACCAGCAAAATGAACTCGATTGACCCTGATATTTTGGGCATGATGCACAAATCCATCGACATCGTAAAGGGCGGCTTCAAAGGCTTGGTCATCTCCAGCGACGCAGATCAATTCTCGGTCGGCGCGAATCTTGGATTTTTCATGTATGTTGGCAATTTGGCCGCATGGCCAACCTTGTCAGGCGTCATCAAGCAAGGGCAAGACACCTATATGGCACTCAAATACGCCCCCTTCCCTGTGGTCGGCGGATCGTCCGGCATGGCACTCGGCGGCGGCTGTGAGTTACTCCTACATTGTGACGCGGTAGCAGCACATTTGGAAACTTACGCAGGGCTGGTAGAAGCTGGCGTCGGCGTGATTCCAGGTTGGGGCGGCTGTAAGGAATTGTTGTTCCGTTATTTTGCTACACAAAAGGCATTAGCCGCGCGTGAGGATAGGAATCCGAACCCTTTAGTCGCGCAAGCGTCAGGCTCATTGCGCGAAGCAGGAAGCGCAGCGCAGGAGCAAACAATAAAAACCAGCCCGCTCATTGCGGGCGGTCCTATGCCAGTAATCTCTAAAGTCTTTGAACAAATTGCAATGGCAAAAGTGTCGGCTTCTGCTCTGGAAGCGCAGGAAATGCTTATCGTGAATAGCAAGTCGCGTATCGTGATGAACCGCACACGCGTGTTATCTGAAGCGAAAGATTTATGTTTGGAACTCGCGCAGAACTACGCCGCGCCCGAACCGACCACCATCCGCTTACCCGGAGAAAGCGCAAAAGTCGCGCTGGAAATGGCCATCGAAGGCTTCACCGCCAGCGGCAAAGCCACCCCACACGACGCGGTCGTTGCACATCACCTCGCGGTCGTCTTATCCGGCGGAAACACCGACATCACCGAAGAACTCACCGAGCAAAACCTGCTTGATTTAGAGCATGATATGTTCATGGAACTGGTCAAAACCAAACCGACACTGGATAGGATTGCGTTTATGTTGGAGAATAATAAGCCATTGAGGAATTAGGTTTTAGCTCCGCGTCATTGCGAGGAGCGAATGCGACGCGGCAATCTAGTTATCTTGTCATTCCAGCGCAAGCTGGAATCTAGAGAATAGTTTGTCTGGATTGCTTCGTTCCTCGCAATGACGCGGAGCTAAAACCTAATACCTAAAACCTAACTACTAACTCAGCATCTTCTTCAAAATCTTCCCAATCGGTGACTTCGGCAGGGCATCAAGATAGACAAACTCATGCGGCATGGCGTAGGCAGCGATGTGTTGTTTGAGGTGGTCTTTGAGTTCACGGTCGGTGGCAGTTTTGCCTTCGCGCAGTACGATAAAGGCTTTGGGGACTTGACCGCGCAAGTCATGAGGCGTACCGATGACAGCGGCTTCTAGAACGGCTTCATGCAGATAGAGGGCTTCTTCGATATTGCGGGGATAGACGTTATACCCGCCGGATAAAATCATCTCTTTTTTGCGGTCAACAATAAAGAAATACCCTTCTTCATCCATATACCCCAAATCACCCGTATGTAGGCGACCGTTTTTGAGAATTTTGGTGGTCTCTTCGGGTTTATTATAATAACCCTGCATCACTTGCGGCCCACGAATGCAGATTTCGCCGATCTCACCCTGCGGCAGCAGCGTAGCTTCATCATCCTTATCCACCACTTCCATGATGGTTGCGGGCAGAGGCAAGCCGATTGACCCCATTTTATTCACTCCAAAAGGCGGGTTGCACGCCACCACAGGGGAACACTCAGACAAACCATACCCTTCAAACAAGATTGACCCTGTCATCTCTTCAAAGCGGCGTTTGACTTCGAGTGGCAGCGGCGCACCACCTGAAATACACATTTTTAGCGAACTTAAATCATAGTTTTTTACCCGTGGATGCGCCAAAATCGCAGCAAACATGGTTGGCACTCCCGGCATGAGCGAGGGTCGGAATTTTTCGATGTCTTCTAGTAAAGATTTCAGCTCAAAGCGTGGGTGCATGATGATACGAAAGCCCGACGCCACCGCAAAATTCAGCACAACCGTCATCGCAAATACATGAAAGAATGGCAGCACACCCATGATGGTTTCGTTGCCATCATGCGCCTTGGTGAACCACAAACGACACTGACGAATATTCGACGTCAGATTGGCATGGGTCAACACCACGCCCTTCGGCACGCCTGTCGTGCCACCTGTATATTGCAACACCGCAATGTCTTTATAAGGATCAATATCCGCAGTTTGCACCTGTGCAGGGTACTGCATCATCTTCGCAAAACTGATATGCGCATCATCATGAGGATAGTCTGCAATTTCTTTGGCTTTCAGCGTAGTGAAAAGTGCAGCTTTAGTGAGTGGCAAGGCTTCGCTCATCTCACCAACAATCACCCTTTTTAGGCAGGTCGTACCGATGAACGGCGTAAGCTTGGGATAGAGTGCCTTTAACGCGAGGGTGACTATCACTTCCGTGCCAGAATCTTCGATCTGATGCTGCAATTCATGGGTGGAATAAAGCGGATTGAAATTAACCACTGTCGCGCCAGCACGCAAAATACCGTAATAAGCGATAATATAATGAGGGCAGTTTGGCAAAAATACCCCCACTTTTGAGCCTTTGCCAACCCCCATTTCATGCAAGCCCCGGGCAAAACGCTTTACCTTCTCAACAATCGTGCAATAGGTGAAGACTTTTCCTTTGAACTCCAAGCAAACATGTTCAGGATAGAGAGTGGCGGCACGATCAAGGCGTTCATGCAGCGCACCCACAGGAATCTCCTCATGCCAATCCACTCCCTCCGGATAATGCGCTAACCAAGAGAATTCAACCATCGCCACCACCTAAAACCGCGACCAATTAATACCCATTCCCACACGAGGATAATCATCATACGGCGCACGCAATGCTGCTTTTTCTTGTACGCGAATCTCACGCAGCTTTAAAATACAATTACCAAAATTCTCCGTATTTTCCTTAAACCCAAGGCGTACGCATTCTGTGTTATCTGCACGTTCTTGCGCTGCTTGTGCTGCTTTGCGCTCGGCAGGCGTCGCGCACGCGGCAAGTACCACGCACCCCCCTAATACTAAGATGTTTGTAATTGTTTTCATGGTCAAACCTTAACATTCATTCGATGATTTTTTGATAATTGCAGATTGCATCGTCGCTTACAATACCATATAACCGCTCCCCATGACACAGATTGATACAGATATTGCGATTATTGGTGCGGGTCCAGTGGGACTTTTTGCCGTGTTTGAAGCGGGCATGATGAAGATGCACACGCATGTAATTGATGCGCTGGATGAAATTGGCGGACAATGTAGCGCACTTTACCCTGAAAAACCGATTTATGATATTCCGGGACATTCTTCTATCAACGCCGCCGAACTCATCCAACGCTTAGAAGAGCAAGCCGCACCGTTTAATCCAACCTATCATCTTAGACAGCGCGTTGAAAAACTTGAAAAAACAGATAATGGCTTTACGCTGACCACCTCGACTGGCACAAAAATTTCGGCTAAAGCGGTCATTATTGCTGCTGGCTGCGGAGCATTTGGACCAAACCGTCCACCGCTAGAAGGCTTAGAAGCCTATGAAGGTACAAGTGTGTTTTATATGGTACGCCGCAAAGAAGATTTTAGAGGTAAAAAGATTGTCATCGCTGGCGGTGGCGATTCTGCGGTAGATTGGACGATTGCGCTCGCGGATGTGGCAGAAAAAATCTATTTTGTGCATCGCCGCCCCAAATTCCGCGCTGCACCTGAATCTGTTTCTAAAATGGAAGCATTAGTCAACAAGGGTAAGGTTGTTGAAATGGTTGTGCCGTATCAACTGGTAGGGCTGGAAGGTCACAAAGGTCATCTTTCAGGCGTCAAGGTTGCCACGATGGAGGGCGAAGAAAAAACGCTTGAAGCGGATGTGTTACTGCCATTTTTTGGCTTGGCAATGGAGCTTGGCCCGATTGCCGATTGGGGTTTGGGGCTAGAGTTAAACCATATCCATGTGGACGCATCCACGTGTGAAACCAGCACCAAAGGTATCTTTGCGATTGGTGACATTGCAACATACAAAAACAAACTCAAGCTGATTTTATGTGGGTTTTCTGAAGCAGCAATGGCGGTACATGCTGCGCGTGACATTGTTTTTCCTGATACTGCTTATCACTTTGAATATTCGACAAGCAAGGGCGTTCCTGCTTAAACAAAGCATTATTTAGCGTGATATATCACGCTCGTCAAACGCGCCACCCGTTTTCTTCTGTGCAGCGTGCAACACACGCTCTCCCCAAGGAGATTTTTCTACTGTCGTAAATACCACATCAACATCAGACGGCAATATAGCTTCCGCAAAATGCTTAAGCTGACGTAATTCCTTACAACTATTTTGGAAACTAAGTCCACGATACTCAGCTACATACGCATCATTATCTTTCTCAATTTTATCCTTTTGCTGCTTGTCATGTTGCATACGCAAATATGCCTCTACAGACTCCAACACATTCGCTACATCACCCACGACAACGGGTGGGCTTAAACGCAAATCAATACAAGGGCGCGTCGTCTCATGAATCATCTTTGACTTGACGCGAGTTCGCGTATCCATCCCCACATCACCATAGGTTTCTAATGCATCAACAAGTTGCTGTGTCTGTAACATCATCGTGGTTTTCAATGCTTTTGGTGCATGAATCCTAATGCCCTGCACATGACCATTTTCTATTTTTAACCCTACACCGATACCCCATCGTTCGGATAACTCAGTATTAGGAAAAGGGCGACGATCAGATAGACCTAATGTGTGCGCATTGGTTTTTGCTTCAGTAAGCACCTCATCTAGATGAAACCCTAAGCGCAACTCATGTGCCGTCCTCAGATGAAGCTTTTTCGTTTCGATCTCATCTCCTTCCACCTGATAGTTTTCAGAAATATTTAATAGCTGTGTTGAAAAGCGAAAAGCGGTATCTTCTACTGCACGTAATATTTTATTTGGAAGCACACCATCTTCACAGGCAACCACCACATCGCGTGCCTTAGCTAAAAATACTTTCAGCTTTTTATTATCCAACGCACTACTAACCATCACATCTTCAATAATAGAAGCGGCTTGATCAGCAATTTTGAGCTGTTTTTCTTTCTCACCTGACTTGCGCATTTTATTGACTTGAAAAAACCGTTTTCCTTCAGGCATCAATTTCGGATTTGTGACATGCGCTACTAACTCAACAGTCTTCTCAATTTTTTCATTGGGGAGTGCTTCATCATGAAAACACGGGTTTATTCTTGAAATAGCCAAGAATTTGACCTTCAACGCAGCAGCAAGCGTATCTGGTCGAAAAAGATGACCATTATCATCCCTGCAATCTTCCATCATATCATGTGAAAACGCTGCGGCGAGCATCACATCATCCTTAATCCCTGCTGACCTTAACAAATAATGCACCATATTCAGATGCACGGAATAATCATAATCCTTAGGGATCACCAAAAAATGTCCATCTTCTGATCCAAATTCTGACTTTATTCTTTGTACCGCCTCAGGGTCAGCCTTTTTAAATAATTCTTGCACAATGGCGTCATTTAACGCCCATTCGACTTTTTTCTTGCGTGGGTCAAGATGTCGTTCAATGGCAAGCTGGTAAGCAGCCGTCTCCAGCGCACCCATATCCTGCGGTGGATTGGTGAATCCTTCCAATGGATTATCGGTTAGCTTTTGTTCAAGCTCAAGAAATGTTAATGCCCCCACCACCAATCGCCCTTATGAGTTGTGTAGTCAGTGTACCATACACACGTTAAAAACAATATGAATTTTAGATGACATTTTTGCTCGGGAATGGATGCTACTTGCGAATCATGATGAAAACGGTTACATCAGGCATTCTCAAGAAAAGGATTTTTATGACCGCAACGCTCATTGATGGCAAAGCATTTGCCGCACAACTTCGATCTCACGTGGCAGATGCTACCGCAGAAGTCAAAACCAAACATAAGCTCACACCCGGTTTGGCGGTAGTACTAGTAGGAGAAGATCCTGCATCTGAGGTGTATGTGCGTAATAAAAATAAAATGACGGTTGAAGTAGGTATGAACTCCTATGAACACAAACTTCCGGCAAATAGCTCTCGCGAGGAAATTCTTGCACTTATACAAAAACTTAATGCAGATGATGCAGTAGATGGGATTTTAGTGCAGCTACCACTGCCACGCAAAGAAGATGAATCCATTGTCATTAATACGATTGACCCAACAAAAGATGTCGATGGTTTTCACGCGATCAATACAGGTAAATTAGCCATGGGTGAAAAGGGCTTAGTACCCTGCACACCGCTAGGCTGTTTGATGTTACTCAAGAACCATCTTGGTAATTTATCAGGACTAAATGCGGTGGTTGTGGGTCGGTCTAATATTGTGGGAAAACCGATGGCAGCCTTGCTACTCAACGAAAACTGTACTGTAACAATTGTCCATTCTAAAACTAAATTCATCAAAGACGCCACTCGCCGTGCTGATATTTTAGTTGCCGCGATTGGTAAACCTGAGATGATTGATGGCGACTGGTTAGAAGCAGACGCAGTGATTATTGATGTCGGTATTAACCGCATCACAGATGCAGACGGCAAACATAAACTCGTAGGTGACGTCAATTTTGAAGAAGCAATGGAAATCGCATCAGCTGTAACCCCTGTACCAGGTGGTGTAGGGCCAATGACGATTGCCTGCTTGCTATTCAATACGTTAAAAGCCGCGTGTGCGCGCAAAAACATCCCGTTTGCGCTTGAGCATCTTGTGTAATTGTCTTGTCACGCCAACACATGTTGGCATGACAATCAAAAAAGCAAATTTATGAACATAAGCTATTTATCTCAAACCCTTACACTTACTCAAGCCGTCATGCTATTTTTTGCGGCAATGTTAGCTGCTGGGATTAATGCCGTCGCGGGCGGCGGGACGTTTATTGCGTTTCCAGCATTACTCTCCACTGGTATTTCCTCGCTGGTTGCCAACGCGACCTGCACGGTGGCTGTCTGGCCTGGATCAATTGCCAGCACGGCGGGTTACTTCAAAAACCTAGCAAAATATAAACATCACTTACCTTATTTAGGTACGTTGGGCTTGCTGGGCGGATGGCTTGGTGCGGAAGTTTTACTACACACCCCTGAATATCGCTTTGATGCAATTTTACCCTATTTAATGCTCACTGCTACTTTGCTTTTTAGCTTTGGCAAGCGCATCACAGGCTGGACAAGCCGTTATTTTGATGCGCATAGCTCAGGCGAAAAACTACGCAAAATGCTTGCTTGTTTACTAATGTTTCTGATCGCCATTTACGGCGGATTTTTTGGTGCAGGTATTGGTATTTTAATGCTAGCGATGATGCAGTGCATGGGCATGCACAATATTCATGAGATGAATGCACTGAAAACAACGCTTGGTATCACCATCAACGGCACTGCCTTTGTCACGTTTATCTGCTCTGGCATCGTCGCATGGCCACAAGCTAGCGTGATGATTGTTGGCGCGCTTATCGGAGGATACGGCGCAGCGCGTATCGCCCTCAAAATCCCTCAAACTATGATTCGCGCCTTCGTTATTTGCTTCGCAACGTCCCTAACCCTCTACTTCTTCCTTAAATAACACATTAAATTATATTAATATTTTAGCCTTTTCTCACCGCAGCGCAGCATCGATTTTTCTTGCGTATATTAGAGGTTTTGCATACGCTATAGCTAAGTTGTGCAATCCGCATAACGAAACAAGAACAATCAACGAGGCGTATCATGTCTCACGCACCCTTCACATCCCCCATCTATCCTGTCCCCACCTCTTTCGCACAGAACGCCCATATTGACTGGGAAAAATACCAAACACTGTATAAGCATTCAATCAATGATCCGACCAGCTTTTGGGCGGAGCAGGCGCAATCCTTGTTATGGCATGAAAAATGGCACACCGTGTGCGACAGTTCTTTTACCAAAGAAGATTTACATATTCGCTGGTTTGATGGCGGAAAGCTTAATATTTCTGAGAATTGTTTGGATAGACATTTAGCCAGCAAAGGCGACACATTAGCAATCATCTGGGAGGCAGATGACCCCAACACGCCGTCGCGTACCCTCACCTACCGTACACTACATCATGAAGTTTGTAAGACAGCGAACATGCTACGTGCGCAGGGCGTACAATCAGGCGATCGCGTCACACTCTATATGCCGATGATTCCCGAGGCCGCGATTGCAATGCTCGCTATTGCACGCATTGGCGCAGTCCATTCGGTGGTTTTTGGTGGTTTTTCTGCGCATTCACTCCGTGGGCGTATTGATGACTCCAACAGCCGTATTGTCATCACCGCTGACTGGGGACGACGTGGTGGCAAAACCATCCCGATGAAAACCACCGTTGATGAAGCAATAGAAGGCACAAAAGTTGAAAAAGTTATTGTTGTTCAACATACAGGTGCAGATGTTGCTTGGAATAATACACGTGACGTCTGGTGGCACGAAGCGATTTTACCCATGAGTGCAGATTGTCCTGCCGCATCATTTGACTCCGAACACCCTTTATTTATTCTCTATACTTCAGGCTCAACGGGTACGCCCAAAGGACTACTCCACACCTCTGCTGGCTATCTGCTCTACGCGATGATGACCTTCAAATACGTCTTTGATTACCATGACAGTGAGGTATTTTGGTGTACTGCGGATGTTGGCTGGATTACGGGACATTCTTACTGCGTGTACGGTCCACTCGCAGCAGGAGCAACCACCCTCCTTTTTGAAGGCATCCCGACCTATCCCAATGCCTCACGCTTTTGGGAGGTCGTCGATAAACATCAGGTTGCAAGTTTCTATACCGCCCCCACCGCAATTCGTATGTTGATGCGCGAGGGCGATGATTTTGTTACTCGAACATCCCGCAGCTCGTTGCGTGTGCTTGGTTCTGTGGGTGAACCCATCAACCCTGAAGCGTGGAAATGGTATCATGACATCATTGGTGGCGGACATTGCCAAGTGGTGGATACATGGTGGCAAACTGAAACAGGCGGCCATATGATTACTGCCCTACCTGGTGCGACCCCCGCCAAACCCGGTTCAGCATCTTTACCGTTTTTTGGCATTCAGCCCGTCTTGCTCGATGATGAACAATTAGAACGCGAAGGACTATATAATGACCGTGCGCTATGCATACGCCGCGCATGGCCAGGTATGGCGCGTACGATTTGGGGTGATCATCACCGCTTTTATGAAACCTATTTTGCGCGCTTTCCGAATTTTTACTTCTCGGGCGATGCATGTAGGCGCGACCACGACGGCTATTACTGGATTATCGGACGGATAGATGATGTCATCAACGTTTCGGGTCACCGCATCGGCACGGCAGAAGTTGAATCCGCGCTCGTCGGCGTTGCAGGAGTGACTGAAGCCGCCGTCGTGGGTTTCCCGCATGAAATTAAGGGTGAAGGCATTTATGCCTATGTTACCTTGAACCACGATGTTCGCGTAGAAACACCTGCACAGTTAGAAGATTTACGCAAAGCACTCAACGCACATGTGCGCTCAGAAATTGGCGCGCTAGCAACATTAGAGGTCGTGCAAGTTGCCCCTGCACTGCCCAAAACCCGTTCAGGGAAAATCATGCGCCGTATTCTACGCAAAATCGCTTCAGGTGAAATCGCTACCGCGGAGGACATCCACAAGCTCGGTGATATTTCTACTTTGCTTGATCCAAGCGTAGTCGACATACTAGTAGCAGGAAAGGCATCATCCTGACACATTGTCACAAAAGCTTCACACGCCTTAACTAGCCTTAACCTATCGAATATGGTACAAATATGCTGGGGTTCTGCTGTGCGGAGTCTTTCGTTATATTCATAAAAAGGCAATATAAAAATGAGTGAACAAGCTGCAAATACTCTCAATGAACTAGAAAACCCAAGCAGACGCCGTGCTTTACGTACGGGAGTGGGTGTTGCCGCAGCCACAATACTACCAACAACAACTGTTACGGATGCCGAGGCCGCCACACGCATCACTTCTTTGAATGATTTATATGCATTTCTGGACTCCAGTAATTTTACAGATGATACCCATCAACCTGATGCTGCGCATAAAGCAAGTGATGCCATTAAAAAGAAAATTCAATCTGTAGAAAACAACACCAAGCAAAAACCTGTTATCATGGTTTCATTTACCTATGCAGGATGTGTGGACGGCATGTGTCAAACCACCTTCATGAATACTGCACACATTATGGACAAGTGCAGAAGAGATCCTAGCTTACCTCCCGTCATGCACATCACCATAGATATTACGGCGCAGAACGCTGGTGGTTTAAAAAAAGAACTATTAGAACACACAGCGCGCTTCAATATAGACAAAAAATTTATCGATCAACACACTGTCGTTATTTCACCACCCCTTAATCGCTCAGAAATAACACTAGACCTCAATGATTCCATCAAAACTGGCCGAAGTCTTCAATCCCAACTATCGCTTTTAGTGACCGGATTCGCAAGAAAAATTGATAGACCAGACATTAATAAAGTCATGGTTGCTATTGCACATTCATCTGGACTCAAATTCTTTGACCCTAATGGCAATGTACTCATGGATAACAAAAATCAATATACTGTCATATCAACAGATGTCAGTGCCATTGATGACTCTATCAAAGCAATTAGGCAAGCTACAAACGTCGCCAAAGGCACAGGACGGTAACAAGGTTGCAAGAACATAACGCAGAGCATCATCATCGTTTTTCGCATTGGCTAATGCTTGGTGGAGCATTGACTGCGGGAGCAATAGTGCTTGCACCTTATGTTTTGCCTGCACTGGGACTTGAGAGTAGTTCATTAACAAAGCAAATCTTCAGTGTCGTTTGCGGAACAGACCCCAATGGCACTGGTATTGCAGGAGGACTTAATAATCTTTACAAATCAATTCCATTCGCTGGAGAATATATAGCTAGCGGGGGCTACAGCACCGCTGCAGTATCAGGAATTATTGGTCTCGGCGGTACTTTACTGGGAAAAAGAATAGAAAAAAACCATGAAGGCAAAGGTATTAATTGGGGCAAAGTGATTATTACTGCGGCACTCACCACCAGCTTGCTTATTTCACTCCCCTCGCTTTTAACAGGTATTAGCATGGGCATCGGATTTATTGCCTTTGCGATGAATCCTGAAATGGGACAAAAGGCTGTGGATTTTTTAAGTACTTCCATTGGTTCTATTGGTCAAACCGCTGCTAATAATTCAGGCATTACAGGCGGCATGGCACTCATCCCGCATCTCATTACCTGTGGCGCATCATTTTTTCCTGCGGCGGCGTCCTATTTTATGGCAGAAAAAGACGAAGGTGATCCAACCAAAGCTACGCAGCAAGCCGCATTACTTGCGCCTAATATCGCCAACCATAACTACCTCGCCACCTCTCCTGAAACACTCACCACCACTGCATTATCACATAATATCCGAGCGTATATAACAACGGCCACACCACCACAAGCGGGTAAGCCGTGTCACGCCACCATCACTCTTACTCATGCTAATGATGGCTCACCGCTGAGTGCAGAAGAGATCGCAGTGACTCACACCGAAAAGCTGCATCTACTCTTGATCGATAGCAGTATGAAAGATTATCAACATCTACACCCGCAACCAACACAGCAAAATGGTGTCTTTTCTTTTAGCTACACTCCGCGTACCGATAACCCCATGTCCGCATGGGTAGATTTTACGCTAAAAGAAAATCTTCTCAATCCGCAGATCAAACTCTCTATGCCTTCCACCTCACCGCCCGTTCTGACCGCACCGGCACAAATTATTCATAATGATCGTGCCGTGCTTGATAGTCTTACCTTTCATTGGCACGAGGAAAAACCCTTACGACAGGGCGAATCTGCCATTATTGAACTTGCGATTACAGACCGTGATGGGCATGCCGTACAAGACCTAGAACCAATTATGGGGGCTTACTGCCATCTGGTGGGCTTTAGTGCCAATGGCGAATATTTGATCCATAGTCACCCTATTGGAAAAGAACCAACCTCACAAGATGATCGTGGAGAGGGCATGCTACGCTTTCATATCAGCCCCGAACGAACAGGTGACATTCAATTCTTCGCACAGATCAAGCGTCAAGGCGAAGTAATCTATGTGCCTTTTGGTCAATACATCAGCCCTGGTTCCCCTCAAACAACACAAGCAAAACCAACGATGATGATCTCACACATGAGCGGCACATCCCCCATACAAATGCCACATACACATAGTGTAGCGCGCTAACCCCCAAATGACTTTCCATAATATTCAAGCTGCGTACGCTAAACATTTATTAATAATGTTATGCTAGCTTTAAGCTTGAGAGGCAAAGCGCATGGACAACGACAAAATCATTCACTACCATTTTGCAACGCAAAACGGCGAAGAATTTTCTTTTGATATTCCCGTGTCTTCACATGTCAACGAATCTCAAGACAAACTTGAGACAGTAGAAAAAGCACCTTGGACAAAGCTTGATTTTCACCGCTGTGATGGCTGCACCTACAACACAACAGACTACTGCCCCGTTGCCGTAAAGCTTCAAAAGCCTGCTAAAGTCTTTAGCCAGCTTATGTCGCATGACAAAGCGTTAGTTACAGTCACCACACCAGAGCGCAACTACAGCAAAAACACAGACATCCAAGAGGGCCTAGCAAGTATGCTAGGTCTCATTATGGCGACAAGCGACTGCCCGACCACACGCGCATTCTTCCCTGCGGCATGGTTTCACCTACCTTTTGCAAGCTTTGAAGAAACATTATTTCGCATCACTTCCGTGTGGATGCTTAAACAATTCTTCTCGCCGACACAGGAGAAAAACTACCCTCAGGTCATGAGTGCCATTAAGAAACAATGCCAAAACACGCACGAAGTCAACATAGGCATCTTTAGACGACTCAAAGAAGCCGAGATCACCAGCAAGGATGCCCCTTTTAACGCTGTTGCCATTCTAAACGCTTTTGCGGCACTGATGCCCATCTCACTTGACGACAAGCTTGATGAATTTTCAATGCTCTTCTCATACGGCTCACAAAACCACTAAGCAATCAACCTATCATAAGGATAAAGGCTTGTTCCTAACACACCCGCACTTAACGCTGCGGGGTTTGCCATATCATTGAGCTGCACACGCGCCCTACGCATCTCCCACGTGGGGTCATGATGATGCATGGTCGCACTCACTGGCACACGCAAAGATGCCGCTCCACGATCAAAAACCGCCATAGATATCTGCACAGACTTCGGCACATACAGATTTTGATGTACGGCAAAGTTCGCTTGCGTCCATTGTTCGTTATCATTACTTGCAACCGGTCGCAGCAAGGCATCATCACGCAGATTTTCTGATGCTCGATTACCTAGCACCACCAGCATATTCACTGAAACCTCGACCTCTTCACGTCGATCAACGGACACCACAACGGTCTCGTCAACGTCATCACTCACATCATCTAAGACATCTGCTGCCATCAGCGCACTTGCATATGTCATCATTAAAGCATTGAAGAAATGGTTATCTTGCACGTTCTCACTATGCACCACATCCTCAGCATTATCTATTTCATCACACGGCATGATCTCCGCACACACCACAGGCGCAAAACAAGTACCAGCATCCACCGCAGTAATATCAACATCACAAGGCTGCGCCACGTAATAATCGGTCACAAAGATAATATTTTGAAGTGCAGACAGATCAAACATTTCAACATCGACACCCAAGGCGACCATATGCGCCACATCTATCGTAGCCGAAGGATCACGCCCTTCAAATGCACCACGCATATTAAAATGATCAAACGGATTTTGCCCCGAAATAGCAACATCAGGATTCTGCGCTAGATAATAAGCTGTATCGAAATAAGGCGAAGGATCGCGCCCTTCAAGATAACCAACCGCGTCATAATGCGCTTGTGGATCAACTCCTAGCACAGCAACATCAGGATTCTGCGCTAGATAATAAGCTCTATCGAAACTCAACATCGCATCCCCATGGTTATAACAAAATTCTACCAACACATTATCTTGTAACACTCCTTACACAAGGTTTCAAATTCATTTTTGTTTTTATTATCGAGAAAACAAAAACCTCAAACAACCAAGAAAAATTGCAATTATATATATAAATCAATTGGCTTTACGGCAACACTACTATATATCACCCCACTTAAACGCCCATTCAACAAGGCGAATATCCTTACAAAACTGTGCGTTTAACAAGGATATACATAACTTACCCACATACCATATATTGTGGTTGTCTTTTAAAAACCCCCTATCACAACACACATGTCCGCCAAGTGTCATCATATCTTCATACAATTTTGGAGAAAATTGCATTAGAATGAGCAGATATGTCTTTTTAGACCTTACATTAGCTCCAAGGAAACCATGGTCAATACGCCGCCAACAGAACAAAAAGAAGCAGATATTGCTGCGCCACCACATGAGAACAAGCCCACGTTTATCTCTGCGGGAACGCGCATACATCATTGGGGAACATATCTTGGCGTCGACTGGATCTTCAATGCAATTTCAGGCGTAACTTATGACCATTTGGCAAAAGAAACAAATCTAGGCAGAAAAATTTGGAGTGAACCGATAAAAAAAGGGTTTGAAGCGGTACTAGAAGGCTTCATCAAAGACCCAACCAAAAGGGCATCAAGCGTTACCAATGGCGTGACTTTTATTAACATCATCGCTGGCGGTATGATGACCATCCCCCCACTCCTTGCTTTAGAAAACAAGAAAAACCGTAAAGCTATCACACGTGCATTGGATGAAACAATATACGGCAAAGACCAAGTAGCCAATGACCCTAAATTTGAACAATCCTATCAGGCGATTGATCGTGAACCAAAGAAAGATTTTGGAGCTGGTATGATCGCTCGATTTGCCGCACTTGCGCCGTTATTATTTCTTATCATCAACAGTAAAACCGCTCCCGAAATGGATAAGCATTATTTTAATCACATCGCGGAAAAAACCAAACTGGGAGCAAACGCCATTGGAATTACAGAAGAAAAACTATTCGGAAAAAAGGGAGCAGAAGAGTCCAAAAGACTATGGAAAGCCATTCATAGAACCTTAAGCGTAGATTTGGGACTTGGCATTCCCTACGCTATCCTACATTCATTCTTTTACAATAAATTTTCAAAAATAGAGTCAGCGCAACACCACCAACACATTCCCATACCAACATCTGCGCCGCCATCACTTACAACACAAAGCACTCGCCCACAAACACCTATGGCAGGCACTCCAAACACCCAAATTCAACAGGCACATCATATACCCCCGCAGCAAGCGGACCATAACATATCTAGCTCAATGAATAGGTAGTGCGAGCAGTAACGAGCATAAATTGTGCTACATCCTTATCACAACGGACGTCGCTGGGGCTAATCATTTGCTTAAGCGCAATACCACTCAATGTTTTACACCGAGATAGCGCAACATAAAGCTGCCCAGCAGCAAACGCTCCCGTCCCAAGATCAATAATCACTCGCTCCAGCGTTTTGCCTTGGCTTTTATGAATCGTAATCGCCCACGCCAACATCAATGGAAATTGTTTGTATGTCCCAAGCGGTTTTTCAATAATCTGCTCGCTTGTCTCATCAAACTCATAGCCTATGGTTTGCCATTTTTCCTGCTCTACATCATAGGTCTGATCGCCGACGCTCACAGTAATACTCATATCACCGAGTCCCTCTATCGTACCGATCGTACCGTTAACCCACCGACCTTCACTATCATTTTTGACAAACATCACCTGCGCGCTTTCCTTCAACATCAACGTCTCAGGACAAGGTAGTCGCGCACCCTTCATACCAAACTCACCACGCAATTCTCCCTCATAGGTACGCGCACGTCCAGTAAGCTTCGCTAATTTGACCGTATTAATGTTTTCTGCCAATACATTGGTTGCCGTCAACACTAGCGTCCCCGCCGCAGGAGTAGCCTTAGGGTGATAACGGCTATTAATGAGTGCCATCTCGTCATCCGTACACACACCAGCACGAATTGCATTCAACACATGGATAAATGCTTGATCTTGCTGGCGGTGAATCATCTCAAACTCAATCTTCTGAAAATCCGCACGCGCATACACCTGCGAAGCAAAGAAAAATGGCGATTCATAATATTGCGAAAAGAAGGTACGTTCTTCATTCGACACCACCGGTGGCAACTGAAACACATCACCAATCACGCAAAGCTGAACACCGCCAAAAGGTTCATCGCTTTTACGCGCAAAACGCAAACAATAATCAATCCCATCCAAAACATCCGCACGCACCATTGAAATCTCATCAATAATCAGCAATTCAATTTCTTTGAAAATACGACGACGAATAGGTTTGAGTTCCGATACATTCACAAAAGATGGCTTCAGACGAAAAAATGAATGTATCGTCTGCCCACTAACATTAAGTGCCGCCACCCCAGTCGGCGCAACCACCACCATGTTTTTCATCGTATTCGCACGAAAATATTGTAAAAATGTTGATTTTCCTGTCCCCGCCTTACCCGTCAAAAAAATATTTTGCTGAGTATTTTCAAGCAAATCAAAAGCGTGTGAGAATTCGTCAGTTATGATGGGTTCATCCACGAGAGAAGATGCGAACATTAGAGCGACATTAGACATTTCCCAACCAACCCCAAAAATAAACATCACCCCTAAAGAGGTTGAAAGCAATAATTTACTAACCCTTCAGCCCTTAGCTCTTACAAAGTTTTGGAGGACACTCCTTCGCCTAAATTCGCCTTCAGATCTTACTAGCCTAAACCACCAAAAGTCGAAAGAAAAGGTGGCGTACCCGGAGGGATTCGAACCCCCGACCGTCTGCTTAGAAGGCAGATGCTCTATCCAGCTGAGCTACGGGTACATAGGTTAAACCGCTTCGGCTGGCTCACTTTTACGGGTAAAAGCAAAGTGATGCCCATGCGACACCGCCAATGGCTCACGCGAAGTCGCGGCAGCAGGCGAGCTTTCTGGCACACGCGGCATGTGATTATTTACTGCTAAACTCACCACATCCTCAGATTTTGCCGCTGTCACACTTTTGACTACTTCTGCCATGATTGCCGCTGTTGCCGGCTCAAACTCAGAATCTTTTTCGGATTTTGCCGCGGCACGAATCTGACGAATGCGCGCATCAATCATCGGAACTTGCAGAATTTTCAATAAATCACGCACCTCTTGACGGGCCGCAACATGCGACATCGACACTTTCATGCCCATTTCCGCGTCCATCACATCCAACACGGTCAAACCCTGCAAAAACATCTCACGGAAAATCACGCGTTCGCTAAATCCTGGAGCAACACGAAAACCAATACGACGCGCCAAATCTTCTGTTACTTTTTGCATAAAACGCTTATTACGTGCATCAATATTGCTTAAACGGTTACGCATCACCACCCAGTCAATCGACTTACCGTCACGTTTGGCGCGTTGAAGCTTCTGTTCCCATACCATTTCAGCGTAAATACTTGGCTTGATGATTTCCATCGTGCGCCCATCGACCGACGCCAACACATCCAAATCCACAAAACTATCATTGATCGGGGTAATTACCGTATCCGCAAAAGAGTGTGCAAGACGCGAAAGGTACGTGTCATTTCCAGGAGTATCAATCACCACAAAGTCGCACGTCCCATAAATTTGTGAAAGACCCCGCGCAAAACGCTCTTTTTCGTCTTTGCGAGCTTCTTCCAAAATCGAGAACGGGCTTTTATTGATCACAATATGACGCGACATTGGCATCGACACACCGTCATTCGACACGGTGGACTGACGATTTTCCATATAGCGTGTGAGCGAACGCTGGCGCGAATCAATGTCCATGCTACCAACAGAGAATCCAAGCCGCAACAGCGCAACAATCAAATGCATGGTCGTGGTAGTTTTGCCAGAACCACCTTTTTCATTTCCAACAATAATCACATGCGCACGCTTGGGTGCTTGATGCTCTGTAGAGGTCATGTCACTCATGATATTACCCACCCATTTGAATTCGGATTGATGCAAGTTTGCAACTACGCTTAAGTTAGCGCATCAGCCAGAAAAGTAAAGTACGGTTTGATAGTTTAAGAAGAATAATCTATTTTCTAATGTGTGCGCGAACTAGAACGATGATACGCTTCTTTAGCAGCTTCGTTCGTATAGTCAAAAAACGAAGGTATGTCACGAATCTGTTCTACCAATGAACTCTCTAACACCCTTTTCCAACTTGGATCTTCAGGTCGTTTGCCCGCATTCAATCTACCTTCTTTTCTAGCAGCCGTCATCAAAAATTCAAGACGTAAATCTGGCGGACATTGATTGATAGCATCAACATACATGTGACGATGCACATCATGTAAATCTTGGTAAACACGGACAAAACTACCAGCATCATGCGCATCAATCATTTCCCCTGAAGTCTTATAACTCAATTCACCGTACTCCTTGACTACCGCACGCTGAAAATGGTCACGAGACCTTGCCACAAGCACATTCATTTTTCTTCTATCCTCTTGAGCATGGCGTAAAATTTGAGGATCATCTGATTGCGGAAATAATTTTGAAACATCTAGTTTTCCATCCACTTCCATCTCTCGCGCCGCTTCATACAAATGATGAGACACTTTATACGCCTTTTTCATGGGAATAGTATCCAATATCACCTCGGCAACAACACCCTTCACACCATATGCATTCCCTCCCTTAGATGGCAACACAACATAAGTTTTTCGATCCATATATCCCGTCTTAGAAACATCCCATCCCTCTTCTCGAAAAAAATCTTGATTCTGCCCATTCAGACTGCGCATTCTATCTTTCAAAATCCCATTAAAATCCTGAATAAGATGCGACGTTGATAACGACACACTAATACGATTAATATCTTTAAGCATCGAAGCATCCACAGCACTCTCATCTGCTTCTAATACATGATATTTATCCATCAACTTACGCATAGTTGAGATTTTCAGCTTTGCACCAGGGTCGCTAATCTCAATAAAACCGTGTCGCCCAACTTGTCCGCTATGACGTGAAGGTAACGTAGCAAGAAGATCATTGAATGCTTTAATACGAGGATCTAGCGGCTGATGTTGAAAGTCGAATCCATTTTGCTGCACCTCTGGGTTTAGATAAGGAGGCACAGGAGCAGCGTCTTCAAAAACACCATACCGCCGCCAATGACGCAACTCACGCTCATATTCGTCCCAAACCTTCGTGAAGCTCTTTGAATGACGTATATAATGCTCGACTTCATTACGGTTTGCTAAAGCATCACTAGTATTCAATACGCCACGATCGCGCAACACACGCAACATGTTTTTTGCTTCAGAATCTACCGCTGCAAAAGATTTATCTGATGCTTGTGTAAAGCAACGGTTTAGCTTTATTTGTTCCTCAGCAGGCAATGCCTCCAGAAACTCTTCATCCAAAACATTTTTTTCACATAAATATTGTGCAGGATTCACTCCTTTTGGAAATTGTATTCTACCGCGCAATGCCTCCAAAACCAACAGCTCCATTGCGCTACCAACCACAATGCCTACCAAAGTGTTTTGACGCTCCTGCGCGTCATCAAGCACCATTCCTCCTTTTGCATCCTTCAACCCATTATAAAATACCGACACAGGAACAGATTTTTCTCCCTGAACGCGCCGAACAAACTCTGAGGTGCTACTTGGAATACGATGGCGTGTCATCCACCACTCCGTCCAAGCTTAATGACCATTGCCTTAAAATCTTGTTCGCTAATCGGCGACGCTTTATACACCACGTCGGTTGGAGAGATTGAACAAAACCCTCTGCCTACCAAATAAATCTCCGCATAAATACCCTGTCCGCTTTCTAAGGGCAGAATGCGACATGGATCACCTTCCCAGTTATAAAATCCGATATGCTCCTCAAATGGCATGACAACACCCCTATATAGCCACCACACTTAAGAACGGCACATTCTTGCAAGTGGGACATAGCTATAAATTATTAAGAATAAATACTACTCCATTTAATAATACGTGGAAATCACGCAATGATTAAATGAAAGTGTTATAAGGTAACCATATTAGCGCATCATCATGACGACTTTATGACAACAAACTTAAAAAAATATATAGCTATTTTATACATGATTGTGTTCTCCTGCCTTAGTCACCTGAAAGTGCCTACTTGCCAACAAATATTAGTTACTATTATATACTCTATAACCTTGCGTTACTAATTTTATATTCACTTTTATGGAGCATCATCATGGCACTCACTCTTCTCAAAAACACTGGACTTGCAGTGGTAGCACTCAGCATGAGTGCGTTTTCAGCACAGGCAGCACCTATCACGTATGTAATCGACCCTTCGCATACCAATGTCGTATGGAGCATCAGCCATTTTGATGCCTCCATTCAAAATGGCAAATTTTACGCCCCCACAGGCGAAATTATTTTAGATGAAGCAAAACCAGAAAACAGTAGCGTCAAAGTTAATTTTGACATCAACAAGCTTACTACAGGCGTAGAAGCTCTTGACACTCATCTTAAAAGCAAAGAATTTTTTGATGCTGCTGCTTTCCCACAGGCTGAGTTTACTAGCACCAAGGTTATCTCTACAGGTAAAAATACCGCCAATGTAACGGGTAACCTTACCCTACACGGTGTCACCAAACCCGCAACCCTTAACGTAACCCTCAACAAGATATTTGACAATATGTTCAAAAAACACACTGCAGGCTTCAGTGCCACCGCGAGTATCAAACGCTCTGACTTTGGTATCGTTGCCTATCTCCCTGGACTTGGTGATGATGTTACACTCAATATCCAAGCAGAGGCAAACGTTCCTGCTAAGTAATTCAGGCACAATAAAAAACCCTCCCTTCTGAAAACAAAGGGAGGGTTTTTATTTTTAACTATGTTTAGAACCAACTTAGCTAGCTTTACGTTGCTGCGCCACTTCATGTGGATCAACATTGGTCACCGTGGTTAAATTCTCTACTTGCTTTGCAGAGGTTTTTGCTAATGTGTTATACTGGTCGATATTATGCAACTGCGCCAACACATCACCAAATGCCACGGCTTCATCAAGCGTCACAATGGTGAGTTTTTTATCGGTACGTGGAAGCACCAACTCTGAACCCACAGCATGGTGAGGGTCATGCCCGATCACATCGACACCCTGAGCAATCAGTTTAGAAGCCACCATCAGCGCAGGTGATTCACGCAAATCATCCACATGCTCTTTGAACGCTGCACCAAGAATCGCTACTTTCTTCGGTTTATGCGCCATGATACGCGCAACACCTTGATCGATCTGCTCTTCATTACTTGGAAGCACGCCTGCCACCATTGGAAGATTCACACCATGTTGCTTCGCAAGCGCAAGCAAGCCACGTGCATCTTTTGGAAGACATGAACCACCAAACGCAAAACCTGGGCGCAAATAATATGCTGAAATATTCAGCTGATCATCCGCAAGGAAGATTTCAGTGGTTTCCGCAGGATTACCACCAAATGCTTGTACCATGCGACCAATTTCATTGGCGTAGGTTACTTTGATAGCATGCCATGTGTTATCGACATATTTCGCAAACTCGGCAGATTCCACGGCCACTTTCACGCGTTTGCCCTTCACGTCTTTATAAAGCTTCTCAATTTCGTCCGCTGCTGCAGGGGCATCTGCACCAATCACGACGCGACCGGTTGAAAAGAAATCCTTAATCGCTTTGCCTTCGCGTAAAAACTCGGGGTTTGAGCCGATGTTGAAATCCACCCCTTGTTTTTTGCCAGAATGTTCTTCAATGATTTTCGCAATGCGGTTGCGCATGGTTTTTGGCGGAACGGTAGAACGCACGACCACGATTGGCTTATGCGCAACATCTTTAATCGCTTCACCAATGGTCTTTGCAACAGAATCAAGCTGTGACAGATCAGGAATCCCTGTTTCTTCTGGGGTAGGTGTACCCACTGCAATCATAATGATGCGTGATGAGGCAATCGCGTTCACCGCATCAGAAGTCACATGAAACGTCCCCATTTTCTGAGTTTCTTTGACAAGATCATGTACACCCTCTTCTTCAAATGGCGCATTACCAGAAGCAAAGATTTCTACACGTGCAGGATTGATATCAACCCCAATCACTTGAAACCCTTGTTTCGCAAAACACAAACCAGATACGCATCCCACAGGACCCATACCAAGCATACATACATCATACTTCGTTGCCATGAACATTCCTCTTTCTTTTTTAATTAAACGCCGTTGTTAATAGATAACTTTTTACCAAATGGCTAGAAAATTTGATACCATGTTGGCCATTTTAATATCCCCGCGATCAGCAACACCACAAACACCATCGTACTCACATAAAGCGCGTTGATATAAAGCGCCATAAATCGCTTGAATGGGTTATTCATCACATCCTCACCGCCTTTTTGTGCCTGACGATTCGCCCAACGCTGTTTTGGCAAATGAAACATAATGTAGACTTTTAAAAATGCCGAAAACAACTGATTGATATAGAGCAAGAATGGGTAAGAAATACGAATCCTGTCTGAATAAAAGAACAACGTCGATGCCATCATAAAACGTGTAAATGATACCCATAAGAAATACGTGTAAATGAAATCATGATTGACAAACAAAGCAATTGACATCGCAGTCGTAAATCCCATAAGCACCGTCCAAATCGACACACGCTGGTCAATCAAACACCACCAAATAAAAAATGGCATTTTACGTGGACCTAACATGATTGCACGCGTACCATTACGTAGCATATTCCCTGACCAGCGCAGCAGATTATCTCGCATACGCTTAACGCCCCAACCTTCAATATACTCGATCGTATAGGCCATCGCATCAGGGACATAAAGCATGTTTCCACCTTTTTTAAGGATGGTATACCATGTGCTTTTATCATCTCCTGAAAGAAAACGAAAATTCCCCCACAGCCAATGATTCAACTGATCCGCCTCAACAGTACGAATAAATTCTCTATCCACCACTTTCGTGGCGCGGTATGCGGACATCCGTCCTGTCAACGTCAATACACGGTGCGACATTGCATGCGATTGCATCCACATACGACGCTGAGCAAAACGCATGGTCAACCATTTTTGCACCCAAAGCGGCCCTTCTACAATTGCGTCTTCGTCTGTAGTCAACGCAACCAGCTCAGGATCAGCACCAAAAAGCGACAATGTCTTTTGAAGCGCACCTTCTGCAATGATACTATCGCCATCCATCAAGTACGCCACATCATTAAACCCAACGCCATGACGCGCCAACGCACGCAAAATAACACCTATTGCCATGCGTTTACCTGGAAGCAACTGCTTCACCATAATAATACGCAGTGGGATTTCATCTTGATATGAAAGCCATTTATTAATGCATTGAGAATCCTCATTTGCGCCGAACCCAACCCATAACGTACCCGTCAACCCATCACGCTTTAATTCGCGTACCAACGCATCCAAGTACAGGAAAGTGGTGCGTTCAACCTCATGAAATGTTGTCATTAAAAAATGGATATGCCCTGGACGCCAGCCATTATTCCATACTCTATCCGCATAAGCACGAATTTTTGGATAATAACGATGCGCATAATAAATCGAACGAGATAGATTCGTCATCCACCAAATATAACGCCAAGACCCTAGCGCACCAATGAACAATAATGCATTGAAATTCTCATCTTTCCATAACGTATTTGGGATAGATTGCGCGCAAATGAACCACCCGCTGACAAACAAGAACAGTTCCATCACCCCCTGCCAATCCCATTGGAACTTGCGGTGGATCGTGCCTTGATACATTGCAGCATTAAGCGTCATATACGCATCCAAACTTTATCCGAAGCGGACTTTTATCTTATTTTTTTTCTTCTGAAGTCGCTACAGGCTGGGATGCCTCAGCTTCTGTAGAGGTCGTCGTTACGGCTTCTGGTGTTACGGTCTCTTGTGAAACATTCACCGCGGGCGCAGCTTCAGGAGCTTTAGTAACTTCTGGAGATGTATGCCCCCACTTAATTTTACTGAAAATCACTTCTGCTGATGTCCCCGGAACAATCTGTTTTACCATAGCCTCATGTTCTGGTTCTGCTAATGTCAAACGCACCAATACATCACGCGACAAACCCGCTTGTTGCATCACATACATGCCATCACGATGCGATACCAACTGCGACGCATAATCAACATCACTCACTTTAAAATCAACATCACGACCAAATGACGGAAAATAAACCGTTGCGATATCACCGACAGCAACCGACAAGGCTTCCTCACGTGTCAAATATGCCTCAATATATTTTGGGTCATCATGCTGAAAAATCGCCACAGGATCACCATAACGCACCGATGTACCTTCACGCTGCAACATCTTAATAATACGTCCCTGTGCAGGTGCTTTCACCAAAAGACGAGCGCGCTGTTCTTTCAACAAATTAAATTCGCCTTCTGCAATCGACAGTAGCGAGGCAGTATTATTTGTTTGTGACGAATTGCTAGACACACGCTCCATTGCCTTGCTCAACTCCGCTTTTGCATCAAAATATTCGGCTTGCGCTCGATCCACATCACGCTGCACCGCCAAACCTTGCTCTTGCAATGCCTTTAAACGCGATAATGCAGAAGACTTAATATTCAATGTTTGTTGTAATGCCGTTGCGGATGCCTTCGCTGCCACGACATCTGGAGACAGGCTCGCAGCACGCTTACCATCACTGCCATTTGCGGCCATGGCCTCTTGCAAACGCAAATTAGCTCGATCAATATTTTGTTCCAGATCGGGGTCTTCAAAAACGACCATGTCCTGCGCTTCAGCGATGGACTCCCGCTCTTTAAATTTATACTCTTTGACATTTCCCGTAGCAGGCGCAATCACAATATCTGTCGGAGCAGCCATTACTGCTGTCTGTACTTTGATCTGGAAGAAGTTCGTGTAGATCACCACCAAAAGAGCAATAAAAAACGCACCACCTGCGGCCAGGTAGAAAATACTTCCCACCGTCCGACGACGCTCTTGCTCTTCGATTTCCTTTTTGGTCATCGGCACATCTGGTTTCAGTGATGCCGGCGTCACAGGCACGTCCATACGACGAATCACTCCGCGAATGCTTTCCATCTCACCACGCACTAATCCCGCAACAAAAGTTTCTAAAATTTCTTTGCCACGTTCATCAATAGCGGTAAATTCACCAGCAAGCGTATGCTGCTCTGCATTCTTATGCGCGATACGCGCTTCTACACGAAAAGAGACATTAAAACCCTGATATGGAATTTGAATAACCATATCAACAGTATCCTCGACTTTTACCGCTCCATCATAATCTGCAATCTTAAAATCAATCAAACTCCAATCAATGGTACGGTAAGGCACTCCGTCAATCACAATAGTAATAGGTGCGTTCACACGGTGTGTACGACGTTGGCTGGGAGCTTCATGAACTATCTGCATATGTGAACCAAAGTTGAATATTAGGTTAATAAATAGTTAATTTATGCGGTGTTATAACGCATATCAGGTAATGATTGCAACCAGTTATTGCAAAAAAGATAGATTTTATTGCAAATAAACCTAATATTGCTTTCATGTTGAAAATAACACGTGTTTATTGCTACAGTCTTAACACCGCGAAGAAAAACGACACACTCAATAAATAGAACGACGCGGATACTTACCCAACCCCAAGCGCAATTTCATATAACGCAATGGCCGCTGCATTAGAGACATTCAGGCTTTCCATTTGCGGATGAATGGGCAGTTTCACCATAAGATCACAATGCTCACCTGTTAATCTACGCAGACCAGACCCTTCAGCCCCCATCACTAATGCTGTCTTTTTATCAGGCTTAGCCTCACGCACAGTTTTTTGAGCCGCTCCGTCCAGCCCCCACACCCAATATCCTGCTTTCTTAATATCTTCAATGGCCGCCACCAAATTCGTCACGCTTACTAATGGCACGAGATCCATTGCGCCGCTTGCGGTCTTTGCCATCACGGCATTTTCTTTCGGCGCATGATTCTTCGTCACCACCACCGCCGCCGCATCAAATGCGGCTGCGGAGCGCAAGATTGCCCCCACATTATGCGGATCAGTCACTTGATCCAGCAACAAAATCGGTTTATTTTCTTCCAAGACCTCATCAAGCCCCACATCTTCTAGTGGACGCACCTGCACCGCAATCCCCTGATGCACAGCCTCTAATGGCAAAAGCTGCACCAGAGTGTCAACATCCGTTATTTCTACCTGAGGTCGATCCTCGATCAACTCCAACCGTTCGGCAATCTGTTGGCTCGCCAAAATCCGCATCACCTCACGGTTAGGATTATCAAGTGCGGCCATGCACGCATGCATCCCATACATCCAATATTGTTTTCCGCCGACGCCATCTTTACCGTGTGACGCTGATTTTTTACGATACCGTTTTTTCGTCATGATTTTCTCTGCTAATCTTCGTTGACAATGCGAGGCTTATACAGTAGGTCATTGCCCCTGCCTATCACAAAACGCATTTTTATGCCGATTGTTGAGAGCATTTCGCCTTTGTGGAGGGATGGCCGAGCGGTCAATGGCAACAGACTGTAAATCTGTCGGAGTATTCCTACGTTGGTTCAAATCCAACTCCCTCCACCACTTTCACACACCATTTGCGGCATTGCACAACAACAAAGCTCACTTTAAAGATGTAAAAATGCGACGCCATGTGTGTTTTTACCATCAATAACGCTGCAAAATATTCCAAAATACTTTGATTTTGATATTGACCATGCCATCCTGCCTCCAAGACAAGCAAAGAGGCTAGCGTTCTAACATGCACATAACACGCAATACAGGTTTACTGCTATTATTGAGCGGGATGGCAACATTTTCTCCTGCGCCCTGCTCTGCGCAAAACGTGGATTACGGCGGCTTAGAAGAACTTTTTGGCGAACCCGTTACCACCTCTGCTACCGGCAAACCTCAACGTGTATCTGATGCCCCGATTGACATGGAAATCATCTCTTCCGAAGAAATCAAACGCAGCGGCGCAATGGACATTCCACAAATTTTACAGCGTGTTGCAGGCATGGAAGTCTCTCGTAACTTTAGAGGCGAAACCGACGTCAACGTTCGTGGGTACAATCAATTATTATCTAACCGCCTACTTGTCCTGATCAATGGTCGCCAAGTCTATCAAGACAGCTTTGGCATGACATACTGGAATAGTTTTCCTATTCAACTTGCTGAAATCAAACAAATAGAAGTTATCAAAGGCCCAAACAGCTCACTTTTTGGCTTTAATGCTGCCTCCGGTGTTGTCAACATCATCACCTTCAGTCCCCTTGATGACGATGTCAGCGATGCAACATTACGAACAGGCACACAACAACATAAAGAACTTTCGGCCCTCAAAACATTCAAGAATGATCAGATTGGACTACGCGTTTCTGGCGGGATTCGAGAGGCAGACGACTTTAACCGAAAAGATATTCCACTCTTTCCAACCAGCGATAAAGCAAGCGATAGCCGCAATGGCAGTGTCGATATGGCGTATAGCATTAATGAGGATACAAATATTCGCATTGAAGCTGGGATAAACCATAATAAAGACGATATCATTATCCCGCTTGGCTACAATGATGCGGCACAGATAAATACGAAAAACATTGGTATAAACGCCTCGAAACACACAGACACGTCAGGCACATGGAATCTCAATATTTATAGCAATGAAACAAACCTAGACTCTCAAGATACAAATAAATTCGGTGGCGGCGCGGTTGATAGTTTTCAGAATAATCTTTATGTCGCAAAGCTCACCCATATTGCCTCCCCTTTACCTAGCCACATCTTCCGCACAGGCGCAGAAGCACGCTATAGCCAAATTGAAAATGGCTTGGTTGGGACAGTGAATGACCGCTATAGCATGAATGTCTATTCCTTAAGTGAAATGTGGAGCTGGGATATAACTGATACTCTAGCATTAACTAATTCGGCGCGTGTGGATGCGTGGAGTACCAGCCGAGACGGTGGATATTCACAGAGAGAACCGTTTCTGCCTCTGACCAAAGACGCTACAGAAGTCAACCATAATGAACTAAGTTTTAATAGTGGACTGCGATATAAATTCTCACCTGCAACAAGCTATCGCGCATCCGTCAGCCGTGGCTTACACATTCCATCCTTGATAGAACTTGGCCTTAGTATTAATTCACCCTTCGCAGAAAATTATGGCAATCCACTCTTAAAGCCAGAAGAAAATCTTACCTATGAAGTGGGGATTGACCATAAAATCTCAAATACTCCTATCACCGTACAATCTAGTCTGTACCAAGAAAACATTCGCAATTATGTAGGTGTTGCCATCCATCCCGCAGGCACAACAGGTGGTTCGCTCATGGATATTACCTTTGAAAATATGGGTGATTCCACTGCCTATGGATGGGAATTGGGCCTCAAGGGTCATTTACTTGACAAACGCCTCAACTGGTATAGCAACTATAACTATATGCTCACTCAGGACTCACCTGATGGCGGTGCAGATCATCATATTAATTTTGAAGGCTCAAATGCCAAGCACAAAGTCAATCTTGGGGCATCTTATAGCCTTAACAACTGGCAATTTGATACTGACATTCATTATGTTTCACCAACAAGCTATCGCTTAACGGTTATGGATTTTGCCAATCAGCATCGCGATTTAAAAGTGGATGATTATATTACAGTCAACGGGCGCATTGGTTACTTGATTGGTGATGCAACCACGATTTCACTTGATGGCTATAACCTCGTAGATAAACACCGTGAACGTCCAATATGGGAAATGAATGGTGGCGCAGGACCAAGCGCGGGTGCAAATGAACTTGGGCGTGCAGTTTTGCTTTCACTACACCGCAAATTTTAATCGTTTAGACATTAAGCAGCAACTTCGCTAATCCTAGAAAGACAAAAAAACCGAACACATCGGTAAAGGTCGTGAGGATAACCCCTGCGGAAATTGCTGGGTCAAATTTAAATTTCTTAAGCACCAATGGCAATCCCGCGCCGCACAGCCCAGCAACCATCATATTAAGTACCATCGCCAGCCCAAAAATTCCCGTAATATGAATATCGCGGTACATCACATAAATCCCAACACAGGTGGCGATCGCAATACCAATTCCGTTCATCGCACCAAGCATGATCTCTTTGATAATATAAGGCATATTCGCACCTGAAGACAAACGCTTCGTTGCAATCGCCCGCACCGCCACCGTTGCCGCCTGAATCCCCGCATTGCCCCCCATGGAAGCAATAATCGGCATCAGCACTGCGAGTAACACCATATTATGAATGGTAGTTTGGAACATGCCAATCACCGATGACGCTGCAATCGCAGTCAGTAAATTCACAAATAACCAAGGAAAGCGCAAGCTGACCGACTCCACCAATCCCGCATGAATATCTTGCTCACCGACCCCCCCTGATTTCAAGAAGTCATCTTCGCTTTCTTCTTGCAAAACATACACCACGTCATCGACTGTAATCGTCCCGACCAGCTTACCTTTCACATCGACGACGGGTGCTTCCACCAAGCCATATTTGCGAAAGACATACGCCACTTCTTCTTGGTCAGTATCGGTTTGCTGAACATGCAACTGTGGATTCATGATCTGCGCAATCGGGCATTCACGCTTATTTTGCATGATTTTCGACAGCATCACATCACCCACAGGGTGAAATTTGGGGTCAATCACATAAATCGCGTAATAATCATCAGGCAAATCTTCGCAGTTACGCAGATAATCTATCGTATCGCCCACCGTCCAATATTGTGGGACATACACCATGTTCTTACGCATGAGTCGTCCTGCAGAATATTCAGGATAAGCGAGTGCCTCTTCCAATTCTTGGCGAGTATCTTTATCAACACTATCAAGAATTTCCTGTTGCTCATCTTCGTCCAGCTCACTGATAATCTGCACCGCATCTTCAGTGTCTAAGCTAGCGATCACTTCGGCGGTTTTCTCTGTCCCCAGAGCCTGCATCACCTCACCTGCCGCATCCGCATCAAGCAGTGGCAAGATATCCGAATCAAAATTCCCATGAAGCGCATTGGTCAAAAGTTCACGGTGATGATCATTGACACGGTTAAATAATTCCGCCTGATCCTCTGTCCCCAAAGGACTGACCAGTTCTCGTGCTTTAACAAAATCATCATCATCCAGCGCAGAGGTCACCGCACGCACCAACAGCTCAGGCAGTTGCGAATACGCATCTTCCCGCTTGTCTAGCACTGCCGTCTCTACGATATTTTCTGGAGATTCATCCACCACGCCCTACCCTGCTTTATAGCCTTCTACTTGAAAACAACACGTTCTAAAGCAGAATAACTATACCCCATAAAACATATAGCACCACAACACTTAATAAAGCGCATAGAACGCGCAATTGTTAAATGAAAGCACTATACATTCGCGTGCGCACAGTAACAAAGTGAAGGAACAAAACCAATGAGAAAAAGAGAGGTTTAGTTAGAAATGTTTTTAATAAACATTCTATCGTTGTCTGATTTCAAATAAGCAGCCTCAAATTTGTATAATGAGGCTGCTTATAAATATTATATAACTACGCTGCTTGCAAATTATGAGCTGTAAGTGCTTTATTTTGATTTTTTTCATATTCTAGCATTAACTTGGTTTGCTCATCTGTTAAAAAATCTTCTGCACCTAACTCATCACGATTTTCTCCTGTCAATAGGGTGATTGGATTATGACCATTTACCCATCCCAAATTGGGTCGATGGACATTATATCCCAACAACTCTTGAAGTTTTGGAGGAAAGTTTTTTGCTACTTCTGGAGGGTAGGTTAAATATTGATTTTCAGATTGACGAAGCCAGCCAAGACAGTATCCAATCGCTATGCCTGTTCGTGGGGTATCAGTAATATTTGCACCACCACCATGCAACAAAGAAGCCGCATAGATTAAAACTGAACCAGCTTTCATTTCAGCATACTGAATTTCGTCTTGCTGAGGAATACGATCTTTATTCCACTTGTGACTTTTAGGCACAATTTGAGTTGCCCCATTTTCTTTGGTAAAGTCACTATAAGCCCAAATAGCATTTACCACGAATTCAAATGGTTTATTCTCAATTGGAAACATAGCAGAATCTGGATGCAAAATTTGTGCTTTCTCACCAGTATCAATACGAATTCCCTGAGTAAGATTCAATTGGATAGAGTCACAGTTTTTGCCCAGAAGATGGTCAACCAATGATAAAACAGTATTTTCCAATACCATGTTTTGACAAATCAAACTTTTCGTCAACAACCCCTCAATACGTTTGGTTCTTGAACCAAAAAATAAAGCCTTACTGTGTTTTCTGCTGTCAAAATGCGGTTCAAGTTCGTATGTTAGTTGTGTTAATTCTGAGGCATTTAACACATCTTCAATAATAACATATCCTTCTTCTTCAAGGCAGCTCTTAAGTTGACTAATAGTCGTCGTATGAATTGAAAATTTTGCCAATGACATTGAGATCTCCTTTGCAGTGTTAAACTGAAAAAGAACATACTTTTTACATTTAATTAGCTTAACTACCCATAAAGGTAGGGGGCTGAAACCAAAATATTTTAGAAAATTTGGCAGGTTATACTCCCCTAATTAAATAAATGTTGTACAAAGAAAAAACATCTCCTTAACATGGTCTAAAGAAAATATTGCTTGCCAATCAAAGTTTAATATCTAATCTTTGGTTGCTTCTTGTGAAACCTCGCATGGTACAACACATGAAATATATGGTTGAAGATTTTATTGAGTCTGCAAATAGTTCTTCAAATAGAGAAGAATTGTTTGCCAGATACATTTCAACTCTTAGGAAACTAGGGTTTACCACCGCTGTTTATACAATGGTTACAGACCACCATCTTGCAGGTGAGAAGTCTGGACATGCTTTACAATCTAACTTTCCATCGGACTGGTTAGAGTATTATTTTGAAAAAAATTACACACATATTGACCCAGTAACGGCTTATGTTCATGACACCAACAAAGCATTTGCGTGGAATGAAATTCACGAAAAGCTGGACCTAAGCAACCAACAAAAAACGATTCTTCATGAGGCAAGGGCTGCAAGCCTATTTTCTGGAATAGGAATTCCGTTGCATGGCGCAAGGGGCGAACTAGCAGGAGTAGGACTTGCTGGTGATATTGACCATCGAAAATTTCACGCATTTGAATTAACACAAGCACAATTTATTACTGAACATTTTCATCATATGTATTGTGATTTTGGGAATGGTACAAAGAATACCGATACGTTAACTGAGAAAGAAAAGGAAATCCTTAAATGGATGGCGGTGGGCAAGTCAGTATATGATACATCCGTAATACTTGGAATTTCTCAGGACACCGTGAAATTTCACAGGAAGAACATATTTCGTAAGCTAGATGCATGTAATAAAACTTATGCTATCGTCAAAGCTCTAAGACTCGGGATTATTTCCTTAGATAAGATCGCACTAACATAAAAATCTACCCTATTGGGTAGGTGTGTGCCGTTAACATTCTCTTCATAACATTAGCCATCTTTTGTTTAGGAGGGAATATGACGGTAGATTGCGTTACAATAGCCAATAATCATTTGTTCCATAACAATTTATTGGCTGGTCAGCATAGACTTCGATATGATTCAATTATTAGTCGTCAAAATTGGAATGTTCCCCACATTGAAGGCATGGAATATGATCAATATGATAATCCAGCTACTACCTATCTAGTATGGAAAGACAAAAACCATATTGTTCGAGGTGTCTCTAGGCTTTATCCTACAGATCGCCCTTTTATGTTACATGATGTGTTCTCACATATGGTGACGTATCAACCATTGCCAGTTGGCAAAGATATTCTTGAGGGATCAAGGTTTTGTATTGACAAAAATGTCGCCCCTGACCTGAGAAAAATCATTATACAAGAACTTGTTGTCGCATATTTGGAATATGGCTTGAGTCAAAACGTCACGCAAATCCTAGGGGTCATGTATCCAGTATATTGGCGCAATATTTTTGAAAAGAACGGGTGGCAACCATCTTGGTTAGGAGATGAATTCATTACTCCAGATGGCAAAAAGTCTCGTGCAGCTAGTTTACCTCTTTCTGAGGCTGTGTTGAAACAGGTCAGAGAATGTACTGGAATAAAAACAAATATAATTAACTACGGTCAAATTGATGGGGATAGCTATGTTAAAGCAGCATAATAAAAAAATAGATGCGAGAGTCATTGCCTTACTAAATATGCAAATGAGTATTGCTTTAAAATTTTCTAAACTTGTCGAGGAGGTCAAAGACATTGATGATTTAGCAGAAATATTTAGATGCAGTACCTTTGATGTTATTGATTGGATAAGAACAAATTTATCATCCGAGTCAGGTGAAATTTCCAATAACAACCTAAAAATCAATTTAAAAAACTTAGAAGCAATAGAGGAGCGATTAGTCAGGCAAGCTCTTGTGCCATCAAACACTTCTATTGGTATAACTAATCAAAGAATGAATTAGGTTTCTATAATGACACGAGAACAACAAACAGAGTTGAAAGCGATTATTGCAAGTCTGTACTATCTAGAAAATGAGTCAGCTAAACTAAATTTTGATGAAATAACGATTATTCTGAAACGCGCCATTTCTGAAGTTGACACCTTCTTGCAAGGACATGCTCTAAATGAAGACTTATTTAAAAAAGATCTTTATAATTCAGAATTATATAAACTTCTTACTGTTGTTAACCGTTTTTCTACAATCGGCCAAAAAGAACTCGGTGGATTGATTAAAGCCCTAGAAATTTACAATCAAGAGATTCGGTTGCCTAGCTAATATAATGTTAACAGTCCAGAGGGCGTTTCTTCTTCTGCCTTATCAACTGCGCTCATCAACAATAATTCAGGTACATTGTCATTGTCGTGAATGAGATGTAAAATCAGCAGGTTATACCTATTTAACTGGTTGAAGTTAATCATTTTTTATTTCTTTTATAAATCTCATTAGCAATATTCAGGCATGCCGAAGCGACTTTCACATTATCACTTTTCATGAAAAGTGCAGTACGTTCCATTGCACGGTGGAGTGTGGAAAAGATTTTTTCAAACATTTATTTGGTCAAGCCTTCAATATGCTTTAGTTTGAGATACAATAAAAATTTGCAGAAACCACAGTTACTACAGATTACAAGTAGGCTAATGAATACCTAAATTAGTTGCTGATAGCCCCTAGTTCTTTATATATGGTGCGGTCGAGAAGACTCGAACTTCCACGGGTTGCCCCACATCGACCTCAACGATGCGCGTCTACCAATTCCGCCACGACCGCACAGTCGTTATCTGACACATGAGCTTTGCGTTTCATGCCAGCGCAAGCTAGCATCTCAGGGGCAATCCGCGCTAGATTCCAGCTTACACTAGAATGACTCTGCGGAGGAGGTTTGCACCGAGAACGTCAAAAAAAGCTCCTGTAACTTACAGAAGGCTTGCCTATGTAGCGTAAGAATGTTTTAAGTGCAAGTCCTATGGAATGGAAAATATCACAAAATTTAGTCTCGTATGAAACAGCGGTCGCGCAGATGGAAGCGCGTGTGCAGGCAATTCGAGCTGCTAACGCGGATGAGATGGTGTGGCTGCTGGAACACCCCGCTCTTTATACCGCAGGGACAAGCGCAAAGGAAAGCGACCTAATTGACCCTGATTTTTTGCCTGTACATACATCAAGACGCGGCGGACAATACACCTATCACGGTCCTGGACAGCGCGTGGGTTACGTGATGCTTGATCTTAAAAAACGCGCCGCAGCGACAGGACACGCTGTACCTGATATCCGCGCTTATGTAAAAGCACTCGAACAATGGTTGATAGACACGCTCGCACATTTTGGTGTGAAGGGAGAACTACGTGAAGGGCGCATCGGCATCTGGGTAGCGACCCCAACAGGTGAAGATAAAATCGCCGCACTCGGCATGCGTATCTCTGGGGGCGTGAGCTATCATGGCGTTTCACTTAATGTTGCGCCTGATTTATCTCATTTTAACGGCATCGTCCCCTGCGGATTACACGAGTATGGTGTCACTTCCTTAAAAAAACTAGGAATTAACTGCTCAATGGATGAAGTTGACAACGCGTTGCAGCAATGTTTTTCAAAGATTTTTGCCTAAGCATCAAGTTATTGAAAATTACCGTTGTCTTTTGAAAGGATTTACTGTAACAAAACGCCCTTGGCAGCCTGCAAGCCATTTGTAGGCGGGTGTAGCTCAACGGTAGAGTCCCAGCCTTCCAAGCTGGTAGTGTGGGTTCGATTCCCATCACCCGCTCCACCTTGAGGGGGCAGGCTGAAGAACGAACATGGGGAAAATGACTTGTCATTTTCCACGTAGAATTAAAGAAGTATAGTACAAAGTTAGTTTTAACAGAAGGATCTAGCGCAATGGCTAAGGCGAAGTTTGAGCGGAATAAGCCGCATTGTAACATTGGAACTATTG
>DAIPJH010000013.1:0-46526 GCA_036770365.1 Rickettsiales bacterium
TCGCAGCGGAGACCCCCTCGCCCTCTTTGAGGGAGAGGGTTGGGGTGAGGGTGACTATAAGCTGCTCCACCACGCCTTCGGTATTAGATAATACATCATTATTCCAGAAACGTATCACCGACCAACCGTGTGACTCTAAATAAGCTGTACGTTTTGCATCTTTTGCCTTGCCCTCATCGGTATTATGCTGACCACCATCAAGCTCAATAATCAGCTTATGTTCAGGGCAAGCGAAATCGGCAATATAACTATCGATCGTATGTTGACGGCGGAATTTAATGCCCAACAACTGCCTATCACGTAGTAATCCCCACATGAGTTTTTCTGCATCGGTAGAATTTTTGCGCAAGTCTCGTGCCAAAGCAATGAGTTTTTGTTTATCCTCCTCACCCCCCCCCTCTCCTCCAATGGAGGAGAGGGGGTTACTAACCTGAATCGCCGCGAACTCACGCACTTCTTGCGAGATTTTCATCGAGCAGAATTTTGGCCCGCACATCGAACAGAAATGCGCGACCTTTGCGCCCTCCGCGGGCAAGGTTTGGTCATGGAATTCCCGCGCCGTATCTGGATCAAGCGAAAGATTGAATTGATCAACCCAACGAAATTCAAACCGCGCACGCGAAAGTGCATCATCACGCAACACCGCCGAAGGATGCCCCTTCGCCAAATCCGCTGCGTGCGCCGCGATTTTGTAGGTAATCACCCCTGTTTTCACATCATTTCTATCTGGCAAGCCCAAATGTTCTTTGGGTGTGACATAGCACAACATCGCCGTACCAAACCAACCTATCATCGCTGCACCAATCGCCGAAGTGATATGGTCATACCCAGGGGCAATATCCGTCGTAAGTGGCCCAAGCGTATAGAACGGTGCTTCATGACACGCCTCTAACTGCTTGGTCATGTTCTCTTTGATCTTGTGCATCGGCACATGCCCCGGCCCTTCAATCATCACCTGCACATCATGTTTCCATGCGATTTGGGTTAACTCACCAAGCGTTTTGAGTTCCGCAAACTGTGCCGCGTCGTTCGCATCTGCAATCGAACCAGGGCGCAAGCCATCACCGAGTGAAAACGCCACATCATACGCTTTCATAATTTCACAGATTTCTTCAAAATGCGTGTAGGTAAAGTTTTCCTGATGATGCGCCATGCACCATTTTGCATGGATCGAACCGCCACGCGAAACGATCCCTGTCACACGGTTAACGGTCAATGGAATAAACGACAAACGCACACCCGCATGAATCGTGAAATAATCCACCCCCTGCTCGGCTTGCTCAATCAATGTATCACGGAAAATCTCCCACGTGAGGTCTTCCGCCACGCCACCGACTTTTTCTAACGCTTGATAAATCGGAACTGTCCCAATCGGCACAGGCGAATTACGCACAATCCACTCACGGATATTATGAATATTACGACCTGTTGATAAATCCATCACGGTATCGCCGCCCCAACGAATCGACCACACAAGCTTATCGACTTCCTCAGCCATGCTCGAGGTCACCGCAGAATTACCAATATTAGCGTTGATCTTCACTTTAAAATTACGCCCAATGATCATTGGCTCAGATTCAGGATGATTGATATTGCACGGAATGATCGCACGTCCCGCTGCTACTTCTTGACGTACGAATTCTGCCGTTATCAACTCAGGAAGATTCGCACCAAACGACTCCCCACCTTGCTTCGCCGCCATCGCAAACGTGCGACCTTCATTTTCACGAATGGCAATGTATTCCATCTCAGGTGTAATAATGCCGCGCTTTGCGTAATGCATCTGGCTTACATTTTGTCCTGCTTTTGCACGAAGCGGACGCTGCACGATATGTGGAAACTCAGGGATAGGTGCATTACTCTGCCAATCCTTAAAGCCATTATCCTGCGGCAAAATCTCGCGCCCCACCACTTCTTCGACATCTCCACGCGCACGAATCCATGCATCACGCAACTTTGGCAAACCCTTGCGAATATCAATCTTCGCCGTATCATCCGTATAAAGACCTGAAGGATCATAGACTTTCAGCGCAGCTTCACCTGATCCCGCCGTCAGACTAATCTCACGCATTGCCACTTTCACCTCTGGCATCGTTTCAGATCGCACATATACCTTACGGCTTGCAGGTAACGCCCCCGTCGTGACATCAAGATTTTCAATGGATTCTTTGGTTGCTACGCTGCTCATGGGAATACCCTACTCAAATACGTTAGTAATTTTTATACTCATGGCGGTGTAGCACAGCTTCACGCATTTGACTACGCTCAGTATGCGTTAAATCCATAAAAAAGGGGCTTATCTTACGATAAACCCCTCCTTACATACCCACATTCACCCAACAAACTATTTTGTAGGTGCTGACGTCTCGGGTGACACCGTTACCGCAGGTGTTACTGCTGACGTTGGAGCTGGAGCTGATGTTGTAACAGGCTGTGTGGCCGGCACAACCGTTCCCGTGCTAGGTGCTGGTGTAGAGACCGGTACTGGTGTAGACGTTGCCGCCACACCCGCAGGTGTGACGGTTGTTGTCACCGCAGGTGCTGATGTAACAGCTTGTGCTGGAGTTGTTGCACTTGTTGTAGGTGTCGCCTGAATTGCACATCGCGGATCATCTACATTACGTCTACAACGCAAAATGGAATCCTCGTACAATTTTGCCATCTTGCGTAAAGGAGGCAAAAACTTTTTAAGCATTACATCCACGCCCTCTTTATTTGGACGCAACATATCAACCTGTGTTAAATGACGGTTTCCATAAATTCCATCCATTATATTCGAAACGAAATAAGCCTGATAACGTTCCGCAAGCTTTGGAAACACCTGATTAAATTCGGCTTCATAAGCATCATTTGTAGCCATAGGGGCAGGAATATTAACGATCATGATATACACGCCAGCATTATAAAGTTCGCTTAAGATAGTATCCATGCTGTTATAAAAAATATCAGTATCAGTTTTTTGCATCGCATCGTTAAATCCTATCGCCACCACAGCAAGATCAGGACGCGTCGCAATAATATCTTTTAGACGAAAAACAACAGCATCCGCCGTTTCTCCTGAACGAGAAAAATCATAGACTTCAAGTGGAAGCATATTATCTTTAGCGACTTTTTCCTTAAATTTTGCTATGAATCCATCAGCAGGGTTCAAAATCCCCTGTCCTGAAACAATATCATCCCCAATAAAGACCATCTTAGCAATAACCCTTTTCTTTATTGGTTTTGATGCATGCGCATTATCTGCACACACCAGAACAAACACTGACGACAAAGCGAACACCACCGCCATCATACACATCAATAGAAACGCTCTATTCTTCATATTTAACATCATACAATTATACCCTTCATATCTGAGATATCTTTTCATATATCTTCGTTGTTATTTTATAGCAGTTCATTGTATTGTCACGTTTTTAGTCTGTTCATCCCGATTAAACCACATTTTTCATTTTATGTTTACCAAATCCACCACGCCCAACCTTGATCATCATCGTCTTCGTGTTGCGCATGATGCTGTCTATCATTGGTACGTATCGCATGGCAGAACTACTCTACCTTGGCGTACCACACACAACCCTTATCATATTTATCTTAGTGAGGTTATGCTACAACAAACCCAAGTTGCCACCGTCCTAGATAGATATTATTTTCAATTTCTAGAAAAATTCCCTACCCTGCAGACCCTCGCAGATGCCCCTCTCGACGACGTCCTCAAAGCATGGGAAGGACTAGGTTATTACCGCCGCGCACGTAATTTACATAAGGCAGCACAGACCACTGCCCCTACATTACCAGTCACAATTAATGAACTCATGGCACTCAACGGTATCGGCAAAAACACCGCCCATGCAATTGCCGCCTTTGCCTACAAACAACCCGTTGCGATCTTAGAAGCCAATATCAGACGCATTATGTTTCGCCTCCACGCACTTGAGTCCGCGACAGATAACACGCTTTGGGACAAAACAACTGCCCTCGTAGATATGGTACATCCCTATGAATGGAATCAAGCTTTAATGGATATTGGTTCAGCGATCTGCACACCAAAAAACCCGCGTTGCGATACTTGCCCACTCGCACCACTTTGTGAAGGCAAAACCTCACCTGAACGCTACCCCACACCCAAAATACACAAGAAAACCCCCACACGCCATCGTCACATCGTCATTTTATGGCACAAAGAATCAGGTAAACTGTTCGCGCAAGCGCGCACCAGCGAATTCTTAGGCGGACTTTATAGCTTTATTGAATTAGAACAAAACACTCTCCCAAAACACATTACCGCGCAATATTATGACACGACACACGCAACGCATCTTGGTACAATAAAACAAGTCTATTCTCATTTTACACTCAGTGGTCAAGTCTGGGCTTTACCTATTACTGACGCACTTTTATTGAACAATGATTCAGCTAATGGAATATGGATGCCTATTGAAGATATACACACCCTCGCCTTATCACGCGCAGATAGCAAAGCACTTCAACTATTCTTGCAATTTTTAGAAAACTAGTTCACTACCAAAGACGAATAACCCGTAACCAGCAACAAAATAATGCAACACCCCTCAGAACTTAGGCACGTTATACAAGGCATACTCCCTAAAAAGATACGGGAGTTTATGGCTCTCGAATCTACAAGTGGTTATATAATGATGGGATGCGCACTACTCGCCCTCATCCTCGCCAATTCGTCACTCTCAACAGTCTATCAGCATGTCATTCATGCACCATTGCTTGCAAATACCCCTCTTGCCCATTTTGTCCAAGATTTTTTGATGGTACTTTTCTTCCTCGTTGTTGGCATGGAACTCAAACGCGAGATGATCGAAGGATTTTTGTCTAAACGTGATCAAATACTCCTACCACTGGTCGCCGCCGCAGCAGGTATGTTTGTTCCTGCATGTATTTTTATCGCTATCAACCACAATCATGCTGAAGCATTACACGGCTGGGCAATTCCCTCTGCCACGGACATTGCTTTTGCACTTGCCGTACTGGGTCTTTTTGCCAAAAACTTCCCGCCTGCCGCCAAAATCTTTCTACTCGCCATTGCGATCTTTGATGATCTCGGCGCGATTCTCATCATCGCACTGTTTTATAATACTGCCGTACCCAACATTCTACCACTTGCCGCTGCTGCTGCCTGTATTGCCGCTATATATCTTTGTAACCACCGACATATCTCACATTTTGCACCTTATACTGTGCTTGGCATAGGACTCATCGCCTGCTTTCACTTTGCAGGGATTCACACCACTTTAGCAGGAATAATTGTCGGTCTAATGCTGCCACTTCGCAGCAAAGACGGTAAAGCCACACTCACCACATACCTTCACTTTCTACATCCTTATGTCAGCTTCTTTGTATTGCCGCTTTTCGCTTTTGTCAGCGCAGGGGTTGATATACGCAGCGTTAGTCTTACCACTGCATTCTCCTCTATCCCACTGGGCATCATGCTCGGACTATCTCTAGGGAAACAAATTGGTATTTTTGGTAGTACATGGCTACTTGTCACAGCCAAACTGATCACCATGCCCAAAGACACGTCATGGCGACACATCTACGCCGTTTCTGTGATGGCGGGCATAGGCTTCACCATGAGCCTGTTTATCGGCATACTTGCCTACCACACCCCTGAACAGCATGAACTCGTCAAACTCGGTGTACTTGGTGGCTCGTTACTTTCAACCCTCTGGGGTGCTATCATCCTCACCAAAATGAAAATGGTGTAAAACACGGTGAAACACAGGCGCAAGCAACAGCCCACTACACACCACCACAAACACGCCACAATACAGCGCGTAACACCCTGCAAAAAACTTACCCATATTGGTATGCAACGTATCAACCTGCCCCATGCCACCAAGCAACATCGACGCATTCAAAAAGGCCTCCAACCAATCCATCCCTTCAAATACATGAAACCCCTCCATACCAATAGCAAGCGAGAACAACCCAATCAGAATGGTTACAGACAATAGCCGCAACATCCGAAGGAAAAATGCACAACGTGAAATCAACGGACTTGATAATTTTTCAAACATACTACTTCCTCATAATGACGTCATGGACATCCTACACAAAGGACATCAAAACTATTTCATAAAATTCAACGTCAAGCAAATCCACAAAATTTATTTTGCATGACACAGGAAAATATTGCCTAGCATACACATATACACAGGAAGACTATTGATAAATTTGATGCACTTAAGAATATTATTCCATGCTATCCACATTATCCACAGACCACAACATGTATGTGAAACAACCACCACAACCATCTGCATATTGTGTTTTATTAGCTACATCCACAAAATTTTATGGTTTACAAATGCACAAAAAAAATGTTTTTTAGATACATGATAGGAAAAATATTCCATGCATTAACACTAATTTAATACTTTTGTGAAAATCTGTATCTCAGCGATACATTGCTTCACAAAACATACCCACAAAAACACGGAGCGCACGATGAATACGATGGTAGAATCCTTCCGCGAAATGGGACAAATTAAATTGGCAGCACTCGGTCTTACCGCTGTCCTCATGATTGGCTTCTTCATATTTCTATCGCTGCGCATCTCAAGCCCTGTGATGTCTCCGCTTTATACAGGCCTCGCCATGGAGGACAGTGCAAAAATCGTTGGTGAGCTAGAAAAAAAGAACATTCCCTTTGAACTTGGTGTAAATGGCACACAGGTTCTTGTTCCTTCAGACCAAGTCTTACGCCTTCGCTTAGACATGGCGCAGCAGGGACTCCCTAGTTCTGGAAATGGCGTTGGCTATGAAGTATTTGACACATCAGAACCGCTTGGTACATCAAACTTTGTACTTAATATGAACAAAGTACGTGCGCTTGAAGGCGAATTAGCGCGCACCATCGCTACCATGTCAGGGGTTGAATCTGCACGTGTCCACCTTGTCATCCCTAAACGTGAACTCTTCAAAAAAGATGAGCATGAACCTACCGCATCCGTTGCCCTTAAAACCCGTGGCGCAAGCAAATTAGAACCCGCTGAAATTGCTGCTATCCGTAATTTAGTGGCAACAGCAGTATCAGGTCTCAAGCCAACGCGCATCACCATCGTAGACAACAAAGGTAATCTGCTTGCGCGTGGCTCAGAAGACGATAATGACCCCTCAATGCTTGCTTCGACCTCACAAGAATTCCGCACCAATTACGAGAACAAACTCAAAGCAACCATCGAATCTTTATTGGAGCAATCGCTTGGCTTTGGCAAAGTCAAGGTACAGGTGAGTGCCGATATTGACTTTGACCGTATCGTCACCAATTCTGAAAAATTTGATCCAGATGGACAAGTTGCCCGCTCTGTGCAAGGCGTGACGGAAAATGAAAATTCCAATGATAAAGACATGAAAGACAACGTCTCTGCAGGTCAAAACCTTCCTGATGCCAAAGGCAACCAAGGCGGCACAACCTCTCAAAGCACCCGCCAGCGTACCGACGAAACCACCAATTTTGAAATTTCCAAAGTCACCGAAAACCATGTCAAAGAAACAGGGACAGTCAAAAAACTCTCTGTCGCTGTACTCGTCGATGGTTTTTATGGCCCAAACAAAAATGGGGATGTTGCCTACCAACCACGCAGCAAACAAGATCTAGATCAAATTCAAAAACTGGTGCAATCTTCTATTGGTTTTGATGAAAAACGCGGTGATAAAATTGAAGTTGTCAATATGCAGTTTGCCACAGGCAGCGAAGATTCTATGCCAGAATCACAATTTGGCTGGCTCAAAGACGATTTGGAAGGCATCATTCAGACCCTCGTCCTCGGCGGTGTCACCATCCTTGTCATACTCCTGATTGTCCGCCCACTCGTCACACGTGCCATTGCTTCTTCACAAGCAGCACAGGATGAAGATGAGTTTGAACAATCTCTACTAAACGGTCCGAATATCATTGGTGAACTTCCTGACTTCTCAATGGACGGTGATGATGAAGACGAAATGATCAGTATTAGTCGCGTCAAAGGTGGCGTCAAATCCTCTACCTTCCGCAAAATCAACGATATGATCAGCTCTCACCCAGATGAAACCTTACAAGTCCTCAGAAGATGGGCATTTGAACCAGCAGGTGAATAACCAACCTCGTTCATCTAACCCACAGGAGCAAAGCATATGGCTAAGAATGTAATCAATAAAGAAGACTACCGTTCACTGACAGGTATCCAAAAATCTGCGATCATGATCATGTCAATGGACGAAGAAAACGCGACCAAAGTATTCTCAATGATGGACGACGAAGAAATCAAAGAGATGTCCTCTGTTATGGCAAGCCTCGGCACGGTCAGCTCTGAAACCGTTGAACGTTTATTCCTTGAGTTTGCAGAACAAATGAACGCCTCAGGCGTGGTCATGGGAACGTACGACACCACGGAACAGCTTCTTCTCAAGGCTCTTGGCAAAGACCGCGTTGATTCTATCATGGAAGATATCCGAGGTCCTGCGGGTCGCACCACATGGGATAAGCTCGGCAATGTCAGTGAAGAAGTCTTAGCGGCTTATTTGAAAAACGAATACCCACAGACCATTGCACTCGTAATCTCCAAGATCAAGCCCGATCATGCCGCACGTGTTTTGACCGAACTCCCAGAGGATTTGGCGATGGAGGTCATGATGCGTATGCTCAGTATGGATGCGGTGAAAAAAGAAGTATTAGATGGCATTGAAAAAACACTCCGCGTTGAGTTCATGAACAACCTTGCGAAAACTCAACGCCGCGATAGCCATGAACTTATGGCTGAGATCTTCAATAATTTTGATCGTAATGCTGAAGCACGCTTTATGAGCAAATTAGAAGAACAAAACCAAGAAACTGCCGAACATATCCGCGCTCTTATGTTCACCTTCGAAGACCTCGCTAAGATCAACACACAAGGCATTCAGGCCATTTTACGTAATGTGGACAAAGACAAGCTTGGACTGGCACTCAAGGGTGCATCCGAGACTATCAAACAGCTCTTTATTGGCAATATGTCAGAACGTGCATCCAAGATCCTCGTGGAAGACATGGAAGGCATGGGTCCTGTTCGCCTTAAAGATGTAGATGAAGCACAGATGTATATTGTGGGCATTGCTAAAGACATGGCGGCAAAAGGTGAAATTGTTATCGCAGAGGCAGGTGGAGAAGAACAACTTATCTACTAATGCCCTATACCACGTGACAACCCAACAGAAAGCAGCTTTTCATGATCCACTCGGTGCGTATTCAACCCTTCAATTTTTATTCTCTGCGAGATTTCTCGCAGCCTGAAGGTGCGAATCATGCATTTCAACCTCTACAAGTCGTTGAAGAAGCTCCTCCACCTCCTCCACCTCCTCCACCGCCAAGCTTTAGTGAAGCTGACCTAGAACGTGCTAAACAACAGGCATTTTCAGAAGGTCAAACAAAGGGCGTTTTAGAAGGCATGGAAAAAGCACAGAGCGAAGATACAGAACGCGATACACTACTATCTTCTCAACTGCGCACAATCTCTGCCCAGCTTGAAACAATGAAACAAGAACATCTTCATGTCGTAAATGCACATCGCACGGAAGCAGTGCAGCTTGGTATTCATATCGCTGGACTGATTGCAGGACGTGCGCTTAACATAGACCCCACTTCTGTTGCTGAGAATCTGGTCAATGCCTGCTTAGAACACTTAATTGAAGAACCTAAACTCACGTTACAAGCACATCCTATGATGACTGATGCCATTCGTCAAAAAGTAGAAAAAATGGCACAAGACATCCGTTTTGAAGGCATTCTCAGTGTTGAAGCCAGCCCAGCTCTTAGCCTAACAGAATGCAAACTCACTTGGGCAAATGGTGAGGCAACCTTATCTCCTGAAGCAATTTGGCAAGATATTCTGACACGCTTGCTCCCTGAGCATATCCGCACTTTGATGCCTGCACTCAGTGACATTCTCGGCACAAAAATTTCAACTTCACCCGCCGCGATAACACCAAGCATACCAGCAACCCCCGCCACTACCTCGGAAAACACCTCTGATGTGACATTACCTGTTGCCCCTCCTTCTCTTGCAGACGAACTTCCCTATATTCCGCCCGTAACCGAAGAAGATTTAGCAGCCTACACCCCCGAATACCGCATTGCCCGCGCAGATGAAAACCCCATCATCAGCGATATTCTCCACAGTATCGAAGAGGTAATTGAGGCCACAGAAAAAGCAGAAGCAGAAAAAGGACAAAAGAAAAAGCCACCTTCTACGATAGAAGAAGGCTAATACTTTACAAACACGATGAAATGATTGAACTAGTACAACAGAATCAGAAATAGAAGGAACATGACTATGGTAGATGAAAACGCACTCGCTGCTGCCTTTGGAGATGGAGATCATAATCTTACCCTTGATGCAGTACAAGATATTCCTGTCAATATTTCTGTAGTACTCGGCAAGACCACCATGCAGGTCAACCAATTGCTCAAACTAGGGCGTGGCGCAGTGGTAGAGCTTGACAGAAAAGTAGGAGAACCAATTGATATTTATGTTAATAATCGCCTCGTGGCGCGTGGTGAGGTGGTCGTGGTTGAAGACCGCATCGGTATTACCATGACAGAGATCATCAAGCCTGATAAAAAATAACCTTTAAGATAAAACCAAGAAAAAAATAAGGATAGCCAATGCGACTGATGATAGTGGGAGATTTAAGTGGTCAGATGGGTGCAGCCAGCACCATCGCCCGTTCTCGTGGTGCAAAAGTTTCGCAACTAGACTCCATTCAAGCAGCCATGGACGCACTGTGCGCAGGTCACGGCGCAGACATTATCATGGTTGATGTATCGGAAGACATAAAATCGCTTGCTGATATGATGCTACGTGAACGCATCACTGTCCCAATTGTCGCATGTGGGGTCAATGCGGATGCGAAAGCCGCTGCGGGAGCTATCAAAGCAGGAGCGCAAGAATATATCCCTCTTCCCCCAGATGAAGAACTTATTGCTGCCGTTTTAGAAGCCATTACCGAAGAATCACATGACGTGATCCACACTTCCCCCGTAATGAAACGCGTACTTGGGGTAGCAGATCAGATCGCTCCCTCTGATGCAAGCGTCTTAATCACAGGTGAATCTGGCACAGGTAAAGAAGTGATTGCACGCTACATTCATCAAAAAAGCAATCGTGCATCTAAACCCTTCATTGCCGTCAATTGTGCTGCTATCCCTGACAACCTTCTGGAATCTGAATTATTTGGACATGAAAAAGGTGCATTCACGGGGGCAATGGTACGTCGTGTTGGTAAATTTGAAGAAGCCAACACAGGCACGCTCCTGCTAGATGAAATCAGCGAAATGGATGTACGCCTACAAGCAAAACTTTTGCGCGCCATTCAAGAACGTGAAATTGATCGTGTTGGCGGCAATCGCCCAGTACCTGTCGATATTCGTATCTTAGCCACCAGTAACCGCAATCTGCTCGATGAAGTGCAAAAAGGCAAATTCCGCGAAGATTTATACTTCCGCTTGAATGTCATTATGATTGAAATGCCTCCACTGCGCACACGCGACGGCGACATTGCCCTCATTGGCCAGCATTTCATTGATAAATATTCCAAAGCTAATGGATTGCCTCCTCGTAAACTTACCGATGCAGCCAAAGCAAAAATGCAAGCCTACCCATGGCCGGGGAATGTACGTGAACTTGAAAACACAATGCACCGCGCTGTATTGATGGCAGGGGGCAATCACATTGATGACATGGCGATTATGCTTCCAGAAACACGAGGAATAGCCACACATCCCATGCAAAACTCATCATCTAGCTCTGAGATGATTGGACATGCAATTCCTTCACCTGTGCAACCTGCTCCACTACCACAAACTTACTCTGCTCCAACCCAATCTCAGCCAATTTCCGCATCATCACCTGCGGGTGTTACCATGTTGGTCGGACGGAAAGTAGCAGATGTAGAACGTGACCTTATTTTACAAACACTAGATCACTGTCTCGGCAATCGTACCCATGCAGCCAATATTTTAGGGATTTCCATCCGAACTCTACGCAACAAACTACATCAATATGGACATGGAGACACTGAAGATTAACTTTTTAAGAACCCTCGCCCTACCCCTCTCTTACAAGCAGGAGATGGAAGTTTCGGCTTTGCAAAAACATAAAACTCTAATCTCTAACCCCTAGCCCCTTAAAAGAGTATTCATGGCTGATGGCAAAACACCTTCTGGATTTAATCTTCCCGCCTTTAAGATAGGCGCGAATGCCGCCATGCGTCGTAGCGATATTTTCTTTGCACTCGGCGTCGTCGGAATTCTCGCAGTACTAATGATTCCAGTGCCACCTGCTATGCTCGATTTATTACTCGGCATATCTATTACCGTGTCCGTGCTGATTTTAATGACCTCACTGTTTGTTGATAAGCCTTTACAATTAAGCTCTTTCCCAACCATTTTGCTAATTTCAACCATGTTACGCCTCTCGCTTAACATCGCTTCCACGCGCCTTATCCTCAGTAAAGGACATGAAGGCACAGCAGCAGCAGGTCATGTCATTGAAGCATTTGGACATTTCGTAATGGGTGGCAGCGTTCTTATTGGGTTTATCATTTTTGGGATTTTGACCGTAATTAACTTCGTGGTAATTACTAAAGGTTCGGGACGTATCGCCGAAGTATCAGCGCGTTTTTCACTCGATGCTATGCCGGGAAAACAAATGGCGATTGATGCTGATTTGTCCGCAGGGCTAATTGATGAATCTGTTGCCAAAGCTCGCCGTAAAGAATTAGAAGAAGAAAACACCTTCTTTGGAGCAATGGATGGTGCGAGCAAATTCGTTCGCGGAGATGCGGTCGCAGGCTTGCTAATTACCTTCATCAACTTAGTCGGTGGCATTTTAATCGGAACGGTTACCAAAGACCTCTCTCTCAGCGAAGCAGTTAGCACCTACACGATTCTTTCTGTTGGTGATGGCCTTGTCTCACAAATTCCTGCGCTTGTGGTTTCCACGGCTGCGGGTTTACTTGTCACCAAAGCAGGCGTCAGTGGTTCAGCTGACAAAGCCGTGATGGGACAATTAAGCGGACACCCTGCTGCAATTGGTATTACTTCTGGCTTGCTCTTCGTAATTGCTATGTTGCCAGGAATTCCTGCCCCCCCATTCCTTGCTCTTTCTGCCGTAGTAGGATTTTTAGCATGGTACGCCACCAAAAATCCTGAGATGTCACGCAACTTACGTGGCGGCACAGACGCAGCAGCGGCAAGTGGTAAGAGCAGCAACGCAGGACTGCTCGGTGGTAGTGGCGAACCAGCAGAGATAGGTCCTGATGGCAAACCGATGCCAGCGCAAGAAAATATCGCCGATGCACTCAAACTTGATACGCTTCGCCTAGAGCTTGGTTATGGCTTACTCCCCCTCATTAACTATCAAAAAGGGCATCGCCTAACCGAACAAATCAAGGCATTACGCAAGCAAATCGCCCGCGAACTTGGCTTCGTCATGCCTGCGGTGCGTATCCAAGATAACATGCAACTTCCTGCCAATTCCTATGTCGTCAAAGTCAAAGAAATGGAAGCTGGACGCGGTGAAATTCGCCCTGATATGCTATTGGTCATGGATCCTGCGGGTGGGCGTATCACTTTACCGGGAGAAGAGACCACCGAGCCAACTTTCGGGCTTCCTGCCATGTGGATCAGCGATCAAAACCGTGAAGAAGCACTATTTAGAAACTATACTGTGGTAGATCCTCCAACCGTTATCACCACCCATTTGACCGAAATCATCAAAGAAAATCTTGCTGACTTATTGTCGTATTCTGAAACGCAGAAGCTACTTGATGATATGGGACAAGATCAGCAAAAATTGATTGCAGAAACCGTTCCTTCGCAAATTTCAGTCACAGGTATACAACGTGTATTGCAAAATTTACTGGCAGAAACCATCTCAATTCGTGATCTCTCAACGATTATGGAATCTGTGGCAGAATCGTCCCGTATCACACAGAACATTACCATGATTACCGAGCATGTACGGATGCGTTTAGCTCGCCAAATCAGTCACTCTGTGACCAATGCCGATGGATACATCCCGATTATTGCACTCTCACCCACATGGGAACAAATCTTTGCGGAATCGCTCTCAGGCGAAGGAGAAGAACGTACCCTCAGCATGGCACCGAGCAAGATTCAGGAATTTATTACTGCCATTCGTAATAAATTTGATCAGTTCAACATGCAAGGGGAAACGCCTGTATTGCTAACAAGCCCCATTATTCGTCCTTATGTACGCTCTATCGTCGAACGTTTCCGTAATACGACTCCAGTGCTTTCACAAAATGAAATACACGCTCGTGCGCGCATTAAAACGCTGGGGCAGATATGATGAATTCTCTTTCTCTCCGTCATTGCAAGTGCGGCAAAGCAATCCAGTCTAACTTGATTTCCGGACGGCTTCGTCAGGCTTACGTCTTCTTCGCAACGACATGGAAACTAGGGGGCATCCTATGCGCCTAAGAACCTTTCATGCCCCCAATATGAAGCAAGCAATGGAAATGATCCGTGATGAACTAGGAGACAGTGCCATCATCATTTCATCACATAAAAACCTCTCAGGTAAAGGGGTTGCTGTCACCGTTGCACAAGAAGACCTCGATGATCATGAAACATTTACACCGCAACCGCACACCCTAGCGCAAACAAAAACAACACCTCAAACGCAACCAACCCATCACTATCACCCACAAGATGTCTATGAATTGCAAGACCGTGATGTCATTGATGAAGGAATCAATGCTTATCATTACATGCCAGACTATATCATCCGTGATATGGAGGACACGCTATTTCGCCAAGGCGTAAACCATGAATTGATTGACGAAATGCTACGCGTGATGGGCAACCAACCTGCCCCACATGATACGTCCGCAGAGAGCCTCCATCATTTGCTTCGTGAAACCATTCGCCACACATTCCGTTTTTCTAGTATTCCATTCAGCCAAACAGGATTGCGGATGATGGTCGTCGGAACTCCAGGGGCAGGGAAAACCCTAATGGTTGCCAAAACTGCCGCCCGTATCGTCAAAGCAGGACAACGCGTCACCGTCATCACCACCGACTATAAACGCGCAGGCGGCGTCGAACAGCTTGCCTCTTTCACAGATATTTTACAAGTTAAGTTACATGTTGCCAATACACGTACTGAACTCAAAACATTATTGACACAAATTCCACCAAGCGAACGCGTCATTATGGACAGCGCAGGTGCAAACCCTTATGATTACCAAGAACTCAAAGACCTTTCTGAATTTGCTGGGCTGATGGGTGTTGAACCCGTACTCGTATTCCCTGCGGGGGGCGATCCTGATGAAGCCGCAGAAGTCGCACGTGCCTTTTCCTTCCTTGGTGTAGAACGCATGCTCATCACCCGTATGGATTTGGCACGCCGCTATGGCAGCGTTCTCTCTGCTGCCCACGCCGCAGGACTCGCATTTTCTTATGCAACAGGTACAGAGCAGGTGTTAGGCGAATGTGCAGATATGACACCTGACAAACTGGCAGGCTTGTTGCTTGGTACTATGAAACATCTTTGATAATTTTGGATTGGACGACACGTTATGACTACCGCACCGCTCAACAACATCATTGCAATCGCTTCTGGTAAAGGAGGCGTTGGCAAGACATGGGTATCGATCACCCTGTCACATCTGTTTGCGCGCTCAGGTCGTCGTGCTTTGTTGTTTGACGGAGATATTGGACTTGCAAATGTCGACGTTCAGCTCGGACTTATGCCCAAAAAAGACCTTGGTAACGTCTTTGACGGCAAAGCCACACTAGCAGAAGTTGTCACCCATTATGCTGGCGGCTTTGATATTATCGCTGGGCGTTCGGGATCAACCCGCCTTGCCTCCGTCTCACTATCTAGCTTAACGCGCATCAAAGAACAACTCGTCGACCTCTCAAAAAGTTATGACATGGTGATTATCGATTTAGGTGCTGGCATTGAACAATATGTCCAATTTATGGCATCAATTGCTAGCCGCTGTGTCGTAGTCATCACCGATGAACCCACCTCACTCACCGATGCTTATGCTTTCATCAAACTCTGTACGACCAAACTACAAAACCCCAATATCAGCATCATCGTTAACCAAGCTGCTACTCAAAAAGATGGTGAACGCACCTTTGGCGCACTTTCCAAAGCATGTGAAAATTTCCTAAAGATCAAACCGTCACTACTTGGCATCGTCCGTAAAGACAACAAAGTACGTGATGCGATACGCTCACAATCCTCCCTTATTGATAAAGCACCGCATACACTTGCTGCCACTGATGCTGCAGCAATCTCTGTTAAATTGCTACAACCTATCAGCTAGCTAAACTTATGTAACCCATATGGAAACATCGCTGCCTATCCTGATTCAACCTATCAACTCTCCTGCTGTTGCTGCGGTGAGCCAGAATCCGACGGCAGGTGGGACAACCAATATCGTCCCCACACTCACAGACCTCTCACTAGGAATGATGCTCACTGGCAATGTTACCCAACCCAAAAATGCCCAAGGCCATGTGGTCATCTCCACTGAAAAAGGCGACCTCGCACTTAAAACTGATATCCCAATGAAACGAGGCATTGAAGTCGTCATCCGTTTAGAAAAAACAACTGACGAACTCATGGCAAAGATCATCTCCATTGATAGCAAATCTGTTGCTAAATACGTGGAATCCATCCAATATCAAACAGAGAATGAAGATGTCATCACGCGTTCCAACTTACTGCAAGAAGAAGGAACAGCACAAACTTCTGTTTCAGGAGACTCAGGTAAGGCCAGTGTCACCCAACAAACTATCCTCAAAGCAGTTTTAGTGGCCCTTCCTCCTGTCGCAGCGACAACCAACCCTACTTCTACAAATCCACCAACACTGCCGTCCCCTCCCATCATCACCATTCCCGCTGCCCTAGAACCTTCGCAAGGCATGGCCACAGCTGCTCCACGCGTCATGACCCAACAAGGCATGATGCCATTGCTTAGTGGTGCAAAATTGAATTTGACTGTCAACACGATTCAACTACCCCCCAATGTTCCACACACTGCTCTAGATTCCACCACAGCCACCACGCCCCACATACAACCTCAATCAACTAAGCAACAACCGTTACGCTCTGCTATTGCATCTGGCATTGCAGCTTACCGTAATTTGATGGGAACAGCTCCATCTCCGCTACCACAAACCACGCCGACCTCATCTCCATTAGCAACTGTCCCTACACCATCTCTACTTCCATCCACACCATCTCAAGCTACACCAACAACACCATCACAATCAGTAGCTCCTGCTCAGCCCTTTCCCCCCGTGACAACGTCAACATCTCTGCCGACCCCTCTTCCCGCTGATGCTCAAACCCCATCCGCCTCCCCTCTTCCTACCCCGCAAACACCTCATATTATTCACACACCTACTCCACCACCACAGATAAGCAACATCATCACGCCACCGCTAGAGCCAGCCATAACAACACCGCTGTCACACCAGCCAGCAACCACACCAACAATGTCCACGCCAGAACCTCCTGTTTCAACAACCATTCCTCAACCAACTCAAATCTCTTCTACCCTAACGTCTACTCCTCCCGCCTCGCTTCCTTCCCTACCACACTCTTTACCATCAGCATCTCATCCCTTCATTGCAACCGCAGACCCCATCGAGCAACACCCTAATCTTATTCAAGCCACCGTCATTCAAAGTGAAGAAAATGGCGATATGACCTTGCACAGTAATGTAGGTACATTAAGGCTTTTCTCTCCAACTCCGCTCCCAACAGGCAGCATACTCTTGTTGAACATTCAGCAAGTGGAAAACCCTGTATCGCCTGATATTGCTCCTACAGACAGCAATACACGAACTCCTAAATTTTCTGGAATGGAAAGTTTGATCGCACTGATTCCACCTGCGACCACCCCTATCACCGACCCATCCGCCATCGCACGCATAGGCAAAGAAATGTTGAACGACATCGCCTTTCTCTTCGCCGTGATCAAGGGCGGTGATATGAAAAAATGGCTTGGTGAAAAAACCCTGAAACAACTCAGCAATGAGGGAAAGACTGAACTACTTGCACGCCTAAGCAGTGAATTCCAAACCTTAAAGAATGTCCAAACAGAACCCAAAGAAGCAGGTGGCTGGCAACATTACATGATACCTGTACAGGTTGATGGTAATGTTGAAGCAGTACGTTTTTTCCACCGTCACCAAGAAAACCAGCAAGAACACCAACAACATAATGAGAAAGAAGGACAAAAACCCCGCATGGAGGCCACCGATCACTTTATCGTCGGCGTCGAGCTTTCTCATCTAGGTGAACTCCAACTTGATGGCTTTATCCGTAAAGCAACGTCCACCCCCCAAGAGCCACGCCGCACTGCCTTTGAGCTGGTCGTACGTAGCGCACAACCTCTCCCCATCCATATGCAATCTCATATACGTGATATCTTTATCAATGCACAAGAGATCACAGGGTTCACTGGTAATCTTGCTTTCCGCAGCGGTCATGGTGCATGCCTTCTGCTACCGCAAACGGGAGCAATTACAGCCAACGCTATGGGCATGCAGTCACTAATTGTCTAGCTATCGCCCAAAACACTTTACTGTCCGCCTTATCCAAGCTAAACAAAGGCATTCATTGTCACATCAGGCACGCTTATGAACGCTCCCGCCCCACGCGCAGATTTTTCTTCGACAGACCGCGACATCACTCCATCACTCGCACGTCTGCAAGCATTGGTCGGTGTAGACATGCAACGCGTCAATACCGTCATTACCGACGCCATTGCACAACCTGATGTGCAGCTTATTGAAGCGATTGGGAAGCACATCACCTCCTCTGGCGGCAAGCGAATGCGCCCATCCCTTACCCTTGCCTGCGCATTACTATGTGGCTATCATGGCTCTCGCCATATCAATCTCGCCGCAGCAGTAGAACTCCTTCACACGGCAACCTTATTGCATGACGACGTGGTCGATGAAAGCACGATGCGCCGCGGTGATCAAACCGCTAACGCCATTTGGAGCAATCAAGCCAGTGTCTTGGTGGGAGATTACCTACTCGGACGCGCATTTCAATTAATGGTCGCTGATGGCACACTCGAAGTCCTCAAAATTCTTGCTGATGCCTCCGCGACCATCGCACGTGGTGAAGTGATGCAACTAATGGCAGCGGGTGACGCTTCCACCAGTAAAGAACGCTATCTTAATGTAATCTCCACAAAAACCGCTGCGCTTTTTGCTGCCGCAGGAGAACTTGGTGCAGTCGTTAGCGGTGCAACCGAGCATCAGGAGAACCTACGCCTATTTGGGATGTATCTTGGCATTGCCTTCCAATTGGTCGATGATGCGCTTGACTATGCCGCAACTTCTGAAACTTTAGGTAAAACCGTAGGTGATGATTTTAGAGAAGGAAAAATGACCCTACCTGTCATCCTCGCTTATCAGGCAGCTACCCCTGAAGAGCGCATATTTTGGGAACGCACCATGGGAGATCATGATATTTCTGAGCATGATCTCGACCACGCCCTCACCGTGATGACACGCCATAACACCATTGAACAAACATTAAACGAAGCACGCAATTACACAGATAAAGCAAGAGATCTATTAGCAGCATTTCCAGCCAGTGATGCAAAACAAGCACTACTAGATACACTCGCCTTTTGTGTGGAACGTGAATTTTAATTATACGTTCAAAATAGAATCTACTTACCCAGCAAACCAGCCTCTTTATAATAACGCACCGCACCATTATGCAGTGGCGCACTCAAACCATTAGTGATCATTTGCTGCTTATTCAATGTAGAGAGAATGGGATGTGTTGTTTTGAAATTATCAAAATTATCAAAAACAGCCTTCACCACTTCATACACAATATCGTCATCCAAATCTTCAGAAGCTACCACGGTCGCTTTCACTCCAAAACTCTGTACTTCATGAGGGTTACCCTTATACATACCTCCTGGAATAGTTGCAGGAGCATAGTAAGGATGTTCTTTTACCAAGGCCTCCACCACATCTTTTGGTACAGAGATCAAACGCGACGGACATTTAGTGGTCACTTCTTGAATCTCGCCATTAGGATGCCCTGTTGCAAACACAAACGCATCAATCGCGCCAGAACACAATTTTTGCACCTGATCTGCCGCAGAATACTCTGTTGCTTCTTTAAAGACGCTTTTATTCCAACCCTTTACTTTCATCAATTCGTCCATGGTCGCACGCATTCCTGACCCCGGATTACCAATATTAACGCGCTTACCCTTCATATCTTCAAAAGATCTGATACCAGATTTATCACGCGCCACAATCGTGAACGCCTCGCTATGCAACGAAAACAACGAACGCAGCTTCTCGTTTGCTCCTTGATCAGCGAACAATCCCGCGCCTTTATAGGCATTATACTGCCAATCCGACTGTGCAAAACCTATATCCAATTCTTTCTCACGGATTGCGTTCAAATTGTAAATTGAACCGCCCGTAGACTCCACCGTACAGCGAATCCCATGTTCTTTAATCTTGCGCTTCACCAAACGACAAATCGTCCCGCCCACAGGATAATACACCCCACGCTCGCCCGCCGTTCCAAACACAATAAATTTATAACCCGCAGACGCATCTTGATACGCACCGCACATCATCGCCAAGCCCAACATCAGGCAAAGTAACTTATTTTTCATGAAATTCCCCAGATTACTAGCTGTTAGCATACACCACCACACACGGCGGGGCATCATAGCAAAACTACTCAGCAAACGCAAGGGACGCTTGCAAGGAAAACACATAACAAAAAAGGCGTTAAGACTTTCATCCTAACGCCTTTTTTCCTACGAGCAATAAGACTAGTACACTTTACGAAAGGCATTCGCCATGTCCTCTGTCCAGAAACGCTCTAGCTCTTCAAGCTCATTATTAGCTTGCAGCAAGCGTTTCAAGCTTGGATCTTTCTCTTCCAATGCTTTAATATGGCGTTGGTACAAATCATCTACCTGACGGCAAATATCTTTGCCTTTTTCAGAAAGTTTGACCTTCACTGAACGCTTATCATGCATCGCACGCTCTTGGATCAAATAATCAAACTCCACCAATTTTTTCACGTTGTAAGACACGTTAGAACCGAGATAATAGCCACGGTTGGTCAACTCACCCACGGTCAATTCTTCTTCCCCGATATTATAGAGAATCAAGGTCTGCACGTTGTTAAGATCTTGAATGCGCTGACGATCCAACTCTGCCTTGATCACATCCAGAAAACGTCTATGCAAGCGTTCCAAAAGCAAGATGGTATTGATATATGTTGGTTTCACAAGAGCCTCCTAGTAAATATTTTATCTATGCATTCAATCTAGCACACTAATACTTAACAAGTATTGAAGATATCGCAATTTCGTCAAGTAACTCTAACATTTTTTGCTAAAATTGTATCTTTCTTGGTTAGGATAGATGCAGTAATCTGACAGTACGCCACATCATGAACCATTACGGGTCGGTTTAAGGTTAGCGGGATCGGCGATCAACACCACCGTTACTATCGTCCCTTTCCCAGGGGTACTCTCAATTTTCATCTCCCCGCGGTGTAATTCCACCAACTTACGTGTCAAAGGCAAACCAAGTCCCGTACCTTCATATTTACGATTAAGCCCACTATCAATCTGCCCAAAACTTTGCAATGCCTTGGTAACATCCTGCTGACTCATCCCAATCCCTGTATCTATAATCTTAAAAGTGAAGGAAGTACGGTTACCCCCCATCGGCTTACTTTTAGCGGAAATAGTCACTTCACCACCCACTTCAGTAAATTTCACCGCATTGGATACCAAATTCAAAATGATCTGAATAAACCGCACCCTATCCGCGATCATATAAGGCATGTCATCTGCAATGTCTTTTTGAATCAGCACCTTACCTTCTGCCGCACGTTCACTGATAATTGTCAAACATTTGCCAATCGCACGCGTCACATCGAACTCTTCATACTCCAATGTGAGTTTTCCTGCTTCTGCTTTTGACAGATCAAGAATATCATTAATGATTTCAAGCAAATGTACCCCTGATTCATGAATATCTTGCGAATATTCAAGATACTTTTCACCAATACGACCAAACAGCTGGCTGGTGATAATCGAAGAAAATCCAATAATCGCATTAAGCGGCGTGCGTAATTCATGGCTAATGCTCGCTAAAAAACGAGACTTTGCCATATTGGCACTCTCAGCTTGCTCTTTGGCGCGTTCTAACTCAACATTTTTACGCTGAAGCGCACCATCACGTTCCTCAATTTCAGAAAGCATCCCATTAAACGCGCTAACCAACGTGAGAATCTCATGCGGAGTAGTACGCTGCGCATGATCATCCGAAGGTGCGCGGATCGAAAAATCCTTATCCTGCGAAATAGCGCGCGCTGTTTTTGCTAGCTCAAAAATAGGGCGCGAAATAAAGTGCTGCAATTGCATTGCCAACATGTACGCCGCCAAACACGCAGCCAAGACAATCGTAATTGCGGCCAAGGTTTGCTTTTGAATCGCTTGATGAATATCTCGCAGATCCGAAGCAATATACACCATACCTAATTTTTGATCCTTCAGCATAATCGCTTTAACGGTTTCGAGATTTTTTTCTCTAAATTCAGTATATTCTTTTGTCACAACAGGGCATTTTTTAATATCCGACACGCTCGGCATCATTTTAGACATTGAAGAAACTTTACCTTCACTATTTTCCTCAGAAGATAACGCACTATCCATCATTGGATATTTAGCAAACACTTCACCCGCAGCATCATAGATACACGCCAACACCACTGCGGGACGCACTCTGAAAAGCTGGAGATTATCTGTAACCACATCATGACGCCCAAACTTGATCGCAAAGCGGTTACGTTCGCCCACGATCGACGCGGTCAATTCCAGATCTTGACGCATCGTATCCTTTAAATTCATAATGCTAGTCAACGTAATAGATACCGTCGTTAACACCACCGCCGTGATACTCACAAACAAAATAATCATCACCAAACGATGTTTAATAGAAAGCGATGTTAGCATAATGTCACCTCCCCCTATTCCATTACAATATGTTCAGCAAGTTCAAGCAACATAGGATCAAGCGTCAACCCAGCCGTCCGCGCATGGGGCATATGAATATCAAACCGCACATTATGCTCTGAAAAAACCCCAAGATTTTTCTCTGCCACTACGAACTCAATAATGCCACCCTTACGAAGAAAATTCTTATCCGTACCCACTGTCAAAATAGGTAGCTTTGAAACTTTTGCCTGTAGGGATTGCCAACGTGCATTGTCTTGCGCAGACACCATCAACACATGACACCCTGCCACTCCATCGTCCTTTACATTACCAACAAAACGGTATTGTGCTGCCGCTTTAGATGCAGACACCATTGTCATCACATCCCGCCCTACAGCATGTTCACTGAGCGTACAAAGACGTATCTTTCCATCTGCCGCCGTATGAGAAATTGGCCATGTTGTAACCAAAGGAAAATTCATAACCATCTGCGCAATCACGTGATCACGATCAAGCTCGCGTGAATCCCCTGCATGCATCGAAAAACTTGGCAATCCTAATAGCGTCGCATACACAAACACAACCAAGAGCCGCATATGCACTTTTCGACAACATCGCAATGAAACCCGTCGTATTCTCATGCCTAGAAATCCCATGTGATACGACCTACAACACTACGCCCCACTTCAGTGGGTGTATTATAAAGAAAGGGTGAAAACTCTGAATGTGAAGGTTCAAGCAAGTTCTGTCCTGTCAGACTGAATTCAACCGCAGACGTGGGTTTCCATCCAATGCGCGTATCAAGACGCACATACGCAGGAATATGATCAGCAGGAAGATTATCAACATAATAAAGGAAATTATCCCACTCCCACTCAGGCGTAATATTATAATAAGAACGTAAGCTAGCTTGATGATGAGGAGACGTACCTTCACGCGTTACAATAATAGAAGATTGAGATAAATCAATATGTAGAAAGGCATAACCTGCTGCCAATCTCCAATCTTTGGTCACATCCCAATTCACCGAGAGTTCAGAACCATAGGATACACCTGTTCCTGTATTATAAGCATTCCAAGGCAAATACGTACTCGTACCAAACGCATCACTGGTTTCTGTACGCGCTGCCCCAAGCTCATTGACATATAAATGATCATAATCATGATAAAATAATGAAAGATCATACGCCACATCCTGCAATGGGCGACCACGATACCCCACTTCATAAGCATAGAGATGCTCAGACTCAATCGTACGATTACCAATCTGACGCGTAATCACAGGAACTCCAGCACGCAACACCGATGAGTCGTCAACCAAAGATACATCGTCAATCGTACGGTTAGGCGCACGTACCGAGCGCGACACCGCACCCCACAACGTATGATTTTCATTTACCTGCCAGCTAAGGCGTGCATTGGGCTGATACTCAAAACCCGAATAATCATTCGACTCAATCTTTGAACCAAGCGTCAAAAACACACTATTGCCAACCAAAGTGATTTTATCTTGTATAAACGCGTTGACGAGCTGCGTATTACGATTATCAGGGCTAAAATCAATATAATATGTCCCATCCAAATTATCCTGAACAAAACGATACCCAGACCCCATCACCACATCATGACGATCACCCAATTTTTTTTGATATTGAAGCTCACTATCGTATGTATGTACCACATGCGTCCCCAAACGATTACGCACCCGCTTTTCTGTATCAAAATAAGAGGTTAACTGTAACGAGCCACCGTCATCCATCGTATGTTGAATATTTGCTAGCACATGCCCAGCACGAAAATCACCCTCAGCATCCACTCTATTAAAATGTGCCGCATCAGGCGTCGGGAATTTATAAATCTCTTGATGAGAACCTTCCGCGTAACTGGTTTGCAGTGAATAGTTCCCATGCTCTGTCTCACCATCAACTTGATGTTCAAATTGATTGATATGCCAGCTATCACGCTGACTTATGCCACTTGGTGCATCAAATGCATCCGTATCATGGCGGCGTACATAACCACGTGTATGCAACGTATCACTAGCTTCCATACCAAATCGCATCACAGCAGAACGCTCTGCATTACCGAGCTGCGTTTCCACCTGCACACCCTGTACATCAGATGCTTTTTTAGTAATGATATTGATCACGCCATTCACGGCGTTCGCGCCCCACATCGTCGCGCCAGGACCACGAATCACTTCAATACGTTCAATACTGCCCACATCAGGGTTCTGCTCATCCCAATACACACCTGAAAACAACGGCGTATACACACTACGCCCATCAACCAACACTAGTAATTTATTGGAAAACTGCGCATTAAATCCACGTGCTGTCACCGCCCAGTGACTTGACCCACTACGCGCCACTTCAACTCCCGGTACGATACGCAGTATTTCAGGAACACTGGTCGCACCACTACGACGAATATCTTCAGAAGTAATCACAAATACGGAGGCTGCTGCCTGTGATGCCTTTTCACTTTGCTTCGAGACAGACGTCACTTTTTGGTTCACTAGCTGCTCCAATGACAACAACGTCACATCCGCATCATTTTCTGCTGCACACGCAGAAAAACAAACCATCACCCCAAGGGCAACAGCCACACATCCCACTCTTACGCCCTGCATGTTGATCATTACCACACCAGCTCATCTCTATTTCATCAACAACAAAGACTAACAAACTATGTTTAATTTTAACTTAAATACAGGTTAACAGAGCGTTAGGATGACATATTTTCAAACATAATCACTTTATGACAATTTAATGACATTTTCCTCCACTCCATTGCCTACATTATCTTAATAGTTTATTTTATAAGTTCTTTTTATTGCTTGAACATCACACAACCTTTTTCGTGATGACCTCGCAATTAAAGACAGAGAAAGTAATTTCTCTGCTTCGCTCCACACAAGCTCACGCTTTTGTGGTGTTTTTTAGGCTTTGCTCATAGAGCAGGAGATAATGATGAAGTTCACGCAATTCGGTCAAGATGTGGTGGCGGACGGCTATCGCTTTGCGATTTTTGTCAGTGACATGTTTGACTTGGAAACCGAAGGTCACAAAGGCATGCTGTTGATCCCACGGGTCACACTTGCCGACAATAGTGACCCTTGGTCGCCATTGAGTGCTGGCTACGTATCTGATGCCATTACGGTGGGATTTGACATAGCTGGCCCAGATGACATCGAACCATGGCTGCCACAAGGAAAACACAACATCACTGTTGAAGGCGACGAAAATGACACCACCTTGTCACTCGACTTTGGTGGCATCGAATTTGAGTTCGATGGTCTTGTACTGATCGCTGTGGAAGTATTCAACTTCGACGAGATCTCTGGATATATCAATTTCGAACAACCGCTACCAGTGGACGAAGTAAAGGGCTAACCCCCTCCATCCTTTCACTGTAGATGTTGATATTTAAGCTGGAGCTGCGCAAGCAGTTTCAGCTTTTTTTTGCGCAACAAAAGAAAAGGTCATGCACAAACGCACATGACCTTCAACATGAACCTTCCTATTGCTTGGTAAGAGAAAGAAGGTTCTAACAGGGAGGAGTAATTTACGAACGCACCGACACTGCTTCAGCATTTTTCATCATACGCAAACCCGCAGGAAGTGTTGCTTTAGAACGAGGCTTGGTCATGGACACGGTACGCGGAGATTGGCGCAAACCACGGGTAGGCTGTTTACCAAGACCAATATCTTTCGCCAACTCACTACGTTTTTTTGCATAGTTCGGTGCAACCATCGGATAGCTTGCGGGCAAACCCCAACGCTTGCGATATTCTTCAGGTGTCAGATTAAAATTATTCTTTAAATAACGCTTTAACATTTTAAGTTTTTTGCCATCTTCAAGGCACACAATATAATCAGGTGTAATGGAATCTTCAACCTTTACTGCGCCGTTAGCACGCGCACCTTGCGCCACTGCCGCACCCTCAAGACGACTAATAATAGTAAAAACATGTTCAATCACTCCATCCAATGCGCTAAGTTCCACCTTATTATTCATCAAAAATGATGATACGATTTCAGAGGTTGCTCTTAAACGGGCGTTTTCTTGTGGTGCTAATGCGTGCATGATATCCTCGGTTCTAGTGTTCTTATTATGTTACAACCAATATAGTTAAAGTCTGCGGTGAACATCTATATTATATTAACTAAAAATTAGCAATTACTTTTTTAATCTTTTGTTAACTTTTTTATGTTTTGCCATAAAAACCACAAAAAACGGCATTCAATCCGAATAAAAACATCAGATATTGCCTTGCGCATCACTTCATGACATAGTGCAGCGATAAAAATGAGCTATGGCACACGATGACATCTAATTTAGAACAAAAATGCCTCGACAAAGGCCTCAAAATGACAGGGCAGCGTCGCACGATTGCACGCGTACTCTCACAATCCGAAGATCATCCCGATGTTGAGCTGTTGTACCAGCGCGCCAATAATGTCGATAATAATATCAGCATTGCTACTGTTTATCGCACCGTGAAACTCTTTGAAGAAGCGGGCATCATTGAGCGTCATGACTTTGGTGATGGTCGCTCACGCTATGAAGCCGCCAGTGATTCACATCACGACCACTTGATCGACCTCAAAACAGGCGAAGTCATTGAATTTTCTAATGAGGCTATTGAAAAATTACAAGAAATCATTGCACGTGAGTTGGGGTATCGTTTGGTCGATCACCGCCTTGAACTCTACGGCATCCCCCTTGAGAAACCATAACATGCACACAATAACACTTCCTTATTCTGATGTTCCTGAACATTTTGAAACCGAACCTTTTTCGCCCATTACGCTTGGCAACCTAACGGTGCGCATTGCGTCTTGCCCTGAAGATGTTCTGCATGCGCAAAAACTTCGCTACGCGGTCTTTTGCGATGAAATGGGTGCAGCCGCCACCCCCGAAGTTCAAGCTCAACAACGTGATTTTGATGAATTTGATACGATCTGCGACCATATGCTAGTGGAATGGACCGAAACGCAAGGGGCATCTCCCATCATCGTCGGAACATACCGCTTGCTTCGCGGCGAGGTTATGCCACGTATTGGTAGATTCTACACCGAATCCGAATTTGATATTTCACGCCTAAAAACGCAAAACCTAAAACTACTAGAGCTTGGTCGTTCTTGCGTACGCTCAGATTTCCGCAACAAAGCCGTGATGCAACTTCTTTGGCGCGGCATTGGCGAATATGTAACCCATTATGGTATTGAACTAATGTTTGGCTGTGCAAGCTTTGCAGGAGCAGATGTCGACTTACATAAGGAATGCCTTGCTTATTTGCATCATTTTCACCGTGCGCCAGACGACATTGCCCCTGTTTCATTACCTCATCTATATGTCGATATGAATCTGATGGAAAAAGACGCCATCAATCAGAAAAAAGCTTTTGCGCAACTCCCTGTCCTTATCAAAGGCTATTTACGTCTTGGTGGTTTTATTGGCCACGGCGCGATGATCGACCATGCCTTTAATACTACCGATGTCAGCATCGTGGTACATACCAGCAATGTAGGAGATAAATACGTCTCACGCTATGCGCCTGATATCACACGAGATGAACGTCCATGACCAATAACGCTTCACCATTACATGACCAATCCTCTACACTGCGTGGTCTCATCAAAGCCCCATTACTCGCGCTGCTTATCTTCAGCTCTATCGCCATTTTGGCACTCTGGGGCGCACTCGGCATCCCTCGTGGTAAAATGCGTACCCGCCTATACCGCATATGCGCGCTCATCACCGACCTCCATTTTAAAACTGAAGGTCATATCAGCACTACCCCTCTCATGCTGGTCAGCAACCATTGTAGCTACGTGGATGTCATCTTGCTCGGATCGCTCCAAGATATAGCATTTACCCCTAAAAGCGATGTACGTGACTGGCCTATCATTGGAACATTGGTAATGCTCTTTGGCGCAATTTTTGTTGAACGCAACCCACGTAAAGCAAAAGACGTACAAACACAGATCTACGCCGCTATCCAATCTGGTCGCCCTCTGAGCCTTTTTCCTGAAGGCACTACCAATAATGGTCGCCATCTCCTACCCTTTAAACCTTCGCTATTTAGCTTGGCAGAAATGTGGGATGCTACTGAACCTCTACATATTCAACCTGTCTCCATTCGTTACGATAGCCTGAACCTCATGCCTTTGAATAAAGCTGCTTGGGACACCATTGCATGGTACGGCGACATCGAATTTTTTCCGCATCTCTGGCAATTTCTTAAGCAAAAACACCTTGAAGCGACCATCATTTTTCACCCAGAATTACCTATTACCGAAGAAAAACGCGATAGAAAAAAGCTGGCCGCTGAAGCACATGCCATAGTTGCCTCTTCCTTGTCCCACCATTTTGAGTTACCTCTCCATGACGCAGCCGCATAACACTCCCCCCATCATTGCCGTTGACTCCACCAAACACCAACCGTTGATGGAAATAACTGAGCAATCCCACCGCGTGACCCTTGACATTGCCTACGCCACAACACGTAATTTCACGGGAAAACCCGTTTATAGCCGCGCAGCATGTTACCTACATCCCGATGCAGAAATCTGTCTACAACACGCCATCCACTACGCAGCAGAACTAGAACTCAGCTTAAAGATCTTTGATGCTTACCGCCCAACTGAAGCACAATGGAAATTATGGGAGCATACTCCCGATCCACATTTTCTTGCCCATCCTGAACGTGGATCACCTCATTCACGCGGAGTAGCAATTGATCTTACCCTGCTCAATAAATATGGTGAAGAACTTGATATGGGAACAGCATTTGATGCCTTCACACCACAGTCACACCACGGCGCGGCAGACATTCCAGCTCACGCTAAACAGAACCGCTTAATCTTACTTGGCATCATGACCTCGGCAGGCTATGATTTCTACCGTAATGAATGGTGGCATTATCAGCTTTTCAACAGCCGAACCTACCCGCTGCTCTCGGATACCGAAGCCAACACCTATATGATGTAAGGTTACCATGAAACATTTTGCTCTCAGCCTTCTCACACTCATCCTTCTGACTAACTGTTCCAAAGAACAAATGGTAAGTGCAGTACATCAAACATTAAAAGGTAGCTGTGAGGCAAACTCTGAGCATTGTTCATGCAATGATTGTGACTTACCGCATGTCCCTCGCCGTTAACATCTCTAATCCCGACCAGCTCAAAGCCTCTGACCCAAAACGCCAGATATGGGTAGCTGCCAGCGCAGGATCAGGTAAGACCAAAGTATTGACAGACCGCGTTCTACGTCTACTCCTTGATGGCACACCGCCTTCTAAAATTCTTTGTATCACCTACACCAACGCCGCAGCAACAGAAATGCAAACCCGCATTCATGAGACGCTTAGTACATGGGTGATGATGCCCGATGTCATACTAACACTTCATCTTGAAGCCATCACAGGACAGCCTCCACCTGCACGTCTTCGTAGCTTTGCTCGCACACTTTTTGCCACCTTACTAGAAGATAACCCCGCCCTGCGCATCCAAACTATTCACGGTTTTTGCCAATCCTTATTAGCACGTTTTCCACTTGAGGCGGGTGTCCCTCCCGCATTTGACATTTTGGATGAGCGTACAGCCAAAGAAATGCTAAAATCAGCACAAAATTGGCTATTACATGTCGGCATGTACGATCATGAAGACGAAGCTTTTCTCACGATCAAAACAGCACTGCAAGGACTAAGCACAGCCCTTGGTGAAAGCAAATTTCAAGAGATTATCAATGCCATCATCAGCAATCGCCGCCACTTTGAACAATTATTCCACTTTCTCAATGAACATTTTACAGACAATGTGCAGCTTCAAGACTATCTGCATTCCCGCCTTTACCATCATGTAGGGCTAGATCATGAGCTACGCAGCCGAGAAGACATCAAACATACACTCTTAAACTACACGGACGCAGACCGATCCAAGATCCATGCCCTCGCTGACACGATCGAAGAATACGGGAAAACAGAAAAAAAATACATTCCGATCTTACGACAATTTGCACATGACATTGCCGTAACCCAAGACAGTTTAGATGAGTATTGTAAATGCCTACTCACACAAACAGGAACACCCAATACACGGCTGCTTACCAAAGACGTTAAAACTCAACAGCCATGGCTGGAAGATTTTATCGCGTATGAACAAAACCGAATCATCCGCTACAAAGAAGCAGAAAAAGCCTTCGATGCTGCACGCGATGCACAGCATCTCATCACCCTTGCCTATGCTCTGTTTGACCGCTATAGCAGTATGAAAAAAGCACGCGGACTTCTTGATTACGATGATTTGATCTTCAGCGCACGCGGGCTGCTATGCGGTGAGCGCATGATGCCATGGGTCTTATTCAAACTTGATGGCGGACTGAATCATATTTTGGTGGATGAGGCACAGGATACCTCACCACTACAATGGGAACTCATCGGCGCAATACTAGAGGAATTCTTCAGTGGCGAGAACGCATTTCATCCGAGCGAAATACGTACAGTTTTTATCGTCGGTGATGAAAAACAATCCATTTATAAATTCCAAGGAGCAGATGTCGCAACCTTTGCCTTGATGCACGCCAACTTAAAACGTCATATCCGCGAGCGTGGTCAAGAACTTGAAGAAGTGCGCCTTCGGATGTCTTACCGCTCCACTCCTGCGATTCTTGCTGCCGTAGACGCTATTTTTATGGGTGAAAAAGCACGCATTGGTCTCAGCAGTGACAATGCATCCCCTCAGCATACTGCCTTTAAAGAGGCCAAAGCAGGTATCGTAGAACTATGGCCACTTATCAGTACCACCCAAGAAAAACAAACCCGCTTTTTTCCTATTATCACCAACTACCAAGATTATCGCACCAGCAAATTACTACTCGCAGAACGTCTTGCTGACACCATCGCCCATTGGCTAACATCAGGACGACATCTCCACGCCAAACAACGCCCTGTGAAGGCTGGTGACATTTTAATTCTAGTACAACGCCGCAATGATTTTATTGGTAGCCTGTCCCGCGAACTCAAAAAGCGTAATGTCCCCATTGCAGGGCTGGATCGCATGGTACTAACCGACCATATTGCCATCCAAGATATGTTAGCACTCGCGCAATTTTTGCTCCTACCTGAAGATGACCTCACGCTTGCAGGACTACTAAAATCTCCTTTATACGGCATTGACGATGAAACTTTATTTACGCTCTGCCATGGACGCGGCAAAAATCATGTCTGGTCTCGTGTCAAAACCTATAACGGAGAGCATGCAGGTGTACATCGTGCTAAAAAAGAACTGGCAGAACTCCTCAGTAAAGCAGATTACATCACCCCTTATGCTCTCTTCGCTGAATTGCTGTATGGACGTGGTGGACGCGAGCGGATGATGGCACGCATGGGAGACGAGGTCATCGACCCATTAAGCGTTTTCTTAAGTGAAACAATGCGTTACGAACAACTTCATGCCCCTAGCCTACAAGGCTTTCTCCATTGGATCTGTTGCAGTGATAGCGAAATCAAACGCGACATGGAACAAGGCATCAACGCAGTACGCATCATGACAGTACATGGTTCAAAGGGATTACAAGCCCCGATTGTTATCTTACCCGACACTACCCGCGAACCCCAAAATCGTGACAGCATTTTAGTTGCACCAAGCATAACAGAACAAGAACATCCCTTATTTTTTCTTGCAAGCTCACAAGATGCCAACTGCCAACGCATCACTACCATGAAAGACAAACAAAAAGCAGACCTAGAAGCAGAATATCACCGCTTACTCTACGTCGCTTTGACTCGTGCTGAAGAAGAACTCTATATTTGTGGCTATGAAGGTAAAAAAACGTCGAATAAAAATCATTGGTATCAACTCATCCATGAAGGATTTTCTCGCCTACATCCCGTACAAACCTTAAATACAAAAGAAACCTACCCTTATTGGAAGATGGAAGATGGAAAAATACTGCGTTATGCCACCTTTCAACCTGATATCATACACTATACTTCGCCCACGCACACAATAGCCGACGATAAAGAAAAAAAAGATTTACCCACATGGGCAACCATGACTGCACCGCATGAACCCACGCCACCGCGCCCACTTGCTCCGTCCAAAATCGTCGAACATATCGCTGCTGCGACCTTGCCTCATCTCAGATCTGATGCAAAGAACGTGACGCGTGAAAGTGGTGCTTATGGTACGATCATTCACCGTTTATTACATTTACTCAGTAGCTGCCCACTGGCAGAACGTAACGCATATGCCCAAAATTACCTTCTGCGCCACGCCTCAAAAATCTCCGCAGACATGCGCGAAACAACAAGGCAAGAAGTCATGCGCGTGATACAACACCCTGAATTCGCGCCACTCTTTGGCGAGGATAGTCTTGCTGAAGTCCCACTCACAGGAACAATTTGGGATAATATTGTGGTCTCAGGTCAAGTTGACAGGCTTGTTATCACCCAAAACCAAGTTCAGATCATTGATTTTAAAACAGGAAAACCACCACAACAGAACGTGCTTCCTAAAGCCCACACAGAACAAATGCGTGCTTACCACGCCCTACTCTCGCATATTTATCCACGCCATGAGATAAAATGTGCGCTGCTTTACACCAGCATACTGAAACTTATTCCCGTAACCTTTTAACCCACGAGATTGTATCAACACATCCTATTATTTGCCTTTTTCGGCTTCAGATGTCCCAAATGCGTTTTTAAACAAACCAAGATCAAGCTTAGCATCTGGCATTGCAGTAACCTCTTTCGATGACTCTTCCTTTTTGGCAGACGCAGCAGATGCATCAGGTAATTTCAATACATGCTGTGCAGTATCATGAGAAGTCACGACCGGTTTTGGCTCAGGCTTATTTTCAGCCTTTTTCTCGCTAGCTTTTTCAGGCGATTTTTCCTTTTTCGCCGTATCTTTCTTCATTACTTTCGAAGGCTTCTTGTTCTCTTGCTTCGCCGCTTTCTTCACTGGTTCTGCTTTAGGTAAAGACAAAGAAGGTGCAGCTTTCACCTCTTGTGCAGGTATAGCTGCTGGTGCTGGCTTTTCATCAATTTTAATCTCTTCACTAGGCACAACAGGAGTCTCCATCATCGCAGTCGACTTAGGCGAAACAACCGAACCAAGCCCATTCACCGAATGACCCGACGTGGTTTTGCCTCTGTCTACCAGCGCAAGATTCTTCCATGCACGCTCATAATAATGCGAGCTTCCTGCCAACGCCATATTCAAATAACTCTTTGCCAACATATCATCTTTGGCAAGGTAAGCATAAAACCCGAGATTATTATTCAGTGCAATACCATCAAGATATCGACTCGCAACCTTCTCAGCTTTGTCTAGATCACCCGCGATGCCATATACCAACGCAAGATTCATATCCACGCGCTCTTTCGTGCGCTTATCATCCGCAGCCACCAAACTCGAGGCAAGCTCCAAGGCCTCCGTTGCATCTTTGGTTTCCTTTTTAATTGCCAAGGTCAACCCGACATTATTCAATACACTGACATTATTTTGGCTTTGTGTAAGAGCCTCAGTGAAATATGCCATGGCTTCATCAAGCATATTACGCGTCACAAATAAAATCCCAAGTCCATTGAGCGTACGCCACCGTTTTGGATCTTTTTCCTGTACTTTACCCAGCACATCACTCGCCGCAGTAAAGTCACCTTTACTCATCAGCGCAAGCCCCTTGCCCTCCTGCGCATCCAAATTAGTCGGATCAATTTTCAACAGTTTATCATAAGCATCAATCGCTGCACCAAATCGCTCTGACTTACGCCCTGTCTCCGCATAAGCTGCAAGGTAGACGACGTTCTTCTCATCTTTATCTACTAATTGATGATATATATCATTCGCACGCTTATAATCACCCACCGCCAAGGCTTCCTTAGCAGACCCCTCCAGCGTATCACCAACACCTTTCACATCGGGACTTGGCAGGTCATTGAGGGCAACTTTACCATCCACCCGCTCTGGACGTTTGACATTACAGCCTGATAAAGTCATAACAACAGCTAGCGAAAGTGCAACCAACCTGTATCGTGAAGCATGTGTCATAACGGACTCCTTTTTCGGGTGCAGATATAGCATTACCCCACTTATATTATGAGTCATATTTGATTCATGATAAAGCGAAAATGCTATATATTATAAATAGATACAATCACGCTCCACTCTAAAAATGCCTCGTTTTTAAGTGGAATGACTACAATCGCTGAAAATATCAAAATGCGCAATCTTTTGCTGCAATTTTTTCGACAATAGTTTATGGATATACTTATGCGACTAAATTTTTTCAAACGAAATAAGAAAGACAAACCGTTGGAACTGCTGCCTGCGCCGCGCTTCCCGCATAGGGATTTATTAGGTATTGAAGGCCTAAAGGCAGAAGAGATTCTTACTATACTTGATTTAGCAGATACTTACGTTGATCGTAACCGCGCTTTGGATAAGAAACACTCCATCCTTAAGGGTCGTACCCTCATCAATTTATTCTTTGAAAACTCAACTCGCACCCGCACCTCCTTTGAGCTTGCAGGCAAAAGACTTGGCGCAGATGTGATTAATATGTCGATGAGTACCTCGTCTATCAGCAAAGGTGAAACCCTGATTGACACCGCTATGACCTTGAATGCCATGCAGCCTGACTTTATTGCTGTGCGCCACAGTGAGTCTGGCGCGGTGCAGTTACTCGCCGAAAAAGTCAACTGTGCGGTCATCAATGCAGGCGACGGCAGCCACGAACACCCAACCCAAGCTTTGCTTGATGCGCTCACCATACGGCGTAAAAAAGGTCATATCAAAGGCTTGAAAATCGCTATTTGTGGGGACATACTCCATAGCCGTGTCGCACGTTCCAACATTTATCTCCTCAAAACACTTGGCGCAGAGGTGACTCTGACTGCTCCATCCACCCTGATGCCCGCAAAGCCTGAACAATTCGGTGTCAAATACACCAACCACATGCGTGAAGGCTTGAAGGATGCTGACATTGTGATGATGTTGCGTGTCCAAACCGAGCGTATGTCTGGCTCATTTGTGCCTTCGGTACGTGAATATTTCCACTTCTACGGACTCAGCAAAGAAAAACTCGCCCTCGCAAAACCCGACGCACTGGTGATGCACCCCGGCCCGATCAATCGCGGTGTAGAGATTGACACTGAGATTGCTGACGACATTCAACGCAGCGTCATCCTCGACCAAGTGGAGATGGGCGTAGCGGTGCGCCAAGCGGTGTTGGAGTTGTTATCGAGATATAGGGTGGAGTAGAATTATTTTGTGCTGATTCTTTTTTTAATCGTGATTCTCGCTTGATTTAGTGCCTCACTACGCAGCTGTTGCATTCCAATTCTTAATTGCTCTGAATTATCAATAGATTCTAATTTACAGCCAACGACATCATTTAACATGAGATCAGCATATTTTTCTGCTAACTCTTCTATTGCTTTTGGTGTACCTTTAGCATTTGGAGCATAAGTTCTTTCTAGCGATAGTTCTGGATCAAAATAGGCATGACGATGTGACACCCCTAATTCATGCTGTAAATCATTCTCAGTTTTCACTGCTCGCTCTTCTAGACACTCTCTAAATTTAATTCTTTCAGAGGAATTAGGTGGTAAACGTTTATTTTTGAGAAAGTCGATTGCATGTGTTGTTTCATGTGTAATAACATCCAAAAATGTAGGCGCAATAAACTTTTTATGATTATCCTCAGTTTTTGGAAGATGTGTTTGCGGATTTGCAAAACTGACAGGATTAACAGCAAGGACATGATGCGAATCTAAATATTGCCCCCCACCAACATATTTATCAAATGTCGTTTGTTTACCTTGTTCTGCTCTAGAAACATATAATAGTAATTTTCCAGCTTCTTTTCTTCGATGTAAGACAGATGTTAAATCTTCCTGCCAATGAGAAACATCGTCTGGATTTGATAAATTAGGTGTCCCTATTTTTGTATTCTTAAAATCATTCGTTGATTGTACTTGTTCTTCCTTTAATGCTTTGATTTGCCGTTGTCCTACATCAGTTTTTTGCCATTTTTCTAAATCTGCAACAATCTTGGCTTTATAGGCAGGATGTGTGTCTAACACAGAGTCAAGTTCCATAACATCTTGCCATGGAATGGTCTGCATATACCCCTTTTCACGAAGATATTGCCTTGTTTTACGAGCAAGATTATCAAAAACTTCCATGTGTACCAATCCGTATATTTACTATACTCCCATGATAAAACAATTTTATTACGAAAACATGACTATTCAAAATAAAGTAAAACTCCATGACAAAACCTCTTTTTTTTGCTAATCACCCTGCAAAGAATTTTTTGTTATCATAGGATAAAATATGACAGCACAACACACACTCTTAGTCACCGGCGCAGCAGGCTTTATCGGCAGTGCCTTCGTAGGAGACATGGTCGCACAAGGACATAAAGTGATTGTCCTTGATGCACTCACCTATGCAGGTTTCAAAGAGAACTTAAACTGGATTCCTGCGCACCCGCAAGGCTCGTGGGAGCTTGTGGTGGGCAATATCTGTGATGGTGAGCTGGTGCTAAGCTTGTTGAACAAGCATTCAGTCACGGCAGTGGTCGATTTTGCCGCAGAATCACATGTGGACAACTCCATCTCTAATCCAGGTGAATTCATCCACACTAACATCATTGGCTGCTACACCATGTTGGAAGCTGCGCGCAGCTATTGGAACAGCTTGAAGGATGCAGCAAAAGCTAATTTCCGCTTTGTGCATGTGTCCACCGATGAAGTATATGGCTCACTCGGCGAAACCGGCAAATTCTCAGAAACCACCCCAATGCAACCGAACTCGCCGTATTCTGCGTCGAAAGCCGCAGGGGATCATCTATGCCGTGCATGGTATCACACCTATAGTTTTCCAACGATTGTCACCAATTGCAGCAATAATTACGGTCCGCGCCAATTCCCTGAAAAACTGATTCCACGCATGATTACCAATGCACTCTCAGGCAAAGCCCTGCCCATTTACGGTGACGGCAAAAATATCCGTGATTGGATTCATGTCGAAGATCATGGTCACGGCGTATATCTCGCACTGACCAAAGGTTTGGTCGGCGAAACCTATTGCTTCGGCGGCAATGCGGAACGCACCAATATTGAAGTCGTCCACACACTGTGCGACTTGCTAGACGAACTCTCACCACGCGCTGACAAAAAATCTTACCGCGATCAAATCACCTATGTACAAGACCGCTTGGGGCATGACCGTCGCTATGCGATTGACGATACAAAAGCAGTTGAAATGCTAGGCTTCAAACGCACCCACAGCTTTGAAACAGGCATTCGTGACACCATCCGTTGGTATTTGGATAATGGTGCATGGTGTGATGCGGTACTAGGCAAAAAAGCTGCTTAACCCCCTCTCCTCTTGTAGGAGAAGAAAGTTTCAAATTCGCTGAAACAAATAAAATATATAAGGAAAAAATCATGGCCGTACGTAGCATTACCCAATTCCCGAATCCTATCTTCAAACAAAAAGCCGACGCGATCAAGGTAGTGGATGATGCAGCACGCCAGCTCGTACAAGATTTACTTGATACCCTTGCCTACGAACAAGCGGTTGGACTCGCAGCCCCAATGATCGGCATTAGCAAACGTGTCATCGTAGCAGATTTAAATGAAAATGGCTTATCCAAGCCACTCGTATTTATTAATCCGGAAATCACTGCAACTACTGCTGAAACTCAGACCCATGAAGAAGCATCACTCTCCCTTCGTGGTATCTCGACGGAGATTACCCGCCCCATGGGTATCACCCTTACCTATCTCAGCTTAGAAAGCGGATTACAAGAATTCAAAGCCGAAGGCTTCCTTGCAACTGTTATTCAACATGAGATGGATTATTTAGAGGGTAAAACATACCTCGATTATCTCTCTCCACTCAAACGCGATATGATGGTGAAAAAGATGACAAAATACAACAAAATGCACCCGCCGCATGTCCATGGTGAACATTGTCATCATTAGTAGGGATCGAAAATCGGAGGTCAATAAAATTCTAACCCCAGACCTCTAACTACTCAACAACTTCTCTTTTTGCTTCTGGAATTCTTCCATCGTTAGGTGACCTGTATCAACCAATTTCGCCATACGCTCAAGCTGCGATGCCACATCCACAGGAGCGTGATGAGCTGGTTGTTGTGATTGCGTTAACTCACGAAATGAAATTTGACGAAACTCATCAATCGCCTGACGAGTTGCCTTGATAAAAGGGTCAATCGACTTTGCCCATACCATCCCCAAATTAATCGGTGCAGCACCATCCCAGAAACGAATTGTCCCAAACATAATCACATAATCACCGTCAATCGACTGTACACGGTCAAGTGCCATCTGCCACTGACGAAGCCCAAAGAACATCCCTTTATCAAGAAACAAAATACGGCGGTTGGTGCAGACTGCAAGCACAGTGCGATTATCACTAAATCCTGAGGTTAATGCGCGAATTTCTTCACCATCCGCCAATATTTCAGGAAGATATTTAATCTCTTTTTTAGTATAAAAAATATATTTATGAGGAAGTGCATTAATTTGATGAACAATATCTTCATAACTAGGCATAGGCATCCTTTCTTAAACACTTTGGAGAATATACCACATGCCCCAAGGTTTGGCTAGCCTTCCAACTCATAGTTACGTGAAAGCCAGTAGTTCACATAGCCATCACTAACACTCCCTTGCAACGTATCACTATGTATTCCTAATGGTGCAGGATCTTTACGCAAAGCTTCCCACTCCTGCACACATAAACGCTCAAGCAGCAAATAGAATGCATGCGAATCTTTTAACTGTAACTGATCAATAGCCTCCAACTCCGTAATCACTCCACGCGCATACGCCTGCAAAATCGCCTGACGCCGCGCCATTGTCATTGGTCTTTCAATCACGACAGAACCCATACTCCACCTCACTCTTTAACCTCTTCATAGAGCGCACCATAGCAGTCTCTAAAGCAAATAAAAGTGAAGGTTTTGTGACAATGACAAACCAAAGAACCTAATTCGCTAAGGTTTAGCAAAAATAACGGAAGCGCAGTAATCCACTATTTGCAGCAAATCTTAGTAAAATTAATACCCGCGCTTCTCAGGCTTGATGGTGTCAATCTCTGGCATATCGGGATTAAAGCGCACGGCGCGTTTATAAAGCGTCGGGACGTAGGATTGATTCAGACTAACAATCGTATGCGCAAGCCAATGAGAATTATCACGACGAGTATAATCACTACGATAATGCGCGCCGCGACTCTCGGTGCGGTAATGCGCGCTCGCCATGCAACTAGTCGCTTGTAGCAGCAGATTTTCAGCCTCAATCGCCTGCACCAAGTCATTATTCCACACCAAACCATCATCATGCATACGGCGATGATGCCAAAACAACTCGGCACATTCAGCAAGTTCGGCGAGTCCTTTTTTCATACCCTGTGCATCGCGGATAATCCCGCCGTAAGCAAGCATAGCAGCTTGTATTTTTGCACGAATCTCACGCGGCGAAACATCACCTCTACCCGTATTAAATCGCACCGCATCAAAATGCGATAAAGCTTTATCAAGACTTGCGGCGTCCACATCATCTTCTTTAGGACGAGCGCGTGAAACCCGTGCATCCAGTGCCGTTTTTTCACCTGCCGCCTTACCAAACACCACCAAATCAAGCAATGAGTTACAACCCAAACGGTTTGCGCCATGCACCGAATTACATGCCGCCTCACCAATCACCAGCAAACCCTGCACCACTTCTTCATTACCGTTTGCATGAGGAATCACCACTTCACTCTCGCGGTTGGCGGGAATCCCCCCCATCGTATAATGCGCGGTTGGGTACACAGGCACAGGCGTATGCGCAATATCTACACCTGCAAATTGTTTGGCAATCGAGCGAATCGTTGGCAAACGCTCCTCAATCGCCTCTTCTTTCAAATGCGTCACATCAAGCAACACATGGTCTTTTTTCACACCACAGCCACGACCTTCCGCGACCTCCTGCACAATCGCTCGCGTCACCACATCACGCGACGCTAAGTCACGATATTCAGGCGCGTAGCGTTCCATAAAACGCTCTCCCACCCCATTGACCAGCTTACCACCTTCACCGCGCGCAGCCTCAGAAATCAGTAAACCATAGCCGTAAAGTCCTGTTGGGTGAAACTGCACATATTCCATATCTTGCAGCGCAAGACCTGCGCGAAGCGCAAATGCATTGCCGTCCCCCGTTGAGCCTGAAGCGGAGGTACTAGCAGCATAAATCTGCCCATAACCACCCGTCGCTAAAATCGTATAAGGTGCTAAAAAACCATGTAACAACCCAGTTGCCAACTCCAACGCCAGCACCCCACAAAACGCACTGTTTTTATCTTTCAACAAATCCAGTGCGACATATTCAATATAAAAATCGACAGGATACTCACCCACGCAAGCACTCAAGCCCTTCATCATCGCATTGCCAATATGATCTGCCGCCGCACACGCACGATACGCCATCCCGCCTTTGCCATAATGGGTGGACATGCCGCCATAAGCACGTTGATAGATATTGCCGTGATCATCACGCGAGAAATTCACGCCCATTTTCTCTAAATCACGAATCGCTGCTGGGGCTTCTTTGCACATAAACGCCACCGCGTCTTGGTCCGAAAGCCAGTCCGACCCACGTACCGTGTCATACATATGCCAACGCCAATCATCAGGCGTAACATTACCTAGTGCCGCATTGATACCACCTTGCGCCGCCGCCGTGTGCGTACGAAGCGGAGGCACTTTAGTGACCACCGCTACATCTGCACCGTTTGATGCCGCCGCAATCGCCGCCCGCAAGCCCGCGCCACCCGCACCAATAATCACAACGTCATGAGTATGATAGACAATAGAATACGATGTTTTTTTCATGAACCTACTATAGGACTAAAACCACGAATTTTCTAGTATGTTATACATTTTATGCACGACATGACCTTCACTTCACCGCTAGGATATTGATTTGTGTGGGGTTCATAGGGTATGCTCTCGCTAAAATATCATACTACCAAAGAAAGCTCCACCATGCAGCAGTTAAATCCCGCAGAATATCAATGGCTCATTCAAGCCGCGCTTACCGAAGATATTGGTACAGGTGACATCACAGCAGATTTGCTGATTCCTGAGGACCAGCAAGCGCGACTCGTGATGGTGGCGCGTGAACCATTGGTAACATGTGGCATCACCTTAGCAGCACATGTATTCCTTGCCCTGCGTGATGATATTACCTGCACAGGATTAGTGGCTGAAGGGGCATATGTTGCAGCAGGTACAGCGATTTTGCACGTGGAAGGCAATGCCCGTGCAGTGTTAGCTGCCGAACGCACTGCCTTAAATTTTATGGCTAGGCTTTGCGCCGTTGCTACCCTCACCCACCATTACGCTGATGCCGTCAAAGGCACAGGCGCAACCATACTAGACACACGCAAGACGCTACCAGGTTACCGCGCCCTTGATAAATACGCGGTGCGCATCGGCGGCGGCAAAAACCACCGCATGCGCCTTGATGATGGCATTTTGATTAAAGATAACCATATTGCGCTATGTGGAAGCGTGAAGGCAGCGATTGCCAAAGCCCGTAACGGCGCACCACATTTGATGAAGATTCTGGTTGAATGCGATACGCTGGCGCAAGTGGTTGAGGCGATTGATGCAGGTGCGGAAATGATTATGCTCGATAATATGAGCTTGGAAGATATGACGAAGGCTGCCACCCGCGCCAAAGCTCACCGTGTCACCACCGAAGCCTCTGGCAATATGACGCTAGAACGCGTACGCGAGGTTGCAGAAACGGGGGTTGATTATATCTCCGTCGGACGCCTTACCCACTCCGCCCCGAATGTCGATATTGGACTCGACACTGAACTCATCAGCTAACCCCTTTCCAATTGCTATAAACAAAAAAGGCCTCACTAAAAAGTGAGGCCTTTTTCCTGAACATTCATTCAGATATTAGAAAATAAAATCTGAATTATCCAATGACGCCAAATGATTCCCCGTAAGGGCAATGGCAAAGGTAGAAGCCGTATCCGTAATAATCGTATTACCACCTGAGACTGCCACATGAAGCTGACCAGCTACATTCCCCGTAGTTATACCACTAAAACCAAGCCCATGAACATCGATCTTATCCGCTCCATCCACGTAATCATAAATCTGATCACGCTCTGCGGTGGTAGAATCTGTCAGACTGGTAAATCTAAAGATATCAGCTCCAGCTTCACCATACAACGAATCACGGTTACCGCCTGCATTCAACGTATCACCACCTTCACCACCAAGCAATGTGTCAACACCCGAACCACCAAAAAGTAAATCATTGCCGGCATCACCGTAAATACGATCACCGCTACGATCACCACCTTCACCACCATAGACAGTATCATCACCATCACCAGCTTCAACGCGGTCCGAACCAGCCTCAGCATAAAGTAGATCATTACCCGCACCGCCATAGATGCGATCATTATCTGCCCCAGCGTACACAGTGTCATTCCCATCATCGCCGTAGATAGTATCCAAACCAACACCAGCAGTAATGGAATCGTTACCTAACCCGCCATAAAGCGTATCATTACCACCGTCACCAGTAATGGTATCATCACCTTCATCACCAAAGACAAGGTCATTGCCATCTTCACCGTAAATCACATCATTATCAACATCATCAGTAGCACCTGTGCCACCACCTTCAATGGTGTCATTGCCAGCACCACCATAAATGGTATCTTTGCCAAAGTCCGCTGTGATGCGATCATTACCATCTTCACCATAAACAAGGTCATCACCTAATTGGGCGTAAATAGTATCATTACCTGTACCAGCATGAATGGTATCGTTGCCGTCACCTGAGATCACAGAATCATTATCCGCACCTGCATCAACAGAATCATCACCCAAACCACCAAGCAAAGAATCAACACCATTGCCACCCAAGAGTGTATCATTACCATCGTCGCCGTTAATTCTGTCATTGCCGTCACCGCCAACGATAGAATCATTACCTTCATTACCGCTGATGGTATCATTACCAGCTTCCGCATAAATCACATCATCACCCAAACCTGCGGTGATTTTGTCAAGACCCTCTCCAGCATAAATAGTATCATTGCCATCATTACCATTTAGAATGTCATTACCATTCTCACCATAGAGAAGATCACTACCCGTATCACCATTGAGTCGGTCATTATCATCGCCACCATACAGCGTATCATTTTCAGACCCACCATTTAAGGTATCAAGCCCTGCACCACCATACAGCGTATCATTTTCAGCCCCACCATTGAGTAGGTCATGACCATTACCACCAAGCAAGGAATCTTCACCAGATCCGCCAATCAAGGTATCATTACCATCACCAGCATCAACAGTATCCTTACCAGATCCACCATCAAGCGAATCATTGCCACCCAAACCTTGAATAAGATCATCGCCTTGCAAACCTTTAATGGTATCATCTTGATCAGAGCCTATTAAGGTATCTGCCGCATTTGTACCTACAATCGACTCACCCATCGGCAATAGCGTAATATTCATCGTTGCTTGCGCAAAACCGCCATGACCATCCGTAATGCGGTAAACAAAACTATCATTACCAAAATAATCTTTCACAGGAGTATAGACCCATGCGCCCGCACCATTATCCACTAGCGCACCATGTGTTGGTCCTGTAACGACGCTATCAATTGACAAGGCATCCGTTGCATCAGCATCTGTATCATTCGCAAGTAAACTTGCAAATGTAATGACAGCCACCTCATCTTCATTAATAGTAAGCGTATCATCTACAGCCACAGGCGTTGCATTAACTTGATTCACTGTAATGGCAACTGCTGCCGTAGAAGTAAGCCCATGCTCATCGGTCAACGTATAAGTAAATGCATCTGAACCATAGAAATTAGCATTTGCAGTATAGGTATATGTACCATCTCCATTATCCACAAGCGTACCCGCCGCAGGATTCACCGCAATGCCCGCAACCGAAAGGGTCGTACCTGCATCAACATCTGTATCATTCGCAAGCAACGAGGCTTTGCTGATGATCAAAGGAACATTTTGGTCTGTGACAAAAGCATCTGCATAAGCAACAGGTGCATCATCCACCCCTGCCACAATAATGTTTACCACATTCGTACTTTCTAAACCAGATGCATCACGAATAGTGTAAGTAATGCTATCTGTCTCCACATCACCTTCTTGCAACTGAATGAAAATGCCATCTGTCGCTGAATAAGTGAACACCCCTGTTTGCGCATTAAATTCAACAGGTCCATTGGTCGAATTCAAATCCACGCTCACAATCTGTAACGCGTCACCATCTCCATCCGTATCATTCGCGAGCAAAAGTGATGCCATATTGGTCACAACTTGGCTCGGTGCAAGGAACAACGTATCTACATTGGCAACAGGCGCATCATTCACCGAATTAACAGTAATAGAAGCCGTTGCTGTGGACGTCGCTCCAAGCTCATCGGTCAATGTATAAGTAAATACATCAGAACCATGGAAGTTCGCATTCGGGGTGTAGGTATAGGTATTATTCCCATTATCCACAAGCGTACCCGCCGCAGGATTCACGGCAATGCCAGAAATTGACAATACAGACATACCATCAATGTCTCTATCATTTGCAAGTAAAGAAGCTTTGCTAATAATCAAGGCCGCATCTTCATTAGTAGCAAAAACATCCGCATTAGCTACCGGCGCGTCGTTAAGACCTGTCACCGTGAAAGTCGCAGTCGCGGTGCTTTCCGCACCTGCCGCATCACGCACAGTATAACGAAAACTTTCTGTCGTAATATCACCCGCTCTCAGTTGTGTGAATACACTATGATCCGCAGTATAACTCAAAGACTGAGTCGCCTGATTAAACTCAACACGACCATCTATCGAATCTTCGTAGTTACCGACATCAATACTGACAATCTGCAAGGCATCACCATCCGCATCACTATCATTTGCAAGTACCAACGGCACAAGACCACTCAATGCTTCCCCAGCATTCAAACTAAATGCATCCGCATTGGCAACAGGCACATCATTCACCGAATTTACCGTGATGTTCGCCACCGCAGTCGTGGTCGCACCGACCTCATCGGTCAAGGTATAGGTAAATGCATCAGAACCATGGAAGTTCGCATTCGGGGTGTAGGTATAGGTATCATTCCCATTATCCACCAGCGTACCCGCCGCAGGATTCACTGCAATATTTGCTATAGACAGCACCGCACCTGTATCTGAATCACTATCATTAGCTAGCAATGATGCTTTCGTGATAATAAGAGCATTATCCTCATCTACAGTGAAGGTATCATCTACTGCCACGGGCGCATCATTCACCACATTTACCGTGATGTTCGCCACAGCAGTCGTGGTCGCACCGACCTCATCGGTCAAGGTATAGGTAAATGCATCAGAAC
>DAIPJH010000013.1:46626-56321 GCA_036770365.1 Rickettsiales bacterium
TATAGGTATCATTCCCATTATCCACCAGCGTACCCGCCGCAGGATTCACTGCAATGCCAGAAATTGACAAATGTGCGGCAATATCCACATCACTATCATTCGCAAGCAACGATGCTTTCGTAATAATAAGCGACGTATCTTCATCCATGGTAAAGGCATCATCCACGGCAACAGGCGCATCATTCACTGGATTTACCGTGATATGTGCCGTTGCTGTCGTGATTGCACCATGTTCATCAGTAACAGTATATACAAAACTATCAACGCCATGGAAACCTGCATTTGGAGCGTTACCATACACGCCGCTATCATCGTTCACAGGGAATCCTTGTACTGTGACGACATCATCACGTGTACTAAAGTTCGCATTCGGAGTGTAGGTGTACGTACCATCACCATTATCTACCAGCGTACCTGCCACAGGATTCACTGCAATATTTGCTATAGACAATACCGCGCCCGCATCCACATCGCTATCATTCGCAAGCAACGATGCTTTCGTGATAATAAGTGACGTGTCTTCATCCGTAGTATAGTCCTCATCCACGGCAACAGGCACATCATTCACTGGATTTACCGTGATATTGGCTGTCGCTGTTGTGGTCACACCAAACTCGTCCGTAGCACTATAAGTAAAGGCATCCGTACCATTAAAGTTTGCATTCCCTGTATAGGTCAATGTGCCATCACCATTATCTACAAGCGTACCGTGCGCCGCTGTGCCAACAATCCCAGCAAAGCTCAAAACAGCACCAGTATCCGCATCCGTATCATTAGCAAGCAATGATGCAACTGGAATCACCAACGACACATCTTCATCTGTCGTGAAGGCATCATCCATAGCAACAGGGGTATCATTCACCGAATTTACCGTGATGTTCGCCACCGCAGTCGTGGTTGCACCTAATTCATCCGTCAATGTATAGGTAAACGCATCAGAACCATGAAAGTTCGCGTTTGGAGTATAGGTGTACGTACCATCACCATTATCCACCAGCGCACCCGCCGCAGGATTTACCGCAACACCAGAGATAGAAAGCACCGCACCAGCATCGACATCGCTGTCATTAGCAAGCAATGAAGCTTTAGTGATAACCACAGATGAATCTTCATCCACAGTATAAACATCCGCAACCGCCACAGGCGCATCATTCACCGAATTGATCGTGATAGAAGCCGTCGCACTCGAAATTGCTCCGAATTCATCCGCCATCGTATAGGTAAAGACATCTGCACCATGGTAATTTGCATCGGAGGTATAGGTATATGTACCATCACCATTATCAACCAACGTACCATGCTGAACCGCGGCAGTAATATCCACTACATTCAATACTGCACCATGATCAACATCCACATCATTACCAAGCAATGATGCTTTACTAATGATGAGACTCACATCTTCATCTGTCAATAAACTGTCTGCATTTGCAACAGGCACATCATTAACACCCGTTACATTGACCGCCACAGATACGTTTCTAACTGCCCCAGATGCATCACGTACGCGATACGTAAAGCTATCTACCCCTGTCTCACCCTGAGCAAGCTGGTCAAGTGCTGCACCCGATGCAGAATAACTAAGAGACTGAGTCTGCGCATCAAAAGTGACCTGCCCAAGCGTTGGAAGTGTTGTAACAGAAGAGATGCTCAACGCCTCACCTTCAACATCACTATCATTCGCAAGCAAGACAGAAACAAGATTAGCCGAGGTTTGGCCTTCAATAACGGTGACACTATCCGCACCGCCCACAGGTGCATCATTCACCGAATTGATCGTGATAGAAGCCGTCGCCGTAGAGGTCGCACCGAACTGATCGGTCATGGTATAAGTAAAGGCATCATCACCATGAAAATTGGCAGCAGCAGTGTAGGTATAAGTGCCATCACCATTATCCACCAGCGTACCATGCGCAGGATTTACAGAAATTCCAGAGATGCTCAGTACTGAACCATTATCCACGTCTGTGTCATTAGCAAGCAAAGAAGCTTTACTAATAATCAGACTTACATCTTCATCTGTCACTACAGCATCGTTCACAGCAATAGGCGTATCATTAACACCCGCCACCGCCACATTCACGGTTGCTGTACTAACATTCCCGAAAGCATCGGTAACTGTGTAGGTAAAATGATCATTTAATGTAGCACCTTGTGCCAAATGATCAATGAATGTACCATCAGCCGCATAACTAACTTGATGCGTCGCTGGAACGAACGTTACTGTACCCTTTGTACCAGTGGTATCCACAGATGTGATTGAAAACGCCTGTCCTTCAGGATCGGCATCATTTGCAAGCAGCGTTGCCGCAACATTATTCAACTGACCACCTTCAGACACAGCAAGACTATCGTCACCCACAACAACGGCCCTATTACCTGCGAGCGTCACCACGTATGTATCCAAATGCGTCGTTGTCACTCCCGACACCAAATTCGTTGCCGCACTCGTAAAAATTAGCTTCGTGCCATCATTTGAAAAGAATGGATTATCAAACGAAAAATTATTAGCTTGTGCGCCTGCCATGCTCGTGTTGACACGAATAATGCTGCCATCTACCAAATCTTTTACAAACACATCACTTTGTGTATTCGTATCGCCACTCACGAGATTGCTAGCAGAACTTAAGAACGCGACTTTTGTACCATCCGGCGAAAATACGGCGTTCGTGCTATCGGCGTTGCCAAGACCACCCGAAGCAGACGTTGACACAAGGGTCACCACACCTGTGGCAAGATTTTTTACAAAAATATCTTGAACGCCGTTGGTATCACCACTTACCAAGTTGCTTGCTGTGCTGGCAAAGATTATTTTTGTGCCATCATTTGAAAAGAACGGTATGATGCTTGCACCATTAGCTTGCGTACCAGATGCATCCGTAGATAAACGCGTCACGACTCCCGTCGTTAAATCCTTCAAAAAGACATCAGAAGTACCGTTGTTATCCGTCGTAGTTAATAAATTCGACGCCGTACTATGAAAAATAACTTTCGTGCCATCAGGGGAAAATACAGGTGCAAAGCTATTACCATTCGACAATACACCACTAGCAGATTGTGACACTGTGGTTAACGCGCCTGTAGCAATATTTTTAATAACAATATCGCGCAGAACTCCCGTATCACCTGCAACCAAATTCTTCGCAAGCGTTTCAAAAGCAACTAGATTACTATCAGGAGAAATATCGGAGCGATAACTAGAACCACCCGACGCGGCGTTACCAACAACACCTCCCTGAGTCTGTGAAATTAACGTCACAGCACCAGTGGTAAGATTCTTTGCATACACATCAAACGTCGAAGCCGTATCATTCGCAACGAAGTTGGTAGAGGATGATTTAAACACCACCACATTACCATCATCAGAAACGGCTGAAAAAATATCTGAGGAATTACCGGCGACACCCGCAGCAGTCGAAGACACGAGGAATACTTGCCCCGTATTAAGATCTTTGTAGGCAACATCCGTCCCACGCCCTACGCCAGAGCTAAGAATTAACGACATTGATCCATAGAAAAAAACTTTTGAACCGTCGGGAGAGAACCCAGACCCAATCACATCTCCATCTGCTTGCTCACCTGTTACTGAAACTGAAACGCGCTGAATATTGACGATATCTACCATAATTTTCCCCTAAAAGTTCCTTAAAATTGTACTAAAGATAACATCACATTAGTTAATATAACATTAATAACAGTTAATATAATTTATCCTAATATTATCTCAATTGGCGTCCCCACACCATCAACTTCCGCAGAAAAAGACACACCAGCAATAATCTATAAATTAATATATATCAAGAAATGTTTTAATTTTATGGCAAGATTCAGCTTTTGATTAATAAGAAAATATAAATATCTACTTATTAACGATACGCAGCATCTCCTGCGCCTCTATACTCGATGGATTTTGAGCTAACGCAGCATTCAAATCGACTTTTGCCAAATCTAATTGATCCAAAAACATATAAATTTTAGCACGCAACACCAATACACGCTCGGCCATCACACCATAGCTCACCGCATAATCCATATCCTGCAAAGCAGAAAGCCCATCACCCGAAGCCAAATACATATTCGCTCTATCCAACAAAATCTCTACGGCAGCGTTTTTGGCATAACTTGCATCTCCACCATCATCACGTGCCATAATCGCCAGTGCCAACGCATAACGCCGCATCGCTTCTTCCCGATTTCCTGCGAGATTCAACGCTTTTGCCGTTTGACGCAAAACATTAAGCTGCAACGTATAAGCATCGCTATCTTTCAGCACACTCCACATACTATCGAGAGATTTTGCTGCCTGCGCATAACGCTTAAGCGCAAACAAAGAAATAGACTTACAATGAAGTGCTGATAGATCCTGAGGATTTTTTTTGACCCATGCATCAGCAAGTATTAATGCTTTCTCAGGATCTTTTTTGGAAGAAGAAGCACAACTCAAATAATCTTCGCTAGTGGTTTTAACCTGCACAGTCGCAGACCACCCCTCACTCGCACATAGCGCACACGCCAATGCCAAGCCTAAACAACATACATGAATATAATCGACCCATCTCCAAAACATGGGCGAGAAATTAACAGATTCTTCCCACGCATCAAGCGCAAGATAGCACCCTCGCAGGAGTTTTTAACGAATGCGATAAAATCGCCACGAATGGCACAGTGATTGCATAGGAGAAGCACGAAGGAGCTTTCTATGCCAAAATATTTTTCTTTAGTATTCATCAGCCTGTTATCACTCACCGCCTGTGATCGCTTAGAACATAATGCAGGTACGCTCGGACGGAATGTCGAAGCTGGCTACGATAAAACACGCTACAAACTCTCAGACTATATCTACAGCCGTGACGCCGCATCACCCATGCCACAGGAAAATTACCAACTAGCTCAAACCGCCTATTGCTACAAACTGCAAACCGATATTGTCTGCTATGACCAACCCGTCGATCGCCTGCGTAGCCAGCTCATTGCTTCACAAAATAACAGTGGATTTGCCTATAACGATACAGTAGCAACACCTGATGAACATTCTACAAACACTCCAGCACCAACCATTGACAGTGTCACCGTCGGTGCAGCTCCAACCGTTGCAGCAAGCGACACAGGAACGCCAAAATCGCTTATGGCAGGGTTTTAAGAAAGACTCAATCCGCCTATACGAGAATAGCAAGCAAGAACACGTATTTCTAGTTCCCCGACCCAACACTCTAGGCAAGTATCTCCCTCAATAAATCATTCACCATCGCTGGGTTTGCCTGACCACCAGAGACTTTCATCACCTGCCCGACAAAGAAACCGAACAACTTGTCTTTACCTGAGCGATACTCCGCCACCTTATCAGGATTCTCATCGATCATTTTCTGAATCAACGCACGAATCGCACCATCATCAGTGACTTGTTTCAAGCCTTTTTCAGAGACGATGGTCGTGGCATCCTTGCCAGTCGCAAGCATATCATCCAGCACGTCTTTGGCAATTTTTCCATTGATCTCGTTGCTTTGAATCAACGTAATAAGCCCCGCCAACTGTTTCGCAGAAACAGGTGAGTCTTCAATTGCTTTATCCAACTTATTAAGGCGACCAAACAGCTCCGCCGTCATCCATGTGGTCGCCAACCGTGCATCCGCACCCGCAGCAAGCAACGCCTCAAAATACTCTGCGTTCGCTTTATCTGAAACAATAACCCCCGCATCATACGCATTCAAGCCAAACTCAGCAATATAACGCGCTTTTTTATCATCAGGCAACTCTGGCAGCTCCGCCAAGATCTCATTGATAAGCTCTTCTGTAATTTCAAGCGGTAACAGATCAGGATCAGGAAAATAACGGTAATCATGCGCGTCTTCCTTCGAGCGCATCGTACGTGTTTCATTCAACGCAGCATCATACAGGCGCGTTTCCTGATCGATTACCCCACCCGCTTCCAAGATCTCCACCTGACGCTGCGCTTCGTATTCAATCGCACGCATCACGTTACGCATCGAGTTTACGTTCTTAATTTCGCAACGCGTGCCAAACTCCTGCACACCCACACGGCGCACCGATACGTTCGCATCGCAACGCATCGAACCCTTTTCCATGTCCCCATCGCACGTGCCAAGATAACGCACGATCGCACGCAGTTTCTTCACATACGCGCCCGCTTCTTCTGGCGTGCGAATATCCGGCTCAGACACGATCTCCATCAACGCAATGCCCGCACGGTTAAGATCAATAAAACTCATATCAGGACTGTGTTCATGCAGCGATTTGCCTGCATCTTGCTCAAGGTGCAAGCGCGTAATCCCAATATCACGTGTCGTGCCATCTGCTAGCTCGATCGTCAACACACCCTTACCCACGATAGGGTCAAGATATTGTGAAATCTGATACCCTTGCGGCAAATCAGGGTAAAAATAATTTTTACGATCAAATACACTACGGCGATTAATTTGCGCTTTTAACCCCAAGCCCGTCTTAATGGCTTGGCGCACGCATTCACGGTTAATGACAGGCAACATCCCCGGCATCGCAGCATCCACCAGCGACACGTTATGGTTAGGGTCTTTCCCAAAATCCGTCGGCGCACCGGAAAAAAGCTTCGACTTTGAGGTAATTTGCGCATGCACCTCCAACCCGATTACCAATTCCCACTGCCCTGTATTACCTTGAATAATGTATGTCATCGTCATTCCTAGTCCGTATCAATTTATTAAGCCGCTTTCGCGCTAAACCCTATCGCTTGCTCCAGCGCACCCGCGACCGCAAACAATCCCGATTCATCAAAATTATTCGCAAGCAACTGTAACCCTATTGGTAAGCCATTGCTGTTGAGTCCACCCGGAATCGCCATGCCCGGAAGCCCTGCGAGTGAGGCAGGAATCGTGAATACGTCATTGAGGTACATCGTCACCGGATCATCCATATTCTCACCAAAGCCAAAAGCAGGCGTTGGTGCAGTTGGGGTCAAGATGACATCGACCTTTTCAAAGGCTTTACGGAAATCATCAATAATAAGACTGCGCACGCGCTGCGCTTTTTTATAATAGGCATCGTAATAGCCCGCAGAAAGGACGTAAGTCCCAATCATGATACGGCGTTTTACCTCTGCACCAAAGCCAGCGGCACGCGTTTTTTCATACATGCGCTCAATCGTATCGCCTTTATCATACACACGATTACCATACCGCACACCATCATATCGCGCCAAATTGGATGAACATTCCGCAGGAGCAAGAACATAATAGGTCGCCAGCGCATATTCCGTATGCGGCAAAGAAATTTCTACTATTTCTGCACCAGCCTCACGCAATAACTGCGCCCCGCGTTCCCACATCGCCACAATTTCAGAGTCCAACCCATCAGGGCGGTATTCCTTGGGAATCCCAATGCGCTTACCCTTCACGCCAGCTTTTATCATCGGCAACACATCAGGTACAGCTTTGCGCGAAGAGGTTGAATCCTTCGCATCATGCCCCGCCATCACACTGAACATCAGGCCTGCATCTTCCACCGTTTTGGTCATCGGCCCTGCTTGATCAAGTGACGACGCAAACGCGATAATCCCCCAGCGCGAACAACGCCCATAGGTCGGCTTAAATCCTACAATCCCTGTAAATGCAGCAGGTTGACGGATTGAACCGCCCGTATCTGTCCCAAGTGCAGCCAGACACAGATCAGCCGACACCGCCGCCGCCGAACCACCCGAAGACCCACCCGGAACTAGCTCTTTACCGTCTTTGCCCTTCCACGGGTTTTTTACATTGCCAAACGCGCTGGTGATGTTCGCTGAACCCATCGCAAACTCATCCAGATTAGTTTTACCAAGCGTTACCGTCCCTGCATCGAGCAGATTTTGCGTCACGGTGGATTCATAGGCAGGGACAAATCCGCGCAGCATATTGGACGCTGCCGTAGTTTGAATATCCTTAGTGCAGAACAAATCCTTGACCGCAATCGGCAAGCCTTCTAGCGCACGCGCTTCACCTTTTTTGATGCGTTCGTCTGAGTGACGTGCTTGCTCCATCGCCACATGGTGCGTGGTGACAATATACGCATTCAATTCAGGATTCCGCGCATCTATTGCCTCAAGATAGGCCTTCGTGAGTTCCACCGAAGACACTTCTTTTTTTACAATTTTTTCTTTGGCATCGGCTAGGGTTAATTTTGTTAATTCAGACATGTGATATTCCTGATTTTCTAAATTCCATCTTTCGCTGGAATGACAATTACTGGCTACTGGTCACTGGCTACCGGCTACTCATCCCTGATCAATCACCTTCGGCACAACAAAACAATCAAACTCACGCGCTGGTGCATTGCGTAAAATATCCTCAACCTGATTACCCGCCGTGACCACATCTTCACGCATCGGCAACGCTTCGCCTGAAACACTGGTGACCGCTTCGGAGGAAGCATCATCCACGCTGGAAAGCATTTCTACCCATTTTAAAATACCACCAATTTCTTTGGCGTAATTCACTTTTTCTTCTTCGGTAACGGCAAGGCGCGCCAAACGCGCTACTTTCGCCGTATCCTGAACACTGAACGTCATGGCATCTCCTTACTTCTTGCACTGCCCGCGCACACGTTGTAATGATTTTGATATCAAATGACAAGGGGCATCATGCTGTATCCTACTATCTCTGAGTTTGCGGCCTCATTGCCCGATTATCGCCGTGTTATCGGGCTGGATGTCGGCACAACAACCATCGGCATCGCACTCTCTGATATTTCTCGCATGATAGCGACCCCCATGGAAACCATCAACCGCACCAAATTTAGCAAAGACATTGAACGCCTCAAAACCATTATTGCTGAGCATAATGTTGCAGGGATGGTGATTGGTTGGCCGGTGAATATGGACGGATCTGAGGGCCCGCGCTGCCAATCCACCAAGCAATTTGTGCGTAATGTCGAAGTACACACCTCCCTCCCCAGCGTGATGTGGGATGAGCGCATGTCGTCGATGGCGGTAAATAAAGCAATGTTAGAAGCAGACCTTTCACGTCAAAAACGTGATAAACATATCGACAAACTCGCAGCAAGCTATATTTTACAAGGTGCGTTGGAGGCGATGCGCACACCAACCTTACGGGTAGATAAATATGAACAATGACACTCTTCTTTGGATACTCGCTTCTTACCTTATTGGCAGCATTCCCTTTGGACTTTTGCTGGGCTTTCTGACAGGCAAAGGCGACATCCGTAAAATCGGCTCAGGCAATATTGGCGCGACCAACATGATGCGTGCAGGCGGAAAGAAACTTGCTGCAATTACCCTCGTTTTGGATGGGTTAAAGGGGTTTATTCCTGTGTTTGTCTATTCTACACTTATCCTCTTGACCCAGCAACTTCAGGCAAAATATTTCCCGAATGATGCTCCAAACCTCATGTCTGCCAGCGCAAACTTATTAATGGCTATAATCTTCGCCGCAGCCATACTTGGTCATATCTTTCCCATCTGGCTTAAATTCAAAGGCGGAAAAGGCGTTGCCACCTTCTTGGGTGGACTATTTGGCTTGAATTGGGTCGCAGGACTCATCTTCATCGCATGCTGGCTTGGTATGTTCGCAGCAAAACGTATTTCGGCCCTCGCAGCCCTCGTCGCGATCTTCGTTGCCCCATTTTCCAACAATATGCTTACTCATACCCTGACCTTGATGAGCGCCCGCGCCCTCTTGGCAGCCCGCGTAATTTACCGCCATAAAGAC
>DAIPJH010000024.1:0-4824 GCA_036770365.1 Rickettsiales bacterium
GATTATATATATATAAAATTGTAGATAAAAGCATTAATAATTGAAATGACCCAAAATGTCATAAAACTGTAACATTTCTCCTATTGCATTTTAATAAATACAATCATTAATTAATTATTTGTTAATTATGTATGTATAATTGGTTAATTTTTAAGCATCACCCTAGAAGCTGTCGGGATCAGACTTCGCAGCACCTACTTGTGCATTACTTGAAAGCACCTTCGTGACTTCAATGTTATTGTTAGGACGCATCACTGCACGTTCTGCAAAAAACAGTCTTTCTTCATCCAACACCGAGTCAGCAGGAGATGCAGAAACAGAAGAAGATAATTGCTCCTCTGCTCGTGGCAATAATGATGCTGAATTCACTTGAAAAGGTATTGCGTCACGTTCCAACCGTTTAGCTCGCTGCAAAATTGGCGCAGTCCCCCGCTCCATACTCGTTAGCAAACGCTGTCCAACTATACTATCTTCAGGTATCAACATCTGCGATCCACAGGAAGAACACACATTATATTTCGTCAACATCCGCCATAATGTATAAGGAACGTTTAGCGGAAATATCATCCACAGAAAAAATTCAATTTTACCACTACCGCGCTTTTTACGGGCAGGCTTTCCAATCGCATGGCATGATGTACAGATATAATATCCCATATCGCTTAAAATAAACTTCAATGTTTAACAAACTGATAACCTGTTTTGACTTGATAAACCCCATAAAACGCGGCACAACATACGAAACTTGTCATACTTGTGAAAGCTGCCATCTACGACACTTTCACTTTATAATGAGGCTGTTTAGCACTATTACTTAGCTAGAATGATACATAACCTAGGACAAAATACATGACCGATACTATCTACGCCAATCTCTCACAACTTGGCGGTAAAACCGCCATACCAACCTCACCAGATACAGCGGAGCTGGAGCGCGTGGAAAACCCTCATTCTAACGTAGATTATACGATACGCTTTACTGCGCCCGAGTTTACCTCACTCTGCCCCATCACAGGACAGCCTGATTTTGCGCATATCGTGATTGATTACGTCCCACGCCTTTGGCTCATTGAGAGCAAATCACTCAAGCTGTACCTTACCTCTTTCCGCAATCACGGTGCATTTCACGAAGCATGCACCGTTAGCATCGGTAAACGTTTAGTTGATTTTCTAGAACCAAGCTGGCTACGTATTGCAGGGTATTGGTATCCTCGCGGCGGTATCCCGATTGATATTTTTTATCAAACTGGCGAAGCCCCCAAAGGCCTATGGATTCCTGATACTGGCGTTCAGTCTTATCGTGGTCGTGGTTAAAAATACCGTGATTTCAATACCATAAACACACTATAACCACACGCCATCACCACACATGAGAGCAGTAATGCTGGTGTAAACTTCATGCCGTGTTTAATACATAGCGGGAAAATCAGGAAAAACAGCAGCGATGGGATAACCATCCAAACAATATCATAGGACAGTGCTGCGACCTTTTGCGTATCACGTGTATCTACATAGAGCCAAATAAACGCTAAAATTGATGTAAATGGTAACGACACCATCACCGCAGCAAACAAAGAATAACGCTTGGCGAGTTCGGATACAGTCGCCACTATCACCGCTGTCACCACAAGCTTGATGGCGAAATACATCTACGATGCTTTCTTGCCAAATACGCCAGCAATCACAGATGAAACCTTCCACAAGGTCGAATTATGGATATCACGCACGCGCTTTTCCATCTCCGCCGCATGGACTTTTTCATCAATCGTAATACGCTCAATTTCCGAGAAACGCTGGCGAAGCGTCTGCACCTCGGAGAACAACTCATTGCGCTGCTGTTCCATCGCTGAGAAATTGCGATTTGCGCTCGCCAAACGCTCATCCACTTTCAGTGCTTGCTCAAACTGCTCCATCGCATCTTTAGCGATCAATGAGACTTGTACATCTTCTTTAGGAATAGGTTTTTTACCCGTTGCACAGGCAATCAATTTTTCATGATGTTTGGTCAGTACCATTCCACGGTCCACCTCATCAAGCTTTGAACGATACAAGGTCGGCTCAATAAAGGCCTCAATCTCTTTGCCTGTTGGCATGTGTAAGCCCTGCACACCGTGCGCCTCGAGTTCTTTTAACAGACGCGCTACGGTTTCCACTGGCTTGGCAATCACTTCCGTATGACTTATAAACACAGTAGGTATATCACGCACCGCATTAACAATCCCTGCAAAACTATATTCCCAAATCGCCATAGAATGTGACAGCGCAAAATGATTACGTGTTTTCAGCGACATTGCCACCTCAAGTGGATCACGGTACATCACTATCGCTACTGGCACTTCGAGCAACGGCTTCCAATAAGGCATGGTCACGCATAAACGCGGATCTTTCATCACCCACGGGCGGTGCGCATCCAGCTCAAGTACGATATTTTTCATCGCGGTAATGGTTGCATCCAATGATTTTAGGTCTTTTTTTGTAGGGCTAGAGACCATCGGCATCGTCGCCAATTTATCCCATGTTGCACCGTGATGCGCTAAAATCGCATCATTCGCCGCGATCACATCCCTGCGTTCCCAAAAACCTTTTGGATTTTCATCATTAAAGCCAATAGAGGTTGTCCCTGCATCAAAAAACGCGCCCATCATATTGACAAGACGTGTTACCAGCGAAGTCCCTGAACGGTGTGTACCTAAAACGAGTATCTGCATCGTTTTTTTATAAAATATTTTACTGGTTTTGTCTCGCACAAAAATCATTTGCGCCACCACCATTTTTAACCTAACGTGGACGATGTTCTGGATACAAGCCTTAGCGGCGTTTGAACGTCCAAATGGGGAATTAGCTCAGTTGGTAGAGTGCTTGCATGGCATGCAAGAGGTCAGGGGTTCGACTCCCCTATTCTCCACCATATTTTACAATTTCAATCATAAAAATCAAAATTTTGATTTTTATGATTTTTTTCACCCCACTTTTTACCCCACACTTATAAACGGCATTGATGCTGAGTAAAAATTTACCTTCGATGGTTGCAAGCTGTGCTGCGAGCCGTTCAAAATCTGCGCGTTCAAAAAGGTTTTTGCCATAATCATTCTCTCCGCCCTAATAGGGTGGGTCAAGATAAAACAACACACGATCACTGTCATAAACAGTAATAAATTTATCATAGTTCAAGCATTCAACCGCCACCCCTTCCATACACTCATGGATCTGCATGATGTTTTTTAGCAGCTTACGCGTCTATTATAACCCAACTGCGGAAAAAATTGCGGAGAGATTGAGGCGTTTCAGAAGCGGAAAATCAAACGATAGTGCGTGACAAATCGCCATAATTTGATATAAAAACATGGGTTATTGAGAAGCGGTTTGGTAAACGCACTTGCTGTTACAAGGGATTTGTTGGTTCGATTCCAATGATCAATAATCACAAGCAATCATTCGAGGCGCATAGCACTTTTTCGGTGTAGTGGATTAAGCCAAGATTGCGAAACACCGAGTTAATTTTCCGCTCTTACGCGGAAAAATTGCGGAAAAATTGCGGAAAGATTGGGTTAGCTATTAGACCCACGCATAGCTGTCATTAGTTAATAGCATTTCCCATTATGGGGAAACGAGCGCATCATGCCATTATGAAAACGCTCGCCATCACATTGCTATTGCTGCTCTCAGCCTGCGCAGATTCTCAGGGCGTGCCGTATGCTGTAGACTACACCACGCACGTGAAGCCAATTTCTTTGAGTGGGAATCTGTGAATTCTGAATAAAAGTGAAAATAGTTGTTGACGCGTCATAAAATATGACGTATATTCTTTTCATGAGGCGGCGATGGGCTGGCTCAGAACCATAAAGGGTAATATCATGGAACATTCTACAGAAATAAAAATCTTTGAACGTAAAAACGGTCACGCGTCTGATTCAAAAGTTTATGAAATAACAGTCGGAAAATATATTGAGATTGTTAAAGACTCTGATTCAAATGGTGAGCTTGCCTTGTTCCGTGAAGTTGATGAAGATGAATTTATTGATGATTTCTGGGCACTGCCAACCCAAGAGCAGCTTGAGCGTTGCATCGAGCGCGAGAAAAATAGTTATGCCATGTCAGTTTGCTACGAAGTTATTTAATAAATCGACCTGAGCAAGTCTTAAAACTGCTCAATTATAGGGACATCATCATGAATAATACCGAACTCAAAGCGGCTCGCCGCCTCCTCTTTATGACTACTGCCGAATGTGCAGAGATGGTCGGAGTTAAAGAGCGGTCATGGCAACGCTGGGAATCAAGCACCCATCCAATCCCTGACGACATCATCGAGAAGATGCGCGGTTTACTATTGTGGCGTCAGTCTGCGATTGACGCCGCCTCAGCGACCATCGCACGCATGAGCATGTCGCACGGAAAACCCGAAGAAATCTGCTTGGTTGAATACACTGATCTTGAGGACTGGCTGGCAAAACCTGACCATCCACAAGCAATCATGTTACACCCGACACAATCAGCAAACGCTGCCATTTATGCCATCCACAACAACGTGCGCATTGTACCATTTGACCGCGTGTACTATTTTGAGTGGCTGGGTGAGCGTGAGGATACGCTTGTTGAGCGCAGCACATGGGCTGCTGCTACCTAAAAAACCTCACCCCGCGCAGTCGCCAGCCTATCCAGTGCAAGAGTAACATCATGATCTAAACAACCTCTCTTCAGCTTTGCGGCGCACGACAAGTCCTTGCAGTTTGCGCTTACCACCATAAACCCACTTGCGGAACTCACGCGCTGCACCGTCATAGTCCTTGCGGTTAAGCTTCTGGCGTAGGGTTGATGCTTGAAGTC
>DAIPJH010000014.1:0-49281 GCA_036770365.1 Rickettsiales bacterium
CTTTTATAACCCCAAATGCATGGAGGTAAAGTATAAATCCTTTATACCATAAACATCCATGAAGCACAAGATAACTTGTATATGGTAAATAAATTATGAATATTAATGTGAAATATTGTAAAAAGCTTATTTTTTAGACAAAAAAAGAAAAATTTATTCTGACTTCGTTGTTGGTGGCTGAAAAATATACGTAAAATCATGGGTTAGGGCTGAAAAAATATAAAACTTGTTCGTTTGTGCGCTGCAACTAACCGATATTGCTTGATTTCTTGTCGTTCTTGGTAGATTAAGGGGTGTTTTTTTTCGGACATATGTCTGTCACAAACAAGGGGAAGAATACATGTCATCACATCCTGCACCTAAAGAATTCAGGGTTTTTGGATTAACGATGTTACAGCAGGTCCTATTGGCATTGGTCATTGGGATTGTGGCGGGGTTAATATTTCAAGAACAAGCGGAATCACTAAAAATTCTCGGAACGATCTTTTTTAAATTGATCAAAATGGTCGTGCCTCCGTTGATTTTTTTCGCGTTGATTTCGGGGATAACAAGCCTCACGGAAGAGCATCATTTCGGTGGCATTGCTGTTAAAGGGGTTACCGCTTATTTGTTGACCGCTGTCTTTGCGGTAGCGTTTGGACTGGTTTTAGGGACGGTATTTGAACCGGGAATGGGAGTGCCAAAGCCTACAGGGCATTTGGAGAGCTTAGCAGCTGCCTCTGCGCCACCTCCTTCTGTAAAAGATTTTTTGTTGAACCTCATTCCGACCAATATTGTACATGCAATGGCGGATGATATGTATTTGCAAATTGTTGTGTTTGCCATCTTCACTGGCGTGGTGATGAATAATATTCGCGGTAAAACGGGGATGGTCAAGGCTCTTAATCAAGAAATGGCGCATGTCATGTTTAAAATGATTGAGTGGATTGTGCGCCTTGCTCCTCTGGCCGTTTTTGGTTTTATGGCGTCTATGGTGGGAACAACAGGTGTTGAAGTCATTTTCAGTTTAACACGTTTGGTAGTGTTGGTGATTGGAGCTTGCTTTTTGCAGTATGCATTTTTTGGTGTGCTAATTTTTGTTTTTGCACGGGTATCACCGATTCCATTTTATAAAAAAATGATCACCACACAGGTAATGGCATTCTCTACCAGCAGCAGCAAAGCGACGCTAACCACTGCAATGCGTGAGTTGCAAGATAAAATGGGCGTTTCCATGAGTTCTAGTAATTTTATGATGCCGCTTGGTGCGTGTATCAACATGGATGGCACGGCGATTTATCTCGGTCTTTGCGCCACCTTCTTTGCGCAAATGTATGGCATTCCTCTAGATTTTCAGGCGTATATGATGCTTATGTTGACCTGTACGTTAGGATCGATTGGTGCCGCGGGTGTGCCAAGTGGATCGATTATTTTCATGGGCATGGTCTTGCACTCTGTTGGTATCCCGATAGAGGGAATTGGCGTAATTCTTGGTGTTGACCGCGTGTTGGATATGTTCCGCACCACTGTGAATATTACGGGTGATTCAGCCATTACGTTAATCGTGGACAGCATGGAAGGTGGCTTGGATAAAGAGCTTTATCTTGCCACGTTGGAAGAAAATAAAGCGTAGTTTGGCTTTCTGGGTGCAATCGCACTTGTTTTCTTAGTGGAGGCAAGGTAGTTAGTGTCTGTGAAAAGCTAGATATGGGTAGTGTTATGGGTGCGACAATTGGAACTCGTCTTTATACATGGCTAAAAGGTCAGCGTGTGGGTAGTGATGAGTTTGATAATGTGTATTATATCGAACGCAAGAAGTCCACTTCTCGTCGTCGTAAGCGTTGGGTAGTTTATAACGGCATCGTGGAAGCATCCAAAATCCCTGCTTTGTGGCATGGTTGGCTGCATTATACTTTTGATGAGACCCCAGATAAATTGAATATAGTACGTCACGATTGGGAGACGCCTCATATACCTAATTTAACAGGAACGAAGGGTGCATACCTTCCTGATGGGCATTTAGCGCGTGGTGGTGAACGTGCATTGACAACTGCGGATTATCAAGCATGGCAGCCATAATAGAGAATAAACGCGGCATGTGCGTATCGTATCAATAATGAGTATTACAAGGTGCAGGTTATGAGCAGAAATGTTATCGAAACGGTCATGGGTGCGGTGGTTTTGGTCATCGCAGGTGGGTTTTTGTTTACCGCATATCAAGGTCGCCAGATGCAATCTGTAAAAGATGGTTATGGTGTTTTGGCGCGTTTTGATGATGCTTCTGGTATTGTTACGGGGACAGATGTCCGCGTTGGGGGCGTGAAGGTTGGGGTAGTGAAGTCAATGAATTTAGATCCCAAAACCTATCGTGCTAACGTCACATTAGAGCTTGCGAGAAACGTTGCTATTCCTACTGATAGTTCGGCTTCCGTCAGAAGTGATGGGTTAATTGGCAGCAAATTCGTATCGCTTGTTCCTGGTGGTAGTGACGAAATGCTCAAAGAAGGTGGTGAAATTGAGTTCACGCAGTCTTCTGTTAGCTTGGAAGAAATGATTGGTAAGTTTGTTTTCAGTGGCGGTGGTGTTGATAAAGACAAAGCTGCGGCGAGTGGTGCTGCACCCGTGGATGCACCGCAGGAAGCCAAGAAAGATGCAGACGCAGACGTTAAATTAAGTATTCCGTGATAGGTGTGTTGTGAAGCGTTGCGCTGCATTTCGCCTTAGTCTGGTTGCCACGATCTTCTTACAAGTTATCATGGTGTGGGATGTGTGTGCGCAAGATGCGCCGAGTGGATATACTCCTATGCGCGCCCCGATTAATGCACGTACGCCTGTGATGCGTTATCAGGGTAATGCACCAGCGGGTGATACACTTCCTTCAGGTATTAGACCTTATCAAGTATCGCCGGAATTTCCTATTAATTCACCTGCGGTGAATGTGGGGGTGGGGCAGAGCGGTAATATTTCTCAGGGTTACGTGCCTTCAGTAGGCGGAGGTGAACTAGGGCAGCAGGGTGTGACGACGCCTGCGATGGTGACACCAGAGCCGGAAGAGGTCAAGCTTGAACCAGAAAACACTAAAAAAGCGGTGCTGCGTTTTACAGATAAAATCGCAGCGCGCAGCACAGAAATGACCATTGCAGTGCCATCACAGGTGAGTTATCAAACACTTGTAATGCAAGTAGAAAAATGCCAGATTGCTGCGCAGGAACGCAACCCAGAACATGCAATGTTGCTAGAGATTTTTGCCAGTGAAGATGTTCAGGGAAACCCTTCCAATGCGCGGGTATTTGGCGGTTGGATGTTTAAACAAAAGTCTTCACTTACGAGTTTGCAACATCCTTTCTATGACGTTACTTTGGTGCAATGCGTTTCTGATCCTTCGACCAAGCCAAAACCAAAAATTGAGGTAAAAAAACCTGAAGATATCAAAAAGCCTGATGAGGTGGCGAAACCTGTGCAAGTTGTGCCTCAAACGTCGACCGCTGTGCCACCTGCTACAAGTGATATCACTACTGTTCCCGCCGTCCAACCAGCACTTTCACCTCCACCCGTGGAGAATCAGATCAAAGCTATAGAAACAACGCCTTCTACTGTGCCGAATGCTGCCGTCAATCCACTTAATGAACCGATTTACCAAGATGCGACTGTGCCTGACACAAAAGCAGCAGAAGATGCGGCAAATCGCGCTGTGGATGCGGTGACGCGTACCTTGGGAGAGGACACGCCAGTCACTTCAGGGGCAGCCTTGCCAGAGGGGCAAACATCACCACGTATGCCTATTAATCAGGATGTGATGGCTGTTCCTTCTGCTGTTATCCCGCATTCACAAGGCGTAGATGCGGCGTATCCTAGTTCTGATTAATACAAGTTTTGATAATGACAATCTATTAACAAGTGGTTAGGTGCTATGATGAAACGTTTTTATGCCCCTACAAAGATGGTGGTTATTGCTGTTAGCGTAATGTGTATGGTCGCTGCCTGTGCGAAGCCGCAAACAGCGCGACCTTACCTTGATAAAGGTGCAATTGCTCATGAAACGGGTGTGCAGAAACAGATTGCGCAGCAAGCGCAGCCACCCGTTGAAAATACCAATGTTCCACCTTCTTATAGTGAGATGACCTTGGTGCAAATGCAAGATCGTCTGCAAGATCATGGACGTCGCGTGAAAGCAGCGGGGATGAAACTATGCCAGATCACAGGGCGTGACCCTAATAGCTGTAATTTTAGTTTTACCATCAAAGATGATAAAGTGTTGAATGCTTACGCAGATGGAAAATCTATTTATGTAACACCTGTGATGATGCAATTTGCCAAAAACGATGACACGTTAGGCATGGTGCTATCACATGAATACGCCCATAATATCATGGGGCATGTGGCGTCAAAACAAAAGAATGCAATAGCTGGTTTGCTGCTTGGTGGTGCGTTGGATATGCTTGCAAAGTCTCAAGGGGTGGATACAGGTGGAAAATTGGGTAATCTTGGCGCAAGTCAGGGAGCGAATGCATATTCTCCAGCGTTTGAGAGTGAAGCCGATTACGTAGGGATGTATGTGATGTATTATGCGGGGTACGATATCAGCAATGCCGCAAGCCTATGGCGTCATATGACCGCGGCAGACCCTAAAGGGGCGTTTATGGCGACAACGCACCCTGCAAATCCAGAGCGTTATGTCTTGTTGAATCAAACCAAAGATGAGATATTTGCGAAACGTGATGTAGGGCAGCCGATCGTTCCTTCTATGAAGAAAAAGAAATAAAAAGGAAAAAATATGGGACGGATATTCTCAGGGGTACAGCCTACAGGTCAGTTGCATTTAGGTAATTATTTGGGGGCGATTCGCAATTGGGTGGCGATGCAGCAGGAGCATGAAAGTATCTTTTGCATTGTGGATCTGCATGCGATCACTGTTCCACAAGATCCTCATGCCCTGCGGGCTAGTACGCGTGCAACGGCAGCAGCGTATATTGCGTGTGGGATCGACCCAGTTCGTAGCATTATTTATAATCAATCACGGGTTAGTGCGCATTGTGAGTTAGCTTGGATTCTTGGGTGTTATACACCGCTTGGATGGCTTAACCGTATGACGCAGTTTAAGGAAAAAGCAGGTAAACACCGCGATAATGCAGTGTTGGGGTTATATAGTTATCCTGTGTTGATGGCGGCCGATATTTTAGCCTATAAAACTACACATGTGCCTGTGGGGGAAGACCAAAAGCAGCATTTGGAGTTAGCACGTGATATTGCGGGGGCTTTTAATCGTGCTTATGGCAAAGAGTTTTTTCCTCAGCCTGAGCCGTTGATTCTAGGTGAAGCAACCCGTGTGATGAGCTTGCGTGATGGGCGTAGCAAGATGAGTAAATCTGATCCTTCTGAATATTCGCGTATCCATTTGACAGATAGTGATGATGAAATCGTTGCAAAAATCAAAAAAGCGAAATCAGATATGGTTGAGGGTATGCACTATGATGTAGAGCATCGTCCTGAAGCTTCTAATTTGTTGACATTATATGCAACCATGACAGGGATGACCATAGCACAAGCAGCACAGACATGCGCACATCTTAATTTTTCTGCCTTTAAACAGCAACTTGCAGATGTGATGGTAACACATCTTTCACCTATTCGTGAGAAGATGACCCAGTTATTACAGGACACAGCATATCTGGATGGCTTGCTGTGTGATGGTGCGCAGAGGGCGGGCGCAATCTCACAGCCTGTGATGGCCGAGGTGATGGATGCGGTGGGATTCTTACGCTAATAGGGCAATATGCTCAGAATTTGCAAGGTATTATGTTTTCAATTATCAAGTTACCCTTTAAACTATTGCGTCTTTTGATCTGGAAACCGATTTGGCATCTGGTGTACTTTTTCTTATGCCGTCCTTTGCTTACCATAACATTGCTTAGCGTGGGAGGGATGTATCTTGCTTATGCGGGCTACAACGTATTTGAAAGATGGAGTCATGCCGTTCCTCCGAAGCCTGCACAAGCTACTGGGAAGAAGTCCAATTCATACCGTGTATCTAGTTTGCCGCCTATTCAGGGGAAGATAGCTGATGGTAATAGTCGCTTTGCTGATGATGTAGTGGTTAAGTTGACGGCTCAAGAAAATCAAATCTATTATCAAGAATTTTATCAAGCCATTTTGAGCAATAAGGACGATGAACCCTATTTTTGGCAATTAAATGCGCAGACTTTTGGTAAGGTTGTACCGAAAAAAGCTTTCTTAAATCCACGCGGTGAATATTGCCGCCCGTTCCACGAAGTTATCAGTGTGCATAATATGGCACAGCAGTCGGATGAGGTGATGTGTCAAAATGAACAAAAAACGGGGTGGTGTCGTCTCAGTACCACCTCCACCCCATCATGTTCCATTGGCTTTTCTTCCAGTTGGGACCGTAGCGTGCGATCTATCACTAATTTTTCTAGCTGGTTTTAGAAATATAGTCATTCCTCTTAGTAGTTTGCAGCACTGTCAAATGATTAAGAGGAATGACTATAGCTTTTTATAAACTATAACTAGGAATAGCCTTTTTGATAGCGACAGGATTACCTGAGGCAAGCAATGGTTTGCCACCAAGATAGAGATTTCCATAGCCATAGGGATACAAATTATAAGACGCGCCACCCCCATCACCCCATAAAATAAGGGTTGTTCCTGAGACGGTAAAAGCCTGCCCTGGCTGTAAATCTAAAATAAGAGGGTAGGTACTATCTCCACCACTATAGTAATCTGGAATTTCGATTGTACCGCCCTCAGGCACAATAAATGTTCCATTGATCGTACCTTGATTATACAAGACTGCGTTGGTAAGGTTTCCATCACCTAGTCTTGCGGTAGTAATACCATTGATTTGATCCCAGCCATCCATGACATATTGTTTAGGGAATGGACCGTTTTCTTGACCGTCTGCGCCACCAAAACATTCAAGTCCTTGGGATTCAAAACCACAAAACTGTGAGTTTCCGCCTTGGCAAACGCTGATGTTGTTATCATTAGAACTTACCGACGTTGCCCAGTTGAAGGCACAATAGACGCTCTCTTGAGTGATGTCAGTTGGTTCGGATAAAACGGGTGCGCCTGTGTTTCCGGGGGTTTCCGTGGGTGCGCCGTTTTGTTGGGGTGAAGCACACGACCTTGCGCCACCACTGGTTGCATCCCCCGGTGCGCCCATACAGTTTGGAAACTGAAATGAACCGCACTGATTACTATCAGACGTTGTTGCTCGTGGACATAAAGACGGAGCTTTACCTGTAATCGACTGAATACCTGATTGGCTTTTGAAAACCCCATAGCCACGACCACCCATAGGTACCCAATCTGGTGGAGGGTCGACACCAAGCAAGATGCAGTTCTTGATAATAGGGTTATAGAGACCGCCTAGTTCCTCTGTTTGGTTGACGCTGATACCTAAGTCACAGACTCCTAATCCTGAGGCATGTGTCGCACGCAGTGGGATAAAACACAACGCAATGACCAGCAGAAATCCCAAAGTATTAGGAAGTAATCTATAGGTTAATGTCTTCATGTGCTATCCTATCAATGTTTTTAGAATAAATCACCAACAACTTGGTAGACTGCATTTGCTGACAGTCCGCGGTAATCATCCCCAGGGAAGTAGAGCTTGACCCTATCCCATAAATTTTCAACACATGACGAAAGTTTAGGATCATCACATGATGCATTATAGGTAACGTTTGTGGGAGTGATAGCCTTAAGACCGTCTTCGATATCAGGAGGTACATTGCCTTTATACATGGTGTATTCTTCACCTTTACCCCATGCATCGGTATTACCACATACATCAAGATATTTCCCATGGTTAAAGGCCATTGCTTTCACCCAATCGCCGCTGCCACCGCTGCCAGAACTTAAATTGCTGGTTTCCGTGACATAAGCAATATAAGGGTTGCGTGTGCCTGTAACATCTTCATCATAGATAAGGGTATCCCCGACAAGTGCATAGTCCAATCCACCTTGACCATCGCCAATAATGCCTGGTGCGCGTTCACCTGTATCAATATCACCAATCAAATCATTGTTGATGTAGCTAGAAAGCATATCACCGACATTGAAGCCGCCAATACCGATCCCTGCATTTGGAAAGCGTTTGTTTTCAGTCGGATCAGATACGTAGCCACGCCATCCTAATGGCCACGGCATCATTTTTTCGCGGTTTTGTCTGAGAACATCTGCTGATCCACATGAAGCATCACCCGATTTATCACAGACCAAGCGAGTATATTGCGCACCTGCACGTCCCAAAATAATATCTTCGCCCGTTCCCTGTTTGAAGACAAGTTCGTGCTTGGCAAGGCAGTTCAGACCTGTTTCACGTGCGCTCCGTGCTTGGTAGAGTTTGAGTTCTGACCAGCTCGTGATTGGATCGGTTTTGCGCATACGATCTTTGAGTTGTGCAGCATCATAAATATCTTGGATGATACCCGTGCCGCTGCCGTTCATAACATCCATATACGATTCTAATAAAATCTTAGGGTCATACCTACCATTAAAATTCACGCTAGTACGCGCAGAAGCTTGTCCTTTGCCTCCGCCAATACGACATGATTGTGTTTCGCGTCCTACACCAACGATCGCAATTTTTGAACCTTGTGAACTGAGAGGATCTGGTGAAGTAGCATGTGTTCCACACTCTTTTCCTGTATCCCAGCACCGAATATAGGGCAGGTGATTACCAAAATAATCGGTGAATTTATACCCTTCAGGTACACCCCTAGGGAAATTATGGATAGTCGATTTTCGCATTTTGAGCGTGTTGATCGGCACAACATTTTTACGTAAATAAGCACAAAGGTTTTTGATGTTGTTTCTGCCTGTACCACAGAGTAGACCACCAAGCCAGCCCCAGACATCACGCCCCCCCCAGTTGGTTGCACAGCACTGACCAGAAGAGTTGCTGCCAGAATCGCCTCCGTTAGTGTTACTTTGACATCCTATCCATGTCCAACACCAGAACCACCAAAATTTTAAGTAATAGCAGACAATGTTGATGGCGATTTTACGTAAAATTGGCCAGTTAAAGTTGGATGCGCGCCACGACATGACGTCCACTTTAAGATATTTATCTCCTGTATTACCAGCACAACGCACTTGGTAGAGCGGGTTGCCATAATAGGCTACTGTTAGCCAGCTATAATAATCTCTTTCGTTATAGTTAAAGTCCCAGCGTGGGCTGAACGGGTGACTTGGATCGAAAATACGTTCAACTTGCTGCTCAACTAAGCCGTTAGTACAGATTTGACCAAATGGTTGGGAGGAGCTAGGGCTACAGCGAAATGGTGAGCTACCTTGTGTTGGTGGTTGGATAGCGTTAGGACCATAAATACTCACCTGAGTTCTTGCATAATTGGGTTCGACGTCCGTCGTAATGAATGTGCTGCTATAGTTGCGCATGGTATAACCGGGATTGACGAGGAGTTTTCGCCACGCGGCTTGGATATAATCTGATGGGATATATTCGACATCTTCATCTTTGACGGGAATAAGTCGTAACGGTTGGCAAAGACTTTCGGCCTTTTCGCCAACCATAGGCAATGCGCCTTGTTGTTCGAATGCACGGCGAGCATAGCGTGCGCGAGCTAAAATATATTGGTTAGCACAATTATCAAGCTCTGCGCGCATCCAGTAAGGATCGTAAGGATCAGGAGAGCCGCTATTAGGCAATAGCATAGGAATACATGAATTGACTGTATCAGCAGGATCAATTTGTGTTAAACGATTGCTGTAGACGTCAGTGTTGCTCTCCCCGCGATATAATTTGCCAAGATAGGGGTGACGCGCTGTAGCTGTTAGTGACTCAGGCGGGTAATTTTGGCAGTAAGCTTGGAGCGTACCCGTACACCATCCCATATCTTCATTCGGGTCGGTTGTATCAGGAAATTTTTGAAAGCCCAGCGGTGGACGATATTCTGGTGGGTTGCCTGCTGTGCCTGCAAAATGTGGTTGCTGTAGGCTGATCAGATACCACGGGCTGAAATCAAGGACAGATTTTGTACGTGTGGATTTATGTGCCGCGCAGTTTTGTGGGCGTGTACCTTGTACTTCTTTTTTATTAAGGCACATATCAAGATATGTATTATCTTGATCTGCGGTTGAACCCTTTGCAGGTGTGCCTGCGGGAAGGTTTGTGCCACATTCTCCGTCTGACGGTGCTGCTGCACCACCACCACCCCCAGCAGGGGTATTACTTGCAGCAAGATGCGTTAACGCTTCACATTGAAAGTTATAGACCTGAGCAGACGCTTCATGATGTAACATCATGGAAGTAAGCACTATACATAAAACGATACAAATTTGCTTCATTGTCATCCACTTATGAGACTTTATGTTTAGTTCGCTCATGCTAACACCATATAATATGACAAGTTTATTACAATTTTGTTACAATTTTATAAAGAAATCACACAAAAACCATTTTATTTTCATTTCTCAGCGGGTGAAGTTGGGGCTGGCAGATTTCCTTGCTGTGGGATTTTCTTTTCCATTTCTTTGGAATAGACCTTCGTATCCAAAATGAGCTTATTTATCATGTCAGCATTTTTACGAATTTCAGGGTTGTTCTTACTTTCCTTTTCAATATCTTTGATGCGTTGAAGTGCTTCTTCAGAATAGTGGGGTTGATATGTTTTCTCTGGCGCATGCTGGTTCGCAGGTGCGAGTGGAGATGACGGTACAGGTTGAGGAGGTGTTGTAGGAAGCGATAACGCTGTTTTAGGAGCAAACCCGCCTAACATTTTGGGGAGATTGCTTACATTAACGATGCCAGAACTATTGGCTGGGTTGCGTTCGTCTTCAGATATATTATCACCAAGGGTAGGGTTTTTGCCAAAAATAGATTCAGGGGAACGTGACAGCATGGAGTAGCTATAGGTTGGTAATAAAAATAGCCAATTTTCTGTGCGACGGTTAATGGCATCAACCTGTGCTTTGACAATGTTTTCGGACAAAATCGAGGAGGGTTTCACAGTAGAGGCTGCGGGATGCCAACGTTGTTCAGGTCTGTAGTGCGCTGAGATTTTTGCCCATTTATCACCAAAATTATAGAATAAGAGATGAAGTTCGAGACCATCAAAGGTTGTGAGCGTTAGCTCAAGCGGTGTTTGGCTTTGTTGTGCCTGTTGTTTCGAGGCTTGGACATCTGCGAGTACCACATCGTTAAAGCCTGCGGCTAAAATATTCATGTGATAAGAATCTGTCGTGGTTGCCCATGAGGGTTTATTGATAATGGCTAGAGGGTCACTCGGAGCATTGCGAGCGATTTCAATGGTTTGGACTGTGCCAGAGACGCTCATATGTTTAGCAAGAATATGTTTGATGCGTGTTTCAGGAATAGAAAATAGCTCCTGACGTAGCCAATAGCTTGGGAGTATCTCTAAGGTGATTTCTCCAGAACTTAACCAGCTTTTTTGATCGAGAACATGGCGGAGATACGTACCTCCAAGACTTTGTTTAAATGAGCCAATATAGGCATCGAACAACGGAGCGTTGGGTTCGTTGCCAATCATCTTAACGCGAATAGCATTGTCGGCGTCAAGACCAAGATGTTGCCATAGCTCAGGGTTGCCTGTTTTTTCTTCGATTAAAGTGCTGGCCGAGAGTATATCTATAAGGTGCTGAACTTTATAGTTTTTTGCTGGAAAGTTACTGCGGGTGGCAACACGCCAGTCATTATGTTCATCCAATATGAGAATGAGTTTATCTTCGTTGCCTTTGGTTAGCTCAATGCGTTTGATTTGAGAAACAACGCTTCCAAGCTTAGGAGCAAATAAGGCAACATCACGAGAGTGCATGGTTTCTGCTTGGTTTTGATTGAGAGAATCTAGCGTAAACCAGAGAGCAATGCAGGTGAGAATGGCAAGAAAAATGAGGCGTTTCATGATGGTATATGCCCTCGCTTTTTGCGCCACAAGGGCAATAAGAGTGCCGTCAAAATAACAAGAATGGGTATCAAACCAATATTGACGAAGGTAATGATGCTATCAAGACGGTGAATTTCTTGCGCAAGATTTTTGCGCACATCGCGTAATGCTTTACGTGTTTGTAGTAATTCACCGCGAAAATTATCAAGCTCTTTTTTTGCTTCAGCGTTAGGTAAGTTGGTGTTGTTGCCGCTTGCCGTACGTTTGAGCAGCTCAAGTTTACGCTCCAAATGACTGAGTTTCTCTCGCAAATCATCTTCTTTATGGCGATAACGTGCTTCGGAGTTACGACGCATCTTATTAACCACAGTAAAACTACGAGTAGTGTCGCTGCGGCTACGTAGTGAGATAAGGTCTTGCGATCCACTGAGATAATCCATCGCGTTCATGATGAACGCACCATTGTCTGAAGTTGGATTATAAATAGTTTTATTATAGAACTGCTGAACCTTGACCCATAATCCATCACGCAGCATGTCGCTATCCGCGAGTAAAATCAGGGTAGCATCTTCTATTGCATAAGGAATGTGTCCTTTAGTTGTTCCTCGTTCTGGAAACGCTGAAGGAGCGCGCCCTTGAATACGCACAGCAATATCTTGGGGTTTGCCACGAGATTTGAACGTTTTAAACAAAACATTAGGATTGTCACCATTGGTTTCAACCACATTAGCGGCTTCATCCGCACTATTAGGGGAAGAGAAAATAAGACTTTTCCACGTGGTTTTGCGGATATTTTCTGATGCGTTGGGTGTGGTTGGAATTTTGCTTTGTAGCCCTACAGGGCGAAAATATCCTGACGCAATAACACGAATGACACTAAGATCGCTGGTGATAATATCATCTTTGGCGAGATTGGATTTTGGAAGTTCAAGCCATGTAAGGTTTGTGATCGCTTCTATCGGAGATGCACCTTCTTCTAGTGGAATACTCACCGCATTCTCACCATCTGTTAGTACGCGCTGATCAGGCATTTCTGCACCCCAGCTCGCAAGAATGCGGTTGAGGTGTGAATTAGTTTTACGAACACCAGGGACTTCTGCCAAAGGATCGGTAATGACCATCATCTTACCGCCGAGCATGAGGTATTGATCAATGCGGTATAACATTTCATCGCTGAGTAAATTAGGATGTACCACCATTAAAACATCAACGACCTTTGGATCAAGTTCTTGCTTGTCATCTGTTTGATAATGAACATCATATTGCGATTCCATCTGTTGCAATATCGCCCATGTATTCTCAGGTTGGCGCGGTGTATCCACCATGCCGATGCGCATAGGGAGGTTGCTGACGACATAGATAGACGGTTTATGTGGATTGGAGAGATTATAGATGAGTTTGGTCAGGTCATATTCTAAAAACGCCGCCCGTTTTGGGTTAAAGAACGCAATTGTTGAATTGTCATCAAGACCACCCGTTGCCGTAAGACCAAAGAAAAGTTTTGTCCCCATTGTATCTACGCCAATACCTTGAATACCTGCTTTAATGGCAGCGTCCTCAGCTTCAGAATAAGGGACAGGGTCAATGATTTCGAGCTTGATTTTTCCGCCTGATAACGCTTCGTAATGGCGAAGCAAGCCGCGCACACGCGTTGCGTAGGATTGAATGGCAGGAAAACCTGAGGCTTGCTGCGCTGAATAATAAAGGCGAATATAGACCTTTTCTTTAAGATTTTTCAACGTGTTGCGCGTGCCGTCAGTAAGCGTGAAGAGTTGGTTCTCGGTTAAATCAACCTGTTTTGCGCCAAGAAGATTTCCTGCCATCATATTGATGCAGATCATCAGCATGGCAGTGAGGGCGAGGGTTGCATACCCTATGCGGCGTTGTTTTTGTGTGCGTGATAACATCTTAGTTTCTCCTTTGTTCCATGATGACAATGGTGGCAAAAAGCCATGCTGTCATGAGTGAGAAGAAATAGATAAGTGAACGCCATTCCAGAACCCCGCGAATAATCGTGCCAAAATGAGTGAGGAAGCTAAAGTTGGCAAGCGTATCTACCACGGAGTTAGGCAGCCAGAAATTAAAGAAATTGATGATCATAGGATAGCCAAGAATGGTAAAGACAAGGCAGGTTGTCACGCTAAGGACAAATGCGACCACTTGAGAACGCGTAATCGCTGAGAGGCATGACCCAATAGCAATATAGCTACCTGCCATCAATAGGCTGCCAACATAACCAGCAACGACGACCCCATTATCGGGTGATCCAAGATAATTAACCGTGATCCAAATGGGAAAAGTGAGAAAAAGTGCAAATGAGGTGAATGCCCATGCAGCAAAAAACTTTCCCATGACAATTTGCCAGAGCGGAATAGGAAGCGTCACCAAGAGTTCGGCTGTACCTGAGCGACGCTCTTCTGCCCACAAGCGCATGGTGATCGCAGGAATAAGGAACAGATAAAGCCATGGATGCCACATGAAAAACGGTTCTAGATCTGCTTTGCCGCGAGAAAAGAAATCACCAATAAAAAAAGTATTTGAACCAAGTAGTAGCAAGAAAACGGCAAGGAAGATGTAGGCAACTGGAGATAAGAAGTAGCTCTGTAATTCACGCTTAAAGACGGCGCGCAGCCCATGCCATGCAAAAGAAAAGTTCATGCGTGTGTCTCCTCAGACGGTGCTGCTGTTGCAAGTTTAAGGAAGAGGTCATCGAGGCGGTGGAGCTTACTGTCTTTAAGTAATTTTTCAGGCGTCCCCATAGCGGCAATCTTTCCTTTGACCAGAATGCTGGCACGGGTGCAGACGGCATCAACTTCTTCTAAAATATGGGTCGAAATAATAATTGCTTTATCCTTGGACATGGATGTGATGAGCTGGCGCACTTCATGTTTCTGTACGGGGTCAAGACCATCTGTCGGTTCATCAAGAATCAATACTTCAGGGTCATGCAATATCGCTTGAGCTAGCCCGACGCGACGTTTGAACCCTTTGGAGAGTTCTTCCATAGGTCTATGCCACACACTTGCAAGTTCTAATTCATGTTGGACATAGATTAATCGAGCATCCAACATATCAGGGCGCATTCCACGTGCTTCCCCACAGAATTTTAAAAATTGTGCCGGAGACATATCAGGATAAAGTGGCGCGCCTTCAGGTAAATAACCTAGATGCGCACGCGCACGTATAGGATCATCTAACATGCTGACCCCGCAAATAGAAACAAAGCCCTCATCGGGCGTGAGGTAGCCCGTAATCATACGCATAGTGGTGGTTTTTCCTGCACCGTTTGGCCCTAAAAATCCGAGGACTTCACCTTGCATGACACCCAAGGTCACGTTATCTACGGCAACCACATCGCCAAAATGCTTTACTAATCCTGCGACTTCTACGCGCGCCTGAGTCATGAATTGCCCTTTTGATAATACTAACATAGACCGCCTGACGCGGTCTATGTTACCAGTGAACAATTTGTATGTGCTTATCTTATGTAGCAAAATAAGCCATAAGTAAAGAATAAGAACAGTGTTGTTTTATAGATAAAGAATTTAGCTAACTTGTTTGTAACGTTCGACCGCTTCTGAGATAATCTCAGCGGCGACATGTTGATCTTTCCAGCCCAGAATTTTTACCCATTTTCCTTTTTCTAGGTCTTTGTAATGTTGGAAGAAATGAAGGATTTGTTCGGTAAGGATAGCAGGTAATTGTGTATAGTCGGTAACATCATTATAGAATGGGTGCAGTTTAGCGACAGGGACAGCAAGAATCTTTTCATCCACGCCGCCATCATCTTCCATCAATAAGACGCCAATAGGTCGCGCTGCGATCACGCTACCCGCTTGCACAGGAAACTGGCTAAGAACTAGTACGTCCGCAGGGTCACCGTCGCCAGAGAGTGTGTGAGGGATAAAACCATAATTGCATGGGTAGAACATGGCGGTGTGAATGAAACGATCCACAAAAAGCGCGCCTGATTCTTTGTCCATTTCATATTTGACAGGCTGAGAACCCATAGGGACTTCAACTATCACGTTGATATTCCACGGTACATCTTTGCCAACAGGTATTTTATTGATATCCATTGCTCTATTCCTTAGCGGGTTGTTAGGGTGTTGTTAATGTTTAATAGGTGATGCTCGATGAGGGTTTGGTAATCGTTGTTTTGTCTTGGAGAGTCCCTGCGTCATTGATAAGTTTTAACAGGCTTTCATTATCCAAAACACCTACGATTTGCGCCAAAGATTTCCCTTTTCGAAAGACTGCCATGTAAGGGATTGAACCCGTAAATTGCAAGCCTTTTTTTGTTAGTAAATCACGTGCTTTCAAGCGTTCACCAGAATCAGCGAACACATAGGGTGTGAATGTAGGGGTAGGCGCGTGTTGGGCGAGATAGTGAATGAATGCTTCCGGTTTTTCGTCGATTGAGATGGGAATGATGCGGATTTTATTTTGCATCGTCTGTGTGATGTTTGAAATAGTTGGAAACATTTTATGGCAAAAGGGACACCATGACGCATAAAGAAAGATCAGGGTTGGCTTGTCGCCCATGTCTTCCATGATGGTGTTTAGATCTGAGGCCATGAACGCAACCGCAGGAGCGGGTAGGATAGGGCGAGGTTTTTTGAGGGTGACACTATAATCATTTTTTTTGGCAGCGTGAAATGCGGACTCTGCCTCGTGTTGTAATTGTGTAAGGTTTTGTGCGTTATCGACTTCTTGCGATGCAGGCATAAAGAATCGATTAATACCCCACAAAATAATAGAGACCACCAACAGAATGTTTAAACCTTTATCAAGCAGTTTTTGTATTTTTTTAGCCTTGGCCTGACGTGGTGTCGGCGAGCTATTCTCTGGTGTTTCTTGCGGTGTTTCAGGTTCTAACGTCATGGTGATACTTATCAAATCGAATGAATGCAAGGCTGTGAGAGGTATTTTAGAAGGATTTATCATTTTTGCAATCGCTGAGCCGACGAGGATAACGAATCTTGAGGAGGCGTTGCTAAACTGCATCTTGTGGTTAAAATCGTGTGTTAATACTAGGGGTTTGGTTTTGCATCGTTGAGTGTGGTTTCTATTCATGCCAACAATAAAACTATAAATTAAAAAAAGAAATACTATCATTGGCTTTGGCGAGTAAAGACTGATTGCTTTAAGTTAACTTACTCATGGTACAAAAAATGTTTCATAAAGATGCGGTACTGATGGTGGATGCTGTCGACGTAATGCCTAGGCTACGCCAAGATGAATTGGAATATGCATTACATCAACATAGCCATTGGTTGCTCTCAGGCGGTACGGAGGGTAAGCGCGCTAGTTTTCGTGACGCAGATCTGCGTGGTTGTGACATGCGTGGTGCAAATCTTTCTTATGCTTCTCTGCGCGGCGCAAATATGCAGGGTTTGGATGTTTCAAACGCAATTTTTCAAGAGGCAGACTTAACAGATGCCAAAATGAGCGGTGCTAACGCACGTGGGTGTAATTTTTTTCGTGCTAATTTGACAGGAGTTGTCGCACGTGGCGCGGTGTTTTCGGAAGCGTATATGGCTTCGGCACAGTGCATGAATGCTGATTTTTCTGAAGCGGATTTGGTGTCGGCGACATTGCGTGAAGCTGTGCTAAGAAGTGCGGATTTTAGCGCGGCGAATCTTAGCAAAGCCGATCTTGGTATGGCAATCTGCCGAGGGACTCTTTTTAATTATACAATTTTTGATCATGCTTTGCTTCAGCAAGCGGATATGCGGGATGCGCAGATGCGTCATGCTGTGCTGAGTCAGGCAAAGTTACATAATGCACAGTTTAAAGATGCTCGCTTGGAAGGTGTATCGCTATTGGATGTTGATTTTTCAGTGGCGTTGGATATCGCGCCAGAATTTCAAGCACAGTTGATTGAACAAGCGCGTCATTTGATAGCGGTGGAACGTGAAGCAATGATGTCTGATAGGGTGCGTTTACTTCAAGAAGAAAATGCATTGAAAGAGCTGAAAATGCAGCTTGAAGGTAATATTGCACATACGGTGCAGGTTCGTGCGTCACAAGATACTGCAGCGCGTATGATGGTAGAGACAGGTGGCAAACTGAAACAACTATCATGGGTATGGTTTGCAATGTTAACGGGGTATTTTGCGGTGATGGCGTGGGTCGCGCAAGATATTCCTTATGAAAACCTGCAATTGCAAGAAGCTGGCATTATTTCTGCGGTGATGATTGCTGTGATGATCATGTTTATGTCAACAACATGGATGTGTGTACGTGCAGCAAAGATGATGATGTCACGTCCTACTTTAGAAAAAGATTTCTAGGGCTGTGAGTGGGAGCGTAAGGGTAGTTATATAGTGTTCTCATTATTAAAAGATACACACTACACCATTTAATCATGCATAAGAATCGCGCAATCATTAAATGAAAGTGCTATGTACTTGCCAAAAAAATGCAAATGGAGAAACTATGGAACTAACAGTCGAAGAAATATCTCTTGGGATTAAGCGTAATGTATGTTGTTTTTGTGGGGCGCAAAATGCTGTGCCACAGGTGCATTTGGAGATGGGGAGTGCATTAGGAAGACGCATGGCGCAAACTAAGAATGCACTTGTGTTTGGTGGCGGTGATTGTGGATTGATGGGAGCAGTGGCAAACGCTGTCATGGCAGAGGGTGGCTATGTTACAGGCGTTTTCCCAGAGTCACTACGCGAAGTAGAGCGCGAGCATCCTAATTTAAGTAAATGCATCATTGTTGATTCAATGCACACTCGTAAAGAGCTGATGTATAAAAAATCAGATATTTTTGCAATCCTCCCTGGTGGATTTGGTACGATGGACGAAATGTTTGAAATTCTGACATGGAAGCAGATTAAGCTACATAATAAGCCTGTGGTTATTTTAAACCATCTTGGCTATTGGGATCACCTGATTGCGTTGATGGAAAATATCATTCAAACGGGTTTTGCTCGTTCTGAAACGCGAGGGCTGTATGATGTAGTGTCTACGGTGGAAGATCTGATAACGTATATTGAGTCGAAGTAGAGTAGGTTTGGTGCTTACATGATGCGGTTATTAATCTACTTCCATGCCCACGGTCGCGGTTTTACTTTTGGAGGAGTTGCTTGATGCTTTGATGGGAGCTTTTGGGGCAACATAAGCTGGCAGCCCCTCAAGCAGTTTCTTGTTGATGGCATCGCTGACCGCAGCCTCAGGCTTAAAGGTGAGGGCGCGCTGCCATTGGAAACGGGCCTCGTTTTTACGCCCTACACGCCATAACGCATCGCCAAGATGTTCATTCACTGTAACGTCTCCCGGCATAAGCTCTGCCGCTTGATCAAGATATTCTACCGCATTTTTAAAATCACCTAGAACGAAATAGGCCCACCCCATACTATCAATGATGTGCGGGTCATCGGGGCGCGCTGCTACAGCGCGTTCCAACATATCGCGGGCTTCTTCTAAATTACTTCTTTGTACCAGCCAGCTATAAGCGAGATAATTGAGGACATCTGGTTGTTCTGGAGCTAGCTTGAGAGCCGTACGGAAGTCTTTTTCTGCTAAGTTCCATTCACCAGAACGTTCATAGCTGATGCCTCGCACGTAAAAAAGTGGCCAATGTTTTTCCGTGGTCGATCCCGAAATATTAATGGCACGTGTATAGGCGTTGACTGCACTTTCATAGTGGTTTTGTTTACGCAAAATATCACCCTGTGCCACCGCAATGTCACTGCATAATGGAAAGCGTTTTTCAAGGCTTGCGAGAACCTTCATAGCTTCTTCTGCCTGACCTAGAGATTCTAGGGTAAAGGCGCGACGAATGCCGGCGCGACGTTCTACACCCATATCCCCTGTGATTTTAGAGTAAATGTCTAATGCTTCTTTCGGTTTCCCACTATCTTCCAGCATATTGGCAAGCAATAATTGTGCATGACCAAAGTCAGGTCGTAATGCGAGCGCAAAACGTAAATAGAGCAAAGTTTCTGTGGTTGCTTCTTGTGAATAGAGCATATTCGCAGTGGCGAGCATCAGTTCTGCAAGCCCCTGATTGGTATTGGCAATAATCAATGTGTTTTTGCGTGCGGCGAGGTCATTGACAACTTCGGCTGCGCTGACACCTTGCATTAAGATGTTTTCTGGATTGGCGTCCATCCATTGTTGGCAAAAATTAACGGCGTTGGCTTTTTCATTGTTTTTGAGCAGAAAATCAATGTAAGCGATAGCAATGCGGTAAGGGAGGTTCTCTAGTTTTTGTGTTGCTTTGCTGAAGTTTTCACGTGCCTGTTGATCTTGCTTGAGCATCTCTGACATCAAAGCTTTTTGATAATACATGAAGCTATCAAAGAAATTGGTCTTACGCAGTTGTTCGCTGATCTCAATGGGAGGGATCTCACCTGAGCGTGCAGTTTCAAGCCATGCTGCAATGAAAGGCTTGATCAAAACCAGCATGCCGACCGCATCAATCTTTTTCAAATCATTTTGTGCAATATCAAAACGATTGGATTGTGCATTGGTTACTAAAGAAACCATAGAGGCAAGTTGATTTTTCTCGCCAGAGGCCTTAACTTTTTGCGCCAATTCATTAGCATGTTTGATGTCGCCCGCCATCATATAGGCCTTGATGGCCTCTTTTTGTAAGCGGCTATCTTTAGGGTTAGCAGCCAATGCTTGTGCAAAATAGGTGGCGGCTGCTTGTGTATCGCTGCTGCGCGATGCTTCGCGTGCAGCAAGGTAGCTGCCTAATCCTTGGATAAGAGGTTCAGAGGCGGCTTTTTTTTGAATGTCAGGTGATTGCTCCGCTGCTTCAGGGTTGGCTGGCGACTGTCCTTCGGTGCGTGGTTTGGTATCAGCAAAAAGCGTGGATGCTTGTGCAGGCTTGACTTCATATTCTCCGGCCACGAGCAGTAATCCGCCTACGAATAAAGGAAGTCCTACCCATGCTAGAGGGCGCGAACGAGAGGGGAATGTCTTGCGAGAAGGATGCTGTACTGTCATGCTTGGTTCATAACTGATGTTCACGTCAGGCTCAATCATAAAGCGTTTAAAACCCTAAAGTAAGCATTATTTTTTGTTTGTGCCTGTGACATGATTTTTTGACTTGCAAAATGAGGGGTTTTGACGCATATTCCGCGGTCTTTAACAAATCTGCGTGAAATATACTTGGAATATACTGATTTAGGAGTTCAACATGTCTAGTAAAAATAACCCTGAGAACCGTGGTCGCGTGACAGAATTGCGTAAATATAATGGTAAGGATGTGAAGCCAGTGCTTTATATCAATGGTAAAAACCGTTTTATTGGTTCGGTGTATGATGATGGTTCATTGGTGATTGATAAAAATACAGGTCTGTGCATTCCTTATCAAAGTATCTAATACTCAACGCATCGAGTCGTTATGTTCTCGGCTCGTTGTTTTAGTATATATGTTTAAGTGATATTTTAGATTGAGGTATGGTCATGAGTGCTGCGGAACCAAGCGAATTGAAACGCCGTATGGACGGTGCTTTAGGGACATTGAACCATGAATTTGCAGGCTTGCGAACTGGTCGCGCACATGCGAATTTGCTAGATGGTATTATGGTGGATGCCTATGGGTCGATGATGCCAATTACGCAGGTGGGTAATATTTCTGTGCCTGAGCCACGTATGTTGATCGTGCAGGTATGGGATAAAGGCTTGGTAAAAGCGGCTGAAAAAGCGATTCGTGATGCAAATCTTGGCGTAAATCCTGCCGCAGATGGTCAAAGTATCCGTGTGCCTGTGCCTGCGCTGACCGAAGAACGTCGCAAAGAACTTGTGAAAATTGCAGGAAAATATGCGGAGTCTGCGCGTGTGGCAGTACGTAACGTACGCCGCGATGGCATGGATGCGCTTAAAAAATTAGAAAAAGACGGCGATATTTCTAAAGATGAGCATCATACGCGTGGTGAAGCTATCCAAAAAATGACGGATGAGCATATTAAAAAGATTGATGAAACGCTCGTTGCGAAAGAAAAAGACATTATGACCGTCTAAAGTGGCATGAGGATGTTCTGTTTTCTTGATGTGAAAGTGCTGATTTCAGCCTAACCCTTGGCATTACGTGGTGAGATTCGCCCATGATAAAGACCTCAGCCCATGCAGTCTTATCTCCCTCTTCAGGTGTTGTGCCTAAGCATGTGGCGATAATCATGGATGGTAATGGTCGTTGGGCAAAAAAACGTCATCTTCCTAAAATTGCAGGACATCGTAAAGGTGCGGAAGCCTTGCGCCATTTGTTAAGACCATGCCATGAAATTGGCATTAAGCTTTTGACTGTTTATGCATTTTCTTCTGAAAATTGGGGTAGACCTGCGGATGAGGTCTTTGATCTCATGCAGCTTCTTAAAACGTACCTTTGCCACGAAGTACCCACCTTGATTGAACATGGGGTGCGTCTGCGTATCATTGGAGACACCAGTAAACTAAGTGAAGATATCTGTGCGGCGATAGCGAAGGCAGAAGCGGACACAGCTCTTGGAGCGAACCTTGAGCTGGTGGTATGTATAAGTTATGGCGCACGCCAAGAATTGACCCATGCGATGCAACGTTTGGCACAGCAGGTACGTGCAGGAACGCTTGCCCCTGAAACGATTACGGAAGAACTGATCAGAGCGCATCTTCACACATGTGCATTACCAGACCCGGATTTATTGATTCGCACGGGTGGCGAGCAACGCCTGAGTAATTTCTTGCTTTGGCAGTCTGCTTATGCGGAACTTTATTTTACTGATGTGTTATGGCCTGATTTTACCCCTGAGCATTTACGTGACGCCGTAGCGGATTTTGCAGGAAGGGAGCGTCGTTATGGAACAACCAGTTGATATAAAAGAGGGTAAGTTTGCTGCGCTTCCTGCGCGTATTGGCTCTGCATTGAGTCTGGTTGCGGTGGCAGGAACGAGTTTGTATTTTGGTGGGTATGTCTGGTTTGGTTTTGTGGGTATATGTGCAGCCATCATGCTCTATGAATGGTATGGTTTGACCAAAAATTTCTCTAGAGCTTGGCAGATGGCGGGGCTTGTCTATGTCGGTGTGCCGTGTGTGAGTTTGTATCTGCTCAATAAAATACAGGTCATGACAACCATCTTTGGAGTTTTTGATGGAGATATAACTGTTGCAATTGAAGGTAGTTCTTTTGTTGTCAGCTTGTTTGCAATGATTGCCGCCACTGATATTGGTGCGTATTTTTCCGGAAAATTGATAGGTGGGGCAAAGCTTGCGCCACGTATCAGTCCGAATAAAACATGGGCAGGATTACTTGGTGGGATGATGTGTGCGATGGCGGTATCGTATTATGTACATGCTGCGCAAATGGGGACGTTGGTCATGGGGGCTTCGATTGCGCTGCTTGGGCAAACAGGCGACATTTTTGAATCGTGGGTGAAACGTCGAGCTGGGGTGAAGGATAGTGGCAAGATTTTACCGGGACATGGTGGGTTGCTTGACAGGTTTGATGGGTTGACGCTCACCGCGCCGTTTTACGTGTTGGTAATGTTGTTTTGTTATGGTGGAAGATTGTGAGCGGCGCACCCAAAAGCCTCACAATTCTTGGTGCTACAGGGTCGATCGGTAGTAGCACATTGCGCATTGTGCGCGCACATCCAAAACGCTTTCAAGTTGCCGTATTAACGGCGCAAGATAATGTCGAGAGTTTGATTGAAATTGCACGCGAATTTCGACCAAAATTAGCAGTAATTGGTAACGCCAAATATTATATTGCTTTGCAGCAAGGCCTTGCTGGTTTAGATATCGAAGTGGCGGCAGGTCAGGCAGCAATCCTTGATGCTGTGGCGCGTCCAAGTGATATGGTAGTGGCTGCAATTGTTGGGACAGCAGGGTTAGCACCCGTGATGACCGCTATCAAACGCGGTGCGACGATTGCGCTGGCGAACAAAGAATCGTTAGTGGCTGCGGGTATGTTGGTGATGAATGCTGCAGTGCGGTATGGTGCGGTATTGCTGCCTGTGGACTCAGAACATAACGCGATTTTTCAGATCTATCATGCGCGTGATAATGCCTATCTTGATAAAATTACACTGACTGCTTCAGGAGGGCCTCTGCGCACGTGGAGTGTTGATGCGTTGCAGCGCGTGACGCCTGCGCAAGCGGTGGCGCATCCTAACTGGTCGATGGGTGCAAAAATCTCGGTGGATTCTGCGACCTTAATGAATAAAGGGTTGGAGTTGATTGAGGCGATGCATTTATTCGCGCTCGCGCCCGAAAAATTGGGTGTGGTGGTGCATCCGCAGTCTATCATTCATGGGCTTGCACATTATCAGGACGGTTCAGTGTTAGCACAGATGGGGCTGCCTGATATGATCACCCCAATCGCTGTATGCCTTGCATACCCTGAGCGTTTTGCGCTCGATATTCCCAAGCTGGACTTGGCTGCGCTGAAGCAGCTTGATTTTGAAGCACCTGATGAGGCGCGTTTCCCATGTTTGAGGCTAGCTATTGATGCGATGCGCACAGGTGGTGGTGTACCGACCATCCTCAACGCCGCCAATGAAACGGCAGTTGCAAAGTTTCTTGCTGGTGAGATAGGGTTTACTGATATAGCGCGCCATATTGAGATGGTGTTAGAGCGTTTGCATCGTGAAATAAACGCACCGCTTATGTCGCTGGAAGATGTCTTGGCGTTAGACGCTTTGGCTAGAAAATAATCTCTTGCCTTCATGTTTCTGTAACGTAAGCATGTTATGGTGAGCATTAGCAATAATATTCACAGCGTAGCCACATGAGCATATTAAAAGACATAGCAGCAAGAAGACAATCCTTTCTCGATGATTTGGCTGAAGTGAATACGGATGATGTTGCTCTTCAAAAAATTGAAAGCCTATCTGTACATGAGCCAGAATTATTTGTTGATTTTGCTGCGTGGGGGGAATTCTTTGACGGAAGAAGTATCGAAGATAAAGCATTTATTGGTCGTATTAAATCGATCGTAGGGAAGATATTTCTCGCAGATGATCATGAGCTTAACACCATAATGATGGAGTTGTTACCCGCCAATATAGGGCAGTTAATGGATGATGCAATGAGGCAAGCATTGCATGAGGGAGATGTCAACACGCTTGAGCAGCTTAAGTGTGAGCAAGGTTGTTCATTGTCTAAGGCTATTTGTTCTTTTTTTCTTTATGGAGGGAAAATTGATTATACAAAAATAAGAGACAATGAAGCAATCGAACAGCTACATGATATGTGCATGAATGAGGTTCAACATTTTCCTTATCTTGAACGCGCAACCGTTTTAGAAAATATGGCTAACTACCAAGATCTTTGGAATAATATTTCACCAAAAAACTTGAAACATTTTGAAACCTTAACCGCAGATTTGGACGTGGAAACAGCAACCAATATCGTGGCATACGCACGAAAATGTGGTCATGATGATTTTGGTAAAGAAATTCAGGGTATTGAGCCAAAATTATTGGAATATGCATTGGAGCATGGATTTCCTGACTTTAAGAAATATGCTGCGCTGGCTTCAGAAGAACAGCGACAGGATAGTTTTGAACAAAATTTACAGTTTGGTAATTTTGAGGCTTGTTCAATTTTATTGAAGCATGGTATTGATGTCCAAAGAAAAAAAAATGGTAAGGACCTTATTGTTTATTTCCAATATGAGGCGGCATTAAATGATGCAGCTCAAAAGCTTGCATTTGAGTTGTTAAGAAAAGGATCTGTATTGGGAGCAGACCAAGTTAGCGCCATTGTGCAAGATGACGATTTTATTGATGTTGTTTCTATCCTTCGCCGTGACCCTCAACTTGCAAAACGCATCCCTGACATCAGCAATCCAAAATCACTGTTACGCGAAGATACATCCGCTTTTCTTGAAGTAGCTGCCTACGCTTCGCATGTGATAAAAGGGATTGATGAGCTATGCAATGATGGAACGTATAAAGACGCTAAAAAATTAAGCTTAGAGGAAAAAACTGAACTGTATAAAAAGCTCTTAGGTAATGCGAAAGGTGGCTGGGTTGCGATGCGTGATAACCTCGCCTCGCAATTTAGCTTTGAAGATGCGGATAATGTGAAGGATGCGCTGAAAGAATTTACTCAGAGCGTGGTATTACCCAACATAATCAGTGCATCCATGTCTTCTGATCAATGCAAGGAAGCCGTGGAGCTGATGATGCCTGAAGTGGCTAGTGCGATGATTGGGGAGCGTTCACTTTCGACTTTGCTTGGTGTGTCTAAGGCGTGGCATGATCATTATGCTGAGGTGGATGCTGCGCGAACCGTGCCGCGAGAAGGGCAATGGACGGCGGTGGTTGAAAAGCCATTTGAGTCACAGGGATGTACCCTCTCTTTTTTAACTGATGCCCAGCAATTACGTGATGAAGGTCGCAGATTAAAACATTGCGTTGGCAGTTATGTCGTAGAGTGTGTAAGTGGTAGTAGTCATATTGCCTCGATTCGGGATAAAGAAGGTAAATCACTTGCTACGATTGAATTTGCAGAGGATATAAGTCAGGGCAAGCCCATGCTGCGTATTGTGCAAAAACGTAGCTATGATGACGCTACACCCAAGTTTCATAGCCCTGAAATGCAATGTTTATCGGATTTTATGAAAGCCATAAACAAGGGTGAAATAAAATTGGATTTTAATGAAACCACAGAAAAACGGTTGGCACTTGCACTTAAGATTAAAAACGACCGAGATGTTGTCTCGCAAATGATTGGGTTTAATCCTTATGAGGATATACGGGGTGAGGGGGCAAAGAAGCTTTATGATGCCTATAAAAGGCTACATTCAGGCAAAAAAATTGTTGAAAAACTAATCAATGATCAAGGCGAAGAAGAGATTAAGATAACAAAACATGGTTCAACGCGTCCCTTTTTGCCACCGGCATTAACCCATGATACGGTGATAGATATGGTGGATGCATTAGAAGGAAGCGCGCTGGATAAAAAGTTGGAAATGTTGAGGATGAAGTATATTCCTAAGACACATGTGACAGAGGTTGAGAATAGTCAACACGTGCAGTGTGGTCGTCGTCATCGCTAGCGGTTCATGGTTTTCCTGAATCATTTTCATCCACGGGGTCAAGGCGGATGATACGCTCGGCGAGATTGTCGCTAAAATCCCTAAGGGTTTGAAACATAAAGGGCATAGCGATAATGAGGGTAATGAAAATTGCAAACATTTTTGGGACGAAGGCGAGCGTAGCTTCTTGGATTTGGGTAAGAGCTTGAAAAAGTGCGATGATGAGACCAACCACAAGCGCGACAATGAGGACGGGTGAGGAGATTGCGATCAACACCCAAATGGCTTCTTTGCCAATATCCATCACTTCCAGAGCTTCCATGCAATTTCACTTTGTCTAGAATTAAAAGCAATCCCTCATCTCAGTTCTCTCCCGCGGGGGAGAAGGTTAAGGTGAGAAGACTTAGTCTGAAATTGTATGAGTTTTAATCTGTCGTCAATAATTAAATCGGCATTTTGATGATATCCTGATATGCACCTACGGCTTTATCACGTACCGCTACTACCGTTTGCAGTGTAAGTTCAGCGTTGGTGATCGCTGTGACCAGTTCATGTAGTTCTGCTTTGCCTGCAATGGCTGCTGCGCTTATAGATTCGCCGCTATAACCCGCAACTTTTGCTTTTTCCAGCGAATGTGACACTAATTCTTTAAAAGATGGCTGCAAACCCTGCGCACCGCTTGATCCTGAGCTGCTTCCCGTTGCATCTGTGTCATCATTATTTGTGGTAGCCGTCGCCGCCCGTGTATAAGCATTGACCGCTTGGTTAAATTTTACATCCATGACTTTTCTCCTCTAAGTGTCTATCTTAGCATACTGATGGTTTGATTCAGCATAGATTTTGCAATTTCGATCACATTGACGTTTGCTTCATAGCCGCGGCGTGCTTCGCGCATATCCACCATCTCAACCAATGAGTTGACATTTGGCATCATGACGTAGCCTTTTTCATCTGCTGCTGGGTTGGAGGGGTTATAGACTTTTTGAAAATCTGTTTTATCAAAACCGATCTTGTTGGTTTCCACCTTATGAATGCCGAGTTCTTTATCCAAAATATTATGAAAAGAAATTGTTTTGCGGCGATATGGCTCTGCACCAGGTGTTGAACCTGTCGAGTCTGCGTTGGCAATGTTTTCTGACACTACGCGCAGACGGTCACTTTGTGCTTTCATACCTGCGCCAGCAATGTAGAGTGAGTCCAGTAATTCCATCGTATGTACTCCTACTTATGCCTAGCCGTTATGACCAAGCGCGGTTTTAAACATACCCGCTGTTTTTTTATAAAGGTTGGTAATTAATTGATAATCAGTGTTATTTTTTGCCATTGAAGCCATTTGTTCTTCAATGACCACATTGTTTTTGACAGGAGAAGTTTCATAGGTCTTACGGCTTTTTTGTACGCGAAAATCGCCCGTTTCTTCTTTGCTATGGGCAATATGGGAAGGGGAGGTTGCGCGCATTTGTAAGCGATGTGACTCATCCATGGCAAGATGTTCAAAATCAATCTTTTTTATCTCTTTAGCGCGGTATCCCGGAGTGTCAGCATTCGCAATATTTTGTGCTAACACATCTTGATTTTCCGAATCCCATGCCATCTTCATTTTCATGAGCGACATCAGGCGTATATTGGAATAATCCATAAAATCCCCACGTGATTAAAGTTTGCATTTGCGCCACACAGCTAACTCAGTTACAAAAGAACAGCTTTTAAAGCGGTAGCGCAAGTTTAATCAGATATAAGCAAGTAGTGTGCCAATAGTTCATGTTGTACCTGTCACGTAAAATCGGCGAGTCGATCGTCATCAATAATAACATCGAGTTGACCGTGGTCGAAGTGCGCGGCAAAGCGGTGAAGCTTGGTTTTAATTTTCCACCTGAGGCCTCTGTGTTGCGTAAAGAAATCCATGATAAAATCAGTGCGGAGAACCGCAATGCGGCGACTTCTGGTGATGATATTCTTGGCGCACTTAATGAATTAGGTGATTTAGATTTTTAAATGCAGGTGAGGGGTTATGGCGCAGTACCGAGATGATGAACCCCAAAACGATCCTATATTTGACCTCACGGATGGCGGACGTGTGTCTAAAGAGCCAGAGAGATCAGAGCCGACCAAAGCCGTTGCCCTCAAATATGACAAAACCAACGACCCTGCACCACGTATCGTCGCTAGCGGCAAGGGCGCAATCGCTGACCAAATCCTTACACTCGCCTTCGCAAACGGCGTAAAAGTCCGCAAAGACGCGGATTTGGTTGAAGTGTTGGAAACCCTAGACGTTGATTCCGTTATCCCCTTAGAAGCATTTGCCGCCGTTGCCGAGATTTTGTCGTATGTCTATAAGGCAAATGCGATTTATGGCAGGAAGGGGTGAGTATGCAGTCAAAAGATTTTACGTCATGGACAAATCTAAAAGAGAAGATTGACGAGAAGGTTCTTAAGGTAAGATTTTCTGAGCGTGAAATTTGGTGGTGCAATTTGGGTGTGAATATTGGGTTTGAACAAGATGGAAAAGGTGATGAGTTTTTACGCCCTGTATTGATTTATAAAAAGCATAATGCCAAAATTATGACGGTGCTTCCACTCAGTACCAAGATAAAAACAGATAATCCATTTTATCAAATATTTACATTTCGTGGACGCGAACAATCAGCCATCATTGCGCAGGTGAGAACGGTTGATGCAAGAAGATTAGTCAATAAAATGGGTGAAATATCCAATCTGCAATTTGATATTATCAAAACCAGATTTAAGGAAATCTATGGCTGAAAATACTCGACCTCCCGAAGGAGGTCGCATCGGCTAGTGCCTAATTGTGGTAGCAGTATAGCATATTTGTAGAAAACCGCAAGTGGGAGATACTGATATGGTATGTCTATAAGGCAAACGCGATCTATGGCAAGAAGGGGTAATTGCGTGGGGAAATATGTGTTGGTGAAGTAGGGGGTAATCTTCACATAAATGTCATTTGTAATTATGCCGTATTAAGTTATCATTATACTCTGAAATAACGTATTTTTGATGTTTTGCATATGGATAAGCGTCAGCTTGGCGGCGTAAGTATGATTCTTGGTAATGCTGCCCTGTTTGCGAACGGGTTGATAGCTTATAAGCAGGGCGAAGATCAAAATATTCGTAATGCAGGGGCAGGGCGTATGGTTTCTGCTGCACTTTACAGTGGTAGTGGGATTGTACTTGCAAAATACGGTAATCTTCCCATTGATAAACAGTTAGAAAAATTAGAAACACGGCTTGCATCTTTTATGAAGCAAGAAGGTGTATCATTAGATGCAGAGCAACTTAAAAAAGCAAATAGTGAGCAGCAGAAATCCACGTTTGCTAAATTAGAAGATTATGCCTATGACCATCCGATAGAGGTGGGGAATATTTATAATGTGGTGGCGGCGACAGGAATGCTTGGCAGTGGGGTGTTGCGCCGAAAAGCTGGCGATACGACCGCAGGGAATGCCAATCTTGCAAATTATGTGATGTTGCTTGCGGGTGCGCTCGCTAGTTCAATGATACCAGAGAAAACCCATGCACAAGTGGTTCAACAAGGGCAAGATGGTACGCTGTGGGGTAAGGTTCAAGAACAACCATTAAATTATGCTGTATGGCCATATTTTGCTGCGGACTTGTCGTATGGTGCGCAGGCAAAAGGTGAATATGAAGCAGCTAATAAGATGCTTGCTGGAAGTACAGCCAGAAAATGGGCAATGACCATGCCAGCACTCTCTGCATTCACGATGGCAAGCGCGCTTGCAGGTGATGTGCTGACTGGGTTTTCATCCAAAAAAGCAGGTGGTGACGCAGGTGAACGTAATAAAGCTCAGGAGCTGTTGGTCAAAGATGCAGCTAGTATTCTTTCCATGCAACCGCTCGAAACCCAGCAATTACTTGCACATAAAGCCGCAGAATATCTAACGAAACAACAAGGTTTGCGTATGGTGGATTTTGATGTTGATGAGTTAACTAGTCGCATTATGGGCGCAGTGGCTACGCATGAGGCTGAACACCCTGAAATTACGCAGAATGTAGTGCAAGGACGTTCATAACTTAGTTAATTGATTTAGGCGACTACTTGCATCCATGCGTTGGTGTAAAATGTCCACAATGGTGATGTGCTTTGTTTCGCAAAGATAATATATGGTGTGGTTACCGATAGGATAGCTACGAAGTTCATCATGAAGCTCTGGGCGGATTTGTCCGCGATGTGGCTGGGCAGCTAATGAATGAAAAGCTGCATCAATGTCATGTAGATACATATCACGCTGTGTTTTGCCCCAGCGAGTTTCAGTATATTTTGCAATGGTCTTTAGGCTGTCGCGTGCGGCAGGGGTGAGACGAAAAGAAGTCATATTACTGTGCTGTAGGTGCGTTGAGTTCATCAAGAAGTGAAGTCAACGAATAATCTGCATAGTGACCCGCACGCGCTTGAGAGATGCCTAGCTGTAATGTTTGGCGGAGCTGTTCAAGTTGTAACGCATCAAGCAAATGTTCCTGAGCATCCATACGCCGTATCGCATCACGAATCACTTCGCTTTCATCGCCATACAAACCACTTTCAACTTTACTCTGCACAATATGCAGCAATTCATTGGAAAGTGAAACATTCACGGTTGGCATGAGAATACCTGTAAAGTAATGATTTCTAATGAGCTAAGAGTAAAACTTTGTGGGGAAGAAGTCAAGGCGTCGCGTAAGTCAGTCGAAGCTGAAAGCGAAGGGTGCTAGGGGCTCTGGGACTTGAACCTGCAAAGCACGCTTTAGCGTGTTTGCGATATAATAATATGGGGGTCTCAAGTTCCATTTTTAGCAGATGAGTATACGAAAATGGTAGGGGTTGAGGGACTTGAACCCCCGACAAAGACGTTATGAGCGCCGAAGTCGAGAATCCGAAGCGTTCCTAATGCTCCCCACTGACTACTGAAAACACTAGCGTTTCTGTCATTGCAAGGCAAGTCCTTTTCCGAAAAACTCCCAAAAAGTTCGAGCTTTTTCTGCCCATCAACCTTATTATAACCTTATTGCGGGAGTCGGGTTGCCCGTTTGTAAAGGGTAAACCTTATTGTGGATGCGAGGAGATATGAGCGCGGTAAAGCTGACAAAAACCTATGTGGAGAGCCTTCCTTACACGGAGAAAGGACAGAAATACTACCATGATGCGGAGCTAAAAGGTTTTGGCGTGGCGGTTGCCATGCAAAGCAAAACCTACTTCGCCCAGCGTGATATTTTCGGCAAGACGGTGCGTGTGACCATCGGCAAGCATGGGGTATTTACCACTGACAAAGCGCGGGAGGAAGCACGGCAACTGCTTGCCCGTATGGCAAAGGGTGAAAATCCAAATGCTACCAAACGCGAAGAACGGCAAAAACAACTTACCTTTGAAGAAGCATTAGAGGCATACCGTAAAGGCAGGAAGCATCTGAGCCAGACCACCCACTATCGACTCGATTGCCTAAAAACCCTTTATCTCCCAGACTGGCAACGGATACAAATGCACGAGCTAACCCGCGATATGGTGTTTAAGCGGCATCTGAAAATTGGAGAAAAACACGGCAAAACTCAAGCCAACACCGTCTTTCAACTGGTGCGTGCCATTTATAATTTTTCGCTACAAGGGCATGACCACTTGCCGCCCAACCCCGTGACGGCGCTTTCTTCCGCGAAGGCATGGTATAAGGAAACCCGCCGCCGTTCCGTCATCAAGCCGCATCAGATAAAACCGTGGTACGATACCGTGAGGATGCTGGATAACAGCACCATCCGCGATTACCTGCTGCTGCTTCTGTTTACAGGGATGCGACGCATTGAAGCAATGGAACTGCGCTGGGAAAACGTCGATTTTGCGGAAAAGATGCTCACCGTTCCCCATACTAAAAACAGTGAGCCGCTGGATTTGCCACTCAGTGATTATGTCTTTACGTTGTTGCAGGAGCGCAAGAAGCGTACAGGAAAAAGCCCTTGGGTGTTTACGGGAGACGGGAAAACAGGGCATTTGGTGGAACCCAAGAACAGCGTCAAGAAAATCGCAGAAGATTCAGGCGTTCCCTTCATGCTGCATGACTTGCGGCGTACCTTCACCACCATTGCGGAGAGTTTGGATATACCAGCCTATGCGATCAAAGGACTCATCAACCATAAAGCTGGTAATGACGTGACGGCGGGCTATATTATTATGTCCGTAGACCGCCTCCGCGACCCCATGCAGAAGGTAACGGACAGGATACTGGAGTTGGCTACTATGGAGGCTCCTAACCCATAGTGCTGGGGTATCTGGGGCGCAGCTAAACGGAACTTAGATAGTTCCTACCCGCTGCGCCCTTAACGCCCTACAAAAGCCTGTGGTGCTGGGATTAAATGATAAGGAAAAAATGGAACACAAACATAAAATAGGAAAGTGGGAATATAACTACCTCGCACCAGAGGATTTCGATTGTACATCCATTTATCCCGAAGAAACCCTGTCCAGACTATGGAAGGCGATTGAGTCCGCTTCCCTGAAAAACCCGATTAGCCACGAGTTGTTTAAGGCGATAATCGTAAAATCTGCGTACGTCTATTGCTGTCAGGAATATTTCCGTGGCTCTGATTCGTTGTCTTTCCGCGACATCAACACACGGATTGCCAATATCAAGAAAAGCGCTGAACAGCTTAACAAGCGGCTATTTCCTCTTCCTCTGGAGTTGTTCGAGGATTTTGTCGAATCCTTGCATCCTAGGGAAGATAGCGAGGGTGACTACGATTTACAGGATGTTTCGCTTTACGCACAATGCAGGATTAATGATTCGATGGGTTTACCTGTTCCTACTGTCCGTAAATTCTACGAAAACCATTCTGGCTATTGGGAAGTAAGCGGCTTACTCGCAAGGCTCGAAAACGACTTAAATACCCTGCTGGAAATATGTGATTCGCATAGTTTTCTTACTGAGACGTGGGAGCATGAGCGCAGCAAAAACATGGGTGTGCAGCGCATGGCGCTCCATAACTACACCTACCATCTCGCGTTATTGTGGGAGTATTGCACGGATAGCATTGCCACCATGACAAGAAACGATGACGACCAGATACGAAGCAAGTGCCTCGATTTTATTGAGGCGGCGTTTACGCCACTCGAAGCATATTACAGGGCAAAGATTAACCCTGAGAAAGAGAAACGTAACAGAGCTATGCTCTACACTTGCCTCGATCAATATCGGAAAGATGAGCGTGGAAAACGGAGAAGAGTAAACACTGAAATTTTATTGGAAACCTTGCTCGAAAGGCTCTCCATACACAAAGTTTCCCATTCGTGAAGTATGAAGTCTTCCAGAAGCCAAATTACTCGATCCTAAATCTTTCCTAGAGCCGCCGCTACCCTGCGTTTGTTCAATCAAACAAAAGGAGTTGGCGATGAACACAAAACTTTCCATCAATCTACGGGACACCCCGCTTCTGAATGAAAAGGAAGCAGCGGAATACCTCAATATTGCCGTCAAAACGCTTCAATACTGGCGCGTTGCAGGTGGCGGTCCCGCTTTTATCAAAATGGGACGGCTGGTGCGTTACGAACTAAGCACCCTCTCAGCTTACATCGAATCAAACCGCAGGCTGAATACCTGCAATCATTATTAGGAGATACACATATGTCTAATGTTAAACACCCTATTGCACCACTGCCATTGAATCCTAAACTGGCAAAAGCCTTATCTATGGCAAAGAATGGAATCCCCGTATTCCCCCTAATTCCCAACGATAAAAAGCCGCTAACCAAACATGGTTTTAAGGATGCCACCACTGACCCAGAGCAAATTAAGGCATGGTGGGCAGAAACACCCGATGCCAATATCGGGATGCCCACGGGCAAAGCCTCTGGCATATTTGTGCTGGATATTGACCCGCGACATGGAGGTGACGCTTCCCTGCAAGCTATTATCGCACAATATGGTACACTCCCTGAAACCCAAAGAGTGCGGACAGGCGGTGGTGGCGAGCATATTTATCTGGCTAATCCTGACATTCAGATTCGCAATAGTGCGGGTAAACTGGGGGCTGGTTTGGATATTCGCTGTGAAGGCGGATATGTGGTTGTGCCACCATCAGTTACGGAACGGGAATATGTTGATATAGAACCTGAGCTACCCATTGCCGAAGCACCACAATGGCTCTTTGCCTTGATGGATAAGGCAGCACGTCCTGAAGTCTCAAAAGCTGATTGGCAGGAATTAGAAATCTCTGAAGGAGGCAGAAACGACAAGCTCACCAGCTTGGCAGGTGTATTACGCCACAAGGGCTTAGGGCAAGAAGCCATTCTTGACACGCTGCGGAGCATTAACCGACACCATACCGATAATCCTCTGCCTGATGACGAGGTGGTGCGTATCGCTCGCAATATGGCGAATTACGAGCCGAAACCCAATCAGCATGATGAAACAGACGTAGGCAATGCCCTGCTGCTGCAAGCCATGTTCGGTGGCTCAATGCTCTATTGCCATGCCATGAAACGCTGGCTTTTTTGGCAAGGAAAATACTGGCAGGAAGATAGCACAGGCGAAGCAGAGCGTAAATGCATGGAAATGGTCAACGTCCACGCTAGTAGCTTTGGCAAGGGGCATTTGAAACGTGCCAAAAGCCCTGCGGGTATGGCAGCAATGCTGAGTATTGCCCGTCACCTGCCCAGCATGTACGTTACTATGCCAGAGCTGGATGCCAACCCGTGGCTTCTCAATCTCAACAATGGTACGCTTGACTTGCATACACGCACATTGCGGTCGCATAGTCCTGCGGATTTGATGACGAAGATACTGCCAATTGATTATCTTCCAGACGCTACCGCGCCGCGTTTCCAGCAGTTTATGTACGAGGTTATGCTTGATAACCAAGAAATGATTTCTTTCATGCAGCGCTTTATGGGGTATTGCCTAACGGGGGAGATAAAAGAATCGAAGTTCTTTACCTTCCACGGAGATGGTGCAAACGGTAAAAGCACTCTGATTTCAGTTATCCATGATGTTTTAGGTCATTATGCGGTAGCCGCACAAGGTAGTACGTTTCTGCACCGTCGTAGTGAGCGTATCCGTAATGACATTGCTGCACTGGCTGGAGCTAGGTTTGTAAGTGCTGTAGAAGTTGATCCTGACGATAGGTTAGATGAAGTGCTGCTAAAGCAGATTACTGGCGGAGATACCATCAGTGTGCGGAAGCTCTATAGTGAACCGTTCGAGATGCTTCCCACCTTTAAGCTGGTGCTTGGGGTAAACCGTCTGCCTGCTATCGTGGGCACAGATCGGGGAATCTGGCGACGTGTCTGCGTGATTCCGTTTTCTGCCACATTTGAGGGTGATAAGCAGGATAAAGATTTGATTACCAAACTCCGTAGCGAGCGTTCAGGCATCCTTAACTGGATGCTGGTAGGACTTTCCGATTGGAAACAACAAGGACTAAGTGAGCCTGTGCCTGTGGTGCAGGCAAGCCAGAATTACCGTGCGCGGATGGATACGCTAGGGTTGTTCATCAACGAAGAATGCGAGCAGGGTGATGCGCTGATGGTGCGTACCAGCAATTTCAATGCCGCCTATGACCGCTGGTGTAAGGATTACGGTTACTTCGCCATTAGCCGCCGTGATCTTGTGCCAACGATGGAGTCCAAACGATTCCAACGTGAAAAACGACGAGGCGGCTACCTACATTATGTTGGCCTCGCGTTAAAGGAAGAGTTGGATCGGGAATATTAAACATTGGGGCGCGTGGGGTATGTGCGGCGTAACTTTTTATAGTTAGCGTTTGCCGTACCCCACAAACCCTGCCTAAAGGCACGATTTCTCTTGCTTTAGCTGTGTGTGACCGTATCGAATGGATATGGAACAGGCCTCAGAAAAAACCAAGCAGATTGCTGCACTCAATGATCTACTCCGTCAGACGTTCTGGGGTGGTCAGATAATAATGACAGATGGCATTGCCACCCTTAACCAACAGACCATCGACCAGATATTCGCCGCCGTCCGTGATTTTGATAGCTTCACGGAAGATAACGACCCGCACGGGGAGCATGATTTTGGTTGCGTAACGGTGGTGGAAAATAAGGTGTTCTGGAAAATTGATTACTACGACACACGCATGGAGTTCGCCTCTCCTGATCCTGCTAATCCTGTGGAAACCTGCCGTGTGCTGACCATCATGCTAGCGGAAGAATACTGAGTAATGCGTATAGCTTTTTGCTTTAGCAACCACTATACTCATCGCTTATATAGGCTGGTATTTGCATCTTTATGAGGAAAACTTGATGAAAGCAGAAACACAAATCTTAGATTTTTTTGAAACACCAAAAAAGCGTGTAAACTCTGGTGTCTCCACCTCAGACGTAGTGGTTTCTGCATATAACTCAGGTAATGCTGATGTGTTTCCTGAGATTCTACAGCTTCACGTTCCCAAAGGTTCTACTATTGCTGATGTAACCTTTGGAAAGGGGGTGTTTTGGCAAAAAGTTCCAGAAGAGCATTACACATTACTCGCAACCGACATTGCAGATGGTGTCGATTGCAAAAAGCTCCCTTATGAACATGCTTCCATTGATTGCGTGGTATTAGATCCTCCTTACATGGAAGGGTTTTATAGGAAGCAAAACGACCAGAAAGCTGCTGGAGGAAGCCATACCGCATTTCGTGAATTCTATTCTAATGGTGATGAAATCAATGAAGATGACGAAAACACAGGAACAAAAAAGTGGCATGCTGCTGTAACAGACATGTACTTCAAAGCGGGTAAAGAGGCTCACAGGGTTCTGCGTAAGAACGGCGTGTTAATTGTCAAATGTCAAGATGAAGTCAGCGCAGGAAAGCAATGGCTCACCCACGTTGAAATTATCAATCGTTACGAAGGCTACGGGTTTTATTGCAAAGACCTATTTGTGGTTATGCGAACTAATAAGCCTGTAGTTAGTCGGCTTATAAAACAAGTACATGCTCGCAAGAACCATTCTTATTTCTTGGTTTTTATAAAGCGCTCGACTTAAGACAGCACCTCTTGTGGGTCTTTTCCTTTTCCTTCAGCAATCATCTCATCCAATAATTGTCGAATGTCGTTATAAAATGGTGGTTCAGGAGGGGACGATACTTCTATTAAACTAGAAATGAGGCACTCTCTTTGCTCCTTGGTGTACTTGATCCAAGTGGAGCATGGAAGGTCGGTATTGCGTGCATAAACGAAATGCCACTTCTTCTCAAAAGCGTAGCAGTTTACTGCCAGAATGTCGAACTCCCCCCTTAAAAGCAAAGTGGTTTCCAGTTTTGAGCCATCGGGCATCATAATGGTTCTCCGATCACTACCATCCACTTGTGTCTTTGCGCGCCATTTTCCTGCTTTTTCATCCCGCTTGACAGTGGCACTTTGTAATGATTTTGATTCAATATCAAAGGCACGATTCTTATAGATTACATAGAGATCGCTTTTTTTCTTTCGGTTATGGTCGTCAAATTTCTTGATAAGTGAGACATCTGGAAGTGAGGTAATAATTTGCCTCAACTTCATTTCTGCCACATAACCAAGAAGCATCCCTCTTAAACTCGGATTTTCATTAAGTGCTTGCGTAAGTTGTTCAGGCGTTATTTGCCATTCTTCGAGGATTGTCATAGTCTTTTCCTGCATTGATGAGAGTAGCTTGCAACTTACTCATTCCACCGAAGTGATGCAACCCTTTGCAACGAATGTTCTGTGCTTATTGTACGCCATCTTCTAACCATACTTTTTGCGGGTCCTTTTGGACGAAGAACGCATGAGGGCGGGCGGTGCGCGCAGATGCTCCAGTGTCAGGATTTTTGTTTCGAGGGTGACTACTTTTGAGCGTTACTCAGGCAGACTATTTGGCGTATAAATGGAAGAGTATCCCTCGGCGAGATTTTTTAGAAACATTTCAGAAACTTGTTCTCCGTACTGTGCAAACAATTGTTCTCCAATTGCAGGCAGCATTTCACAACTCCGCTTCCAGTCCGACAATTCGATTTTCGGCATTACAGGTTCGCCATCTACCCTTAATACGTTATTTCCACCTACAATTAAGCGAGCTTGACCAGTCGCGTTCTGTGACTGAATATGCATGCATTCAAATACAAGCGTTGTCCAAAATAGCATGCCGCCCCGCGTTCGCCTTTTCTCATCCATTTGATATGTATCCTTGACACACCCAAGGCTTAATACCTTTACCTGTTCTCGCTTTACGTCGTAGCAGGCCAAGGCATCCGCTACTCCGACCATAATCGGATTATTTGCCCAGATTCCACCATCCACAAATTCGTAGCCATCTTCTCCTTGTACTGGTGCGAAGAAGGTCGGTGCCGCAGAAGTAGTTTTTGCAGCATGTGACATAGCTTGCGTCCAGTCTTTTTTATAGTCTGGGTGGTGTGGCGTTTTGAAGATGAAAGGTTCGTAATGCAGTGTTTCCGCGGCTGGAATACATAACCTAACCTTGCTCTCCCATATTTGCGTATCGCCTAAAATCTCGGCTATAAGAGTACTAAGTTTTCCGCTATCGCAGCGATTGAAGATGTATTTTGCTGCTGACGCAAAGCGGCTCTGGAACCAGTTAAGAGGGGGAAATACCTCTCCACCACGCTTAATGTAGATTTCGAGAATTTCGGAAGCAGTAATCCCTTTTCCAAGGCCGAGCGCGATAATACCGCCAGTGGAGGTTCCAGTGATGAGGTCGAAATAATCTGCGATAGAGTTTCCTTGAAGGTAGGTTTTTTCCAATCGCGCGAGGAAAGCCAGCGGGAGGATTCCCCTGATGCCGCCGCCATCAATGGATAGGATGCGAAAGTCCCTATCAGTTGGCCAAGGTAAGCGTTCGCGGCGGCGATAGAGCGTTCCTGCTGATCTGGGGACTGGTGATGGTTCTCTTCTGTGCATTCTTCTTTCTTCCTTTCAGGGTGTCTTTCTGGTGCGTGCCATTTTCCTGTAACACGCCATAATTCATACGTTGCAAGCCATTCCGCTGCCCAAGGAATAAGGGTGTCGGCTATGCTTTTACCACCGTCTTCCCAATGCTCGATTTTGGGGTCGTACAAACAGAGGCAGGGGTTATCCCCGCGATCATATAGATGTGGTACCCATGCGTCTTCTCTATCCTTGAGAGGAGGGTCAATAACGTATATACGGGGTTCGTCGTTGCTGACTTCCATATCATCCCATGGTGAGAACCGTGTCCATAGAATGCGGATTTGGTAGGGTTGGTCGAAGCCCATAAGTTCGCCCTCCCAGATAACACACCACCAGCTTTCAACGATGGTGCGTAATTGCGGGAATTTTTTGCGAACGGCTTCTACATGATGCATTGTCAACAACTTCTTAATCCGATCCGTAGAAGGTATTTTTGGGTGTAGCATACGATGTGCCATTACCAAGGCCAGTCGCTATGCCCGACGCGCCAAGAGCAATAGCCCCAGATTTTGGATAGTGGTACAGTCCGCCAGAATGTGCTTTCGTACTAAAACTTTTAGCAATCTCCTCCAGCGCCAGCGTGGTAGGCTTCTCCCCGAAGAGGTCAGCCATGATCCGTTGGTAGCATTCCAAAGACTTATCCTTTGAGAGTTCCGCCAACTTGCCGTTTAAGGTTCTTAAATCATCTGTAAACACTCGCTGAGTCGCAAGATTTTTCGGCCAACGATCGGTAAAAACATCTTCTCCGAGGCAGGCAGGATTTTTTACTTCTACCAACACCCCTTGTTCCGTATGCGCGGAAAAATAGTTTAAGAGATACTGTGACTGCGCCACCAACTCATCGAGCAGGCTGACTCGATACCCCGTGTTGTGTCCTACAAGGCATGACAGCATCACCGATGGTGGCATCCTACCATCCCGCTTGTCATATATCTTATTCCGCCAACGTTTTAATAATTGAAGTGCTATCAAAGGCTTGGATTTTGTAAAGTGCGGTTCTAGTTTTGGCACAGGATCAGCGGCGTATTTACTTAGCTCTTCCATTAACAGCGCCGACTCTGGCATTTGTTCTTTGAACCATTCGGCAAATCCCCACGGGTTGGCGGTTACGGTGTGGTGTTTGCTGGCAGGTTCCGTCTCATTCGCATGAAAAATAAAGCTGGTGCGCTCTGGTTTGAAGGGTAGAAGCACGGACGGGGTCACATCCAGATGCATTCCCTCATACTGCACTTTTACACAGCGTGAGCAACGCTCTACTTTGCCGTAGTATCTGCTGTCTTTTTCCCCGTTTAATGTGTTGAACAGGGTATCCAACACCATCGACGGTGGTGTATCGGGGTGAATACCCAATTCCGCAACAATGTCGATGTCGAACTCATCATTCTCAAATTTTGAGGTGATAACGGAGCCAATAGCCATCGAGCCTTGCGGATAAAGGCGGGTTACCAGCCCATGCAGCGGACTCCCTTCCCGATCCAGATAATCACTGATAGTCTGGTATCGCTCGACGGCGAGACGGTAGTTCGTAGGCGATAGCTGAATGCGTCGCGCAATTTCCAGAAGGAGGGCATCAGCTATGCCAGACCTGCTGTCTAAAATGGTTCCCAGCATCATGTTACCCCTTCGGTGGAAACGGATCGTCACCGTATGTGTTGCGCTCGCGGATTTGCCCTTGCTTGTTTTGCAGGAATGCTTCTCCGCCAGATTGTTTGGCTTGGCTGCGCGTATAATTCCACGATTCCTGTTGCGTATCGAAGACGCGGGAATCGCGGGACGCGCCTTCTTTTTTAGTACCCCATGTCCCATCTGGGCGTGGGTGTGTCCAAAAATTATCGCTCATGATTTATTTTCCCTTTCTGACAGCGGGGGTTAAAGTTATTGTTTGTAATCACAAACAATGGTATTATACACGAACGATAGGTCGTATGTCAATACATACGTTGTATTCTATAAAATACACCTATGGATAACCAGTAGGAGGATAAAAAATTATGTCGATGGGCGCGAAATTGAAGCAGCGCAGAATGAAAAAGGGCTGGTCTTTACAGCAGGTGGCCGACGAAATCGGTGTATCCAAAGCCCACATATACGAGCTTGAGTTAAACAAGGTAAAAAACCCTTCTGTTGAAACTCTTAAAAAACTAGCAGTCCTTTTTGAGATGCCGCTATCTTATTTCTTAGATGATGATGAAGACGTTGAATTTCAAGTTATGTTTCGTGATTTGCAGAAGGAATTTTCGGAAATGGATGCTGATACCCAGAAAGTTTTTCTGGAAATCGGGAAAACACTGAAAGCGAGAAAGACTAATGATCAAAATTGATCGAATGGATTTAGCAGATATTGGAGGTAATCCAGTGAATCTTGCTAAAGCGGTCATTGAACAATTGGGCGATGTAGAGCTGCCCATTCCCGTGCAGGAAATTGCTGCTGCTGTAGATATATTAGAGATCAAGCCTATTACGCTTTCGGGGTTTGAGGGAGGGCTTATTACCCCTGACGATAAGAGTTCTGGCTGCATACTGATAAATGAAAACAGCCGCCCCCAAAGGCAGCGTTTTACCATCGGCCACGAGTTGGGTCATTACCTTAATCCTTGGCATAATTCGGGAAGCGAAGGCCAGTTTATGTGTAAGGCGCAAGATATGGTTGTCTGCGGAACTCCCGCTGGAATGCGCCAGAAAATGGAGGTTGAAGCCAACCAGTTTTCAGCCGAATTGCTTATGCCTACGAAATTTATGCGGGATCACATTAAACGGATAAAAGAGCCAGAGACCGACCACATCGTCGCCCTCGCAGAAAAATATGATGTGAGCAAGGAGTCGATGGGAAGGCGATATATTGAATTCCAAGATGAGCCATGTGCGTTAGTTTTTTCCCGCAACGGCAAACTCTCCTACACGGTTAAGGGGCGATATTTCCCACAACTATGCATATGGCAGAAAGGAGAGGCCATTCCAGAGGGTAGTCTGACAAAAACCTATGGCGGCCAGTCTGGTGCTTCTTCCGTTTGGCAGGAACATGACAGCGATATGTGGCTTCGCAACAGCAAAAAGTACGAAAGCGTGTACGAACAAGTGCTGTTACAGGAGGATGGATTCCGTATTACGCTGCTTACGCTGGGCGATGAATCAGACGAGGACGAAGAAGGCTTGGTTACTTCATATCGTTCCCGCTTCCGCTAGCTAACATCACATTCCTTTACTTTTATCCCTGTACCCCCTATGATTCCAGTTGGAGCAGCACGTCGCTGCTCTGGGGCTAGTAACCCCAAATATCAGCGGATATGTTCCGACCCGAAAGTTCGGGACTCTCAGCCTATGGCTGGGGGTCTGCCGAATACAATAGCGGCTTGCCGTAAATAAGGCAGGCACGACTGATATCGTGTTACTAGCTCCCAGTCACCAGTTTGTTTTTCGACTTTATGTCGTAAGAACCACTGGTGACTTACGTTTGAAACCAAATGTGGGGAGCCAGTTATGGAACAATACGATTTTTGGGCAGATGCCCTCAACAAATTTTCTCAGCTTACGCCGTTTGTGCAGGTGGCTATCTGCCTTGGTTTATGTGCTGTGGTGCTGGGAGTGGCGCATTTTACCAAGGAAATCGTGGCGGTGGTGATGTCGCCATTTAAGAAGCCAGAGGAACCAAAAGAGCCAAAGAAAGAGTGGCGGGATAAGTGGTATCGTGGAAGTGATGAAGATGGAAAAAATCAGCCCCCGCACCCCCGCAAAACCCCTAGGTTTTTTACAAAAGCCGCCTGCAAGCGTTGTGGAGCGTAGGTTTTAAGGCGGTTAACGTTACCCCTTGCGGGTTAGCCGATAGGACTCCACGACCAACTGCGGAGGCCGTTTTTTGGCAAAAGAGCTGAAAACGTTGGTGGAGAGCGTAAAAGTAACGCCGTAAAACGTAGGGACTACCTACAGCGCCTAAACCGACTAAACCTTATTACGGGCGGAAGGTGTCCCATATAGCAATATGCGACCTTATTGCGAATATTGTGAAAGATATTGTTATAGAATGATATTTTTAGCCTGTGGTGGCGTTAAACCTTATTGCAGCGGTATAAGTGTAGAAAATGGCAGTGGATTTTTTTTATAATGTATTGAAATATATATGGTTAGTGGTGGGGGAAGAGGGATTTGAACCCCCGACCAAGGCGTTATGAGCGCCCTGCTCTAACCGCTGAGCTATTCCCCCAACTGTCTGGAATCTCTACTGGTTTTTACCAGCTCTTTCCAGTGCGTTCTTTCTGCACACCTTATTATAACCTTATTGCGCTGTGCAGCGCCGTCTGGTTTTTCACTTCAACTTCCCGCTGAAAGCCTTGTGCAGTAAGGCTTTTGGCGAGTTACCCTTGCGGGGTGGGCTTAAGCGTTATGAGCGTCCTGCTCTAACCACTGAGCTAAACCCCCCCTTATATCACATAGTTTCGTGATTTTTGTTTTCTACGTCGTTCTTCATCGGCTCGTGTATTTCTTATACACGTCGCCTTGAACGCCTAGTAGAAAAGCAATCTCACAAAACTATAGCATCGTATATTGGATGCTTGTTATGTAATAAACAGAGCTAGTTTTGTAGCTAGCTGCTGGCTTTTTGTCTAGTGATGATTTTGTGGAATGACGAAACCAGATAAGAAACAAAAAAGGCGGAGGAAAATCCCCCGCCTTTTCATGTTGTATGTACGTCAAAAACTACGACGCATCACGACGACGTGGACGGTCGCCACGATCACCACGGTCAGAACGCTCGCCACGCTCTGGACGGTCAGAACGTTCACGACGTGGCGCAGATTCAGGGATTTCGATGCCCTCAATCTCTTCGCCTGTTTCTTGGTTCACTGCGCGCATAGACAGGCGGCATTTGCCACGAGAATCTACTTCAATCAGTTTTACCCAAACTTCGTCACCTTCGTTGAGTACGTCACGCACAGATGGCAAACGCTCACCTGTGATTTCGCTGACATGCACTAAACCATCGTTTTTGCCGATAAAGTTCACGAACGCACCGAAATCAACGATGCTGACGACTTTACCGCGATAGATTTTACCTGGTTCTGCAACCGCAACAATGTCTTTGATCCACTTCACAGCAGCTTCAGATTTTGCGGCATCAACAGAAGACACGCTGACCATACCGTCATCATTAATGTCTACTTTCGCGCCCGTGACTTCGCAGATCTCTCGAATCACTTTACCACCAGAACCAATCACGTCGCGGATTTTATCCTTGTCGATTTGGAAGCTGGTGATGCGTGGTGCGTTTTCATTCACACCATCACGTGCAGAGGTAAGGGCTTTTGCCATTTCACCAAGAATATGTAGACGACCCGCACCCGCTTGAGAAAGTGCGACCTTCATGATTTCTTCGGTGATGCCGTTGATTTTGATGTCCATTTGTAGCGCGGTAATTCCTTCGGTCGTACCAGCGACTTTGAAATCCATATCACCCAGATGATCTTCATCACCCAGAATGTCTGAAAGCACGACAAAATCATCACCTTCTTTAATCAAACCCATTGCGATACCTGCGCAAGGACGAAGCAAAGGCACACCTGCATCCATCAAAGAAAGCGAGGTTCCGCATACGGTTGCCATTGAAGATGAACCGTTAGACTCGGTAATCTCAGACACAACGCGAAGTGTGTACGGGAAATCTGCATGGGTAGGAAGGAGCGGACGAATCGCACGCCAAGCCAATTTACCATGACCAATTTCACGACGACCAGGTCCAGCCATACGACCGACTTCACCCACAGAGAATGGAGGGAAGTTGTAATGCAGCATGAACGCTTCTTTATATTCACCGTCGAGCGCATCGATCATTTGTTGATCTTGGGTCGTGCCGAGGGTTGAAATCACGATCGCTTGGGTTTCACCGCGTGTGAATAACGCCGAACCATGTACTTTTGGTAAGAAATTCACTTCTGCTTTGATTGGGCGAACCACATCCACGCCGCGACCATCAATACGCTTTTGCGTTTTGATAAGGTCTGTACGCACGATGTCGCTTTCCAATTTCTTCAACGCTTCGCCAATGCGTACTTCGGTATATTCACCTGTTTCCACAAGCTTCGCTTTTACATCGGCGCGAATATCGCTGAGACGGGTCGAACGTTCTTGTTTTGAGGTAATTGCATATGCTGCACGGAAATCACGTTCTGCAAGGTCTTTTACAGACGCTTTAAGCTGTGTTGCTTTGTCATATTCTACCAAGTTCCACGGCTCTTTCGCAGCATCTTCCGCCATCGCGATGATGAGGTCGATCACAGGTTGCATGTGCTTATGACCATAAGACACCGCGCCAAGCATGATTTCTTCAGAAAGTTCTTTCGCTTCTGATTCCACCATGAGTACAGAGGTATTTGTTCCCGCAACCACTAAATCCAGATCGCTCTCAAGTAAATCATCTTTAGTTGGGTTGAGAATGTATTTGCCGTCAATATAGCCGACGCGTGCGCCAGCAATTGGACCGAGGAAAGGCACACCAGAAATGGTAAGCGCAGCCGAAGCACCTACGAGTGCAACGATATCAGGGTCATTCATACAATCATGCGATAAAAGTGTACAGATCACTTGTGTTTCATTGCGGAATGCATCCGCAAACATTGGGCGGATAGGGCGGTCAATCAAACGCGAGGTAAGGGTTTCTTTCTCGGTTGCGCGGCCTTCACGTTTAAAAAAACCACCAGGGATACGCCCAGCAGCGTAGAATTTTTCTTGATAGTTCACCGTAAGTGGGAAGAAATCAATATCGGGCTTTGCCGATTTTGCAGCAACCACCGTACATAGTACAGAGGTGTCGCCGTAGGTAACCAAAACTGCGCCGTCAGCCTGACGTGCCACGCGACCTGATTCCATTGTCAGTGTACGACCACCCCATTGGATGGATTTTTTCGTTATATCAAACATCAATATGTCCTTTTCAAAACAGCTAATATGCCCAAGTTGCAATCTTAGAACATCATCCCAACCGTTTTGAAAACATCCTTGGGGGTACACGCCTATCGCATACCAGATCACTTTTTCTCTTGAGCAATCTTCTTATACAGATTTTTGAAAAAGATACAAGTTCTACCCCTGTGAAAAAGTTTTTCCCCACGCACGGCTTCGGCTTATGTAGGTTCAACACCACATCACCTTACCTTGCTTGGGAAATTCCATTTTGACAGGGGTAGAGAGGTGTGGAGGTTTAGAATAATATCGCCGTGTCATTGCGAGGAGTGCAGCGACAAAGCAATCCAGTTTTTTTGTTCTTCCACGCCCCGAATGGCGGTTTAAGCAATGAGGAAAATTAGGAATGAAGTTATGGTTTTTAGGTAAGTGTGCAATGCTAGAAAAAGCTTTTAGAGTGTGGGGCAGGCATTTTTAGTAATGTAAAAATTGCAATCACAATTAAAAAATTCGGAGGTGAGATTGGCTTGCCCTGTGGGCTGCGCCGCAGCGTCGGGCTTCGCCCTTCACGACGAACAGTGAGTTCTCTTCAACTACCCGCTTTTCCGCTACAGGGAGGTGTCATTCTAACAATCGCTAATAATGATATGTTTTCAGTCGTTTTTGAAGCATCACGTCAAGAATCTACTCATATTTCTACTCATGATATACTTGGCTTCATGTAATGTTGTTGGTTCATATCGGACTACTCTTAATTAAAATCATCTTCAAACTAAGATAATTTCATGATGTAACTTTTTCGCCGCCATATATGAGCAATTAAAATGATAATAACTAGCAAAAATAAAAACTTGGAATTATTCCCAAGCCACCTACGTATTGAAGTTCAGAAGAATTTGAACAATATCAAGAACAGAAATTCAACGGTTTCTGACTCAACATACATCGACATCAAGAGAGCTTTTTTAAGCCCAGATCTTTATGGAATGTGGCATGCCTTAACTAAGAACAATCGTTATGACGATTTAAAGCTCCTTAACTTTTGTAATTGCCTCTTCTTGCTTCCGTTCTATGTCTCTGCAATTGAAAAGATCATTGCATCTGAAAAGCTCATCCTAGATGTAAAAAACCTCAAAAAAGAAAAGTGCCATGTAAAGACAGCGGTTTGCGAACTTAAATATACTTGTAATTTTTGATCGTCAGAAAATGATAATCATAAGATGATTATATTTACATGAATATATCCTTTTGATAGAAACAATGGCATCAACATCATCTCCTAGATGTAAATATTTCATAGGATGTAAAACAATGAATAATTTGACACAAAGAATCATATTTGGCGGCACAGCGTTGTTGCTTGCAGCGTGTGCTACTGACCCAGAGGTGAAGCCTGATGCGCCGATTGTGAAGGATGAAAGTGCGGTAAGTTTTACACCTATGTGGCAGTTTTGTCAGGATTTACAGTCTGGCAATGGAAAAAGCCAGACTACATTAGAAGAGTTTGTTAAATGGGATGATGTAATATTTACAGGAAAAGCAGTTGAAAGAAGGTTGAGATACAAAAAAGGTTCTCATTTTAATGGGTGTTGGGTCAAATTTAAAATTGAAGAAGTTATAAAAGGGCATCTGGACAAAGAAATCTGGGTCAAAGCATTTTATGCAGATAACGATATGGGGCATGTTTTCAGTTATCAAAACTGCTACTTGAAGCCTGGTAAAATGTATCTTCTTACAGGTAAGAAATCTTCCCATAATAAGTTTCTAGATTATGATGTGGTATCCGTTCACAAAGATGTAGCTAGCCCCTCCCGCTACAAATGTTCTCCAGTTGAACTTTTAGAAAATTCTAAAAGCCTTATTCAACAGATTAAATCAATTTTGAAAGATGGTAAAAAGTCATGAGTTTTTATACAGATATTAAAGGATCTTATCAATGGTCAAATTTGAGTATTCCTTATACGACTTCCGTATTGTTTTATTCAGATACAATATATCCTGTTATAACTGATTCAGTAAATTTAATCTCGGGTAATCCAGCCACTCCCAATACAGCAATGGTTAGCCAAGCTTTGAGTGAATGGTCGCGAGTTGTTAAATTTACTTTTACTTCTGCTGTGCCTGCATCTGCAAAGTTAGGTTTATTAGAAGTACCAACCGTAACGAATGGACCTAATGGTGAAAATTATACAGGTGTAACCATCCCTACGACTCAACCACTTGATACAGCTAACTCCTACCGCGCAATTTTTGTGGAGGCAAATCAAAGTCAATATCTCTACTTGCACGAACTTGGTCATGCTTTGGGGTTGGATCATCCGCTGCATGGTGCGGGGGATGCGGCTGGATATAACCGTGACACAACAATTATGTCCTACAATGTTGGAGCAAGTAAATTGAGTGCCAATAGCATTCAAATTACACCGATGATGTTTGACATTGCTACAATATAGCAAATCTACGGCAGAAGTAATATTAATACAACCACTTCGGGAGACACAACCTATAGCGCAACAGCAAACACCATTCCAAACTCAACCCTTAAAACTATTGCGATTGATGGCTCTTTATCAATGTTTACGTTATGGGATGCTGGTGGGACGGATACGATTGATATAAGTGCTGTGACTGCGGTGCCGA
>DAIPJH010000002.1:0-288758 GCA_036770365.1 Rickettsiales bacterium
CAATAGTTCCAATGTTACAATGCGGCTTATTCCGCTCAAACTTCGCCTTAGCCATCTCAATCGTCCTTTTCTTAGACTGGTACGTTTAATCTCTACTTTTACTCTTAAGCAACTTTTGCTTTGATCTCATCGGCCACGTTGCTTGGCACTTCCGCATAGTGATCAAACACCATTGAGTACTGCGCACGCCCAGAAGATAAAGAACGTAAGTTGTTTACATAACCGAACATGTTTGCCAGCGGTACGTTTGCATTTACAATACGCGCATTCCCACGTTGATCCATGCTAGAAACTTGTCCACGACGCGAAGAAAGATCCCCGATGATGTCACCCATATATTCATCTGGGGTCACCACTTCTACCTTCATCACAGGCTCAAGCAATTTTGGTTTTGCTTGACGAATACCTTCACGGAACGCTGCGCGACCCGCAATCTCAAACGCCATCACACTTGAATCGACATCATGGTACGCACCATCTGTCAATGTAGCTTTGAAATCGATGGTTGGGAATCCCGCGATCACACCCGTACCCATCGCAGAAGTAATACCCTTCTCAACACCTGGAATATATTCACGAGGCACGCTACCACCCACGACCTTATTTTCAAATACAAAGCCTTCACCAGCAGGAAGCGGAGAGAACTCAACAATGATACGCGCATACTGCCCAGCACCACCGGATTGTTTCTTATGGGTATAATCCATGGTAAACGGCGCGCCAATGGTCTCACGGTATGCCACCTGCGGCGCACCAACATTGGCCTCTACCTTAAACTCACGTTTCATACGGTCAATAATAATTTCAAGGTGTAATTCACCCATACCCTTAAGTAAGGTTTGACCAGTCTCTTCATCGGTAGACACACGAAGCGAAGGATCTTCAGCAGCAAGACGAGAAATTGCAATCCCCATTTTCTCTTGGTCAGCCTTGGTCTTCGGCTCAACTGCCACTTCAATCACAGGCTCAGGGAATTCCATACGCTCCAGAACAACTTGATTCTGCTCATGGCATAATGTGTCACCCGTAGTGGTATCTTTCAAACCTGCAAGCGCAACAATATCACCTGCAAAGGCTTCTTTTACATCTTCGCGGCTGTTTGCATGCATAAGCAACATACGACCCACGCGCTCTTTTTTACCTTTAACAGTATTGATAACATAAGAACCAGACTCAAGCTTACCAGAATAAATACGGGTAAAGGTCAAAGAACCCACGAACGGATCATTCATAATTTTAAACGCCAGCGCGGAGAACGGCTCATCATCAGAAGACTTACGCGCAATCTCCTCATCCGAATCAACTTTGACACCTTTAATATCAGGCACATCAATCGGCGCAGGAAGATAATCCACCACCGCATCTAACATCGGCTGAACACCTTTATTCTTGAACGCAGAACCACAAAGCACAGGCACAAACTTAAGCGCAATCGTACCCTTACGAATACACGCCTTTAATTCTTCTTCGGTTGGCTCTTTACCATCCAAATAACGCTCCATAATCGCGTCATCAACTTCAACCGCATTCTCAACCATACGGTTATGATATTCTTGCGCCTTTTCTTTAAGGTCATCAGGAATCTCAACATACTCAAACTCAGCACCAAGGTTTTCATCTTTCCAGACGATCGCCTTCATTTTGACCAAATCTACTACACCCTTGAACACATCTTCAGAACCGATTGGCAATTGGATCACCATTGGATTCGCGCCGAGACGATCCACCATCATATCCACGCAACGATAGAAATCCGCACCAATACGATCCATCTTATTGATGAAACACATACGCGGAACATCATATTTATCTGCCTGACGCCACACGGTCTCAGACTGAGGCTCAACACCCGCCACCGAATCAAATACCGCAACCGCACCATCAAGGACACGAAGCGAACGCTCTACTTCAATAGTAAAATCAACGTGGCCAGGGGTATCAATAATGTTAATGCGGTAAGAAACACCATCTTGACCCGTCCAATAGCAGGTGGTCGCAGCAGAGGTAATGGTAATACCACGCTCTTGCTCTTGCTCCATCCAGTCCATGGTCGCAGCACCTTCGTGTACTTCACCAATTTTATGTGACTTACCCGTGTAATATAAGATACGCTCAGTGGTGGTGGTTTTACCAGCATCAATGTGTGCGCAAATCCCAATATTACGGTAGTGCTTAAGTTCTGTTTGACGAGCCATGACGATACATCCAATTTAAAACAATATTACCAGCGATAGTGAGAGAAAGCTCGGTTTGCTTCCGCCATCTTGTGCGTGTCTTCGCGCTTCTTCACAGAAGCCCCACGACCGTTAATAGCATCCAACAACTCCGCAGCCATACGCTCACGCGAAGTACGCTCTGAGCGTGCGCGCACCGCATTCACCAACCAACGAATCGCCAACGCCTGACGACGCGACTCACGCACCTCAACTGGCACTTGATAGGTTGCACCACCAACGCGGCGAGAACGCACCTCAACAGAAGGCTTCACTTTATCAAGCGCATCATTGAACACTTCAAGCGGATCTTTACCGGTTTTACCACCAATAATATCAAACGCTCCATACACAATGCGCTCTGCCACAGATTTCTTACCCTGCAACATAATGGCATTCATAAATTTGGTTACTACTATGCTGCCATGCTTGGCATCAGGAAGTACAACACGTTTTTCTGCTTTACGACGACGAGACATATCTAATCCAGTATATGACGTTATTATTACTTAGGACGCTTCGCACCGTAGTGTGAACGACGCTGCTTACGATCTTTAACACCTTGGGTATCAAGCGTACCACGAAGAATATGATAGCGAACCCCCGGCAAATCCTTTACACGACCGCCGCGAATCAACACGACAGAGTGTTCCTGCAAGTTATGCCCCTCACCAGGGATATAACTCGTTACCTCAAAACCATTCGTCAAACGAACACGCGCAACTTTACGAAGCGCAGAGTTTGGCTTTTTCGGCGTCGTTGTATACACACGTGTACACACCCCACGCTTTTGAGGACATGCCTGCATAGCTGGCACTTTATTACGCTTTGATACCTGAGCGCGCCCCTTGCGCACCAACTGGTTAATCGTTGGCATAGCGTTTCCATTCCTTATTTATTTTATAACAGCCGCGTACTCACCAGTTTTATCTGTCTGCCGAGCGGCGATAGCACTTGCCTCAAGGAGTACCCACCCCTTAAGAGGCGCGTAATCTAATGATGTCACCCCCTTACGTCAAGCGCAATTTTCACCTAAGTAACATTTTCTTAAATTTTTACTGATAAACCACTGAGCAACTAGCATAATTAGACACAACAATTCACAACCAATCCCCAGCGCAGGTAGTGTGGTTTTTATACAAATTATGGTATATAGTTCGCATACTTACGTATAAATGTAGATTTTGACTTGCCAAAAATGGCTGAAATAGGTAGTTTTGCCGCCATGTATAATTACGCATCATACCTCCCCGTGAGGCATATCAATATTACGCCAGCCCACAACGTTCCGCATACTGAACGTGCGAAAAGATTGCGCGTGGCGTGGTTTGCCCTTGGTATTATCTGCGGATCACTACTAACTAGCACCGCTTTCTATGCTGTCAGTCATCGTAAAGCTGAGTCCGTACCCACTATTACGCCTACACCACCAACATTATCACCACAATCTACACTGATTTTACCGCATGCGCCTAAGATTGCCAACGTCACGCCGCCGCCTACGCTACAATGGCCGCGTTCCGTGAACGTTACAGTATCGTCAGGTCACGCCTTACTCAACATCTTAATAGATCATGGTGTTTCTCATGATGAAGCATTTGAAATTGTGGATTCACTCAACAAAAAGTTCAATCCTAAAGATTTGCGGGTGGGTGACACCCTATTACTTGAACTAGAAAAAGACAAAACACGTGCGAACTCTACCGCTGCCCAACTCACTAATATGGAGATTAAAGTGTCTCCTACTGAAATGGTGCGTGTACAACGCGATGCTGGTGGCGAATATTCTTCACAGACCATTGAGAAAAAAGTTCACACCGAGCTTGCGCGTTCCGCAGGCATCATCAACAAACAATATGATGGCTTTTATAAAGTCGCGAAGAAGGACAAGACCCCTGATGAAGTGATCAATGCTCTCATCAAGGCCTATAGTTATGATGTAGATTTCCAGCGCGACATCCACGCAGGTGATAAAATTGAAATTCTCTATGAAAAGAAAATCACCGAAGACAATCAAACAGTAGGCTCAGGCAAAGTACTCTATGCGACACTGAGTACAAAAGGCAAAGACATTCCCATCTATTTCTATAATGATGGCAATAGCGAGGGCTTCTTTAAAGAAAATGGCGAAAGCATCGTCAAAAAATTACTGCGCACCCCCGTCGATGGCGCACGTATCTCGTCTGGTTTCGGTATGCGCCATCATCCTATCTTAGGTTACTCTAAAATGCATAAAGGCATTGATTTTGCTGCACCAACAGGCACACCCATTTACGCTGCGGGAGACGGTGTAATCGCGTTTGCGGGCAATAAAGGCGGCTATGGTAACTTTGTGATCGTACATCATAATGACACCTACGCCACAGGTTACGGTCATGCAAGCCGTATTGCGGCAGGCATAACCGTCGGCAAAAAAGTCAAACAAGGCGACATTATCGCCTATGTTGGCTCAACAGGCAATTCCACAGGTCCGCACTTACACTATGAAATCGTACAATCTGGCATGCAGGTGAATCCATCTTCCGTCAAATTTGCAGGGCTAGATAAACTTAGCGGCAAAAAACTCGCTAGCTTTAAAGCATTTAAGAACTCGATCGCAACAAAACTGGCTGAGTTAACACCTGCAAAAGAACGCCAAGTAGCTAGTAGTCAGTAGAAGATAACTTACTGGTTACTAAATTCTGGACACTTACTTAATAAGCAATCCATCCTCATCCGCACTCACCTTCACCGTCTGCCCGTCGACAACGCTACCATCAAGCAGCATCATTGCTAGTTTATTCTCAAGTGATCGTTGAATCACGCGCTTGAGCGGACGTGCGCCATACACGGGATCATAACCTTTGGTCGCAATCCAACCCAATGCTTTATCATCCAAAACTAGATTGACTTTACGTTCATCCAGACGTTTTTTCAATCTTTCCAATTGAATAGAGACGATGTTTTTAATCAAATCACGCCCCAAACGATTAAATAGAATAATTTCATCAAGGCGGTTCAAAAACTCAGGGCGGAAGGCGGCACGTACATCTTCCATCACTTCGTTTCGTACTGTTTCCGCTGACTGACCTTCTTCTAAATCCGCAAGGTAGCGCGAACCTAGATTCGAGGTCAGCACAATAATAGTATTGCGGAAGTCTACCGTGCGACCATGCCCATCAGTCAAGCGACCATCATCAAGCACTTGTAGCAGAATGTTAAATACATCAGGATGCGCTTTCTCAACCTCATCAAATAAAATCACTTGATAGGGACGACGACGCACCGCTTCGGTCAACACCCCGCCTTGTTCATAGCCGACATATCCCGGAGGCGCACCAATCAAACGTGCCACCGCATGTTTCTCCATAAACTCAGACATATCAACGCGCAACATCGCGCTATCATCATCAAACATAAAGCGTGCGAGTGCTTTAGTGAGTTCAGTTTTACCAACACCTGTTGGGCCTAAGAAGAGGAATGACCCCACAGGGCGATGTGGATCGCCCAGCCCTGCACGCGCACGGCGCACCGCATTAGCGACCGCCACCAGCGCATCATCTTGACCTACCACGGAGGCGCGAAGCTCATCTTCTAAACGCAGCAACTTATCGCGCTCACCTTGCAGCATTTTTTCAACAGGAATCCCCGTCCACCGCGCCACAATTGAGGCAATATCTTCATCAGTGACAGCTTCACTCAACAATGTATTATATTCTTTATTTTCAGAATCTTGCTCTGATTCCGCAAGCTGTTTCTCCAGCTCAGGAATTAGACCATACGTCAGCTCTCCCGCTCGCGCCAGATTACCGCTACGCTGCGCAGCTTGTAGTTCCTGACGTGCAGCTTCCAACTTTTCTTTCAAGCCACTTGCGCCTGCAAGTTTTTGCTTTTCAGATTGCCAACGCAATGTAAGTTCCGTCGCTTCACGCTCTAGCTTCTCTAGCTCGGCTTCCAGTTTACTCAAGCGATCTTTCGATGCATCATCAGTTTCTTTTTTAAGTGCCTCGCGTTCAATCTTTAACTGAATCACTTTACGGTCTAATTCATCAAGTGCTTCTGGCTTACTATCAATCTCCATCCGCAAGCGCGACGCGGCTTCATCCATCAAATCAATCGCTTTATCAGGCAAAAATCTATCTGTGATATAACGATTTGATAAAGTCGCTGCCGCGACAATTGCACCATCGGTGATACGCACACCATGATGCACCTCATACTTTTCCTTTAGCCCGCGCAAAATCGAAATTGTATCTTCTAATGTAGGCTCAGACACGAAAACTGACTGAAAACGGCGCGCCAAGGCAGCATCTTTTTCGATATGCTGGCGATATTCATCAAGCGTCGTTGCACCGACACAATGGAGTTCGCCACGAGCCAATGCGGGTTTGAGCAAATTAGACGCATCCATCGCGCCATCTCCTGCACCAGCACCTACAAGTGTATGTAATTCATCAATAAAAAGAATGACTTCCCCCTCCAACGAATAGACTTCGTTTAAAAGTGCCTTTAAGCGTTCTTCAAACTCACCGCGAAATTTTGCTCCAGCGATCAGCGCACCCAAATCAAGTGATAATAGCCGCTTGTCTTTGAGATTCTCAGGCACATCCCCCGCAACAATCCTCAGTGCAAGTCCCTCAACAATAGCGGTTTTTCCTACCCCAGGTTCACCAATCAGCACAGGATTATTTTTAGTACGACGTGAAAGCACTTGCATCGTGCGGCGGATCTCTTCATCACGCCCGATCACAGGATCGAGCTTATTTTCACGCGCCGCCTTCGTTAAATCCCGCGTATATTTCTCTAACGCTTGGTATTGATCTTCCGCAGAAGCACTGTCCGCCTTACGCCCTTTGCGCAAGCCTTTGATGGCTTCGCGGATTGAAGCAGGCGTTAGCTTTTGACTCTTAAGTATCGCCGCAGCTTTAGTGTCGGTAGCCAATGCCAGCGCAAGCAACACCATCTCCAAAGTGACAAAGCTGTCACCCTCTTTATTTGCTAAGTCCTCCGCCGCACCAAAAAGTTTTGCCGTGCTAGCATCGAGATACATCTGCGATGCACCACCACCTTGCACCGCAGGAATCGCGGCTAACGCCGCCTCCACCTCTTGTTTAAGTGTAGCGAGATTACCACCCGCGAGTTCGACTACCGCCTTTGCACTGCCGTCATTTTGGTTCACAATCGCCCACAACATATGCTCAGGCATAAAACGCTGATGACTACGTTTTAATGCTTCTGTTTGCGCTTGTTGTAGTATTTGTTGCGTTGCTTGCGTATATTTATCAAGTTGCATAAGATAACCTCTTTCATATTCGAACATCACGAATCATTCTATAGGTCTTATATGGTGCGCAGTTTGACTTCTGACAATTGGCGGATAAGTATTTTTTTTATTTTACTTATCGCAGGGGTAAATTTAACACCTGCAAAAGCCGCGCCTGTCACGTTACAACATGCCGCATTAACGCCACAAAGCGAAGAAGTTATCTACCGTATCCAATGGATGGGAATTACTCTCGGACGTGCTACATTGACATGGCAAGAAACCATGACACGCTATCATGCACGCATCGTCATTCAAACATCTGGCATTGCCAAAGTTTTCAATAAACAAACTCGCTCTCTCGAAACCACAGGCAACATCACTCGATCTGCATCACTGACAACCTATTCACCAGAAATTTATCTTAATCATGTCACGTACAAACATAAAGAACGTGACATGCAAGTACGCTATAACAAAGATGGCATTGAGTCGAGTTACGCTGTAACGCCGCCCGATGATCGACGCTGGCGACCAGAAGTACCGGATGTTGAACGTGACAAAGCATTGGATATTATGACAGCTATTATTTACGCTTACCAACACGTTCAGGAACATAAAGAACAATTTGATTTCACCATCTTTGATGCGCGCAGACTCTCAGGCATCCATTATACCCGCAAAAAAAACAGCCCCATCTTAACATATATTGGAACACGCACTGCCAATAGCGGCTACACTGACAAAGAATTAAAAGAACTAGAAGGAGATGATACATTGGTGTTTGTGGAGATGGGTGACCCACATTCACGCTTTGTCACCCGAGTATATGCTTCCATCGCCATTGGCACAATCGAAGCCATACGAGAGCATCAGCGATTTTTGCTTAGTCCTACTCTACCAAGTACATCAAAGAATCAAGAAATCTCTCACCCTACCCCTCTCCTACAAGAAGAGAGGGAAGTTTTGGCTTCGCCAAAACAATGAGACTAAATATCTTTTGGTGCGGGAAGCAAAGCTTCCAACTGTGAACCATGGTTATCGTCAAAATCTAGCTGCGGCTCGCGGGGTACGCGAGGTTGACGTGGCTGGCGCGGCGCACGCGGCTGACGTTCCACACGTTCTTGTGGGGCAACCTCAACGGCTTCATGCTCTACTGCACCCTCTTGCGGTTGTTGCGGCTGAGATTGATAGTCCTGACGGTAAGGACGACGCGGCCCGCGATTATGTTGTTGACGAGGCTGCTCACGATGATGACTTTGCTGAGGCGCATCCCCTTGATCATGTGACATTATATCAGGAGATTCACTGCGCTCACCCTCAAAATTCTGATGATCTGAACCGTAATCACCACCATCATTATGGTTGTCATCCTCAGCATGAGAACGATGATGCCCTTGTTCCTGACGCTGCGCGGCTTGCTGCTCATCCGCCAAGTTCAAAATGCGCTGGTAGTGATCCGCATGTTGGTAATAATACTCTGCTTTAACACGGTCACCTGATGACATCGCATCACGTGCCTGATTAATATATTTTTCACGGTTATTCTTTGCTGCCTGCACCTGACGAGGACTCACAAATTCACCTTCTCCTCCACCATGATTATGCTGACGGTGACCACCATTATGTCCCCCATTATGAGGACGACGACGACCACGGTTTTGACCGCCGCCTTGTCCACCACCATTACCACCACCATAACCACCATTTTGGTTGTTATTCTGCCCATTACGATTTGACGAAAAATGAGGACGTTTACGCATTGTATCCACCTGTTTTACCTAATTCCAAATGTATGATTTATAAAATTCTTTTATTCTAATTATGACTAAAAACCAATGTGACGACGAAAGGCCACCACGCGATCAACGCCGCTTAAATCTTTCAACACCGCCTCAGCATCTAGCCCTACACCACGACCAATCGCCACCACAGCATCTGCTTGTCCCGCTCCAACCTCAAGAAACAACCATCCGCCTGCAACCAAACGTCCTGTTGCTTGTGGAATCAGTGCGCGATAAGCATCCAAACCATCATCACCTGCTACCAGCGCAGAAGTTGGATCAAAATCTTTCACTTCCCTCGGCAATATTTCCATATCAGACACCGTGATATAAGGAGGATTACTCACAATCACATCAAATGTGCCTTCGACATCTGCCAACCAATCACTACACAAAAAACGTGTGCGAAGTGCTAAACGCTGATTACGCGCATTGCGCTGCGCCACTTGCAGTGCAGCATCACTTTTATCCACGGCTATTCCCGAAGCATAGGGGAATTCACGCAATAACGAAAGCAAAATACACCCTGTTCCCGTTCCCACATCTAAAAAACGCCACGGAGCAAACCTATCTTGACACTCTTCCAACACCGCTTCAATCAAAATCTCTGTATCGGGGCGGGGATCAAGCGTATCTTTGGTAGTGATGAACTCATCTTTCCAAAAGGCTTTAGTGCCGATAATTTTTGCTACTGGCTCATGCACAGCGCGACGTGCCACCAGATTGACAAAATACTGCGCTTCTTCCTCCACCATCTCCATAGTGCGCCCAGCAATCAACTGTTCGTGTGAAACACCCAGCACAAATTGCATCAGCATCCGCGCATCAAGCGCAGCAGACTCAATCCCCGCTGCGCGCAAATCCAAGCGCGCCTGCGCCAGCATTTCGTCCATGTGATAACTTGATTGTTTTGCTAATACTGCATTCATGTTTTTGCTCCGCTTCCTACACCAACGCCGCTAATCTACGCGCCTGATCTTCTGTCATCAGCGCATCGACCAATTCTTTAATGCCTTCACCAACCATTACTTGATCAATTTTGTATAAGGTCACGTTGATACGATGGTCGGTGACGCGCCCTTGCGGGAAGTTATAGGTACGAATACGCTCCGACCTGTCACCACTACCTACTTGACCTTTACGATCTGCCGCACGTGCCAAATCTAGTTTTTCACGCTCGGCTTCATAAATACGTGCGCGCAGAATTTTCAACGCCTTCGCCTTATTCTTATGCTGAGATTTTTCGTCTTGTTGCTGCACCGTGATACCTGTTGGCAAATGAACAATCCGCACCGCGCTGTCCGTCGTATTCACAGACTGACCACCTGGTCCGCTTGAGCGGAACACATCAATCCGCAAATCTTTTTCTTCAATCTGAATATCGACTTCTTCTGCCTCAGGCAACACCGCCACCGTCGCCGCAGAGGTATGAATACGCCCTTGTGTTTCCGTAAGTGGCACACGCTGCACACGATGTACACCAGATTCAAATTTCAAACGCGCATAAACATTTTTACCTGCAATCTCTGCACTGGCTTCTTTAATACCGCCAACATCATTATCCGTGTAACTCATCACTTCAAATTTCCAGCCCATAATCTCAGAAAAACGCTGATACATACGGAAGAGTTCCATTGCAAACAAACCCGCTTCATCACCACCTGCGCCTGCACGTACTTCTAAAATCACATTCTTAGCATCCGCTTCATCTTTTGGTAACAATGACACACGTACTTGACGCTCTAATTCTGGTATTAATTTTTCTAGCCCGCGCTTTTCTTCCAAAGCAAGTGCCTTCATCTCTTCATCAGAATCTTTATCATCAATCAACTGCTGCGTCTCTGCAAGCTCTTGTTGCGCTTGTTTCAGACTCAGAATCGTCTCAACAATCGGGGTTAAATCCGAAAATTCACGCGAAAATTTAGCATAATCTCCACCCGCCAAAGCATCTGGTTTTGCTAATTTATCAGAGAGTTCACGGTGCTTTTTAATAAGTCCGTCTAATTTTTCTTGGAATGACATCTATAACTTCTCGTTATTCTTAACTACGCCAACATTGCTTTGTTTAACGTATCCATTGCTACTTGATGCTGCTCACCTGTTTCCAGATTTTTCACCATTACCACACCTGATGACACCTCATCAGACCCAATCATTATCACATATTTTGCCTGCATCTTATCGGCTTTTTTCATACGTTTGCCAACATTACCCTTTAGCAACTGTTCAACATAGACCTCGTCTGCACGAAGCTGCCCTGCAATTGCCATGGCCACAGGGATTTCAGCATCACCCATCGACATCACCACAATCGGCGTTGTCACTTCTGGAACATTCCCTACTTGCAGCGACTGCATCACCAGAGCCAAACGCTCCATCCCTGCTGCCCAACCAATACCTGCAATCTCTGGCCCACCCATTTGTGCCACTAAGCCGTCATAACGACCACCCGCAAGGACAGTATTCTGCGCACCCAAAGCACTACAGGTACACTCGAACACGCTATGAGTATAATAATCTAACCCTCTCACCAAGCGGGGGCTTACCATATACGAAATTTTCAAGCTATCAAGCCCTAGTTTTACTGTCTCAAACCAATCTTTTGACTGCGCATTAAACGCATCTTGCAAAACAGGAGCGTTTAACACTATTTTCTTATCTTCTTCTTGCTTAGAATCGAGTACACGCAACGGATTTTTCTCCATGCGCAAACGGCTTTCTTCTGATAAATCAGCGGCATGATCACTCAAATACGTCAGCAAGATATCACGATACGACGCACGTGATTCCACGTCACCCAATGAATTAATTTCTAAAGTGACGTGATTATCCAACCCAAGCGACCTCAAAACCTGCTTCGCGCAGGCGAGCATTTCCACATCATGCCACGGTGAATCCGCTCCAATCATCTCTACCCCAATTTGATGGAATTGGCGCAAACGCCCTTTTTGCGGGCGTTCATAACGAAAGGCAGGGCCACTATAGAATGCTTTAAAAGGAAGATTTTGGGTAAGACCAGCACTAAGAAACGCACGCACCACACTCGCCGTCAGCTCAGGACGCAGCGTAATCGACTCACCGCCTCTATCGTCAAATGTATAAGTTTCCTTGGTCACCACATCGGACGTATCGCCCAGCGTACGGTGAAACACCTCCGTAAACTCAAAAATCGGCGTAGTGACTTCTTCAAAACCATACAGCCCTGTTACTCCCCGTGCCGACTCACGAATGAAATGATGCAGGCGCATCTCCTCCCCCATCAAGTCATGTGTACCGCGTACAGGTTGAATTTGCTTGCTCATATCATGTACCTATTCATTTTCTTGTTCTTTGTTTTGGCAAAGCCAAAACTCCCTTCTCCCCTTGATGAGATAAGACTTTAGATAAGGACGACGCTTTAATAAGCACCCCTCTCACCCTAACCCTCTCCCACAAGAGGAGAGGAAACTTTACCATATGTCCTCGCCACATACGCTTCGACTCTTGCCTTAAACTCACTCGCAATACCATCCCCACGCAAGGTTGCCACTTTATGCCCGTCCTCAAACACAGGCGCGACAGGGGTTTCGCCTGTTCCAGGCAAGCTGATCCCAATATTGGCTTGCTTGCTCTCTCCCGGTCCGTTGACAATGCAGCCCATCACCGCAACATCCATCGCCTCCACGCCCTGATACTCTGTACGCCAGCGCGGCATCTGCTCACGCAGCCAGCTTTGAATGTCGCCTGCAAGTTCTTGAAAATAAGTGCTAGTGGTACGCCCACACCCCGGACATGCTGTCACCATCGGTGTAAAGGCACGCAGCCCCATTGTTTGTAAGATCTCTTGCCCAACAATCACTTCTTCCGTACGACTAGTATTTGGGGACGGCGTCAGAGAAATACGAATTGTATCGCCAATACCTTCTTGCAACAAGACACTCAAGCCCGCAGTAGACGCAACAACACCTTTTGAACCAATCCCCGCTTCGGTTAAGCCCAAATGCAGCGCATAATTGCAACGTTTTGCCAATTCGCGGTACACTGCGATTAAATCCTGCACACGGCTGACCTTACATGAAATCACAATTTTATTTGCAGCAAGCCCGACCGACTCTGCCATCTTCGCACTTTCTAGTGCAGACACCAACAACGCCTCACGACTCACTTCTGGCAATGTTCTAGGCGTGGCACTCGCCGCATTCTCATCGAGCAACCGCGCCAACACCGCTTGGTCTAGACTACCCCAATTCACACCAATGCGCACGGGTTTATCGTATAAAATCGCCTGCTCAACCATCTGCGAAAACTGCATGTCTTGCTTCGCACCGAAACCGACATTTCCAGGATTGATGCGGTATTTCCCAAGTGATTGGGCCATCTCAGGATAATCGATGAGCAAACGATGTCCATTATAATGAAAATCACCAATCAACGGAACATGACATCCTAGCTTATCTAGCCCTTCTCGGATGTAAGGCACTGCAGCGGCAGAAGCTTCATTATTGACCGTGATACGCACCAGTTCCGAACCGACGTCCGCAAGCTGCTTAGTTTGGATAATTGTACCTTCAATATCCGCGGTATCGGTATTGGTCATTGATTGCACCACCACAGGCGCGCCGCCACCAATAACGACATGCCCCACACGCACTTGATGCGTACAATACCCAGATATACTCATTGATTACTTACCTAAAATCACCGCAAGCGGATGCGTCAAACGCATCAAACCAAACCCTTCTTGCTCCTTTAACATAAGCGCACGGTCATAGCAAGGCGGCCAATTTTGATAAGAAGCGGAAACACTACACGACGCCACAGGTGTTGGCTGCAATAATGTTCCCATATCCACATCCATTTCTAATTCACTAGGAAGTCCTGTCTGCATATAGTCATTCATATGCTGCGGCATTTGACGTACTTCGCTGACCACGGGAACGGGTTCATTCATACGCTCTTGCACCATCCACACCACAAAAAATACCGCCACAGCAATACATACGGAAATCAATAGGCTACTCACAGAAAGCACCCCTTGTGACCCACGTACGGCAGGGCGATGGCGATTTTCGTGTGGCAAAGCAATCGTCGCCACTGACTTTTTATAGATGGTATTTGCTCCCGCGACCTGCCCAATCGCATGAGCAGCCGAAATAGTATAATGCGACGCCGTGGGTACGGCATGCGCCCCCACCACTTCTTTCATCGGAGGATGCTCAAGCAACGATTCAACGCCAAGCAACCGCATATAATTACTTAAATATCCTTTGGCATAAACCTGCCCAGGAAAAACAGAAAAATCCCCTTTTTCTAGTGCGACCACCCAATCACCACGAATACGCAAAGTCTGCGCCACATGATCAACATTCCAACCCAAACCCATGCGAGAGTCGCGCAGCATCTCCCCTAAATGAACATAATCAACCTGTTGCATGGGAACTTCAAGTTTTGGCGTCATACTAACTGTACTCCATGATCACGCGCATAGGCTTGAAGGTGAGAACGCAAAGACACGTCCTTACGCTCCAAAATCATTTCCATATAATCGGTGATGTCTTTAAGGTTAACACTACGAATCATATTTTTGATCATACCAATAGAAGCAGGCGGAATCGAAAGACTTCTAAGTCCACACGCAATCAATGCCATCGCCTCTAATGGCTTTGTGACCATATTTCCACAAAACCCAACGTCTACGCCTGCCTGTGCGCAACGCATAAATATAAACCGCATCATACGTAATACCGCTGGCGACAAAGGATCATAACGCGAAGACACACGATCATTACTTCGATCTGCGGCAAAAAAGAACTGTAACAAATCATTACTACCGACCGAAATAAAATCTACCTGCGGCAACAACGCATCCAAATCAAACAGCAACGAAGGAATCTCCAACATCACACCAACCCGTACGCGCGAAGGCACTGCATCTGATTCTTGTTTCAGATTTGCCAACTCCAACATGAGTAAACTTTTTGCTTCAGCAAGCTCTCCCGCGGAAGCAATCATTGGGAACATAATGCTTACTTCATTTCCCGCAGAAGCTTCTAGTAATGCACGTAGCTGATGACGAAGCAGCACAGGCTGATCCAAGCCAATACGCGTTGCACGCCACCCCATTGCAGGATTTTCTTCCGCATCTGTATGAAGATAAGGAACTTCTTTATCTCCACCAATATCAAAAGTACGAAAAATTATGCGCTTACCTGCCGCATTCTCCATAACTTGTGCATAGATTTTACGTTGCGCTTCAATAGTTGGAAAAGAAGATGCAGCAAGATACGGTAATTCGGTGCGGTAAAGCCCAATACCATCCACGTCCTCTGCCGCCATTTGCCGCGCATCAAGATGCAATCCAATATTGAGATTCATAGAAATAGCCACACCATCCAATGTCTCTGCGGGTAATCCACGTGTTGCCTGAAACGCTTCGTTTTGCTGCTCCTTCATCGCAATATGGCTGGCGACTTCTTGGCGGAAATCATCGCTTGGGCGAATATAAACTTCACCGTTATCGCCATCAACCACCACCATATCACCTGATTGGACAATGTCTGTGAGTTCATCAACGCCTGAAACCACAGGAATATCCATCATCCGTGCAATCAGGGTGATGTGCGAGCCTGCCGATCCCTTTTCTAAAACAATTCCTTTGATATGTTCATGAGGATATTCCAACAGTTCTGCTGGACCAAGAGAGCGCGCAACCAAAATAAACTGCTCAGGCAATGCCATATGCGCTGATGTAAAATTCACCCCACATAAATGGTGCAACAAACGCGTCGAGATATCTTCTAGATCCTCAATACGCTGACGCACATAAGGGTTTTTTGCGGTTGCCAACCGTACGTGAAGATCCTCCAACACTTTTTTCACGGCCGCCTCGGCAGTCAACCCCGTATGCACTGCTTGAATCAAACTGTTCAACCACCCCTGATCTTGGGTAAACATGCGGTATGTTTCCATAATATCTGCATGGGCTTGATTCTCACGCACATGAGGATTATCCAACAACGTATCAACACTACGCTGCAATGCGAACATCGCCTGATGCAATCGTTTTTCTTCTGCATCAGTATCGTCCGCAACTAATTTAGTAATCTCCACACTAGGGCGATGCAATACTGCGGGTGCTTTCGCAAGCCCCGGAGAAAGCTTATGTCCTGAACAGGAATGGGACTCGCCTGCGGTCACGCGCTCACGCGCCAATGCCACCCGATCCACCAAACGCTGTGATACCGCTAATTCTGCCAGAACCATTGCCACAGTTTGCAGCACTTCCATTTGAAGCTCTGAATGCACACGTCCATGCTTACCCTGAACGACCAACACCCCAATCACTTGGTGATGCGACAAAATCGGCACCCCCACGAACGAGTGATAAATTTCCTCACCTGTTTCAGGTCGGTACGCAAATTTAGGATGATTTTGTGCATCTGCGAGATTTAGCGGCGTTGCCTCTGAAGCAATCTCTCCCACTAAACCTTCACCAATCGCCAGCCGTGTTTTGTGAATCGCTTGAGGATTCAAGCCTGCGGTCGCATAAAGCTCTAATACTTGCCCCGGACGCATAATATAAATCGAACATACGTCAGCACCAAGCCTCACCGAGATCAATGTCACCAATCGATCAAGTTTTGCCTGAACACGCTCTGCGCTAATCATGACGTCACGAACTTCCCTCAAAAGCTGTAAGGGAGATGCATCATGGGATGATACGGCTCTTAGTTCAGACATGAATCACTCTACTTTATGTTAACGCCATTCCAACAAAAGCTGAAACCGAATGCAACCCCCGCAAGACGCCAGCCTCTTTGAACACGGCAAGATTACTTTGATTATGCGTGATTCTTCACAGAAACGCAATGGGGCAACTGTGACGCTATGCAGCAAATCTACTTGCACTACGTTCAATGAAATTTTCTGCTTGCGTCACCAACTCATCTAAAATCTCCCGCATCGGCTGAATCGCGCTGACCATACCCACGCTTTGACCTGCCATCACCGAACCGTGTTCGACATCGCCATCAATCACGGCACGGCGCAATGCCCCCGCCCAATAATGCTCGATCTGCAACTGCGCTTCGTCTTTGGCATATTCACCCGCACGGAATTTTGCAATCACTTCTAACTGAAACCGAATAAAATCCTGCGTTGCCTTATTTTCAATCGCCCGCACTGGAATCACAGGAAAATCAGGGTCAATCTGTGTTGACGGCATCGCATTGCGCGCCGCTGAACGAATAAACATTTTCTTGAAATTTTCATGCGCAATAGACTCAGTCGCGCAGACAAAGCGTGTTCCAAGCTGAACGCCTGCTGCGCCCATCTCTAAATAAGACACTATCGCTTCACCACGACCGATACCACCCGCGACAAATATCGGCACATCAGGCATATGTGGCAAAATCTCTTGCGCCAGGACTGAGGTTGATACAGGTCCAATATGTCCGCCTGCTTCCATACCTTCAATTACCAGCGCGTCTGCACCCATTTTCACCAGTTTTTTAGCAATTACTAACGCAGGTGCGAAGCAAATCACTTGTGCGCCAAATGCTTTAATCGCTGTAATCGTTGTGCCTTTTGGCAGGCCGCCCGCCAACACCACATGCGTGACCTGATGCTTCGCACATACCTCCACCAACTCATCGAGCTTTGGATGCATGGTAATTAGATTCACCCCAAACGGCTTTGAAGTCATCGCTTTGGTTGCTGCGATTTCTTTATCAAGAAGTTCTGGCGGCATCGCACCACACGCAAGCACACCAAACCCACCCGCATTTGACAGCGCAGATACTAAATTACGCTCCGATACCCATGACATTGCCCCGCCCATAATTGCGGTTTGTGTTCCCAAAAACTCTTTTCCACGCTGCCAAAGTTCATCAAGATTTTTGCATGCTAGGGTCATATCAAAGGCTTTCTTATAGGCAACGGTTAAGACGTTAGACTTGCGTGGTTTTAGCACAAAAGTCAATCTTTAAGTAGATGAATGGAAGGAGGAAAGACTGCGACCTACAGCCCACTCACAATCTGATGATTAATAAGTGGCATTTGCGTTTGAAAAGTGAAGCGTGCGGTATTAGCAACATCAATATTAAGAATGGTTGCATTATTGATAACCGCATTATTTTGACTATTTTGAATGATGGTCAAGAGTTGCGGCACGTCACTCAATTTCAACGTGGAAACCGAACTACCCACCTCATTCACTTTAATGATTTTTTGGAGATTCTGCGCACTGGTGGCGAATAAGTCTTTCGCCTCAATGCTATGCTCATCAATCACCACGCCATTTAAAATGGTTTGGGTAAACAGTCCTATATCAAGGATCATCCCATTTGATGTCATAAAGCCACCACGCACATTTCCTAATTATTATGCTAGGTGGTACTTTATCGTACCCTCAATTACATCTAATAATGTCACACTAGAAACAACACCCCACGAAGGACAACCTTTGCCCTCTAGCTCTTACAAACACATGGGGTCACAGAAATAGAATCTTTCCACACATATGTAAAGTGAAAAAAACGCTCTATTCTATTGTTTTATAAAGTTACTTTTCGCACATGCAGCATTTTTACGTAGATATGCCTATCACCCCTTCATCATCACATCCATCAATTCACCATAACGAGCATCTTGCAAAGGATAATGAAGCCGCGCCACCATTTCTTTCGGACAAATTTGCCAAAAATGTTGAAGTTCCCACTCCCAACCAATCAAGATGTTTTCGCCGTGGCGAGAATGCGTCTGTGCTACATACGCCTCTACTGCCTGTTTTAAAACCGACTCCCAATGTTTTGAAGCAATACGCTGATACACGACCATTTCGGGATTAATGCATGTCGTCGCCAACCCTTTTGGGTCATAGATAAATGCCATTCCACCCGACATGCCTGCCGCAAAATTATGCCCAATATCACCCAACACAACGACTGTACCACCCGTCATATATTCACATCCATTCGTGCCAAGACCTTCAATCACTGCAAGCGCACCTGAATTACGCACGCCAAATCGCTCGCCTGCGCGTCCAGCAGCAAATAATGTCCCTGACGTCGCACCATAGAGACATGTATTACCAATGATCGTATTAACACTGGTTTCAAGCGAACTGCTTGGACGTGGACGCACAATAATCATCGCGCCTGACAAACCCTTGCCAACATAATCATTGGCATCACCGCGCACTTCGAGTTTCAAGCCACGCACACCGAATGCCCCCAACGACTGCCCTGCAGAACCACGCAACCGCACCGTGATATGGTCTTCTTGTAACTTCGATAAATCATAGGTACGCACCATCATCGAACTTAGACGTGTGCCAATCGTGCGGTAAGTATTGTTCACCGTATAGCTCAATTCAATCTTTTCCATACGCGTGAGTGCATCGCGTGCATCTTCCATCATCTGCACATCAAGCGAATCCGCAACCGCATTACGCCCCTTCATCGTACATATACGCGGGTAATCACCCTGATCAGGCTGCACCAACAAAGGCCCCAAATCAATAGTGTCTAAATCCTCGCCGCCGTGATTAACTTGATGCAACAATTCTGGGCGTCCAATCACCTCTTCCAAACGGCGCACACCAAGACGCGCTAATATTTCGCGCACTTCTTCTGCCATAAAGGTAAAGAGGTTGATGACACGCTCAACATTACCCTCAAACTTTTTACGAAGTTCCTCGTCTTGCGTACAAATCCCAACAGGACAAGTATTACTATGACATTGACGCACCAACAAACACCCCAGCGCAATCAGCGCAAGCGTCCCGACCGCATATTCTTCTGCACCGAGCATCGCGGCAATCACCACATCGCGCCCTGTGCGAATCCCACCATCGGTTTGTAATACCACGCGATGACGCAAACGGTTGAGCATCAACACTTGCTGCGCTTCTGCTAACCCCATTTCAAAAGGGGCACCTGCATATTTAATACTTGATTGCGGGCTTGCACCTGTGCCGCCCGCATGGCCTGAGATGACAATTTTATCTGCCATCGCTTTAACCACACCGCTAGCAATCGTGCCAATGCCCGACTGCGACACTAGCTTAACCGAGACAATCGCATCAGGATTGATTTGTTTAAGGTCGTAGATAAGCTGCGTTAAATCTTCAATCGAGTAAATATCATGATGCGGCGGCGGCGAAATCAAACTCACCCCCACCGTAGCATGACGTAGTTCTGCAATCAGCTCTGTTACCTTAAAGGCGGGTAACTGACCACCCTCGCCCGGTTTTGCACCTTGCGCAACCTTGATTTGAATCTCACGACAATGATTAAGATATTCTGCCGTCACCCCAAAACGCCCCGACGCAACCTGTTTAATTGCTGAGTTGGCATTATCGCCGTTGGCACGCGGCAAAAACCGCTCATGTGCTTCTCCACCTTCTCCTGAGTTCGACGATGCACCCATACGATTCATTGCCACAGCTAAGGTTTCATGTGCCTCAGGACTCAGCGCACCCATCGACATCGCTGGCGCGACAAAACGCTTACGAATATCCGTGACAGATTCTACCTCGTCTAAAGAGATAGGGATACGGTTCGGTATAAAATCCAACAGATCACGCAAATTAATCGGCATCCCTGCATTCACATGCTGGCTATAGTTTTTATAACCGCGATAGGACGCAGAGGACACAGCCGCTTGTAGCAACGCGATGTTACGTGCTTCATGGGCATGAAGTTCACCATGCACACGGTAATTATAAAACCCACCGATCGGCAACACCGCTAAAGCGTTTTTATCAAATGCCATTTGGTGCAGATGATGGACACGATTTTGAATCCCGTCCATACCAATCCCTGAGATGCGTGATTTCAGACCCGGGAAATATTGTGCGACTAATGAGCGCGACAACCCTATCGCCTCAAAATTACTGCCGCCGCGATATGAACCAATCACCGAGATCCCCATCTTCGCCATGATTTTTAACATACCGTCTGCGAGTGACGTGCGGTAATTCCGCACAGCTTGTTCAAAAGAAAGCTTACCTAACCCCCCTGCTTTAAAACGTGATGCAATCCACGCCTCACTTAAATAGGGATTGACCGCAGTTGCTCCGACCCCAATCAACACCGCAAAATGATGGGTATCCATACATTCCGCTGAACTCACCAAAATTGAGGCACGTTTGCGCGTTCCTTTGCGGGTCAAATGGGCATGCAACGCACTCACCGCCAAAATCATTGGGATAGCTACACGGCTTTCAGATACGGCTTCGTCTGTGAGCAAAAAGTCACTTTGACCAGCGACAAAAGCATCGTCCGCTTGCTTTAATAATTTCTCGATAGCCTGCTGCAAGCTGCCTTTTTTGTTGTGTATCGCATAAGTCACATCCAACACCGCAAGCGACTCTGATAATGTCTTACGCAATGCACGCATCTCACCACTGAATACTATCGGCGTTGGCAACATCACTAAATCGGTTTGGCGTTCACTTTGCCCCAAGATATTTTCCTTATTACCAATACGAGTAGTAAGCGTCATCACATGCCGTTCACGAATCGAATCAATGGGTGGGTTAGTAACTTGAGAAAAATTTTGACGGAAGAATTGATGCAATCCACGATAATGTTTTGCAAGCAGTGCAATTGGCGTATCATCACCCATTGACCCAACGGCTTCCTTCGCCGTTATCACCATCGGCGTGAGAATCAATTCTATATCTTCATAGGTTAACCCAACTGCTATTTGTCGGCGTTTTAAAACGTCGCCTTCTAAACCTCGCAATTCGGGTGCTTCAAGATACGGCACTTCCTCCACATTGTAAATTGCCTGCACCCATGACTCATACGGATATTCTGATGCTAAACCATCTTTAAGTTCACGGTCACGAAACAACATCCCACGTGTGAAGTCCACGCCAAGAATTTCCCCCGGCCCGAGATGACCGTAATGCAACACTTCAGCGTGACCTGTTGGCACCATCCCCGTCTCAGACCCCACCAACAACAAACCATCTGCCGTGATACTATAACGCATCGGGCGTAGACCGTTTCTATCCATCCCTGCAATCGCCCATTTGCCATCACTCGCCACAATCGCCGCAGGACCATCCCACGGGGACATAATGCTATTACAATAATTGAACAAAGCTTTATGCGCAGACGGCATATCCTGTGAATCTTCTGACCAAGCGGGCGGAATCAATATCATCTTCGCAAGCGGCAGCGACCGCCCCGCATGCACCAGTAGCTCCATCGCCGCATTAAGCATTGCGGTATCCGAACCTTTTTTGGGAATCACGGGACGAATATCATTGACCAAATCACCAAACAGCTCCGACGACATCGATGCTTCGTGGCTTTTCATCCACTGGATATTACCCTTGACCGTATTAATTTCACCATTATGTGCAAGCAAAGTGAACGGCTGCGCCATTGACCACATCGGCGCGGTATTGGTTGAAAAACGCTGGTGAAAAATCGCAAAGGCAGAGATAAAACGCTCATCCGCAAGATCAGGATAAAACGACTCAAGCTGCGCGGCTTGGAACAAACCCTTATAAATAATCGAGCGGCAAGAGAGCGAACAAATCGAAAAGCCAGAAATCGCTTCTTCCAGTACTTTCTTCTCAATGGATTTACGAATGACGTAAAGGTGACGCTCAAACGCATCTTCCTCCTCACCTGCTTTGCCCACGATAATAATCTGCGCAATTTCGGGGCGGGTCTCATTGGCAGCTGGACCAATCGCATCAGGATTAACGCCTACCTGCCGCCAGCCATGAATACGGTAGCCAAAGCGCATGATCTCACGCTCAACAATGACGCGCGCAGCTTCCTGATCCTCATAGCTTTGACGTGGGAGGAATACCATCCCCACCGCGAATTGCTGACTCTTGGAAAGCGGTTTACCAAAGGAGGCAATATATTCTCGAAAAAAGGCTTGTGGAATTTGGATGTGGATCCCTGCACCGTCACCTGTCATGCCGTCTGCATTGATCGCGCCGCGATGCCACACAGCCTTGAGCGCGTCAATCGCAAGTCGTACAATCTCGCGCTTAGGTTTGCCATCAATCGCGGCAACCAAGCCTGTTCCACACGCATCATGCTCGTCACTTTCATGATACATACCATCACGTTCTAGCTGCTGCGCAAGTCTCTCATAATGTACAAAATTTTGTATTTCCATGATCTACCTACGCTATCTTTTGCTTGATGGGATATTGCTGCAAATAGTGACTCATAGACTGAGCCACGTCACGCCCATCTTTAATTGCCCACACCACGAGCGACGCACCGCGAACAATGTCACCTGCTGCAAACACGCCGTCTAAAATCGTCATACCTTGCGCATCCACTTTCAACGTACCATTCCCATTCACCTGTAATTCTTTTGCCTCAAACATCACTGGTAAGGCTTCCGCCTCAAACCCCAACGCGAGAATAACCATTTCCACAGGTAACGTTTCTCTTAAGTCAGGCACAGGTTCAGGCATTCTTCTTCCTGAAACATCCATTGCCCCAAGGCGCATCGGCTGTACCAACACCGCTTTCACATAACCTTTCTTATCACCATCAAATGCCAGTGGACTTGCAAGGAATCGGAACTCGACCCCCTCTTCCTCAGCATATTTCACTTCGCGTTTCGACCCCGGCATATTATTGCGATCACGGCGATACAAACACGTCACGCTTTTTGCGCCTTGACGCACACTGGTACGCACACAGTCCATCGCAGTATCGCCACCGCCAATCACCACCACATGTTTACCCTGCGCGTTCCACTCGCCTGAAGCAAATTGCGGCACGCTATCACCCAGTCCAACACGATTGCTGGTTGTCAAAAAGTCCATCGCAGGAATAATGCCCTTTAAATGCGAACCTTGAATCTTCAATCCATGCGCTTGATAAACACCTGTAGCGATCAGCACTGCGTCATGTTGCAGGCGTAGTTCCGCTAACGAAATATCCTCACCAATACGACACTTCGTATGAAAAATAATGCCGCTTTGTTCAAATTGCTGCTGGCGACGCGCTACCACCTGCTTATCTAACTTGAAATTAGGGATGCCATACATCAGCAAACCGCCAATGCGGTCTGAACGGTCATAAATATGCACCGCGTGACCTTGCCTACGCAGCTGCTCCGCCGCCGCCAAACCCGCAGGACCCGAGCCAATGATGCCAATAGATTTGCCTGATTCCTGCGAGGGTGCAAATGGCTCAACCCAGCCTTCTGCCCACGCGGTATCGGTAATGTATTTTTCTACTGAGCCTATGGTGACGCTGTTGAAATCTTTTTCAATTACGCAATTACCTTCGCATAAGCGATCTTGCGGACAAATCCGCCCACAAATCTCAGGAAAACTATTGGTGAGTGCCGCCATATCATAGGCATCACGCAAGCGACCCTCCGCGGTGAGTTTCAGCCAGTCAGGAATGTTATTTTGCAAGGGGCAATGCACCTGACAGAAAGGAATCCCGCACTGCGAACATCGTTCCGCCTGCGCTTTGGCGACCTCAGGATTATAGGCGGCTGCGATTTCCGCAAAATCATGTTTACGCTCCTCGGCTGGTCTTATTTTTGGGTAATCTTGCGGTGTATGAATAAATCCCAGCATAGCGCACTCATAAATGAAATAACGATCACGCCACAGTAACGCATAAGCAGCCCACACGCAAGATTACGCCGCGGCGCAATAAAAAGAATATGTTTTTAACGCGTTATTAGGGTTTCTTTGTCACCATCATATAATTCACATCTAAATCTTTGGCATCCAGTCGCCACTGCTGCGAAAAAGGCTGATAGACCATCCCCATAAACTCTGGTGTCACAAAACCTGCACGTTCTGCATACTCCGCCAGCTCGCTAGGGCGAATGAATTTACCCCAGTGATGCGTACCCTTTGGCAGCCAGCGCAGCACATATTCTGCTCCCACGATTGCCATCCCAAAAGATTTTGCTGTACGATTCAACGTACTCATAATACATACTCCGCCTGATGTTGTGAGTGCTACGCAGGCATCCATAAACACCTGTATATCGGCAACATGCTCAATAATCTCTAGCGCAAGTACTACATCATACTGCTTACCCTGTGCCGCTAAATCCTCAGCATTCGTACAACGATAATCAATCACAAGTTCAGACAGCGCGGCATGCGCAGAAGCAATACCAATATTTTTCTCGGACGCATCAATACTCGTCATATTCGCGCCAAGTCGCGCCATCGGTTCACTCACCAAACCACCACCACAACCAATATCCATCACATTTAATCCTTGCAATGGTCGTAGTATATCCTTCTCACGACTATAATGCTGCACAATGACATCACGAATATATGAAATACGCATAGGATTCATCATATGCAACGGACGAAACGCTCCCTTAACATCCCACCATGCTTCTGCCATGCGAGAAAAATGCTCAATTTCATGAACATCCACGCTGGAAATGCCACTTTGTTGCACTGCTGCCATGAGAAAACCTTAAAATATTTACGTTATTCAGCAAAACTATTTTGCACAATCGCAATCTAGTGTAACTTACTCTAAAATGTGGTACAATACTACCCTCTAAGGAGTTTCTATCTATGAGCCAAGATGTACCATCACCTCCTGCATCAACGCAAGGTGTGCAGTCTGCGCAAAATTCACACAATACATTGTATGAAACAGGGACATGGTCACCTGAAAAGGTCACTACCCAGCGCACCCTAGAAGCACTGCGCCATGTATCTGATATGGATGCAGCAACAGTTAAACTTCGTCTTAAAGATTTACTCACGTCACCGCGCCGCGCCGTTCAAGAATTATGGGAATTATTAGAAACATTGCCCGAACGCAATTACGCGCTTGCCGAACGCTTGGCAAGCGAAGGTTTCTTTCGTGATGCCATCTTCCGCCTCAAAATCGTGCTTTGGCTTGCACCTGAAATGCAGCTCGCCCATTATCTGCTTGGAAGCTGCTACTATGCACGTGATGACGTTCATAGCGCGCTTATTCACTTAAAACGCGCCTATAAACTCAATCCAAAACACGTTGAAACGCATTTCATGCTTGCTACCATTGATGAACGCATGCTGCCCGAATCTGCACGTCCGCACACAATGCCTGAATCACTTGCGCGCAGCTATTTCGATGCCATTGCTGACGGATATGATGAAGCCCAACAAGAACGTGGCTACAGCGCACATATCCACGCGGATGAAGCCGTACGCCGCAACATTGATAAATCCCAAATCAATTACCGCCTCCTCGATCTTGGCTGCGGCACAGGATTATGCGGTGGATTGCTCGATGATATTGCCACCCATATCACAGGGGTAGATTTCTCACACACTATGCTTGAAATTACCGCCAACCGTAAACGCAAAGACGGAAGAATTATTTACGACCGCGCTTTGCTACGTGATCTACGCACCTACCTTGTCGGGATTGACGCACCACAGTTTGATATCATCGTCATGGCACATGTTGCCAATTATGTGGGCAATCTTGATGTTGTGTTTCAAGGCTGCGCCACTGCTCTCAAAGAAGGTGGCATCTGGGTACTACAAACCGAACCCTATAAAGGCACACACCCTTATGGGGTGATTCCCAAATTAGGACGATTTGGTCATACCGAATCTTACCTCACATACAACGCAGAAAAGACTGGATTACAAATCATTTCTAAACAAGATTTTCGTGTTTATCCTGATTATGTCATGCAACAATATGTCTTGCGCAAACCGGTGGCTAACCTACCCATATGATGCCAAAGGAAACCATAAAAATTAAGTCTTGCGCGCTTTCAGATGCCGAAACCATGGCGTTAATCCATGCAATTGTACTCCCCGCAGGATGGGGAGCAGATGAATTTTATACTCTTCTTAAAAGCACTGGTGTGAGCGGATATCTTGCCGTCAACGCGTCCACCGAAGCTTATGGCATGCTCATCCTTCGTAGTATCGCAGACGAATGCGAAATTCTTGCCCTTGGCATTTTAAAAGAAATGCGTCGTCAAGGGCTTGCGCGAGAGATGATCACCCATGCACTCAAAATAGAAAAACAACGTGGCGTTCGGCATGTGCATCTTGAAGTACAAGAAGATAATGCCTCTGCTATTGCTTTTTATGAAAGCCTTGGTTTTTTACCTTCTGGCCGCCGTAAAAACTATTACGCTACCCCTGAAGGTCGCAAGGATGCCATTTTAATGCATAGAACCGTCATTTAACTCGCCACAGATCTTAATGTTATCAACGCCACTTCCGACGACGTCCCTACCCGCATCGGCGGCCCCCAGAAACCTGTACCACTACTGACATAAATCTGCGTATCTGAGTTCGGATAAGTATGAAGACCCTTCACGTACGGCTGCTGCACATACACCGCGAAATTAAAGGGGAATATCTGTCCGCCGTGCGTATGCCCTGAAAGCTGTACATCCACATCATATGTTACCGCTTCATGAATCGCCACAGGCTGATGTGCCAGCAAAATTGCTACTTGTTCAGGCTTGCGCGCCGCCATTGCCAGCGCAATATCTTGCTTCATTTCACCAAATTGACTCGCATGGTAATCCTCCACCCCTGCCAGATACAACGTGTCCGCACCTGCTCTTGGTGTGATTTCCACACCTTCATTGCTTAAAACGCGAATCCCTAAACTAGTTATATGCGCCCGCCATTCTTTCGCACCTGAATAAAACTCGTGATTGCCTGTGATGAAATACACACCGTGCGGTGCGCGTAAATCCGCCAAAGATGCTACATGGTGTTTAAGTTCTTCCACAGTGCCATCAACCATATCACCCGTAATCACGATAATGTCTGCACCCAGCGCATTGGTCATTTCCACAACACCACGCAACCAATCTTTTTCTAAAATAGGGCCAATATGTACATCACTGAGCTGCGCAATCGTCACTCCACTGAGTGCTTGAGGCAATTTTTTCAGCGTAATCGTCACAGGCTTCACCACCACATCGCGTAGAATATTACGCACGCCAACCACGCCCATTGCACCCGTCACTCCAAGCACAGAAACGCCTAAAATCTGCTTGAAAAAACTGCGTCGCTCCATGTCTACATCCTGCGAGCGCGTTGCCAGATAATGTCCAATCAGCAACGTATCCGCAATAACAAACCCCAACACCAGAAACATCAATACGCCCATCCAGCCAAACCCCAACCAAACGAACGGCACTGCCATTTCGCGTGACACCAAACGCAATAACGGCAAAGCACAGCTCATCACCAGCCACGTCAACGTAAACCACGTCGCCAACGCCATACGAAGCCCAGAATTCACCGTGAAATAATACACAATGCGGTGAAACACATAAAACTGCGCGCCACCCAGCACCAATGATAATAAACTAAAAAACAGCGCGAAATGCAGCAATCTTTCCATAAAACCCCACAGTTTAGAACACGAGTATAGTAGTCAAGTATGTAATATAATCCATTGCAAAATACACCATTTGGCCTTATTACATGCCCTCACAAAAATTTGGAGGGTTTGATGGCACTTATCGTCATGAAATTTGGTGGCACTTCAGTTGCCAACACCGAACGTATCTGCAATGTCGCGGAGCGCGTGGCGCGTGAGGTACGTGCGGGCAATCAGGTGATTGTCAATGTCTCGGCAATGTCAGGTATCACCGATAGTTTGATTAACTATGTCAAAGAGGTCTCTGCACTTACAAATCTCGAAGAATACGCCGATTATGACTTAGTGGTCGCCACAGGTGAACAGGTCACAGCGGGTTTGGTGTCACTTCGCCTAAAAAGTATTGGCATACCCGCACGCGCTTGGACTGGCTGGCAAGTGCCAATTATCACCAGCAAAGTCCACTCTAAAGCACGCGTGGAACGCATCGAAACTGCCAATATCCGTAAAAGCCTTGCAGAAGGTCGCGTCGCCGTTGTTGCTGGCTTTCAAGGTGTAACCGAAGATAACCGCGTTTCGACGCTTGGCCGTGGCGGCTCAGACACCTCTGCGGTTGCACTGGCTGCTGCCTTTGGCGCAGATCGTTGTGACATCTACACCGACGTGGACGGGGTATATACCTGCGACCCACGCATCGTAAAAACTGCAAAAAAGCTTGATAAGATTTCTTATGAAGAGATGTTAGAACTCGCATCTCTGGGCGCAAAAGTCTTGCAAACCCGCTCAGTTGAGCTTGCGATGAATCATAACGTACCACTTCAGGTACTTTCTAGTTTTGAAGATAAACCAGGCACAATGCTGGTAAGAGAAGAGGACATCATGGAAAAACAACGTGTAACAGGACTTGCCTATAGCCGCGATGAAGCGCGCATCACCATCAACGGGGTCAAAGACCGCCCCGGCGTCTCTGCCGCCATCTTTGGGCCTCTGGCTGAACGCAATATCAACGTCGATATGATTGTGCAGAACGTTACCATCGACGGCAAAGAAACCGACATCACCTTCACCGTCCCACGCGGCGACCTCGCGCAAGCCAAAGCCGCCATTGAAGAAGCTTTTGCTGCGGGTAAAATGGAATACAAACAACTTCATATTGGTGAAAATGTGGCAAAAATCTCTGTGGTTGGTGTAGGCATGCGCTCGCACGCGGGCGTCGCACAGGAAATGTTTCAAACATTGGCAAACAAAAGTATTAATATTATCGCGATTTCCACCTCAGAAATCAAAATCAGTGTACTGATTGAAGAAGCCTATCTCGAGCTTGCGCTACGTGCTTTGCATGAGACATATGGCTTGGATGCAGTGGTGGAAAAAGGCTGATGTGATCCCCTATCTATTTGTATAACATTTGCCAAAGCGACACACCAAACAAGAAACATATTCACATAACCTGTAGTTTTAATTATTCTATTGGACACAATCCTCTCGAAACATTTACTCCTTATCTATTGAGAACTTGTTACGGCGTGGAGAGCCAAGAGTATGAGTAAGCTACGTCGTATAGCATGTTTAAGTCTAATGGGTATGATCGCCCATATAACGCAGGCTCACGCGCAATCAATTGACTATTCCTCACTGCAATCTCTCTTCGGTGAACCCGTCACCACCTCTGCTACGGGCAAACCACAACGCGTCTCTGAAGCACCTGTGGCGATGGAAATTCTCTCTGCAGAGCAGATTCGCCGCACAGGCGCACATAATATTGCTGAAGTCATGCGCACTGTTTCGGGCATGAGCGTCTGGCAATGGAGCAGAGAAGGGTATGACCTCAATATTCGCGGCAATAACCAGGAAGCCGCATCAAGATTATTAGTGCTTGTCAATGGACGTCAAATCTACCTTGATCACTACAGCATTACCAATTGGCTAGGCATCCCCATTCAGTTAGGAGAAGTCAGACAAATCGAGATTGTAAAAGGTCCTAATACGGCACTTTTTGGCTTTAATGCCGCAGATGGTGTTGTCAACTTCGTCACGTACCACCCACTACACGACAAAGTATCAAGCGCAAGCGTAACCGCAGGCACGGGCAACCATCGCCAAGCCAATGTCATTACTACCCTGCCCTTTGGAGAAAGAGCCAGCATAAGAATTTCTGCAAATAAAATGCATGAAAATGAATTTAACAGCGAGACAAATGGCCGTGAATCTCCAAAAACTTTTATTGACCCTTCACAGCAATCTATCGGCATCGACGCCGCACTCAAAGTAACGGATACCTCAATGCTGCGCCTCGAAGGCACAAATTCCAACGCACATTTAAATGATGGAAGCCCCCTATTTTTTCTTCTGCCTTTTGAGTATGAAACAAATGCCCAGAAAGCATCCTATGAAAGTGATACCAAAATAGGACTGATTAAGGCTTCCATTTATCAAAATCAAATGGATATGCACCTCACATCTTCCATCCGCATGGATATGAAAAACCAAATCATTGTATCGCAAATAGAAGATTTGATACAGGCAGGTAATCACCATACATTCAGAATCATGGGTGAATATCGAGACAATGACCTCACGGGTTTTGCGGTAGGTGATGGTGCAAAGTCTGGCTATAAAAATTATGCGACGTCAAGTATGTGGAACTGGATTATCAACGACCAACTTGACTGGACAAACGCCGTGCGCGTCGATTATCTTATGCTTGGGCGTACGGGAGGGTCATGGATTGCTGCCAGTCCCTACACCAACGAAGACTATGAACAACAACATTTTACACCAAGCTATAATAGTGGGTTAGTCTGGAAGGCCACAGACAAAGATAAGTTCAGACTTGCGCTTGGGCGTGGCATAGAAGCCCCCGGACTCTATGAACTTAGCGCCAATTTTGTCAGCAGCACGGGTCCAATACGCCTTGGAAACCCAAGATTAAACCCCACAACTGTCGACAGTTATGAACTCGGGTGGGACAGAAAAATTTCCACGATTAGTGGTGGTCTGCGCAGCTCTCTCTTTTATAAAAACATGCACGATATCAAAGTTCCTCCTTCTGTTTATGCGGCGCGAAACGTTGGATCATCAGATGCGACCGGCGCAGAACTTAAGCTAAAAGGTGCATTTGCAGAAAGCTATACTTGGGATGCAGGCTATATCATTGAAAATGCTAATGTCAACTTACTGGCTGGCACAAGATATCCACGACGCTTTGATGCAACCACCCCCACACATATGATCAATGCCCATCTTGGTTATAAGACGGGTGCATGGGAGCTTGACGGGTATAGTAATTACATCTCTGATGCACAAAACTATGAATTTGGCGAAGTACTCACAGATATCAAAAGCTACATTACTGTCGGTGCGCGCGCAGCTTACTATTTGAATGAACAAACCTCCATTGCCTTATCTGGTCAAAACCTGCAAAGCCAACACACACAGCAAACCTCAGGTCCTGACGTAGAACGCACCGTCTATCTTACCCTGACCAGAGATTTTTGATCATAACAATTCCAAATAATTTTCTCATTTGGAATCACCATTTGCGGTTACGGCGATCGTCCACCGCAAACCTTAATGGCGTCTGAACGCAACTAAGTTTTTTCTTAGGGAAAACTTAGTTGGAAAAAATACAATTTGAAAAGTTTGGTTGCGGGGGCACGATTTGAACGTGCGGCCTTCAGGTTATGAGCCATAATTTTCTTATAAATAACAATAGATTGAAACAATTCACAACAATAAATTCAACGAGTTAGGCTAAATGATTTTTTGTAGTTATTTGTCAAATATCGTGACTTTTTACACCCAACTGTCCCACCAGTGTCCCATAACGTGCAGCATATGAATTTGCATTAATTGTATTCTACCGTAACGCGTTTAATCAAATGCTCATGAAGACTGTCATCAATAATCTCTGCATTATCTGCATCAAACAATGCGAGATTTATACCATCACTAACAGAGCTCTTATATGCGACCCCTGAATATCCACATTTTTTTATAAACTCGCATAAATATTGGCTAGGAATATAGTCGATTGCAACACTTGTTGGTAATACAGGGGTTGATAATTCATCTCCTAGTTTTTCAAGTAACTTTAAGTCATTTCGTAAAGACGCAATCTCATTCTCATCGCTTAACAAGAAGGGAGAGATTGTTGCTCGTGGCTTTCTTAAGTCTACTATTTTAAGATTGTTGTGAAGGCGACATTCAACAGTACAAACACTTTCACCTGGATGAGGTCTAACTTCTGATATTACAGACGCAATTGATGAACCAATATATAAATATGGTATACCAATTGGATTAGCTCGACCATGTGACGTTTTTTTAGGTGGAGGCGGCCCCATATCGTTTGTAGTAAAATCTTTTCCATCCTCCTTAATTCTAGACCTATACCACACCGACGGAATTTCTTCTATGTCCCAAATTAATCTAGAGAATTGTGACTCAAGTCGATCAAAATCAATTGTATTATTGGGAAAGAATCTATTTCTGCACATTAACTCCGACTTTAAATCTTCCCATGCATTTAATGACTCTATGTCTTCATGCAAAGCAGAATAACTTTTTCTTACAATGTCACCATTGTCTAGCACCTCACCTAAAAGTATTTGAGCTTTAGCTTCATTAATCATGTCACTAGGAAATAATGACCAATCATACATCAAACATTTTATTAATGGCCTACCACTACTGTCTATTTTATAGACACCTAACAAGAGCTCAAAGTAATCAATCAAATCTTTGGGATTAATTAAAGGCTGATTATCTGAATCACAAAAATTACATTTTCCACTTTCCTTAGATAATAAGGGGAAAATCTCCTTCTTCAGACCCTTATCGCCAAAACAATTAGGACAACATTTCATCAGTCAACTCTCTGAGCAGACAAAAATCTAGCCATTGTTTCAATATGATGACGCATTGAGAGCTTTTTAACATACCCAAGGCCAGGGAAATGTCGTCTTTCATATAAGCTTTTGAATTCCCTAATGGCACCAGTGTCATCAATCTTATTTTGTGGGCTATTAACACATCCCACCAAGAGATTCAAAGCCTCTGCAAATTTTCCAGCTGGATCAGTTGGTGTGTTTTGCCGAATAGATTTAAAATGATGTATGAACATTACACTATCATTGACTTCATCAATGAAAGTTATGTGAATAACAATGGTATATGCAGGACCACCTGTTTCAGAATAATTATCTCCCACTGTCAGAAAATCACCAAACCCCTGCACTCTCTCTAACTCATAAGTCACATGTAAGTCAGAAAACAACTCTAAATCAGGATAATCACGCCCCCTTTTTTGTTGAAAACCATCTCTAATTAGAACGGCATTGTTATTTCCCTGAACGTCAAAATGCTTCTGATATAATTTACCGCAATTTTTTTCCAAAAAAATATGTTTGGTTATTTCATATCTGGTACTGATTACTTCTTTTAATTCTTTTGCTTTTGAGAAGCCTGCATGAACTAAAGCTACTTTTCTTGAAATATGACTATCTAAAAAATGACAAACCTCTCCGATTTCAGTCGTTTCAGATAAATAAAATCCTAAAATTATATTATTAGATGCTTGATATTTAATATTAATCAAGCCATTTATCTCAGCACCATCATCTCTATGATGACCAATTTGAGGATTCATAATAACTATTGTTTCTACATTCTTCTCACACAAAACATCTAATGTTTTTTCTAGACCTGACAGCAGTCCTTTTACAGGCTCAATTATTGGCACAAAACCATTGCATGCGAAAATATCGACGCATTCTCGAATCGTAATTAATTCATATTGCTTGCCACGAAAATAAGGAGATACATCTTATATCCACTTTATTGCATCGCATAGGGGAGTATTGATTGCACTCAACAAACGACTTGTTTCTTTCTTCTTCAAATTAGTTGATAATACCATAGGCTGAAGTGACTTGGGAATATCATTCATTAATTCCTGTAATGGCATTAGATTTCGCGTTACCTTTAAAGTATTTACCATTGCGCGATGCACATCAACAGATTTTAATTTAATATACGTATTCCTCAACTCCTCGTACAAACATGTATTCGGAACATCAGGAATATCTAACCCCAATTCCTTAAGAATATTTTTTGCTTCCCGTAATTGCATTGAATCAAGAATAGATAGTGGGTTGGTGCGCTCAGGACGATTAACAGCAGCTCTTACTGTATTAATAGTAAACCGTTTAGTTAGCTTCATTACTCCCACTTCTTTGGGAACTAAATTCAATATCGAATCAATATGATTCTCGCCAGCAATTACATTAACCCTAGCAAAAACATTCATATACGAATGCACTTGCTTTTCTAATCTAGCTAAGGAATCTCTTTCAGATTTAATTTCATAAGCCGTTGCCGTACCATTCAAAATCACATAATCAACTTTACAAGATTCAGCTCTAAACTCTGTTAGCATAGAAGCAGTTCTTAAATTATGCTCACCCAGCAATACTTTATGAGTTAATGCCGCTTTATATATATATTCATTACGTGCGTGTTTTACCTTTAAAACATCAAATGCTTTATCAAACAAAGCCGCAACATTATCTCGTTCAGGACTTAAACCAAAAAGCCCAGTCTCTTTTATCAACTCAATTAGCAAAGGAGAGCGCCCACCAAAAGCCATCTCTCTGAATACAGATGCAGAGAAAAACCTTGAAGCAGCAGCAATTTGACCTTCTTGCATTTTTAATGCAATCATTTAGTAACCCTTCACCAATCATATCCTAATTTTAACACTATATCTTTCAACCTTCAAAAGGTATCAAAGAAACCAGGCTTACAAATCATATGCCGTCAAATATTGTCACTCTAAAACCATTGATAACAGTGAGGAAGCCAGCTATTTCTTGGCAATATTTACATTTGAGATTGAAATTGCGTCATCCGACTGTTTAAGGTCTACAATTTCACTTTCCGTTTTATACTCTTCAACAACATCCTCCTTCACCATAACAATCTCCATGTCGTTCATTCTTTCTTTTAGTCCCATATTCAACCTCCCCAATACTCGCTTAATACCCATATGAGACAGTTTAGTAGAAAACGCTTCGTTTATCGACTTGGCAATCTTTTTATAGGATAGTCCTTCATCGCGTAATTTGAAAATCTCAGTGATGATTTTTACTTGCTCTGCATTCTCTTTCAAATACTTCTTCCCATCACTTTCCACAATATCAAAACCAAAAGGAATCAACCCTCCCGTATAACGCCCTTGTGACATAGCAAGCGCTTTGGATTCGGCAATGCGCTCTGCTATGCGTTCACGTTCAAACTGCGCCACCGCAGAAAGAATGGTAAAGACCATAGCGGCAATGCCATTGCCAGTTACTTCACCCATATCTAGCAAAAATAGTTTGATTTTGCGCTTCTTGAACTCTTCTAATTGTTGGACGGCATCTCCAGCACTACGGAACATTCTATCTAACTTTAAGGCGATTACTTCATCACCATCTTTTAAAGTATCTAAGAGCTTTTTGCCGTTTGACCTGTCAGCTAGTGGTTTTGCACCTGATATGCCTTTATCAACAAAAAACTTATCAATACCCTTTAGACCCTTTGATTTTGCTTCGCCTTCGATTCGAGAACGTTGAACCTCTAAACTATTTCCATTATCCACTTGGTCGATTGTGCTTACTCTGCAATATGCGTAGGTTGCCATAATTTCCTCCTATGATTTGTTGGCAGAACCAATCTTAAGAAAGAAAAGACATCCATCTCAATGAAATCTTCAAAGATAACATGGTCTTAGAACTTAAACACGCGCACTTGCGCTAGATATGTAATATAAGTCTTCATCATGCAAATGCGTGTTTAAGAATATAAACTAACTTCTATTATGATTGGACAAAACAAAAACACAACACATCAAAAGCAATTCGCCTATCCTTCTGATTAAAAAAGGCTAAATTGCTTAGATTTTTATAACAAAAAAATATACGAGCGTTGTATAGAGAAGATATTATAAATAGAGCAGTGTGACATAAGAACCAATGAAATCATCAGATAACATACTTAATATTGTAAAACGTGTTGGCCCTTGCTTAACTTCAGATTTAATACAAGAAATGAGAGCTTTAGGTATTAGTGAGATCACAGCACGAAAACGCATACAACGCGAAAAAGATATTATCCGATTAGCGGGCTTAAGATTCGAAAAAAATGCACGATTTGTTTATACTGAAGAGCAATACGGCACAGACCTATTTTGGGAGCGTTTAGAAAAAGCATTTCATAAAGCAGGGAACTCCTATTGGTGCACAGTTGTTAGATTAAAATCTAAAGGTGGGATTGTTCCAAAATCAAACTTTTCTTGTATTACAGGAAGCCCTTTAGCTAGGAAACGCCACCTTTCACCACAACGTATTTTAGATCGGCTCATGGCTATCAATCTATTAGAAGAAACGGGTGACGGTGATGTAAAGTATATTCAATTCAAACCAAAAAACTTTGTATACATAAACTTATCAGCAATAGAAGCATTAAACCTTGCTGAAAATATAGCTCTACAAAGCATTAGCAATTGGGCTCGTCGAATTGGGTTTGGCAGTTACAAAAGCTTTGCACTGCGTGGAGATATAAACCCTCCTCAAGTTTCAGGAATAATATGGGATTTAAGTGCACCGAGCTATGTTAGACCTCTTGTGCAAATTACTGAAAATAACGCGCGTCCAGGCTTCATTGTGTGTGATATAAATTTACATACTTCTATTGAAGAAGAAGAAGCTGTAGCATTCATTCGCAAATGCAATCTTGCAAGTGCACCACCTGGTGTTGCTCCTATAATGCCAATGCTTATAGGGTATTCTTTTTCCTCGCAATCATTCTCTTTATTAAGGTCAAAAGGCATTCTAGCCATAACTATAGAAAATCTATTTGGCGAAGAAGTTGCAAAAGCACTTAAAGATTTAGTTACAATGCTAACCGATTTAGGGGCAAAAGCATCCGCAGATCCCAGCTATATTATTAAAGTTATGAATAGCTTATCAAAAATAGTGGGAAACACCGATAACTTACTAGGAGCATTATTTGAACTTGTTATCGGCTGTATAGTAAAGGATGTGGAGGGTGGTTTCTTACAAACTGGAAAGCGCATTACTAATAAGTCAGGCAAACCAGCAGAAATAGATGTATATCTTGATATAACCAATAAAAATGAGATTTTAATCATAGAATGCAAGGCAAAAAACCCTTCCTCATTAGTAAGTGCAGATGATTTAAAGAAATGGTATGAAGACAGAGTTCCATTGATATATGAAACTTTATCAAATGAAGGCTCATCATCCAAAAAGTTCAAATTTGAATTATGGACAAACAATGACTTTCACCCCGAAGCACAAACTTGGTTTAACAGCCAAATAAAAGATTGTGACAATTACTCGGTTGAAATAAAGAATGGCGAAGCGATTAAGGCTTATGCCTTGAAACTACAAAACACTTCGCTCAGAGATACCCTTAATGAATTCTATTTTAGAAGCAATCTTCAGAAGGCAATCTCAATAAAGAATAAACCATAAATTTTTGATACTTTATCAATCTTGATTTATTTTTTTCTTTTACTTCCCTTTCCACAGACAAATCTATAACATCGCTAGTGGAGCAGCAGTTTGTTGCTCTGGGGCTTAAGAACCCCTCACTGAGCGGTCTGACGTGTTGCCGAAACGACATGTCGCTTCCTGCCTTTATGGCCGGGAGGCGGCAGTGTATGTCCATGCCTTACGGCTAAAAGATTGTCGCGCCATCTCAGTGTGGTTCTTAACTCCCGGCTACCAGTAGCCAAATTTTCAATGAAACTCTTAATGAGTAATTTGGCTGGGGTTAAGAAGCATGGCTACAGAGATTTATTATCATCCCAACATCATGCGAAAAAGGGAAGCAAGGTTTGTTAAGGAACTCATCAAAAGGGTTAAACCTGATAAAATTATCCACAGTAACTTTATTCTCCCTGCTTATTTGCTCCTAGAAAGCGTTGAGACTACCGAAATCATTCATTGGGTGAAACATAGCGCTCTTACACATAAACGCCGTAATTCTGCTGTCCAAGAGCTAAATTTATGCCCCTCGACAATTAAAGTGGCTATTCACCCCAATCAAATAAGCTGTGATGTGGTCATTCATAACAACGGAAAGGCGCATTACATCGAGTTTCACGAAGATCAACACGCTCGACTCACTGTTAAACGCCCTGCGGTCATTTACACCCAAAATGGAGAACCTCTAACTGTTCCTCGCTACATTCAACGTCTAGTTAGGGATGTATGGCGAGTAAAGTACCTTCGCCCCTATAGTGTAATCTGGGCAGATTGGTTTGAACAAAACGGATTAGACAGTTTTAATTGTCACGCTTCAGCCTATCAAGAATACGTTTTGCCACAACGATGTAATTTTAAAGAACTCGGAATATAATAAAGGCGATAACTCTAAAATATAAAGGTTTTTTGCGTAACCACGACATATTTTCCGTTCGCATAACCTACTATTAATTTATAGGTTCATGCAAAAAGTGTAGAATATGCAAAAAGCTTTTTCCTTTTTACACAAACTACACATACTGCATGCTTATATAAATTCATATAAACGTGGGTTTATCACATAGTTCTTTCGATGACATCCTGGTGTATCTCCTTCACGTTCTTGCAATGGATACAGCCATTTGCATTCAATTAAATAATCTATCGCTTTTGCTAATCGCAGTCGTTCCCTTATTGGTGCACCCTGCATCCTATAAAATTTTGTAAAGTTTATTTTTTCAGGGCGTTGCTTCAATATATACTTCGCAACTAAACGTGCATCCATCTCTTCAGAAGGAACCGCAAAGCCATAAAATACCCTTCGTGACATCGGAATAAAATATTCCATGATGAGGGTGATGGCATTTTCAATACTTTCTATGGAAATATATTCAAGTTCTTTTACCCCATCCTTTTCTACCCATGACAAATATTCAAGAACTAAAGACAAGCGAAGCACCATACCGGGAGTTTTCCCGATAAAAGAGGTCAGTATGCCATTGGTATCTTTTTCCAATTCAGGAATTTGCATTTTCCATTCATCGAAGACATTTCTAGCAACATTCCTAAGTTTGATAACCTTACTTATAGGTACATTATTTTCATCAACACCCATCTCCAACATTCTCAATTTATTGAATGCAGCGAGTATAAAATCATTATCTGGCTTTACATCTGGACGTGGTTGAACTTGGTGGATGGGATTCACCACAAGAAACCTTGCAAAGAAACCATCATCAGGAGAATGTTTAAGTTCTTCCTCAAGCTTTTCTGGTTGTATGCCACCCAACAATGATACGCTGAAAGAGGGTACATGAACGGTATTTTCATACCCCACCCTGTCTGCCGAATATGCGTCGCCATCATATGCGGAAAGATATGCTTCTTTATCTGAGCCACCATAACGCATAAAGTTCTTAATCAACCCTGCCAACTCATCTCGCAGCATTAAAACCCCTCTGGGATTATCTGCCAGAACATTTCTGAGGGCTTCCACTGTAAGGTCAATAACAACCAACCTAGTTCTAGCTGGACGCTTAGGTTTTTCTGCTTCTTTTGGTTTTACTGGCAAGAACTCTTTGCCAGCTTTCAATGCTTTCTTGCATTGCTCCGTCCACGCGTTGAAATGTAATTCAGATACTTCACAATTAGCTTTCCATTCTTTTAATTGTTCTTCATGAGTGGCTACAAATTCACTTTCAATGCACATCAAAGGTTTTTTCACAATATCCAAGGCAGGGGATTTATTTGTAGATGGCAGTCCAACATGCATCCCCCATAAAATACATGGTTGCTCAAATCCCTCCCATGCCTGTACACGCCTTGCATTTCCTATAACCGAAGCTGCACCAACTAAAATAGAAACCATTGCATAATCTACTGAACACCCCTTCACTTTGGATGAAACATTAATGCTTTGCTGCCAACGCTTGCTAAAGACTTGTAAGGGCACTTCAGGAGCAGAAGGTCTGTAATCCTCTGTAATCGTCATGTCAGGTTTTTCAAACGCTATATCTAAGCTAACTTTATTTCTAACTAGACGGATTTTTTGCTTAGCCATGATATTTCTCCATCAACATGTCATTAAAATCTTTTCCAACGGTGGGATAAACAATATCGACAGCCATGCCCTGCAAAAGCAGCCGTCTACTTAATTCGTTAGCGTAATATTGCCCTGCATTATCATTATCTGCAGCAATGGTTACAGACTCGATATTTTGGGGTGGAGTAAAATTGAGAATGTTACCACCAGACAAACTCCAGACAGCCCAATTAGGCTTCATACACATAAGCGACAGTGCATCTTCTGGGCCTTCTGTTACTACGATATGAGATTTTGGCGCAGCCAGACGAATTGCCGCGCCCCTTACATCACCCAAAAGCATCTTATTAGGCTTAACGCTTGCCTTACACAGTCCATTTTGAGCCAAATAAATTCTAAGAACACCTGCAAAAACATCATCCTCTAAATCAAGACGAAATAATAGAACTGGAAATTTCTTACTACTCGGTACATGTGTAAGCGATGGTATAAAACGCATCTTCTTTTGAGCTACAGCAGACGTAGTGTTAATATTTCTAGAGCATAAATAGGTCTGAGCTAGAGTATCACAAATTGGATATGCATTTTTCCATAAGCACCTAGCATGCTGGATACGCTTAGTTCGAGCTGATGTGGAAGCTTTTTCCAAAACTGGTGGCATCGTATCGTGCACATTGTAACTGTTATTTTTTGCCCAATTTAATGCCTCTGGAAAACTGCATTTTAATTGCCATTGGATAAGGGAAAAAACATCCCCGCCAACTTGTTGTTCATGAGAATACCATTCCCCCTCAAATGTAATGGCAAGGCTTCCTCTATTTCCAACTCGAATCTCATAAGCACTAGTTTCTTTATATTCGTTCGGAAACAACATATGCACTATGTGCTCAATATTTGAAATCAGCCTATTTTTAATCTCACTAATCAACATCGTATTTTCAAAGTTCAGTGTAATTGTGTTCGTCATCTTCTTCTCCTGAAATTAAGATTTGTTTCATATAAAACTCAATGAAATCGTAAACTTAATCTAATAAGAATTAGATTTCTGGCGGTCTACCCATACAAAAAACGCTGCTTCATCAATCAGCACACGCCGACCTACTCGACGAATGCATTCATGAAATCCGTTGGTTTTTGCATAAAAAATGAGGTGTCTTAGCCCACCAATTGACGGCCAAGAGTGATGATTGTTCCATTCTGGAACAGGGATGTATTTGGTCATGTGTTTCTCCTTAATATCAAGCTTCAGTGCTTGTGACTAAGGATATGCCCTAAAAGAACCTCTAAAAAAACGTGCGAAGGTGCGAAGCAAGTAGTTCGCAGGTTATGATTTCTTGCTAATTTTCTTTAGCCCACCCCTAGCAGATTCTGGTAATCGGACAAAAGTAGCCATCAACTTAACTTTATTATCAGCCGCATCTTCAAAATCCCCCCAATTATTTAGAAACCATTCACGAAGAGTATCTGCCTTTGGTTGATTTTTATAGTCAATCTTGTTGGCTTTTATTGCAGCCTGCATTAATTCCAAATATGGCGTAGTATATTCATCCGCTGTTTTATCAGGAAGACTTTCGTAGAATATGTCTAAATCATGCTTACTAATTACAACATCACTTTTTTTAATAATAATTGGTTTTTGTTCCGCATGCCTTTTACGTTTAGAGCGACAGCAATAAGCTTTTTCCTCTTTTTCCGCATACCATTTAAATCTCGGGTCAACAATTTGATTGTCACGTGAGATAGTATAACCAGCAAACGATGTTAAGTGTAATAATTCCCTTTCTGAGTAACGAACATCTTCAGACATAAATTGCACATCATGCCCATCAACTTTAATAGGTAGGAAATATTCCAGCCACCATCCTAGGCTTAAAACAGTTGCTCGTAACTTGGATGTTTCAATGTAATGCCACACATCTTCCTCGGTGCATTTTAATATTTTTGCACATTCAGAAACAGGGTAGTAATTCCTCTCAGGAAGTTTCTTGTATTTATACTTCATGTTTTTTATCCTTAAAAATCTTATCGTTCATGCTTTCAACTACTTTGGACGTATGGCTCTCTGCAAGATGTGCATAGCGTTTAACCATTTGAAGGGTTTTGTGCCCCAATACCTCTGCAATCTCTGAGGTACTTGCTCCATTCATAGCCAGATAAGAGGCGGCACAATGGCGTAAATCATGGAACCTGAAATCTTCAATCTTTGCTCGTTTTAGTGCTGTTTCCCATGCTCTTTTAATTTCTATGGGCTGGCAGATTTTCTCACTTGGAAAAACAAAATCACAGTTTGAGTTTCGCTGCTCAAAATGCGCTTTCATTAAATCATACGCATACCCTTTCAAAGGCAATGAACGACGCTCATCATTTTTTGTTTCATTCAATGTGACTCTTCCACGCACTAAATCCACATCTTTCCATTTGATATGAAGAATCTCGCTTTTTCTTGCCCCTGTGCTAAGCGCAAGAACAACAATGACATAAAGGTGGGGATTATCACTTTGATGACATGCCACGAGTAAACGCTCACGTTCATCATCATCAAGAAAACGTACTCTCCCTCTATTTTCAGGAAACTTTGACACCTTTCGAACTGGATTTTCCTGAACCCATTCCCAATCATTGATGGCAATGGTATAAACAGCTCCCAACGCTGTCATGTAGCGATTGGCTGTTGTTGCCCCTCGCGTGCGCTTGGTATCCGAGGTGCTATCGAATAACTTGCTTCGATGTTCTGCAATCAATGAAGAAGTAATATTAGATAACGAATACTCGCCAATTTGATTCTTCCACCAATTCAAATAACCTCTTTGATTGGCGGTACTCTTCTTTTTGGTTGGTAGTATCTCAGAAATGTAGCGATCAATCATATCTGCTACGGTTTTTTTCTTGGCTTCCGTATTTTTGAAATATCGGCGTTCACGCATAGAGGCTTCAGTTGCCTGCGCCCACTTCTTTGCATCCGTTTTACGTTCAAAAGTAGCCGTTTCGGCTGGATAACCCTTTATCCTCACCTTAACCTGATAGGTAAGCTCGCCTCGGCTATTTTTGCGCTCAATGATGGTAGCCATTTGTCATTTACTGTCCCATGAGTGTCCCATAGAACAAAAATCTAACTCTTATATCTGGCTAAGTCTATGAAAAGTTTGGTTGCGGGGGCACGATTTGAACGTGCGGCCTTCAGGTTATGAGCCTGACGAGCTACCGGGCTGCTCCACCCCGCGTCACCTAAACATACGAACGCACAAACGCCCGTTAGCTGCTTGTTTTGTGAACACTCTTACGAGTGCTTCACGGCGGGCTGCTCCACCCCGCGTCACCTAAACAAAAGAGTTTAAAAAAAACTCAATGAAACAATAAAAAAGCGTGTTTCTCGCCGAAACCAACCAGAACATTTAAAAACTAAATAGGTGCTGAATGGAGGGTGTTCATAGCGCAGTCACCCACAATAAGCAAGCTTAAAAGCTTTACATGGTGCTTTAACTTTACAATTTCCCATTCTTTAAGAAGATTATAAAGTTATAAAGCACTATAAATTCATGAAATTAAGCCGTTTAACTTTTTATAAAACCGCCACTATTAAGTTAAGCAACTATATTCTAAAGATATATCTTTTAGAAATTCATTGAAGCATTCGCAGATGGCACTTGCACCTGAGAAACAGCAACATTGTGTGCCACTACCGTATTTTGTGGTACATTAGACGCCAAGGTTACGCCGTGTTGTTGACATGTTCCTGACACACAACATGGTTTTACTTTTGATGCACCTTGTGCATCCACGATCACACGCTGCGCCTCTTCATACGCTTGTTGGTGGATCTGCTGTTCGTTCTGCGCCCGCACACGCAAGGACTGAAGTTCCTCGCGCACATGTGGCATATAAATCTGCTCATAAATTGCAGTGGTATTCGGCACAATGAATTGCAACATTTCTGGATTATCTTTTAAGCGGACATAACGCAGTTCAGCGTAACGCGAATTAATCTCCTGAAAACGACTTTCTGACGAATGATACCCGCCAGTATAGTAGGTTTCACTACCAATTTGCAGCCGTTCATGTGCATGCTGCACCATATTGAAGAAAGTTTCCATGCTCGCACCTTGCAAAGACTGCGTAAGGGTTTTACCATTTACACTGAATTCTGGAGTGTTAAGCTGCGTGGTGATGCGCTGACGCGTTGCTTCATCTCCCGTTTTCCACGTATCCATCAAGGATTTTAATACGCCAAGACGCTGTGCTTCAGCCTTTGAAAGTGCATCCACTGTCTCGATTTCTTGTTTAGTAAACCGATTTGGCAACAGCAAATGATGCGCTTCATGCACCACCACACGCGAAAATTCTTCTGCATCATGCTTTGCCGCGACAAAAATCATATACACACCGTTTACATCATCAGGATTTTGCTTCACGCAACGATGAAATCCATACGCATTGGATTTAGGAGCAAGCGCATCCACTGTGACTTCTGGGGTATAAGCAAAGTCTGTCTTCAGTAGGTATAATGTTTCCGCAAGTTCGGCTGGCAATAACCGCAACGCCGCGAGCATCTTCTGCTCACATTCCGCGACGTGAGGTGGCGTTTCTTTGTTGACGGAAGTCGCCATCACAGACTGCCACTTGGCATCCACTCGAGCATCTAACCCCGCAGCGACTCGCTCTGCAACACCTGCCGCTTCCATACCTGCCAATGCGCCTCCAGCCTTCCAACTTTGGATCATATTGGCAGAGAAATGGTGATCGGAAAGATAATTAGTCAAACGCGTAACATCACCGAGATACTGTTCACTCACACCAAGTAACCGCCCCACACCAACAACACCCTCTAGCTTTGCGGCTTTTTCAAATTCGGGGGTCGAGACCCCTAATTCCCGCGACAAACGCACTACCAACGCATCAGGGGTTTTGGAATCGGCAGCAAATTGATAGGGCTTTTCAGCATAACCACGAAGACGCAATGCCTCTTCTACGATCAAATACATCCCTAAGGCATTTTTTGCCTGTTCCACCATCTCTGGGTGACGACGTGCATCTTTTTTTTCATCCAGATATTTACTGATCACGGCAGCAAACGGCTGATCTTGATTTGTTAACTCCTCTTCCACTTCAGGAGAAACACCCTTCGTCTTATGCAGCAAAAGATTAGTCTGCCGACGCGCTACCATCGCAGCTTCTGCTTCTAAACTAAGCGGCACAAGGCTTCCGAGCAGATTCGCCACGGGTGCTTTATTCGTATCAGCAAAAAAACTCGGATAGTCCATCTTATAGGCCATGCGAATCTTGTCCGTCACCGCCACGGCATTTTCTGGCTTAATGTCATCGGGGTGAATCAGCAATAAAGGGTCTTTAGGATCAATCAAGGAGTGATGCTGGATATGGATATGACGATCACGCAAGATATCAGATACATCAAACCCCTGCACAGGATGAGAATTCATCATTGGTATTTGAGCTATTGTTTGATTCATCTGGCGAACTCCACGTCAACTTAAGTGGATACTATAGCATAAAATCGCTCAAGAATTATGACAAGATGATGAAGTTTTATAGCATTATGAAATCAAAAAAAAGCCACCCGAAGGTGGCTTAATTGACTTCAGACCGCCTCGCTAAACCAAACATTTGCCGCATCATCCAACAATGGGCGCAAATCTTTTCGTATGTCTTTGCCGGTCATAACCACCCTTATTTGAGGAGATATCCACATAAAATACCGTCGAACCAATCCAAAAAACCTTGGGCTAAGCTCTTCCACCTCCACAAGCTGAAGCACGTAGAACGCATAACCAAGCTTTGGAATACCCTCAGCACCGTTAATGCGCAACTTGAAAGCTAAGGCATTTAATTGATCACTGTATGCCCACACAAGCCGCTGCAAACTACGCACCTCTGCACCACAAGGAACATCACTATTGCGAATGTACCTCATGCCATTTTTTTGTTTAAAAATACCGTCCATTTCTACGCAAGGATGAAGGCTCAATGTTCCTTTATCGCTTACAACACGACATGAAACCACTCGATCCCCTATCTTCACGTTCAAAAACAGTTTCTTTTCCTTCATGACATAACGTCGATTTGCCACGACACGCTCCTTAAAATAAGCGCAAGCCAAAAAACCATCACCCGACAAGGTGACGACGAACTCAAAGCGGGAAGCTTCAAGGTATTTCACAATGAGACACTGAAATCAGTCAACATTGTACAAAAAGGAACAGGACCAATTTAGCATGACAAAAACACAAAAAGTGTGACAGTTTTATGAAAAAATTCTGCACTTTACACTCACAATTTTACGGGCGATTTCCAACCCGTACAGGTCACCAACTCCACCGTGGCAGTAATGCGCCCTTCCGCGTCGAGGTAATCTTGCTGATAAAGCTGCGCCGCATACATCAACACATCACGACGCGTCATGGTTTTATGACGCTGCAACAAGGTATTGGTTTCGCCCATACCACGAATTTCTCGCATAAGTGCGAACATATCGCCGTAACTTATTGTCAAGATCTCACTATCTGCGACAGGCAATTCAAACCCTATTCGCGCCAACAAATCTCCTGCATCACGCACGTCCACAAAAGGCAACACCCGCGGACTCACCCCACCCGTCACTTCAATTTCAGCACGTGTTAACACATCCCGTAATTCGTGTAACGTTTGACCACCATACAGCACAACAAGCATCAGCCCTTCTGGCTTGAGCGCACGTTTGATTTGTGCGAATACACCCGCTACATCATTAGCATGATGTAATCCAAGCGCACTGGTAATAACATCAATGCTATCATCACGAAGCGGCAACCATTCCTCATCCGAAACAATTTTTGTACATGAAGAATCCACCTGCATTATCATGGCATGACTGCTATCTAATACCAACCATTCCCGCACTTTTCCAAACAGTGCCGCTTGCGCCATCACCTGCCCATGATGCGCACCAACATCACACCCTAAGTTAAAACTGCGCGTCGTATCTGCAAGCTTTTCTGCAATATTTTCCGCCGCGATTACCTTAATGAAATCATGCTCCACAAAACGCGCCGCACTACGTGCGCGCTGAACTCTTACGATCTTTTTATCAAATAATAGTGGTGTCTGAGCTGTCATACCAGAACCATACTCAGAAATTAATACCTTGCAACCCTTATGCTTACCTCATAATCCCTATTGACTTTATAGGAATTAAAGCCTATAAGAATTATAGGAATTAACGACACTGCGGTAAAGCCATGCTTTCCATGAAGTCTAAATATGCACTGCGCGCCCTCATCGTCATGGCAACCCATGAGCGCAAAATGTTACAATCCAAAGTAATTGCGCAAGAAGCTGATGTTCCTCCTAAATTTTTAGAAGCCATCCTCACCGAACTACGCAACAAAGGCATTGTAGATAGTAAGCGCGGCATCTTTGGCGGCTATTTTTTACCTTGCCCACCTTCTGAAATTATTATTGGGGATGTTATTCGCATCCTTGATGGCACAATCGCACCGCTACGCTGTGCCAGCACATCAGATTACAAGCGATGCGATGATTGTGTAGATGAAGAGGCCTGTGTGATTCGACGGCTCATGCTAACGGTACGAAGTGCCATCTCCGGCGTGTTGGATGGTCACTCACTTGCCACATTACTCACGCTCTCGCCAAAACAACATCAACATATTTTTTGGTAATCACCGCAAGGAGTCTGCACCATGCATTTACTTATTCGCCTTAAACAACTTTTTACAGCTCATCCCGCGTCCATCGAAGAAACATACTTGATCCATTTATGGTTTACGTTACAAATGGCAACGCGCTTCTTCCTTATCAGCAGTGCTATTCTTATTCATGGACTTTTCCCCTTTCTGTTCACTACAACTGCTAGCCGCAAGGTCGCGGAAGCCTTCGATATCATGAAGACTCGTACGCCAAAAAATAATGCAACACCCAACCTCACCACTCCCCATGCGCACTAACATCCTAGAAAAGCATCTACTAAAAGACATCGCCATTATCGGTGGAGGCTTTAGCGGCGCGCTCACACTCGCAAATCTCGTACAACAAGCAAACCGCCCCCTAAGTATTGTTTGGTATGAAGCCTCAACACCAGAAACGTTAGGCAAGGGCGTTGCCTATAACACACCCGACATAGCACATTTACTCAATGTACGCACCTCCCGCATGGGTGCGTTTGCTGACGACCCTGAAGGGTTTCTGATATGGCTACAAAGTTCGCAAGGACAAGATGCCATTCAAACACTTTGCCCAACATGGACAGTAGATGGTGAGGCTTATGCCCCACGTGCGCTATACGGTCTTTACCTACAAGATATTATCACTGAAACCCTTAAACTTGCTGAAAAGAAAAAGATTGCCGTTGAGCGTGTTCACGCCAACATTCACGCCATCATCCCCTATACCTCCGATAAAGAACGACCCTGCCTTGCTTTGCTTATGGCAAAAGCAGAACAACATCATGTCCGCATTGCAGCGCTTGCCACAGGCAATGTTCCGCCTAAACGCTTTGCATTTGAACGAAACTTGATCCGAGGCTACCACCGCTACCTCCCATCGCTCTGGCATCCTAACGCCATAACATACCTCTCCGCCATCGAAACCTTAGATGCACAAAGTCATCTGATTATCATCGGCACGGGACTCACGATGGTAGATGCGATCACTAGCCTCTACCAACGCGGCTTTAAAGGCCATATCACCGCCATCTCGCGTCATGGCTGGCTACCGTGTGAACATAACCACCACGCAAACACGCATGGATATGCATGGACGTGGCAACAACAGCCCACACTTGCGCCCCGCACTGCACGGAGCTTGCTACAAGCCATAAGAGTCGAAATCTCTTGCGCATACAATGAGGGCTATGATTGGCGAAGTGTTATTGATAGCATACGCCCCATCACACATCTACTCTGGCAACAACTCCCCATACTTGAACAACAACGCTTTATGCGCCATCTCTTCGCATTATGGAGCATTGTTCGCCATCGTATGCCACCTCATTCAGCATCCCTCTTATCCCGCATGACACAAGAGGGGCAATTAACTATTATTGCGGGGCGTATTCTGGATGTTACCGCAACAACACGCAACCTTCCCGTACAGGTCACCTACCAAGAACGCGGCGCATTTAATTTCTCACAACAGCACGCCGACTATATTATCAACTGTACTGGCCCACATTTTGATATCTCTTTAAACCCACATCCTTTGTGGAAACAAATGATAAAGGACGGAGTGGTAAAACCAGATGCACTCCGCGCAGGCATTGCCACCGTGAGCGATCACAGCGCAGAGGGACTCGCACAGCACCATCTCTATCCTCTTGGCGCATTGCGCGTCGGATCATTACTAGAATCCATTGCTGTCCCTGAACTACGAGAACAAGCACAACATACCGCCAAACAAATGCTCTTACGCATACACACATTACACGACCAAGAACGTCGTCATCATCTAATGATGGGTGCGTGGATCTAAACCCATACACACTATTTTCTTATATATCTACAATAGCACGCCAAAACCGCACAAGCGCAATTACAAAATATATAGCACTGATAATCACCATCGCCACCATTCTCGTCCAGACCATATCCCATGTCGCCCCTCGATATAATACTGCCTGTGCAAAGGCCACATAATGAGTCGACGGCACAATCTGCATGATGATCTGCAACGCCTCTGGCATACTTTCCATCGGAGTCGTACTGCCTGACAATAAGTTCATGATAATCATAACAGGGATACAAATCAGTCCAAATTGTGCCATAGAAGAAGTAAGTGTTGCTAACACGATCCCAAGCGCAGTTACCGAACACATATAGAGCGTACTCCCACACATATAAAGCCACAAAGACCCTGCGATAGGAATACCAAGCATCTTTTCAATCACGATGGAGATCGAAAGTGTTGATGCCACCAGGATGACCAGCGTATTCGTAAGCATTTTGGCAAGCATAATCTGTGATGGAGTTACTGGCATCACCAGCAAATGCTCCACTGTTCCATGCTCTCGTTCTCGAATCAATGCCGCCCCTGCCAAAATAATCGACAAAATAGTAATATTATTAATCACCTGCATCACAGAAGTGAACCACAACGATGTTTGGTTCGGATTAAACGCTGTATTAACCACCACCTGCACAGGGGCAACCCCCGCCACATCATATTTTTGCAGAAATGCTGTCATTTCCTGTAAGATAATCGCTTGGATATAGCCTGCACCATTTCCCGCTTGACTCATTGCCGTCGCGTCAACATTAAGCTGAAGCGTTGGCTTCTTACGATGCAAGACATCGCGTTCAAAATGTGAAGGCACATGCAATACAAAAACAAAGTCCCCTTTATCAAGCACATCATCCATCTTCCCATATGGTATCATGACCGCAGGCTTAAAATAGGGGGGTAAAAAAGATGCTGCTAACTGACGCGATAACGAGGAGTGATCTTCATCTACTACCGCAATGGCAGCATGTTCAACTTCCATTTTTGCGCCATTTGCCACTGCCAGAATTGCTACAGAAAACACATAAACAATCAACACCATCATTACAGGGTCAGCAAGTAAACTACGTAATTCTTTGCCACATAAACATCTAATGTTTCTAAAAAAAACTTTCATCTTATCGCTCCTGTTTTCTCAGCAGGCACGCCGCTAGTATAACGAATACCACAAAAAACAACGCGAGCATCACATGATAATGCCACAACAAAGCCATTCCCAACCCCTTAGAAAACGTCCCTAGACTGATCTGTTGAAACCATGCCGATGGAAACGTCAATCCCATGACCCGCGCAGAACCTGTTAACGCCGACACAGGTACAAGTAATCCTGAAAAATTCACAGCAGGAATCATTGAGATGATGGACGCCGCAAATAAGGCTGCAATTTGAGTTTTGGTAAAACAAGAAACCAATAACCCAAACCCAGTCGTTGCACCAAGGTACAACAACACGCCAACCACTAAGGCAACCCATGAACCTTTAACTTGTAATCCAAATAACCAAAGTGCTGTCATCATCAACAGTACAAAACTGGTCATAAAAATAGCGAGGTAAGGTATTTGCTTGCCAAGTAAGAACTCTAACTGCGTGGTGGGCGTTGCACGAAAATTAGTAATCGACCCTGTTTCTTTCTCCCGCGTAACGGCTACCGCCGTCATGATCGCAGGAATCATCACCAAAATAATTGTCAGCACACTAGGAATCATCGCATTCACACTCTTAAACGATGGATTATAACGAAAACGCGGCTCTAATGTATAAAACCGAGAGGCAGGCGCAATCACATCTTGCTGAACCATCATCCCCTGCACGTAACCACGTATCGTCTCCGCACGAAAGGGCATTGCACCATCTAGCCATATACCCACTTCAGGATGATGCCCCCCTAAAAGTTCTCGCCCAAATCCTGCTGGAATTTCGATAGCCATAGCAATATCTGCTCGCCGAAGCCGTGCAGCGACCTCTTCTCTCGCATACATTTCAGGCATTTCCTTGAAATAACGAGACCCACGAAACGACTCTAAAAATCGCTGGCTCTGCACGGTTCTATCTTGATCCCACACCGCAAAACGAATGTTCTCCACATCCAGCGAAATGCCATATCCAAACGTAATCATCAGCACCAACGGCCCAAGTAGAGCAAACAATAACCTTAACGGATCACGAAAAATCTCTTTGGTTTCACGCAGTGTGTAAGCGAAACAACGCTGACGTGAAAACCATCGATTTTGGTTCATCACAGTAAGCATCTCTTTAGATTGATTTTCCCTTACACCGCTCGCATCACCATGATCATCAACTATTTCTTCACCTTGTGCTTGTGTCAAATAAGCAATAAAAGCTTCTTCAAGATTTGTGCTGCCCTTCGAATTAATAATTTCTATAGGCGAGCCTGCGGCTAACACTTTCCCTGCGTGCATTAATGAAATGCGATCACATCGCATCGCTTCATTCATAAAATGGGTAGAAATAAAAATGGTTACTCCCTTATTCCGAGAAAGATCAATCAGATATTGCCAAAAATGATCACGCGCCACAGGATCAACTCCTGACGTTGGTTCATCCAAGATGAGTAATTCTGGTGCGTGGATAAGTGCGACAGCAAGCTGTAATCGTTGTTTAATACCGAGCGGCAAGGCATCAGGTGACTGATGTGCAACCTCGCTCAAATCGAACTCTTCCAACATTTCCTGCACACGACGTACCACCAAAGCAGGTGCAAGCTGATAAAGCCGTGCATGAAGCTCTAAATTTTGACGTACACTTAACTCTGTATAGAGCGAAAAGGACTGTGACATGTAACCCACGCGCATCCGCGCATCCTCACTTTGAGTCGCAAGAGGTTTTCCAAAAAGCTGCACCTCCCCCTCACTACTAGCAAGTAAACCCGTCAACATTTTCATAGTCGTGGTCTTGCCACAACCATTCGACCCCAAAAATCCGAAAATTTCGCCCCGCCGTATTCGAAAATCTACATGATCTACCGCCGTAAAATCACCAAAGCAACACGTTAATCCCTTTGCTTCAATCGCTATATCATTATGATGTGCTTGATACGGCGGCAAAATCACAGGTTTATGCCCTTTGGTTGCTTCAAAGGGCAACATAGCTAAAAAGGCTGATTCTAAATCTTGGCAGTGGGTTTTTTCTAATAAATACTCTGGTGTGCCTGTTGCCACCACCTTCCCATCATACATTGCCGCCAACCACTCACATTGCCGTGCCTCTTCCATATAGGCCGTAGCAACCAACACACTCATCTGAGGATTGCGCCGACGCATTTCGGCTAATAATTCCCAGAATTGCCTGCGTGACAAAGGATCAACCCCTGTCGTCGGTTCGTCTAACAACAACAATTCAGGTGCATGCATCAATGCACAGCATAAACCTAACTTTTGCTTCATTCCGCCAGAAAGTTTACCCGCAGGGCGATCCAAAAATGAATACAGCCCCGTCGCATGCGTTAGTTCCATCATCATGGCATAACGTTGCTGGACATTCTGTCCAAAGAGCCGCCCAAAAAAGTCTAGGTTTTCTTCAACACTCAACGTCGGATATAAATTCTTACCTAAACCTTGAGGCATATACGCAATGCGATGCTGACATGCTTTACGGTGTGCATTGTCATGCACCGAACCACCCAATACGAAGACATCTCCTTGCTGCAACTGCCGCACGCCAGCAATAATGGATAATAATGTTGACTTCCCTACACCATCAGGACCAATCAACCCAACCAAACACCCTTGCGGAATCTGTATATGCGCATCATTCAGTGCGTACACATTCTTATAACGCTGCGTCACCGCCTCAACCAACACCACACCATTATGAGGGCTATGTGCATGACCTACTGTCATTGTGGCACTTTAACCGCCAAATGTTCTGGCCATATTGCCATTTTATCAACCATAAGGTACGCTACACCGCGTACGCCGGTTTTGACCTTCTCAGCATGCTTTTCAAGCAATGCCCTAGGAATATTAACCTTCACGCGAAACATCAACTTGCTACGTTCATCCTTGGTTTCAACAGTCTTTGGGGTAAATTGTGCTTCTGACGCAACGTATGTGATTGTAGCAGGAATCACATACTCTGGCACGGGATCAAGAATCAACCGCGCCTCGCCGCCCATCGCAAGCTTCCCTGCAATCGCAGCATCCACGAATATCACCATGTACACATCTTTTACATCAAGAACCGTAACAACCGTTGCTCCTGCGGCGGCCATTTCTCCCGTATGCAACAAGCGGTACTCCACGCGACCATCCACGGGAGATGTTAAGGTCATGTCACCTAAATTGGATTCCAAACTTGCGACATTTGCCTTCGCCGCGTCTAGCCCTGCCTTTGCAGAATTAAGCTGCGCAGCTCGCTGATCCACCACTTCGGTCGTAGCAAATCCTTTGTGATGTAACGTCTTGCTACGCTTAAACTCGCTCTGCGCCAATGCCATATCACTCTCTCGCTGTGCCACCAACGCCTTCGCTTGCCGTATTTGCGCTTGTAACTCGGCATCGTCTAGCGTTGCGACAACATCCCCTGCATGAACCATCTGTCCTTCTTCAACAAATACTTTAGCAAGCTTACCTGAAAATTTAGCTGAAATATTCACCTGTTCCGCTTCAATACGTCCATTGCCTGACCACAAATATGCTGGCAACCTCTGAGATTGCACGACATGCCAATAATGATAGCCGCCATAAACACTTGCACATACCATTAAAAATAACAGATACTTCAACCACCACTTCATCACAAAACCTCATTTTTTGAGTGCGTATCACTCTTAGCATAGTTTACAAAACCCTACGCAACAAAAGTCAATTATGCTCGCCTTAATTAAAAATTCCCCATAAAATGAAAAAGGTCATTTCGTTTCATTTTCTTATCATACCCTTCGATGCAAACAACTCTTCATACAACCAGCCGACTACTTGCAAACCTTGTGTTTCCGCCGCATTGTGCTGTCTGCGAAGCACCCACCGAACACGCTCCAGCACTTTGTGGTTCTTGTTTTAGTAAGATCACATTTATTAGCGATCCTTACTGCGTTATTTGCGGTTGCCCATTTGATTATGACATAGGAACAACATCCATCTGTATTCCTTGTCAAACCAATGCCCCGCCCTATGACCGCGCTCGTGCTGCGCTACGTTATGATGACGCATCACGCAAACTGATCACTCGTCTTAAATTCAATGATAAAATGTCACTTGCTCCTTTTGCTGCACAATTGATGACAGCCGCGGCCACGGACATACTCGCAAAGTGCGAAGTTATTATTCCCGTTCCTCTGCATTGGCGCAGACTCTGGACACGCCAATTTAATCAATCTGCACTGATAGCCCACCACATCGCAAAATGTACTCACCTGCCCTTCTTACCTCAGGCGTTGAAACGCATACGCCACACCCTTCCCCAAATGGAACTGTCATGGGAGGAACGGCAACGCAATGTCAAAGCCGCGTTTACCACTAATCCTCGGTATCTACAGCATATCAAGGGAAAAACCGTCATGTTGATTGATGATGTCTACACAACGGGTGCAACCATTTATGCTTGCACACAGGCACTCAAAAAATCTGGTGTTTCTCGTGTCTATGTCTTAACATTATCACGTCGCCTTGCGACAGATTCTTCTTAAAAAGGACACCTCAATCATGACATTCATTATCGCATGCGTACAACTCACTAGCACCAATCAACTGGATGAGAATTGCCGTATGGTAGATGCTTACATTCGTGAAGCTGCAGGCAAGGGTGCGCAGCTTGTCTTGCTACCCGAAAACGTCTTTATGCTACGTGCTTCAGACACAGACGAAGTCTTTCCTTATGAAGAATCCGAACATCCCGGCGTACTACTTTGCCAGCATTTAGCAAAGTCACTAGGTATATGGATTCTCATTGGATCACTACTCACTCCCTCAGGGACACTCTGCGAACAGGGCAAGGGCAAGTGGTATAATCGCTCCCTACTCATTAACGCTAATGGTCTGATCGCTGCACGTTATGACAAAATTCATTTGTTTGATGCAATGATCAATGACGGAGTACGTTATTGTGAATCTGCACGTATCGAACGGGGCAACCAAATCTGCGTTGCGCAGACACCATGGGGTAGGCTAGGTATGTCCATCTGTTATGATGTACGTTTTCCGCATCTACATCGTGAAATGGCACAGGCAGGCGCATCCATGATCGCTATACCTGCCGCCTTTGCTGAATATACAGGAAAAGCGCATTGGCATGTCATGGTACGCGCACGCGCCATTGAAACGGGATGCTTTGTCTTTGCGCCAGGACAGTCTGGCACACATCCGGGGGGACGCAAGACCTATGGTCATTCTCTCATTGTTGGTCCTTGGGGTGAAGTGCTAGCAGAAGGTCATGCCACAGAACCATGTATCATCACCGCCGCGGTCGATCTCGACATCGTCAAAAATGTACGCAGCCGCCTGCCATCACTTTATCATGATCGGGATTATTTGCCGCTACCTGAATATGATATCTAAAAACCTGAAGGCATAGCTCCACCTTTATCATCACTACGCCAAACCTTATTAGGATCAACTTTCAGCTCTTCCACATTGTCTTTCTTGGTCGGAAGCTTCATCTGCATTTTTGGTTTCGGTACACTGAGCAAGGAACGTGGTGCAGCTTGCATTTCGGTAGGGATGTCTAAATGCGTGCCTTTAAGCAAAATAATGGTAATCCGACGATTACGTGCTGATTTTGGACTCTCAGGTAACAAAAGTTCACGCGAGGAACGCCCGACAACCTTACCAACGCGTTCATCATTCAACCCAGTAGTCATCAAGAATCTGCGTGCCGCATTCGCCCGCCCAGCAGAAAGCTCCCAGTTGCCATATTTAGCATCGCCTCCACCAAACGCCTCTATATCCGTATGCCCCGTAATAGAAATATAATTTGGCATACGCGCAATGATGCTCGATAGTTTCTGCAAGATGGTACGCCCAAATTGACTCAATTCCTCTCCCCCTGGTTCGAACATCGCCTTTTTGTCTGAATCCAAAACTTCAATCTTGAGGCCCTCAGGCGTCTGCTCAACAATAATATTATCTTTCATTTCATTAAGATTGGGGTCTTCTTCAAAAGCTTGCTTTACCGCTTGTTCTGCCTTTTCAAAAAGCTGCGCTTCTTGATCCGACTCGATCATCGCTTGCTTGTCTGGTGCGTCTGGTGTCTGTCCTGGAGGCGTTTGCCCAGGCACAAGCCCTGGAGGTGCTAAATCTGTTTTTTTAATACCCTTAGAATTAGGAGTTTCACCGCCATTGAAGCCAATCCCTTGTGAATCCTTAATCCCAACCGTAGGCGTAAAATAATCAGCAACGCCATCTTTCGTCGCTTCAGATGAGGTTGCCAATAACCACATCAACAAAAAAAACGCCATCATCGCAGTTACAAAGTCAGCATATGCCACTTTCCACGCACCACCGTGATGACCACCCGCGACTTTCTTGATCTTTTTAATAATAGGCTGCTGCGCTTCCGCCATGGACTATCTTTCTTCTCAAGTTTAGACGGTTACACTCTGAATAGCAGTTTCAACCTCAGCAAAACTTGGCTTCACATAACCTTCCAAGGACATCCGCGCAAACTCAACCGACACAGCAGGTGCCATCCCTTTGATATGTGCCAATAACGCCACTTTAATACAATCCATATAATTCACCTGTGAATTATACATCGCTCCAATATAACGTGCCATCGGCGCAAGCATCCCATAAGAAACCAATACTCCAAGGAATGTTCCCACTAATGCCGCACCAATCAACCCACCTAAAACCGCAGGCGGCTCATTAATACTTCCCATCGTAGTAATTACCCCAAGTACCGCCGCCACAATCCCAAGCGCAGGCATCGCATCCGCAGTATTGTTGATTAAATGTTCCACATGCGCGCCATGCTTACGATGCACGTCCATCTCACGTTCCATCAACTCTTCAAGTACGTAAAAATTCTCCACACCCATCGTCATAATACGCAAATAATCACAGAGAAAATCCACCGCATGATGGTCATGTGCAAATTTTGGGCAGCTATTAAACAATGAACTATTATGTGGATTTTCAATGTGTTGCTCTATCTCCAACATCCCCTTGCTACGCATCGTTTTAAACACGGCGTATAACATCGCAAGTACATCCACATAATCTTGCTTCTTAAATGGAGGGCCTTTAAATAGCTTTTTAAAGCTTTTCAAGGTTTCTTTTAAATCTGGCCCAGGAGTCCCAAGAATAAAAGACCCTATAGCTGAACCAAGAATGATCACTAATTCGTTTGGCTGCCACAACACCTCAAGCTTACCGTGGTGCATCAAATAACCACCGATAACGCACCCAATAACCGTCAGCATCCCACCGATAAAGTTCATATCAGCTCACCTATTCATAAAAATCACACGACCGTAGTGTACTGTGTGATTTCATCTAGGCAAGCATAGGCGCATCCATCGTGCGCCTTAACAAACAAATAGCTACCCATAAGGTCGCAAAAGCCACACTTAACGACCTATTATTTAGAAATACGCAGATCTATCAGAGCATCTGCGATAGACTTAAACACCCCCTTCAATTCATCGGCGGTCTCTGGCTCAAAATAATGCCCTGAATTCGTAGATTCTTGCGCACAATCATCACGGAAAATCTTACGAATTTTGTCTCCATCCGTATCATGCGGCACATCAAACGCAATCGCATAGATTTCAATGCCTTCTTTTTGGATCTGTCCACAAAGAGCCGTTTGGTCCTTATCGGCAAGGATATCATGATTTTCATGCCATTTACCACCATGCCACGGATCAAACTCCATATACGTATTACTACCATCGGTGAGGATGACCAAGATTTTGAAGTTATCAGGATTATTGATTTCCACTGGATGCTTTGTTGTATCTTCATGCGCAGACGTTCCAACAAACCGCCCCACACTCGACTTTCTAAGTGACAGCCAGCCCCAATATGTACCAATCGCGGTATTTGTCCCGCCTGCATTTTGCATGTTGGCAATGACACCATCAAGATCTGTGACAATCTGCGATCCATCACGGTGCAACCCTCGTAACGTAGGCAGATAACCTAATGGCAAGAAATATTCCGTGCCAGCAATTTCTGTCCAGAAATCATTATTCACCGCACCATTCAACTTTACCGTATGAATAAATGGGACAAAGGAATAATACGCTTCACCGCTACTTTTGCCTGAAGCAGAAATGGCACTTTCTACCGAATCAACCAATACTTTTACAGAATCCCGTAACGCTTGCAATTTGCCTTTGCTTGCCGTGCAAGCAGCTTTAGAATAATCACCCGCATTATCAAAACACATAGACGGGGTCACATCCAATGCCAGTGCTATTTCTAGGTTTTTACTACCAGCTACACGTGTCACTTCTGAATTAAGCCCAAGCTTCACCTCATCAAGTTTAACAAAGTTACCAAAATACGTAGGAAGTTTAATATCCAAATGACCACCCACCGTACCATTTGCTGTGTTGACGGTCGTTGTTACCTTAGTATCTACGCTACCAAGGAAAGAAGTGGGATAATTGGCATCAAAATACTGCTGTGCCATTGCCTCAATATCTTCAGGCTTTGCATTCGCATCTGCCATTGCCGCCGCACCCAGCACCCCTGCGTCTAACGCACTCATTGCCCGAGAGCGTGCGATCATCACACGCCCCATATCGATGGCAACCCCGACACTGGCGATCAATACAAAGAGCGCAAGCGCAACAAAAATAAAGACTCCCCCCTGTTGATCCCTTTTAAACCGAGACAGCAACTTCTTATGCATCATCACTATCTTCATCACGCACCTCCCAAAGAACAAAAGGAAATATCACACGAACACGACGAACACGGCACAGGTGCTGGTGGTGGCGACGGAGGTGACGGCGGTGATGGTGGTGATGGGGCAGGCGGCGTCGGCACAGGCCATGGCCCTGGTGGTGGAGATGGCGGGCTTGGTGGAGATGGAGGAGGTGGTGGAGGCGCGCAAATAGCATCACCCGCATACTCAAATCCCTTCGCAACCAAAGATAAATCACATGTTACGCCATATTCACATAAATAATAATCATAATATTCAAGCACGCGCAAATCCACGGCATTCCCTGAACTCGTACAGTATGTACCACAGCAGCCTGACGGCTTCCTCGGCGTCTGCTCAATACCTGCTCGCGGCGCACGCGCAGCATCCCAACGATAACGCATCAGTGACTTTGAATAAATTTGTTTGCCATTTAAACTTTGAATACCCTCACTCAAGAAACCTACATTACTAAGTATGTTTTTATGCGTGTAATAAAGTTCTAACCCAATTAAAAAATCACCATCTTGCGCTGTAATCGTTCCAATATCAGCATTGCCGCCTTCTGCACCTATTTTACTCGCACCACCCACAACACCTTGTGTTTTTTGCCAAGAAACTTTAGGATTAGCATCATCAGCAGTCTTTGTAATACCTGTCACAATGAATTTTACATCCGCGGTCGCATACGATCCAAGCAATGCATTAAGTGTCGACGTCAAATTCGCATAGGTTATGTTTTGGGGATCTGGTGTTTGACTGACATAATCAGCGAGCGCATGCGCTGCGTTTTCTACTTTTTGATTCACCAGTACAAAGCGCGTCATTTCGACTGCGCCCACCACCATTAACAGTAATATAGGTAACATAAGCGCAAATTCTATCAAGGCAACACCGCGATCATCGCGCAAAGACTTCAACCAGAATTTCATACCCGTTTCCATTTTTAAAACTTCTCATTTTTCACTAACGCTGTAGACCGAATAGGATAAATGGCATCTTTAAAAAATGATGCCACCAAAGGCGTCATAATCTTCCAGTCACAATCCACATGATATAATACCGTTTCATTGCCCGCACCATAATCAGGGTCTGACCCTTTTCCTGTCGGAGTAACACCCTCAAAATTAGCAAAATTCTCAGTTGTTATTTTGATATCATCAGACTTGATCAATCCCATCGACAATCTATCAATCGTTGATCTTATATACTCATCACGCGTCATTGTCGTGTCATAATTATTACCTGTAATCCCATAGCGTGATGCTGAAGCAGTGGCATTTTCAACTACCCCCGTGGCATACATCACCAGTGAAAACTCAATGATGGCGAATATCATTAAAAAAAGAATCGGCGCGATCAAAGCAAATTCGATAATTGTCGCACCGTTTTGATCACGTTGCCACGACTTCTTTATCTGACTATCAGACCTATACTCAACCAACTTACGCACATCACTTCCTCTAATTAAAACACTTTTCAAAAAATACACAAATCTCATCGTATTTACTAATATTTTATTTTAAAAGTATTAAAATAATATTAAATTTTTGGCAAATGCAATACCTTCATCAAAGCGGCATGCGCTGTTAAAGCTTCTTCTGCAAACGCAGCGTCGCACAAATCTTCTACACTCAGCGTATCGCGGTAATGCTGATACACCACATCCCTCACCTGCGCATCGAGTACTTCTGTCCACTTCAAAGCCTGCACGTTCACAGGGAAAGCCTTATCCTCTCCAACCACACGCAAACGCAAGCATGCTGGCCCGCCACCATTTTTCATACTCTCACGCACATCTGGAAAATGTAACTGCGTAATGGGGTTACTAGTATCCACCACCAAAGCCGACAGCACCGAAAATGCAGCGTGATTTTGTTCGCATTCCTTCGGTGCAATGATCGCCATCCCCTGATTGTTAGGCAATGAAAGAAACTGGCTATTGAAAAAATAGCTACTGACCGCATCACGAAGCGATAGATCTTTTTCTTTAATTTCAATGGCAACCAGCTCTGTTGGTGCGAGCGCATGACGCAGTCGCGCTAAGAACGCTTCCGTCTCGACATAAGCTTTCTCATGGTAAATAAGAATATTTTGATTACTCATCGCAATCACATCATTATGAAACACTCCCGCATCAATCGCATCGGGATGCTGCTGCACATAGACCGCTCTTCCTGCATGTACACCATGCAAACGCGCCAATCCCTCACACGCTTCCCTTGTTTGTCGGGAGGGATAGTGCTTTGGCAATGCCTCTGCTGACATATCTGATGCGCGCCCATACACAAACACATGCACCCCAACATCACTATGCTGCGCGCATAACCTCATATGATTCGCTGCACCTTCATCTGCCATCACCCATGAAGCAGGTAAAGGCGGGTGAATTTGTGCCGCATCACCCCAAAGTGCGCGCAACAACTGATAGTTCCACGCAGCTTCTTGCGGACGGTGCAAAGTACTCAGTAAATTAGCAGGAGTGAATTGCGGCCTTCCCGAAGCACTGTCCCACGCAGGGACAAAGGTAGCCATATTCGCAGACCACATACTTGCCGCACTGTAAACAGCAGAAAGCATTTTGACATTTTGTTCTGAGACCGCCTGCAATTGTTCCTTCAACATTCCAACAAACCCCAATTGCTCCAACATCGCAAGGTTAGGACGTGGTTGTGGTGGCAAGATATATTGTGGCACACCAAGGCTTGCCACGAGCTTCATTTTATCAAGTCCTTGTAAAGCTGCTTGCTTTGGACAAGAAACACTGTGAGCGTGAAGCTCAGAAGCAATATTTCCTTGACTCAGACCTGCATAATGATGGGTCGGCCCAATCACTGCGTCCCACTGCGTTTCAACCACGGTCATGACACATTATCCAATCCCATCACTACCGCAGGGGCTACAACTTTCTCACTCATCAAGGATGCCATAGGGTATGCACAATAATCTGCTGCATAATAAGCTGAGGGACGGAGATTGCCGCTATGTCCCACCCCTCCAAACGGCATAGCACTGCTTGCCCCCGTCGTTGGACGATTCCAATTCACTACGCCCGCACGTATCTCATGGCGAAACACATCCCAACGTGTTTTTCTATCAGACAACAACCCCGCAGCAAGGCCATAGGACGTCGCATTGGCTTCTACCAATGCATTATCCCAATTGGCAACACGACGTAACTGTAAGAAAGGTCCAAAAAACTCCTCATCTGGTATATGTTTTCTTTGTGAAACATCAACAAATCCTGCACTTAGGAAAGGCAGACCCTCTTGTAGACGCTTCATAGGACTCAAGATCTTTGCCCCTGCAGCACAATACATTTCCTGAACACCAAGCAAATGATCTACCGTACGATTATTGATGAGACATCCCATAAACGGCGCAGGCACTTCAAACGGCTCGCCAACCCGTATTGTTTCCATACGCGCAAGCAATGCCTCAACGACCGCATCCCCAGCCCGCCCTTGTTCAACGATTAATTTCCGCGCACAGGTGCAACGCTGCCCTGACGACATAAAGGCCGATTGTACGATCAAGGTCGCTACAGCTTGCACATCATCAACATCCCACACCACAAGCGGATTATTACCACCCATCTCCAAGGCAAGCATCACTTCGGGACGCCCAGCCAGCGCACGGTGTAAAACTTTCCCCGTGGCATAACTACCCGTAAATAAAACGCCCGCAATCTCCTGGCTTTCAAGCAACGCAGCACCAACCTCACGCCCACCCTGCACCAAATTGATAACCCCCTCAGGAATTCCTGCATCTTCCCAACACTGCATCATCCATTCGGCCACACACGGGGTTTCATCGCTCGGCTTAAACACTACCGTATTACCTGCCAATAATGCGGGAACAATATGCCCATTGGGTAAATGCGCAGGAAAATTATACGGCCCAAGCACTACCATCACACCAAGCGCATGATGTGACAACGACTGCGCTATATCTCCCGCAACGTATTTTACACCCGTGCGCTCATGATATGCCTGTACCGATATCGCGATCTTACCTAGCACCGCCGCCACTTCACCTTCACAGTCCCAAAGCGGCTTTCCCGTCTCTTTAGCAATCAGACGTGCAAGCGTTGCTTTGCCAGCCTCAATTCGCTCGCGGAATGTTTCGACGATCTTGAGCCGGTCATCAAAACTAACGCGTGACCATGACCCAAATGCCTGATATGCGGCCTTTATCGCCTTCTCAACATCTTCGGACGACGCACCATTACCTTCCCACAAAGTCTCTCCCGTAGCAGGATTCAGCGATATCAACAAATCACCATTGCCCAAATGCCACTTACCACCATACCATAATGCACGCGCTTCCGACATTTTTTCCTCCGCCCCTGAGCTACTCATGCGCGAACATACCGCAACATAGACCCTACTTCAACGCCCAAACGTTTTGCCGCTGCGGGTGAGATGACAATCACATCATGATCTGATTTTTCTATCACGCCTTTTAACAACTCCATACGCCCCAAACGCGCACGAAACCCATCTAACTGTGTGGTAATAAAAATATAGTACGGACTCTCTTCTTCTATCACCAAATCTCGTACCGCACCCACAACCGCGAGGCGAGATTCCTTAACCGTGCGAATATCATCTCGACGCGCCTCTAATGTCGGTCCACCATCAAAAATATCCAAGTAATTATTATAGCGCATACCTTCACGCTCTAGCATCGCTTTCGCAGCTTCGCTTGACGGGAAGGGCTGCCCAATCACGGCACGTGCTTGCTCCGAAAGCAAACTCACATAAATAGGATATTTCGGCAATAAATCCCCAATAAACTGATTACCTTTGGTCGCGTTCAAATAATCTGCCTTGGCAAAATCCATTTGGAAAAAGGGCTTCATTACAAAATCATAAAAAGGCGAATTACCTTGACGATCATTGACGCCACGAATTTCTGCAATCACCCGCTCATCGAATAAATGCGGAAACTGTGCGATAAACACTAACCGCATCCGCGACAAAAACCGCCCCAACCTATCACGACGATACTCTGGCAGCAAATACAAAGAACTGAGTTCAGATGCGCCCGTATAATCATTCACCACGCTTAGTACTTCATGGCGGCTAAACACCCCCACCTGCTCAGACGCTTGTGTAATAGTTGACAGTTTATAAGAATAAAAAGGCTGTTTTAAACCAATATGCGCTTTAATCCCACACGTTCCTGCGACATCGCCTGAATCCGTATCAACCAACACAAACAAAAAAAGTGCGTCACCTTCATGCTTGGATTTTCCTGCAAAGCTTAACACTGAACGCTCAATTTTATCTGCCAAGACTTCACCATCAGGCGGCAAAGAGGTCATTCCTATGCCAGCACGATGTGCCACCTTCAAAATAGCGTCAAAGTCTTCATGGACGACGGGGCGTATCAGCATGGCTTCTCCCTGATTGGGTTACGACTTAACTATGCCACAAAACATCGCCTTTTGCGAGTCGCATTAACAGCAAAGCAGAAAGCTGCGCACGTTCCACCAAGGAATCGACGAGCATATATTCCTTATCCGAATGGATATTACCACCGCGCACACCGAGCGTATCAATATTAGGCAAGCCATAAAAGGCCAAATTATTACCGTCACAACACCCCCCGCTTGGCTGCCACGTAGCCTTCTGACCAAGCATCTGCATCGACTCGCCAACAAAGGCTTGTAGTTTATGCGCAGCATCACCAAATATTTTAGGGGGGCGGGTAAACCCGCCATGAAGTTCTGCTGAAAAACCCTCTCGTGCGCTTGCAAACTGCGTGATTTCTTGCAAAGCGGTATTCACATGTGCCATATGCTCGCTCGCTGTGATACGTACATTGAAATGCACTATCGCCAAATCTGGAACAACATTGACCGCACCACCGCCTTCAATTCGTCCAATGTTGAGCGTGAATCCATCCCATCTTCCATTGAGCGCGTACATTTTTTGAAGTAACTCTGATAACATCACGATCGCGTTGCGCCCATTATCAAACTCTCTACCTGCATGAGCAGCACGACCTCGCACCACCAGCGTGAAATTACCACTTCCTTTACGTTCAGAAACAAGTGACCCATCAGGCAGTGACGGTTCATAAATCAAACCAAGATGATTACGTTTTGCGGCAACTTCCAGCAACCCACATGAACCCACCGAACCAATTTCTTCATCAGGATTTATCAGCACTTCCCAACCAATATTTTCAGCCCACTCAGATCGCTCTAATGCCTCAAGCGCTTTAAGCATGACCACTAAACCACCCTTCAAATCTGCTGCACCGGGTGCATTGAGTGTGTTCTCATCCAAAAAGCATGCATCTTGAAACGGGCTATCCACCCCAAATACCGTGTCCATATGCCCACCAAGAAACACTTGCAATTTCGCTTGTGGACGTTTTCGGATACGCAACGCTTTGCCCAGCGGTTTTTGAATAACACTACCATCTTTATCCACCGCCTGAAGCGGCGGTAGATCAAGTACCTCTGCCTCACCGTGCAGCCATAAGAAATTATCCTCTAAAGCATGGCACATCCGCGCCAAACCATCTAGATTATAACTACCCGAATTAATCCGCGTCCAATCATAGACAAGCTGCGTCATATGCGCTTTTTGCGACATGATAAAGTCAAGGTGAGGTTGATATTCATTGAGATTCATACATCACCTTTTCTGGTTACTACACCAAAGACTTCAACGCCAAACGCAAACGCGCCAAGCCTTCATCGACCGACACGTCATCAATATTTAGCGGCGGCAGAAAGCGCAATACATTCGGCCCCGCGATCAGCACTAACACACCGTAACTACGTGCTACTTCCGCCACATCACCTGCTTTACCGTGCCACTGCGGCACTAGCTCTGCCCCAATCATCAAGCCACGTCCACGAACCTCAGAAAACAACTTCGTTTCCTCGCGTAATACCTCCAGCCCTTCAAAAAAACGACTGGATTGCTTCTGCACATGCGCCATCATTTCTGGTGTATTGATTTTAGTAAATGCGGCAAGCGCAACCGCACACATTAGCGGATTGCCGCCAAAGGTCGAACCATGCGAGCCAAATTGGAAGGTCTCCACCAATTTTTCACCAACCAGCATCGCGCCAATCGGCACACCACAGCCCAAAGCTTTTGCAATCGTCACCACATCAGGTTCAACACCCACATCATGCATAAACCCAAATAATTTACCCGTACGCCCCATCCCGCACTGAACTTCATCAAAGAGAAGTAATAAACCATGTTCATCACACAGCTTGCGCAATCCTAATAGAAAGCCTTCCTTCGCGGGGACGATACCACCCTCACCTTGAATCGGCTCAATCATGATAGCGAGCGTTTTGTCGGTAATCAGCGGTTTTACAGCCTCTAAATCATTGAACTTGTCACAATAAACAAATCCCGCGGGCAGCGGCGCAAAAGGCTCTTGATATTTCGGCTGTGCAGTAGCGGTCATTGCAGCATAGGTACGCCCATGAAATGAGCCTGCAAAGGTAATGATTTCACGTGCATCCGCAGGACGACCGCTGTCATGCGCATATTTGCGCACTAACTTAATCGCTGCCTCAGACGCTTCTGTTCCCGAATTTGAAAAATAAACTCGTTTCGCAAACGGAATAGCATCTATTAATGCCTCAGCTAGACGAATAGAAGGTTCGGTGAAGAACACATTTGAGGTGTGCCAAATCTTGCGCGATTGCTTATCGAGTGCCGCTAATAAATCGGGGTCTTGATGCCCCAATGAATTCACTGCAATCCCAGTGGAAAAATCAATATAGTCATTCCCATCCAAGTCCCATACACGCGCCCCCTCACCGCGATCAATGATCATTTCACGTGGTTTGTAATTTTTAAGAAATAAATCCTGACCTTTTTTGACTAATTCGCACGATTTTGGATTGCTCGGTGTGTAATAAGGTGTCTGCATTGGTTTTTCCATTGAGTAGAGTGATTTTTTCTTGCATTTGCGTACGTTCTCCCTGAAAACTAGAAAGAAGAGAATCTAGGTTTTTACGCTTAAAATTTTACAGTATCAAGCATCTTGCTATGTAGGCGTCTTTTAGTGTAAAAATAATGCTGTTAGAGTTACATTTTTAGAAAGAATTTGACGCATGTCATGGACAGAAAACATCATGGATACCCCGCCTGATGAGGTCTATGCCGCGCTAGATCTTGGCACGAATAATTGTCGCTTGCTGATTGCTTACCCACAATTTCGTCCCTCTCGCAGCGGACAAGCCTTGCGCTCAGTCGATAGTTTCTCGAGGATTGTTCGACTCGGAGAAGGACTCACCGCCTCTGGTTCTCTCTCAGAAGATGCAATGGTACGCACATTAGATGCGCTTAAGGCATGTAGACGTAAGCTCGATAAGCACCACGTTGCACGTGGACGTTACGTTGCCACCGAGGCCTGCCGCCAAGCTAGCAATGCCAAAGATTTTATGCTGCGTGTTTACGAAGAAACAGGGCTTGATGTTGAAATTATTTCTAACGAAGAGGAAGCGCGCCTTGCCCTGCTCGGCTGCTGTTCACTACTCAATCGTGGCACACGCCATGCCCTTGCCTTTGATATTGGCGGTGGCAGCACCGAAATCATGTGGGTGGAAATTGAAGACGTCGCAGGAGGAATTTCACCTTTTCCCTTCCGTCCAATCATCCGTGATTGGGTATCTGTGCCTTACGGTGTGATGAATCTGTCTGAACGTTTTGGTGATGCAGGCTATGCTGAGCTGTATTTTGAAGATGTTGTCACCCGCGTGGAAAACGCCCTACGACCTTTTGACACACTCCATAAAATGTCAGACTTGGTCGGCGAAGAAAATATCCAACTGATTTCCACTTCAGGTACAGTAACAACACTTGCGGCAGTACATTTGGGATTACCACGCTATGACCGTAGCAAGGTAGATGGCTCGCGCCTACCCGTTAGCAGCATTCAAGATAGCGCGCATCATCTGCTTAACATGCGTCCATCTGAGCGTTTTCATCATCCGTGCATCGGCGCAGATCGCAGTGATTATATTCTCGCAGGCTGCGCGATCTTTGAAGCAATTGCACGAATCTGGCCATTTTCGCATATCACGATCGCGGATCGCGGTGTACGTGAAGGCATCATCGCCTCACTCATGCTTGACCGTGATTCTGGACAAGGTCGGTTGTCATGAGTACAAAAAAACATTCTGGCGGCGGCTCCACAGGTGGACAACGCGAACTCACAGTGCGCGTACGCAATGCGCGTGAGCGCAGTAATTCCTCCGCACGCTGGCTTGACCGCCAACTCAACGACCCTTACGTTGCACAAGCACGCCGCGATGGTTATCGCTGCCGCGCCGTCTATAAAATCATCGAACTCGATGAAAAATTCCATTTCTTCGACAAAGCAAAATTTGTACTCGATTTAGGTGCAGCACCAGGGGGATGGACACAAATCGCGGTAGATCGCCTGAAATCCATGCCTGACAACCCGAAGGTCGTGGCAGTCGATATTTTAGAAATGTCACCCCTCGCAGGTGCGGTTGTATTGCAGCTCGATTTTAATGATGACGATGCGCCAGCACGTATTGAAGAAGTGATGGGCGGTAAAAAAGCAGATGTAGTGATGTCGGATATGGCACCCAACACGATGGGTCACGCCGCGACCGACCATTTGCGCATTCTCGCATTGTGCGAACTCGCCTATGATTTCGCGCTTAAAGTCCTTGCAGAAGGTGGCACGTTCATCTGCAAAGTCCGTCAAGGCGGCACCGAAGGTGACCTACTCAAAGACATGAAGCTACGCTTCGCCAAAGTATCCCACGCCAAACCTGCCTCCAGCCGCAAAGAATCTTCAGAAAATTATGTAGTTTGCACGGGGTTCAAGGGTTCTGATACTTCAAACTAATATCCCTCTTCCGCATCTCACGCACTTACCTTACCTCATTCATATGCCACAGAATGAGGAAAACATACCCATGAACAAATAAAATTTCATATTTTACTCATAGTAAACAGACTAAAACAACTTCAACCCCTTGAGATTCTCAATCGTATTGCCAATCGCCGCAGGGTCTTTCAAGTCTTTGATATTTTTGAAATCTTGTTTGAGGGTTTTAACCTGTTCTTTAATTTCACCGCGTTTTTCTTTGGCAAGGTCTTTGAGTGACGCAGCAGTATCGACTGCGTCGGCAGACTCAGACACGCTGAGACATGGGCTGGTCTGCGCGCTCACATCAAATTTCTGTGAAATAGACTGGCTGATGGCGGCAACATTTTTGCCCTTGCCACCAATCTCCAACGCTGCCTTAGCGAGCATCGCCACGCTCGCCTGCGCATCAGGCACAACACTTGGCTTGGCAAATGTCCCGACCACCTTGACAGGTAAAGTAATCGCACTAAGCCCCTGTTTCTTTGCACGCGGATAAAGCTTAAGCGCAAGAGATTCATTGCCAATATTGACATCACCTGTGCCGTCCACCCGTGCATTACCCGTTTCAAACACCATCCATTCAGGACGCGCCACGCCGCTAACAACGTTCATCTTAGTTGCCAAGCATGAAATCGTGACATCGCTCGACTGACCCTTACCCGTGAGAAGCTGCAAGAAATTCGCCGATTGTTGCATCGCCGGCCCGCCATGATAGACAGCTTTTTCCATCAACATCACCACAGATCCGCTCAAAGTCGGCAGCACATGATACACCGTATCCCCTGCACCTGAGAGCTGCAGATACAGATTGGCTTGACCGCCGTCTAAATTATCTGAAATTTTGAGGTTTTTCAGCAAAGCACCCAACGCCACATCCTTACCTTCAAACATAGCAGCCACCGCCACACCACTCCCTTGCGGTTTGACCGATAGACTTGATGCAACAGGTGCGCCTTGCACCATCAGACGCAGTGGTGCAATCGTCAGCACACCACCGCGAAGTACTATTGCAGCATGTATATCTTTCAACGATACATCACCTGTTACCTCTCCAATATCCAACGTAACATCCGCATTGACACCATCCATTGTTGAAATTTTCAATGGCGCATCGGGAATCATCCTCCCTGATGATGTGACACCACTATTTTCAGCTTTCTGCGCAGGCTTTGTAACATCAACACGTGTCGTACTGACGCGTGTCACAGTTGGAATCTTCACCTGCGCTTTTATTGCGGGTACTTTCCCTCCAAGCGCAAGCTGTGCATTTCCTGAGAATCCCATATCGCCGTAGCTACCCTGAACATTCTTAAATTCAATGTTCTGCGGTGTTCCCACTAATGTAGCACTGATACGCGAAGATTCAATGGTAGGCAGCGGTTCGCCAACAAACGTTGAAAATGCAGATAAAGACTCCGCTTGCGCATCCAATTTGCACAAAAACTTTTGCGTTTTCATAAAATCACTGAGTGTGCCGTCGAGCTTGATATGTACATCATCACCATCCAGTGCAAGAGAAATATCCGCATTACCCTTCAAAAACGCCTCTAATGACACGGATGTCACCTGTAACTTGGCGTTTACATCACCCGAAATCATTGAAATATTTGCCACCATATTTTTTTGTATATCAAACGATGCATCAGAAATTTGTATGGCAACATGCCGCTTAAAGCGCGCATCATCATAACGCAATCTCACATTGGAAAGTTGAAGATGGTTCACCTGCAACGTCAAAGGATTCTCTGAATTAGGCAAGGGCTTGCTTGGCACGTCACCCTTATCCTCTTTCTCTACAGGAGAAAACTCCCAATTGGACACAGCTTTAGCATTTTTTGCTAATGCCACATCCATATCATCGAGCAATATTTCTCGAATCTGCACATGCTTGTCCAGCAACGGCATCATATCCACTTTAATCACAACACTCCCTACCGATATCATCGGATCTTTACCGGCCCATGCAGGGTTCGCTAATGTCACGTGCGATACTGTCAGCGTGGGCGTCATACTCATCACAATACCAACATCACCTTTGATGGTAACCTCTCGCCCCAAAGCATCAAAAAGCACCCGCTCTATCTTTGGCTTAAAACCATTCAGATCAAGATTCTGTAGTAAAACAAACCCAATAGCAGGCACGGTCACCAGCAACATAACTGCCCCGCCGAACAGCCTATATATCCATTTAACCATAGAGGAGTTCGCTTTTTTCATGTTGGACATCATCTCAATCCTCATAATGCGTATCATACATAAAATAGTGCGAAACACACACAATACAAGTCACAACATAACTCTATATATAGGGGCAAAGACTATCTCTTGCTACTTTTTATTGTTTTGTAAAAAATACGTGCTTATGTAATCTCGCATGTTCATTTTATCATGGAGTCTATCTTTATGCATCTTACTCGCCATCATTATACCGTATTTGCCCTTACCTTACTCACATTACCCCACGCCGCTATGGCTGAAAATCATATTCTTGGGTCTATCGGTATGTTTGATATCCGTCATCAAGAACGCTCCACACAATTTGGATTAGAATGGCATGGCGACAGTTTTTACAAAAACTTTCTTCCTATTGCGGGTGGCACACTCGATATGGATGGTGATAGCTACGGATTTGGCGGCGTGCAGTATGAATACGCACTGAATAATACATGGACAATCACCCCAAGCTTTGCTATCGGCCTATATCATGATGGTGCTGGCAAAGATATGGGTGGTCCATTAGAATTTCGCTCAAGCCTCGGGATTGATTATCGCCTAGACAATGCTTCTCGTCTAGGTCTAGCAATGAATCATATTTCTAATGCGGGTCTCTATGACCGCAACCCCGGCGCAGAGAGCGTGGTTATCACATGGAGCTTACCCCTTGAGACATTCTTCTCGGCTAAGCACTAGACCCTGCTAAACTCAGTTCAATCGCAGCTAATGAGTCTTGCTGTGCCTTCTCCAACCTTGAGATGAGATCTATCAACAAGCTATCATCAAGATTCGTTGACTGACGTGTGATATTTTCAATCTCTTTTGCCAATGCAGAAACCGTCATTGCTCCAACCTGCGCACTGCTTGACTTCAGCGAATGCGCTGAACGCATCACAACGTCAAAATCTTTTGCTTCATATGCACTCACGATGGATGCAAACGAAGATTCACTGCCTGTTTTATAGTGATCAATGATCATTGCAAAACTACTACCCACCATATCTTGTAATGTCTGCCATGCCTTTGGACATAAAACAGGAATATGCTGCACCATCTCACGTGACATCATATCATCGTGCGTCTGCACGGTCGCCTCGGATACTACTTCTTCCCCGTTTTTGTCTAACCATTTATGAAGTACCTTCTGGATATCTTCAAAATGAACTGGTTTAGCAACATAGTCATCCATGCCTGCTTCCAAACATTTTTCTCTATCGCCGCGCATCGCATTAGCTGTGAGCGCAACAATAGGCGCATTGGTCAATTTTTGGGTACGGATCACGTGCGTTGCTTCATAACCGTCCATTTCTGGCATTTGACAATCCATAAACACCATATCAAAAGCTTCTTTTGCAAGAACATTAACGGCCTCCAAGCCATTATTAGCTACCACAACCATACAACCAAGCTTATCCAGCAACCTAAGCGCAACTTCCTGATTTACCTTGTTATCTTCTACTAAAAGTACGCGCACCCCCACAAAATGCTTATAGTTGTCTTCCATTTCTTTGGTACGAGATTTACTCATAATTGGCATCACACTACCTTGTTGCTGCGCTTGAAGCACATCTGCCAAAGTTTTCATAATATGACGTAAACGGTAAGGCTTCACAAGATACGCGGCAAAACCAGCTTCCCTAAAGCGTGTAGTGTAAAGTTTACCAACCACTGCGGTCAACATTACTAACGGCAATTTTGCAATCATTGAATTTTCATGCTGAACGATCGCATTTGCCAATTCAATACCATCCATCTCTGGCATCATATAATCCAAGATCGCCATATCAAACGGCTCATCATGCAAACATGCCTGATGCAGCAATTGCAATGCTTCTCTTCCAGAATATGCCGAATATGCCTTAATACCCTGAAGACTAAGTGCCTCACTTAGCATCATCGCGTATTCAGGAACATCATCCACCACCAATACTTTTCTACCACGAAGCAACTCCGTAACATCCACATCAGGTAACCGCACTTGATTAGACTCAGAAACATTCTTAACCGCCATGGTAAAATGAAACTCTGAACCTTTCCCAAGCTCACTTTCAACCCAAATAGATCCACGCATCATAGAGGTTAACTCACGACAAATCGCTAAACCAAGCCCCGTGCCTCCAAATTTTCGCGTTGTAGACGAATCAGCCTGCGAAAATTTATCAAAAATATAGTGTAGTTTATCTTGTGGAATTCCAATACCTGTATCCTCAACAATAACATGTAAACACGTCTCATCAGGCGCAATATTGGGGTGTTTTTGTGTATCAACACCTATTGTGACCTTTACATAACCAGACTCAGTAAATTTAATGGCATTCCCCACTAAATTCGTAAGAATCTGACGAATACGTACGCGGTCACCTATCACCATTACTGGCGTATCTGGCACGTAACGCAAAAACACTTCCAGCTCTCGCTCACGTGCGCGCCCAGAAAGCATCTCCACCACTTCTTCTGCCATCTCATCTAAGTTAAATTCGGCAGTTTCCAACTCCATCTTTCCTGATTCAATTTTTGAAAAATCAAGAATATCATTGATAAGCTCCAACAATGCCTCACTGGAATTCACCAGCGTCCCTACATACTGTTCTTGCTTTGCTGTCATGCTTGTATCTTTAAGCATTTGTGTCATGCCTAAAATACCATTCATTGGCGTACGAATTTCATGACTCATCGTTGCCAAAAATTCGCTTTTCAAACGCACCGCCTGTAAAGCACTCTCCCTCGCATCCAATAATTCAACATTTTGTGTCTCAAGTGCTATAGAACGCGCAATCACTTGCTTCTCTAGTTTATTCGCTGCGCTACGCAGATACACCAGATACCCGAGCATATATAATAACAACGCCACAAACGAGGCATACAAAATAATGGTATAACGACGCGCTTCTTGCGACAGCAAGGCATCTAGGTGATTATAATGTGCGCTTAATTCAGATAAGCTAGACATTACCCCCATTTCTTCCATATGGGGCAAAAGCAATCCTTCAAGTTTTTCATTCAAGGAGAGCTTATTTGACACATCCTCGTCTTTTAACGTTGCCAACGTTGCATCGCGTAACACATTGGTCGTTATTTCAATATCTTTCTGTAATTTTGTCAATTCTGCCTGTCGCCCCGAGAGCATCGCAGGTAAAACCAATTCATTGTAACTCACTACTTTAGCAACAGTATCTAGCACTGGTAAAATTTTAAGAACAACATCTTTCTTCTGCTCAATCTTCTCTAGGCTGCCTTTATGCTTTTCTAGCACCTCTTCTACTGCAACATCCAGATCAAACAACGCATACTGAAATTTAAACAACGTATCCGTTGCTGTATGCTGGGATTGTGCAATCGTATTTGACTGCATAAATACAAAGCTTATGATGGCCAGCAAGCTTATACAGACAATGACATTAAACCAGTTCGTTTTCAACATAGATTGTGACTTACGCAAAGATAAATTTATCAGTCTGCGACTCTACAGAAAAGAAGTTAACAAATGATTGCAACCCCTCTAGAAACCTTTATTACGGTTCAGACTGGCGACAGCTTTGGTAGCGGCGAACACCCAAGCACTGCCCTTATGGTTGAGCTTCTTCATGATTTACAGGCACATGGACTACATCCACACACTGTTTTAGATATGGGATGCGGCAGTGGCATTCTTAGCATCATGGCCATAAAAATGTTTGGGTCGCGGGTCATTGCTGCGGATATTTCTCGCAAAGCTCTACATGCTACCCAAACAAATGCCCAACTCAATCACGTTGAAGCACACCTAGAAACACTACATTCTGATGGTTTTACCAATGTTGAGATCGCACATCACGCCCCCTATGATCTGATTCTTTATAATATTCTTGCCGAGCCAGCTATTCGCCATGCACGTGATGCCCAACATGTCTTAGCTGTAGATGGTCTCCTTATGCTTTCTGGCATTTTACAATGGCAAGTGCCTGCGGTAAGTGAAGCGTATCACCTTTTGGGTTTTTCCCTTATCGCACAAGCACGACATGAGCCATGGGAAACGCTTGTGTTTACTCAAAACTCTCAGTAAAAACGATGTTGCTTGTTTGACAGCATCCATCGTGAGGTGTTATGAGTCTTAGCATGCGGACAGAACACCTCAAATTACAGCTTCCAAATTGGCTCACCTACAGTCGTATCGTGGTGATCCCATTGATGATTGTTGTATTTTATATTCACGGAAACGTTGGTTTCTGGCTTGCTTCTAGCTTATTTCTCTATGCCAGCATCACTGACTTTCTCGATGGGTATTTGGCGCGTGCATGGAATGCCTCAAGTAATCTTGGGCGTTTTCTTGATCCCATTGCGGATAAATTACTCGTAGCAACCGCGCTTGTTTTACTTGTTGGTGCAGATCGCGCACCTATTTTACCTGCTATTGCGATCTTGGCGCGTGAGATTTTGGTCTCTGGACTCCGTGAATTTCTGATGGAACTTCGCGTACCACTTCCCGTCTCCACGCTTGCAAAATACAAAACCGCAGTGCAGATGACCGCGATTTATTTGTTATTATTATCCCATGGAGGCTTCACATTCATCCCTGTGGATATGATTGGACAAATCATGCTATGGATTGCCGCATTGCTCACATTAATTTCAGGATACGCCTATTTTCGTACTGGCCTCAAACATATGGCATAGGACTCCCTCATGCGTGATATTCACAATCCCACCCCCACAGCGTATAGCTACACAGACGCATTGTTTGCTGAAGAAGATACCCTTCTACAACAGATTCGCGCTACAGGTGAGCATTTACGTGCAGGTATGATGGTCAGTGCTTATGAAGGTAAAATGCTGCATCTTTTTGCAAAAATGATCGGCGCAAAGAACATACTAGAGATCGGTACATTTGTTGGCTATTCCGCCTTATGGCTTGCGCGTGCGTTACCAGAAAACGGCGCACTTATCACCTTAGAATTCAACCCTGATCATGCCAAATTGGCTCGTAATTTCTTTGATCAAGACCCGCACGTCTCCACCAAAATTACCCTCATGGAAGGCGCGGCACTGGATACGCTCGAATACATACACACCTCTCACAACGAACCTTTTGATCTCATCTTCATTGACGCCGCAAAAAGTGAATACGCAAACTACTTAAGACTGTGCGAACCTATGCTACGTGTTGGCGGACTTATCATTGGAGATAATAGTTTGTTGTTCGGCGCAATGTATGGTGATGCGCGCCAAAACACCTCCAAAAGTGCCGTTGCGTCTATGCAGACTTTCAATCAACGTCTTGCAAATAAAACTCTTTTTACCAGTGTCCTCATCCCCACCCCAGAAGGACTGACCGTTGCCCTAAAAAATCCTCAAAATTATTAAGTCCTGCAACAATTTTGTAACAATTCACCGTTATAGTGAATCTTGGGATTTTACCTCAAAAACACACAAAGAAGCGCGACGCGATGCATTATAAATGGCAAGATACAAGCTCACTTGTTCATGATGTGGAATTTTTTGCAGTCCACAAAGACGAAGAAGCTTTAATTTATGCTCCGCAAGGCGCGACCAAAGAATTGCTACAGCGCATCCCTGAGACCCTAAGAAATCAAGGGTTTACGGCTACCCCCGATATGGTCAAAGGTGAGTATGTATTACGTGTACAGAATTTTAACGATCGCAACAACCTGCTCCATGTCCTACAAACCACAGGCTTCACGCGTGGCGCGGCAGAATCGTATCTAAGCGAATATGACCACAAAGACCCGAAAACGCTCAAACAACAATTTCAAGATAACATCATGCGTATCTCTGGCGCAGTGTACCTTGCAGGGGACGTATTGCTTATGGGAGCGGGTGCATTGCGTGGTGACATGGCAGAACTTGGCACAGGTGCGATCTGGGGTTCAACAGGTGTTGTTCTTACCGCTTTTGGCAAAAAAGATGCAGATATTCAGTCACAGCAGCTTTACAGCAAGCTTGGCGATCACCTGAAACAAGAAGGATTTGATTTTACTGATAATAATGAGTTAAGCCTCGACAAACTTGGTGGCAAACATGGTATTGTCAACAAACTGCAACGCTTTCTTTATGATCATCCCGTAGAATTTAATAATACCCTACAAGGCGTTGGCGGCGCGATGATGGCAAAGGCAGGTTCTAATCAAGGCAATCATTATAAAACAGCGGCAGGCGTCTCTGTCATGGCAGGACAATGGGGTGGCATGCTGGTTGACCCCGTTACACCTGATAAAGACCAACCCAAACCCAAATTTCCAAGTGTCAGCTGGTTCTTAGAAAGACCTCTACGCATCACAGGACTTGGCGCAAGCATGAATAACGTCCTCAATGCAATTGGCATTGTACGCGTTGATTTCAAAGATAATGCGCGCTACCATTTATTTGATGAAAATGATTCCAAAAAACGTCCCACAGGCGATTTACGTCAACGCTATGAAAACGAATTAAAAATAAAAGCCGATGAAGGCACTCTCTCTCGTCAAGCATCCTATGAATTCACCGCCCTAGAACATAAAGTTGATGCATTTGAAGGGCGCATACGTGACTCTAAAACACGAGAACTCACGGGGAAAATGCATAAGCTTGGCACAAAGGATGCTTGGAAGGCAAACGCTGCCGCCACCGCATGCTACCTCATAGCCAATATCCTGTATGGCATGTCCAATAAAGACACCAGCATTGACCTCAAAAGCACAGGTAAGCTAGACGAAATCTACGCAGTAGCAGCACAAGTAATTGGTGCGCAAGACGCACAAGTGCAGCCTGAATTAGTACAACGTATCGCTGGATTCTTAGCAGGACAAGCTGACATCAAAGAAACACCTCAAGAAGTCGCAGACCTTTTACAAGAAAAAATTCGTAACCTTGGCGAGAATCCATGGGCCTCTCCACCAAAACCAAGCAAATCCATTACTGGAGCAATCCATCAAAAATCTGCCACACTAGGTATTCCTATCCAAGGCTCATTGGCGATACATTAGGCAATTTTTAAGCTCTCATTCAATTTTTATTAAATTTCTTTGATTATAGTAGTGGCATAGGAACGATAATCAGAAAGATTATACCATGGCACTAAGTGATGACATTGCGAATGCAATCAAAAAAGCTGATAGCAGCTATTTCTTTGAAAATTATACCAAACAAGCGGCAGCGGTGATAAGTATGCTCGAAAGCAAAGGCTACATCATCGTACCTAAAAAACCCACAGACGAAATGATCTCCGCTGGCGAGAATGGAATTCGCGCAGGTAAAGTTAAACCCGCTGAACACGTCCAGCACGTTTTCAATGTGATGGCTCTTGCTGGTGCTAAAAAATAATCACTTACGCGACGTCTGCTGGAGTTCCAACTGCTTCTTGACGCTTCTGTGCATACATGCGCAAGAAATCAATAGGTTCAAGCATCAACGGGGGAAACCCACCGTCACGCGTCACATCTGACACGACGCGGCGAGCATAAGGAAACAGCAAAAACGCGCAGTCTACCAACAATATCTGCTCTAAACGCTCTTCAGGAATTCCCGAAATGGTGAAAAGCCCTGCATAGATCAAATCGACCATGAACAAGGTGCGCTCACCAATAGCGCGAATGTTAAACTGCATACTGAGTTCAAACATGTCTTCAGATAAACGCTGCGCGCCCATATCCACATTCAAATCTACTTTTGGTGCTTCTTTAAGAGAGAGCAAACTTTGTGGTGCGTGCGGATTTTCAAAGGAAAAATCTTTAATATATTGGCTACGCATTGCCAAAAAAGGCCCAGATTGGTTTTCTTGTTCGCTCATAAAAATATCCTTAACTTGTCACATTTAGAAAGTCTTTGGCAGCTTCTATAAAGAAAAACTCCATTCTGGTCACGCAAAATTTGCCATCTCGTAAGACTGGCATATAATAAAGCTCTTTAACATTGGATTATAACCATGCCTGTTGATATTTTAATACTTGCTGCCATTGCTATTTTTGTTGTTTTACGCCTACGGGGTGTGCTTGGACAAAAGACAGGGCATTTCCCATCACCTGACACGCAAAAACCAGAAGAGCGCGTCGTGCGTTTAGAGCATCCAACAATCGATGCACAGCAACTTCCTGACAAGAAAGAACTTGCGCATCTGCTTGACGTAAAGGCAGAACCAGACCTTTCACTCATTCCTGAGTCTTTGCATCATACAATCAAAGACATCGTTGCCATTGATAAAAGTTTTACCGTTAAAGACTTCTTAGAAGGCGCGCATATTGCCTTTGAAATGGTACTGAATGCCTACAGCAAACAAGACCGCACTACACTAAAACCTTTGCTCAACAAAGAAACCTACGACGTGTTTACCCATGAACTGGATGAACAAGCCACACGCGGTGAAAAACGCATCACCACATTGCTTGCCATCACACACGCAGAGATTCGCGCTGTTGATCTGGTTAAAAACACAGCACGCATCACCCTCCATTTTGTCAGTGAGCAGAACCATCTCACTCGCAACTCGCAAGGTGACATCATAGAAGGCAACACGTCTGATATTACCATCGTCGAAGATGACTGGACTTTTGAACGTGATCTTCGCTCCGTCAACCCAAACTGGACACTGGTTGCCACATGATATTTACTCGTCTTTATGCCTTTCGTTTACTTGGTTTTTCATTGCTATTACTGGCAGGTGCGTGTGCTAGCAAAGGTCCTGAGCATCTTAGTCTATCTAAAGCATCGTACGATGATTTAACCAGCTGGCACAGCGACCAGCATCGCTTCGCACTCATCTCTTTTCTTCAATCTTGTCAGGCAAAAGTACCCGCCTGGACATCAACAGACAACACTGATTTACCCGCACTGCCTGATGCATCGCGCTGGCACGATCTTTGCGTTGAGGCGTCACAAGCAAGTAGTTCAGACGAGACGGCCAAAGCATTCTTCGAGCGCAATTTTCAACCCTACCACGTCGCAAGCTCGCTAGACAGTAAGGGTCTTTTTACAGGGTATTATGCTCCCATTTTACGTGGATCTCGTACCCAAACAGAGCTGTTCAAATACCCTGTCTATGGTCTCCCCCCTGAAGTCAGTGCCTCTGGTGCAGGCGCACGCATGTTATCACGTGCAGAAATAGATAATGGCGCACTAGCAGGTCGTGGGCTAGAAATTATGTGGGTTGATGACCATATCATGCGTTTTTTCTTAGAAATACAAGGTTCAGGACTGGTTCAATTACCTGATGGCACGCTCACCCGTTTACAGTATGCAGGCAAGAACGGACACCCCTATCGTTCGATTGGAAAAATTTTGATAGAGCGCGGTGAAATTGCCAAAGAGGATATGAGTATGCCTGTACTGCGCAATTGGCTTTATGAACACCCATTTCAAGCAACCAAGCTCATGCAGGAAAACCCTTCTTACGTTTTCTTCCGTGAAGACTCCAACACAAACCATGTTATCGGTGCGCAGGGTGTACCTCTCACACCGATGCGTTCACTCGCAGTTGACCCCACCCATATCCCTTATGGCTTACCACTCTTTTTACGTACTACCTTGCCTGCGGGCGCAACAGCAGATGGCACACCTGCAGCTTTTGAACATACATTAATTGCTCAAGATACAGGCGGAGCAATTCGCGGTGTAGTGCGTGGCGATATTTTCTTTGGATTTGGCGCAGATGCCGAAAAACCCGCAGGGCTAATGCAATCCACGGGTGCTTTGACCTTACTCATCCCAAAAACCAATGCCGAATGACACACCACAGAACCCCCATGATCTTCCAGATATGCCTGAAATATGGTCATATGTGACACATGACGTGTTGCCACTAACCACAAAAACAATACACATTCATCCAGAGCATCCCCAGACACATCTCGGCGAAATTAAACGCGCCGTCCGCCGCAAACGGGAGCAAGAAGCATGCTTCATGTCCTCACCTCATAACACACATGTCCCGCTCCACCACAACCACACCTGTTTGCTAGACAACCGCTTAAAAAAACGCATTGCCAAGGGCAAGGAAAAGATTGATGCAAGCTTTGACCTGCACGGCATGACGCTTGCTACTGCCCATACACAACTTCAACATTTTCTACAAAATGCCTACCATATGCGCCTACGAACATTGCTTATCATAACAGGCAAAGGTAAAGATGGTGAGGGTATCCTACGCAAAACAGTACCTCTATGGCTTGACCATGCGGCACGTCAACATATCGTTCAAAATTATGATACTGCCACCACCATCCATGGTGGTGATGGCGCATTTTATGTAAGACTTCGTCAGCTAAACCCAATAGTAGGAGGCACAGATGAACTTTTTTGAGTGTGACCTCCCTGCCCTTTCCTCTCCTGATGTTCCACATATTTTGGTGGTAGATGATGATGAACGCCTACGTGAACTACTACGCACCTACCTTTCGAAGCAAGACTGGATGGTGAGCGTAGCACAAGATACTACCGAAGCACGCAATCTGCTACATTACATCCACTGTGACGTGATGATTTTAGATGTGATGATGCCAGGAGAATCAGGAATAGCCTACGCTCAATCACTCAATCTACCCAACAATCAGCAGCATCCTCCCATTCTCATGCTCACGGCGATGAATGAACCAGATGACCGTATTTCTGGTCTAGAAACAGGCATTGATGACTACCTCACCAAACCCTTTGAACCACGAGAATTGGTCTTACGTATCCAAGCCATTTTACGACGCACAAAACAAGACAGACACGCAGTATCAACCTTGCAATTCGGTGATTTTATACTTGATATGGATCACAAGATTCTCACACAACATGGAAAGCCCATTCACCTTACCGATGCTGAAATGAATACTTTGTTCACCCTTGCTCACCACGCGGGCAACACCGTATCCCGCGAGCAATTAATGTCAAGTGATGCGAGTGGAACAAGCGGTGAACGCAGCGTAGATGTACAAATTACCCGCCTGCGCAAACGTATTGAGGAAGATCCTTCCCGTCCTCGTTTTATCCAGACCCTACGCGGGGCTGGCTATGTTTTGAAAGTATAGGTTCTTATGGCAACCCCGCAGGATAACAGCCCATTTCCACGTAAAGGACTAAGAAGATTTATCCCCTCTAGCCTTTTTGGTCGCGCACTCCTCATTTTAGTTGTCCCCACGATTATCGTTCAATTACTTGCTCTTTATATGTTCTATGAACGCCATTGGGCGAGCGTAGCACGTAATATGTCTGCAACCCTTGCTAATGATGTCGCCCTCCTCGTACAAGAAACACGTTATGGTAATGTTGACGACCGTGAAGCATGGCGTGTTAAAGCACGCCATACGTTGGGTATCATTGTCAGCTACGGCCCTATCCCCAAAAACTTTCAACCTGATACCCAAAGAGATACGCCTTATCCTGATTTTTACACCCAACTACATCTGCGGCTTGCTTTACCCTTTAATCTCATCATAAACCCCAAAGAAGATACTATGACTGTACGTATCAAGCTGCGCGATAGCCTAATGCGCCTTGATGTCTCACGTAAACGCCTCATGAACCCAACCACCTCTATCTTTACCTTATGGATTTTTAGTACGACCAGCTTATTACTGGCTATTTCAACTATCTTTTTACGTAACCAGATCCGCCCGATCACACGCCTCGCACGCGCCGCAGAAGCCTTTGGGACAGGACGTGATGACCCCGAATTTTCTCCCAGAGGCGCAAAAGAAATACGTCAAGCTGGTCACGCCTTCCTACGCATGCGAAACCGCGTCCAACGCCAAATTGCCACACGCTCTGCTATGCTCTCTGGCATTTCTCATGACCTGCGTACCCCACTCACGCGCATGAAGCTACAGCTTGCCATGCTCAGTGACACCAAAGCTGCCGCTGCGCTGGATGCTGACATCGCCACCATGCAGCATATGATCCAAGAATATCTTGACTATGCACGTGGCTCTGGTGGTGAAGATACCACACTTATTGACGTACGTGATATTGTACGTGACCTCGCCTCACGCCATAGGCAAGCAGGCTCACCTGTTACCTTAGAAGAAGAAACCGAAACTCCTGTCATTTTGCCACTACGCCGTCTCGCTATTGTGCGCACGATTGATAATCTCATTAGCAACGCCCTGCGTTATGGCAAACGCTGCCGCATTTACCTGCATGAAGATGAGCATTATGTCTATATCATGGTTGAGGACGATGGCACTGGCATCGCTGAAACTGACCACGAACTGGTTTTTGCACCCTTTAGACGCTTGGAAGGCTCACGCAACAGCGCAACAGGCGGAGTTGGACTCGGACTCACCATCGCACGCGACATCGCACAAGGTCACGGTGGCGATATCTATCTCAGCAACCGCACAGATGCAGCGGGTAGCATATTTGGACTCAGCGTATGCATCAAGTTACCCAAACAGTCGTATGCTAGTTGATATGCTTGGCATAAAACTCTGAAAAATCAAGCGCACTACGACGTATCGTGGCTTGTTGCGCATCTTTACATGCTTGGCTACCAAGCCTTGCCCGCAAAGTCGTATCATCAATTAAACGTTTCGCTGCATTAAAACACGCATCCTCATCTTTGGTATCAATCTGAAGGATATTGTCGCCATCACGCCCAAAGTCTTTCACGCCACCCGCAAGCGGCGCAACCACTGCCGCACCACAAGCCATCGCTTCAAGTGCTGGACGACCAAATGCCTGAAAATCTGAATAATCAAGAAATATATCCGCATTACGCATCAACATCGCCACTTCTGGACGACCTAGAATCTCATAATTATGGTACTCAAAGCCCTGCTCTACCTCAGACGCAGCAACAGCATCATCTTTTGAACCAAAAATACAGATATTTATGCGATCAGCATAGATCGCTTTAAGGCGTTTAAGCACCTTCATCGTCATCACTGTGCCACGCCACGGTGTATTCACCCGCACCATCGCTACAACATTGATCCGCTCTTCACTCTTGCTACGTGTGAAATCAGGATAAAATAGTTTTGTATCTAAACAACCTGCAATCTTATGTACCGTGATCCCATGTTTCTCTGTGATCACCTCACACACCCACGGGCTAATCGCAAACAACATCATATCCTTGATCAAGCCATAACTTGCCAATGCCCCCTTATATTCATTAGGGTGTCTACCATCTTGATAGAAATAAGGCTCATAATCCTGCACGAAATATGCTGCTTTTAAGTCTTCATGTTGCGTCATCAGATCTTTGACGGTCTGCACTGTATTCCACATCGTCGCCACGGCGACACGGTATGGCGCACACAAGACAGAGAGCTGTTGCTCATTATCATAAAAGGCAAAAAGATTCGCTTTATCCGCAAAGAAACGTAGATAATCACCCTTCACTGAGCTATGTGCGGCAATCAACACTTTCGCACCAAGTTGTTGTAAACCCTGTGCAAGTTCGACTACCATTTGTGTCCCACCCGCTTTGGCTTCGCAATTTGACGTCAAAAATACTAGCGAAATAGCTTCATTCGAAGGCGCAAAATCTTTAATAACAGAACGCCCCGTTTTGCGTCCGAAATAAAGTCCTTCTGACTGCGCACTGCGCACACGTTCACGCACTGCATCCATCTCAGGGTGATTGCGAAGCGCAGCATCAACTTTACTTAAACGCTCATCACCATGCTTGGTACGAATCGCCTGATGCGCTGACCCAGTGAGGTTCTCACGCTGCTTCACACCAAAGCTTTTGGACGTTGCATGGTACACATACACATCATCCGCAATCGCAATTTCAAAACCAGCATCGCTTGCGCGCAAGCAATAATCATTTTCTTCACCGTAACCACGAGGAAAAGTCACTTCATCTAAATACCCTATCGCATCCATCACATGTCGACAGACCATGAAACAAAACCCATTTGCCACTGGCACGCGTGGATAAGCACGCCACGATACTTTCCCTACCATGCGCGCATATGCTGCTACTGTGACATCTTTAGGCAATTCGTTTTGTTTCCACTGCCCAAACTCATCAAAGACAAACGGTACAGATTGATATGTTGCCGCATTGGATAGCGCGCCGACAACCCCTATCTTACTATCACTTTTCGCGCAGGCAATCATACGTTCTGCCCACGCAGGCGATGCGACCGTATCGCTATTAAGCAAAATACTATAAGTCGCTTTGCTCGCACGAAGCCCTTTGTTGGCAGCACAGGTATAGCCCTGCGCCTGCTCATTTTTCAGCAAGGTGACGTGCTTAAATTCTTGTGCATAATATTCAAGGAGCTTGCTGGTTTCAACCTTTGAGCCATCATTGACAATGATCAGTTGATAGGGCATCTCAGTATGACGCAGTACCGACTCTAGGCACGCACGCGTATAATCTGGTGCGTTATGCACACACACAATCACAGCCAATTCAGGGGTATTTTTAGTCACGGGTGAGTTTCCAATGGTCGCAGACATCAAAGACACTTTCACAATCATCTAACGCGGATCTTCCGCAAGGTTTTCCTAGAAGTTTTAAGCGCAACCGCGCAATCAACCACCCCATACGCCATGCCGTACTAGACTTGGTTGCATGAATATAATGACGTAAACGCTCGATTAAATCGGTAACATAGTTTAAGTCACGGTTCACCGACTCTAACAGCAAGAGTAATTTTCGATTATCAACAAAAATCTGATAAACTCTTTCAATCGCCTTAGGGTCATTGAAATCTGCATCCGCACCCAAACCGAAAGCTTCTTGCAAAATTTCAAGCTTTTCCTGATGTTCTAACGTTTCCATGGCATCCTCTAAAAATCGCACCTAGCAGTAAATTGCCGCCAGTAAAATTGCAATAAAAAACACTCTAGAAATGCGTATATCCTACACGCGCATAATGTAGATGGCATGCATGAACATCCTGTATATCAACACCTTCTCCTGCCACCACCTCACCTATAAGGGTGAGTCCTTGTGGCACGAAAGTATCAGCGGGCAGCGTCACTAACAACTCATAATCATCGCCACCTGCTACAATAGTCTGCCACGCAGCGTCACCCTCCAACGCCAACACTGCTTTTGCCGCCTGTGATAGTGGAATTTTTTCTTGGTGAATCACTAGTTTTACGCCAGATGCCCGTGCTAAATGCCCTGCGTCTTGTAACAACCCATCGGAAATATCCATTGCGCTAGAGGCTTTACCGAGCAGCTCCTGCCCCATAAAAATACGCGGACGGGGCAACACATAACGATCTTTCAAATAAGCTTGATGGGAAGCCTCTAATATTTGCAATTCACCGCGCATCACCCGCAGTCCTAGCACACTATCGCCAAGCGTTCCCGACAGATAAAGCTTATCACCTAGTTTCGCCCTGCTTCGTGTGAGTGCGCTGCCATGTGGGACAAACCCTAGTGCCGTAAGTGAAAGACTCACATGTGACTTCGTGCGCGAGGTGTCGCCGCCCAACACATGTACACCATAATATGTATTATCCTCTTGTAATCCTGCTGCAAAATCAGCCAACCAGTTCTGCCCAATATGCGCCGGCAAACCAAGCCCAAGCAAATAGCCATACGGCTTTGCACCCATCGCGGCAAGGTCTGAAAGGTTGGTTCTAAGTAACTTCTTAGCAATCGATCGCGCTGGTTCATACCCGAAAAAATGCACCCCTTCATGCATTACATCCTTCGTCAGCACTAATTCCATACCCTCAGGCACGCACATCACCGCTGCGTCATCACGCAAACCGAGCGCATCCGCATACCCACCCGCGAGCGGTCGCATATAACGTGCGATGAAATCAAACTCGTGCATAATTAAACACCTAGCAATTAAGCGTGTGGACGCACCTTGCCAACCACTTCTTGCAGCAGCCCATTGATAAGTCCCAGTTCAGGATTATCATAGAAACTTGCGCTGAGATCGACATATTCATTAAGTAAGATTTTGGTGTTTGTTTGTGGATGAAAGATGAGTTCATAGGTGGCAGCGCGGAGGATAGCACGTTGTAGTTCGGTCATGCGTTCACCTTCCCAACGCGAGGTCAGGGTTTCGCTCAGTGTTTCATCCAAACGCTGCATTTGTGATAACGACCCCGAAACAATCCCTATAAATGTTGGCCTATGTGGCTTTTCTTGCAGCACAAATTCATCCATTTCTTCGGTCTTTTCATCCTCTAACATCGACAGCATTCGCCCAACGAGCGCATCCGCCTCTGGCAATATATCTTCATAGCTGGCAAGATAGAGGGCTTGCACCGCTAGCATTCGCGCTGCGCTTTTCGCTTGAAGAGATTTATTAGGAACTTGCGCCATGATTAACCTTTGAACCTCTCATGAAGTGCCATCAGCGCGAGGCATGCACGCGCCGCATCAGCACCTTTATTTTTCTGCTTCACATCGGCGCGAACCCATGCTTGCTCATCATTTTCCACCGTCAAAATGCCATTACCAACTGCCAAGCCACCAAGCGTGGTCAAATCCATCAGCGCACGTGCGCTCTCATTACACACAGTTTCATAATGAGTGGTTTCACCGCGAATCACGCAGCCAAGAGCCACATAACCTGCATATTCTTCTGCGCTTGCGGCAATCGCAATCGCCGCAGGAATCTCCAGCGCACCTGGTACGGTCACCACTTCGGCTTCATGCCCTGCTTCATTGATAACTTGCGACGCACCGTCAATTAAACTTTCCGCGTAGTTTTCATAAAAAGTTGCTGCTACCAGCGCAATTTTAACCATATTCTTTTTCCCTATTTTCCTTGTCACTCCGGCGTAAGCTGGAGTCCAAACAATTCCTCCACTAGACTCCAAGCTTACGCTGAAATAACAAGAGGAGGCTTCGCCATATCAGGCTTCGCCTAAAAAAACCATCTATAAAATCTTCTCATAACGCACGATGTTCAACCCATACCCTTCAATCCCGACCACAGGGCGCGGATTATTCGTCAGTAACACCATGTCTTTAACGCCCAAATCAAGCAAGATTTGCGCACCAATACCGTAATCACGCAGGTCAGGCTGCGGCGCACTGCGTGCTTCTATACGTGCTTGCAGCTTACCTGAAAGTGCGTCCTTCATCGGCACACGTAGCAACACGATAACGCCACGCCCAAACTCACCAATATGGCTCATGGCACGCTGTAGCTCACCTGTTTTTGGGTTATTCAAATCCCCTAGTACATCCGTCAAAGGATCAAGTGTGTGCATACGCACTGGTACGGGGTCACTGCCTGATATATCACCCTTGACCAAAACAATATGCTCGGCGTAGGTGATGCGACTAGTATAAAGCATCAAAGTAAACACACCACCATGCGCCGAACCAAAAGAAATTTCTGCGGTGCGTTCCACCAGTTTTTCACTGCGGCGACGATACGCAATCAAATCAGCAATCGTCGCAATCTTGATACCATGTTCTTTGGCAAATACGACAAGTTCAGGCAAACGCGCCATCGTGCCATCATCATTCATAATCTCACAGATCACCCCCGCAGGATTTAGGTCTGCCAAACGCGAAATATCCACCGCCGCTTCGGTATGCCCTGCACGCTCCAACACACCACCATCACGCGCCATCAGCGGGAATACATGGCCTGGAGAAGCAATGTCTTGTGCATTTTTTGTAGGGTCAATCGCCACTGCTACAGTACGCGCCCTATCTGCTGCAGAAATACCTGTGGTCACACCTTCACGTGCTTCGATGGAAATCGTAAAAGCAGTTTGGTGGCGTGATTGGTTATATTGATTCATCAGCGGCAGCCCGAGCGTATGAATGCGGTCTTTGGTCATCGCCAAACAAATCAGACCACGCCCATATTTTGCCATGAAATTGATGGCTGCCGTATCAGCAAACTGCGCAGGAATTATCAAATCCCCTTCATTCTCGCGATCTTCATCATCAACCAAAATGAACATGCGCCCCGCTCGCGCATCCGCAATGATGTCTTCAATCGGAGAGAGAAAAGCAGCAGGAGACATGATAAACCCTATGCATAGTATTTCTATTTTTTTATGAAACAGTGGGCGAAAACTTTATTTTCCGAGAACCACAGCGCAGTGTACATAGCCATACATCAGCAGCGGAATACCATAAAAATAAAGTTTGCAGCGGTGTATCATAAAAAAGTAGAATTACTATAAAAATCATTCAGACGTTTGACATAGCGCGCAAGCACATCAATTTCAAGGTTTAGCTTATCGCCCACACGTTTTGTTCCCCACGTTGTTACTTGTAGTGTATGCGGAATAAGTGCAAGCCCGAACTCGCAGCCCTCTATATCTGTCACGGTCAACGAAACCCCATCTAGCGTAACCGAACCCTTTTCAGCAATGAATCCTGCAAGTTCTTTTGGTGCGCGAAGTCGAAAGCGCATAGATTCGCCCTCCAACGCAAGAGAAATAATCTCCGCTACACCGTCCACATGCCCTGTGACGATATGCCCTCCCAGTTCATCACCCATTTTGAGCGCACGTTCTAAATTGATTTTTTTACCGACTTGCCATGTGCCAAGAGTCGTGACCTGCTGGGTTTGCTGGGATGCAACGACTTTATAACAATCTATGCCTTTTTCCATCACAGTCAGGCAAACGCCATCATGCGCAATAGAAGCACCCAAATTTATGCTTGCGACATCATAAGAGGTCACAATCGTGAGCGTCACGTCGGTCGCTTTTTCAAGGGCGCGCACTTCGCCAATATCGCTGATGATACCTGTGAACATAGAGACCTCTTACCCTAGCCCTCTCCCACAATGAGCAAGAGGATTAACTGTGTACTCCTCTAACATATCTACACCTAGTTTTCTTGTAGAAAGATGCAAAAAACGCTGCATTTCCTGCAAAGACCGCCCACCATCTAGAAGAAAAGCTAGCTTTGCGCCTGCACCCATCACTAGTGGCGCACGAAACCAATAAAGCGTATCCACGAATCCTGATTCTAGCATTGCTGTTGAAAGGATCGCCCCTGCTTCAACCAGCACAGAGGACACACCCTGAGACGCTAACCAACGCAAGACATCTTCACAGCTTGGTTTTTCTGTAGTTACGTGGTGTATAACTACACCCATTTCACGCAATCTATCCGCCTTCGCTTTATCATATTCCGCACCCGTAACAATCCACAATGGATAGAGATCAACCCCCTTCAACAACACAGAATCTTCCATTATTTTTAGATGAGAATCCATCACTACACGTACAGGTGACGCCGCGTCCAGCCCTGCAATACGACAGGTCAAGCTAGGATCATCTGCTAATACCGTCCCGATACCTGTAAGGATGACTTCATGGGTAGCACGTAAATGATGGCCGAAGTTACGTGCAGGCTCTCCAGTTATCCATTGGCTCTCACCTTTAGCATTAGCAACGCAGCCATCAAGCGAGGTCGCAACTTTCAGGCACACCCACGGCAGCCCTATACGTTCACGCTTAAAAAAGCCGCGATGCTGCTGCGCCGCCTGCGCTTCACATAATCCAACATGCACGTCAATGCCTGCCTCGCGTAGCATGTGTATACCCGCACCATTGACTTGAGTATAAGGATCACCACAGGCAATCACCACTCTTACAATACCACCATCAATGAGTGCCTGCGCACAAGGCGAAGTTTTGCCTAGATGCGCACAAGGTTCTAAGGTCACATACGCCGTTGCACCGCGCGCTGCTTCGCCTGCTTGTTCTAATGCTTGCGATTCAGCGTGAGGTCGACCGCCGTGCGCAGTATACGCCGCTGCAATCAAGAGATTATCTTTGACAATGACACAGCCCACCGCAGGATTGGGCATAGTTCGCCCCTTTGCCCGTGCGCCATAAGCAAGGGCAACGTGCATCCAGTGGGAATCTTGCTCGTATAATGTCATATATATGGATTCTCACGTCGTATTGTCTTGTTATACAAGACAATACTCCTCAGAATGACAAAACCTTCGGTCTTGTAGCTAAAAACTCAGACCTAACTACTAACCGCTACTTCTTCCCAAGTTCTTTAATAATCGTATTAAAGTCCGCTGCTTCTTCGAAGTCACGGTATACGGATGCGTAACGAATATAGGCAACATGATCAAGTTTGCGTAGTGCTTCGACGACCAACTCACCAATTTTACCTGACTCAATTTCAGACTCACCAGATGTTTCCAACGCTTTCACAATACCATTAATAGCTTGCTCAACCGCCTCAGCATCCACATGACGTTTACGCAGAGCAAGTGCCATTGACCGTGCAATCTTATCGCGATCAAATACGCGCTTCTCTCCATTCTTCTTCACCACAGTCAATTCACGCAGTTGAATACGCTCAAAGGTGGTAAAACGAGAATCGCACTCAGGGCAAAAACGCCGTCTACGAATCGTACCACCATCTTCACTCGGACGGGAATCCTTCACTTGGGTGTCGTGATGACCACAAAACGGACAGCGCATAAAGCCCTCTTACCTTGTTTAACCTTGAACCAAACCAGTATAAATGGGGAAGCGTGCGCATAAATCCGCGACGGCCTTACGCGTTTTTGCTTCTGCTGCACTGTTATCGTCTGCATTTACGGCAAGACCATCCAGCACATCCCCAATCAAATGACCAATATGTTTAAACTCTTCGACACCGAAACCGCGTGTTGTTCCAGCAGGCGTACCAAGACGCACACCTGAAGTGACCATCGGTGGCTGCGGATCAAATGGAATCGCGTTTTTGTTACAGGTCAACCCTGCACGTTCCATAGATTCTTCGGTTTGTTTACCCGTTAGACCTTTTGGACGTAAATCAACAAGTACAAGGTGATTGTCCGTACCACCTGATACAATATTCACACCGCGCTCCACCAGCACTGCCGCTAGGGCGCGTGCATTATCAATCACCGCATGACCATACGCCTTAAACGAAGGCTGTAATGCTTCACCGTATGCCACCGCTTTGCCTGCAATCACATGCACAAGCGGCCCACCCTGAATACCAGGGAAAATTGCAGAGTTAATCGCAGCCGACAGCGTCACATCTTTACCAGATGGGGTTTTACGTACTACAATTTCGCCGTCCTTTGCTAAAATCATTCCGCCTCGAGGCCCACGAAGGGTTTTATGGGTAGTGGTGGTGACAACATGCGCATGCGGCACAGGGCTTGGGTATGAACCCGCAGCCACCAACCCTGCAATATGTGCCATATCAACCATAAAGAACGCACCGACTTTATCGGCAATCTTGCGAAAACGCGCCCAATCAATCACGCGTGGATAGGCAGAAAAACCAGCGATAATCAATTTTGGCTTGCACTCAAGCGCGACGCGCTCAATTTCTTCGTAATCGAGTAACTGCGTATCTTCACGCACACCATACTGCACAGCTTTGAACCATTTACCAGATTGATTCACACTTGCGCCGTGCGTCAAATGACCACCTGTTGCAAGCGACTGCCCCATAATGGTGTCACCTGGTTGCAAGAGTGCATTAAATACACCCTGATTCGCTTGTGAACCGGAATTGGGCTGTACATTGACAAACTCTGCGCCAAAAATCTGTTGTGCGCGGTCGATTGCGAGTGATTCAATCACATCGGCAAATTCACAGCCGCCGTAATAACGTTTCCCTGGATAACCTTCAGCATATTTATTGGTAAGTACCGAGCCTTGTGCGTCAAGCACAGCGCGGCTGACGATATTTTCAGAGGCAATCAACTCGATCTGCGTCTGTTGGCGATTTAGCTCGCCTTGAATTGCATTAAATACCGCTGAGTCTGCTTGACCCAAACGTGCGGTAAAATATCCGTCTTCTGCCACTGCCAATTTTTTAGCCAACATGTTTAGTAAATCCTATAGATAAAGTTACATTGAAATAGTCAAGATTACACAAAAAAGCCACTGAATATGGCGTTTACTGAACAATCATATATCTAAATATGGCGCGGTTATGCCATAAAAGCACAGTTTATGCTAGAAAAATTGTTCTGTTTGTGGTGCGTTAGCCCAGTTTTTTCACTCTCAGCGCATGCCGTCCGCCTTCAAACTCTGCACTTAAGAACTGCACCATACAATCTTTGGCGACTTCCACACCAATGATGCGCGCACCGAGCGCAAGAACATTCGCATCATTATGCTGACGCGCTAATTTCGCCATTAAGCCATTATGACAAAGCGCGGCACGAATGCCTACGTGACGATTAGCTGCGATGGAGATACCTACGCCTGAACCGCAGATAATCACCGCCACATCCGCCTTACCTTCCAACACCGCTTTTGCCGCTGCGTCACCATAATCAGGGTAATCAACAGATGATGTACCATCCGCTCCTAAATCGAGCGCGACATAACCCGCCATCTGCGCAAGCACTATTTGTAATTCTTGCTTAAGTGCATACCCTGCATGATCTGATGCGAATGCCACTGTGACTGCCATACCATAACCTTTGATGAAATCTTATCTGAAGCCCTTTACCTAGCAAAGAAAAGAGGATTTGTTAAGATGAATCGCATAATGCTTGATCATGCAGATATTCGCGTACCCTTTTTTTCTTACTTTTCTCGTGGCATGTATCGGCGCGTCATTAGGTAGCTTCATTACACTGTTAAGCTATCGACTGCCACGCGATCAGCCAATTGGCATGACCCGCTCCCGCTGCCCATCATGCAAAACCAACCTTGGCGTTCCAGATCTTTTTCCCATTTTCAGTTGGCTATGGCAGCGCGGAAAATGCCGTCATTGCAAAACCAATGTCCATTGGCGTTATCCCCTCACAGAAATCATTAGCTCTGCCATTTTCATCCTCATATGGCTACAATACGACATTAGCTATCACAGCCTTGCCTTTATGCTGCTTGCAACACTACTTCTTACCCTCATTATCATTGATTTTGAACATTATATCATTCCTGATGAACTCCAAGTTGCCCTCGCGCTGCTTGGCATCACCTACCGCCTCACACTCACTCCCACCCATGCCATAGACCTCGTTCCAAGCGTCGCCCTCGGACTTGGCATAGGCTGGCTACTTCACTACGGATATTTTTTCCTGAGAAAAAAACACGGACTCGGCATGGGGGATGTTAAATTTCTTGCGGTGGCGGGACTATGGCTTCAACCACAAGATTTGATCTCCTTTTTTATTATCTCTGGCGTCCTTGGTGTTCTTACAGGCATGGCATGGCAGATTTGTGGCCTCGGCAAAAAATTTCCCTTTGGTCCTGCGCTTGCAGTAACGCTGTTTTTGCAATTACTTTTTCCTGAAACAACTAATATGCAACATTGGATAGACAGTTATTTATATGCGACATCTATGCCCTAAAATCCACACTCAGCAACATAAATAAGCGGATTGACATTTCCCATTTGCACCGCACTCATAATCTGCTAAAAGCGAAATGTAGAGGTTTATTTTTACTAATGTACTATTAGTAGTAGGTCACAAACAAGGGGTTCTATGCGTTTTAGCATAAAAAACATACTATTGACGGCATGCATGGCGACGTACCTCACCGCCTGCGCTGGCACTGGCGGTCTCCTTGATACAGAAAAATTTGACAAGATTGATGGCGACAAAAACTTAAGTCGCAAAGACTATAAAAATATCACTAAGCCCAATTTTGGAAAAACGGACTCCGAAATAGAAATTTCGGCTAAGGCTAAAGCTCCGCCGATTCCTGATGTTGCCTCCATTCTTGCTGCACCGCGCCCGCCCAAAGTTGGTCAGTCTCGTTTGGTATCGCTTGCAGTCACCGATGACGTCCCCCTCAAGGACGTGCTTATCGAGTTGGCGCGACTTGCAGATGTTGATGTAGAAATTGATGCAGGCATTAAAGGTGGCATTAGCTTTCGCGCTAAAGATCGTCCGTTCAATGAAGTCATTGAGCGGATCGCTAATCTAGCAGGTCTACGCTACAACATGAAAGGCGGCGTACTGCGCATTGAACGCGACGTTCCTTATATTCAAAATTATAGCCTAGACTTCCTTAACGTTGTCCGCAGTAGTGAAAGCAGCACGAGTATCTCTACCGATGTACTTGCACTCAGCAACTCCGCAAGCGGAGGAGAAGGTGGCGGTGGTGGCGGCGGAAGCGGCATAAGTACAGGTTCATCCTCTTCAATTACGGCCAAAGGTGAAGATGATTTTTGGAAATCTCTAGAAGGTGGAGTTAATCAAATTCTTCTTTATACTCCAACATCAAAGCTTTCTGAGGAAGATGTTGACGACACCGCAAAAGCGGCTACTCCCGCCGCTGCTGCCGCTGGCACAAAAGATGATTCCAAGCTGGTAATCAACCGCCGCGCTGGGGTGCTTTCGGTCAATGCTACAGCCAAACAACATGAATTAATTAAATCTTACCTTGATAAGTTAGAAACATCTTCCTCGGCGCAAGTACTTATTGAAGCAAAAATCGTTGAAGTTTCACTCAATGATGAATTTAGTAGTGGGATTGACTGGAGTGCCACAAAGCAGTTTGCCACACTTAACGTCAAAGAAAGTGTTCAAAATTCTGAAGATAATTTGACCACGCTTGCCTTAGGCAGTAACAATCTATTCGGGATTGACCTCAACGCTGCAGTTCAGCTTACTGAAAATTTTGGGACAACGCGTACCTTATCCAGCCCACGCCTCCACGCCATTAATAATCAACAAGCCGTGCTTACTTTTGCTGAAAACCGTATTTTCTTTGAAGTACAGATCAAAACAACACCCGCAACCATCGTCAATGGTGAGGTCGTTGAAAAAGCTTCAACAGAAACAGAAGTAAAAAGAAGATCCGTTCCCATTGGGATCATTCTTAATATTCTTCCTTCTATTAACTTAAAAAACAATGAAGTCACCCTGAACGTTCGTCCGACCTTATCACGCCAAGTATCCAGTGTTGTTGACCCAGGTTCTGCGATCGCCAACCAAAAAGCTCTGGCAGAAGACCCGAACGCACCAACGTTTGTTAATGAAGTGCCAGTGGTAGAGGTTCGTGAACTTGACTCTGTACTGAAAATAAAAAGTGGTCAAGTCATGGTCATTGGTGGTCTAATGGAAGAAACGGCGGGCAATGATGAAAAGGGTATCCCTGGAGCATCACGCGTGCCGTGGTTTGGCAATCTCTTCAAAAGCGTCGAAAATACCGATAAAGTCAAAGAGTTGGTTATCTTCATCCGCGCAACAATCGTATCGCCAAATGGCAACTATCATAATGCAGACAAGCAAGTCTACGATAAGTTTATTGATGACCCTAGACCACTCACCTTCTAGCACGATAGAGATTTTCAATGCTCACAACAATGCGTTATGTTTTACTAGTTGCGATGAGAGATCGTTTGCTGCTCATGCTTTTCTTTGGACTGATGGTCATTGTGGGGGTTTCTTATGGTCTTGCCTCCACTGTCATGACGGAACAACAACAAACAGCACTCGTGTTTGCGGGTGAATCCTCCCGCATTGCATTGGTTATTGGCATTATCGTTTTTGTCGTCTTTCACGTCCGTCAAGCCTATGATTCTCGTGAAATCGATGTCATGCTCTCGCGCCCTATCTCACGCGCTAATCTTGTGATCGCCTATTGGCTTGGTTTTGCAATTATCTCCTTACTGCTTTCTGCCCTTACAGCTCTCACCATTGGCTTTTTAATGCCAACTAATCTCCACGGTTATCTCATGTGGATTGCGAGTCTCACCTGTGAATTATGGCTCATGGCAGCTTTTGCGTTATTTGCCTCATTGATGCTCAGTAGTGCGGTGAGTTCTGTGATGACGAGCCTATCTGTCTATATCCTATCACGCATGATGGGCTTCTTTCTTGCCACCGTGCATGCTCGCATATCCATCGGTGACGTGCATCTACATAAAATTCTTAAAAGCAGCTTGAATATTGTCTCTTCTGTCACGCCACGCCTTGACTTTTTTACTGATTCAGAGTGGCTGATCTATGGTAGCAAACATGTCACACAGGATATTTTGTTTTTTTCGGGCCAAACCCTCATTTTTGTTCCCTTCATTTTGCTTGCAACCATTGTAGATCTTAACAAGCGTCAGTTTTAACGATGACCACGCAAAAACATCTTTCTTTCTTATGTTTCTTTCTGCTCTTTTTAGGATTGCAGGTGGGCTTTTGGACGGCCACCACAGCAAAACGCCCAGATATGAGCATTATGCCGACCCCTCTTAGCACCCGCGCACTCCAAGCCATCAGCTTTGGTGATGAGGAATATATTTTTCGTATCATGGCTTTTCGTCTCTCTAATGCTGGAGATACCTTTGGACGCACCACACGCTTAATTGATTATGATATCAAACCTGTCGTAACGTGGTTTGACCTCCTAGATTCGCTCAATCCGGTCTCTAATATCGCTCCCTTCATGGCAGCATATTATTTTGGTCAATCACAAAATATTACGCATATTCGCCCTATGGTAGATTATCTCACACGCCATTCAGATCGTGACATCAACAGCACATGGTGGTGGCGTATTCAAGCGGCTTACCTTGCCAATCACCGCCTCCAAGATAAAGCCCTCACGCTCAAAATTTCTCTTCCCCTTACCCATATCACCTCTGCTCCTTTATGGGTTCAACAATACCCAGCGTTCATTTATGAACAGCAAGGGGAAATGGATGCTGCACTCCATATCATTGAATCTATTGTAAAAACCTCAAAAGATATTCCACCAGAAGAACTTAGCTTCATGCGCGCTTTTGTAGAAAATCGTATTAAGAAACTCGATGAACTCAATCCTGATATCGCCAAGCGACTTGCAAAACCTCAACCTCGTGTCAAATCATCTAAGGTAAATATACCATCCAAGTAAGCTTTTAGTAATCTATTGCTGCTAGGATACAACCCTAAAAACCCTCTATTAGCGGTGGTTTCTGTTGTGAATGAAACGGTTCTAACATTTTTACAAGCTGCCCAACTGATTGCACTTGGCCCAACATTGTTTGTGATTGCATTTTTACTACTCACTAGCAAAAAACGTGTACATATCATAACACCTGTTTTGTATTTTACATCTCTTGCCTGCACTTTATTCATGCCTCTTTTACCGCTCTTGCATCTTCAAGATGCAAAACAAGCACTTCCTTTGCGAGCGGGGTTGATGTTCATGCAAAGCCTTTCTCCTGCGCTATGCTTTTTATTAGTTACGCAGTTTATTCAAAAAAAGATTCCCAAAGCATTCTTCTGGTTCATTCTTGCACTACCTATTCTTGGGGGCAGCCCCTTTATTTATGGAAGCCTCATGCTCAATGAAATCTGTCTTTTGGGACAACATTGCTTTGAACCACATAAATTGATGTCGCTCTATAACCTCTTCGGATCCGCATTTATCTTTTTGCTACTCGTTAACTACTACGAACGCAGCCACCATAAAATTAGTACCGCAGAGGTCTCAAGCTACCACACCTACTGTTTTATTATGGCAATCATTATCCTTAGTCTTATTGATATGGGTAAAGACCTGCTTTACCTCATTAACATCATTCAAGAATATGACGCGGTCGTCATGGCAACCATCATTCGCATTGGATTTGTTTATCTTATCCTTATCTCAGTGTTCAAGGTGTTTGGTGCGCGTATGGAAATCGACGTTGAGAGGATTCCTACGTTTGCTGCACTTGTACCTCACACAAAGCTCACACATAAAGATGCTCCCCATATCGAAAAAATCACTCGTGCGATGCAAGAACATAAATTTTACCGCGAAATGGGCTGCACACGAGAAGCAATTGCAGAAAAAATAGGACTGCATGAAGTCACCCTCTCACGCATCATCAACCAACATTTTCATAAGAATTTCAATGAATTCATCAATAGTTATCGCATCACGGAGGCAAAAGAACGCTTACTCAGCGATCACACCGCAATCACAGTCATTGCCTTCGAGGTTGGCTTTAATTCCATTGCATCCTTCAACCGTGTTTTTAAGGAAGAAGTAGGAATTTCGCCTAGTGAATTTCGTAAACAAAGTGGCATTACAAGCCATAGTCATTTAACTTAATAATGATGAAAAATAAAGTTAAAGTACTATAACAGCAGCTTTACCTTGTCTCATTTCCATCCTATATACACACCATGACACATACTTCACATACCCTTGCAATCAGTGGATGGGCGCAACCTCATGATGCCTTACGTGCTGTTTGTGGACAAAGAAGTCTTCAGCTTGATTATCACGCATGTACACATGTAGAAGAAGTAATGACTCTACTACGTACGCAAAAAACCACCAACTTTGAATGCTGCGTGGGATGGTCGCTTGGCGGCGTTCTTCTGCTCTACGCGCTCACCCATAAGGTTATCACAACGAAGCAACTGGTGCTATTAAGTGTTCCGTATCAATTTGTTGCCTGCGACCTATTTGAACATGGAATGGACAGGCTTACCTTTGATCTTTTCTATCACAATTACCAAACAGATGCCAAACGCACCGCTAAACGCTTTGCTTCATTAATTGCCCACGGCGATAAACATGCCGAGCGCATCGTGCAACAACTTCCACCATACATCCATGAAGATAAGCAGGAAATCTGGTTACCATGGCTAGAAATCTTGCATCAACAGCGTACGCATCATTTTAATTTTGAGAATTTTCCGCCCACCTTAATTCTTCACGGAACAGATGACCGTGTTGTTTCCTTCGCGCAGGCGCAAGCACTACACGCCCACATGCCTCATGCAGAATTAGTGGCATTGGAAGCCTGTGGTCATGCACCACATTTGCATCATCCTGATTTTGTACAAGAAACCATCTCGCATCACCGCGCGAAGCATCATTTACCTGAGATTACACTATGACCGCAACAGCTCGCATACAAAAAGATTTCTCACGTGCAGCGAACTATTATCACACCCACGCCACCTTACAGCGCGAGGTGACGCAACTAGCTCTTACATGGTTTGCCCCTCATATCACACATACAACACCTGTTATCCTTGATATTGGCTGCGGCACAGGTTTCTTTGCAAAAACAGTACATACTGCCTTTCCAGCATGGCATATTCTTCAGGCTGATTATGCGCAAGGTATGTGTCACAAAGCCGCAGAACAACACTACCCAGTTATCTGCTCTGATATGACACAACTCGCCATCAAAGATCATTGCTTGGATGGATTTTTTTCATGCCTAAGCTTACAATGGGTGGATGACCCTTATCTGGCATTTATTGAAGCAGCGCGTACACTTAAGCCCCATGCTATCGCCTGTTTTGTAACCTTTGGCACACAAACATTACATGAGCTAAAAACATCCTTCTCTACACAAGGCATACCTGCCCCTGTCTTAGAGTTTCCCTCATCTGATATGCTCACGGGTAAGCTTCAACGTGCAGGCTTTGAACTATTAAGAAAACACCAAAAGCTCATGATACAGACCCACGAGACCCCCTTCGCGCTGATGCGTCACCTCAAACATATTGGGGCTGATTTCAAACACCACGGCAAGGGACTATCTGGCAAACAAGCCTTCATGCGTGCGGTGAGCTATTATAACACACATTTCGCCAACGCCCACACACAGCACATTCATGCGAGCTATGAAATTAATGGATTCATCGTAAAAAATATAATGCGTACTTAGTACTCGCTATCAGAAAACAATTCTGGCTTTTCGCGCATCAATTTCTGCGTTGTGGGATGCGCCGCTACAATTAACGAAGAAGAAGCACGCGAAAACCCTGAAGGCATAGCAGCCAATTCACGCACGGTTTGCGCGACATCGGTCATAATTTCATCCAAATGATCTCTATCCATCACTTGCTGTGATGCACCGATCATCGCCGCATTGATTTGTTCAGCTGTCAAACCACGAAAAAACACAGGAATCATAACACATACCTTCTCTTATTATTTTTATTTTGGAAATTCATGACACAGATGTATTACTATGAAGATAACATGAGAGTATTAAGAAAGATTTACGGAAACTATGTTTTTTATCACCTCATGCGGCACGGATATTGGCAAGACCTTAGTGACTGGACTCCTCTGCGCACAACTGCGTCAACAAGGGAGAACACCTCTTGCTCTTAAACCTATTATCAGTGGGTTTAATGACCAGCACATACAAGCCAGTGATAGTGGATTGTTGCTTTCAGCCTGTGGAAAACCCATTACCAAAGAAACGATCAATCATATCTCTCCTTGGCGTTATAACGCACCACTTTCTCCGCATCTTGCCGCCGCGAAAGAGCATTGTCCGATTGACTGGGATAGTTTGATCACATGGCATCACACTATGCGTAGAGATCATATTAACGCAGCGTTATTGATAGAAGGCGCGGGCGGTGTCCTTACTCCCATCACTTATCAACACACCGTGTGCGACCTTATTCATACGTTACACATCCCCTGTATTCTCGTCACGGGAAGCTATCTCGGCAGCATCAGCCATACCCTCACCGCCTATGAAACTCTGCATCATCGTGGAATTAATGTAAACGCCATTATCATCAGTGAAAGTTCCAACACGCCCTCTACGCGAGAAGATGTGGCAGAAACACTACGTCATTTTACACACAGCACTCAAAAAATAATGATTGTTCCACGCCTTATACTTGACGCACCCCTCACAAACACGCACAATTGGGATAAACTTCTCGACAATGTCCCTGACCTAACCTCCGCGATTGACACCACATCATGACCAACCCTAAAGATGACAAAAAACTTCCTCCCATCATGCAAAAGCTTGAGAGTTTTGCATGGAAGATGCATCACCGTATTGAAAGAATCGCACATCCCAAACGCGATTTTCACTTACTGGGCTTCACCCCTTATCGTGAAGGGAAAATTAGTTACGTTGGTTTTAACGATCGCATGGTCGCAAGCACTATTGATACCTTGATAAGCAGCCTTCTTTTATTCAAACTTCTCAGCGTATTAGCTGCTTTGTTTTTTGGAAAAGACCGTGCGTATCTACTCTATAACATCCCTGTTGGCGCAACCAAAGAAGATATGCTCTACCTTACCCAACAAGAGCATTTTATGCGAGATTGGGTGCTAAATAACATGCTCTACATCATCGTATTAGCAATCCCCATCATTGGCAGCTGGATCTATGCCTCTACCACCCCAGGGAAATGGCTCTTTCAAATGCGTGTGGTCGACGCCACCACTGGCAAGCCCCTTTCTGTGCGTCAAAGTTTCTTACGCTATCTTGGCTATATTCTCTGCACACTGAGCTGTTTTCTCGGGTTTTTATGGATCATCAAAGATAAACGCAAGCAGGGTTGGCATGACAAACTTGCCAACACGGTGGTCATTCGCGTCAAAGGCTGGCGGTTACCTAAACCTAATGAAAGTGCCTTTCCACAAGAACCAATCCCTGAAAACGCTCCTGAACAGATGCCATCGCCTACACCCGAAGCCTCCACATAATTATGCTTGCAATGTCTGGTTTTTTTCGGTAGATGTTGCGCCCTCTTGCGATGTAGCAAAAGACAATGGACCCATAGCTCAGCTGGATAGAGCATTTGACTACGAATCAAAAGGTCGGGCGTTCGAATCGCTCTGGGTCCACCATTTCCTAAAATTCACATTGTCACACAAGCTTCACACACCTGACCTCGCTTCTATGCTAATGTTTTCACCTATGTATAAACATGTGAGACCTAATTTTTAGTACGATGAACGAAACAACCACCACAACACCGCATATTTCTACGCAGCCTTTTCCGATTGAGCGCGTGTATGATCATGTGATGGAGATTATCAATCAGCGTCCTGATGCGGATAGGCTGCGTGCTTCGCTGGCAGCACGTCTGAGTGACGATTTAACGCGCGGCGCAGAAAAACCTATCGCACTACGTGATACCGTGCGACCTGAGCAACATCCCCATGCAGAACTTACCGTCAGCCCTTGGGCGCATCCGAGTGTGGGTGCGAATGCTGTCGTCACCTTTAAGGATACGGCTTCGGGCGAAATTTACTTGCTGCTTGCACAAAAATATAATGACCGAACCAATCCTCAAGCTGGCTATAATCCTGTGCTAGAAATCCCTGGAGGACATATGGAAGTGCGCGCACCAGAAGGCAGCACACCCAAACCTTTTGATGTAAATCTTGCCCATACATCAGCGCGTGAACTCTTTGAAGAAACAGGGCTTGCGCTTAATCCTATCTTAGCGACTAGTCTTGGCACGGTCAGTGATTTCAAACGTGCCACTGAGCCATCACGCCAAGGATTAGAAGAACAATTTCACTACCATATGCAAGGCGACGCCACCAATTTACCTTCTGTGCAAGGCAAAGATGATGTCGCTCATGCGTTTTGGATTAAACTATCTGATATTAAAGTGGATAGAACACTCCCCAAACAAGAACGCGAAAGTGGACGGTGGCGTTATCATTTGCACGTACCACAAGGTGATTTCCCCATCCGTGATGATTTTGGTGATGCAATTGAGCTTGCAGGCACACGTCTAGGCATTAAACTTGACGAAATCAGTCCAAAAACTAGCATCATTGCCGCCAATGCAACGCTTGCTGGCAAAGCGCAAGCAATATCTCCCTATGTTGGCGCAACCAACACTCCTCATTAACTTTACTTTTATGCTAACGTTATATACTATCACGATGCCTAGGTAAGTAACCATGCATAATGATTGTGTCCTATATGCCATCCAAAGATTCAAAAAGTGTACACAACATTAAGAATCTTTTGGCGGCTGTACTGGTTTTTGTTATCTGCACGCATGGCGCAACGATTATCTTACAATTCAAACACTTTCAGCAAGTATCAGATTCTAACATAGCAGCAAGTGCCTTTTTCTCCCTATGGCTTGCACTCACACTCTTTGCAGCCGTGATACTCCACAAAGCACTCATGTTTAGCCCCCGCTTATTTAAGCCGCTTAGTTTTTTTATTTTTTTCATCTCATCACTGAGCAATGCAGCCAGTTTTCAACTTTCACAACAGCTTAGCTCTGCAATGGTGCATGCCGCACTGCTATCACCCTACCAAGATGTTGCGAGCTTTATCAACCTAAAACAAATTCTGATCTTCATGCTCGGCATGATGGGCTGGATTGCCTATCTGATTATATTGCGTACTGAAATTCACAAAAAAGACAACCCCAAAGCGCATATCATTTGCTGGTTCTTTGTTCTGTTCATCATGGTTTCGGACTCAAGCATTCTGCTTAGCAATCAACCTCCTTATGATATTATTAAGCCTATTCTTTCTGATATTGTTCCATGGAAAAACGGTCCTATCAAAGATGAGACACCTTTTACTGCAACGGACACTACACCACGAACTTATGTATTAGTCATCGGTGAATCGGCTCGTAGCGATCACATGCAGCTCAACGGATATACACGCGCCACCAATCCCTATCTATTAAAAACACCTCATATTGTCAGTTACAAAGATGTTATGTCTTGCGCCACGCTGACCCATCTTTCCCTAACCTGTATGTTGACCGATGCTACCTTAGATGATTTCAAAACAAGCATCGCCATGATTCCAAAATGGGGATTTTCTATGCTTGAAGGTTTTAAACGTGCGCACTTCAATACTGGCTGGATTGGCATGCAAGGTTATCGAAGTTTTATACCTATGCCTTATTTACAACTAGCCGACGAAGCTCAATTTGCCGTATTTCCTGGGGGGCAAAGTCCAACAGGATTAGCAGCTTATGACGAAAAACTACTGCCTTACGTCGATGATTTCCTTGCAAAACACGAAGGTCAACCCAATCTGCTGATTATCCATCTTTATGGCAGTCATTTTCCTTATGACATACGCTACCCCAAAAACTTTCAGCATTTTCAACCAACATGTGAATCTACCAGTGAACTCGGCGTTATGTTTGCAGATAATATGAAGGATTGTGATCACCACATACCACTTGCATTACATAATTCTTATGATAACAGCCTGATCTATACGGATTATATGCTCTCTGAAATCATCCACCGCCTCCAGCAACGCAACGCGCTCATGATCTATGTTTCCGACCATGGTGAATCTTTAGGAGAAAAAGGACGCTACCTGCATGGATCACACCACGCACCTGAACAACGCCGTGTACCCCTAATCTTTTGGGCATCAGATAGCTACATTCAAGATAAACCATTACAATGGGATAGCATTGTACGACATGCACCAATGAGCGTTTCACATGATTATATTTTTCATAGCTTGCTCAACTGTGCGGGCATAACATCACCACGTATTGATCCACAGTTTAGCCTATGTACGGAAAATCCACGGCCTCGAGCGCAAATCCTACAATAACCCTTCAATCGCCTTCACGATGTTATCGCTATCAGGCGCAGTGGTAGAATTAAAATAATCAACGAGCTTGCCATCTTTTCCAACCAGATATTTATGGAAGTTCCATTTTGGAGATGAGCCAAAACCAAGCGTCTTGCTTGCCCAGAGATAAAATGGATGTGCGCCATCGCCTGAGACCACTTCCTTCGCCGCCATGGGGAACGTCACACCAAAATTGACCTTGCAGAAATTGGCGATTTCTTCGGCTGAACCAGGTTCTTGCCCACCAAAATCATTGCTCGGCACACCAATCACCACCAAACCTTTGTCTTTATAAGATTCATATAGGCGTTCCAATGCTTCATATTGCGGAGTAAAACCACATTTTGATGCGGTATTGACAATCAACATCACTTTGCCTTTAAACTGCGATAACGGCAAAGGCTCTTCCTTTTGCAGCGTCTTGAAGCTGTAATCATAAGCTGACCCTTTTTGTGTTTCAGCCGCTTCGGCACGTTGAAACAACGATACAAACGGCGAGATCGCCAACATAGCAATAAAAATAAGAAAACGCATAGGTAGCCTCCTCGTTAAAACCTATGGCAATGATACACCCTACACATGAAAAATGTAATATAATCTTCATGAAACAACGCGTTGAACTATGCTATAATCCTTGCAAGTAAGACATAGGATTTACCATATGACCCCTGTCCCTAGACCATTTACGAATGCAGTTGGCGGCAATCCGCCTCAAAATGGCAGCAGTATGATTAATACGCCATCAGGAAGGGTAACAGCATCAAGGGTGGACTATCCCGACAGGTCTTCAACAGAATATTTTTTGCCACATGGATCTGGCAGCATTAGCCATACTGAATATAGAGATCCAAGAACACATCAACCCACCAGCACCGTAGTTAGTGCGGTCGTTGGTGATGCAACCTATACCGCGACGACCAATGCAAACGGCTCAACGTCCTACACCGTCTCTGACGGCGGCGTCAATTCAAGCTCTCAAACCATAAGCTCACAGCAATTTTATCAACAATTAGATACTTCCATCGGACGTTATGATCCCAACTATAGCGCACTGATTCGCAATCAACTTCCAGCTAGAACCCCTGCGCCGCCTACACCGACAGCACCACAACCAACGGCAGGTAGCTGCGTCGCAGGCACATCCACCACGATTACCACCAATGGACATGCAGCAACGGTAACGATTTCCGCGCCAGGATATGCGCCAAACACTTCCCATTATGAAAATGGTCAACCATCACATCCAACACACCTCGCACAACAACCAGTCACAAGCCGCATCACGGGAAATCAATATTCTCCAGAGGTACATGCTGCCATCGGTGGCGTCGTACCCCCCGCATTAGCAAATCAAATTCGTCACAGTGCCGAACATTGCGGTGCGACAGTAACCATCGCCAATGTTGCGCCTTCTGATCAAACACGACAGAATCGACGCTGACCCCAACACGAACTTATAGTCATTCCACTTAAAAACGAGACATTTTTAGAGTGGGCGGAAATGTTATAACACAAAAAGGGCAATTCTTTCGAATCGCCCTTTTTGCTAGGATAAAATAAAAAATCCTAGTGAAACTGTTCTTCTTCCGTCGATCCTTTGAGCGCAGTGGTAGAGCTTTTACCACCTGCAATCACTTGCGCGACCTCATCAAAGTAACCTGTGCCGACTTCACGTTGATGTTTCACAGCGGTGAAGCCTTTATCAGCCGCAGCGAATTCGCGTTCCTGCATTTCCACGTAGCCACTCATACCACTTGCTTTATATTTGCTTGCAAGGTCAAACATACCAAAATTGAGCATGTGGAAGCCTGCGAGTGTAATAAACTGAAATTTATAGCCCATTGCGCCAAGTTCTTTTTGGAATTTTGCAATGGTCGCATCATCCAAGTTTTTCTTCCAGTTGAACGATGGCGAGCAGTTATAGGCAAGCATTTTATTTGGGAACTTCTTATGTATAGCCTCAGCAAATTTCTTTGCTTCTGCCAAATCAGGGGTGGAGGTTTCACACCAAATCAAATCAGCATACGGAGCATACGCCAAACCACGCGCAATCGCGCACTCAATACCACCCTTTAGTACGAAGAAACCTTCTGCGGTGCGCTCACTGGTGACGAAGTCTTTATCCGCAGGGTCAATATCGCTGGTGATAAGAAACGCGCCGTTCGCATCGGTACGCGCCACCAAAATGGTCGGCACGTCCATCACATCCGCAGCAAGGCGTGCTGCTTTAAGTTTCTGCACAGCTTCTTGGGTTGGAATCAAGACTTTACCGCCCATATGACCGCATTTTTTTGCCGAAGCCAACTGATCTTCATAATGCACTCCTGCCGCGCCCGCTTCAATCATGCCCTTCATCAGCTCGTAAGCATTCAAATTGCCGCCGAAACCAGCTTCCGCATCCGCAACGATTGGCTGCATCCAGTCAATTTTGCCTTTGCCCTCTGAATGGTCAATCTGATCTGCACGCAGCAAGCAATTATTGATACGCTTAACCACCAACGGTACAGAATTCGCAGGATACAGACTCTGGTCAGGATACATCTCACCTGCCAAATTCGCATCCGCCGCCACCTGCCAGCCAGATAAATAAATCGCTTTTAGCCCAGCGCGCACTTGCTGCATCGCCATATTGCCCGTGAGCGCGCCGAGCGCATTCACATACGCTTCGGTATTCAAATAATGCCATAATTTTTCAGCCGTCAAACGTGCGATACTATATTCAATATGCACCGAACCTCGCAGACGCTCAACATCCGCCGCACTATAATCACGCGTAATCCCCTTCCAACGAGCAGAAGTTTTCCAATCTTTTTCAATTTCATTTACCGAACGCAGTGACATAGCTTAATCTCCTTGAGCTTTACTTTAGTAGTACCAAACAATACTACTTTGCGGGGAGATTAGAACGCATTTTAATTAAAATTGTTTTAATTGTGGGGATTTTTTTGATGCGGTGCGACAAGTTGGTAGAATATTTTACCATAATGGCCGATATATTCTTTGGGTAGGATACGCGCAATGTGATAAATATCGTTTTCAGGCTCACTTGCGTACGCCTTTATCGTGCGCAAAAATTGTACACATGCTTGTTAAAATGTTCAAAACACTGCTGCCAACAAAACAGCTGCGTCATAGTTTATTCTTTAACGGTTGTTTTCTTCGCCTTTGATTCCTTGAGTGCCGCGACTTCTTCGCGCAACGCCTCAACCTCGGCACGCAAACCATCAAGTTCATCACGCTGCACAATATTAGCTTTGAGCAACCAGCGTTCCATCTGCGCGGCAACCATAGACTCCATCTCGCGCTTCGCATCAAAAAGCACGCCTGTTGCCGATGATGCTATCCTTGCCACGTCTTCAAAGAATTTGCTGTCTTTTTGCATAAGAAACCCTTGCTTATATTGTGATGTACGAAAATCCCTTTTACGCTATAATCACGTGAATGTCATTATCTGAGAGGACATGCTGCAATGAAAACATATCTAGTAACTGGTGGCGCAGGATTTATCGGCTCTAACATTGCGGCGGCACTAACCACCCATTACCCCCATGCACGTATTGTTCTGTGTGACGCTTATGGCGAATCAGAAAAATGGCGTAATAACGTTAAGCACCCTGTTGATGAAATTATCTCGCCAGATGAATTGTTTTATTGGTTAGAACATAACGCCGACACATTAGATGCGATTGTGCATATGGGCGCGATTTCTTCTACCACTGAAACCGATGCTGACTTAATTCTAGAAACCAATTTTACATTACCAAAAATGTTACGTGCTTGGAGTATTGAGCATGCTAAACGCTTTATTTATGCATCCTCAGGTTCGACCTACGGCGCGGGGGAACATGGTTTTGATGATGATTTCTCGGTTTCCTACCAACTTAAACTCAAGCCTCTCAATGCGTATGCTTTCAGCAAACGTGCGTTTGATTATTTTCTTGCACGTTCAATTGGGCGAGGAGAAACACAGCCTACACAACAAGTCGGTTTAAAATTTTTCAATGTGTATGGCCCAAATGAATATCATAAAGAAGAGCAGAAAAGCGTGGTTGCACAGATTTATCCACACGCCTCCAAAGGTCGTCCTGTGCATTTGTTTCATTCTTACCATCCTGATTATAAAGACGGAGGGCAGTTACGTGACTTTATTTATGTTAAAGACTGCGTGAGCGTTGTGCTATGGTTACTTGATAACCCGACCGTAAACGGCTTGTTCAATGTTGGCACAGGCAAGGCACGCAGCTTTAATGATCTAGCCAATGCTACCTTTGCTGCCGTGGGCAAAGAACCACATATCACCTATATGGATATGCCTGAAAGCATGAAAAACAAATATCAGTATTTCACTGAAGCCAAAATGGATCGCTTAAGAGCAGCAGGCTACGATAAACCCTTTACCAGCTTGGAAGATGGGATTAAGGATTATGTACAGAATTATCTGATGCAACCCGACCCTTATCTCTAGCACTACTATGCTCGCAGGATTATTACTCAGCTTTCCTCACATCGACCCTGTACTGGTACAGTTGGGGCCTTTGGCGATAAGATGGTATTCACTCGCTTATATTGCGGGGATTTTGGGTGGCTGTTGGTGGCTTGGACGTGTTGATGCCAAAACATTCTCGCCGTTACTCAATGATGCACAACGCGAAGATGTCGTTGTATGGGCGATCGTAGGGATAGTCTTGGGAGGGAGGATCGGTTATATTCTCTTCTATAATCTTTCTTATTTTCTAGAGCATCCTACGGACATGATCAAACTCTGGGAAGGCGGCATGTCTTTTCATGGGGGATTACTAGGCGTAATTATTAGTTTTATGCTGTTTGCGCGTAAACATAAATTACATTTTTTTCCATTAATGGACAGAATTGCGTGTGTAACACCTATAGGACTTTTTTTTGGCAGGCTCGCTAATTTTGTGAATGGCGAGCTGTATGGGCGTATCAGTGATGTTTCGTGGGCCATGATCTTCCCTCGTGGCGGGGAGTTGCCACGCCATCCAAGCCAACTTTATGAAGCATTCGCCGAGGGTATTTTACTCTTTATATTTCTAAACTTACTGCTTAAAAAAACATCTGCGTACTACACTGGCATGCTATGCGGTGCGTTTCTTGCGGGATACGGCGTCTGTCGCTTTATCATTGAATATGCAAGAGAACCTGACGCACAACTCGGTCTCCTCTTCTCCTTCATCAGCATGGGGCAGATTTTATGCCTGCCAATGATTGCTTATGGAAGCTGGCTGATGGCAACCAGCAAACAACGGTCACGTGCTTATGTCACTCCATAACCTCATTGTACAGCGTATCCATGAAAAAGGTGCAATAAGCGTGGCGGACTATATGGAGCTAGCACTAAGCCACCCCGAATATGGCTATTACATGAACCACGACCCCTTTGGCAGCAAGGGTGATTTTACCACTGCACCCGAAATAAGCCAGATTTTTGGTGAATTGATTGGTGCATGGGCAGCAATGTTATGGGCGCAGATGGGCGGCGGCGAAATAGCACTGATTGAACTTGGACCTGGACGCGGGACACTGATGCGTGATGCACTTCGCGCCACCCGTAACATTCCAAGCTTTCATGATCATCTTTGCGTGTCGTTGGTCGATATGTCGCCCTCACTACGCAATTTCCAACAAGCTACCCTCACAGACATCCACCCACGCATCCACTGGCATCCTGATCTAGAAGAACTACCCAATATGCCAGCGATCTTCATCGCCAATGAGTTTTTTGATGCGCTCCCTATCCACCAATATATCCGCACTCATGAAGGACTAAAGGAAAAAATGGTGGGCATTGATAATGAAAACCCTGAAAAACTTCGTTTTACCATCAAACAACTCGGACTAAGCCTCGTTAAAGGTGGTGCGTATAGTGACGACGGAGCGGTGATTGAAACTTGTCCTGCCGCACGCGAAGTCATATACACCATTGCAGCGCATCTTAAAACCTACGGAGGCGCAGGACTTGCAATAGATTATGGCTATGTCGGCGGTAGTCGCGGCAACACACTACAAGCCGTTAAAAAACATGGCTTTCATCCCGTACTAGAAAACGCAGGTGAAGCAGACATCACAGCCCATGTGGATTTTGATATGCTCGCAGCAGCGGCAGAAGAATCAGGTATTTTTCACCACGGTGTGATTTCACAAGGAACTTTTTTGATGCGACTTGGTGCAGAAATGCGAACGCAAGTTTTGCTGCGTAATGCTTCAGACACTCAAAAAGAAGACATTATCACCAGCGTAAAACGACTTATTATGCCTGAGCATATGGGTGAATTATTTAAGGTCATCAGTTTTACCTCTAACCCCAACATCATTCCCGCAGGATTTGAACAATGACCCAACCCATTCACGCACGTAAACTACAAGAAATTGGTAGCATCACGCACGGATTTTTTACGCGCACAGGCGGTGTGAGTGAAGGACTCTATTCTGGTCTTAATTGCGGCGTTGGGTCAAAAGATAAGCCTGAATCTGTGCAGGAAAATCGCGCTCGCGTGCAGGAAACACTGGGCGCAGAGCAACTCGTAAGCCTTTATCAAACCCATAGCCCAGATGCGGTAATCGTCACACAAAATTGGGCAGGCACACCACCGCAAGCGGACGCCTTAGTCACAAATCAAACAGGGATTGCACTTGGTATTCTCACCGCAGACTGCGTTCCTGTATTATTTTGTGATCCAACCTTACGCGTCATTGGTGCAGCTCATGCTGGCTGGAAAGGTGCGATCGCAGGCGTTACGGACAACACCATCCTCGCTATGGAAACACTCGGCGCGAAACGAGAAAATATCACCTGCGCAATTGGTCCTTGCATTGGCTATGATTCCTATGAAGTAAGCGAAGATTTTTTAACGCCCTTTCTCACTCTTGATGCTCATAACACAAGATTCTTTAAACAAAACAAGCAAAAAAGCTGGTATTTTGATATTCGTGGCTTTGTGCAAACAAAACTTGCGAGGGCAGGGATAAATTTGCTAGAAGTGTTGCCCCATGATACCTACAAGGATACATCCTTGTTCTACAGCTATCGCCGCACTTGTCACAAACAAGAACCCGACTATGGCAGGCAGATTTCCGCCATCATGCTAAAAGATTAAAAAAAACGAACAGTAATATCAATTTTCGAGGCAAATTATGACCATTATCCCTTTTGACGACCGCGACGGCTTTATTTGGATGAACGGCGCATTGGTCGCATGGCGCGAAGCAAAAGTGCATGTGCTGAACCATGGCCTACATTATGCAAGCTCTGTCTTTGAAGGTGTGCGTGTTTATAACGGTAAAATTTTTAAATGCACTGAACATAGTACACGCTTGAAAAAGTCTGCAGAATTACTGGGTTTTGAAGTGCCTTATACCGTTGCCGAAATTGACTCCGCATGCCATGAGGCGGTCAAAGCGAATAATGTTGAAAATGGCTACATCCGTCCCGTGGCATGGCGCGGCAGCGAAATGATGGCTATTTCTGCGCAACATAGCAAAATCCATATGGCGGTGGCAGCGTGGAGCTGGCCTGCATATTTCTCAGATGAAGCACGTAAACGTGGCTTGAAACTTGCGATTTCTGACTGGCGTCGTCCTGCACCCAACACCGCACCAACCGCCAGTAAAGCGGCAGGACTCTATATGATCTGCACCATGTCAAAGCATAAAGCTGAACGTGAAGGCTTTGAAGATGCGCTCATGCTGGATTATCGCGGTTATATTGCCGAAGCAACGGGTGCAAATATCTTCCTCGTGATCGACGGTGAACTCCATACCCCAACACCTGATTGCTTTCTAGATGGGATTACCCGTCGCACCGTCATTGACCTCGCACACAAGGCTGGAATTAACGTCATCGAACGCCATATCATGCCTAATGAACTTGATGGTGTTCAAGAAGTATTTTTGACGGGTACAGCCGCAGAAGTCACACCTGTAGGACAAATTGGCGATTTTCATTTTACCGTAGGTGCAATAACCCACCAATTAATGGATGCGTACCATCAGTTAGTACGGTCATAAATAGTACGATCGTAAAAATTGATGGTTAAAGTTATACTCTTATGCAAATAATATTGCACCATCAATTGCTTCTGCTACAAGATATAGTGGTTCTTGTCGCACATGATCAAGGTTTACAACAGCATGCAGCGTAAGTGGGTATATATTTTTATCTTGGGGCTGTTTTTGACCGCACCTTTTACCGCGTCTGGCTTAGACATTGCGCGCCCTTCCAAACAAGAACCCGTCTTGCTCAAAGCAGAAAAACTTGGCTATGACAGCATGAGCGAAATCGTGGTAGCATCAGGCAATGTTGAGGTCGTACAAGGTGACTATATCCTACAAGCGCAGCGCATTACTTATTACAAAAATGAAAACAAGGTCAAAGCACAAGGTCATGTTGTCCTGCTAGAGCCTAGTGGCAATGTCGTTATTGCAGAAAACCTGACATTACACAATAACCTCAAAGACGGTCTGATTCAGCATTTCAAAGTGACCCTGGCAGATAAGTCTCGTTTTTCTGCATTGGAAGCTACGCGCAGCAATGCAGAAAAAATTGTGATGAAAAAAGGCATCTATTCTCCATGTCCTGAATGTATTGCAAAAGACGGTAGTGAAGCTGCACCGCTTTGGCAAATCAAGGCACGTAAGATCAATATAGATGAAGTTAACCAACATGTCACCTACCGCGATGCGTGGATGGAAGTGTGGGGCGTTCCCGTTGCCTATACGCCTTTTTTCCGCCATCCAACTCCTGGAGCTGACCCTAAAATGGGCATTTTAATGCCTACCTATAAGCATTCTAGCCAACTTGGCACGACCATCAAGACCCCCTTCTTTATTCCGCTTGCCCCCGATAAAGACATGACGATTACTCCCTTTATCACATCTGAGGAAGGTCCAGTGCTAGAAGGTGAATACCGCCAGCGCACAGACAATGGCAATTTCCAATTCAATGGCAGTGCCACCAACCCTCATGATCGCAATGCATTGGGCGAACCGATCAATGGGCGCAATATTCGTGGACATATTTTTGCCACAGGGGCAAGTCAGATTAATGATAGTTGGAGCTGGGGTTTTAACATCAACCGCAGCAGTGATGACACGTATTTGCGCCGTTATGGCTATGGTAATTATGACCTACTTACCTCACAAGCCTATGCCGATCGTATTGTGGGACGCAATATGCTTCGCGTGCAGAGTGTTGCTTTCCAAGGACTGGATATAGACGATAATCCCGATGCAGAACCGTACGCTCTGCCTAGCATTGATGGACATTTTGAATCTGATCCACTTACACTAGGTGCGCGTACCTACGCGGATATCAATACCCTCACCTTATCACGCAAACTAGGTTCAGAATATCGCCGCTTATCCTCAACCGTGGGCGTACGCGTCCCATACATTTCTTCTGGTGGACACGTGCTTGAAACCGACATCTCCATGCGCGGCGACGCATATTCCGTATCCGACGTCAGCCTAAACAATGGCACAAATTACAACGGTGAGAGCAACCGAGCCATCCCCAAAGCTTCCGTCGCATGGAGCTACCCTTTGGTCAAACAAGTGAATGATGCCAGTTTGGTGATTGAGCCAATTGCAATGGTGGTCACACGCAGCAAAGGTAACAATCCCGAAAAAATTCCAAATGAAGACAGCCTCAACCCTGAATTCTCTGATATTAATATTTTTTCAGATGACCGCTACGGTGGACTTGACCGTGTGGAAGACGGCACACACGCTATTTATGGGATGAATACACGCTATCATATGCAAGGAGATAATCACGTTAGCTTTATGGCAGGCGAGGATATCCGACTAAATGGCGCGAATGTTTTCCCATCCTCAGCAAATCCTAACGATGATTTTTCAGATATCGTTGGACGCATAGCGATGCATATGAGTGCGGTCGACCTCGCCTATCGTTTCCGTGTTGATCAACAAGACATGTCACTTAGTCGTAGCGAAATCAGCGGTAATCTTGATATTTTCCCTGTCGTCCTACAAGCTGATTATGTCAGACTCAATGATGATCCTACCACCGACGAACGCGAAGAAGCCTCTGCAACAGGCGCGGTTGCTCTCAACAAACAGTGGTCTCTCAATTCTTTTGGACAACGTGACCTCGTAAAAAATCGCATGGTTGCAGCGGGCGGAGGACTGGTCTATACACATGAGTGTATTACGGTATTAACTGAATTCCGACGTGAATTTATCCGCGACCGTGATGTTGAACCTAATAGCTCTATTTCTCTTAAACTAAGCCTAAAGAACCTGAACTGAGGACATCATGAAAAAATCCATGTTACCATTCCTATCGACCACCTTCATGTTCTTACTGACCATGCCTGCATTTGCAGGGCAAGCAGCCAAAGAGACCACTGAAGTCGGTGACATTGAAACCGTAGATGATGAGACGTCCCCTGCCTCTTCCCCTAAAGACACTACAGCAAAGGTCTCTTTGCCTGCGGGAGCAGAGAAAAACAGTATCGCCGCAGTGGTCAATGATGACATTATTTCTTTGTTGGATATTCAAGAACGCACCCAATTGATCGTAGCAACGACTGGTATGGGAGATAGCCCTGAGATTCAACAAAAGCTCAAAGCACAAGTGGTACGCAGCCTGATTGACGAGCGTCTGCAAGCACAAGCCGCCCAACGCCTCAATCTCACCGTCTCTGCGGATGAAATTCAACAAGCTATTGCGGGCATTGAAAAAGAACGGGGTCGCCCAGCAGGCAGCTTAGAGAGCTATCTTCGCAGCAAAGGCGTTTCTCCCGAAACCTTTAAAGAACAAATTCGTGCGCAGATTAGCTGGAGCAAGTTACTTGGTCGCAAAATAGCTCCACATATCGTGATCGCTGATGAGGAAATTTTAAAAGAGCAGGATCGCTTGAAAAGCTCAAATGTTGTGCAAACACAGTATCAACTTGCGACACTTTTACTCCCAATCATGCGCCCTGAAGATGCCGAACCTACGCGTCAACTCGCAGAAAAACTCTCTAGCGAGATTCGTGCGGGCGCAAGTTTTGAGGCTATTGCCAGCCAACTCTCTGCCGCTGGTGGCAAGCAAAGTACGCCACAATGGGTGAGTGCTGCACGCTTAGAATTGCCACTACGTGAAGCTCTTGAAAAACTTGGATCAAAGGGCGTCAGCCAACCTGTTAAAGGACCTTCAGGCTACCAAATCTTGCAGCTGCTTGATAAACGCGAACAGAAACTCGAAGCAGATACCGAAGTTGCATTACGCCAACTTGTACTTACCCTCAAAAATGATGCACAATCTAAGGAAGTGAATGTGTTGATGGACATTGCACATTCCATTGCAAAACACCCCGGTTCGTGCGGAGAAACCACTGTGGCGGGAATTGAAAGCTTTGAAGGCTTAAACATTGATGTCACCGAAACCCGCACCCGTTATTCAGCCATTTCTCCTGAAGTGCTTCCCCTCATCAAACCGCTGAATGTAGGAGAGATCTCTGAGCCATTTGCTGCACCAGATGGTATCCATCTGGTTATGCTCTGCGAAAAGATTGGATTGCCAACTTCTGCGCCTGAAAAAGAGCGCGTACGCGCACAGCTTTTTGATGAGAAGCTTCAGCTAGAATCAATGAAATACATGCGTGATTTACGTCGTGAAGCCTTTGTAGATATCCGTCTCTAATGATTGATACTCCTTTCACTTTACCAACGATCAAGCAAGTAATTGACATGCATGGGTTGCGAGCAACCAAAAAGCTTGGGCAAAATTTCCTCACTGACCTCAACCTCACGAACAAAATCGTTGCATGTGCAGGCCAACTAGACGGCGTACATATCATTGAAGTCGGCCCTGGCCCTGGTGCGCTTACACGTCCACTGCTTGAAAGTATGGCACATGATGTAACTGTGGTTGAACTTGATACACGCTGCATTCCCATTCTTGAGCAATTAGCATCGCATTACAAAAATCGTCTGCATATCGTGCTGGGAGATGCGCTCAAACAAAACATGACCTTACTTGCGCCATCACCTCGCGCCATCATCGCCAACCTTCCCTATAACGTCGCAACCCCTTTGCTAATTCACTGGCTTGAACTCATTCATCAAGATTCTACCAACCTACAATCCATGACCTTGATGTTTCAAAAAGAAGTCGCACAGCGTATCACTGCCGAACCTGATTCCAAAGCATATGGACGTCTCTCTGTTATATGCCAATGGCTATGCCATACTGAGATATGTTTTGATATCAGCCCACAGGCTTTTCTGCCGCCACCTAAGGTCATCTCTAGCGTGGTACATTTTATTCCACTAGCAACCCCCCAATTTCCTGCGAATAAGGTAAGTTTGGAAAAAGTGCTTGCGGCTGCCTTTGGTCAACGACGCAAAATGTTACGTGCTGCCCTCAAGTCATTAACGCCCCACGCAGAGGCACTTCTTGAACAAGCACACATTGACTCACAACGACGTGCAGAGACCTTAAGCGTTGCAGAATTCTGCCAACTTGCTAATGCTTTTGACGCGCTGCACATAAAATAATTGCTGCAACGCACTATAATTAAATGATTTTTTTATATTAATAATTGATTTTCTTCTCTCTTTGTGGTATATATAACCATGAGGTAATATTATGAAAAACAAAAAAATACTTATCATTGCCGCCGCCGCTATCCTTGTACCGCTCTCTGGATTTGGCTTTTATTCTATGCATAAGCAAAGCAATGATTATACATCCCAGCAATACTCTGAAGCGGTGCTTAAAAAAATTGCAACATCATGGAGTCCTAATGAATTAATCATGCGTGCGCATCCTGATATGATTGAACGCAACACAGAGGAAGGGATTATTCATTTTTCTGAAGTGTTTAAATCTCAGTTAGGGTCACTCAAGAAGCTAGAAGATTGTGATGGCTATGCTACCGAAGTCCACGCAACGGACAAACCGACCCGTGTCACCGCAAGTTACCACTGCCCAGCATATTTTGCAAAAGGCAAAGGTGTCATCAATATTGGGCTATTACAAAACACCAAACATGAGTGGAACATCTACAGTTTCAGCGTTGAATCCCCACTACTGCAATAACCTCATGATTTATAGCACTACATAACTTTATAATTCCCTTAACAATAGGAAATTATACAGTTAAAGTGCTATAATACGTGACTTTTAGCATGACCGAGCTATATAGAAAGCATCTTGATATTTCTTAAAGGTGTCTTCTATGAATCCTTTACAGCCAATTGGCCGTGCCTTTCTTCTCTTTCTTGCTGCCGTTGGCAGACTCACTTTATTTGCAGGCAATGGATTGTCCGCAATTATATCTCCTCCATTCTACTGGCGTCAAATTCGACATCAAATGGTTGAAATAGGCTATTATTCATTGCCCGTCATCGGACTCACTGCTATTTTTACAGGAGCGGTGTTAGCACTGCAAAGCTATTCTGGTTTTTCTCGTTTTTCAGCCGAAAGCTCTATTCCAACAGTCGTTGTTCTTTCTATTACACGTGAGCTTGGGCCTGTGCTGGCGGGACTTATGGTTGCAGGACGCATTGGCGCAGCGATCGCCGCAGAAATTGGTACAATGCGCGTGACAGAACAGATTGATGCACTCACAACCTTATCGACCAACCCTTATAAATATCTTGTTTTCCCACGCTTGGTTGCAGGGTTGCTGATGCTACCTTTACTAGTGCTGATTGCAGATATTATTGGGGTTTTTGGCGGCTACCTCGTCAGCGTTGGTAAATTAGGATTTTCCGCAGGGCCATACCTGCACAACACATTACAGTTTTTAGAAACCAAAGACGTGGTATCAGGACTAGTCAAAGCGGGGGCGTTCGGTTTTATTGTTTCCTTAATGGGATGCTACCATGGTTATCATTCTAAAGGTGGTGCGCAAGGCGTGGGCATGGCAACCACCAATGCGGTCGTGTCTGCCTCCATCATGATTTTACTATTTAACTACCTGATTACCGAACTTTTCTTTGCTTCTTAATATGAACATGAGCGACACCATGACAACACCTCCAAAAATTCAGCTAACTAATGTTCACAAAGCATTTGGTGAAAAAATTGTACTAAATGGTATCAATCTCTCTGTGCCAGAAGGTGAATCTTTGGTCGTGATCGGTGGCTCAGGTACAGGAAAGTCCGTCTTACTCAAATCTATTTTAGGACTACTTCAACCTGATGCTGGAAGCATTTACATTGATAATCAAGAAACCACAAAACTAAGCAGCAAAGAACGTGAAGTATTAATGCATCGCTTTGGCATGCTGTTCCAAGGCGGCGCACTCTTTGATAGCTTACCTGTTTGGGAAAACATCACCTTTGCAGTTCGCCAACACAACAACATGAAACGTCATGATGCACGGGAACTTGCTGTAGAAAAACTCAGAGCAGTTGGGCTGGATGCGGATGTTGCCTCACTCTTTCCCTCTGAACTCTCAGGTGGAATGCAAAAACGTGTTTCGCTTGCACGGGCGATTACGGGCGACCCTGAAATCATTTTCTTTGATGAACCAACCACAGGGCTTGACCCGATTATGGCAGATGTCATCAATGAATTGATCGTTGAATGTACGCGTGGCAAAGGCATGACAACGGTCACGATTACCCATGACATGGCAAGCGCACGCAAAATTGCAACGCAGATTGCAATGATTTACCAAGGCTCTATTATTTGGGAAGGTGCGGCAACCCAAATCGATGCTAGCGGTAACCCTTACGTTGATCAATTTGTACACGGACGCGCCCATGGACCTATCACCGACGGTCAAAAAGCTGCCTAGGATCGCTCATCATCGCGCACGCGCACTGAGTCTATTACTGTGCCTTTATATCACCATTGCCCCTGCGGCCTATGCTGCAGAACGCATTACCCAATTTGACAGCGTGGTACGTATTTTGGCCGATGGTACAGCAGAAGTTACCGAAACCATCGACTTCATCGCCGAAGGAAAACTCATCACTAAAGGCATCTCTCGTCATTTTATTACACGTATATTCTTACGCCCCAACCAACCATTCTCCACCCCTATCGACCTACACAATGTCACGCTTGATGGGCAACCTACCGCTTTTCATATAGTAGATACACAACAAGGAAAACGCGTGGTAACAGGTGATGCTAACACTCTATTAACCCACGGAAAACATCGCATCGTCCTCTATTACCTTGCTCGCAACAATATTCATTTTTATCCTGAATATGATGAATTTTTCTGGATGGTCACGGGATTAGCATGGCCTTTTCCTATCGAACACGCACGTGTCCGTCTCTTTTTACCCGAAGGCGGCAAAATCTTACAAATAACGAGCTATACAGGAGTTTTTGGTTCTCAAACTTCCGATGCCAACACCCTAAGAGAAAATGATGGCATTGCCAGCGTAAACACTACACGTCCTCTCGACCTAGGCGAAAGCCTCAACGTCGCGGTCACATGGCAAAAAGGTATTATCATGCCCCCCAGCACAACACGCCTACGCCTTGAAATGATGTATGAAAAATTCATATATGCACCTACTACCTATGTAGTAAGTGCAGTGGGAGTCCTATTCCTCACCGTAAGTGGATGGTGGTACAAACGCCGCAAGCGCGGCATAAAAATCAGATAACTCACGATATACCTGCATGTCCAACGCCGCCTTTACCTGCTCTGGTATCAAATGCAACAATGCACTATAAAAGCTCTTTTGTTCTTGAACACTGACCAAAGGATCATACATCACTATAGATTTACCCTGCATTTCAGGCGCATTTTCTGCCTTAAGCTTCAACAATAATGCCAACTCCTGCACTGTACCCGCTCCCCCTGGGAGAATAACAAAGCCATGCGCCGCACGTATCATGAAATCCATACGCTGATAAATATCACCAGCCTCAACATACTGACCATGTGCAGCAATCGTTGCTTTCAAACCATCTTTGTCATCCGATTCAATATTGATAATATCTGGCGTACTACTACCAGAAACCCACACCTCATTCCCTGTTTGTTTTTTCCAAGCCAGCACACCTTTTAGAGCATTTCCCATCATCTGACGATCGCCTGCACCATACACCATCCCAAAATTTTGTTGCGCAAGACAATAACCAACATCATATGCAACCTGATTCAAAACCTGATTACGTGCGGATGCGGAACAAAAAACGGCCACATTAAAACGATGTGATTTCTCTACAGACAAGCGCGGGACATCTTGTACACACAACGTCTCTTTCCAAAAATTATGCCTATAAAATTCCAGTACGGGTACAACCCCTGTCATGTCTTGCACCTCTTTAATAAAATCCTGATCGGGATCAGGCAACATCGCTGTTTGTCTCATATCATGATAAACTGCTAACACTCCATCATACCCCCCATCAGGATTCACCATCACCAACGGCTTTTCCATATCACGAGGGGAAAGCTGGCGTGCAACAATGATAGAAAACAGCATAAAAATGATATCCAAGATATTCTCATCGTCCGCATGTTGTAGTGGCAAAAAGAGGAAAGCATCATGCATCAACGTCACGTACTGCGCATGGTGCATCCAACCTTTTATGTCATCATGTATCGCACAATATGCATAGCGATAACCCACACACTTAGGTAAAGACTCCTTTCCTTTGCCTAAAAAAACCGCAATATTCAATGCCACATCACCTCCTGCGTCAACCACTGAAAATGGCGCAATCGCTGCGTGTTGATCCATCCCACATGCTTTCATCACAGCCCATGCCGCATGTGCCTTATGCCCATACATTGCCTGATAGCTCAAATCACGCATGTTAAATGGCGAAGGATGATCACGAAAACGTTCCTCCAACTCACTAATCGTCAAATGGTAAAGATTTGCCTCTTGCGGAGACAAATAATCTTTGGTGGTAAGTACAGGCACGAAACCATGTTTTTCACGCCGCTTGCGAATGATCTCTGGATGTTTAGTGAGACGCAACAGCACCGCTCCACCAAACACGTAACATGCTCGTTTTCCTTGTCCATCAGCAAAAAACGGAGCAAGAGCCATCACACTCGTATTAGTAATCGTACTATTGGCAGGCTGCTCAGGTGTACGACGATAAATCATACGCATCGCCTCATAGGCTTGTTCAAAGAACTTCTCTTCGCCAAGCTTACCAAAGATAGAAGGTCCATATTCCTGACCGGGTGACTGACGATGATTCAACCTCAGTCCTGCCTCCATACCTCGTACGTCCATATGAGCAATAATACGTGAATCATTAAAATGCAGCCCAGAATCCTCTGCCATGATGAACATACGGTTCTGTACCTGTGCATCAATCCCATTGAGACACAACGTCGCTTGTACCTGCGACCATAGATTAGCATTAGCTAGAACACCATCTACTGCACGAAAGGCACTACACATTTTTTCATAGACATTGCCTCCATATGTCCCGCTGATTTCAGGCGGATTATTAAAATTAGCAATATTTTCTAACTTAAGTACCCGCACCCCCAGACCTTCAAAAATAGTAGCAATTTCCGCAAGCTTATTCTTCGTTTTTGTGGCAACGAATAAAATTGAACCCATAGGAATTTGTAAGGCTTCATACGCAGAAAGCGAAGGCATAGGCATGGACACACCCCCAAAACGCTGCACAAACTGCCATGTTTCCTCCGCATAATGACTGAGATAGATGCGCGAAGCCTCAAGGACATTGCGCTCTACTCCAATATGATCCAACAGCGCGTCCCAAAACCCCTGATCATTTTGAATAATGAGGAATGATAGTGGTGAAATATGTGCTGATAGCAGATATTCCAACAGCTCCAACATATCTCGCAACGTATAAATATCCCCCGCTGGCGCAACATACTGATGTGTGACGTCCAAAGGCAATGCATACATTTGATACGGCACAGTACGAAAAGACATAAACCCACCACAGATGTAGAACGACGACGCCCCACCAGAAATTGCGCACAACTCTTCTATCTGTTCCAGCATATGTTCTGTAACGGGGTGGATAGAACTAACATAAGCAGATACTTTCGCTACCGCCTTACTTCCATCCGCATACGGAATGATTGTTTCATCAGCATATCCTTCGCACGTCACCAACATCGAAGGATCATCAACAAGGTACATTTCAAGAAACATACGCTCTAATATCTGCAACAACCACGCATCATGTGCCTTACACACGACGGGACGTTGCCCTGATAGCAAGGCCTCCACTAACGTACGTGCGCGATGAATTCTCTGTAATGCTGCGGTAATTGCTGCCATGTGTCCCTTGAAAGCTTGCGGCTCGTCACCCAACTAACCACGACGAAAAGCTTGTCAGCGCGAACGAGTCGACTATGATACCAATCCTACCCTTAATTCCTTTTTTTATTTAGAAGATTCGCATGGCAAAGACAAAAACCCTTTATGTATGTCAATCCTGTGGCAGCGTCCACCCACGCTGGGCAGGAAAATGCGAGGATTGTGGCGAATGGAACTCTCTCGTCGAAGAAATTAGTCACCCCCCCACACCTAAAGGCTTAAGCAAAGGCAAAGGCGCACGTCTAGACTTTAGCAGCTTAGGCGCGCAAGAAACCATGCCACCTCGCATGAGTACGGCCAATAACGAAATGGATAGAGTACTTGGCGGCGGACTGGTACAAGGTTCTGCAATTTTACTCGGAGGCGACCCCGGCATCGGCAAGTCCACCATTTTATTACAAATGACAGCATCTCTTGCACAAAACGGCGCAAAAGTCGCATATATCTCTGGTGAAGAATCCATTGCCCAAGTACAGCTTCGTGCCGTACGGTTAGGATTGCAACATGCCCCCGTTGCGCTGGCAACAGGTAATTCTGTACGTGATATTCTTACCAGCCTTGAATCCATGCCCGATCTTTCTGTCGTCGTCATTGATTCCATCCAAACCATGTTTATAGATAGCCTTGATTCCGCACCGGGAACAGTGGCGCAAGTACGCGCTTGCGCTAATGAATTGGTAAGATACGCTAAAAAACGTAATGTCAGTATGATTTTGGTTGGGCATGTTACCAAAGACGGACAGATCGCAGGTCCACGCGTACTCGAACATATGGTGGATTGTGTACTGTATTTTGAAGGCGAACGCGGTCATTTATTCAGAATTTTACGCACCGTCAAAAATCGTTTTGGCGCAACTGACGAGATTGGCGTCTTCGAAATGACAGGACTTGGACTTATCGAAGTCAATAATCCCTCCTCTCTCTTCCTTTCTGACCGTGAGCTACCTGTCTCAGGTTCAGCCGTATTGGCTGGCATTGAAGGAACACGTCCTGTACTACTCGAAATGCAAGCACTGGTTGCACCTAGTCCTATGGCAAATCCACGGCGCGCAGTAGTAGGATGGGACAGCTCGCGACTCTCCATGTTGCTTGCCGTACTAGAAACACGCTTAGGGCTACGATTTTCTGATCGTGAAGTATATCTCAACGTCACGGGCGGACTGCGCGTTAATGAGCCTGCAGCAGATGTTGCAGCGGCGGCAGCTCTCATCTCCTCCTTACTTGATGTTCCTGTCCCTCAACACACGATCTTTTTTGGTGAAATTGGCTTATCAGGTGAAATTCGTCCCGTATCACGACAAGATATTCGCTTACGTGAGGCAGCAAAGCTTGGATTTGAACGTGCCTGTTGCCCTCTTGCTAAAGCAGGAAAGGAGAACCAAAAGGATAAGGACGCGTTAGGGGATTTAGGACTTGGCATTAACCCACTTCATCATGTACAAGATGTGCTTGATTTCATCCGCGCCAATGGATGACCAACCTGTATTTGTCGTAGGAACACTATGCTTGATGCTCATTTAAACATCAATATATTTGATGGCGTTGTTTTTGTCGTTTTGTTTTTATCAGCATTGCTTTCTTTCTTCCGTGGCTTTATCAAAGAGGTATTATCTCTTGGTGCATGGATTGGCGCAGCCATGATCACCCTCTTTTTTGCAAAAGATCTTGCGCAAGCTTTACTGCCCTACTTGAAAACAGGTCTGGCTGCTACTATCTTTGCTACTATGGGAACTTATTTCCTCTCACTAACAACCATTTCTATTTTTAACTCGATCATTGCGCGATATATTAAAAAAGGAAGTGATGTTGGGCATTTTGATAATTTCTTCGGCATGCTATTTGGGCTTTTCAAAGGTGCATTGATTATCACTTTGGGTTATTTTTTAATGACGCTCATTTGGGGTGAGAACCGCGACAAATACCCTGAGATCGTCAAGGCCGCCTATACCCGACCTATGGTAGAAAAAAGCACAGAGATTTTCAAAAAATTCATGCCATCCTATATCATGAAACCATTAACACCTGAACAAAAACCTGAAGAAAATCCCTTGATTGAAAAAGGCGTTGAGCTTAAAGACAAGCCTGATGAAACTAAAATAGAAAAACCCACACCTTCCTCCAATCAAGAGGACGCAGAATTCAAACAATTACTCGACGGTATTATTACCCCAAGCACTCCAACACCAAATACAATAAAACAATAAAACAATAGCTTACGTAAAAAAAACAGAGCCTAACACAAGGACATAGAGACATGACGGCAGCTTCCGCCTTTTCACTTGGTCACGATGATGATCACCTGCATGAAGAATGCGGCGTATTTGGCATTTTTGGCAATCCAGATGCGGCGGCACATGTGGCTCTTGGGCTACACTCACTCCAGCATCGTGGGCAGGAAGCGGCAGGTATTGTCAGCTTTAACGGCACGCAGTTCTTCTCTCATCGCCAGATGGGTTTGGTAGGCGATAATTTTAATTCCGCCGAAGTCATCGGCAGTCTCAAAGGTGATGCAGCTATTGGGCATAACCGTTATTCAACAACAGGCGACACGTTACTACGTAATGTACAGCCTTTCTTCGCAGAATATAGCATTGGCGGCATGGCGATCGCGCATAATGGTAATTTAACCAATGCACTCGTACTACGTGATGAACTCAAACGACGCGGGTGTTTGTTTCAATCCACCTCAGACACAGAAACCATCATTCATTTAATTGCTGTCAGTCAAGAAACCACGCTTGAAGGTCGTTTGATTGATGCACTCAAAAAAATCAAAGGTGCATATTCTCTGGTGGGACTTGCCAATAACTGCCTAATTGGAGTACGCGATCCTTACGGGGTGCGTCCACTTGTTCTTGGAAAACTGGGAGACGCTTACATTCTCGCTTCAGAAACCTGCGCCTTTGATATTATCGGCGCAACGCTCATCCGTGATATTGAACCAGGAGAACTGGTCATTATTGACGAGCAAGGCATTCGCAGCATGAAGCCTCTTGCACCACAACCAAAACGTTTCTGTATCTTTGAATATGTCTATTTTGCGCGTCCTGATAGCCGCCTAGAAGGCATTAACGTATATGACGCACGCAAACGCATCGGCGCAGAGCTTGCAAAAGAAAGCTTAGTTGATGCCGACATCATTGTCCCTGTGCCTGATTCAGGCGTTCCCGCAGCACTTGGTTTTTCGCAGGCTTCAGGTATCCCTTTTGAACTTGGTATCATTCGTAACCATTACGTTGGGCGTACCTTTATTGAGCCTACCGATCAAGTACGCCATTTAGGGGTTAAGCTTAAACATAACGCCAATGAAGATATTATTCGTGGCAAGCGCGTGATCTTAGTTGATGACAGTATCGTGCGTGGCACGACCTCACATAAGATTGTCAATATGGTGCGTGAAGCAGGTGCAAAAGAAGTGCATATGCGCATTGCCAGCCCACCAACCACCCATTCATGTTTTTACGGGGTTGACACGCCGGAGCGCGAACAACTGATGGCGGCGCGTCATAATATTGCCGAAATGGCAAAGCTTATCAATGTGGACTCTCTTGCCTTTCTCTCGGTCGACGGACTTTACCGCGCCATAGGACAACCATCTCGTAATAACGATGCACCTCAGTATTGTGATGCCTGCTTCACAGGAGAGTACGCAGTAGAACTTACGGATAGGGAAGCTGGACATGGTATTGGTCAAAAAGAAGTCTATACAGGCATGACCGAAGTGAAACGTGTGGGCTAATATGGGAAAGCTTAAAGGAAAAATAGCTCTCATTACAGGCGCATCACGTGGCATTGGTGCAGCCGTCGCCAAACGTTACGCCACTGAAGGCGCACAGGTTATTTTACTTGCTCGTTCCCAAGCTGGTCTTGAAGAGGTCGATGATGCTATTCGTCAAACAGGTGGAACGCCGCCTGTACTGATACCCATGGATTTACGCCACCATGATCAGATTGACCCTATGGGTCTTGCCCTGTTCGAACGGTTTGGTCATCTCGACATTTTGGTTGGTAATGCAGCCATCTTGGGAGAGCTTACTCCACTTACCCACGCCGATCCAGACATGTGGCAAAAAGTGATGGATATTAACCTCACGGCTAATTGGCGATTACTTCGCAGTCTGCATCCTTTATTGACAAAAGCAACACATGGACGTGTTATCATGGTGACATCTGGTGCAGCCAAAGCAGCCTTTGCTTATTGGGGAGCATACGCTGCCAGCAAAGCAGGGTTAGAAATGTTACTACGCACCTACGCCGCAGAAAACACACGCAGTAGCATTCGTGCTAATCTAGTTGACCCCAGCGTGGTAGCAACTTCGCTACGCGCACAAGCCTTTCCGAGTGAAGATGCTCATCAACATCCTGCGCCTGAAGCGATCACAGATATCTTTGTAGAGCTTGCGTCTGAGCAATTAACGCATCATGGTCACCGCTTTACTATCGACAAAGATTAAAGCTCTAATACCTGACGGCGTACGCGACACATAACCTCATTACCCGTCCCAATATACTGCAAATCATCAAAACTCAACATGCGTGATGTTGCAATGCCACGCCCATGTGGATCCATCGCACGTTCAGGAGAAATCTCAAGATATTTTTCCCAATTGAAGCCCTCACCCTGATCTTTGATCATTACCACGATATTCTCATCATCAATCTCAAAGGTCAGCGTTGCAAATTTATTACGGTATTTGTCTGATGTAAGACGCGCCAACACTTCATCGTGCCACTTACCTTCCATGACCAAATCCGTCTTTTCATCATATTTAATACCAAGATTGCCATGTTCTACTGCATTTAACATCAATTCATACAACCCCAGCACAGCACTTTGTGGATCAGGAAAACAATGGGCAATAAAGGCAGCAAGATTCTTTGCTTCTTCTAGTGTTTTGAAATCAAAGCTCGCTTGACGCATCAAACCTAATGCTGTTTGCGAACTCAACACTTCTTCACGCATCTCAGCACGACTTTTAGCATCGGCAAGCGCACTACGAACGATCCCAAGCAACATCTCATCTTCATAAGGCTTGGTAAGGTAATAATACACCCCTGCTTTGATCCCTTCAGCCATTTGCTGTAAGCTTGCCGCCGCGGTCTGCATAATCACAGGAATATCTTTAAATGCTGCGTCTGCCTTAACTTCTTTTAAAAAGGTCATACCATCCATACGCGGCATCATACGATCTAGTACGATCACACTCACATCAGGATTCGCACGCAACTTCTCAAGTCCATCGACACCGTCACATGCTGTAATCACCGTATAATTAGCGTCTTCCAAATAATCATTTAGAATATCGAGGTTAAACTCTTCATCATCAATTGCTAGAATTTTCTCACCTACCATGAGATACCCTTCCTCAGTTTAAACATTCGCAATATAATGTTACACAAAAACGCTAACGAACTCTTAAGACTCATCTTTTGGTAGGGCAGACGCATATCTCGGCAACTCAATGATAAATGCCGCGCCGCCTTCTGGATTATTTTCCGCCCAAATTTTTCCACCATGTGCTTGAATAATTTCTCGACAAATCGACAATCCCAACCCCGTTCCGCCTGAACCTGTCTTGGTCTTGCTACTTTGAATAAACTTATCAAACACAGCCCCTAATTCTTCTTCAGGAATACCTACGCCTTGGTCGCTGATACGACACTGCAACATATCTGCATGCGCAGGATTTCCATTGTCATATGCAACATCCCGCATCAACACCGTAATTTTTGTATGTTCAGGGGAAAACTTGATCGCATTTGATAATACATTTACCAGCACTTGCATCATCCGCAGACCATCGCACCACACAAAGCTATGCAGGCTTTCCTGCTCTAGCACCAGATCAAGATGTTTATCGTTTAGTAATGACAATAATTCTGTTTTTGCGTTATTTACCACCAGACTTAGGTCTGTACGCTCAAAATTAAAATTCATCTTACCAGCTTCTAGTTTTGATAAATCAAGTAAATCATTTAGCAACCCCATCAAACGTTTGCCGCTGGTTTGAATATGCATAAAATATTTCAGACGTTTTTCGGGGTTATCTTGATCTTTTCCCTTAATTCCCATGTTGGCATAACTCAAAATTGCGTGCATCGGCGTACGTAATTCATGCGACATATTCGACAAGAACTCAGACTTCGCCGCACTCGCACGTTCGGCCTGCTCTTTTGCTAAATAAAGTTCACGCGTACGTTCTTCAACAAGATTCTCTAATTTCTGACGGTAGAGATCTAACTCTTTTTCTTGTATCTTACGTTCAGTAATATCTTGAAATGTACCAATCAGCCCTGTCACATCACCATACGCACTTAATTCACACGTCGAGCGCGCCTCCACATTACGCACTTCACCATCAGGTCGAATAATACGTGCTTCAAAACGAAATCCCGACTTATTGGCGATCGCATATTCGACATATTCCCGAATTAGTCTTTGGTCGTCAGGATGATAGCAAGCAATAGCAGAATCAAGTGAGACTTCAAAAGATGCACTATCCAATCCATGAATTACATAAACCTGATCCGACCAAATCACGCGATCATGAATCAAATCAAGCTTCCAATTCCCCAAATGCGCCACCTCCTCCGCCAAACGAAGTAAATTCGCTTTTTCATGCACCTTGATAGCATTTTCTTTAAAAACGACGAGCGACTGAATCATCGCCCCCATCTCATCGCGATAATCACCATGTGGTAGCACCACCCCAAATTCACCTGCAGCAATCGCAGACATACGCTCTGTAATTAAAGACACGGGCAATAACACACGCTCACGCAATAACTTAAACAAAATATACATCACAAAAAGAAACGCAACCGCACACAAAACCGTGATAAAAAGATTGCGCTGCGCACGACTTTGCTCACCTTCCAAGGCATGCAACGCAGGCGCGCCCACCAAAGATTCAACTTGCTGAATATTCACCAACACTTTGCGATTTAACTCCATCCACTCTTCTGTAGACAGGGGGTATGCACCATCTAATAACTGTGTTGCGTAAATTTTTCTACGCGATTCTTCTAAATGATCAAATCCCGTTTGCACCATTTGGACAGCCGTCTTGATATCAACCACATCTTTTTTACTAAGAACTTTAGAAGACCCCATAACTTTATTGAGAAAATTCTTTAGATTCGTTCTTGATGTTTCTGCTTCGCTACGAATTTGCACTAATTTGTTGGTGGTTTCTTCATCAATCTTTTTTTGCAATGTAATAGCGTTCGCCAAGATCACGCTCTCTTGCGAGGTCAAATCATAGAGTTTTCGTGCTTCTTGTGCAGCTAGGTAATGTTGCTCCATCACGAACTGCTCCACCGTACGCGGCACTAACAATTCATTACGCAAATTATTTAACACCACGCTAAAACGTGCAAAAGTATCAATCCATCCCTCAAGATTTCCCAATCGCCCCGCATGCGCATCTTCTTTTAATTTTTCACGCCGACGTTCCAACTGACGAGACACGGCATAAAGACGAGCAAAAAGATCATCCGTGTATTCAGTATGGGCAATATAAGTGCGAAGGTTCTTTTGGGTATTTACAAAAATAGCATTATTATTTTGTATCACTTGATCAAAATGATCAAGTTCTTGCAAAGAAACGACTTTCTTAGATAAGATCATGACCCCAAGCGTCTTTTCTTGAGCCAAAGAATAATCCAACAGTCGGCTTTGAACTAAAATTTGATTTGCTTGCGTAAAAGTATCAAGCTGCTGTTTCGATTCCAATGTACGATAAGCAACGTACAAACCAATTAATAAAATCACAAGGCTAAAAAACCCGAATGACACTAAGAGTAAGGTGCGTATTTTTAAATGGCGGATAGTTATCATTTCACATCATCAACTGTACTACAGCACTTTCACTTTATAATGAGACTATTTGACATCATAATAAAGTGTCTAGTGCTATGAATTTAAAAGTTTATAGTCATTTTTCCACTTAAAAATAACTACAAGATCTGCCTTACACTGATTCAAGCACAAGAATGCCCACCATACACTCACGCCGAAAATCACACACGCTTTACCATAAATCGAAATGCCGCATCGACATCAAAACCCAAATCTTCCAGTATCTCTTCATTTAAATAAACCTCCATGCCCTTGGATGTATCTATTGCAAGCATACAACACCGCGACGTTACACACGCAAGCTGATTACTAATACTCGCGATATGATGTTCTCGAGCAACCTGAGCAATTTGGGGAAAGAATGCATCTGTTCCTTCTGCAACAAACAAAACTTGAAAATCTTTGGCTTGGTTAAGATTTTTTACCTCAAGCAAAGAAGCCATCACTTTAACCTTCTTGCCCTGAATTCCTCCCTTAAAAAGAGTAACCATGGCATCCGCCGCTTTTTGTGATTGCGCATCAGAGGCATTATAAACAACCCCGATACGTACAATATTTTCACGGACATCTAATCCGCGGACATACCCTAAAGTACTCACAATGGCTTTTACATCTTGTGATGTTGGCACAGCAGCATTTGCACCACTCACAGAACCCAACAACACACTGCATATCAATGCTATTAATATGATCTTCACTACAAGACTACCCAAACAAAAAACTTTGTTGACTAAATATAAACAGATAATGATCGAAAAATAGCCTTCTTCGCAACCAAAATGCAAATAGACTCTCTTGAAGCGTACAAAACAAATAACGCCCTATCCACATGAGATACATACACTATTTAGGAAGCCACAACCATAATCGTACTACGTAGAATTACATGGAAATGTTGCATATTCAGCACGAACATGCACGCATAAGGCAATATTTGAAATCCACATTAAACTTTTAGAAAACACCACATTTTGGATGGCTTTCATAATGGTGGGTCAGGGAGGAGTTGAACCTCCGACCTCACGCTTATCAGGCGTGCGCTCTAACCACCTGAGCTACTGACCCAGTCCCGTCGGGAAAAGAAGCGATGTTCTATAGGTGAGCTTAATAAAAGTCAAAGCATTTTTATGTTTCTATTTCAGTTTATGATTCTAAAAACAAAAAACTAGCTTAATTCACGCGTTACACGATTACGTCCTAATTCTTTAGAACGATACAACGCCTCATCTGCGCGTTTTATAAACACTGGAATCGTATCATCACCAATACGGTACGCCGCAACACCAACCGACACCGTGATCTTTCCAATCGTATCACCTGTATCACGACGTTTTAATTCTTTACTTGAAATGGCCTTACGTAACAACTCTGCCACAACCATCGCACCCTCTAGCGGCGTAGATGGAAGCAACACCGCGAATTCTTCGCCACCAAACCGTGCAACCACGTCTTTACCCTTAAGAGTACTGGTCAAAATTTTGGCTACCATTTTTAACACTTCATCACCAATCAAATGCCCATAGGTGTCGTTAAACTTCTTAAAATAATCAATATCGATCATCAACAAACATAATGGCGTTTTATTTTCTTCCGAATATGACGCCAAATCATCCATCATGCGGTCAAGTGCTTTACGATTAAAAACCCCCGTCAAAAAGTCACGCTGCGCCTCGCTCGTCACTTGTGCTAAATCTTCCCGTAAATTTTCTGCTTCTGCTTGAGCTTCTGCCAATTTTTGATTTAATTGACCGCTACTTTCTTTTAACTTCGAGGCACTCGCAATAATCTGTTTCACCATTTCACCAACATCACCAGACTCCGCATGGTTTTCTAAACCTTTAATATGCGTATCCATCTCTTGCTGATAATTGGATGTCTCACCACTAAAATCACCTACAACCTTTAAAATATCTGCTAATAATTTTTTTGCCTCCGATTGAGCATCTCCGCTTGCCGATAAAGAAGCCTCAAAATATTTACCATAGAGATAATCTGAAAGCCCCTCATCTAAAGCCACATCTTTTTCGGTGGCTTTCTGAATTTCATGCAGCAACTCTTTGTTTTCTTCAGCAGCATAGGCATACCAAACCTCATAATGCCTAGGCAAAGGAGCAATTTGACGCTCCTCCATAACGCGCAATGCTTTCTCAGCATGACGCTTTACTTTCGCATATGAAAAATCATTCTCGCTCACACTCGCCTCTGGTTTATTGGACATAAACTACGTCGCTACATTCATATTATGGTTATTTTACATCAATCTTTGTTTTGTCCACGATAAATCATCCTGAACAGACTGACCTTAGCACCGATTTATTTACAGAGTATGAACAAGAAGGTATTTTTAAGTAAGTTTTATAGAAAACTACATTAAAAACATTCAATATTCTTTTGCATTAGGCAGGTCGTATATATGATGGCACAAGCACAAGCCACCCACTCAGAAGATTCTATGGACGCAATCCTGCCCATCCCGAAGATCAACGTCCCCCCTGCACATTTTTTTCACAGACAAGAAGAAACTGTTGCAAGTGTTGAACATTTTGTAGCGTCTCATCATGATATCACCCATGAAACCATCAGCGATAACAGGCCGATTTCTTGGAATGCCGCCCGTGACATTCGCTTTACCCTCATGATTATTACACTCGTCATTGGCATCAATGTCTGTATTGCATGGTTACTCGGCGCAAGCAGCACCAATCGTATTAGCCCTGAAGAAACGGGCAACCAAATTCTGATGCAACCAAGCAGCCCCAACTCTTCACACGAAAAGCTGCCTGCCACATCGTCCGAAGTTTATCATCAACGTAATGCTTACCACTTGGATGCGTCACATAATAGCTTTTTCCTCAACAAAGAGGATCGCAAATCGCTGCTCCAAAAGATCATAACATCCCCAACACCCAATTTAGCAGAAATCAATAATTCGGCACAATAACGTCCTTTCATGCTCTCATTTTTTGTTTATTACCCCTGAGTCTTTTCATGTTTGTGTATGTTGACCCCTCTATCCCCGCACTACGTTATACTCTTTACACCTATCTTACGCGCATAGGCTACCCTTGTGCGACCTCCGAACATCAGCCCCTAAACCAACCCTCTATTCACATCAATAATCATCTCGCTACATTAGAGCTAGTCTATCACGATGGCTCACCACGTCCACCTCACGACACATACATCTCCACCACCATCACTATACCCTTCACACTCCACTACCTTGCGCTACGTTTAACGCAATTTATTTCAAAATTAACGTTAGATTCCTGTGAAACACTCACGTTACACCCATCCTACATCTTCAACCTACGAGAACGCACCCTTACGAACACAGCATCAAATCTATCCGTTTTTCTCACCGAAAAAGAAGCGGAATTACTTGCTTATCTGCACCTCCATCAGCACACTTATGCCTCAAGAGATATTTTGCTAGCCCATGTGTGGAAATATCACAGTGATGTTGATACGCACACTCTTGAGACACACATGTACCGTTTACGTCAAAAACTGGCAGAAACAGGAGGCTTTCTTGAAATCATTCACGAGCAGCATGGCTATAAATTACAGCCAACCCCATGATTTTTCTTTGATTAAAACGCAGTTTTACACTATACAACCACAGTTTTTGGTAAACTTTTAACTTTCATCTGTTACTATAGCCACTCAACTTTATAATGAGACATTTTTAAGTAGAGTGACTATAAGCTTTAAAAATTATAGCACTACATCACGTTAATAATGATGCAAAATAGTCTCATTACGAAGTAAAAGTGTTATATATCGCCTTCATTTGACAACTCGAAAACATACCCCATGACCTCTCACCCTTTGACATCCACTACACACATTTCATCCGAAACACCCACACGCTATAATCTGCTGGGGGTCTCTAAAGAAAATGTCAAAGGTGCAATCAAGGAACTTGGACTTCCCGCCTTTCGTGCCAATCAGGTCTGGCAATGGATTTATGCTCATGGTGTACGCGATTTTGATGCGATGACCAACATCTCCAAGCCTATCCGCGAACAATTAAAACAGCATTTCCATGTGACTCGACCAGCAACAAGCAAAGATCTATTATCTGTGGATGGCACACGCAAATGGCTTCTTAAATTTAATGACGGCAATGAAGCTGAGATGGTTTTTATCCCCGATGAAGACCGCGGCACACTTTGCATCTCCTCACAAGTAGGCTGTACCTTAACCTGCAAATTTTGTCATACAGGCACGCAAAAACTCGTCCGCAACTTAACCGCCGAAGAAATTGTTGGGCAAATCATGCTAGCACGTGATGACCTTGGCGATTGGCCATCTTCTAAAGAAGATCGTAAAATTACTAATATTGTGCTGATGGGCATGGGCGAACCATTATTTAATTACGATAACGTGGCTCAAGCCATGCTAATTACCATGGACGGCGAGGGCATCGGCATTTCTAAACGTCGCATCACGCTCTCCACCTCTGGCGTTGTCCCTATGATCGAACGTGCAGGTGAAGAATTAGGCGTTAATCTTGCTATTTCTCTGCATGCCGTACGCGATACGCTGCGCAATGACCTCGTACCACTTAACAAAAAATATAATCTTGCTATGCTTATGGAAGCATGCCGCAATTACCCAACCCTAAGCAACGCACGCCGCATCACCTTCGAATATGTGATGCTTGCAGGCATCAATGATTCTGACCAAGACGCACGTGAACTCATTGCACTGATTAAAGGTATCCCAGCCAAGATAAACCTCATCCCTTTTAACCCTTGGCCAAATGCAGGCTATACCTGTTCATCTAATAATCGTATTCATGCCTTTGCTAACATTGTGATGGACGCAGGCTATGCTTCCCCCATTCGCACGCCACGCGGTCAAGATATCTATGCCGCTTGTGGTCAACTTAAATCAGAAAGCGAGCGCAAACGTAGAACGCTTGAGGAGCATGGACACGCATGATACCCTCACTTCAAAAACTTCTCGCATGGTCATGTACAACGTTGGGCGGCGTCCAGCAAAATACAGCCTGTGATTACAATGTGATTGAACAGGCTGGTACACTTGTAACGCGCTATTATCATACATTAAGCCATTTCGAACTGCTTGCAGGTGCGTGGGATGATCATCCTCCATTACCCTCTCTCACAACCACCTTGGCACATACTGCCCCTGATTTTTTTCCCATCGTTAAAGCCCTAATTATTCGTGCTGGCGCACATCATGACCTTGTCTACCTTAATGCCGACAAGCAGAAACTCGCGCCGCAACTCAATGGCATTCTTGACCATTTTGTCTCCCGCACCCCTGAAGGATACGTTGCAACAACCGTAAACGCTTTACCCGATACAGCCACCGAGCAAGAACGCACCGTTTTTGCTCTAGCTCACGCCATTTTTGATAAAAACAATATAAATCCGCTCGGCACGAATGAATATTTAAGTGCTATTTATGCTGGCTTGCAAGGTCTCAAAGAAGGCATTGCAGAACATTATATCTTAGCCGAAATGATGATGATTGCAGGAACGATCCCTTTCCAAAACGCCGCATATTTTCATCTTCTTCAAACGAGATTAGTAACAGCACTTGCAGGCCTATCTACGCACAAACATTTTACTGACCAACACATCATCGCCTTAATGCAAGGTGCAGTGCAGCTTGCCAACGTTGATATCCTTAGTTTTGGACTCGCTGACTCCACCAAATTTAGATCCGAATCCTTTCTTCTCTTACAGGAAGCAGGTCATGGCGATATTGGCAGCACACAACGCATCACGATGCATCAATTCATGCAGTCTTTGCTTAACAGATGCCATGATCATAGCTCTGCTATCTTCCACGCCATTCATGATTTTCCACAGCAGCCTCTTTTAGACAAACTCAACGCTACAGCTTATCACAATATACGTGACGCACTTCAAGATGAATTTTTTTTATGCCCAACTGAGTATAACAAAAAGTCCAATCAAGCGTAGGACGAGCATCTTGCTTACTGATTTTTCTGCGCGCCTGCTAACATACTTGCCAATTCACTCCCTTGTTGTGCGCGGCTAAGACGTAGCTGTGTGTGCGATGAACCTGCTTTTGCCATGAAAGCAACGTTTTGACCAAGTGACCTAGCCACTGCGTTAAGCACCGTCTTCGTTGATGGTTTTTTACCCCGAACAAAAGATGATCCCACCGAATTGAACAATGAACTCAAAGTAGACGAAAACATCGTTTCTAATCCACCACCACTGCTTGCCACAGAAACATCTGAACCACCAATACCTTCTTCACCAAGATCACCTAATTGTGATTGTAAGGCGAGCAACTTACTCTGTACTTTCTCAGAAAGATTAAGCGAAAATTCCTGTGCCAATTCTTCTGCCAAATTCGATAAATGCTCTCTTGCCTGCTGGCGTAATGCGTCCATCGCCTCGCCCTGACCTGTCAATAACACTGCTACTTGATCAGAAGCAAACATAATATTTCTCCTTTGATTTCAACTTGATACTCGTTTGATTTAAATTCTTCCCGTAGTCAGACACCGGCCCATGTAGATTTTTCTACCATTCGCCTTGCCTTCCTTGGGTAATTTCTTTCCCAAACGTATATAGATGATAAGAAGAACTACATGTGTGGAAGGGACAAAATCAAACCGCCAACTTGAACGTCGCAGTCTCACCAATCACTAGATGCTCTTGATTACGTGAAAAGGCAGCACTATAGGCACTCGCGCCATGACGTTTGATCAAAGAGGTCGCACCACCACTCCAACCACGCGTCATGCGAGGTGACTGCAATACCATCAATGCATCTGAAGAGGCCTGATGCGTGATGGTCACCACCGAGCTTTGTGATGTAGATTCAGACTCCCCCAGCGCACCCGCAAGCACCTGCGCCAAATCTTCCGTTGGTGAAGCTGCCTGCTCACGCAACTGTGGCTTTACTGGCTGCACCTGCTCTATAGACGTCTTAGTATATATCTCAGGCTGATCTTTTTGTACCAAGGATACGCGAGGAAGACCCGCATTACTTGGTAAATATTTTATACCTGAATAAGCAACCATCAACCCCTGATTCAAGGTATCTGCCGTGCCATTATCATTTGCAGATTCAAAAAATGCTACCAATGCCTGACTTTCGTAACTACCATAGGATTGAGCAAGCAACTGCGCCATAAACGGTGCTTGTACCCCTGACGGCAGCCCTGCCGCAATATCTCGTGTTGATTGCTGTTGCACCGCACTCATAGAAGCGAGTGTTTGTGTAGACAGTGACGCGGTAGTATCACGAGCAGACTCACGCTGCGTCGCAAGACGTATATTATTATAAACAGATGCAGGGGATACCGTCGTGGCTACAGCACTCATGGTAAGGTTGGACGCACCATATACCTCCACAGGCATCACCACATGCATTGGTGTAGCATAGCTCGCTGGCATCATAATCTGTGCGTAACTTGTGCTAGGTATCATCACTCAACTAATTAATTATATGGTTAATTAATATGTTTATATCTTAACAAATAATCAGAGAATCGTCAATCTTTTGCTTTTTCACACTCTTTTTACTTTGCATCCCCACCAAATATTGCTAACCAACATCTATGAACATACGCACCCTTTTTATTGCTCTCCTTCTTCTCAGCGTTGCGTCGGCAAGCGGCATTTCATTGTGGCATGTGACGCATCCCTCTAACAGCACAACACATATTGGAGGAGATTTTACGCTCACCAATGCTGCCACAGAACAAAACTTCGATTCAAAACATATGCGTGGCAAATACCTACTGGTCTATTTCGGCTATAGTTTCTGCCCTGACGTTTGCCCAACAGGACTTACACATATCAGCGCAGCTTTATCTGCATTACCACCCACGCAACGCACTCACATCGTCCCCATTTTTATTACGCTTGACCCCGTACGCGACACACCTCAAGCCCTAAAAAGTTATATTGCTAATTTTGATCCTGCCATCATTGCCTTAACAGGAAAACCCGAACATATTGCAGCAGTCGCAAAAGCCTACGGCGTCTATTTTAAATCCCAACAAAAGAATCCCGCCGATTTAGCCTACGCCGTGGATCATTCCTCTTACATCTATGTAATGGATGAACACGGCGACTATCTCAGCCATTTTGGACACTCAACAACTGCTGATATCATGGCAAAAAAACTGTCAGAACTACTCCCAAAATAAAGGTATTTTATGCGCCACAAGATATCACTACTTGCCATCATCGTTATGACATTGATCGACACTGTCCATGTACAGGCTCAAGATAAATCTTCCTCCGTAATACCTATCACGCATGGTTTTGCCTATCCTTCACTTGGAATGGCCCGTCCAGCTATTGCTTTTATTACTATCAACAATCAAGATGATGTAGCGCACGAACTCATCAAAGCAGAGGCATCTGCAAACGCAGAACATATTGAGATACATCGCCACACTGTAGTGAACGGCGTGATGGAAATGCGCGAAGTACCACGCCTCACCATCCCCGCCAAAACCCGTGTTGAACTTGAGGCTTCGCATCTTCATCTCATGTTAATGCATATCAAAAAACCGCTTAAGGTCGGAGATAGCTTTCCGCTAACACTCCACTTGGATAACAACATGCAACAAACTATTACCATCACTGTGCGTCCTCGCACTTGATTATTGCTTAAGACTCTTTTAGGACTCCTGTGCTAATGATTGATAGCACCTCCAATAACGGGATACATGCATGACCACAGAACAACCCCATTTTGCTACAGGCTTTCGTCGCGGCTTTATGTTTGTCTTGTCTTCGCCCTCAGGTGCAGGCAAAACCACCTTGTCACGCCGTTTATTGGAAAGCGAAGATGGGTTGATCATGTCGGTGTCTGTCACCACGCGTCCAATGCGACCAGGTGAACGAGATGGCATTGATTATCGTTTTGTGGACGATGCAAAATTCGCAGATATGGTCTCCAAAAAAGAATTACTCGAACATGCGACCGTGTTTGGCAAATCTTACGGCACACCAGCGGATTTTGTCGAAGCGCAGATTAATCATGGTGTTGATGTATTGTTTGACATTGATTGGCAAGGCACACGCCAACTTGCGGCACGTAAACGCGAAGATTTAGTGAGTGTTTTTATCCTTCCTCCTTCGATGGCAGAACTCGAACGCCGCCTGCGCAGCCGTGCGCAAGATAGCGAAGATGTGGTGCAATATCGCATGCAGCGTGCCGCGGGAGAAATCGAACATTGGGATGAATATGATTATGTCGTGGTCAACAGTGATGTAGAGACCACATTGTCCCACATTCAGCAAATCCTCCATGCTGAACGTTATAAACGCACGCGCCAAACGAGCTTATCCACGTTTGTGGAAGGACTATGCAAGGAACGTACATGTTAATCTGCCAACTCCTGTTCTAGCGACGCGAACGCAACAACTCCTGCATAGATGGTCTCTATCTCTTGCGCCTTTAGTATATCTAGACTACGCCGTACGTACCCAGCAAGCATACTCACATGACCATTTGGTACATCCTGTAATGTTCCATAAACATTGCGGCGTAAACTTTGTTCTAAAGCTAGCTCATCTGCATCTGTCAACGCTAGCTCATAAGCACGCTGACGCCCATAAAACGCCTCGACCATCACCCGCACGCGACGCCCAACGCCCGTATCCGTTGACCCCATTTCACGTAGACTTCTATCCATATCAGAAATCATCATTTCCATCAGGGCTTGTTCATGCTGTTTTGCGCTCGCCCCACCACTCTCCCGCATATGACGAATGACCATCACCATATGCAATACGATCATATCAAATCGCCCATCCACCGTATCAGGCACCCCCATCACACTATAAAAAACAGGATTGCGTGCAGACTCCATCAAAGAATGATAGAGCAATGCTGCTGATTGTTGATGACGAGATGGCATAAAAAATTGTATGAGTTGCGCTAACATGGAAATCCTTGTAAGACGGTGCATATGAAAAACAGTACACGCTTATATCATAGTTTTTACCAAATGCACCTGACGATCGCAGTGATTGGCTGTGTTTGTTTACTGACGTCCGGATGCGCGCCCAAAGTTGCCGAAGAGGGACATATCGCTATTGAACGCGCAAGCAACGAGCTACACGTTGGAAAAAACTACAAACAAGATGTCATCAAACTTCTTGGCACACCCTCAACCAAAAGCAGCTTTGGTGACGAGGCCTGGTATTATGTTTCTGCCCACAAAGAATCCTATGCATTCTTTAAACCTGAAACCACCAACCAACATGTATTACGTCTTAACTTTGATAAAAATGACATGATCACAGATATCAAAGCATATGATTTAAAAGATGCACAAGAAGTCCCAATTGCAAAACGCATCACCCCAACCGAAGGTCAAAAGCTCGGCTTATGGGAACAAATGATCGGCAATTTGGGGAAATTCAACAAAGCAACTGAAGCACGCTAGAACCAACGCGTTATACCGCAAGCGAAACAGTGGCATTTTATCCATATATTCTGATTCTCTCTGCATCTATCCACAAGATAATGTAGTGAGGATGCATTTTTGGCTGGCATTTCCTGCGGCGCGTTGTAGATTACTATATATAGTATTTCTTCCGCGGCAACTAACGATGGAGTGCCATATATGGCTTCACTGTTCTCAGAACCTGCCCTTATTAGCGATAACCCTTTAGATATTGCCGAGCAAGTAGCGATGCGACGTGAGTGGGCGTTTGACCGCCCTCTTGAAGATGAACTTGTTGCCGAAATTGCAGGTGCTTGGTGTAATTTCCGCTTATGGTTCACATGGCAACCAGACCTAGGCGGCATGATGTTCTCTTGCTCGTATGACATGAAGATCCCACGCCACGCATTACAAAATGTGCATGCCTTGCTTGCCAAGGTCAATGAGCGCATGTGGATTGGGCATTTTGATATATGCTCCGAGGATAATAGCATTATTTTTCGTCATGGTTTGTTGCTCAAGCATGGCAACACCGCATCCTATGATATGATGGAAGAGTTGATGGACATCGCCATCGAAGAATGTGACAGATTTTATCCTGCCTTCCAATCTGTAATCTGGGGTGGACAACAACCAGAGCAAGCGATTAGTTTTGCTCTTTTCGATACTGTTGGCGAAGCATGAACTCAGGCAGCGCGACATTGCTTTTAGTCGGATGCGGTAAAATGGGGCGCGCCCTCTTAGAACGCTGGCGCGAACAAACAGGACATCGTTGGCATATTAGCGTTATTGAACCACACGAAGAAGGGCGCATCACGCTTTCTCATTTTCGTGACGTGAATGTCCATGCTTCCCTTGATCAGATAGCCGAAGGGTACATACCCCAAATTGTTATTTTTGCCATCAAACCACAATCCATGCAAAACCTGTTGCCACTCTATTGCCAACGTTTTGGCATTGCACCCTTATACCTCTCCATAGCAGCGGGCAAAACGTTAGCATTTTACGCACGTATATTAGGCGATGATGCACGCATCGTACGTGCCATGCCAAATACTCCTGCACTTGTTGGCCTCGGCATTTCCGCCCTCATAGCATCTGAGGCATGTTCATCTGATGACAAACTATCTGCTGAACAGCTCCTCGCTTGTGTAGGGGAAACCTTATGGTTAGAAAAAGAATCGCTGATGGATGCAGCGACAGCAATCTCAGGCAGTGGCCCCGCCTATGTTTTTTACTTTATGGAATGTTTGATTCGCGCTGGACTCGATGCTGGACTAGATGAAGCCACAGCACGCAAACTCGTCTTGCATACCGTTCACGGAAGCAGCGAACTCGCTTTCATCAGCAGTGACCCCTTAGATATATTGCGGCGCAATGTAACCAGCCCTGGGGGTACGACAGAGGCCGCACTAGAACGACTCATGAGTACCAACGGCATGCTTCAGCTTATACAAGAAGCTGTACAGAGTGCTATCGGGCGAGCGCGCCAACTTGCAACCTGAAGGCGAAGACTTTCTCGTTTTTGTTGTGCCAAGGTAACACCATGTCCAAAAAATGTGGCTTTTTTGCACTGCACAAAAAAACCTCTTGATTCTTTTTTCATTTCATTGCATAGTGCGCATCAAGCAGGGATTCCTGCGTTTATCATCATATTATCTGAAAGGGCAAGTCAATGAGCAAACAAACATCTACAAATCCTGCGGATTTCTTCAAAGCTTGGAGCGATTTTAAAGTTCCTGCATTCGACGTTAATAGCGTACTTGCAGCGCAACGCAAAAACATGGAAGTGCTTTCTGCAGCAAACCAAGTGATCGCTGAAAGCGTTCAAGCTATTTCTCGTCGCCAAGCTGAAGTGCTTCGTGCTAACGTTGAAAACGTGTTGAAAGCTTCTAAAGAAATTTGGAGCAACAAAGCACCAGAGACCAACACTGCAAAACAAGCTGAACTTGCAAAGTCTCTTTATGAAAGCACTGTGAGCAACGCACGTGAGATTTCTGAGATTGCTTCAAAATCTAGCATGGCGGCATTTGATCTCATCAGCAAGCGTGCTACTGAGTCTCTTAGCGAAATCAATAAATCTAAAGCTGCATAGTTTTTTATACACGCTTTTAAGAAAAAGGCTTCCTTTAGGAAGCCTTTTTTTATTGTTTAGATCTTGCCTCAACTTCCTTGATTGTCTCCCAACCACCGCGCTCATTTTGACGAATATATTTAAGTGCATAGCCAGCATCTTGGTAAAACTTCCATCGCTCACGCGCCGCCATCACCTGTGCATCATCTGCGCCATCAAACATATCAAACACGCGCTCTAAGCTTGGGCTAGGCTTCACCTCATCCCCCACTCGCGCACCACTAATTAAAAAAACCATCTTGGTATCTTCGGGTAATTGCCCCTCTATACTTAAAGCAATCACCTCATGGTGCGCTGCACCAATAACCAAGCTATGTGGCAAGAAACTCACGGGTGAATAATTCCATAAAACATCATCAAGCAGCTTTAATTTATTTACCTCACCATGCACGACCACGCGACCACCCGTGCCATAAGCACGTTCAGCCAACTGCGGCAACGCCCTCTCAATCGGCGTTGCCAGTAAGTGATAAAAATGGATAGAAAACGTTGCTACCAACTATGCCTCGTAATGTTCGCGCACCAACTCATCGAGCAAACGCACGCCAAATGCGGTTGCGCCTTTAGGACAGGTCGCGGTATCCTTCTTGCTCCAAGCAGTACCTGCAATATCCAAATGCGCCCACGGGGTGTCATTCACAAAACGCTGAAGGAACTGCGCGGCAGTGATACTACCCGCTTGACGGTCAGCACCAATATTTTGCATATCCGCAATGTCAGAATTGATCATTTTGTCATAAGCATCACCCAGCGGGAAACGCCAAACTTTATCGCCTGTTGCTTCGCCCGCTTCTGAAAGACGTTTAGCAAGTTTGTTACTGTTGGTGAAAAGCCCCGCATAGACATTACCCAGCGACACGATGATTGCACCAGTCAGCGTTGCTAAATCCACAATAAATTCTGGCTTAAAACGATCTTGGGTATACCACAACGCATCCGCCAGCACCAAACGACCCTCTGCGTCCGTGTTGAGTACTTCAATGGTTTGACCCGACATTGATGTCACAACATCTCCCGGACGTTGAGCATTACCATCTGGCATATTCTCTACCAAACCCACTACACCGACAACATTCACTTTGGCATTACGGCGCGCCAAGGTTTTCATGAGACCAATGACTGCGCCCGCGCCGCCCATATCCCATTTCATCTCTTCCATACCACCAGCAGGTTTAATACTGATACCCCCCGTATCAAAGCACACGCCTTTACCAACAAATGCTAAAGGCGCATCATCTTTTTTACCACCGTGCCATTCCATAATCACTAGCTGTGATTCACGCACTGAACCTTGCCCAACGCCGAGCAACGAACCCATGCCGAGTTTTGTCATCTCTTTTTCACCTAGCACCGTGACTTTGATACCATCATCTTTAAGCGTCAAACATGCCGCCGCTAAAGTTTCAGGGTAGATAATATTCGCTGGCTCTGTGACCAAATTACGGGTCATAGTGACGCCTTCAACCAATGCTGCATACGGTGCAAAACGCTCTGGTGCATGTTTTGATTCTTTGGTCGCAATTTTTACACTAACGACCGTTGGCTTGTCTTCTGCTTTTTCTTTGGTGCGGTATTTATCAAAACGGTAACTTTTCAGCGCGATACCAAGAGCAAGTCGCGCCGCATGTTCACCTTTATCCGCTTTAGCAATATAAGCCTCATCTTGCACAATGGTAAGATTATCTACACCCAAACGATTCGCTTCGCCAAGCAATGTACCCGCAGCCGCTTCAAGTGCAAGCCCATCAATCGCTTTTATTTTGCCAAGTCCAATAATAATCGCACGTTCAAACCCGACTGATTCAGGAAGCAACACAGAAGTTAACTGATTTGCTTTACCCACAAAACGACCAAGCGTGATGGCACGCGCCAACATTCCCCCTGCTTGCGCATCGCATTCAAGTGCTTTTGTAGACAAGGTGAGCGCATCTGTCACAAAAAATGCCACGCATGAACCTCTACTGGCACGTTTTGCTGAGGCTTCAAAGATAGGAAGTGACGAAAATACTGGTAACATAGGATTCCTTTCTGATACAAAACGTCCGAAACTAATAATCGGGGCTTATGAGAGCTATGCTGCTGCGCCGCTACAATCGCTACATTATGTCGCTACTGACGTGGCCAACGCTGCTGGTCACCGTTAGTCTTACCAGCATCATCTGGCTCACGCAAGCCTTGCGCTACATTGATTTCATTGTCAATCGTGGCTTATCAGTCGGTAGCTTCCTCTATCTCACTGCCTTACTCATTCCTTCACTGCTTTTCTTAGTGTTGCCTATCGCTTTATTCATTTCCGTAGTATTTGCATATAATAAGCTTGCAAGTGATAGCGAATTAGTGGTGATGAAAGCTGCGGGATTATCGCCCTTGCAGCTTGCTAAACCCGCTATGATCGTTGCACTCATCATCAGCCTGATATGTTACGGCATGTCCCTCTATCTGATGCCGCTGACCAAACATCAGTTCAAGGAAGCGCAAACATTCCTGCGTGATAACTATGCGTCCGTCCTACTACAAGAAGGTGTATTCAATAGTCCTATTGATGGTCTCACCGTCTATATCCGCGAACGTGAAGATAATGGCGTGCTACGCGGCATCATGGTACATGATAACCGCAACCCCAAAGCGTCGGTGACCATGATGGCAGATGAAGCCAAACTGATGCAATCACCCACAGGCCCACAATTTCATCTCATCAATGGTCTTCGCCAAGAATTCAATCAAGGTCGCATTTCTTGGCTTAATTTTGATAGCTACAACCTTGACTTTAGCTTTTATGAGAAAAAAGCTAAAGAGCATGTGGTTGGTCAAGAAGAGATGTTTTTAAGTGACTTACTCAATCCACCCGCAGGCATTTCCACCGCCAAAGCTAATAAATTTCGTGCTGAAGCGCATCAGCGTTTGATTTGGCCACTCTACGCCATTGTGCTTGCTTTACTTGGTGTTGCTGTACTGTCACGAGGAGACTTTAACCGCCGCGGTCAATGGAAAATTATCCTCATCGTGTCTGGCGGTGCAATCCTCACCGTTATCGTTGCAATTGGCATGAGTAATGTGATTGCGCGCTACCCCGCCGCCACGCCGCTTGTCTATGTCCTCGTCTTTGGTATGATGGCATTGGATATGATCATGCTTACCCGCCATCGCCATATCGCTCCCACACCCGCCCGCAAACTCATGTTTGAAAAATTACTTGAACAGACCGCACCGCTGCCTACTGCACCACAGGAGGAAACCACATGAGATTTCCCCTTACTCTCTCCTTTTACATTGGCAAACGTTTTCTTTATGCAATGTTAACTGCCTTCGGTATCGTCCTCATGGTCGGTGCGCTTGCTGATTTTGTAGAGCTAATTCGCCGTACCTCCGATAAAACTCATATTCCTTTCAGTGCCGTCCTTGAAATGGCATTCATGAAACTCCCTGCAATGGGCGAAACCATCATTCCTTACGCCGTCCTGATTGGCAGCATGATGGCACTAACTCGCCTAACCAAATCACACGAGCTGATTGTTGCACGCGCTGCAGGTATTTCGGTCTGGCAAATACTTCAGCCCGCAGCCATCGTTTCGCTTGGCATTGGCGTTTTTGTGATCGGAATCTATAACCCCATCTCGGCAGCCATGATCTCACGCTATGACCAACTTGAAGATAAATATATCTCTGGTCGTTCCAGCCAGCTCGCTGTCTCTGGTACAGGACTATGGATTCGTCAAATTGATAAAACAGGTGCGATCATGAATGATAAAAAGGTTGGTGAATATATCATCCACGCCGACCGCTTAGTACAAAAAGACATGACTCTTTCAGGTGTGATTATCTTCACTTACGACACAAACAAGCAATTCATCGGACGCATTGATGCCAAAAAAGCGAAGCTAACCAAAGGCAAGTGGGACATACGCAACGGACTTGTCTCCGCCCCGAATCATATTCCTTCTGCATTCACACAATATTATCTCCCGACCGAACTCAATATCACCCAAATCCAAGATAGTTTTGCAGATCCCAGTACTCTCTCTTTCTGGCAACTTAATGGCTTTATTGACACTCTACAAAAAGCAGGGTTTTCTGCTTTGCGTCACCGCGTCCACTGGCATGCGATCCTTGCTTCGCCGCTGCTCTATTTCGGGATGGTACTGATTGCCGCCGTATTCTCGCTACGCCTGCACCGTAAGGGCAGCGTGAGTGTCTTGCTCGCCAGCGGCGCAGGCATTGGCTTTATCGTCAATTTCATGAAAGAGATCTTTTATGCGTTTGGTTATGCTGGTACGCTCCCTGTAGAACTCGCCGCGTGGTCACCGCCGATGATCGTGCTGCTCGCAGGCACAGCTTTACTGCTGCATTTAGAAGATGGTTGATATGGCGACCATTACCTGTGATGTTCTTATTCTCGGCGCAGGCGCGGCAGGGCTGATGTGTGCGCTCACCGCAGGGCAACGCGGCAAATCGGTGACTGTGCTTGACCACGCTAAAAACCCTGCGGAGAAAATCCGTATCTCTGGCGGCGGACGCTGCAACTTCACTAACATCCATTCTAACCCCAGCAATTTCATCTCCGAGAATCCGCACTTCGCCATCTCCGCGCTCAAAGGTTACACGCCGCAAGATTTCATCAAACTGGTCGAGTCACACCGCATTCCCTATCACACCAAAACCTTAGGGCAGCTTTTCTGCGATCATTCCGCGAGCGATATTATCACGATGTTGTTGGATGAATGTGCGAAGGGCGGCGTCAAGATTCACCTGCAAACCAGCATTGAACAAGTCAGCAAAAGCGAAGACGGCTTCCGCGTCACTACCCCCATTAACGACTATCTTGCACGCGCCCTCGTGGTCGCAACAGGTGGACTTTCCATCCCCAAAATGGGCGCAAGCGGGCTGGGTTATCGCATCGCGCAGCAATTTAACATCCCCCTCACGCCAACGCGTGCGGGACTCGTCCCTTTTACCTTGCAAGGTGAGTGGCTGGAACGCGCCGCCAGCATTTCCGGCGTGGCAGTACCTGACTCTCTCGCTATCGTTGGAAAAACCAGATTCCGTGAAGCGATGCTCTTTACCCATAGAGGACTCAGCGGCCCTGCCATCTTGCAGCTCTCAAGCTACTGGTGCGAGGGGCAACCCATCACGCTTAATCTCCTGCCTGAAACCGACGTTTTTGCCCATCTCAAACAGCAAAAAACCCTCCACCCTAAACAAGACCTCGCCACAAGCTTGAGCCACCTCTTGCCCAAACGCCTCGCGCAAATGCTGCATGAACTCAGCCAAATAAACGGCACACTCGCCGACCTCTCCCACGCCAAACTCGAACACGCCGCCAAACTGATAAACACCCTCACCCTCACCCCGTGCGACACCGAAGGCTATCGCACCGCAGAAGTCACGCTCGGCGGCGTGGACACAGATGCCATCTCCTCCAAAACCATGGAAGCAAAAGACGTATCAGGACTCTATTTCATCGGCGAAGTATTGGATGTCACCGGCCATCTCGGCGGTCATAATTTCCAATGGGCATGGGCAAGCGGGGTTGCAGCGGGGAAAGGAATACTGCTATGAATGACATTGAGAAGCATTCTCCTAAATATCAAGAAAGTTTGCGTGAACATATTACATCTGCACTTACAGGTAGTGGGTGCTATAGCGATGAGGAAATAATGCAAATCATCGCTGAAGATAAATAATCATTACCCTCTAGCCCGAAGAGCGTCATTGCCGAGGCTTTGCCTCGTTTAACCTATCCTTTTATCGAGACTTCCCCCCAACAATCCCCACCACCTCAGCCAAACTTTCCGTTTGGTGGCTTGATGCTGCAAGTAAGGTTTTGTTTTTGCCGTAATAGGCGATGCCGTAGCCTGCAAAGGCGACCATCTGGGCATCGTTGCTGCCGTCGCCAATGGCACAAATCTGCGCGGGGTCGATGTGGGTTTGGTTTGCTATTGCTTGGGTGATGGTCAGCTTGGCTTTGCCGTCCACAATACCTCCGTCTAAAATCTCCTGCGGGCCGCGCACGCCAACCAATTTGCCACGATCAAACAAAAGTTCATTAGCAAAGACTTGCTTGAAACCTAAGTTGTGCGCGACTTGATGTGCAAAATAGGTAAATCCGCCCGAAACCAGCACCGTCTGCACGCCGTGTGCATTCAAATGTGCGAGCAGCTCCTTCGCATCAGGCTGCGGCGTGATGCGCACCATGATCTCAGGCAACCACACTTCTTCAAACCCAGCCTCCACCAAAATCCCAATGCGCGTGTTGAGCGACCACGAAAAATCCTTACCCTCATCCATCGCCTGCTTGGTGATGGCAGATACTTGCGCGTAATACTGCTCACCCGTCCCGCGCTTTTCATCCAGTGTCCATGCCATCTCATCGATACATTCATTTTGGATCATCGTCGAATCCATGTCGCTGACAAAAAGCTTAATATTGGGGGTCGTCATGAGTGTGTCCTTGTGTTTCTTAAAAGGTGGTGGGAACGGCGGGATTCGAACCCTCGACCTACAGATTAGGAATCTGTCGCTCTATCCTACTGAGCTACGCCCCCATGCACTTGAATCACCAGCATATCCGCTATTTGCAGGAGTGCAAGCGGTTGTCCCTCAGTTTTGCGTAAGAGCGCTCGCATAGAAAATCAGATACCAAACCTTCATCATAAAAAGGTTCCAAGTTCCAACTTTCCATCAAGTTTCGGGTTCTATATACTTTTTATTCTCTTCTCTATAATTCTCGGGGGAAAGGGGAAACTTAGAGGAAAATCCGAACTTGGTACCTATTAAGTTATTGTTTTTATTGAACACCCAAAAAACGGCCTCCTAGCGAAACCCGTTGCGGTCTGTTTTCTAAGGTCTCACATGGCGGTGTCATCCTGCAAGTTGAGGGCGAGGATTTTTTGTTCACGGAAGGGATTTTTAGCCTCTTGGGACTGCTCATATTGAAACCCTTATGCCACCCATTCTATCACCAAGCGCGAGGGAGTTGGAGCATGACGTGCCAACGACAAGGCTAAAGAAAAAACCAGCAGAAGCCGCGTCAACCATTTATCTGCCCCGCAACGGCTTTATGCTGCCGTTGGATAATCGGTATAGCCCTTCGCATCGCCACCATAGATGGTGGCTTGATCGACCTGCGCCAAAGGAATATTTTTTTGAAACCGATTCACCAAATCGGGATTGGCGATGTAGGGCATCCCGTAGCAGAAAAGATCGGCCACATGTTCCTGCAGAAGCTTCTCTCCAAGCTCTTTGCTCAACCCACCATTGACAACCAGCACGCCGTTATAAATTGTTCTAACTTTTTCCGTAATTCGCGGCAATGACGAGTCGCCCGCCAACATGTGCTCTCCATAAGGTTCCATCATATGTAAGTATGCCAGTGGCAATGCATTGAGCAAGGCCGCAGCTTTGGTGAACGTCTTCATCGGATTGCTGTCACTCATGCTGTTGAACGCATTATAGGGTGAAAGGCGCACACCGACGCGATGTTTACCAAACGCTTCAATCGTTGCTTGCGTTACCTCAAGCAGCAGCCGCGCACGATTTTCCAGCGAACCGCCGTAATTATCGCGGCGCTGGTTCACACCGTCACGCAGGAATTGATCCAGGAGATAGCCATTGGCAGCATGAATTTCAATGCCATCAAACCCAGCGATTTTAGCGTTCGCGGCGGCGTTTCGAAATTGTTCGATGATGCCTGGCAGCTCATCCAGCGCAAGCGCACGAGGCGTTTCATAGGGTTGCATGCTATAATCTGCCGCCATTACCTGACCATCCGGTGCTTTTTCACTCGATGACACGGGCTGTTCACTTGTAAGTGAGCGGTGGGCAATTCTGCCAGTATGTACGAGTTGGATGAAGATTTTTCCGCCTACTTGATGCACCGCATCCACAACCCCTTTCCATGCCTGAGTCTGCGCGTCATTCCAAATGCCGGGAATATTGGGATAGCCGCATCCCTGTTTCGAAATAGCAGTCGCCTCGGTGATAATCAGGCCCGCCCCTGCGCGCTGGCGGTAATATTCGGGCATCAGAGCCGATGGTACATACTCAGCGGTCGCCCGCGAGCGCGTCATTGGCGCCATGATAATACGGTTTGATAAAGTTAATCCATGCAAATCAAACAATTCGAATAATCCGCTCATATGCATCCTCTTTTTAATGGATATTATATTGATAATTATGGTGTTTATTTGGTCAGGCAACGCTGGATATTCTTTGTAGAATATGCTAGTAGTATATTAAAGCAAGTATGCACTTTAAAGTAACTAATTACCCTGGAGTAACCATGCCAATGCCTGAGGCTCAATTTAAACTGGTGGATATACGCGACTATAGCACCATGCGTTGTCCCATGCATGGTCTGCTAACGTTGCTCACTGGTCCATGGACGACCTATATATTGTGGATAATCCATACGCATGGCCCGCTGCGTTTTGGACAAATTAAAAAACAACTTCCGGCGATTTCTGCAAAGATGTTGACGGACCGCCTACGCATGTTGGAAGAAGCGGGCATCCTAAACCGCCATTCGGAGGCCACCATTCCCCCCAAAGTGACTTACAGTTTTACCCAACGTGGCCACCAGCTTAATGAGCTGCTCGATGAAATTAACGCGCTTGCCCATTCCTGGTCTGGAGAAATCGGCAAGACAGCACCTAATGTCACAGGTTGCTTTTCTTTCTGTGCGGGTAAGAACGACTATTTCGGCTCATGCGTGTTGCTATGTGAGCTAGCATGTCTCCTATTATTGCAAGCGCACGTTCAAAGTGCAGGCTTGCGGTCATTATGTTGTTCTCAAATGCATGACGAACATCCCAGAACATTGTGAACGATGCCCCGTAGATGCCCCCGCTGATATACGCCAATGCAGCGCCGAGAGCTTCTCGATTGTAATAGAACAAAAATCGAGAGAATAAGTTACGCCTGACCCGAAGTTTAGGAATCTGTCGCTCTATCCTACTGAGCTACGCCCCCATAGTCTTTATTTTCACTTGCGCTTCGGGCTCCTGTCCTCGTACATCCTAACTTACGCCACCAACAAATCATAAGCTGGCAATGTCAGAAATGCGATAAAATCATCACGGCAAATCAGGTCTTGCACAAGTTTTGCTGCCTGGTCATATTTTCCTGAGGCAAACTGCGCGTCGCCAACCTGCGCTTTAATGGTTGCTAGTTCTTCATGGATAATTTTGCCAACCAACGCTGCGTCAATATTCTCATCTGTCGCAGTGATTTTGCCTGCTTCGTGATGCACCCACTGCCACACTTGTGAGCGAGATATCTCTGCGGTAGCAGCGTCTTCCATCAGATTGTGAATCGGCACACACCCCTGACCGCATAACCATGCCGCCGTGTATTGCACCGAAACATTGAGGTTATTGCGCAGCCCTGCTTCAGTAATCGTGCCTGCTGGTACACTCAATAAATCTGCCGCCGTGACATGCACATCTTCACGCAAGCGATCACGCTGATTTGCCGCAGGCATCACACGATTAAATACCTCCATCGCCACAGGAATCAAACCCGGATGCGCAACCCATGTACCGTCATGCCCTGCATTCGCTTCACGTTCTTTATCGGTTTTCACGGCCGCAAAGGCCTTTTCATTTGCCGCTTCATCATTTTTGACAGGGATATGCGCCGCCATCCCACCCATCGCAAATGCGCCACGCTTATGGCAGGTTTTAATCAACAATTCTGAGTAAGATTTGAGAAAATGCGTAGTCATGGTAACTTGTGAGCGATCAGGCAACACAAACGCATTATGTGCATGGAACGCACGAATAAAACTAAAAATATAATCCCAACGACCACAGTTCAACCCGACGCAATAATCTTTGAGCGCATGGAGAATTTCGTGCATTTGGAATACGGCTGAAATGACCTCAATCAGAACCGTCGCCTTGATGCTTCCGTGTGCAATGCCAAGTTTTTGCTCCGAGTAAGCAAACACATCCGCCCAGAGCTGCGCTTCTTCGGCACATTCTAATTTTGGGATATAAAAGAATGGACCAACACCATGCTCGGCGGCGTAATGCGCATTATGGAAAAAAAACAAACCAAAATCAAACAATGAGCCTGAAATCGGCTTGCCATCTAGTGTCACATTGCGTTCTTGCAAATGCCAACCTCTAGGTCGGACAATCAAAGTCGCTAGTTCTTTACCCAGCGTATAGGCTTTACCTTCAGGCGAGGTATAGGTCAAGGTGCGGCGAAGCGCATCACGTAAAGCCATCTGCCCTTCGATCACCCGCTCCCATGTTGGGCTAAGGGAATCTTCCAAATCCGCCATGAACACTTTTGCGCCAGAATTCAGGGCATTAATCATCATTTTCGGCTCGGCTGGCCCTGTGATTTCTACGCGACGATCAAGCAGTGCAGCTGGAATCTCTGCAACTGTCCAATCACCCTCACGAATAGCTTTGGTATCCACGCTAAAATCTAGCCTCTCGCCAGCATTCAAACGTTTTTGACGTTCCACACGTGCAGCCAGCAGTTCGGCGCGGCGCGAACCGAATTTCACCATCAATTCCTCTACAAACGCCAGCGCGTCCGTCGTTAAAATTGCCTCAAAGCCCTGTTGCATAGGCGCATGTAAAGTGAGCGTCATAACATTCTCCGTTTTTAATTTGCCACAGTCTAGAAGTCTGTGCGCTTTAGGGCAAGCGGTGTCTTGAAGTTACGAGTAAAAGACTCTATCTTGCCCGTAAAGTGGGATATATAAACATGGTCGTACTTAAGAAACTCTTACGCTGTTTTAATCAGTCTGTTTATGTGACCGTGGTCACACATGACGGGATTGAACATGCAGGTTATCTTGCTTTTGTGGCGTTGGTTGCGATTTTCCCTTTTCTGGTATTGCTTGTCGCCATCGGCGGAGTGATCGGACAAGGCGAAGTTGGTGCAAAATTCATTGAAATCTTACTGACCAGTCTGCCGCATACCGCACAAGATGGCTTGCGCCCGCGCATTGATGAAATTCTCTCGGGTCCACCCCAAGGCTTGCTGACAATTGCTATTTTAGGCTCAATATGGACATCTTCATCAATGGTCGAAGGGTTGCGCACCATACTAAACCGCACCTACCGCGTCACGACACCACCCAATTATCTGCTCAGACGCTTACTCAGCATCGGACAATTACTCGTGTTTGCCTTTGTGGTCATTATTGGTATGACTCTGCTCATCTTTATGCCCATGTTCATTGAAGATGTGAGTCGTATATTACACGTACAATTTCATGAAGATAGCTATTATTGGAACAACCTAATCTTAACGATTAGTGCCTTTGCTATGTTTGTGATGGTCGCCAGCATGTATTATTTCATCCCTAACATCAAACAAACCTTGCTAGCAGTGATTCCTGGAGCGGCAGTAACGGTGACTTTATGGGCAGGTGCAGCGAGTCTTTATTCGTTCTACCTTTCGCATTTTACACAAGTCAGCATGATCTATGGCAGTTTAGGCGGCATCATCGCCACCTTGTTTTTCTTCTACATCATTAATCTGATTTTCATTCTCGGCGCAGAACTGAATTATCAGCTTGGCACGGCATTTGGTTGGCATTTAGAAGAAAGAATCCACGCAGGGGAGAAACCAGATTAAGCATCTCTATAGTCACGCTTCACACGGTTACCAAGGCTCGTAAAAACTTCATAACCAATCGTTTCACAAATACCAGCAACGTGATCAACACTTTGCTGTGTGCCAATAATGGTAACATACGCCGCTTTTTCAAGCACAGCTTGCGGAATATGCGTCACATCATAACACGTCATATCCATCGAAACACGCCCAAGCATCGGGGCTTCATACGCCTCAATAAAGACTGAGAGACGATTACTCGCAATACGATGCAAACCGTCCGCGTAACCAAACCCAACAACCGCGACTTTTTGTCCTTTATACACAATGCGCGTTGCACCGTAACCTATAGTTTGTTCATGTTCAATATTACGTATTCTTAGAATAGGTGCGGTCAATGTCACCACATTTTCCATGGGATTAGGCAAAGAAGGATTGGGCGTGATGCCATACAGCGAACACCCAGGCCTGCCTAAATCACCATGAAAATCTGATGACAAAAAATGTCCTGCTGAGTTAACAAAACTAGTCGCAAGATAAGGAAATCCTGCACGTGCAGCATCAAAACGCTCACGCTGCTGGATGTTAAGCGAATGATTAGGTTCAGATGCACAAGCAAGATGGCTCATCAGTAAATCAAGATGACACTCCTGCGCAAAGGCATGTGGATTTTCTATCCGTATCAGTTCATCAGCACTCAATCCCAAACGACACATACCTGTATCAACATGCAGTGCCGCACGTGCGCGAGCGCGCACATCATCAGCAGCAACCTGCAAGCCTTTTTTCCAACAGACAACCTGTTCTGGACTATTCAGCACAGGACGTAAATCATGTTCAAGTAACGCGGACGCATCGCCTTGCAACACGCCTTGCAATACATAAATGGGTGTTTCAGGCAATACAGCACGAAGCTCAATGCCCTCATCTAACGTTGCCACAAAAAACACGGGGCACCCCGCTTGTGCAAGCGCATGCGCAACAGGTACTACGCCCAAACCATACGCATTAGCTTTGACCACTGCCGCACAAGTGTGGGTGTGATGACGCGATTGCAGTAGATAATAATTACGCACAATCCCTGCTAGATTTACGGTAAGTGTCGGCTGATGATGCATGCGTTATGCCTTATTCATACTCGCGTGGGACGTAATGTTCATCACGCTCCCAATCTGAAAAACGAGTTAGATCTGAGTTAAACGCCATCGTTACCGTACCGATAGGACCGTGACGTTGCTTAGCGATAATAGCATCTGCCAAGCCATGACAACGGTTCATTTCTTCCTGCCATGCATTAAATTTCGGATCGCCCTCATTAGGTTTTTTCCTCGAGACATAATATTCTTCACGGTAGACAAACATGACCACGTCCGAATCTTGCTCAATACTGCCTGATTCACGTAGATCAGAAAGTTGAGGACGTTTATCTTCGCGTTGTTCAACGGCACGTGAGAGCTGCGACAATGCGAGTACAGGCACATTCAGTTCTTTTGCAATCGCTTTGAGTCCTTGAGTTACTTCGGATACTTCCTGTACACGACCATCCGATGCTTTGGTATTTGAACCGCGCACTAACTGAAGATAATCAACCACCACAAAACCTAAACGACGGGTACGCTGCAAACGACGCGCACGTGTACGCAGCGCGGAAATACTCAGCGCGGGCGTATCATCAATGAAGAAAGGCAGGTCTGCAAGTTCATTGGTAGCACGTACAAGCTCAGAAAATTCACCTGCCTCCATATCACCACGCAGGATTTTGGTTGAATTAATTTCTGAACGCGACGCCAAAATACGATTTGCCAACTGTTCTGCTGACATCTCCAGTGAGAAAAACCCTACTGATTCTGGCATACGCGGCTTTTCTGTCAAAGACGCATTTTGGCGCGCAGCTTCAAACACACGCTGAAAATGTAACGCAGCATTATACGCCATCGTGGTTGCCAGTGCGGTTTTACCCATCGAAGGGCGGCCCGCTAAAATCACAAGATCGGAGCGTTGCAACCCGCCTAATAACTTATCTAAATCAGTCAAACCACTGGTAACACCCAACACTTGACCTTTGTTTTTATAAGCAAACTCAGCATTCTTGAGTGCTTTACCCATCGCATCGCTGAAACTATGCACCGAACCATCACGGGTATGCCCACTCGCGGCTAAACTAAACAACTCCTGCTCCGCAGTTTCAATTTGTTGATACGCAGGATTTTCCATTTCATTACGGTACGCGGTATTAACCATCTCCTCGCCAATCGCAATCAAACTGCGCTTAATTGCAAGGTCATAGACCACCTCTGAATAACTGCTAACATCAATCACGGTAATCGCAGAGGCAGCAAGGCGCGCCAAATAATCGCCGCCGCCAATATCGGCTAAATCTTCATCTTTTTCAAAATAATGTTTGAGCGTCACAGGATCAGCAATCTGTCCTTTATCATGAAAATGCTTAATCGCGGCAAAAATACGCTGATGCACGCCTGAATAAAAATGCTCTGGCAGCAAGCTGTCCATCACATGATTGAGTGCGATATTATTGACTAGAATCGCACCAAGCAACGCCTGCTCTGCCTCCATATTATGAGGGACATGCCGCAGTGGAATCACCGTAGATTCAGCTTTGAGAATATCAGCCATAGAAGCATCCTTTGTGAGGACGGAGTCTAACAGCAAATCACCCAAGAATGCAAAAAAAAACGCCCCCATTAAGAGGCGTTTTTGTCTTTACAATGAAATGATATGATTACGCCGCGGCGTCTTCATTCTTTTCTTTCGCAATTACATCATAAGCAGACATTTCTGCACTGCGTACCACTTGAACATCAATGCTCACGCGCACTTCTGGGTGAAGGGTGATGGTTGCTTTGAACAAACCAAGAGACTTGATGGTATCGTTCAAGTCAATCAAGCGACGCTCAACATTATGACCTGCGTCAGCAATAGCTGTTGCCACGTCACGCACGCTTACTGACCCATAAAGCTTACCATCTTCAGATGCTTGACGCACGATCTTCACGCTCAAACCTTCAAATGTTTTTGCCGCCTCTTGAGCCTCAGCGCGAGCTTTGTCATTATTTTGTAACAATATTTCGCGCTTCGCTTCAAACTGTGCCACGTTCTCTTTGGTTGCACGCACTGCCTTCTGACGCGGAATCAGAAAGTTACGACCATATCCCATCTTCACATTGACAACATCGCCAACACTGCCAAGCTTTGCAACTTTTTCAAGCAAGATCACTTCCATGACCGAACCTTTCACTAAATTATATATCTTTTGTTTTTAAAGAGGGGCGTTTATAAGACACTCACCCTCGTTTGGCAAGCGATATTAATGACTTAATCATGCTTATTATAGATAAGACGCATTTTATGTGTTTTTTGCACGGTAAAAATGCGCAATATGCAGAAAAATGCCATAAAAAGTGATCATTGTCATCACTGGCCACTGACCAATTACCATCAAAAAATAAAACCCAAACCGCCACGCCACTGGATTTGGCCATCGCTTAATCTCTCGATCAATCATAGCAATACCACACATAAAATAAGGCAACAAAAGAATAAAGAACCCCGTAAGCCCCGCAAACCGCAACTCAGGATCGGCCATTAACGCTGCGCCACCACTTAGCAACAACGGAGCAAACCACCATGACGGCGGCAGAAAAGGCGTCAGTGCCACATGCTTACGTAATGCCAACCCCTGAATCATGCACACTTCTTTTGCTAACCATGCGCAACCATACATCAATAAGCCCCAGCCCCAAAAAAAAGCAGGTAAAATAATATAAGCATAACGATTTACAACATCTTGCATTAACCCAGCAATTTCCGCGTCCATTTGTTTGGCACTGTTTGCCACATCCTGCTGAAGCAAATGCAACATACCACCAACAGGAGAATTAACGAGATAGCTCGCCATCAACGTTACCATCAAAAAACCAAATAAAGAAAAAGCAACAAAGGCTCCACCAACGGGAAACCACTCAATGCCTCCCTCTGGCAACAGGCGTACCTTAAGTAGCTGTCGACCAAAGATCCAACTTGGTAACGCCAACATCAAAGTAAATTGTACCCCCGCAGGAAAACCACCCACGAGCAAGACGACCGCAGCCGCGATCACGCTAGCAGTAGACTGCGCCAACGCACCATAACGCAGCCCCGCCCAAAACAAAGGCACAACAGGAAGCAACAACACCAATACACCGAGCAAAACACCTTTGACAGTGGCTACAAAAATCAGGCCTGACACAAGGGCAGCCAACACAACATTCAGAGGTATTTTTTGCATATGCTGCATACTACTCATTTTGGCTACTACTCGCAAGACACGGCAATAAAAAAGGAAGCCGAAGCTTCCTTTTTAATATGGACACCCTACAATGACTGCTTATTGCGCCACATAAGGCAATAGCGCAAGATTACGCGCACGTTTAATCGCTTGTGAAAGCTTACGCTGCTTTTTTGCAGACACCGCAGTAATACGGCTAGGCAAAATTTTGCCGCGCTCAGACACAAAACGCTGAAGCAATTTAATGTCCTTATAATCAACCTTTGGCGCGTTAGGACCTGACAACGGGCAGGTTTTACGACGACGGAAAAAAACTTTACGACCTGCCTGAGGAGCAGATGAAGCAGAAGAAGGAGCTGCGATATTCATAATAACCTCTGTATCTCTCTATAAATTATGCCGCTTCGCCTTCATCGCGACGCGCAGATGAAAGCGGTGATGGCTTCTCATCAATAGCATCGACAACAATGGTAAGCTGACGCACGATATTTTCATTGATTCCTGCGTTACGCTGCATTTCTTGCATTGCAGCCGCAGGTGCCTCCAAACCGAGGAATACATAATGACCACGCGATGCCTTGTTGATCTTATAAGCGAGCGGGCGCAGTCCCCAATACTCTTCTTTTACAAGCTTGCCGCCCATGTTTTTCACAATGGCGACCATCTCTTCAGAAAGTTTTTGAACATCCTGACGTGACAGGTCAGGGCGAGTGATAAATGTTGTTTCGTAGAAGGGCATAGTCCCTTTTCTCCTTGAGTAATTACTTTGCACAAAGCATGCTTGCCTTAGATTAAGAGGGGCATAACATACAGATTTTCTTCTGACGCGCAAGCATGATTTTTCAAAATTTACAACTATCTTCTTCAATCTACGCCGTTTAGCGATGAAAGCTTGTTTTTCACCTTCAAGCCGTTTATGAAAATCCTTTATGTAGTGGCTCACCAAGCCATCACCCTATAAACTTAGCATAATGAGAATGATAATGACAAAAACTGTATGCGTATTCCCTGGTCAAGGCTCACAAAATGTGGGCATGGGCAAAGCATTATATGATAATTTCGCCTGCGCAAAACTAGTGTATCAAGAAGTAGACGACGCGCTAAATCAACGGCTTTCAACTCTCATCTTCGAAGGGCCAGAATCTGATTTAACGCTCACCGAAAATGCACAACCCGCAATCATGGCAACCTCGATGGCTGCGCTGCGCGTGCTAGAAATCGAAAGCGGTTTTGATATTACCACACAAGCACATTATGTCGCGGGACATTCACTTGGTGAATATAGCGCACTCTGCGCAGTAAAAGCACTCTCTTTGAGCGACACCGCGAAACTCCTTAAGCTGCGCGGAACGTCCATGCAACAAGCTGTGCCTGCAGGACAAGGAACAATGGCAGCCATTTTAGGGCTAAAAATAGCACAAGTAGAAACCATTACCGCCACGGCATCAGCCAATGGTGATATCTGCGATGTTGCCAATGATAATTCAGATGGTCAAGTCGTGATTAGCGGCAGCCGCACAGGCGTTGAAAAAGCAATGACGCTTGCTAAAGAAGCAGGCGCAAAACGTGCGATCGAACTTAATATCAGCGCACCATTTCATTGCTCTCTCATGAGACCCGCTGCAGAAACCATGCAGGTCGCCTTGGCAGCAGCCACTATTCACGCACCCACCATTCCTGTCATCGCCAATATCACCGCATTACCAACCTCAAAACCTGAGGAAATTCGGGACTTGCTTGTTCAACAAGTCACTGGACGTGTACGCTGGAATGAATCTGTATTGTGGATGGCAGATCATAGCGTAAGTCGAGCGGTTGAAATTGGCGAAGGCAACGTACTCTCAGGGTTAATTCGCCGTATTGCCAAAGAAATTGAATGTCAAAATTTCAGCAAACCAGAAGATCTTGCTGTCTTTTTGCAAGCGGCATAAATGATTCTTACCATGACAGCGCAATGAAAAGACACCCAATAACGTAAGCAATATTAAGGACAAAACATGTTTTCATTACAAGACAAAACCGCCCTCATCACAGGCGCAACAGGCGGCATTGGCGAAGCAATTACACGAGCATTGGTTGCTCGAGGCGCACGCGTAGCGATTTCTGGCACTCGCACAGAAAAGCTTGACGCGCTCGCCAAAGAGCTTGGCAACAATACTGTGCCGCTCGTGTGCAACCTTAATCAGCCTGAAGAAGTTGCAAACCTCATTTCGCGTGCGGAAGAAGCTCTTGGTCATCTCGATATTTTAGTCAATAACGCAGGCATCACCAAAGATGGTCTAGCAGTACGCATGAAAGACGAAGATTGGCAAGCGGTGATTGATGTGGATTTAACGGCTACGTTTCAACTCAGCCGCAACGCCCTCAAAGGCATGATGAAGCGCAAAACAGGGCGTATTATCACCATCTCTTCTGTAGTTGGCACGATGGGAAACCCTGGTCAAGCAAATTACTGTGCTGCCAAAGCAGGGCTGGCCGGCATGACAAAATCTATCGCAGCGGAAGTCGCCTCACGCGGTATTACGCTGAACTGTATTGCACCAGGATTCATCAAAACCCCAATGACCGACGCACTCAATGAAACACAACAAGAACGCATCACCAGCAATATTCCTGCAGGTCGCTTTGGCTTGCCTGATGATATCGCACATTCTGTCGTGTTTCTCGCTAGCGACGCGGCAAGCTATATTACAGGGCAAACTCTCCATGTAAATGGCGGTTTACTTATGGTTTAAGCCACACCCTTCCGCTTTGTTTCAGAAAAGGGGAGAAAAAAGCTAGCAAATTGGTTTTCTCTGTGCTAGCAGGAGTTTTCGTTTTTATTTATTCTATTATCCATTAGTTGAAGGAGCCTATCATGAGCGACGTAGCAGAGCGCGTAAAGAAAATCGTTGTGGAACATTTGGGTGCAGAAGCATCTAAGGTGACCCCTGAAGCAAGCTTCATTGACGATCTTGGCGCAGACAGCCTTGATACCGTTGAGCTAGTTATGGCGTTCGAAGAAGAATTCGGCGTTGAGATCCCTGATGACGCAGCAGAAAAAATCTTGACCGTTCAAGATGCTGTTGATTTTATTGAGAAAAATGCTGCGTAATTTTCCGCAAGCCTAGAGAGCAGAGCATCATAGATGAGACGTGTAGTCGTCACAGGTTTGGGGCTAGTTACCCCATTAGGGTGCGGTGTGGATGCAACGTGGAGTGCGTTAATTGCATCCAAGTCTGGCATCGGTCGCATCACACGCTTTGATACGTCAGATTTGCCGTGTCAAGTTGCAGGTGAAGTACCATATGGTACTGGCGCAGGTGAATTCAATCTTAATGATTGGGTTTCTATCAAAGAACAGAAAAAAATGGATATTTTTATTCATTATGCTTTGGCTGCTGCAACACAAGCCGTGGAAGATTCTGGCTGGAAGGCTGAATCAGAAGAAGATCAGCACCGCACAGGTGTTATGATTGGCTCAGGTATTGGCGGACTCCCTGCTATAGAGGAAGTTGCGCTCACCATGATTGAAAAAGGACCTCGCCGCGTGAGTCCCTTTTTTATACCGTCATGTTTGATCAATCTCGCCTCAGGGCATGTCTCCATTAAATATGGCTTCAAAGGTCCAAATCACTCTGTTGTAACGGCATGTTCTACAGGCGCGCATGCGATTGGTGACGCCATGCATATTGTCCGACGCGGTGATGCAGATGTGATGATTGCGGGTGGCACAGAAAACGCGCTTTGCCGTATTGGCATCGCAGGTTTCGCTGCCGCACGCGCACTTTCTACCAGCTACAATGACACGCCTGAAAAAGCTTCTCGTCCATGGGATCAAGGACGTGATGGTTTTGTGATGGGTGAAGGTGCTGGGATTGTTGTACTAGAAGAATACGAACATGCTAAAGCGCGAGGCGCAAAAATCTACGGCGAAGTTGTAGGTTATGGCCTCACAGGAGATGCTTATCACGTAACTGCACCCGCATCTGATGGTGATGGTGGTTTCCGTGCCATGAAAATGGCACTTTCCAACGCTGGCCTTAATCCTGAGGACATTGATTATGTCAACGCACATGGGACATCTACCCCTATGGGCGACGAGATTGAGCATGGCGCAGTGAAACGTTTGTTTGGTGCAGCCGCGAGCAGTGTCTCTATGTCATCGACCAAATCATCCATTGGGCATCTGCTCGGTGCAGCAGGTAGTGTTGAAGCAATTTTTGCCCTGTTAGCGATGCGCGATAGCATTCTACCTCCAACTCTCAACTTGGATAATCCTTCCGAGAGCTGTGATATGGATCTTGTTCCGCATAAGGCCAAAGAGAAAAAAATCCGCGCAGCCTTGTCCAATTCTTTTGGATTTGGTGGCACTAACGCTTCTTTGGTATTTAAAACCGCTTAGATATTTTTATGACAAAAAGCCCCCTTCTTCTTGTTATCTTCACCTTGTTATTACTCGGTGGCGGTGCAGTGATTGGGGGCTTTTTCTATCTACAACATTTCCTTACCACCCCCAATCATTCAGAACAAGACTCGACCATCATCATTACCCGTGGCATGAGCAGCGCATCCATTTCGGATATGCTCGCGCAAGAAAAGCTTATCTCAAGTAGCCTCATGTTCAAAGTTGCGCTCAAACTTAAACGCCCCCCCATCAAATTAATCGCAGGTGAATATCTTGTTCCTCCAAAGCAAAGCCCTGAACAGTTGATGGCACTTTTTGCCTCAGGCAAGGTCGTACGCCATAGCATCACCATTCCTGAAGGACTAACCACACAAGAAATTCTTGCTATCATCCACGATACAGAGCTTTTAAGTGGTCCAACACCCCAGCACCTTCCTGAAGGCAGCCTTCTACCCGAAACCTATCTCTTTGAGCGCGGAGAGTCACGCAGCATCGTTCTCAAACGCATGCAAAAGGCCATGTCTCAAACTTTAACAATACTTTGGGAAGGGCGTGAAAAAAACCTCCCTCTTGCAACACCTAAGGATGCGGTGATCCTTGCTTCCATCGTAGAAAAAGAAACAGGAATTGCCTCTGAACGCCCCCATATCGCCTCCGTCTTTATCAATCGTTTGCGCCTCAACATGCCTTTACAATCTGACCCGACCACCCTTTATGGTATCTATGTGGAAACAGGAGAGAAAAAGAAAAATCTTACTAAAGCAGATCTTGCGCGCAAGGATGCCTACAATACCTATGAGATTCCAGCACTGCCTCCAACCCCCATCGCTCATGCAGGTAAAGACGCACTCTACGCTGTCTTACATCCTGACCACACGAATGACCTCTATTTTGTAGCCAATGGCACTGGCGGACATTCTTTTGCATCGAGCCTACGCGAACATAATAAATATGTGAACTATTACCGCACCCTACAAAAAGCCACAAAATAGCGACTATTTTACAACATCCTTCTTTTAAGCTTTTGTTCGCTTAGGCGATACACCAAACCCCATAGAAGTTTCTGATTTGTTTGCTATAGTTTCGACCAGTCGTATGTGATGATTATCATGTATTCGTTAAACAGCCATGTTCATCTAAAAGGATTTACTATGAAACTGACAACGCTCTCTCTTCTTGCTGGTGCAGCTCTTGCTTTGACCGCTACATCCGCCTCTGCACAAACTCTTGTTAAAGATATTGTGCATAACACACACGGAAATGTCGTAAAAAACACCTTTGACAACTGCGTCATCACTAAATGGGATAGTAAGGATAGTGTATGCGCTAACCAGCCAAAAACTATCAGCGGGTTGGACAAAGAAGCTTTGACCGTTTATTTCGGTTTTAACGATGCAGGCTTGAACCCTGCGGCTACTGCCAAATTAGAAGCAGCCCTCAGCGCCATCAAAGCAGCAGGTAATATCGAAAGTGTGAGCATTGTTGGATACGCTGACCAGATTGGCAAAAACAATTATAACTATAAGCTCTCTAGCCGCCGAGGTGATAGTGTTCGCAACTACTTACAAGCACATGGCGTTGACACCAAGGGTGTTGAAGTGCGTGGCTTTGGAGAAGATGCACCTATTTCTGACTGTAAAGAAGTTAAAGGTGAAGAGTTAAAAGCTTGTTTGTGGCGTGATCGCCGCGTTGAGCTAGAACTTAACTACAAAAAGTAGTTTTTTAACGCTTTTCATGATAAAAAGAGGGGGTGCAGGTTGCATCCCCTTTTTTGACGCCTGATCAAACGCTTCAATTCACAATAATGGAAACCACATGCCCTTCAAAATTGGTTGCATCGCGGACGAAACCCCCAAAGCTCAACTGGGCTTACGTGATGTAATGGAACGCTATGAATTTCTTGATATGAGCGACAAACGCACACGCGCCGATGCGATCGTTGTGCTTGGTGGTGATGGCTTTATGTTACAAGTCATGCACCGATATATTGGTAAGAACATCCCTATTTATGGCATGAATTGCGGCACCGTCGGGTTTTTAATGAACGATTTTATCCTTGATGGACTGCCTGAGCGCATAGAATCCTCTCGCAAAACCACGCTACGCCCACTCTCTATGTATGCACGCTGTGCAGACGGGCGTGAGGTAGAAGCACTGGCAATGAACGAGGTCTCACTCTTTCGTGAAAGTCGCCAAGCCGCAAAGCTACGCGTCACCATCGACCATGTTGTACGACTGCATGAACTTATTGGTGATGGATTACTCGTAGCCACGCCAGCAGGCAGTACTGCCTATAATTTCTCCGCAGGCGGACCCATCATCCCCATGAATGCCAATGTGATTGCGCTCACTCCTCTTGCCCCCTTCCGTCCACGCCGTTGGAAAGGCGCACTTCTGCACCATAGCTCCAGCGTCAATGTGGAAATACTTAACCCACAAAAACGCCCCGTGAGCGCGGTAGCTGATTTTACGGAGATTCGTGATGTGGTTTCGGTAACCATCTGTGAGCAGCATAAAGTCACACAAACCTTACTGTTTGACCCTGAACACAACCTCGAAGAACGCATCACCAAAGAACAGTTTGTGTATTGATTATTTCATCCCAATTCATCAAAACGTCACATGATTGTCACGATTTCTTCATGCTTTTGCGCTAGAATGTAGGATGGAAACTCGCGCCCGAAACAAAGAACCCATGACCGAAGCAACACACATCGCACCGCTAAGTACTGTGAGACACGACCCTCATAGCTTTGAAGCTATGCTCACCACATTTGGTTTTACTTCAGAAAAAGATTTTATTTCTTGGTTAAATGCACTCACACTCAAAAACAAAGAAGCACTCAACAAAGAATCTATTGCTCACAATATTCCAACAGACTTGAATGTCTGTACCTTTCCTCACGGCAAAGAACTCTATGATGCCTTATTTAATAAACGAGCAGATGAACTCGCGTTGAAAGGTGAACAACGTGATGATTTTAGACGTATCTTAGATCACAATTTTCATACAGATAACATCACCCACGGCCTTGGCAAAGAATGGGATAACTTCTTGCTCAAAGCCTTTGACGCCTATGCTTTTGAACACCCAGAGGCACATCCTGCGGTCATGGAGTTAGACTTTTCTAACATGGGTGGTGCAAATCTCGCTATTGGTCGTGAACCCGTCAATCGAGCAATAAGCCTCATTGCTTCCATGTATGAATATGAGCTACACCAAAAGAACGCTAATTTTACAATGATTCGCCGTGGTGGAGATGAACTCAGATTTTATATCACAGGAGCTTCTGAAGAAGATTTACACGATGCCATACACAGAGCGGAAACCCATGTACAACAACTAGTATCTGCACTTGACATAGGCAAGCTCCAACATCTGAAAGATGACAAGAAACAACAGCCAGAACGTGCGGGATTTGGCGCAGGCGCACATGTGGTAATGGTGGATAGACTAACGTTCGATCATGGACTAGAGGACACGCTTGGAAAAGCCCTTGATGATGGCATCAAAGCACGCAAATTGGCGATTGGCAAAACAAATGGTGTTTTATCAGAAGACTTGATCGACCCGAACACTTTCCACGCAACCCACAGCGCGGAAATGATACAAAAGACCCTCAATGCACAAGAACTTGCCATGACAAAGTGCTTTCCTCATCTTATCTCACCATCGTCTACCCCCATCATGTTTGAATCTTTGCATGAAGAAGTGGCTTCACACCACGGTGATTATTATGCTGCACGGGAAGCGATTGCCGCACGTCAAGACGGAACACCAGAACAAAAGGCATTTTTAACCTCTGCGGTCGCTCTCACTAACAGTTACGACCCAACGACAGGTTTAAAATCAAACAAAGGACTCTTAGAAGCTCTACCCTTTTTTCAGCAACAAGCCGCGAAGGCTAAAGAACAAGGCACGCTTCCACCCAACATCACCCTCTTCGAGATTACCAATCTTGGTGGCATGAACGATCTATTGGGACATCATGATACAGATCAGGTCATTGCCTCTTTAGCGCAACATGCCGCGGATATCATCAGTGAACGCTATCCTCATGCAAGAGCGCAGCTTTACAGCTTTGGGGGTTCACGTTTTTGTTGGATAAGCGAAGGTATTCCACCGAAACAACTACAAACCGTGTGCGAACATGTTAGCCAAGATATATTCACCCAGTTTCAAGAGAAACAAGCCGCGTACGGTCTCAACCCACATATTTTGGATAATGCCATCAACAAAAAACGGGTTATCACTGATAATAAAGGGCAAACACACATCGAAAAAGGGGTGTCGCTCATTTATGCCAACCTGCCTATGATGAGTGACCCTGACCTTAAACCAGAGGCACATTTACAAATCTTAGAAGAACTCTCAGATAGTTTTTCACGTGAACCACACAAGCTAAAAATAATTCAAGATGTTGGCATAGAAACAGACAATCCCTTGTGTTTCATTGGTAATAGCAACGATGGCACTGTCCACGCCGTTACACCTTCACTTTTTCTTGAACATGCCAAAAACGGTAATCGTGTCCCCGCAGAAGCAGTAGCACGTCTGCTAGCAGATGGACAAAAACCCAAAAATCATGTGTATGATATTGACTACATCATCCCTACGCGCGAGAATCCTGCTCCATCTCCCATACCTGACAGCTACATTCAGCGCATGACTGAACGCTCAAAAACTCCAAACTCTACTACACGATAACAAAATCCGATGCCACAAACGCCCCAGAGGTGATACCTTCAATGGTGATAGTGTTACTGCTACCTAAATCAATCACTGCGCTACTGCCACTATAGGTGATGTGTGCAAGCACATCACTGGCACTGCTGATAGACAAGCCGTTAATATTTGATGCCAACTGAATAACATCACCTAACACTGAACCCGCATTCTCAAATTGCAAAATCGTATCTACACCATCGGCAGAGATAAAACTGTAGACATCATTGCCGACACCACCATGTAACGTATCATTCCCCGCGCTTCCGACCAACGTATCCGCACCACCATTGCCAAGAACATAGTCATTCCCTGCGCCACCATAAAGCATGTCCGCTACATCATTGGGATCAACGACTGACCCACCGCCACAAAGAGAATCATCACCACCATTACCTAAAATCGTGTCACTGCCACCACCACCATACACCGTATCTGCGCTATCGTTCGGGTCGACACTTGAACCGCCACCACAAAGCGTATCGCTGCCACCATTCCCATAGATAATATCACTGCCACCGCCACCATAGATCGTATCCGCGCTATCGCTTGGGTCTGCCACCGCAGAACCACCCATGATAGTATCACCACCGCCGTTGCCATAGATCACATCTGACCCTGCACCACCCACTATGCTATCTGCACCATCTGTTGGATCAACAATGGCCGTGCCGCCAACTAACGTATCATTATTATCACCCCCAAACAGTGTATCGCCACCTGCTTTGCCATATAATGCATTTGCAAGTGCGTTGCCTGTAATACTATCCAAACCGCTCCCGCCTTCTGCATTTTCAATGTTCGCACCAACGGCCATCCAAAGATGTGTGTCACCAATCGTAGTTTCACTATTGAGATTTTCGCGCAGATTAATCACAGCGTTTCCTGCATAAGTAGATGCGGATATCATATCAACACCCCCACCATCCCAAATCGCATAAGCCGTATGCGCACCATTAAAGCTATAGGTAGAATTACCATTATTATAACCGGTATTCGCACCGTAAAGATATTGCATCGCTGCAATGTCATAGATCATGGGCCCAACAGGTGAATAAGTATCGTTGACGCTGGCGGCAGGAACATACGACATCACCGTCGCATTATAAGTATCTTCCGAAGCGGATAAAAACGGTGCGATATCTCCATCACCATAATCACCTGCATGTTTCAACCCTAAAGCATGCCCCATCTCATGCAGCATGACCAGATAAGCAAAACCACCTACAGGAAAACTTGTATAATCCGTATCAATTTGCACCTCAGCACTACTAAGTGTTGTACTGGTGTAATACGTGGTTGTTAGCCCTGCAACGCCACTTCCCAACACATCTTTAGAGAAAGTCAAATCGGCAAGGCTCGTAGAAACATTTGAAAAGGTGATATTAGCAACATTCGCCCACGCTTGCATCGCATCACGCGCAGCTGTTTGCGCAGCACTACCAAACAACGCGCCATTTTCATATGAAATACCAAAACTATATCCAATAGTGATGGCCTGCCCTGCCGTCCCACTCCACGAAACCCCACTCGTGAGCGCGTCCACATAGCTTGCGCCAGAAGAAAACGCCTGAGTATCACTTAAAACAGATCCAACCGCCATGCACATACCCCTATGAGAATTCGTCTATATTCATGGTAACAACAAGCCCATGCTTTGACCAGATGAATTTTTTACTGACACATGGGCATGCAAATGTTAATCCTTGCTGGAATGTGAAATTTAACGTTGTTTGATTAGGTTTTCTACTGTGAAAGTTCTCTTTATCCACCCCAATATGCCAGGGCAATATAAACATCTGTGCCGTGCATTCGCTGACAATCCCGACAACACCGTCGTGTTCATCACCAAACCGCGTAACATTGATATCCCTAATATCCATAAGGTAGAATATAAAGTCCCGCGTGAACCATCCCCACATACTCACCGCTATTTAACGGGTACAGAACGTGCTGTACTGCAAGGGCAAGAAGTATGGCGTGTGTGCAAACAACTCAAAGATAAAGAAGGGTTTGTGCCTGATGTCATCTGTGCGCATCCAGGATGGGGTGACACAATTTATATCAAAGATATTTACCCCGACACTCCACTTCTTAGCTTTTTTGAATTCTATTACCACGCACATGGATCAGACGTCAATTTTGACCCTGAATTCCCTGCAACGGTAGATGATGAGGGACGTGTACGCACCAAAAACATTACCAATTTACTCAGCTTGGAAACAAGCGACTGGGGCATCTCCCCTACCTTCTGGCAGCAAGAACAACACCCCAAAGAGTTTTTACACAAAATATCTGTACTGCATGATGGAATTGATGTGAACACCTGTAAGCCAGATCCAAAAGCTATGTTACCGCTCACACCTGAACTTAATTTTAAACTTGGCGATCCCGTGGTGACCTATATCGCACGCAATTTTGAACCTTACCGTGGCTTTCCAACCTTCATGCGCGCCGCAGAAATCATCCAACGTGAACGCCCTGATGCGCATATCATCGCTGTAGGCGCAGATGAGGTCAGCTATGGCCGTAAGCTTCCTAAAGGACAAACATGGCGTCACATCATGATGGATAAGGTCAAATTAGACATGAGCCGCATCCATTTTCCGGGGTTCTTACCTTATGCTCAACTCATCAACTTATTCCAAATTTCTGCTGCCCATATCTATCTTACCTACCCTTTTGTACTTTCTTGGTCAGCACTTGAATCCATGGCATGCGGCGTGGCAATGGTCAGTTCCAATACTCAACCAATTCGTGAGGTCATGCAGCATCAACATAACGCCCTGCTTGCGGATTTTTTCTCACCAGAAGAAGTGGCTGCACACGTTCTCACGATTTTAGCAGACAAGGACGGGATGAAAGATATGCGCAAAAATGCGCGTGATACCGTGGTCAAGCGTTATGCACTAGACACGCTACTTCCTCTGCATATCGATTTAGTCAAGGACGTCGCCGCACGCAATTTCCCGCCAACCACACAAACGCGCATCGACGCACTCTACGTTTAAAGGTATTTTACTCATGGCAAAAAAACGCGGCATTCCTACAACGGTAAAAACACAGAAAAAAATTGCTCTTCCCAAAATTGGTGCAGGAAAATTCACCGTTGCGCCCGAAGGCAAAAGAACCGTTCTACATATCGGCATTGCCTCGGCTACCCCACAAAATCTTAATGTCAGCTTTCAAACGCCTCTGTGGCACTGCATTCGCGTAGACAGCGAGGCACTTGTTCGCCCTGATATCGAAACTCCATGCGACAATCTCTCCATGATTCCAGATAGCTGCATAGATGCCATTTGGATGCCGCAAGTGTTGCACAAGATCTACGATCATCGTACCATTCCTACCCTCCAAGAATTATGCCGTGTTTTGAAAGAAGGCGGCACAGTATACATCTCCGTGCCTGACGCACAGATTGCAGGGGCATATCTTGCGCATAACCGCTTAGAAGATACGCTCTACACAGCAAACGCAGGCGAAATCAACTCTCTTGATCTACTTTTTGGCTTTCGCAAAGGATTACAAGCAGGTAATCTTGCACTTCAACACCGCACGGCGTTTACCTCAGAGACCCTTGCCTTCAAAGCGCGTGAGGCAGGGTTCACCAATATCCAAGTCAAACGTGAAAAATTTGAGATTCAACTTGCTGCAACAAAGTATCAATACGACAACCCAAAGCGTGTAGAACGTATTGCGATCAGTGGTTCAACAGATATTAAAAACATCCCTATTATACCCCCCATTCCCGCGCAACCTAGCACTCAACAAGCACCCACAGGTTACCGCACCAAACCCAGCATGATGTTTGATGAACTGGATCAACCACCATTCATTTGGAAAGATTTAGGGCTGAAGACAACGAAGAAGTAATTACACCTCCACCTCTCCCTCAGGGGAGAGGCTAGGAGCGAAGGAGTTACAAGCCCCTCACCCTATACTTCTAAGTTGTTTAAGAGCAACAAAGAACATTGGCAACGTGCGTGCTTCGCTTGATTGTACATCCGCAAGTAATTTTTTGTATCGACTCAACGCTTGTGCATGTGTGACAGTCCATTGCTCTACTGTCTGCTCCGCTGTAGCTGCTGCCTCGCTGGTTGCAATTACTGTCATTGAAAGACGGCGTTGCTCATCATACAAATCACCCAGCACGTTTTGGATCGCCAGCCTATCCCAATAGGAGTCAGCAGTAAGCTCTGACACTGCATGCTGCATCCAACCAAGACTCAACAGATCACCCACATGATAGTAATATTGCCCAACTTCCTCCACACTACGTCGTGTATGTGTTGCCACTTGTACCACATCACATGCTGCACTTAATGCTTCTAACATTGCCACACGCGCAGCCAAATCATGTGGCACGCCGAGAGCAATCAATTGCGCTGTTTTATTGTCATGCGCCGCAAGCACTGCTAATGAGGCAATCTTTGGTAAACGCAGCGCGAATTCATCAATTCCGCGCTGATAATCTGCAAGTGATTGCGCAATATTCAACGCCGCATTGCTGCTACGCAAGAACCATACCGTTGCACGCTCTAGAAACTGATTGATTTCAACAAAAAGTGTCGCTTGTGACGGCGCAGGAATCTTACCATCCAATGCCTCAATCGCACGCCAATCATCACGCAAACCAAACGCATCACGCACGATGACGTACGCCATCGCAATATCTGCACCGCTACGCCCCGTGTCCGCCGCAATACTATGAAAGAAAGTAAGACCAGCACGGTTAATGATACTATTGGTCACCACCGTCGCAATAATCTCTCGACGTAAGCGATGCGAAGTGATTTCCTGTGCATAAACTTCACGCATTGCGATTGGAAAATAACGCAACAGATCGTCAATAAAATATGCGTTATCAGGCAAATCCGAAGCTAATAAATCATCATACACTGACATTTTTGCATAAGAGAGCAAAATAGAAAGCTCCGGTCGAGATAAACCTTTTTTCTCGCTACGAAGCGCGGCAATTGTTTTGGCCGTTGGTAAATTCTCTACCTTACGGTTGAGACGACCCTCACGTTCCAACGCCTGCATCATTTGTTCTTGCTGCTCCAAGAGTACACTCCCTTGATGCTGTGCGATCGTGATGGCTTGCGTTTGCAAACGATTATCTCGCAACACCAACTCCGCCACATTATCCGTCATGCTAGCAAGCAAACTATCACGTGCTTCACGCGTAATGCGACCTGACTGCATCGCCGCCGAAAAAGCAATTTTAATGTTCACTTCATGGTCTGAGCAATCCACCCCTGCGGAATTATCAATCGAATCCGTATTGATACGACCACCACGACGAGCATATTCAATACGACCGCGTTGCGTAAATCCTAAATTACCACCTTCACCCACAACAAGCGCACGTAAATCTTCACCATTAATGCGGAGTGAATCATTGTTTTTATCGCCAACTTCCTCATGTGTTTCGGATGCGGATTTAACATAAGTGCCGATACCGCCGTTCCATAACAAATCAACTTTAGCTTTCAAAATTAATTTAATCACTTCGTCTGGTGTGAGTTCCTTGGCGTCCGTGTCAAGTAAACGCTGTACCTCTGGCGTAAGCGAAATACTTTTCGCACTCCGCTCGTAAACACCGCCACCCTGCGAAATCAATCGTGCATCGTAATCTGTCCAATTCGAACGCGGAAGGATAAAAAGTCGTTCACGTTCAGCGTAACTTTTAAGCGCATCTGGATTGGGATCGAGGAAAATATGCAAATGATTAAACGCTGCCACCAGCTTGATATGCTGCGATAACAACATACCATTACCGAACACATCACCCGCCATATCACCAATACCCACACAGGTGAACTCTCCTGTTTGCGTATCACGCCCCATCTCGTGAAAATGACGTTGCACACAAACCCAGCCACCTTTCGCAGTAATACCCATTTTCTTATGGTCATACCCGACCGAACCACCGGACGCAAACGCATCACCCAGCCAGAAGCCATAATCTGCCGAAACGCCATTGGCAATATCTGAAAAGGTCGCCGTACCTTTATCCGCCGCGACCACAAGATAAGGATCATCCCCATCCACGCGGTACACCGATTGAGGCGGCACAACATGACCATCAACAATATTATCCGTAATATCCAACAACCCCATCAAAAATTGCTTATAACACGCAATTCCTTCTGCCATCATCTCCTCGCGTCCGCCTGTTTGAGGTGGTTTTTTAACAGTAAAGCCACCCTTTGAACCCACAGGCACGATCACTGCATTTTTTACCATTTGTGCCTTAACCAGACCCAAAACTTCCGTGCGGAAATCCTCATGACGATCAGACCAACGTAATCCCCCGCGCGCTACTTTACCACCGCGTAAATGAATGCCTTCTGTGCGTGCAGAATAGACAAAGATCTCTGCATGCGGTTTTGGAAGTGGCAATTCTGGCACATATTTAGAATCCAACTTAAAGGAAATATAATCTTTAAAATTACCACTCGCGTCAGTTTGAAAAAAGTTCGTACGTAACGTTGCCATCATCGTCTCAATAAAGCGGCGAAGAATCTTATCTTCAGCTAAATTACTGACCAATGACAACGCACTGTCCATCTCGACGCGCAACGCATCGACTTGGATCTCTCGTTGAGCATTTTCTTTAGGAGAGAAACGAATTTCAAACATTTGCACCATCTTGGCAACAATACCCGCATGGTTGCACAATGCCTGCGCCACATAACCCTCATGGTAAGTAATGCCAACCTGTTTGATATATTTACCATAAGCGCGCATAAGCATCACTTGACGCGCACTCAGACCAGCATAAACCACCAACGCATTATAATTATCATTTTCTGCTCGACCACTGACAACATCCAGTAATGTATCTTCAAAATGATGGGTGATCGCTGCAACGGGAATAGAACTCTCCATTGCCACACCAAGCGCAAAATCACGCAACACCACCGATTCATCTTGAGACCAATCAGGCGTGATATCAAACGGATGCACGTCTAACACACGACACCCCATATTTTCAAGCACAGGAAACATATCTGAAAGCGCAGAATCTTGACGGGTGGTAAATAATTTCAAACGAAACCGTCCATGTCCTTCTGACTCTTCTGCAAGTAAACGCACCACAGGGTCCTGTCCTGCTTCCAAAGCACGAATCTTAACAATGTCGTCCACGGCATCACGCGCAGCATAGTAATTACAATAATTTTTAGGAAAGGCATCTTTATAAATACGGAAATCAAGCTCACCTTGCTTCTCACCTTGTGTTTCTAACAAATGTTCGCGTAATGCATCATTCCAAAAGCTTGTTAAACGGCGAATGGAATCTTCCATCAGACGTACATTCACCGCTGGAATTGCGCCTGTTTTTGTCTTAATGATAAGGTGCAAGCGTGCGAGGGGTGCGTCTGATATCTGCGTATTGAAACCAGAAACCTTACCGCGAAGTGCAGACTCCATCAATTTTTCAATTTGCTGACGCACATAGGTATTAAAACGATCACGTGGCGTGTAAATTAAAGCACTCACAAAACGATCGTAAGGATCTCGACGTAAGAAGATACGCACATCAGGTTGCGCTTCCAATGATAAAATCCCTTGACTCCACACAAATAAATCATCTTCAGAGATTTGAAATAATTCATCTCGCGGGAAAAACTCCAAGATCGCACGAAGCGTCTTACCATTATAAGACGTTGGATCAAAGTTCGCATATTGTAACGTATGCGAAATCTTCCTTCGAATGAAAGGAATTTGGTCAGCACTTTGATAATAAACCACCGAGGTAAAGAGTCCCAAAAAGCGAGTTTCTCCAATCACATTACCCTTCGCATCAAACCGCTTAAAACCAATATAATCCATTGGCACACTGCGGTGAACAATCGAACGATGATCCGATTTGGTAACTTCGACCAACGCAGAATCCTTGAAGAATCCACATTCTTCCACATTCAAAGAGGCATGGCCACGATGTTTGACCGCACCACCTTCGCCTTTAAAGATACCAAGTGGTGAACCATCCACCACCGTGAAACGTTGATGCCCATCCTCTTCTGCAACCTCATGCTCACGATACCCAAGAAACACAAAATTACGATCTGCTAACCAATCAATAAATTGTAGCACTTCCTGTACTTCTTCTACTTTGTATTTGCCAAGTGCGCTGCCAATATTATCCTTGATGGTCGTCAACTGCGCCAACATCGGTTTCCAGTCTTGTATAGTAAGCAGAACATTATGCAGCACATGCTCTAAATCATGGATCAGATTCTCCCGCGACGTACCCTCAGGTAGCGGTGAAATCTCAAAATGAATCAAAGATTCTTTGTTAATCGAAGCATCCACATTTAGGGCAAATGTATCCGTTTCATCCAGCACCTCTGATAAATTGCCCGCACCATCACGCTTGACATAAAGCATTGGGTGAATAGTCGAATAAATACTATAACCCTGACGATTTAACTCTGCCGTCAAAGAATCCACCAAAAAGGGCATATCAGTATTCAGTAGTTCAATCACTTGGCGGTGCGTATTTTTGCCCAACCCATACTCACCGAGACTAAAAATACGAATTTTAGGTTTTTGCACATCACGCTTGGCAACAAAATCATACGATGACGCTACAATTTTGGCAGCCAAAGCAATATCTAATTTTTCTAAATCAGATAAAGGCGTCTTAGCAAAATACTGATTTAAAAACCGTGACATTTCCGCGCTTGAATTTCTAAGAGGCAAAGCATCCTCTATCTCTTTGATTTTACTATCAAAAACGCGCTTATAATCCTCAACCATAATTCTACCAATGTGAGTTAGACAAAATCTGCACTGGAAATAGAGGAAAACCGAGAGTATGGAAAGTAAAATCATGATAGCACTTTAACTTTATAATTTCTTATTTTCCCTAGAATCATAAAGTTATGTAGTGCTATAAATCATAAGATTATCGTCGTTTAACTGTCTTATGAAACATATCAATACTTAATTAAACGACCTTAGTGTGGTGCAGCATGTTTTCTCTCTCAGACCTTCCTTCTCACCTTACCTACTTAAACGATTTGGCGTACAAGGCAGGCAAACGTATCATGGAGATACGGCTTGAGGGCATAGACGCCACCATCAAGGATGATTTATCGCCCGTCACCCGCGCCGACCGCGAAGCAGATGCACTGATTATCGAAGGTTTACTCGCAAGATTTCCTCACGTTCCTGTGATCTCAGAAGAAGAGGATATCCGCCTTGATATCTCACAAGCACCTTATTTCTGGCTGGTAGACCCACTTGACGGTACAAAAAATTTTATTCGTGGCGGTAATGGCTTCACAGTCAATATAGGGCTTATCCATAACAACCAACCCATACTTGGCGTGATTTATATTCCCGCTCAGGGAATGCTTTATTATGGAGCCGTTGGCGTTGGTGCGTTCCGCCGCCGTGATGATGAAACTGCGCCCATCGAAATCACAGCACGTGCCATGCCTGAATATAACCGCACCGGCATTATCAGCCATGACCACGCCAAAGAAGATACCAAACTCTGGCTAAAGCGTTATAAGATCACCCAGACCAGCTCCGCTTCTAGCTCACAGAAATTCTGCCGTGTCGCAGAAGGTGAGGCGGACATTTATCCGCGCACAGGCCCAACAATGGAATGGGACACGGCCGCAGGTCACGCGATTGTCCTCGCCGCAGGTGGACGCATGACCACTTTAGAAGAAACCCCCTTTACCTATGGCAAAGAGGGCTTTTTAAATGGCGGGTTTGTCGTGTTGGGGAAGTAAATCATTTGTCTTTCCCATCTCATACACTTCAGGAAAGTGGCTATACTGCATCGTGAACTTTGCTGCGGCTGGTGACATCCAAGCTAGTAATTGCATGATATATCCATAACACTGACCTACTTTCATTTCTAAAATAGACTCGTGGTGAGCAATTCTGTTTCTAAGAATCCGAATTGCATCAAGTTTATAACTTATTTCCTGCCTTTTCAAACCCTTGCCGTTTTCTTTCCTTGCAATCACATTCAATACTTCTTTCCACATATTTTCATATTTAGTAGAAAACATAGCCGTCCAAAAACCAAATGTTAAGTGCGCCACAACATCATCATAAACTACTTCCCTGCTATGCTTTCGCACAGTTTCATGTGCGTTCTTTTTTGCCTCTTCTAACTGTCGTAATTGCGACTCAAGTTTTAATAAATGAGGACAATCATACCAATCTGAACCATATTGCATACAAAACACTTCAGAAATCTTATTGCGCAAGACAATCTCTAACATGTGCAAAGCAATATAAAATGACTGTGATAACTGCAAATTAAAGGCGTATAAATCAACAGCATTTCTTCCTTGCGCTAAGCTTACATATTTTGATAAACGAGCAGAAGAAAGTACATTTTCTAAATCTTCAAATAAATATATTGTATCTTTTGATGATGCCATTCCCCCAACTTCCTTAACTTAAACACCCATTTTTACTGCACACATATGTATAATTATACAAAAAAAATTGACAAACGGATTAAATTACCGTATAAAAGTCAAGTACGCCCCAGCCCCGCCTCTGCTTTTGCATGCGCCTGGGGTATTTTTATGCCTGCTTTTCAGTCTTACACCCGATTTTTATCAATCACATCCTTGCTAAGTCCTTCTGGGCCAAGCACGAGCTGATTATGCGCTGCACCTGCGGGAATCATAGGGTACACATTTTCATGACGATCAACCGCAATATCAAGCAACACTGGACCGTCATGCGTAATCATTTCTAGCAGCGTTTCATCAAGCTTCGCAGGATCACTCACACGCATTCCCTTAAGCCCAAACGCTTCTGCAAGCACAACAAAGTCAGGAATGCAGTCCATATAAGATTCTGAGAAACGATTGCCGTGGAACATCTCTTGCCACTGGCGCACCATGCCCATGAAGCGATTATTCAAAATGACGGTTTTGACTGGCAAGCGATATTGCACCGCCGTTGAGAATTCTTGAATATTCATCATAATGGATGCTTCACCTGTAACGCACAACGTCAACTCATCAGGATGCGCCATCTGCACGCCAATCGCCGACGGCAGACCGTAACCCATCGTCCCTAAACCGCCTGAGGTCATCCAGCGATGCGGCTTATCAAATTTGATAAACTGCGCCGCCCACATTTGATGCTGCCCAACGTCGGTAGTCACATACGGGTTTTTTGCTTTAGTGAGTTCATACAGACGCTCAAGCGCGTATTGCGGCTTAATAACATCGCCTTCTTGTTTGTATGAAAAACTGCGACGCGCGCGCCACATCTCAATTTGCTTCCACCACGCAGCAAGCTCACCCTTATCATTGTGCGTTTTGTCTGCTTTCCACAAGCGCAGCATTTCCGCTAACACTTCACCCGCATCACCAACAATCGGCACGTCTACGCGCACGTTTTTATTGATAGATGAAGCATCAATATCCACATGGATTTTGCGCGAATTAGGCGAGAAGCCATCAAGGCGACCCGTCACGCGGTCATCAAAACGCGCACCTATATTGATCATGACATCACATTCCGCCATGCCCATATTCGCCTCTAGCGAACCGTGCATACCGAGCATCCCAACGAATTGCTTATCAGACCCTGCAAATGCACCAAGCCCCATCAAGGTATTGGTGCAAGGAAAACCCGTCAGATGCACAAGCTCAGTAAGCAGCGCACACGCCTGCTCACCTGCATTAATCACGCCGCCACCAACATAAAAAATCGGGCGTTTGGCAGATTTCATCAATGCCACTGCTTTTTCAACTGCACCCAAATTTAACTCAGGCAGCGGCTTATAGGATTTACGGCGCGGTGCGGCTTCCACCCCGACATACGTCCCCATTGCATTTTGAATGTCTTTAGGAATATCTACTACCACAGGACCAGGGCGACCCGAACGTGCCACATGAAATGCCTCATGCAAAATACGCGCTAAATCATCAATCGACTGCACGAGATAATTATGTTTCGAGCATGAACGTGTGATACCTGTCGTGTCTGCTTCTTGGAACGCATCTGAACCAATTAAATGACTTGGCACTTGCCCCGTAATTACCACGAGCGGAATCGAATCTAACATCGCATCGGTAATGCCTGTTACCGCGTTGGTCGCACCCGGCCCTGAAGTCACGATGACGACACCAACCTTACCTGTAGAGCGCGCATAACCTTCCGCTGAATGGGTCGCACCTTGCTCGTGGCGCACTAAAACATGACGCACTGAATTTTGCTGAAAGATCGCATCATAAAGCGGCAACACCGCGCCCCCAGGATACCCAAACACAACATCCGTCCCTTGATCTTGCATCACACGCACAATCATCTGCGCTCCCGTCATTTGTTCTGCACGAGGCTGCTCTGAAAGAGTCTGTTTTTGGGTCGCGGGTTTCATACACTACCTTTTTCAAAAATGTGAACCGCAATTTTTAGCGATTTAGCAAGAGATGGTCAATGTGTTTTGAACCACAAACCCATGAAAAAGCCATAAAATTAGATAATACTTTACTCATTCCCTCACATACGCTACGCCATAATCTATGGAAAGAACAGAATTAGAGTCACCCAAAGGGGAGCGCATTGCCAAATTTTTGGCGCGCGCAGGGGTTGCGTCACGCCGTGAGGCGGAGCGAATTATTGAAGATGGTTATGTCACGGTCGATGGCATCACGCTCACGACCCCCGCTTTTTTAGTAATGGGACATGAGGATATTCGCGTGGACGGAAAACCTATTTCCGCATCTGAGCCAACCCGTATGTGGCTTTACCATAAACCCGTTGGACTGCTGACCACGCATTATGACCCCGAAGACCGCCCGACCGTATTTGAGATGCTTCCGCGCTCGATGCCGCGTGTGGTATCAGTCGGGCGTTTAGATTTAAATTCTGAAGGACTACTGCTGCTCACCACTAGCGGCGAACTAGCAGGCAAACTTGGTCACCCATCGTTGGGCTGGATTCGCCGCTACCGTGCGCGAATTCATGGGATTCCCCCTGAGCATGATTTAGATATTTTGCGTGATGGCGTAACCATTGACGGCGTACATTACGCGCCCGCAAAGATAGAAATTGAGCGCAAACAAGGCTCAAATTGCTGGCTATCGATCGCGGTGACAGAAGGTAAAAACCGCGAAGTACGCCGCATGTTGGAATATATTGATTGCCCCGTCAACCGTCTGATTCGCGTGGCGTTCGGACCGTTTTTACTAGGGGATTTAGAGCGCGGCGAGGTCAAAGAAATTCACCCACAAAAAATGAAATCCGCACTTGGTTCGCTATTATCTTAGCATTAGAAGGAGTAGCTATGCTCATCATCATCGCAGGAAAACACCGCAAACGCCGCTTAGAAACCTTAGAGGGCAAAGATATTCGCCCCACATCATCTCGAGTACGTGAGGCAATTTTCAACATCATCATGCACGCCGACCCTGCGGGAGACGATGAACATTTACTGATTGACCAACCTGTCGCTGACATATGCTGCGGCAGCGGTGCGCTCGGCCTAGAAGCCTTATCACGCGGGGCAAAACACACAATTTTTATTGACGCAAACCAAAAATCGCTCGAAGTCGCACGCGCCAACGCCGAGCATATTGGCGAAACTGCCCACGCTGCGTTTTTACGCGCCGACGCCACCGCACTGCCGCCTGCGCGTGTACCATGTAGCGTCGTATTCATGGATCCACCTTACGGCACAGGACTACCCGCAAAAATGCTCGCCAGCGCGATGAAACAAGGCTGGATCAAACCAGAGGGCATGGTCGTCATCGAGTTATCCGCCAAAGAACCGCCTTTCGAGATTCCCGAAGGCATCGAACTCGACAAAGAACGCAGCTACGGCAATACTAAGATTATGATTTTTAGATGTGTCTAACATTCTACTTTTGCAATATTTCCAATAATTGCTGACAATTCTCTACCGTAATAGATTGTGTAAGGAGTGGATTTGCAAGTTGAAAAATAGCTTCATCAACAAGCGTTTCATAGCCTTCTTCAGCTTCAATATCTTCACGACATTCAATCATGTTTGCCCATGATTCCATTTGAGAACTACTTATCACCCCATCAATGTAACGCTTTAATATTTCTACCACATGCAACCTCGTAAGGGTTACATAAGGTGCATCTGCATCCCAACCATACTTCAGTAAATTATTTTTCAATGTATGTAAGGGGGCATTATATTCTAGTAAATCTTTTAATACTTGTGTTCTCGTTTCCATAATAACCTACTATTTTTACTATTTAATTTTTATATGCACTACGTCCCCATTGGGTGCAAAAGTTGTTTTCGTATAAGAAAGTGTATTTCCTTCTGCATCTACTATCTTTTCATATCTAGCAAAGGAATTAGGAATGTTTCTAGCTGGCACATCAGAGCGAAAGATTCGTATTCCATTTCTTCCTTTTATAATTTGTATCTCTCCAGCAGCTTTAGGAAGCTTTTTGTCAAATCTCCTTAGATTATACGCTTGAGTTTCAGAGAGAGTTTCTGCATCCACATCCCTTACTTGACGTAATAAAGTAGATAAAAGCCCTGTTAATAAACTTCCTCCTGAGAATAGCCCTATGAGGTCTTCAATAAAATATGAAGGGTTTATCCTCTCTCTTTCGATAAATCCATCATCATAAAATGATTCTGCCCAACAACGACAGCCATATTCTTCTCCGGGATGCCCCGTAGGAGGTGGAAAATCCCATGAGAAAACTTTGCCATTATTGGCAGCATGTGAAGAACGAACTTTTCCATCTCCCCTTGTGCGCCAAATGTAATATGGGGTGGGATGCTCCTCAGCCTTCAAAGAAACCTCGAGTGAAATACCATAACGTAAGTAATTTTGAAACGCTTTTCAATAAGCGGGGGTTGCGGTAAAATCCATAAATTCCTCATTCAGTGAGCTATATTGCTACACTGAATAAAGAGATAACGCTGTGGAAGAGATAAACTACATCCCCTGCCCGCGCCCAGTACCGCGCGACTGGGAAACGGCGTTTTCAACAAATTTGCCTGCGATATTGAGTCCTTGCGCGGCTAGGCGGCGCACCGTGTCTTTTGCATCTTCATAGACGGCGAGTTGCCCTGTTGAAAAATTAAGGCTGGCTTGATTGAGAGTTTTTTGTTCCTGTTTAATACGAGCTTTAGTTTCATCAAGTTTTTGAGTGGCTTTACCCACATCTTGTGGTTTCATGTTGCCGTGTGCCAGCAGGTTTTTAAAGCCTTTGCGCAGATCATCATGATCGACCATCTCCACCGTTTGCAGCACCGCCTGCACGTCCATCTGCCCTTTGCCCATTTTCATCAACGCATCTTTAAGCATGGCGCAATCTTGCATGACCTGCTCGGCTTCCTCGCCGCGAAGCTGCGTGTTGTCCTCCACCTTCGGCGCGAGTAACGCGACAAATAACACCGTGTAATCTTTGTAATACTGTCCAAGTTCAACTTTAACTTTGCGATCAGGCTCTGGCGCAGCCGCCTGTGTACCATGCACAATAATATCTTGCTGGATAGGCGCAGGGTAAAAGCCCCGCCCTGCTTGAAACGGTTTAGCAACGATTTGACGCAGCACGGACACATCATAGGCAAGACGCTCAGGTGCAAGGCGGTCAAACTTGCTATACGGGTCATCCTCACCAGAGGTCAGCGCACGAATCGCATCATGGTAATAATCAATGCGCGGACGAAAATCACCCTCCACCCCCTGAATCAAAAATTCAGACTCAATCTGGCGTATTTTCTGATATTGCCCCTCCATAATCGAAACAAGGGCTTGTAATTCTGCTAAATCTCGCGTCATATTCCATCCAAACGATAAGGCGCAACTATATCACATGTCACCCACTAATATCCAGCCCCGACCTTTAGCGATTTATATGCACTGGCCATTTTGCTTAGCAAAGTGTCCTTATTGCGATTTTAATAGCCATGTGCGTGAGTCCGTCCCGCAAGATCGTTGGCGGGCAGCGATGCTGCGTGAGCTGGATACGATGGCGAAGCGTATTGGCTCACACTGGCAGGTAAGCAGCATTTTCTTTGGCGGCGGCACGCCGTCACTCATGCCAACGGAAACGGTGGACGCATTGATCTCACGAACAAGAGAACTTTGGAATCACACAGATAACTGCGAAATCACGCTGGAGGCCAATCCAACATCTTCAGAGGCTTCTAAATTTCGTGGGTTTCGTGATGCAGGGGTGAACCGCGTATCACTCGGCGTGCAGTCTCTACGTGAAGATGCGTTAAAGTTTTTGGGGCGCGAACATAGCGCAAAAGAGGCAGTGGCTGCGGTTAAGCTTGCCGCCGATATTTTCCCGCGCTATTCGCTGGACTTGATCTATGCGCGCCCAAACCAAGACCCTAAAGACTGGAAACAAGAACTCAAGCAGGCACTCACACTGATTCGCGGACATATCTCGCTGTATCAACTGACAATGGAGCAAGGCACAGCGTTTTATCCGCGTTATCAGCGCGGCGATATTATCCTGCCACCTGAAGATACTGCGGTGGAACTCTATGAAATGACCCGTGATCTATGCGCTCATCATGGACTACATGCCTATGAAATCTCCAATTACGCCAAAACAGGACAGGAATCACGCCATAACCTCGCTTATTGGCAGGGGGATACCTATCTTGGTGTCGGCGCAGGTGCGCACGGACGCATACTAAACCTTGACGGACAATGGGTAGCAACATCTACACTCAAAAGCCCTGAACGCTGGTTAGAACAGGTCGAACGAGAAGGGCATGGCATTGAGCTAGAACATATCATTCCGCCAGCGGAACGAGCAGAAGAGCTATTACTTACAGGGCTGCGCCTCAAAAGTGGCATTATCAAAGCACATTTTGAAAGCTCTTGCGGCATCGCGCTAGATTCCATCCTCGACCACGACGCCATCACACACCTCAGCCAGCAAGGACTCGTCATTGATAACCCTCTTTGCCTTAAACTCAGCAATGAAGGGCGACTATTGCTTGATAGCGTCGCAGCAGCGTTACTAGCTTAACGCCCCATAAAGGTGCGTGGCGAGGGTGAAATCTCCTTAAAGCCATCGGGTGCAATTTCAATCACCGCTAGACCACGCTCACAAATCCCGCTTTGCTTACAACGAAAAATTCCATTGGCAGGACCCGAAAAACCATTCGGGCTGGCAATCGCCGCGGCACTAAAATCAACCTTTGCAGGATTATTGGCCAAGGTTGCCGCCAATGCCACGGCATCATACGACAGACTCGCTATACGTTGCGGTGAATAGCCATAGCTATTTGTAAAACGAGTTTCAAAGCCATGACGAGCAATGACCGAAGCAGAAGCGAACCAAGCTCCGCGTACATCCTCACGTGCAAGCAACGCATCATCATCCCATAAGCCCGTCCCCAAGAACTTCACTTGTGAATGGTTCACACCATATGTTTTCAAACGTGCAAGAATATGTTCAAGCTGTTTACCACCATCTGCAATCAACATAGCATCCATAGGTGTTTGTTCTTCACGCCCTCCAATGACACGTTGAATTGCCAAATCCACCTGTTTAATATCCGCGGGATAATATTCACTAGCGACAATTTCACCGCCCGCACTGCTAGCTTGTTGCTGTGCTGCCTCTGCTACCATATGCCCATAATCAGTATCAGGCGCAAGCACCGCGATACGTTTCTTACCTTGCAAAATTGCCTCCGCAATAATGCGCTTACCTTGTTGTTCTGGCATAAATCCAAGCAAGAACACACCCTCACGGCTGACCATACGATTATTCGAGAAACTAAGCACGGTGATACCTTTGCTTGCCGCAATAGGAGCAACCGCTTTCACGGCGTCACTGTAAAGCGGCCCAATAATAAGCTGCGCACCCTCCGCAATAGCCTCATTCGCTGCACGTGCTGCGGATTGCGGTGTACTGCCTGAATCCTTCGGGATTAACACTAATTGACGTACTTTCTGTGCAGGAGGCATTGCCGCATCTTTGTCAAACAACCCCATCATTGCCGCATCCAATAAAGCTTGACCAAGCGGCGCGCCATCACCCGAAAGCGGCAATAAAAGAGCAACTTTTACTTCAGGTAATAGATTCTTTTTTGCTTGTTTCTTTCCAAGCTTCGTATCTTCTGCAACGCCAACCCTCGGAGGATTATATGAAGACACACGGCGTGAACCATGTGCATCCGCCCAACGCCCTGCACCGCCACATCCTGACACTAATAAACTTGCCAATACCACGCCAGTAGCGCACAATAGAATCTTACGCACAAAACATCTCCACTCTAAAAATCTCTCTGATGATTTGGTGCAGAGATTAAGCTAAACTAAAGGCAATGTAAATCCGTGAGTCACAAGAAAATTTCATCCCCTTCCACCTCAACACATATGCTGGTTCACACTGTCGGCACGTTATCTGTTACTGCCACACCCATTGGTAATTTACGTGATTGGACCTACCGCGCAGAACAAACCGCACGTGAGGCAGATATTATTTTATGTGAAGACACCCGCGTCACCCGCAAATTACTCTCCCATTTTGGCATCAACACCCCCACCATGTCCTATCACGAACATAACGCGCTGAAACAACACCCCGCCATTATCACTATGCTCATGGAAGGCAAACATGTAATGCTCGTTAGCGATGCAGGTACACCCCTTATCTCTGATCCAGGTTCATTGCTTGTGCAAGAAGCAGTGAAGATCGGGGCGCAGATCACCCCTATTCCTGGTGCATCAAGCGTCATCGCTGCACTTAGCGTTGCGGGTCTTTCCACACAAAGGTTCATGTTTTTAGGTTTTCTGCCAACCAAACATACTGCACGCTGCAAAGAAATCACTCGCTTTTCAACGCTCCCAGCAACATTGGTTTTTTTAGAATCACCAAATCGCATTGTGGAGACGCTGCGCGATCTACACATTATTTTAGGTACGCGCCAAGCCGTTATGCTGCGAGAAATCACCAAGCTTTATGAAGAAACGGTGCGTGGCTCTCTGCAAGAAATCCTCATTATATTGGAAGCCCGCAGTGACATCAAAGGCGAAATTGTGTTAGTGGTTGATGGAGCGCAAGAACAAGACCTCGAGGTAGGCAGTGACGATGCTGATATTGAAAATTTACTACTAGGGGCAATGCAACACACCAGCCTGAAAGACGCCGTAAAGGCTATCGCCGATGCAACAGGTTTGCAGCGCAAAACATTGTATGATATGGCATTACAACTACGTATGCGCCAAAATATAAAGTGACCGCCATGAGCCACATCAAAGTCATCAAAAAGAAGCCTGAAAAACACAAAAAGCGTGCTTATTTCTGGGGAATTCTTGCTGAATGGATTGCCGCCGTCTGGCTTATACTACATGGATACACTATTTTACGTCGTCGCTACCGCAACAAACATGGTGAAATTGACCTAATAGCCCTTAAAAATAATACCGTGGTATTTATCGAAGTCAAAGCCCGAAAAAATGAACGCACCGCACTAGAATCGATCTCTGCACGTCAAAAAATGCGCATTGAACGTGCCGCAAAGTCTTTTATAGCACGCACCCTTTATGTTCACCACGACCTTCGCTTTGATGTCATTACTTGTAGCCCTTGGCAAAAACCACTCCATCTTGTCAATGCATGGCAACCGCTTGGATAAACCTATCGACCACTGTCACTGTATTGCATCTTGCACTAAGGTAGATTTTTTGCATAATCACCAACATATTTTATGTGGATTCTAATGGCACACCCATGACCCAAACATCTCACCTTTTTTTCTTGTTACTGTGTAATGCTGCACTGCTCACCAGCGGGTGCGCTCCAACACTGATAGCTTCAGGTGCAGCTGTTGGCGCAAGTGCGACAGAAGAACGCTCATTAGGCAATAATCTTGATGACAAAATTATCAAAGCAAATATCACCCATTTCTTCGTGCAATCTGACGTAAATGATATGTTACTTAACGTCAACATCGAGGTAGATGAGGGACGCGTTTTACTTACGGGTACGGTCAAAAGCCAAAAAACATCCGACGAGGCAACTAGACTGGCATGGTCTGCAAAAGGCGTACAAGAAGTCATTAATGAACTCAAAGTAGGTGAACCACTAAGTGTACTTACGCGCAGCAACGACACGTGGATCACCACCCAAATTCGCAGCCGCCTGATCGCTACCAAAGATATTCGTTCGGTCAACTATACCATCGAAGCCGTTAATGGCGTTGTTTACCTCCTTGGCACGGCTCAAAACAGCTTTGAGCTTGATAGTGTCACCTACATCGCCGCGCATACACATGGGGTAAGCAAAGTTATCAGCCATGTCCGCCTAAAAAACTCTGAAAAACGCATCAAGGTCAATCAGTCATGAGCATCGCACGCGTCGCCATCCAAATGGACGCCCCCCAAAGCTTAAAGCCTTTTACCGACACCACCATTTTACTTGGGTTAGAGGCACAAAGGCGTGGCTATAGCTTGGTACATTATCACCCTTCAAGCTTGAGTGTGCGAGGCGGCAATGTTTATGCAAAAACGCAATCCATTTCTATGAAAGAAGGTTTGGAAAACTGGTTTGAGGCCGGAGAATGGCAACACACCAATCTTGGTGAAATGAACGTCATATTAATGCGTCAAGACCCACCGTTTGACATGGGCTATATTACCGCTACCCATTTTCTTGAAATGCTCATGCCCAAAGTTTTTGTGACCAACCACCCTGCACACGTACGTAACTGTCCTGAAAAAATATTCCCGCTAATGTTTCATGAATTCATGCCTGAAACATTGATTACGCGTTCGCAGAAAGATGTGATGGCATTTCTCACTGAGTTTAACGACATTGTCATTAAACCGCTTTATGGCTTCGCAGGACTTGGCGTATTTCGTCTAAAAACTGGTGGTGATAACATCCAAGCGATTTTGGAAACCCTACTCACCAACCCTAACGAACCCTATATGGTGCAACGTTTTTTACCAGAGGTCAAAGACGGCGACCGCAGAATCTTACTCATTGATGGCAAGGTTGAGGGCGTGCTTGGGCGCATCCCCGCGGAAGGTGAGATCCGCGCCAATTTCCGAGCAGGCGGCAGCGCAGCCAGTGCGCTCCTCACCACACGTCAGCGTGAGATATGCGAAGCCATCGCCCCAGAACTTATTAAACGTGATTTAATTTTAGTAGGACTCGATGTCATTGGTGATTACTTAACTGAAATCAACCTGACTTCACCTACAAGTATGCCTGCGCTCAAACGACTCTACAACTCTGCGCCAGAATCATTGGTTTGGGATGCTATTGAACGTCGCATAAACTCTTAACATTCAAATGCCACTAAAGCTAACGGCGAACAACTTCCGCAACCGTGATCACGGCTGGTAATTCTATTATGTAAAACACAATAGAATTACTATAACATTTTATCATTGTCATCATGGTGATAGGCTGGTATCCAGAAAAAAGGCATCACTAGTTCCATAAGGATTTTAAAAAAATGCGTGATATTGTCTATGATATTCCTGAAACGAAACAAAGCTTGGAACGCCATACGCTGGCTGTCCTAGTGGATAATGAGTTTGGCGTACTTGGTCGTGTGGTTGGATTATTTTCTGGGCGTGGCTATAATATTGAAAGCCTGACCGTAGCAGAAACCGATGCAGAACGTGGCCTATCTCGCATAACAATTGTCACCACAGGCACACGTCAAGTCATTGAACAAATTAAAGCCTTGTTGGAACGCATGATTCCTGTTCACCGCGTTCATGACCTCACGGTTGAAGGCGCGCATGTTGAACGTGAACTTGCGCTCATCAAAGTCACCAGCACTGGTGAAAAACGCGTCGAGGCTCTGCGCATTGCAGAAATCTTTCGCGCACGCTCGGTTGATGCAACCACATCATCCTTCGTCTTTGAGTTAACAGGGAAACCCTCTAAAATTAATTCTTTTATTGAACTCATGAAGCCTTTAGGCTTAGTTGAGATTGCACGCACAGGTGCGGCGGCAATGGCACGCGGCGCAGAAGGTTTTGGCGAAGAAACCAAATAACATTAGGGGGTTTTGTGACCACAGCAGACCATGTCACCACCTCCACTCCTTCCTTTTTTTCCTCCAATCTATGGCGGAACAAACGCTTTCTTGTATCACCATTTTGGGACGCTACCCTTGCTGGTGGTGCTGCGCTGGTATATCTTGCAATCGTACTAAGTACGTCCCCCTTCATTCGAGATTCACACCAGCGTATTGATAATAACATTCATTTCAAAGTCGCAGCTTTATTCGCGCTGCTTGCATATGTAGTAAACTATCCTCACTTTATGGCATCCTACGGAATATTATACCGTAATTTTCGTGGACAATTACGTCAATTTGCGGCGACAGACCGCGTCATGTGGTGGCGATTTGTCAATGCGGGCATCATTGTTCCTACTCTAATGGGCTTAGGTTTTTGCTACGGCTGGCTTGCACATACCAAAGATGCTTTTGGTTGGGGTATTGTCGCCATGTTTTTCTTTGTGGGATGGCACTATGTTAAACAATCCTTTGGTATCATGATGGTCCTCAGCAGCGTTCGCCATATCACCTACACCAACAGAGAACGCTTCTTAATGTATATCAACGCCCATGTCGTATGGATGTATAGCTGGCTCAATGCCTACAAAGTTATCCCAGGACTTGGCACAGATACTGCTGGACATTCCGATTTTACTTACACTGGCTCTTCCTTACGCATTCCCGAATACATGGCAACATTTCTAGATTGGTTCTTGTACACCTACCTCATCCTCACCTGTTTGATGCTTGCGCACAAATGGCTACGCGGACAAAAACCTCCACTTGCAGCGTTACTTGGTTATTTTTCCATGTATATTTTACTGCTTTTTGGGTTAAGCAACCCTCTCTGGGCAGCGGCAGCTCCCTTCTTTCATTCCGCACAATATCTTCTCTTTATCTACAGCGTCAAACGCGGAGAGAACCTAGAAAACTTAAACATCCATGGCCATGGACTCGCACCGCACTTACGTCAATTAGGACTGTTATATGCTTCTGCGCTCGCATTTTTGGGATTATTATTTTTTGATTTCATCCCAAATAAAATTGCTTTTTATGACATCAACATTGCGCCGCTTGACTGGAAAACACCATGGCCACTCATGTTCATTCTTTTCATCAATATTCATCACTACTTTATTGACAACGTGATTTGGAAACGTGGCAATCACGAAATTTGGCATCATTTATTCTACGGTTTGCGTGAACAACAGCCTAACACAACCAAAAAACCTAAAAAAACGCATAAAATGACTGCATAAGTACTTGTGTCTCCACCATATAAGCACTATAAAAACAGCCTTTATTTTTTGCCCACCCAACGCTTAAGGAGCATCCCATGCGCGTTTACTACGATCAAGATTGTGATCTGAACCTTATCAAATCTAAAAATGTTGCGATTATTGGCTATGGTAGTCAAGGTCATGCGCATGCTGCGAATCTTCGTGATAGCGGCGCGAAAAACGTCAAAATCGGTTTGCGTTTTGGATCAAGCAGCATCGAAAAAGCAAAATCGGCTGGTTTTGATGTGGTGACCCCTGCGGAAGCTGCAAAATGGGCAGATGTAGTGATGGTACTTGTGCCTGATGAACTTCAAGCTGACCTTTATGCTGACGACCTTAAAGATAATTTGAAACAAGGTGCTGCGCTTGCCTTCGCACATGGCCTGAATATCCATTTTGGTCTTATCGAAGCACGCAAAGATTTAGACGTATACATGATTGCACCTAAAGGTCCTGGTCATACCGTGCGCGGTGAATATGTCAAAGGCGGTGGCGTTCCTTGCCTTATTGCAATTCATCAAGATGCGACAGGCAATGCAAAAGAAATCGCACTTTCCTACGCTTCTGGCGTCGGCGGTGGTCGTTCAGGCATCATCGAAACCACCTTCCGTGAAGAGTGCGAAACTGATTTGTTTGGTGAACAAGCCGTACTTTGCGGCGGTATTTCTGAGCTTATCAAAGCGGGCTTTGAAACCTTAGTAGAAGCAGGTTACGCACCTGAAATGGCGTATTTTGAATGCTTACATGAAACCAAACTTATCGTAGATTTGATTTACGAAGGTGGTTTAGCAAATATGCGTTATTCTGTTTCTAACACCGCAGAATATGGTGATTATTCTACAGGTCCACGCATCATCACGGCTGAAACCAAAGCAGAGATGAAACGCGTTCTTGCAGACATTCAATCTGGTCGCTTTACCCGCAACTGGATGTTGGAAAACAAAGCAGGTTGCCCTTCTTTCAAAGCAACCCGTCGCTTAGAGTCTGAGCATCCGATTGAAGAAGTTGGCGCACGACTACGTGGCATGATGCCGTGGATTGGCAAGAATAAACTCGTTGATCGCGCAAAGAATTAGTTACTACGTTAAGGGAACTGAATATTTTCCTAAAGAACACAAATTTGGATTAGCGGCGCAAATGAATCGCGCCGCTATTTCTATTCCTTCCAATATCGCCGCAGGCTTTAATCGCAAAGGCAGCAAAGAATATATACAATTTTTAAGTATTGCCCTTGATTCATTGGCAGAACTAGAAACTCAAGCTCTTATTGTTCAGAAACAAAATTTCTTTCCTTCATCTTATGCCGACTCTTTGATTAAATGGGTGTGAAAAATGATACGGAGTATGATAAAAAAACTTAAACTTTCTTCTAGCCATTAACCACTAGTTTCTAGCCACTTCTTTTCAATGAGCAGAACATGACCAACCCTACCCGCATCACCATTTTTGACACTACCTTACGCGACGGCGAGCAATCTCCAGGCATGTCGATGAACCGTGAAGAAAAACTTCTCGTTGCCGAAGTACTCGATGGCATGGGCGTCGATGTCATTGAGGCAGGTTTTGCGATGGCATCTGACGGCGATTTTGATGCCGTACATGCCATAGCCAAACAAACAAAAAATGCTGTCGTTTGCTCACTTGCTCGCGGAAAAACTGCAGATATTGAACGCGCAGCAGAGGCGTTGAAACCTGCAAAGCGCAGCCGTATTCATACGTTTATCTCTACCAGCGATATTCATTTGAAATATCAATTTCGCATGACGCAAGATGAAGTGTTAGAAGTGATCAAGGATACAGTCGGGCTTGCAAAGAGCTTTACCGATGATGTCGAATGGTCGGCAATGGACGCTACCCGCACAGGCTATGATTATTTATGTCGCGCTGTGGAAACTGCGATTAAAGCGGGTGCAACCACCATCAATCTACCTGATACGGTGGGCTACGCCACACCGATTGACATTCATGAGATGTTCACCTCTGTGATTAACCGTGTCCCGAATGCTGATAAAGCCATTTTCTCCTTTCATGGACAAAATGATTTAGGGTTAGCCACCGCCAACACACTCGCTGCCCTTCACGCTGGCGCACGTCAAGCAGAAGTGACCATCAACGGCATTGGCGAGCGTGCGGGTAATACTGCACTCGAAGAAGTGGTAATGACGCTCACCACCCGCAAAGACCGTTATGGTTTTGAAACTGGTATCAGAACCGAGCATATCATGCGCGCATCACGCCTTGTACAATCCATCACAGGTCAATCAGTGCAGGTCAACAAAGCGATTGTTGGCGCAAATGCCTTTGCCCATGAATCAGGTATTCACCAAGATGGCATGCTCAAAAATGCTGGCACGTATGAAATCATGACTCCTGAATCTATTGGGCTTACCAAATCAAATTTGGTGATGGGTAAACATTCAGGTCGCCACGCATTCCGCAAAAAGCTTGAGGAGTTAGGCTTAACACTGGGCGATAATGCATTTGAAGATGCATTTAACCGCTTTAAGGCACTCGCAGATAAAAAGAAAGATGTCTATGACGATGATATTCTTGCGCTAATTGACCCACGCGCAAACAGCGATGCACAGCGCGTTCGCCTAGTTTCTTTGCAAGTACGTTGTGGTACGGTCGGAGCGCAAGAAGTAGATATGAAATTAGCTGTGGATGGCAAAGAACTCAGCATTACACAAGCTGGGAACGGTCCTGTCGATGCCATCTTCAAAGCGATCAAAGCACTGATTCCCGCAGCGGCAAATGTTCGCCTCAAGCTTTATCAAGTACACGCAGTGACGCAAGGGACTGACGCACAAGCGGAAGTAACAGTACGCCTTGATGCAGAAGGCACAGTCGTCAATGGTCAGGGTAGCGATGTTGATACTTTAGTTGCATCTGCACTTGCGTATATCAACGCCTTGTGTAAAGTGGAGACCATTCGCAATAAAGATATTAAAACGATAGTACAGGAATAATATTCTTATACTATTGTAGGGCATGGTACTGCATGGGATTCTTTGGCAAGCTTTTCGGCCTCAAAAGCACGGATATGGCAATTGATTTAGGTACAGCAAACACGCTGATTTACGTTCCTGGTCAGGGCGTTGTGCTTAATGAACCGTCTGTTGTTGCAATGAAAAATGAGAATGGTCAAAAAATTCCTTACGCCTTTGGTGAAGAAGCAAAGCAAATGCTTGGTCGCACCCCTGAAAAAATTGAAGCTTTACGGCCAATGAAAGATGGTGTCATCGCTGATTTCCACGTCGCAGAAGAAATGATCAAACATTTTATCCACCGCGTACATAAACGCCGTTTTTTTGGCTCTGGTCCTCTCATTATTATTTGTGTGCCTTCTGGTTCAACCCCTGTGGAACGCCGTGCGATTCAATGGGCAGCAGAAAATGCAGGGGCGCGGGATGTCTATCTAATTGAAGAACCTGTGGCGGCAGCACTTGGCGCAGGGCTTCCTGTCGCAGTGGCGACGGGTTCAATGATCGTAGATATTGGCGGCGGCACGACAGAAGTTGCCGTGCTTTCACTTGGCGGTGTCGTCTATGCGCGCTCAGAGCGCGTCGGCGGTGACCGTATGGACGAAGCAATTATTTCCTATGTTCGTCGTTATCATAATTTGCTGATTGGCGAGACCACTGCGGAACTCGCTAAAAAAGAAATTGGTACAGCCTGCCCACCACAAGACGGCACAGAAGGTCGCAGCATGACCATTCGTGGTCGTGATATGGCAACAGGCACACCACGTGAATTAGTGCTGACAGAGTTGCAAATGGCGCAAGCACTTGCTGATCCTGTCTATCAAATTATGGAAGCGGTCAAAGTTGCCCTTGAATGCACCCCACCAGAACTCTCATCGGATATTGCGGACAAAGGCATCGTGATGACAGGTGGCGGCTCAATGTTGCGTCACCTTGACGCCGTGATTTCATATGCAACAGGACTCCCCGTCATCGTTGCTGAGGATTCCCTTTTCTGCGTCGCAAAAGGCACTGGAATCGTATTAGAGAACCCCAGTGAATATCGTAATGTATTGTTTAAGCAGCATTAAACTACGCTATCCACTCGCCTTTCAGCGAATCAATAAATGCTCGTGTATCTCTTGTAGCGATTGCCAAAACCTCAGCATTATCACTGCGAAGCACCAAACTTGTTGCCAAGCGTTCATCTTTAATCATTGGGTATGAGCCTATTTCTACTTCTGGGTACTTGGCTTGAATCGCGGTGACGCCTTCGGCAATCACCCCTTCTGGTAGCCAAAAGCTCAAAGTTTCACTTAAAATTGGCAAACCACCTTTGAAAGTGTGGATGATACCGTCCATCATTGCCTGCATAATGCGTGGCACACCTGCAAGCACATAGACATTTCCAAGCCTAAAACCTGGGGCGGTACTCACAGGATTATCAATCAACTCTGCTCCCTCAGGCAAATCCGCCATACGCAAGCGCGCTGCGTTCAGGTCTTCGGGTTTATAATACACACGCAGTCGTGCTTCCGCCTCAGCGTTACGACCAAATTTTACGCCAAATACTTTTGCGATACAGGCAGAGGTAATATCATCATGAGTTGGGCCAATGCCGCCTGTAGTAAAAATATAATCATACTGTGTGCGTACAGCGTTTATCGTTTCCACGATAATATGTTCCACATCAGGAATAACTCTCATATGCACCATCCGAACCCCGACTTCGTTCAAACGCTGCGATAACCATGCAAGGTTTTTATCTTGGGTTCGCCCTGATAAAATCTCATTTCCGATGATAATCAAGCAAGCCGTTGTAATTTTGGTCATGATATTCCTCTTTTTCCTTGTCAAACTAGCTCAGGCTAGCATCCATTAAATGCTCTTTAGATTCCAGCTTTCGCTGGAATGACAAAGATTTTGCAGCCACAAGTATAGCATAAAAAAATTGCTGATTTCCACCATGTCCTTTATGTTAGGCGCAAGGAGAACAAATAAATGTCAAAAAAATCACATATCGAACTTCACGGGCCTGAAGACTTTGCCGCAATGCGCAAGGCAGGAAAGCTTGCCGCTGAATTACTCGACGCCGCCACGGAGATTGTACGCGAAGGCGTCACCACGCAGGAAATCAATGATATTTTGCATAAGATAACGATTGATGCAGGCGCGATTCCTGCACCACTGGGCTATCGCGGCTTTCCGAAATCTGTATGTACATCGGTCAATCACGTCGTATGTCACGGCGTGCCGTCTGAAAAACAAAAACTCAAGTCTGGCGACATTATCAATATTGACGTGACCCCACTGGTTGATGGTTGGCATGGCGATTCAAGCCGTATGTATTATGTGGGTGACGTACCGATTCGCGCACAACGACTGATTCAGGTGACCTATGATGCGATGATGCTGGGGATTGAACAAATCAAACCAGGAAAAACCACTGGTGATATTGGGCATGCAATTCAAACCTATGCGGAGTCACAAGGATTTTCGGTCGTACGTGAATATTGCGGTCATGGACTTGGTAAAATCTTTCATACCGCCCCCAATATCCTACATTTCGGCAGACCAGGTTCGGGTGAAATACTAGAAGAAGGTATGTTCTTCACCGTAGAACCGATGATCAATGCAGGCAAAAAAGAGACCAAACTCAGTGTGCATGATGGCTGGACAGTCACCACCCGTGACCGCTCGCTTTCTGCGCAGTTTGAACATTCTTTAGGGGTGACCAAAGACGGTTTTGAACTATTTACTGTTTCTCCTAAAGGTTTACACTTCCCTCCTTATAAAATTTAGGTGATGACACATGACATATAAAAACATCGTGATTACAGGCGCAAGTTCTGGGCTTGGAGAGGCATTAGCGAAAGCCTACGCCGAGCGTGGCGTCACTCTTGGACTACTTGGACGCAATACTGACAAGCTGGAGACTTTAGCCATGTATTGCCGCGCACGTGGGACAGAAGTCATCACCGCAAGTATTGACGTGTGTAATGAAGCAGCGATGACCGACTGGCTAGCACATTTTGACGCTGATCACCCCATTGACCTCATTATCGCCAACGCAGGAATTTCTGGTGGAACAGCGAGTGGCACAGAATCTTCTGAGCAAACACGTCGTATTTTTGAAGTGAATGTGACTGGCGTATTTAATACTGTACTCCCTGTAATATCATGGATGCAGATGCGTTCGCATGGTCATATCGCCCTCATCAGCTCAATCGCAGGATTTCGTGGACTTGGCTCTGCGCCTGCTTATTGCTCAAGCAAAGCAGCAGTACGCATATGGGGTGAAGGGCTACGCTGTCAGCTCAAAAAACAAGGCATCAAAGTAAGTGTAATCTGTCCAGGATTTATCAAAACCCCGATGACAGATGTGAATCCCTACCCTATGCCGTTTATCATGGAAGCTGAAGAAGCAGCACAACGCATCAAAGCAGGGATTGAGAAAAACCGTCCGCGTATTGCTTTCCCACTACCAATGTCGATTCCGTTATGGCTGCTTAGTTGCTTAAGTCCACACATTGGCGATGTACTAGTATCATGGCTTCCCGGCAAACCACCGCAAGATTTTAAGGGCTAAGACATGGCATACGAATCTCTGCGTGATTTTATGACTGCTTTAGAAAAGGCAGGCAAGCTTGTGCGTGTACAAGCCTCCGTTTCCACCTATTTAGAGATGACCGAAATTCAAACGCGATTACTGGCAGAAAAAGGAGCGGCGGTCTTATTTGAAAACGTTCTCCATGCCAATAATTCTACGGAAGAAGCCGAACAAAAAAAATCACCACTGCCTGTTTTAGTCAATCTTTTTGGTACGGTCGAGCGCGTGGCTATGGCTTTGAACCGTACTCCTGAACAATTGCGTGAAGTCGGCGAAATGTTAGCTTTCTTTAAGCAACCCGAGCCACCTTCATCTATGCGTGAAGCATGGGAGATGATGCCACTCATCAAAGCCGCACTTGCGATGAAACCCAAAACAGTGAATAACGCCCCCTGCCAAGAAGTCCTATGGACAGGTGAAGAAGTGGATTTAGGCAGACTACCTATCCAAACCTGCTGGCCAAACGAACCTGCACCGCTAATTACGTGGCCACTCGTCGTGACCAAAGGCCCAAGCGACAAAAAGGAAGATAATTTTAATCTTGGCATTTACCGTATGCAGGTTACGGGCAAAAACACGACCTTAATGCGCTGGCTCAAACATCGCGGCGGAGCGCAACACCATGCACGCTGGGCAAAGGAAAAGCGCGACCCACTACCAGTGGCAGTGGTGATTGGCGCAGACCCTGCGACTATTCTTGCTGCAGTGACACCTGTACCTGATACACTTTCAGAATATCAATTTGCAGGATTACTTCGCGGAAGCAAAGTGCAGCTCGTTGACTGTAAAACCGTACCGTTAAAAGTACCTGCCCACGCAGAAATCGTGTTGGAAGGTTACGTAAGCTTAAGTGAATATGGCGATGAAGGTCCTTACGGCGATCACACAGGTTATTATAACTCCGTCGAGAAATTCCCTGTCTTTACCTGTACGGCGATTACTATGCGAAGGGATGCTATTTATTTAAGCACCTTCACCAGCCGCCCCCCTGATGAGCCATCCGTACTAGGCGAAGCACTGAATGAAGTATTCATCCCGCTTCTACAACAACAATTCCCCGAAATTGTTGATTTCTGGTTGCCGCCTGAAGGTTGTTCGTACCGCGTTGCGGTCGTCTCCATCAAAAAGGCTTATGCTGGACATGCCAAGCGTATCATGATGGGCGTATGGTCGTTCCTACGTCAATTTGTCTATACTAAATTTGTGATTATAGTTGATGAAGACATTGACTGCCGTGACTGGAAGGATGTAATCTGGGCAATGTCCACACGCATGGACCCTGTGCGCGATATTATCACGATTGAAAACACCCCAATTGATTACCTTGATTTTGCTTCGCCGACCTCAGGACTAGGCGGTAAACTCGGCATGGACGCCACAAACAAAATAGACAGCGAAACCACCCGTGAATGGGGTCAAGTCATGCGAATGGACGACAATATTATTCAGAAAGTAAACGAAAAATGGGCGCAGTACGGACTGCCTACCAGCGGCGTGTCTATTTGGAAATAATGCCCATGTCGCCCCATTACTACTAGATTTATGCAGTACGCAGGTGTAGAAACATGTTTCAAAAATATACAGATGAAGCTCACACAAGAGGAGCAGGTCACAATATTAAAGGAAATGCAGCATGCGCATAATGATTACCACACTCGGTGTTTTTCTCGCGATTGCCGCCGTAGGATTTATTGGATTTAGTGCAAATCTTTCCAAAAACCACCATGTTGAAGCTGAGGCTGTTTATGACCGTCCCGTCACAATGGTTTGGCAAGTTCTCACCGATTATGCAACCATGCCCACGTGGTCAGCAACCGTTGCCAAAACCGCATCACTGGGTATCAAAGATGGCAAACCCGCATGGCATATTGAACTCAAAGACGGGCATTTCATGGATATCAGCATTGATGAATCCATTCCCAATAAACATTTTAAAACCACCATTCTTGATACGGATACGCCCTATGAAGGCTCATGGATAATTGACTTAGAAGCTTTAAGCGAAAACAAAACCGTCGCAAAACTTTCCGAAGATGGCAAAATTAAAAGTCCGATTTGGCGCTTTATAATGCACTATTTTATTGGTCAAGATACACTTATCAAGACAACACTCGCTCAAGCAGGAGAAGAACTGGCAAGACGCCCTTTACCTACATTGCAACCCACGCAGCCTAACGCCCTTTCCACAACACCAGCCGAATCACACCTCACACACTAATCACCCTTTTTCTGCGAGTCACCATGACCTCTTCTAATGCCGCCATCATTGAACATGTACTTACCGAGGCAAAAAAACAGGGTGCAGATAAAGCAGACTGTATTTTTCTAAACACGATGGATGTATCGGTGTCGTGCCGTAAAGGAAAGCAAGAACAATTAGAACGCTCTGAGTCCAGCGGCATAGGGCTGCGAGTATGGGTGGGTGATGCACCCGCAATGGCATCCACCTCAGATTGCTCCCCCGCAAGCTTAATGTTGCTTGCAGAGCGCGCACTTTCAATGGCACGTGTAGCGACAGACGATACTTACGCCGATTTGGCGGATAGTTCGTGCATCATTAAGAATATCCCCGACCTTGATCTCTATGACAGCAATGAGCCTGAAGTGAATTTAATGTTTGACCGTGCAAAACAATGCGAAGCAGTCGCGTTGGAAACCAAAGGCATCACCAATTCAGAAGGTGCAGATGCGAGTTATGGTACATATGAGCTGATCATTGCAACCTCTGCGGGATGCCACGCCCACTACCGCGCCAGCATGCAATCGCTTTCTGTGTCTGTGCTTGCAGGTAAAGGCGCAGAGATGGAACGTGATTACGATTATAGCACAGCACGTCATTTTGGCGATTTACTCTCTCCAAAAGACATTGGAAAGGGTGCAGCCCAAAAAGCACTTGCACGCTTGCATCCTCGCAAAAAGGCCACCACGCAGATTCCTGTGATTTTTGACCCGCGTGTGGGCCGCAGTTTACTGGGAGCATTTTCTTCAGGTATCAACGGCACAAGCATTGCGCGTGGCACGTCCTTCCTCAAAGACCAGATGCATAAAGAAATCTTTAATCAAAATGTTTGTATTGTCGATGATGCTACCCGTAGGCGTGGACTTGGCTCAAAACCGTTTGATGGCGAAGGACTCGCCACTGCACCCCTCACCCTCGTCGAAAACGGTGTTTTGCAAACATGGTTACTCGATACACGTTCAGCCAATCAGCTTGGGCTAAAATCGACTGGTCACGCTTCGCGCGGGATGGCATCACCCCCGTCTCCGTCCTCTACCAATCTTTATATGAAAGCAGGAAAAATATCTGTTAACGACTTGATTGCGGACATCAAAGAAGGGTTCTACGTCACGGAAGCTTTCGGCATGGGCGTGAACACTGTCACAGGAGATTATAGCCAAGGCGCATCAGGTTTTTGGATTGAAAACGGTGAAATCGTCTATCCGGTTTCCGAGATGACAATTGCAGGAAAAATGCTCGATATGTTCGTACACCTTATTCCTGCAAATGATTTGGTGTTCAAATACGCCACCAACACCCCAACGCTGCGCGTTGAGGGTATGACAGTGGCAGGAAGCTAGCTTTTTCAAATAAAAGCAGTTAAACATCTGCGCATGAACATTGAAACACTCGATATACCTGAGCAAACCCCTCACCATGAGACCGCATCCAAAAGCTTGATGCGTCGCTTGGTATATCATTATGTCCGCCATTTTAAGCGCGATATTGTACTTGCTGTGATGTGTATGGTGGTGGTTGCTAGCACCGCAGCAGGAAATTCATGGCTACTCCAACCCGCACTGGATGAAATTTTTGTCAATAAGAACCACCAGATGCTCTATCTGATTCCGCTTGTAGTCATTGGCATTACGTTGTTGGGTGCTATGGCAAATTATGGTCAAACCGTACTCATGCGTCGTGTTGGTCAAGGCATCATCGCCGCAATGCAAATTGATTTATTTCGCCACTTGCTTTACGCAGACGTTGGACTCTATCAAGATCAAGCTTCAGGCAAATTAATTACACGCTTTACCAGCGACATTCAGCTTATGCGTAATGCAGTATCGAGCGTTCTCACAGGCATTGCGAAGGAAACGTTAACCATGGTTTTCTTGGTAGGGGTAATGATTCATCAAAGTTGGCAGCTTTCACTTCTCGCTCTCGGGATTTACCCCATTGCATTCTACCCCGTGATTAAACTCGGTAAGCGCATGCGCAAAGTTTCTGACAAAGCACAGCATGAACTCGGTAATTTTGCTGCCATTTTAGATGATGCATTTAGCGGTGTGCGTATTGTGAAGGCATATGGGCGGGAAGAATTTGAAGTCGAGCGCGCACGTTTCTCGGTAAATCGTCTGTTCTCACTCTACACGAAAGCTTCACGTATCCAGGCAATTGCAAGCCCCATGATGGAGATTTTGGGCAGTTTTGCGATTGCAGGTGTGATCTTTTACGGTGGCATGCAGGTTATAGACGGTTCTACCACTCCCGGTAAATTTTTCTCATTCGTTGCTGCCATGCTTATGGCCTATAAACCTGCACGTGCGATGGCAGGTATGAACACTCAATTACAAGAAGGGTTAGCCGCGGCACGCCGTTTCTTTACGGTTATGGATACAAGACCAACCATAGCAGAAAAACCAGATGCCATCACCTTACCTACCCTAACCGAAGGGGCAAGCATTCACTTTGAGTGTGTAGATTTTAACTATCATAATCATATCCCTGCATTGCGACAGGTGAGCTTTGATGTCTCCGCAGGAAAAATGGCGGCGTTGGTCGGCGCATCAGGCGCGGGTAAAACCACGATTATGAATCTGATGATGCGCTTTTACGATGTGGACAGCGGCAGGATTCACATTAATGGGCATGACATACGCGACCTCACTTTTGCAAGTTTACGTAACCATATCGCCTTTGTCTCACAAGAAGTAATGCTGTTTGATGGCACTATTTACGAAAACATTGCATATGGGCTTGAGAATGCCAGCAAAGAAACTGTGGAGAACGCTGCAAAAGCGGCAGATGCGCATGATTTCATCATCACACAATCCGAAGGCTATGCGACACGCGTTGGTCCTTCTGGCACAAGGCTCTCAGGCGGGCAACGCCAGCGCATCTCTATCGCACGCGCAATGTTACGCAATGCTCCCATTTTATTACTAGATGAAGCAACATCCGCACTTGATGCTGCCTCTGAGCGTAGCGTTCAGAAAGCCCTTGATGAACTGATGCAACATCGCACCAGTTTGGTGATTGCGCACCGCCTTTCAACCGTACGCCACGCAGATATTATCTATGTGATGGATAAAGGACAGATCGTCGAATCAGGTACACATGATGAACTCTTAAAGAAAAATGGCGTCTATGCAACACTCAACGCCTCACAATTTACGGAGCAGGCATGAATGGGAAGCCTAAAAAAACAAAAATTAGTTAAACGTATTGTTAAGCACCCGCACTTTCTACGTGTTGCCTGCCGTTTGGTCTGGGCTTATATATGGCTTGTGTTCCTCACTTCACGCATTCGCTATGATATTCATCCAGAGTCCGCGGCCTATATGCGTGGAGAAACGCACGCGATCACAGCATTTTGGCATGGCAGATTATGCATGATCGCTCGCATTCGCCCTAAAAAACGCGGGATGCATGTACTTATCTCGCACCATAATGACGGCATGTTGATTGCGAAAGTGATGGAACATTTCGGCATCGCAACGATTCATGGATCAAGTAGTAAAGGTGCGATGACGGCAATGCGCTCACTGATGGTCAAACTGAAAAAAGGTGAAAACATCACCATTACCCCAGACGGCCCTCGCGGTCCATATCACATTGCCGCAGCGGGCATTGCCCACATTGCTATCCGAACGGGTTGCCCTGTTATCCCGCTTGCCTTTTCGGCGCGCAACCATATCGCGCTCACAAGTTGGGATAAATTCATGATTCCTAAACCCTTTACAAATATTTTCTACACACTAGGCGCACCTTTAATACCGCCAGAGAGTACAGACGAGAATCATACAGAAGAATTTAGGCTTCTTATCCAAAACAAGCTCAATGAAACGACCAATCACGCAGACATGCTTGCAGGCATTACCATAACCGAGTAAACAAGGGTTATGTCTCATTCTAAAATGCCCTTTTCTTTTACACTCTACCGCACCATTACATGGCTGGTTGCGCCCTTTTTGCCATTGTTACTGAGAAACCGCTTAAAAGCAGGGAAAGAAATAGAAAGTCGCTTAAATGAGCGTTATGGCAAAACTACCATAGCGCGCCCACAAGGCAAACTTATTTGGTTTCACGCCGCGAGTATGGGTGAACTCACCTCCATATTACCATTAATTTCACTTATCACCGCTCAACATCCCACACTTGCAATCTTAGTGACGACTGTCACCGTGACCTCAGCTAACCTCGCCGCTACGCGCTTGCCCGAAGGTGTTATCCACCAATTCGCGCCAATTGATACGCCACAAGCTATTCATGCGTTTTTGCATCACTGGCGACCATCTGTTGCTTATTTTGTCGATTCAGAATTTTGGCCAAATATGCTCCTGATGACTCAAAAAACAGGTTGCAAATTAGTGCTGCTTAATGCGCGGATTTCAGCGCGATCTTTTACGCAATGGATGCGCCATACGTCTATTATCACCCCAATGCTTGCCTGCTATGATGCTATTTATGCTAAAAGTGCAGTGGATGCTACTCGGCTTCATAATTTAGGCGCAAGCAACATCCTAGAAAAAGGTAATTTGAAATTTTCTGCACCTGCCCTTCCCTTTCATAAGCACGCCCTCATAGAAATTCAAAGCCAAATAGGTGAGCGTCCTGTTTGGCTTGCCGCCAGCACCCATGAAGGCGAAGAAGCTTATGCTCTGGAAGCCCATAAACAACTTATCTCACAATTTCCTAACCTACTCACTATCATCATCCCACGTCATAATTTGCGTGGTGAGGCAATAGTTTCGCTTGCACGTAATGCTGGGCTTACTATCGCTCGACGCAGCCTCGCAGAAATAATTTTCCCAAATACCGCCTGTTACATTGCAGATACGATGGGTGAAATGGGTTTATTTTATCGCTTAAGCCCGATTGTTTTTGTTGGCGGGTCATTAGTAGCACATGGTGGTCAAAATCCCTTTGAACCAGCACGACTAAACTGCGCCATTTGTTACGGTCCTCATATGCAGAATTTCAACGAGTTTTGCGAAGCGTTAGAACAACGCCACGCAACGTATAAAATCAACAACGCGGTCGAACTTGCACAATTTATCCAGCATTGCCTGCAAGACCCCACCTATCAATCCACGCTAGCCAACAATGCCGAAGCCACAGTTGATGCCTGTCAGGGAGCGTTACAAGCCATCTCAGAAGATATACATCGCACTATAGCACAACTGCTTACGTTGGAGGACTCTCAATGAAAACCCCACGCTTCTGGCGAAAGAAATATCATCCTCTCGCCATGCTATTAACGCCACTTTCTTGGGTGTATCATGCCGCACATCGCGCCAATATAACGGGTATTGTCCCTGAAATTTTGTCTGTACCTATCATTTGCGTGGGTAATGCGACCGTAGGCGGTGCAGGTAAAACACCGACAGTCATCATGCTGGGCGACATGCTCAAACACTATGGCTATCATATCCACGCACTCAGCCGCGGTCATGGCGGATCACTACAATCCTGTGTACGCGTAGATACGCATACCCATAGCAGTGAAGAAGTTGGCGATGAACCCTTACTGATTGCAAAACATATCCCGTGCTGGGTCGCAAAACGTCGCAAAAAAGCGGCAGACGCCGCTATTGCTTCAGGTGCAAACCTATTGATTATGGATGATGGACTACAAAATCCTAGCCTGTATAAAACTCTCACATTGATGGTCATTGATGGCGGTTTTGGCTTTGGAAATAAAAAAATATTACCCGCAGGCCCACTGCGAGAACCCCTACATGAAGCTATTGCTAAAAGTGATGGTTTCTTGATCATTGGAGAAGATACTACGCACATCACCTCATGCTTACCAAAAGACCGACCTATTTTTTATGCCGCCATACAACCTGACATAGAGGTAGCCAAACAACTTCAAGGACAACGCGTATTCGCTTTCGCAGGTATTGCTCGCCCACAGAAATTCTACGATACATTAACTCAACTCGGTGCGAGCATTGTTGGAACGAAAGATTTTTCTGACCATCAATTTTATGTTCTTGCAGATCTTCAAGCACTACAGCAAGAAGCAAGCAAACAGAAGGCGATCCTTGTCACAACCGAAAAAGATAGTGTTCGCATCCCTGAGTCTTTTCATACCCTCGTACATACGCTACCTGTAACCTTGCAATGCGAAACTCCCGATATATTATCAGCATGGATCATACAAACTTTAAAGGATCGTCACGCATGAAAACACTCAGTCATGCATTAGAGGCACTTATTATTCGTCTATTGTTTATCTTACTTGGACTCATTGGTATTGACCTTGCTTCAGCCTTCGGAAGTTTTGTTGCGCGCCATCTCGCCAGATTTCATAAATCCGATCGTTTGGCACGCGCCAACCTAAAAATGGCAATGCCGGAACTCTCTCCTATGGAGATTGATAACATCGTGGTTGGCATATGGGATAATTTAGGGCGCACGATTGCAGAATATCCCTATCTCTCACGCCCAATCATGGCGCAGCGCATGCACATCATCGGCGCGGAGGTCTTCGAACAGGTGCGTGCAAGCGGCAAATCTGCCTTATTTGTTGGTGGACATTTTGCCAATTGGGAACTCGCGGCCAAAACTGCTGGACTTCACGAGCTTCCCCTTGTGTTAATCTATCGCCCCGCCAACAACACTATGGTTGATGGTATCATTCGTAAAACGCGCTTAACTTTTGCCCAATCCATGTTTGCTAAAGGACGTAAAGGAGCGCAAGAACTTCTCAAAGCAATTAAGGAACATAAGCCGATTGGTATGTTAGTGGATCAGAAACTCAATGATGGCATCGCCGTACCGTTTTTTGGGCATGATGCCATGACCGCACCTGCCACTGCAGAACTTGCACTTAAGTATGATTTACCAATCTACATGGCACAAGTAGTACGAGAAAAGGGCGCGCATTTTACCATTACCATGCATCACCCCTTGCAGTTTGAAAAAACTGGCGATAAAAAAAAGGATGTTTATGCTATTATGCGACGTATCAACGAAACCTTTGAAGACTGGGCGCGTCAGCACCCTGAACAATGGTTTTGGGTACATCATAGGTGGCCAAAACCTCAAGATAAGATGAAGCAATGAACCCTGCACTCCTTATCATTATTGCGATTACGCTACCCACCCTGTTTTTAGCGTTACTGCTAGGACCGATTTATCTTGGCATGTGTGGAAGTGTTTATGTCTACTATGACATGAAAGATTGGAAAGAATATGTCTATAACCCTGATTATGTGATTGGTATCCATCAAGGACTTTACCAATATTGGATGGCGCATAAATCTCAACTAGGTATCATGGATTTCATCGTTCCCGCATGGGGACCTGTCGCACTAGGTGTATTACTTAGCTGCTGGCTGATCTATAAATTCGGCAAATATCTTTCAAATATTTTTAAATTACAGACTGACCTTAGTTAGGCACGGACGCTACGCTCACCATCACGAAATTCAATACGATAATCTTCACCTTCTTGCACTGCGTTCACAGAGCTGATTGCTCTTCCTTCCGCATTACGTACTACCGCAAAACCACGCTCCAATACCTTATGGTACGCCAAATTTTCTAACATTTTATCTGCAAGCACTAACCGCGACGTACTACGCTCGATATGGCGTGCTAATCCAGCCTCCAACCGCATTTGCTGATGTATAATATATTGTATTTTCAGTGTTAAACCCTGTGCAGGGTGAGGCAAACGCGCCCCCAGACGCTCCACCACCATCATACGTTTTTGGAGTATGCTCGGCATCACCAATGCAAGACGACTACTCCACTCGTCCACGCGTTGTGCGCGCATTTCCCATAGCTGCATCGGGCGAGGAAGCCCTCGTGCCAGCCCTTCAAGTTTTGTATGCGCATAGTGCAGATTGCGGCGCATCGCTTGTTCTAGCCGTAGCCCTGATTGCTTGACACCCATCAACAGTTCTTCGCGCACAGGCACAGCCATCTCTGCCGCTGCGGTAGGCGTTGGCGCACGCACATCTGCTGCATAATCAATCAAGGTGGTGTCCGTCTCATGCCCCACCGCTGAAATCAGCGGAATCTGCGAGGCTGCTGCCGCACGTACGACAACTTCCTCATTAAATGCCCATAAATCTTCGAGCGAACCACCGCCGCGTGCAACGATCAACACATCTGGGCGCGGCACTACTCCGCCCTCAGCCAGCGCATTCATTCCTATAATGGCGCGTGCAATTTCTTCCGCCGCACCCTCGCCCTGCACCCGCACAGGACAGACCAGCACATGCAGCGGAAACCTGTCTTCAATACGGTGTAAAATATCACGAATCACCGCACCTGTGGGCGAAGTTATCACACCAATCACTTTTGGCAAATAAGGCAGCGAACGCTTACGTGAAACATCAAACAAACCTTCTTCCGCAAAAGCTTTTTTACGCTTTTCCAACAATGCCATCAGCGCACCTGCACCCGCAGGCTCCATCGCTTCAATCACCATCTGATAATTAGAACGCCCTGCATAGATGGTGAGTTTACCTGTGCAGATCACCTCCACGCCGTCTTCCGGCTTAAAAGTAAAACGCGATGCAACACCTTTCCAGCACACGGCGTTCAGCACCGCATTCTCATCCTTCAAATCCAGGTACAAATGACCCGAAGCCGCACGTTTAAAACCAGATATCTCGCCGCGTACGCGCACATATCCAAACGTATCTTCAACCACACGCTTAAGCGCACCAGAGATCTCACTGACGCTGTATTCAGGTTGGTTGTGTGTACTGGCTATGGATTGCATAAATAAGCTATAGAGAAATCAAACTACCCTGAAAAGTCCTAAACTTGACAAATACTAAGTGTATATTATGGTGCGCGCAAATTATTCTCATTATGAATAGCACATTTTTTCGCTTGTCATTCCCGCGTAAGCAGGAATCTAGAACAGCAGAAAGATTAAATTTCAGCTTTCGCTAGAATGAAAAGCATAATCAGAAAAAATATAAAAAAGAGGCTCTCCATGACACAATCACTCAATATCCTCGTACTCGGCACTGGTGGACGCGAACATGCGCTATGTGATGCACTCACGCGCTCTGCTAGTACAGGCAAGGTCTGGTGCGCTACAGGAAATGCTGGGATCGCACAAATCGTGGAATGTGTTGCGATCAAAGACGTAGACGCGTGCGTGGCGTTTTGCCAAGCAAACAAGGTGGATTTGGTGGTGGTTGGCCCTGAGCAACCGTTGGTGGATGGTTGGACGGATGCACTTCGCGCTGCAAATGTGCGTGTATTTGGTCCTTCTGCACAAGCAGCACAGCTTGAAGGCTCAAAAGGCTTCACCAAAGATATGTTAGCGAAATACAACATCCCATCAGGCAGCTACCAACGCTTTAGCGAATCTGCACCAGCGAAAGCATATCTTAAAAGCCAATCACTCCCGATAGTAATTAAGGCAGACGGCTTGGCAGCAGGGAAAGGCGTGGTGATTGCCCTGTCGAAAGATGAAGCAGAAACCACAATTGATGAAATGTTTGCAGGCAAGTTTGGTGATGCCAGCCGCGAAATTGTCATCGAAGAGTTTTTGGACGGTGAAGAGGTGAGTTTCTTTGCGCTATGCGACGGCGAAACGGCCGTCGAATTTGGCTCAGCACAAGATCATAAGCGCGTGGGAGATGGTGATACTGGCCCGAATACGGGCGGCATGGGAACATATTGCCCTGCACCAGTGGTAACAGACTGCATCCGCGACATCATTATGAAAGATATTATCCTGCCGACCGTCCATGCGATGAAAGCTGAAGGAATGCCGTTTCAAGGTGTATTATTTTGCGGTTTGATGATTGGTAGCAAAGGCCCTCAGGTGATAGAATATAATGTACGTTTCGGTGACCCAGAAGCGCAAGTGTTGCTGGCACGTTTAGATGATGATTTGGCGGATATTTTATACCGCGCTGCTGGTGGTGAACTACCCAATCGCCCACTAAAATTCAAGCCCGACGCAGCCGTATGCGTGGTAATGGCAAGCAAAGGCTATCCTGAGAATTACGTCAAAGGCACAGTAATTCGTGGCATAGAAAAAGCCGAAACATTAGCAGGAATTAAAGTTTATCACGCGGGTACGACCCTACAAAACGGTGAACTCGTCGCCGTAGGCGGCCGCGTACTCGGCGTGACCGCACTCGGAAAAGACGTCAAAGCAGCGAGGGCGCAAGCGTATAAAGCGGTAGATAACATTGACTGGCCTGAGGGCTTTTGCCGTAGGGATATTGCATGGAGAGCATTTAATCGGGGCTAGTCTCGTCCTGTGTAATAAACCTCTGAATCCACGTCATCTGTACAAAGCTAAACACCAACGACACCCCCACCAATCCAAAAACTTTGAAGCTAATCCATTGGTCGGTGGTGAGATATCTCCATGCAAATTCATTACACATTGCCATCAACATAAAAAAAAGCGCATAATTCCGGTGCAAGATATGCCAACCGTGAGAGGTGAGATGAAAAGCTGTGCCAATCACTGCACGTAATGGGTTCTTATGCATTTTCCAACCGACCCAGACCACAAAACCAAGAATAACATTGACGATTGTTGGCTTCATCTTAATAAAGCTCTCATCATGTAAATAGAGGCTTAAGCCTCCAAACACCGCCACCACTGCAGCGGTCAACAACGGCACATAAGGAATTTTACGTTTTTTAATATAATGAAATACCGCAGAGATCATGCTTGAAACAATTAATGCAGCCGTTGCTACCATTAAGCCATAGTATTTATTGAGGGCGAAAAAGATAATTAATGGCAAAAAATCAAGGATCAGCATCATATATTAATCATTTCACAAGGTTTTATTAACACAAATATAACAAGACATGTCTAAAGTAAGGCACTTATACTATTAAAGTATTTGACGTAAGCGATTTTTTTACGACAATGCTTATAACATAAAACATGAGGAAAAAAATAGCATGGAAACCTCTGTCCTTATCGTAGAAGATGAAGCTGCGATTGTCACGATGCTTCGTTATAATTTGGAGCGCGAGGGTTTTCGCGTATTTACCACAGGTGACGGCGACGAAGCTATCACCATGGTAAAAGAATATAAGCCAGATATTATCGTGCTAGATTGGATGTTGCCGTCTAAGACGGGCGTTGAGATCTGTAAAGAACTCCGCTGGAATAATGACACCAAAAACATTCCTATCATCATGCTCTCTGCGCGCGGCGAAGAAGGTGACCGTATTCGCGGGCTGGATTCAGGTGCGGACGATTACATGGTTAAGCCTTTCTCACCAAGTGAGTTAGTAGCGCGTATCAAAGCGGTGTTCCGCCGTTTGCGTCCGTCGTTATCTGAGCAAAAACTTGATTTCGCAGGCTGCCATATGGATTTGGCAACTCATAAAGTTACCCGCAACGGCGAAGAAGTGCATCTTAGCCCAACCGAGTTTGGTTTGCTGCGCTACCTCATGGAGCATCCTGGTCGCGTATTCTCACGCGAGCAATTACTTGATTCAGTCTGGGGTCATGATATTTATGTCGAACTTCGCACCGTAGACGTACATGTACGCCGCTTGCGTAAAGCCCTCAATTATGATGGCAAGCAAAATGATATTATTCGCACCGTGCGTTCAGCAGGCTATGCAATGGAACTAGGTGGTCCAAGCTCTGAGGCTAGCGACGAAGAATAATCTTTAGTGCTTTCCTTTTTTATGCTAGATAGATGCGCATGATAGAGGAAAAGCCCACCACGTCACCAAGTCTTGCTGCTCTGATGCAGATGCGCGTCAGCCGCCGTGATGTGATGCGTACAGGAAGTACCTTTGGCGTTGCAGTACTAGGTAGCTCTATGTTAGGTGGACTTTCAAGCTGTGTTCCCCTGCGCACATTTTCCGCCCCTGAATTGAGCTTTACCGAAATTGAAAAATCGGTTTCCGTAACACATCATATTGCAAAAGGCTATCACGCTACGGCTTTATTACGTTGGGGAGACCCGTTATTCTCTAGCGAAGGAACATTTAATCCCACCACGTTAACACCCCAATCACAAGAAAAACGCATTGGTCAAAACTGTGATTACACCGCCTTCATGCCCCTACCGAAAGGTAGCAGCAGTAGCACACACGGCATCTTACATATCAATCATGAATACACCCTATCTTACCTCATGTTCCCGCCCAAGAAGAAACTTACTCAACAAGAACTTTTGCAACGCGTGCGCATTGAACAGGCCGCCCAAGGATTCTCCACAGTAGAAATTAAAAAAGATGCGCATGGCTCGTGGCATTACATCCAAGATAGCCGCTATAATCGCCGTGTTACGGCTGGGTCGATTGTAAAATTCAGTGGTCCAGCAGCAGAACATCCGCGCTTACACAGTATTTCTTGTGAAAATGGCTGCCATGCGCGTGGTACTTTTGGCAATTGCGCAGGCGGGGTAACCCCATGGGGCAGCATACTAACATGTGAAGAAAATATTGATACTTATTTCACGGGACTAAAACCAAGTAACCCTGAATACCACAACCATAAACGCATGCGTATTGACACGAACGTGGAATATGATTGGCATCAGGTCGATGCTCGCTTTGATGTGTCCCTCCACCCCTATGAACCCAATCATTTTGGATGGGTTGTAGAATATGATCCGTATAACCCTGACTCTATCCCCACCAAACGCACCGCGCTTGGTCGCTTTAAACACGAGGGTGCAACTACGGTGTTATCTCCTGATGGGCGAGTGGTTGTGTATATGGGTGATGATGAAGTATTTCAATATCTTTATCGTTATGTATCAAAAGATTGCTACCAACACAATAATGAAGCACATAACGATCGTTTGTTGGATGAGGGTACGCTTTATGTTGCGCGTTTTTACAATGACGGTAGCTTAGAATGGATTCCTCTGGTTTTTGGTGAGCATGGCTTAATTCCAGAACATGGCTTTCACTCGCAGGCGGATATATTGATTGAAACCCGTTTTGCAGCAGATATTGCAGGCGCAACGCCACTAGATCGACCTGAAGATATTGAAATTCATCCCCACACGGGACATATCTATGTCTCACTGACTAAAAACAAAAAACGTAAAGAAGATTCCATTGATAACGTGAATCCCCGTGCGCCGAATCTATACGGACATATTTTAGAACTCATTCCCACAGGTAACAGCGACCACGCCGCAACGCATTTCACATGGGATATTTTTTTACAAGCTGGCAACCCGTTTCAAACAAAAGACGCTGCACTCTATCACCCTCAGACATCCAAAAACGGCTGGTTAACCAATCCTGATAATTTAGCTTTCGACCCTCATGGGCGTCTATGGATTGGCACAGACGGCATGCCTGAATCCAAACATACCAATGATGGATTATTTGCTACCCAAACGACGGGAGAGTACCGCGCTCTCACTAAACTCTTTTTTACCGCCCCCACTGGCGCAGAAATCACAGGCCCTTGTTTTACACAAGATGGTAAAAATCTATTTCTTTCCGTTCAACACCCCGCGGATGACCCTCATTTTGACATTACCAAACCGTCAACACGCTGGCCTGATTTTGATGTTACCTTACCACCGCGATCGAGCGTGGTGGTGATCACGAAAGATGATAATGGTGTGATAGGTAGTTAATCAACGCCGCTTTATCTGGCACGTAATCGTGCAACTCCCAGTAAGCTTCTGCTTGTTTAAGCATCTCTCCCACTATCTTTCCTGCGGGAACGCCCGCCGCCACAATATCTTCACCCTTAAGAGGCAGCACAGCTATTTCCCATGTATGCAACAGCTCAAGCAACCGAATATCTACTGTTGTGTAAGATTCTGTCATATCACGCACATATAACAACATCGCGCCATGACGCCCCACGCGACGTACCATCAATTTAGCATAAACCTCATTCCATGGGTGTGCATCATACTCAACCAACAAAGCCAAATGCTTGCTCATCTGCACAGAAAGCCGCCAACGCTGCGCCACATAAATATGCGCCCCCACCTCCAAACTACGTAGCCATAACGCTAACCGCAATAACACATCCATCTCCACATGCGGCTGTCTTTCCAAGTTCATAAGATGAACAAGCAACGTTTCTATCAAAGGATACGTTTTTTTCGACGACGCTCCCATCACCAGCGCATCTACACCAACCTCGACCATCGCCTGCAACGCTTTCAAGGGGCGTGGAGCAGCCAATAATTTTAACATTTCCGTTTGAATGCGTTCACCTGAAATCTGCTCCAACCCCCGCCCATGAAGACGACATGCCGCTAACGCCTCCACATCGCTCTCCCCCTTACCATGCGTGGCATAAAACCGAAAAAAACGCAAAACTCTCAGATAATCTTCCTCTATACGTGCCGAGGCATCACCAATAAAACGTACATATCCAGCTTTTGCGTCTTCAATACCACCACAATAATCAATGATTTCTACCATATCTGTAATCTTATGTGCATCTATGGCCAGCGCATTCATTGTAAAGTCTCGACGAAGCGCATCTTCTATCCAATCTTCCGTAAAAACAACATCGGCACGACGACCATCACAATGAATATCTCGACGAAGTGTCGTGATCTGAATAGACTCACCCAAAACCATTGCCGTAATTGTACCATGCTTCAATCCAGTAGGAATCACTCGAAGCCCTGCTTTTTCCAATCGTGCCGTCACATCTTCTGGCGGCAAAGGCGTACAAGCGTCAACGTCTTTAACCTCTCGCCCCATCAAGGTATCTCGCACACAACCACCAATAAAACGCAGTGGAATTGCCTGCTCTCGCAACACTGTAACAAATTGACCAATAGCAGCACTATTCAACCATGAAGGACGTGCTACTGTAATACTATGAGATTGAAAAGATGTCATCGGACCAAATAACCTGTGTTCATCACATGATATAATGCTTCTTGAATCTGCTCCATTCGCTTGGGATGTGCAATCTTCATTCCATAAGCATCACGCACATAAAACACATCCACCGCTTTTTCGCCGTAAGTATTAATATGTGCAGAACTAATATTAAGTCCTTGCATTTGCAAGCAACGACAAATCGTATGTAACAACCCAATTCTATCCGCTGTTGAAATCTCAATAATGGAATAAGAAGGGCTTTCATTATTCTCAAAGCTCACCTGTGTAGGAACATTAAAATGATCTCGCTTAGACGGATAAGCAACGCGAGAATGCGCAAGCAACCTTGGCGCATCTATTTTACCCTCCACAACATCTTCTACGTTATTCAATAACAACGCATGATGTTCCTCTTCTACAGCATGATTATCTTGCCCTTGGATATGCCATGTTTGTACCGCCCAACCATCCTTCAACGTAAAAATATTGGCATTCACAATATTCAAATGGGAAAGCGAAATTGCTGCGGCAACGTCTGCCATCAACCCTTTTCTATCTGGCGTACACACTGTAAGTTCCGTTGCGTCCAAAAAGACATCCGAACGTATATCCATTACAACATGACGTCCCAATTCCTCTGCCACACGCAATAAGCGGGCAACAACAGCATGACCAAGTGCATCACGGCTACTGAAAAAGCTCGTATGACCACGCCACAAATAATAATCACGATCCACTTCTTTCCAATCTACTAGCGTAGTCTGCAATTGCTCCTTTAACGCACTCATTTGATTTGTATTTGTTTCCAAGCTGCCCGTACGTAAATACTCCGCACAAAGATGGTAAAGATCTCGAATCAACCCCCCTTTCCAACCATTCCAAACTTTTGGTCCTACCGCACGAATATCTGCCACTGTCAATAAAAGCAATAACCGAAGGCGATCTACCGTTTGCACCTCTTGACCAAAATAATGAATGGTCGCAGGATCGTGCAGATCACGCTTAAAAACAGCATCACTCAATAAAGATTGATGCTCAATCAACCACCCTACCGTTTCAATTTCTGCTTGAGAAGAACCTAACTGCCGCGCAAGTTTTCGCCCAATTGGAATACCCTTAACTTCATGATCTCCACCTCTACCCTTAGCAATATCATGGCACAACATTGCCACATACAGCACGCGTTTAGATGTAATCAATGGCATCATTTTATGCGATAAGGGTAGCTCATGCTTTAACTCTCCGCGCTCAATCGCATGTAGAATTCCTATGGCTGTTAAAGTATGTTCATCCACCGTATAGATATGATACATATCAAACTGCATCTGCCCGACCACATGTGCAAAATCGGGAAAGAATTTTGCTAGTAATCCTGTATCATTCATCATTCTCAACGTTGCGTATCCCCGCTGAGGATGCATTAAAATACTCAAAAACCAAAAAATCACGTCGGAATGATGACGAAAGTTATGACGCGTAGCAGGTAATGACCGTGTAATCGCCTGCAATGCTTTCGGATGCAAGGGCAACCCCTCCATACAAAAAACATAAAACAACTTCATCATCAAAGATGGTTGCGTTTGCACATTTTCCATATCACGAAAACTGAGACGTCCACTTTGCAACACGATATGCTCATGACGTCTGAATTTATCCAACAGCCCAGCAAGAAACATCCGCGGCGCACGACGCTGCTCTTCTTCTAAGGTTGCGCAAAACAATCCCGTCAACATCCCATTATCACGCGCCACTTGAAAATAACGCTTCATAAAACGCTCAACCGCTTGATTGCTTGTGTGACCACGATACCCCATCGCTTCTGCGATGCGCCGCTGCATATCAAACGTCAAACGTTCTTCTGCACGGTTTGAAAAATAATGCAGGTAAATACGCACCACCCATAAAAAATGCTGCGCACGACGGTAACTACGGTATTCTACATCGGTAAGTCGACCCTGTGGCACAAGATCGCGCACACGATCAATCCCATAAGTATAGCGCGCCAACCAATACAGCGTGTGCATATCCCTAAGCGCACCCTTACCCTCTTTAACATTTGGTTCTAAAATATAACGTGAATCCCCTGATTTTTCGTGCCGTTTATCACGTTCTTTTAATTTAGCGTCAATAAACTGTCCCTCACTCCATGCGTCTCGCGCTCGTAATGCGGCAGCACGCAATTGTTCAAAAAGATCGGCGTCGCCACCAATCAACCGTGCATCAAGGAACGCGGTAAGTACCGTATGATCTTCCTTTGCCGCCACTTCACACTGCAACGGTGTTCTGACAGCATGACCAACCTGAAACCCCAAATCCCATAACACATACAACATCAAAGAGGCCATCTCTGTAATGACCTCTTCAGAAGCCGAGGCATGAAGACACATGATATCAATATCAGAAAAAGGGAAAAGACGTCGACGACCATAACCGCCCAAAGCCACCCATGACATATGATCATCCATAACAAATCCATGCTGCTTCGCATGAGCTTGTGTATAGCGCGCCACAAAATGAATAATATTGTCCACCATATCACTCAATTGACGAATAGTAGTATCAGGATGATGTTGACGAAAAAACTGCGCTTTGATGTCTTCTCGTTGATGAGATAGCCAAGGCTTCAAGATCGCGACCAACTCAGCCTGTGCGTCTTTCATATCAGCGCAGACATCAATAAGAGCTGGTAATTGACTCCCGTGTCCTTTACCAATAATATTCACCGTGGTACTTTGTGTCGGCATTGCCCTAAACCTTCAACGTCATTTTCAACCCTTAAAAGGATAAGCGCGTGACCCCTGCGTCGCAAGGAAAAACATGGAATGCAATGGCGCGAATGATCGCAGCCATGGCATCCTTTGCCATTATGAACATCCTCATACGCCTTGTTTCACTTGATTTACCCACTCCTGAAATTGTTTTTTTGCGCAATGTTTTTGCCACATGTATGTTTTTACCTTATATCACCTACGTAGGAAAAGATGCTTTAAAAACCCCAAGAATCACACGTCATGTCTGGCGTGCTTTGGTTGGCATTATTTCTATGGAACTTTGGTTTTATGCCCTTGCCATTATGCCGCTGACCGACGCGACCGCCCTTAGCTTTACCTCACCATTATGGGCAACGTTGATGGCCGTATTTTTTCTGGGTGAAAGAATCGGCATTCACCGCTTTGCAGCGTTAATAATAGGTTTTATAGGTGCAATGCTTATCCTTCGCCCATCCCCTGATTTAGGCATTCAGATATCCTCTTATATCGTCCTCATCTCTGCTATGCTGATGGCAGCGGCAAGCATACTTGTCAAATCACTTACCCATACTGATCCCGTGTGGCGCATCGTGTTTTATATGTCCTTATTTATGAGCATGTTTTCACTTGTTCCTGCTTTTTACGTATGGCAACCCATCACCCCACATCAACTCACGCTCATTTTTGGTATTGCCTGTTTTTCTGTACTAGCACATTTACTCATGGTTTCTGCGTTTACTCGCGCCTCTCTTGTGATCCTGATGCCACTTGATTTTATGCGATTAGTCTTCACTGCAATCTTAGCACATCTTGCTTTTCATGAACGACTAGATAAATGGACAGCCGTTGGGGCAACTATTATCATTGCAAGCACCTGTTATATCAGCTACCGAGAATCAAGAAAAAACCGAGCCATCGCTGAGACACCCAAATGCATATAGACGCTCACAGCCATCACACCTCACCAGCGGCTATGTTGCGCAGCCTGTGGCAACATCGTCATCTTTTACTTCAGCTCACCAAGCGTGACATCCAAAGCCGTTATCGTGGCTCCGCACTAGGTATCTTATGGTCTTTTGCCACTCCTATATTGATGCTGATTGTTTATACCGTTGTGTTCTCTGGCGTTTTCAAGGCAAAATGGACCGGGGGCGGTAATCTTCACGCAGACAACACCTCCCATTTCGCACTCATTCTTTTCTCTGGACTCATGATCCATAATTTCTTTAGCGAGTGCCTATCACGCGCACCCTCAATCATCCTCAATCATGCAAGCTTTGTAACCAAAGTAGTCTTCCCATTAGAAATCTTAGCCCCAATGTTGGTGCTTTCTGCTTGTTTTAACTACCTCATCAGCCTCTGCGTTTTTTTCGCTGCCATGTTAGTCCTCGGAGCGACACCAGATAGCCATATTTTCTACCTTCCCATCATACTTTTTCCACTTGGACTGATGATGTTAGGGGGCGCGTGGGTACTCGCAGCTATGGGTGTCTTTCTTCGTGACATCGGACAAATGATAGGTCTTACTATGACCATTATGCTCTTTTTAAGCCCCATCTTTTATCCTGTTGATGCGCTGCCTCTTTCTTGGCAACCCTTTATCTACCTCAATCCCCTTAGCTTCATTGTCGAGCAAGCGCGAAACGTAATGCTATGGCACACCGCCCCTGCGTGGAAAGGCGTTGCCTACTATATGCTCGCAGGTATTTTTAGTGCTTATACAGGCTTTTACGTTTTCCAAAAAACACGCAAGGCCTTCGCTGATGTTCTGTAAGTGAAGGGCTAGAAAAGAAACTTCTAGCCTCTAACTCCCAACCCCCAGCTCCTCTTTACTGTATCAATCTTGCAACAAATTTAATTGCTCGCCCGTACAATACCAAGCTGCGCCCATTTACCATTGACACTTTCGAATCACTGTTCTTTAAGGGTACACAAGCAATTAACGTGAAGTTTCTGGAAGCTAGTAGCTTCTTGAGGTTTATGCGTTAACGCGCTGGATATTTTTTATCTTGCAATTGTAAGGGCGGACGCTAAAGTGTCTCCCGACCTATTGCTCGGTAGGAAATCTAGAAATAATTCTCAACAACTAAAGAAGGTTTTGAACATGGCTGTTTTAAATTTCTCAGACATCGTGGGTACCACGACAGCGTTTGATTCTGCTGCGGACGAACTCGTCCTCACAGGTGACGCATCTGGCTACCGTTTCACCCAATCGGGTGCAGACGTTGTAGTTAGCAACTCAACCAACCAAACCGTGACACTTACAGGCTTGACTTTGTCTGCTCTAGTAAACGGCACCAACATTTCTGCTGATGCTTCTGCTGCAATCTTCGGTGATGACACATCATCTACCACTGCTGATGCAAGCGGCAACACCATCAACTTCACCACAGACGCTGATTATTCTACGGTAGAAGACGCTAATAACGTAGTTTACGGTCTTGGTGGCGGCGATACCCTTACCCTTGGCAATGGCGATAACGTCATTTTCGGCGGTTCAGCTGTTGCAGACTCTACCGATGGTGCAGATGCTATCGTTGTTGGCACTGGTTCAAACGTGATTTACGCTAACGCAGGTGCAGATACCGTAACCGTAAACACCGACACAGGTGAAACCACTACCGTTTATGGTGGTCTTGGCAACGACACACTTCGCAACAATGGCACTGAAGAAGGTTCTTTGGTTCTATTCGGTGGCGCAGGTCGTGATACCATCACCCTAATCAACGGCGGCAACTTTGCTGGCGTAGCTACCATTTATGGTGGTTCTGGCGCAGCGGACTCTACCGATGACAAAGACACCATCAACACAGGTGACGGCAATGCAGTTGTTTATGCTAACGCTGGTAACGACACCGTAAACATCTATTCTGATGAAGCAGCTACAGTATATGGCGGCGTAGGCAGCGATGTGATCAATGATGGCGAAGCTATCTCTGGCTCTTATGTTATCACCGCAGGTGCAGGCACAGATACTGTAAGCCTTAACCAACTCGCAAGCGGCGCGGCTGTTACTGTTTATGGCGGTATCGGTGCAGAAGATTCTACCGATGGCAATGATAGCATTACGCTTATCGCGGCTGGCGGTGAAGTTTCTGCTGTTCTTTATGGTAATGCTGGCGATGATAGCATTGACTTTGATGATGCTACAGGCACCATCACAGGTACTGTTTATGGTGGTCTTGGTGATGACACCGTACTTGCTGGCGCAGGTGATGATTCTGTTGTTTCAGGCACAGGTGACGATTCAATCGTAGGTCTTGCTGGTGACAACAATCTTGACGCTGGTGAAGGTGATGACTTTATCTCTGCTACCACTGGTTCAGATACCATCGTTGCAGGTGCTGGGGTTGATACCATCGACGCTGGTGCGGGTGACAACTCACTTGAAGGTGGCGCGGGCGCAGATGACATCACAGCTACCACTGGTGCGGATACCGTTGTTGCTGGTGACGGCAATGACACCGTAGATGCTGGTGCGGGTGCTAACTCAATTGAAGGCGGCCTTGGCAACGATGACATCACAACCACAACCAATGATGACACCATTTTTGGTGGCGAAGGTAAAGATACCATCGACGCTGGTGACGGTGCTAACTCAATTGAAGGTGGCATTGGCAATGACGTTATTGACACCTCTGGTACAGGCGTAAGCACTATCAATGGTGGCGAAGGCAACGATGATCTTGATTCTGCAAGCACAGGTGCTGACGAAATCAATGGTGATGCTGGTAACGATACCATCGAAGGTGGTGCTGGTGCTGATATCATCAACGGTGGCGAAGGCAATGACACCATTCTTTCTGAAGCTGGTGCTGATGAAGTAACTGGTGGTGCTGGTGCTGATGTATTCCAATTCGAATACACCAACCTTAACGCAACACGTACCAACGTTGATACTGTTATTGACTTCGAAGCTGGTGACGATATTGACATCACAGCTATTACGCTTACTGACCTACATGGTAACGGTACAGATTACCTCGAAGGTGATAGCACAACAACCGTTGGCACCGACACGGGTATCTTCGTAACCACAACCGCTGCTGCTGATTTCTCAGTTGCAAACGGTGTGGGTATTGAAGTTGCAATTGACACATTCTTCAATGCTTTGGGTAACACCATTGCCTATGCAATGGTCAGCAACGATACCGATGCTGTATTGGTTCGCATTGTTGATGCAGATAACGATAACGACATTTCTGACGCTGGTGATCTTCAGTTCGTTGCAACCTTTGAAGGGGTTACAACTTCTGATCTTGAGGCACTTTCTGCTTCTGACTTCACTGACTTCGTATAAGTCGTTTAGGTTACTACGAATCAGGGCTGGGTTTTTTAACCCAGCCCTTTTTCTTTGTCTATTGCAACAACAAAGGCATTGTCCCCTCTAGCTCCCCCCGTAAACATGGAGAGAATACGCCAAGTAAACCTCTTATAAAAAAACAATGATTGCCAAGTAAAAAAATAAAGAATATGACAGCCATCTATCATGGAGGTCGTTCAAATGAAGTCATTGTTACAATCAGCCGACAAGCCGATGCTAAAAATTCTTCTTAAAGCAAAACGCTCCATCCTCTATGCTTCACTATTCTCGCTTGCCATTAACTTGCTGATGCTCGCAATGCCAATTTATTCCATGCAGATTCTTGACCGTGTGATGTCGAGCCATAGCATGGAAACCCTCATCATGCTCACCGTAATTTGCGTCGCATGGCTCGCTTTCCTTGCTGTCTTCATGGCAGTACGTTCTTTTATTTTTAATAGCATCACGGAATGGTTGGATCGCACACTCGCGCCATATCTATTGGAGGATGCCATCACCAAATCAGCTCTTGGCGCACGCATCAACGCTTCTCAACATCAACGCGATTTGGGAACAATCAAGGCCTTTATCAGCGGTGGTCTCGGCACATTACTCGACGCTCCATGGTCTTTTATCTATATTTTACTCATTTACATGATGGCACCCTTGCTCGGCTTTGTGTGTATTGTTGGCCTTGTAATCATGATTGGCATGGGTGTTATTAATGAAGTTGCCACCAAAAAAGTTTCTGGTCGTGCTTCTCGTGAATCCATTCTCAGCCAACAACTAGCTGACACCGCCAGCCGTAACTCTGAGGCGATTGAATCCATGGGTATGATGGATAATATCATCAATAACTGGAAAAAAATTCATCTTGGTTCTATGGAACATCAGGTGATTGCCTCTCATCGTGCTAACCTGATTCAATCTTTCTCTCGTTTTTTACGTCTGCTCATCCAGATTGCCATCACAGGGTTCGGTGGCTACCTTGTGATTCAAGGTGAAATCACCTCGGGCGCAATGATCGCAAGCTCAACCTTGGTAGGTCGTGCGCTTGCCCCATTTGAAGGCGCAATCACCTTATGGAAAACATGGTTGGCAACGCGCGAGGCTTATAGCCGTCTTAATGAGAACCTTGCCAAAACGCGATTAATCGAACGTGGTCATATCGAGCTTCCAATGCCACATGGTGCGCTTAGTGTAGAAAATGTTGTCTACACACCTGCACGTTCTGCCCCTATCATTAAGAATGTTTCCTTCTCTTTAAACTCGGGAGAAGGTCTTGGTATCATCGGCCCATCTGCTGCGGGGAAATCCACCTTATCACGCCTTATCATTGGACTACTCCCACCAACGCATGGTGCAGTACGTTTAGACGGCGCAGAAACCTTTAAATGGATGCGTTCTGACTTTGGTAAATATGTTGGATATTTGCCGCAGAATGTTGATTTATTTCCCGGTACGATCAAAGACAACATTGCCCGTATGGATCCTGATGCTCCTATGGAAAAAGTTCTTGAAGCAGCCCAGATGGCAAATGTACATGAACTGATTTTACGCTTACCCAAAGGCTACGAAACAGAATGTGGAGATAATAATCTCAACCTATCCCCAGGACAACGTCAACGCGTTGGCTTGGCGCGTGCGCTCTACAACAACCCTAAATTCGTACTACTCGATGAGCCAAACCTCAATCTTGATGGCGAAGGTGAACGCGCACTCATTGATGTACTACGCAAAATGAAAACAGCGGGAATGACCTTCGTTGTTGTAGCACATAGACCAACCATTGTCTCTACTGTGGATAAATTATTAGTACTACGCGCAGGTACAGTTGAGAAATTTGGCCCTCGGGACGAAATTTTACGTCAATACACAGGCGCAAACCAAGCGGCGCAAGCACTACAAGCTGTGAACTAGAAGGACAAAACAATGACCACACAAACACTCTCTCATCACTTCTGGTTTGTCTTTAAATGGCTGCGCAAGGGTGTTCGTAAGCTTGATGCAGTATCGAACGTTATGGTGCCGCCTATTGACAAATCCGACCTTTCTAGCCCTGATGCACTCTCACACGGTCCTATCATTTTTGGTATGTGGTCATTCCTCATCATTTTTGGCTTCTTCGGGTTCTGGTCGGCAGTAGCACCACTGAGCAGCGCAGCAGTATCATCGGGTCAAGTTATTCTAGATTCTAACCGCAAAACCATCCAACACTTAGAAGGTGGTATCATCAAAGAAATTTTGGTGAAAGAAGGTTCTTTAGTGAAAGAAGGGGATATCATCATCAAACTTGATGAAACCGCAGCCAAAGCCAAACTAGACCAGCTTAAATCGCAGTATTATTCTGAGCTTGCCGCGCAGGGACGTTTACTGGCGGAACGTGATAACAAACCCACCATTGCTTTCAGTGATGAGCTGTTGACCCAAAAGGATAACCCCGTTGTTCGTGACAATGTAGATAGCCAAACACGTCTCTTTGAAGCAAGACGCAAGAGCATTGACGGTCAGATTGATGTACTTAAACAAAAGATTGAGCAATCAAAACAAGAGATTGTTGGACTTGAAGCGCAAGCGAAATCTGCTCGTAGCCAAATGGATCTTTTACAACAAGAAATCAGCGTCGTTCGTAAGCTTCTCAAAGAAGGCAATGCCATGCGACCACGGTTACTTGCATTAGAACGCCAATCTGCGGATCTTAATGGGCAACGCGGCGAACATCTTGCCATGGTATCTCGTTCACAACAAAATATTGGTGAATCTGAAATTCAGATGATCAATATCAAAAACAAATTTGTCAATGACGTGATGTCTGATCTGAAAGATACACAAGTACGCGTAAGTGACCTACAAGAACGCATTCGCGCAAGTCAAGATACCTTCGCACGTATCAACATCCTTTCTCCCATCACGGGAACAATTACGGGGCTAAAAGTTCACACCCTTGGTGGCGTGATTTCTCCAAGTGAAAAGCTGATGGATATTGTTCCCGTGAATGACGAGCTGATCATTGAATCAAAAGTACAAGTGCAGGATATTGATCAGGTCCACGCAGGTCTCCTCGCCCGAGTTCGTTTAACAGCGTATAAAATGCGCTATGTTCCTATGGTTGAAGGCGAAGTGAAATATATCTCTGCTGACCGCTTTACTGATGAAAAAACAGGTGCGCCATATTATCTTGCACGGGTACATATTCCAAAAAAATCACTGGATGATTTACCAAATGTCAAACTCTATCCTGGAATGCCTGCAGACGTTTTGATTGTCACTGGTGATCGTACTTTGCTTTCCTATCTATTCTCTCCTATCCGTGACTCATTTAGCAAGGCTTTACGCGAACAATAATGTGAATATAAGGTATGGGATACAATTAAAGAGAAGCTGTAATAGATTAGTCAAGATCCCTCCCGTTTTTTAATAGCTAGCGAATACGAAAAACTTTCAGATCAAAAACTAAGCACCGGAAGAGAGCGTCAATCTCCCTCACACCCACGTCACATCAGGCGGAAGCGACATCAAAATCGCCTCAACGTTACCACCTGTCATCAGTCCAAAACGTGTGCCGCGATCATAAAGAAGGTTGAATTCGACATATCTTCCGCGTTTGATGCGTTGTTGCTGGCGATCTGCTTCTGTCCATGTGATTGCCATATTTTTGCGGACAATTTCAGGATAAGTTTCTAAAAAACATTTGCCAACATCTTGGGTGAAGGCAAAATCGGCCTCCCAGTCACCTGTTTGCAGATAATCATAAAAGATACCGCCCACACCACGCGGTTCATTGCGATGTTTGAGAAAAAAATACTCATCACACCATTTTTTGTATTTTTCGTAATAATCCACACCGTGCTTGTTGCAACACACTTCTAGGGCTTCATGAAAAATTCGAGTGTTGGATTTATCTTCAAACATCGGAGTGAGGTCAGTGCCACCGCCGAACCACTGGCGCGGATTCTCATCACCACCCACCACAATCATGCGTGTATTCATATGCACCGCTGGCACATGCGGATTGCTCATATGTGCGACTAATGAAATCCCACTTGCCCAAAAACGTGGGTCTTCCGAAGCACCAGGGATTTCTTTGCGCATAGTTTCACTGAACTCTCCATGTACAGTAGAGATATTGACCCCAACTTTTTCAAAGAGTCGCCCTCTCATAATCGACATTTCACCACCGCCGCCCTCAATGCGTTGCCAATGGGTGCGCGTAAACTCACCAGCCTCTTTGCCATATAACCCAACATCACCTGCTTCACGTTCTAATTTCTCAAACGCATCACAAATATCATCGCGTAGCGTGCGAAACCAAAAGGCGGCTGTTTCTTTTTTACGAGTGAGGGAGTCCATGGCTTAGGCTTTCATATCGAGTTGTCGTGTGGCTTCTGCTAACACAATTGCGGCACTGGTGGCAAGATTTAGTGAGCGCACATCACCTTTCATCGGAATACGTACACGAATATTCATATTTGCATGAAAATCTTCAGGTACACCTGCGCTCTCACGCCCAAAAATAAGCAGATCATCTTTATGAAAACTTACGTCATATAAAGAAGCAGAAGATTTGGTCGTCAGTAAGATTTTTCGTGCATCGTTGAACTGTTCCAAAAATGCCTCAGGTGAACTGTAACGATGTAGGGTGACATGCTCAATATAATCCATCCCAACGCGCTTGATACGCTTATCATCAAGGGGAAAGCCACATGGCTCAATGATATGTAAATTCGTTATAAAACAGGCGCACAGGCGCATGATACTACCAAGGTTCTGCGGGATATCAGGTTGGTATAACACAAGCGAAGGCATAGGGTATCCATCATGGTTGCAAAGATACTGCTTAGTAACAGTTTCCTATAAAAAATGAAGAACTAAATCATCAATGTAAACAAGTCGATTGCCAAACCGAGATGAGTTCACTATGAGATGCGGTTGGAACTTGAAAAATCCAATGTTAAAACGATTAGGGCGTTCTCTATGACACAGACAGATACAGCGACGGAAAATGGCGCAACACGCCGCGATTTCCTCGTGATGACATCCTATGCTATGGCGGGTGTAGGTGCGGCGGCGGTGGCGTGGCCATTTATTGATAGTATGAACCCTGCAGCAGACGTGCTTGCACTCTCTTCGATAGAGGTGGATCTTGCGCCCGTGGCTGAAGGTCAAGAAATTAAAGTGAAATGGCGCGGCAAGCCTGTATTCATTCGTCATCGCACGGCAAAAGATATTGAAGCAGCGAAGGCAGTGAATGTAGCGGAGCTTCGTGATCCTGAGCCTGACGATATGCGCGTAAAAAAGGGGCATGATCAATGGTTAGTGATGATTGGTGTATGTACCCATCTTGGTTGTGTGCCGCTTGGTGGACAACAAGGTGATTATCAGGGATGGTTCTGCCCTTGTCATGGTTCGCACTATGACACCGCAGGGCGCGTTCGCAAAGGTCCAGCACCCAAAAATCTCATTGTACCAGAATATACGTTTCTAACGGATAGCCGCATTAAGATCGGTTGAGGAGAAAAACATGCAAACAGATCAACAACCTCAAAAAGGTATCATTGGCTGGATCGATTATCGTCTACCGATTATCACGATGGCTAAACATAGCACCACGGAATATCCTTGCCCTCGTAACCTGAATTATTGGTGGAGCTTTGGCTCTATCGCAGGTATTTGCTTGATGATTCAGCTCCTTACTGGTATTTTTCTGGTGATGCATTATACACCACATATTTCGATGGCATTTGATAGCGTCGAACATATCATGCGCGATGTGAATTACGGCTGGTTGCTACGTTATGTCCATGCTAATGGCGCATCAATGTTCTTTGTCGTGGTCTATATTCATATTCTGCGCGGATTATATTTTGGTTCTTACAAGTCTCCGCGTGAGATTTTGTGGTGGCTTGGTGTAGTGATTTTCATTTTAATGATGGCGACCGCATTCATGGGCTACGTTCTTCCTTGGGGACAAATGAGTTTCTGGGGCGCGACTGTTATCACCAGTTTGTTTTCTGCTTTCCCTGTCGTCGGTGAATCAATTGTAACATGGCTGTGGGGTGGTTTCTCTGTGGATAACGCAACGCTTAATCGTTTCTTTTCACTGCATTATTTGTTGCCATTTGTGATTATTGGTGTAGTGGTTTTGCACTTAGCAGCCCTTCATCAGCATGGTTCAAACAACCCGCTTGGGATTGATGTGAAGTCAAAGAAAGACACCATTCCGTTCCATCCCTATTACACTATCAAAGATATGTTTGGTTTTTCTGTTTTCTTCATGGTATTTGCTTGGTTTGTGTTCTTCCAGCCTAATTATTTGGGTCACCCAGATAACTACACCCCAGCCAATCCAATGGTGACGCCAGCGCATATTGTGCCAGAATGGTATTTCTTGCCTTTCTATGCGATTTTGCGTGCGATTCCAGATAAGCTTGGTGGCGTACTTGCCATGTTCGCCGCACTTATCGTGTTGTTCTTCCTTCCGTGGTTGGATAGCTGCAAAGTACGTAGCGCGACGTTCCGCCCCGTGTACAAAATCCTATTTTGGGTTTTTGTTGCCGCAGGTTTGGGACTTGGTTATCTTGGCGGCAAGCCAGCAGAAGAAGTGTATGTGAATTGGTCACGTGCATTGACTGTGTATTATTTCGCACATTTTCTTGTTATTTTACCGTTACTTGGAAAATTAGAAAAAACATTGCCGCTGCCAAAAAGCATTGCTGAACCAGTATTGTCTTCAACGGCAAAAGCGAAGTAATCAGGGAGTCACCAACATGAAAAAATTAATTACTCTAGCGACCCTTGGGGCTTTGGTATTCTCAACATCTGCGCTTGCTAATTCTGGTGAAAAAGAAGCGAAGATTGTGCCGTGGAAATTTGACGGTGTTTTCGGTACGTTTGATCGCCAATCTGCGCAGCGTGGTTTTCAGGTATATAAAGAGGTATGCTCGGCATGCCATAGCTTGAACCGCGTTGCATTTCGTTCATTGACAGGTCTTGGTTTCTCAGAGGCAGAAATCAAAGAATTGGCCAAAACCTATACCATTAAAGATGGGCCGAATGACGCAGGTGAGATGTTTGATCGTCCGGGACTTCCTTCAGATAAGTTCGTGCCACCTTTTGCGAATGAGCAAGCGGCGCGTGCGGCAAATAACGGTGCTTATCCACCTGACTTAAGCCTTATCATCAAAGCACGTCATAATGGCGCAAATTATATCTATTCATTGCTGACGGGTTATGAAACTGCACCTGCTCATGTAACAGTGCCAAATGGGATGAATTATAATCCCTATTTTCCAAATGGTTTAATTGGAATGCCTGCGCCACTCAATGATGGTGCTGTGACCTATAGCGATGGCACTAAAGCATCTGTTGATCAAATGGCAAAAGATGTGGTGAATTTTCTTCAGTGGGCGGCTGAACCAGAAATGGAACAGCGCAAAAAGATGGGGATTCGCGCCATGTTGTTCCTTGGTATCATGAGCATCTTTTTCTTGATTGCAAAAAAACGCGTTTGGAAGAAGATTCATTAAGATAGTTGAGATAATTTTTAAGATGGGGTGGTTGTTACAAACCACCCTATTTTTTTAAGCACAGCTACCTAGTCATACCAACGAAAGCTGGTATCTAGATGTTTTGAAAAAAGAGATTCCAGCTTACGCTGGAATGACAAGTGGGGATACATATGGAACTAATGATAGTGTTGCAAGTCATCGTGCTAGGAATTGTTGAAGGACTTACCGAATTTTTACCTATTTCTTCAACAGGACATTTAATTGTAGTAGGCAATATGCTGCATTTTACAGCTCCTAATGCAAAAGTATTTGATGTAGTGATCCAACTTGGTGCAATTTTGGCAGTATGTTGGTATTATCGTAGTCGTATCATTACCCTTTTGAAAGGTTGCCTAACATCCAAAGAACAGCAACATTTTATCACGAATCTTTTGATTGCTTTTTTGCCTGCGGCAGTGATTGGATTGGTGGCACACGACTTTATCAAGGAAGTGTTGTTCTCACCAAAAGTAGTGGCAGTGACGTTGATTGTAGGTGGTGCAATTATCCTAATTGTCGAGCGCATGAAGCTTCCACTAAGCACAACTTCTATTGATGCAGTAACACGCATACAAGCCTTCAAAATTGGCTGTTACCAAGTAACATCACTGATTCCGGGGACATCACGTTCAGGTGCAACCATCATTGGAGCGATGCTCTCTGGTACAGACCGCAAAACTGCTGCTGAATTTTCTTTCTTTTTGGCAATGCCTGTGATGTTTGCCGCAACTTTTCTAGATTTATTCAAAGCGCGTCATGACCTCACATCTGATGGGGTGATGCTGATTGCAATAGGTTTTATGGTATCATTTATCTTTGGGCTATTGTCGGTCGCATGGTTGCTTAAATATATTTCAAAGCATAATTTTGTGGCATTTGCCTATTACCGCATTGTGGTGGGTGTGCTTATGCTTGCTTTTTTGCAGGCTTAAGTAGGGACTTAATGGTGCGTGGTGAGACTGCGCCTGTGGCAAATAACATCGCAAAATAACTTACTCCGCCTACACTGATCAGGAGCGTGAGTGCTATCACGCGCCATACGAGGGTACTAGCAAACAAGGACACCAACAATGTATTTCCAAAGGCTAAAGCCCCACTCATCACGGCACACGCAAGAATGATTTTGCTAACAAAGCTACCGAGTTTGTAATTAGGTACAAACATACCTTTGCGATATAAAATAATGCCAAGACAATACGCATTCAGCCAACCTGAGATGGTGGTCGCCATCGCAAGCCCGACATGGGCATAAAACTCTCGCAAAATAAGGTTGAAAATGAAATTAACGGTGACGCAGAGTATGGCGATTTTAACAGGAGTTTTAGTGTCCTGCGCAGCAAAGAAATTGGCAGAGAAGATTTTGACGAGCAAAAACGCGGGCAGGCTACAGGTAAAAGCAATCAGTGCGGGGAAAACCTTATAGGTATCATGCACGGAAAATTCACCGTGTTGGAAGATAGTAGCGACCAGCGGATGCGCAATGGTGATGAGTGCAGCGGTTGCTGGCAATCCAAATAACATCACCAACATTATTGCTTGGTTAGTGTCATCTATTGCTTCTCTGAATGCCCCGGCCCGCACATGTTTTGATAAGGTCGGAAGTAAGGCAGTTGCTACAGCAATTCCAATCACGCCAAGCGGCAATTCATAGAGCCTGTCGGCATAGTAAAGATACGATACGCCGTTGGGAATGCCTGAGGCGAGAATCACATCAATCATCAAGTTGATTTGTACCACACCTGCCCCAAGTGCAGCAGGTGCAATCAGGGTAAGTAAGCGTTTTACGCCGCCTGTTAAGCGCGGCATATGGAGTTTGGGCAATGCGTCCGCTTTCCAGCAAAAATAATACAGCCAAGCATACTGCACGACACCTGCAATCATCACACCCCACGTCAGCGCATGGGCAGGGGTGGGAGTGATATATTTCAACCATAGTCCGCCAATCATGGCAATATTCATCAAAATAGGTGTAGCGGCAACAGCGGCAAATTTATCAAAACTATTGAGTACACCACCTTGTAGACACACCAGCGAAATGAAAATAATATAAGGAAAGGTGATACGGGTAAGGTCAACGGTGAGATTAAACTTAACGGGATCATCTGAAAAACCTGGTGCAAGCACGCACATAAGAGACGGCATAAAGATGATGGCCAAGACAGTGATAATGGTGAGTATAAAAAATAGGAGTGAATAGGCATCTGAAGCAAAGCGCATCGAAGCTTCCTTACCTTCCGTTTTGAGCATCCCTGCAAACATTGGTAGGAATGCTGAATTAAACGCGCCCTCAGCAAAAAGACGGCGCAGAAAGTTAGGTAATTTGAAGGCAACAAAAAATGCGTCTGTATAAATACTTGCGCCGAGAATGTTGGCAACCATCATATCACGCACAAATCCAAACAGGCGTGAAAGCAGAGTAAGTCCACCGACAGTAAATGATGAGCGAGCAAGTGACATATAAAATCCTTATGCTTCGCATATAGCGCAGTTTTGGTAAAACCTGAAAGCTCTAATCGTGTAAAACCATCAAAGTTTTAGTAAAAAATCAGTAAGGTACATGGAAGCCATATTGCGCTTCATCTCAAGCCGTACTATATAGGCATTTCGTTAGTATGTATGGTGCATCATATACGTGCCTTTTTGGAGCAAGTTCCCATGGCTTTTCCCGTCCGTTTTTTTCCTGACAATACGCAGATCAATTTTATGCGGTTGCGAATTCCCGCAATTTCTCTTTCGTTATTGGTGATCTTGGCAACATGTGTGATGTTGTTCACGAAAGGGCTTAATCTTGGCATTGATTTTACGGGTGGGATTTTGATAGAACTTCGCACAACGGAACATGTTGAGCTTGCAAAGATGCGAGACATGTTGCCAACGAAGGAATTCGGTGAGGTCTCATTACAATATTTTGGAGATGAAAAAGAGATCTTGGTGCGATTACCCGTACATGAAGGTACGGATCAAGCTAAAGTGGTAGAGCATGTTAAGGCAAAACTGAGTAAAGATTTCAAGAATATTGAATATCGTAAAGTGGATTATGTTGGGCCAACGGTAGGTAAAGAATTAATGCAGGCGGGTGTGTTGTCGCTACTTTTATCGTTTGTAGCCATGATGGCTTATATTTGGTTTCGTTTTGAATGGCAGTATGGTGTAGGTGGTATTTTTGCGTTGGTGCATGATGCCATGATGATTATATTGTTTTATTTAATTTCAGGGTTTGAATTTAGTTTGACCTCAATTGCGGCGGTTTTAACCATTATTGGTTATTCCATCAATGATTCCGTGGTAATTTATGACCGTATTCGTGAAAATATTCGTCGTTATAAGCAAATGCCACTTGATGAGTTAATTAATTTGAGTGTGAATGAAACCTTATCGCGTACGATTCTTACTGCGGGTACGACTATTTTATCGGCAACCGCGCTGGTAATTTTTGGTGGTGAGGTGCTGCGTGGTTTTAGCATGGCGTTATTGTTTGGCCTAGTGATCGGGACTTATTCTTCCATCTATATTTCTGCACCTATTTTGATTTATTTTAACTTGCGCCAAAGTGAAGCAGAAACCAAACCAAAAGCAGAAACGGCACTTGCCGCAGCAAAGCGATAGCATTTTAAGCATTAGGCAAGTTCATGCGCGTTATTCGTGATACAGGGACGGGTGTTTTACCACTCAATTCTTTTGCATTGGCAGTGGGTAATTTTGATGGTCTTCATCTTGGACATCAAGCTGTCCTTCGTGCGGTGCTGGCGTATAAAAATACATGCGACGTCCCCGCTGTTGTAATGACATTTTCTCCGCATCCACGGCGGTTCTTTAATCCTGATTTACCCGTATTATCAATCGAACCTATGCATAGAAGATTACGTCGCTTAAAAGCAATGGGATTTGATGCTGTGATTGTGCGACATTTTGATGCTGCGTGTAGTCGTATTGTTGCACAAGATTTTATCGCTCAAGATATTATCAAACGAATGCAAGTACGTTATTTAGCGACAGGTGATAATTTTGTGTTCGGTTATAAGCGAGGCGGTAATCGTTCTACGTTACAGGAAGCGGCACAGCGTTATAATTTTGTATACGAACCGGTGATGATGCACGCGCAGCACGATATGCATTATTCTTCTTCAAAAATACGTGATTTTTTGAGTAAGGGGGACGTAGGGTCTGCAGCGCAGATGCTTGGGCGTGATTATGAAATCACGGGTATTGTGCAGCATGGCGAGAAGCGTGGACGGTTAATCGGCTTTCCTACGGCAAATATTGCACTGCCTCGTATTTTTGCCCCTGCGCTGGGTGTGTATGCGGTGCGATTTGTAGTGGGTAAAAGCGAGATTTATGATAAGCCTGATGCGGCATTAAAATGGATGGATGGTGTTGCTAATATTGGCATGCGCCCAACTTTTGGTAGTTTACTGCATCCTCGTATCGAAGTACATGGTTTTGGTGATGTAGGAGATATTTATGGCGCGCATATTCGCATTAAACTATTAGAATTCTTACGTCCAGAAAAGAAATTTGAGAGCATTGATACACTTAAAGACCAAATTGCAAAAGATGTTACGGAGGCAAAATCATGTTTGATTCATCTTTAAAGTCAGCCTCACCATATTATAAATATGGGGTGTTAGTAGCAGTATTGCTCCATCTTGCCGATCGTTTTAGTAAATGGTTGGTGGTACATCATAGTGATGTTCCAGAACACATAGTTTCAGTATTCAACGGTTTTAATCTTGTGATGGTGTGGAATCGTGGGGTAAGCTTTGGAATGTTATCAGGTGCGGATGCGCGTCATGTGTTGATTGCGCTGACGTTGGTGGTCACTGCTTATTTGACCTATTGGATGTTAAGAGAGAAATCGTATACGACGGTGTTTGCTCTTGGGCTTATTATTGGCGGTGCAACGGGAAATATTGTCGATCGACTTTACTATAAGGCGGTAGCAGATTTTTTAGATTTTTATGTGGGAAATTACCACTGGCCTGCGTTTAATATTGCAGATTCAGGAATATGTGTTGGTGTAATCTTGCTGATTGTGCAACAAGTCTTTAGTACATCAAGAATATCATCTCATTCCACAAAAGAGTGATATAGGTTCTGTTGAGATTTATAGTGCTACATCACTTTTATAATGGTGTTAACTAGTCTCATTAATAAGGTGAAAGTGCTATAGTAAACTTTTTTTATTTATCGAGGTAACTTCATGAAGAAAATCCTTTTATTGAGTGTGTTAACGGTGATGTTAACGGCATGTACGGGGACAGAAGTACGTACGAATCTTGGACTTAATCGTCGTTCACCTGATGCATTTAATGTAGTTTCTCGCCCACCGCTTACCGTACCAAAAGAATTTTTCTTAGAGCCGCCTACATTAGGCGCGGAGACGACCTTTGGCCCAAAGGCGGACGAAAAAGCACGTGCGATTTTGACGGGATCTCCATCGTTGGATAGTGTGACACCATCCACACAGGCAGAGACAGAGCTTTTGAATAAAGCGGGTGTGGCAAAAGCAGATCCGAATGTAAAAAAATCCTTGAGAGACGAGGCATGGCAGCAAGAAAAAGCAAAAGAAGATGCTAGTTTGGTGGATGAATTTCGAGATGGTTTGAGTGGCGGCACAAATAAAGATGCTCCGATCGACCCGAAAAAAGAAGCACAAGCACTAAAGGCAAAAAATATTCCGACCACGTTACCTGTAGAATAAGGTGATTTTATGAAACAATATGTTGGGTTGGGTTTATGGGTTGTTCTATGCATGATCTCACGCCCTGTTTTTGCATTAGAACCTCTCAAAGCCTCACATTTTACGCTTAATAATGGTCTGAGGGTGGAGGTGCTTTATCAGCCCAAGACACCTATTGTAACGCATATGCTTTGGTTTGATGCGGGTAGTCGTGATGAAGCTTCCGGTAAGTCTGGTGTTGCCCATTATCTTGAGCATATGATGTTCAAGGGAACAAAAAAATTCCCCGCAGGAAAATATGAATCTATCATAGAGCGTCTGGGTGGTCAGCAAAATGCTTTTACTACGAATGATTATACGGCCTATTATGCGACGGTAGCGCGTGAAAAGTTACCTAAAGTGATGGAGTTAGAATCTGACCGTATCCAACATCTTGCACCAGCGCAAGACAGTTATGCTGGAGAGTTGCAGGTGGTGATGGAAGAGCGTAGAATGCGTACGGATAATGATCCCTCAGCGCGTCTGGGTGAGGTTCTGCAAGCGCGCCTATTTGCACCACATCCCTATGGGATTCCTGTGATTGGTTGGATGCATGAAGTGGCGAAATTGACCCCTAAAGATGTAATGACATTTTATCATCATTATTATCAGCCATATAATGCAGTGCTGTTGTTAGTAGGAGATATCACACCGCAGGATGCAAAACTATTAGCTCAGCGTTATTATGGTGGTTGGCGTATAACAGCACATCCTATGAAGCGTAAATGGTCATCACCACAACCACTTAAAACCTATATGCCGCTTGCGCTTAAAGATAACAACGTGAGCCAGCCGCAATGGCAGCGGCTCTATGCTGCGCCGTCGTTAGGATATGGTAATAAGAATCAGGTATTCCCTCTTATTGTACTGACACATATGCTTTGTGGTTCTGAAGCAGGAAAACTTTATCAAGAATTAGTGGTTAAGCAAAAAATTGCGACTTCACTTTCTTGTTCGTACAATGCGTTTATGCGTGGATCGGGAAGTCTAGAATTCTCGATGATTCCTGCAAAGAACATAAGTTTATCTAAGGCTGCTAAAGCATTGGATGCGGCATTACTGCACGAAATAGAAGGTGAAGTGGATATACAAGCCTTTGCACGCGCAAAGAACAGTCTTAAAGTTGAAACGATTTATGCACGAGACAGTATTTCAGGTATGGCCTTTGTGTATGGGCAGTTAATGATGCTTGCTTTGGGAGCTGATTTCTTTAATGGCTGGGCCGATGCGATCATGAAGGTGCAGTGGTCTCAGGTGCAATCTGCAGCGCGAGAGGTGATAATATCGGGTCATAGCGTTACAGGATGGGTGTTGCCTGATGGCTCTAAACCAAAAACGGGGAACACTTCAAGTGCTAATCTAGGGATGGGGCAACATGTTCGTTAATATTCTTTCTCGTTCTATAGTGTTGCGTGGGCTGTTGAGTATCATCGTGATGGTGATATCTTTGCCTGCTTATGCTTTTCCTCCTGTGGAAGAAGTGCGCAGTGATTCAGGTTTGGTGGCGTGGTTGGTGCAAGACCATGCGTTGCCCATCATCACCGTACAGGCTGCATTTAAGCATAGTGGTGGTGCTTATGCACCCGAAGGGAAACAGGGATTGCCGTTGCTTGCGGTAAACATGCTGATGCAAGGTGCAGGTGATAAGGATTATCAAGCATTTCATGCGGCGATGGAAAATCTTGGCATGTCGTTAGGTTTTTCCGCAGGTGCAGATAATCTAACATGGTCGTTACAAACACTCACAGAACATCAAGATGCGGCCTTTGCTCTGTTAATGCAAGCTTTGCATGCGCCTCAATTAAAACAAGATGCACTGGAACGATTGCGCAGTGAAATGCAAGCGTCGCTTGATGTGATGGAACAAGACCCTGAATATGTTGCAGATAGATTATTTCGGGTACATGCGTTTGCAGGACACCCTTATCGTTATGCGACGTCAGGTGTGAAAGAAGATTTAGCGAATATCAGCGTAAAAGACGTGCGTGATTATCTGGGAGAGCATCTTACTCGTAAGAATCTTGTGATCGCTGTTGTTGGCGATATAACGCCTGATGCCTTGAAGAAAAAACTTGATGATATCAGTGCTGCCTTACCGCAAGGTGATGCGTCTTCTTTGCTATCTTTACCTGAAACACAGATGCAATTTGAGGGAAAATCATTACATGAAGAAAAAAATGTGCCGCAGACGGCAGTAATTTTTGGATTAAAAGGCGTGAAACGTGATCATCCAGATTTTTATGCAGCTTATATTATGAATCAGATCGTGGGCGGGGGTGGATTGACCTCACGTCTTGCTAAAACTATCCGAGAAAAAGGACAGGCAAGCTATTATGTTTATTCTGGTTTACAGCTTTTTGATGCAACAGGCGTAGTGCGTGGAGCATTTGCATCACGTACAGAGTTGGTGGATAAGGCGCGGCAGATGTTGGTGGATGAATTAAAACATGCGGCAGAAAAAGGCTTTACCCAAGATGAATTGGATGTTGCTAAAGAATATTTGATAGGGTCTTTTCCAATTCACTTGGAAAGCAATGCTGATCTTGCAAATTATGTGCTAACCATGCAATTACAAGAATTGGGGCGGGATTATTTAACGAAGCGAAACCAATTTATTCGTGCCGTGACCCTTGCCGATGTGAACCGAGTGGCAAAACAATATTTAGATACACAAAAATTATTTGTTGTAAGTGTGGGCGGAAAGTAGTTTACACATCTTTTTAAGATAAATTAGCAGTGAGTTCTTATGTCACAGACGTTGAAAACCGTATATACTCAAGATGTCACCCATGCTCTTGGCGCACACAAAGATGATGCGTTATGGGCGGATGTTCTTCGTGCAGGCGCAGAAGCGTTGACACGCGTTCAATCCGCTGTGCGTGCTGGCGATAAGCCTTTTCTCAATACGCCAGATTTTCGTGCAGATATGGAAGAAATCACGCGTGTAGCGCAGGATGTACAGTCGCGTATTAAGCATTTGGTCTTGATTGGTACGGGCGGTTCTGCACTGGGTGCGCGTGCGCTTTCAAAAATGGTATTGAATCCTGAGCATAAAGGTTTTGGTGGTCCGTTGTTGCATGTGTTGGATAATGCCGATCCTTTTATCTTCGCACGTTTAATGAAGGTGATTGAGCCAAAAACGACGATGTTCATGGTGGTGAGCAAATCAGGTGGCACAGCAGAAATTATGGCACAGACCTTTGCTGCGATTGAATTTATGCGCGCACAGGTTGGTGAAGCACAACTTGCTAAACATTTCCATATGATCGTAGAACCAGGAAACTCTCCGTTACGTAAATTGGCTGCGCGTTTTGGCTTCCCTGTGAGTGCGCATGATCCCAATATTGGTGGACGTTATTCGGTACTATCATTGGTTGGGTTGTTGCCAATGGCATGTTTAGGTTTAGATGTTGAAAAGGCACGTGGAGGTGCGCAGTTTGTCATGCGTCATCTGATGGAGGCAAAACGTCCTGAAGACAGTGAAGCAGTAATGGGAGCATGTGTACAAGCATACCATGCCAAAAAATCACGCGCGATCTCTGTAATGATGCCTTATAGTGATTTGCTTCGTACCTTTGGGCATTGGTATCAGCAATTGGTTGCGGAAAGTCTTGGTAAAGATGGTAAAGGGGTGACGCCTTTGGCCGCTGTGGGAACGGTTGATCAGCATAGCATGCAGCAGCTTTTCTTAGATGGTCCAGATGACAAGCTCTTTACCTTTATTACAGGTGAATATGCAGGACTCGGTGCGCGGATTGATACGCTTTCTACTGAAGGGCTGGATTATATTCATGGACGCAGCATTGGTGATATTCTCCACGCGATGCAATATGGTACGGTGCAGACCTTTATTCAACGTGACAAGCCTGTACGTGTTTTGCATATTGATCATCCTACTGAAGATGCGCTCGGCGCATTGATGCAACATTTTATGTTGGAGACGGTACTAACTGCGGATATCTTAAAGATCAATCCTTATGACCAACCCGCAGTAGAAGATGGTAAAAAGCTTGCAAAAGCGTACCTTCAAGAGCAGCTGGCGCAAGGAGCTGCATAATCTCGGAGTGTAACGGCATTATGTCCAAAATACGCATTCTTCCACCAACCACCATAAACCGCATTGCGGCAGGTGAAGTGGTGGAACGTCCCGCGTCGGTGGTTAAAGAATTGGTGGAGAACGCACTTGATGCGGGCGCAACACAGATTGATGTGGCAATTGAGGCAGGCGGTAAACGTTTGCTGCGTGTACGTGATAACGGTTGCGGCATGAATAAAGAGGATTTGGTCTTGGCGATGATGCGCCATGCCACATCAAAACTTCCAAATGATGATTTATTAGCTGTGCATTGGTACGGTTTTCGAGGTGAAGCGTTGCCGTCGATCGCTTCAATGTCACGCATGCGCATTACTAGTCGCGCTGCGGGTGCAGAAGATGCATGGGAAATGATGGTAGAAGGTGGGGATGAGTCATCACCTCAACCTGCTGCGTATAATGCAGGAACGCAAATCGAAGTGCGGGATATGTTTTATGCCACTCCTGCACGTCTTAAATTTATGAAAAGCGATCAGGCAGAAACGCAAGCGATTGTTGATATTGTACAACGTCTTAGTATGGCAAACCCACATGTAGGGTTCAGTTTACAAAGTGAAGGTACTCAAAAGTTTCATTATACCCCTGAATCAGGTGATGCTGTTACTGCGAGATTGCAGCGGCTTTCGCGTGTGTTAGGTAAGGCATTTGGTGAAAATGCGGTGGCATTGGAGAGTATGCGTGAAAACGTACGTCTTTATGGTTTTGCAGGACTTCCAACCTACCATCGCGCTACTTCTGCGCAGCAATATCTCTTTGTGAATGGGCGTACGGTAAGAGATAAGCTTTTGCTTGGCACGGTGCGTGCTGCCTATCAAGATTTTCTTGCACGTGATCGCCACCCTGCCCTTGTGCTTTTTCTGGATGTGCCTTCGCAAGAGGTGGATGTGAATGTTCATCCTGCAAAATCTGAGGTGCGGTTTCGTGATAATCAGATGGTGCGAGGTTTGATTATTGGTACGCTGCGTCATGCGTTGAATGAAGCTGGGCATCGTGCGAGTACAACCGTGGGGCATGGGGCGTTGCAGGTATTGCAGTCTGCTGCCTCGCAGGCTTATGTTTCATCACCACAATCTTATGCACACACGACCTCGTCGGCATATGTTCGTTCTTACCAAGCTGAAGAAAATGCCGCACAGGCAATGCACGAACCATTCGCTCCCACGTATACGACGCAGGCTGGATTATGGCAAAATATATCACTTGTACCGTCTGTGAATGCGGCTCAAAACCACATCAGTATGGCACATGTGGCGGTTGTTCAAGACCGCGAATATCCTCTTGGTGCTGCCTGTGCGCAAGTGCATGAAACCTATATTATTTCGCAAACCAATGATGGAATCATAATTACGGATCAACATGCAGCGCATGAACGTCTGGTCTATGAGCGTATGAAGGCGGAGGCCACTGCACAAGGCGGCGTAAAACGTCAAGCATTGCTGATTCCTGAAGTGATTCAGATGGAAGAACACAGCGCGCAACAATTGCTTGCACGTGAAGACGAGCTTGCTGCGTTAGGGTTGGTGCTTGAAGGATTTGGTGGTGGTGCGGTGGTGGTGCGCGAAATTCCTGTGGTATTAGGAAAAGTGGATGTGGCACGTTTGGTGCGCGACTTAGCGGATGAAATAGCGGAATATGATCAACCGTTGAGTCTAAAGGAAAAAATCGCAGAGATTTGCGGTAATCATGCATGTCGCCATAGTGTGCGTGCAGGGCGAGTTCTCAGTATAGAGGAAATGAACGCTTTATTACGTCAAATGGAAGCAACGCCGCATTCTGGGCAGTGCAATCATGGAAGACCAACTTATGTAGAATTGAAACTAAATGATATTGAGCGTCTGTTTGGGCGCAAATAACAAGCAATCTATTTGCTTAAATGTAGAATTGTTATTATAAGCGAGCCAAGAAAGGCGGCTTTTATGCTTCTGACCAGTACCTTATTACTTTCTTTATCCGCATTGTTCTTTGCCTATATTGCAACCTTGGGCTTGGTGAATTTGTTACCTAAGTTGGCGGTAATGGATATGCCAAATGAGCGGAGTAATCATGTGCTTCCTACGCCGAGGGGTGGTGGTTTGGCTGTGGTTGTTGCTGTCGTTGGTTTTTTGATGGTCGCAGGTGTGCGCATGGAGATGGTTGCCGCGTTCTTGATTGTTGCCATGGTATCGATGATTGATGATGTTAAAGGCTTGCCTGCAAGTAAACGTTTGGCAATGCATCTTGTGTGCGCGTTGTTGGCATCGTCTTTGATTGAAGGTCAAGTATTTCAAGGATTATTGCCATATTGGGCGGATAAAGTGGCTCTTGCTGTGGTGTGGGCAGGGTTCATGAATTTTTATAATTTTATGGACGGTATTGATGAGATCACCACAACACAGACTTTTTCTTTGTGTGCGGGCGTCGTAGCTCTCCTGTTTTCAGTAACACAAGTTCCTAAATTCTTAGGTGTTGATGCGATGATCATTGCGGCAGGCACACTTGGGTTCTGGTTTTTCAATCGTCATCCTGCGAGAATCTTTTTGGGTGATGTTGGAAGCGTGACATTAGGATTTGTTACAGGATATTTGTTGGTACATTTGGCAGAGCGTGGACTGTGGATGGCGGCATTAATTTTACCTGCGTATTATATGATCGATGCTGGATTAACCCTCTTGCTTCGCTTGATTGCAGGCAAGCGTATTTGGGAGGCACATTCAGAACATGGATATCAGTGTGCTGTGCGTGCTTATGGCAATCCTCGAAAAGTGGTTACACAGATTGCAGCAATAAATATAGTGTTAATCGTTTTAGCGGTAACATCAACGGTGAGTAAAGTTTACGGGCTAGCAGCATTAGAAGCTGCTTATTGGTTGACATTTTTATTTTGGATGCATTTGCGCACACAGAAAGTTATAATTCAGCCTGTTGTACCCGAAATTATTCCGCCCGTGCATTAGAGTTTTGTATGAAATTACTCTTACGGCGTAATCAGATAGCAACATTTCATGATACCGTGATGGCAGCTTTGAGCTTTCCGCTTGCATTGTGGTTGCGGCTTGGTGATATGACCTATGCTCATAGTATCAGTTACCTTTGGCAAGGCACAGTAGGCTTTACAACGCTTTTTCTTTGTGTTTCTGCATTGTTTAAACTGCCTTATAGTGTTTGGCGGTATGTTTCTCTTCGAGAATTATTGATGATCGTGAAGGTGTGTCTGCTGACCATCATCATATTTTATATTGCATTATTTATCTGGAATCGTTTGGAAATGGTGCCGCGCTCTGCACCCGTCATTCATCTATTGGTGCTAGGCTTTTTGTTGACAAGCCCACGTATTTTATACCGTGCATTTAGAGAACATAAGGTGGGGCTTTCTGCGGATCAATCGCGCCAGTCTATTCCCGTGTTGGTCGTAGGGTATAAAGATGCCGCGGAGGCTTTTGTGCGCGCCATGCAGCGTAGTGCGGATCCTTTGTACCGTGTGGTTGGTTTGATTGATGAAGACAAGTCGCAGCATGGGCGTATGGTGCATGGTATTCGTATCATGGGAGGAATTGCCGATATCAAGCGCGTCGTCGCCAAATTGGAACTGAAAGGTCGTAAACCACAGAAAGTTATCTTAAGTGAGGATTACCTCTCTTCTGAATTAATTGAGATGTTGCTTGCAAAATGTGAAGCTACAGGGATGACAATGGCACGTTTGCCGCGGGAAACGGATTTACGCAGTGCAGACTTAGGTTCTGGTGTGGCGTTACAGCTTCAGCCAATTGCAATTGAAGATTTATTAGGCAGGGCGCAAAATACACATGACTATGCTGCTATACGTCAATTTCTAGCGCAGAAGACAGTGTTGATCACAGGTGCAGGTGGCTCGATTGGTGGCGAGATGAGTCGTCAGGTCGCAGCATGCCAACCGAAACATCTTATCTTGCTCGATCTTTCCGAATTTAATCTCTACAGTATTGAACACGAACTCTCACGTACCTATCCAAAGATGCAGATAACGCCAGTGCTAGCAGATATACGTGATGGTGCGCATATATATCATGTTATGCAGCATTATCAACCTCATATCGTGTTTCATGCTGCTGCGATTAAGCATGTTCCGCTATCGGAGGTCAATCCACTTGCGGCTATCTATACGAATGTGGTGGGTACGCGAAATGTTGCTCATGCCGCGAAAGAAACTGGCGTGCAGGTAATGGTGATGATTTCAACCGATAAAGCAGTGAATCCGACTAATGTGATGGGCGCAAGCAAACGTCTTGCTGAACGCTATATTCAGGCATACGCCGCAAAGCAATCTTCTACACGTTATTTGATGGTGCGTTTTGGAAATGTATTGGGTTCTACGGGGTCAGTCGTGCCATTATTTCAAAAACAATTGCAGCAGGGCGGACCACTTACTGTCACACATCCTGATATGGTGCGTTATTTCATGACAATTCGGGAGGCGGTAGAATTGGTGCTACAAGCCGCAGTTAAAGGAAATGAGATGCAAGATAATGGCATCATTTTTGTGTTGGATATGGGAACGCCCGTGAAAATCGCAGATTTAGCGGAGAAAATGATACGTTTAGCGGGTTTACGCCTTGGAAAAGATATCGAGATTACCTACACAGGATTGCGTGCGGGTGAAAAATTATACGAAGAATTATTTTACAACAGCGAAGAACTCGTTAAAACATCGCACAAAAGCATTATGTTGGCGAAGGCAAGTATGCATGATCTGGATGTATTGACCCGTGGTATTGCTAAATTAGAATTGGCAATTGCAGAGCAAAATACACAACAAGGTATTGCTATCTTGCAAGAGCTTGTACCAGATTATCATCTACCATCGCAGGTATCACAATAGAATAAAAGGTGAAGAATTTATGAGTCGTCCTATTAAAACAGCTCTTGTATCTGTCTCTGATAAAACAGGAATCGAAGAATTATGTACTTTTTTATTGAGCAAAGGGGTAAAAATTCTCTCTACAGGAGGTACAGCTGCATTGCTTCGTGAAAAAGGTATGACAGTAACGGATGTGTCAGAACATACGGGATTTCCAGAAATGCTTAGTGGACGTGTAAAAACATTGCATCCCAAAGTGCATGGTGGGATTTTGGGGTGTCGTGATAATGCAGAGCATATGGCTGCAATGGAACGTTATGATATTGAACCCATTGATATGGTAGTCATTAATCTTTATCCGTTTGAACAAACGGTTGCTCGTGGCGCAAATACAGAAGATTGTATTGAAAATATCGATATTGGCGGCCCAGCAATGATTCGTTCTGCTGCTAAGAATCATGAAGACGTCACCGTATTGGTGTATCCTGAAGATTATGCTCGCGTAAAAGAAGAAATGCATGCACATGCAGGTGCGACGACCCTTGAATTCAGACGTTCACTTGCGGGTAAAGCATATGCGCGTACTGCTGCTTATGATAGCGCAATCAGCGCATGGTTTGCGCGTGAGCGTGGTGATACCTTGCCAGACCACTATGCGCTTACAGCAACAAAGATTCAGACATTACGTTATGGTGAGAATCCGCATCAACAGGCTGCATTTTACGCATTTGGTAGCGATGAAGGTACGCTTGCTTCCGCAAGACAGATTCAAGGAAAAGAATTAAGTTATAACAACATCAACGATACGGACGCTGCATGGGCGTTAGTACAAGAATTTTCTGAGCCAACGGTGGTAATTGTCAAACATGCGAATCCTTGTGGGGTGGCAACGGCTTCTACAATGGTAGAGGCCTATAAGAAAGCTTTCAGTGCAGACCCACAAAGTGCCTTTGGAGGGATCATTGCACTAAATCGTACGCTTGATGTGCAAACAGCAGAAGCAATTTCTGCTCAATTTGCAGAAGTGATTATTGCACCCGATGCAGATACGGATGCACTTGCGTTGATGGCAAAGAAAAAAAATCTACGCCTATTGTTGACGGGTGGAGTTAAGTCAGAGCTGATGCCACAGCAGATCAAAGCTGTTTCTGGTGGTTTATTGATTCAGGACGCTGATAATATCGTGTTGGATGAAACAACGCTCACGGTTGTCTCTAAACGTCACCCTACACCACAAGAAATGGCGGATCTACGTTTTGCCTTTACCGTGGCAAAACATGTGAAATCGAATGCGATAGTGCTTGCACGTGATGGTATGACAGTCGGAACAGGAGCAGGGCAGATGAGCCGAGTTGATTCAGTCCGTATTGCATGTTGGAAAGCAGGCGAAGCAGGACTCGGGACAGAGGGAGCGGTTCTCGCGTCAGATGCGTTCTTCCCGTTTGATGATAATGTTCATGCTGCTGCTAAAGCAGGTGTCACTGCCTTGATACATCCCGGTGGTTCAATTCGTGATGAAGAAGTGATCAAAGCTGCCGATGATTATGGTATGGCGATGGTGATGACATCTGTGCGTCATTTCAGACATTAATCTCTTGGCATAATTAAAAAAGGATTGGCAAACACCTTACAGTTGGCTTCACCGCCCCAAGAATCTACACGCCACCCCCATGGAATTGCAGATAGAAGCTCAACTAGACATTATTGTTTCACCCACCACAACTGACTTCTCCAATATTTCATTCTGTATCTTACCAGCCGAGTCAGAAGGCTGTTGTACCATAACATGACAATCTTAATGGTTAATAATTGTCAGTAAGTTCGTATATGTATCTAACGTTAACGCATCAATCATTTGCTGCTCTTGTGTGCTAAAGTTAACTTCATAATAACTCGGCTTACTTAAATGTTGTGCCATTATTTTTATATGTTCTTCACTGGTCTGCAATCCACAAAAATATAAAATACGCTCTAATTGCTCCTTTGGATGCGTACAAAGCTGATCATAATCCACCAACAATATATTCGCATTAAGCTGCTCATGCACAAAACGATACATACTTCGCCAATACAACGCCCAACCACGTACGTCTTCACCTGCGGCAAAGGCAGCTTGTATTTCGCTCATTGCTTCATTATCACCAACATGGATAAGTTTTCGTCCTACCCCAAATTCAAAATGTCCACTGAGCTGCATATGCTTTACTGTGCTAAATTGCTTGCGTTGCTTCAAAAAAAATAATTTTTCTTGCTTCATTAATGAAGCAACATGGGCTTTAGGTTCACGCACCATCACTACAAAACGCGCTTTAGGAAACAATTTTAGAAGATAACCTATTCGGGTTATGTTGTAGTTTGCTTTAGACACATAATGCTGCGCGCGCTCTACATATAAAAGTTTTTGAAGATGAGCGCGGTAAAATGCTTCAAATTTGGACTTAGACATACGCTGCGTCATAACATTACTTTTAGACTCATCATGCAATGTCTTAAAAAACGCCATCCAAATCATTTCTTCCATAGATTCAGGGCTCTTTGGTGTTACAAACAACCTATCTTGATGCGCTCTTTCTTTCTTTTTAACTTTCTTCCATGAAAAGAAATCACCTATACGGAAGCACCAACGCACACAATACGGCGTAAAAACAAGTGGAAAGTCTCGATAAGTATGTGTTACCACGCCTTCTACTTCTGCCAACATTTCTAACATAATGCTGGTGCCGCTTCGTGCTAATCCCGTAATATAAATAGGATTTTCCAGCACAACATTCTTAAGTTTAGGCCGTAGCCACTTCGTTTCTATATCACCCAAGCTCCGCCACAAATGTGATTGAGAACAAATATAGCGATGCAATATATGCTGTATCATTGAAGTGTCTCATCCTCATCTTCTTCATCTGCTGATTTTTTGCCAGTAAGAAATTGAATCAGCTGTTTACCACGAAAAAAGAGTAAACACACAAAGCTTAACAATGCTGTCAACACCACCGCGGCAACGCCACCTAATGCACCAATCATCCCAATTAAAGGAACTAAATACGCATATGCTGGGACAGGAAATGCCATCCACCCAAAACATAATACTAAACATAACACGACATGCTTTTTCATTGTTTCTCTCCCTCACCCAAAAATTTAGGGTAATCTTTATCGTACGGTTTAGCGAAAGAAATCTTCTGTTTGTGCGCAGCACCCACCTGTTCACGATCAGGAACGCCCCTCAACTCCCACAAGACTTTACCCTCTTTAGAAATTTGCACAAGACTAGACTGATTATTAGACAGATACAACAAAGTCCCATCTGAAAATTCATGATGAAACCCTCGCCAACTCGTTGTTAGATTCGGCTTGGTTGGATCAAAGAATCGCACCGCTGTTTTATTGGTTAAAGGATAATAATCTAATAAACGAGAATGAAGCTCCACCTGCGCTTTCCCTTCATCTTTACCATGCAATAGTGCCGCCCCTTCATTATCAAAAATACGAATAGAACCATCTGGCAATACCCGCACATCATGCTGATGTTTCCACGCTCCCATCGTTGCCCACACAATCTTTTTCGTAGAAGGTCGCAAAACTGCGATCATACTATTGCCTCGCATAGACAAAAGCAAATCTCCCTCCTGCGCCGAAGGAATAGACATCGCCATTTTTGCAGTTAAATATTGCACCGAATTCGTATGCAGTAAATCATAACCCTGCGCACCATCTTTAAAGGCAAAATCTTGTACTTCCGGCAAATCCAAGCGAAAAGAATAGAGATAAAATGCAAAATCAGTTCCCACAAAGGCATCTGGAATAGAAATCGTAGATAATATCTTTCCTTGCGGAGAAACCTCTACAATTCTATCACACAAAAAAGAGGTATTATGATACAAACCTTCTGCAATAAGAGGATAATTATTTCGCAATTCATAATCCATTGCATAAATAGTTCCTTTATCGGTTATATCAAATTCATGATGAAACGTCCCTTCTATTTGCCACTGTATCTTGGATGCTTTATCCATACGAAAAAGACGCTGCCCACGATAATTAGGTAATATACGATTATCCTGTATCGCCACCACGTCACCATTAGGAAAAAGTACCGCATCATCAATCGCACTATACACGCCATCCAACACATCTTTTATTCCATGTGCCTTTATAACCTCTTGATTGGTAAAACTATTAGCAACATTCCAATGATGTAGAATTTTGCCATCTTTGTTCATCAATAACAATGCAGGATTTGTTTTGTAATGCCCACCGATCAACATAAATACATCATGCACTTTCGCCGCATCATCCGTCCACGTACGCACTAATGTATTAAACTCTCCTGAATAACGGCTTTCTAGTGGTGCCTCCTTAAATACCTTAATGGTCAAATCCGCTAAAAAACGTACATACGGTATTTGCCCAATCATTACGCCAATCACGCCAAAAATAAACGCGTAAAGCAATATAGCAACAACAAGTAAGAGCCGATTAATATTTTTACTCTCTTTAGATTTGTTGTATTTAGCCATTGTGTTCACCTCAATCTTTCTGATTGTTATGCATCAGTTTTTTCAAGAACACCATCTGCAATACTATCGCCGGTAACGCAAGCAAAGATGAAGCCACAAAAAACAAATGCCACCCCAACATCGTCGCAACAATGCCTGAGGTAGTCGACAGCAGGGTACGGGCAACAGAGGCGAGGGATGAGAGAAGTGCATATTGAGTAGCGGTGAACTGTGCATGGCAGAGTGAACTGAGATACGCCACAAACGCAGCAGTTCCCATGCCCGCTGTGAGATTCTCAGTCACAACACATAATTTCAAAAATCCTTCATGCGGCCCCATATCTGCCTGCACTACGAGTAATAAATTGGTAAGCATGTGCAAGATCGTCGTGCTGAGTAAGACACGATACATGCCGTATTTTGCAACCAAGCCACCACCGATAAACGTACCAAAAATGGTGGCAACCAAGCCATAAAGCTTGACAATAGCGGCAATTTGAGTTTTGGAAAAGCCTAAATCGAGCAAAAACGGATTGAACATCACACCCAAAAACGCATCCGCGAGTTTGAATAGCACCACAAAAATAAGAATATAGATCCAGCCATCACGCTTCACAAAATCTGCAAAGGGGGCTTTGACGTAATCACGCAACCACACAGCAATTTCATGACGTACTTTAGGTAGACGGCTTACTTCAGGTTCTGGCATCAACAACGTCGTGAATATTCCTACTCCCATCAAACTCGCCATCACCAAATAGGTACTTTTCCATGAAACATTATCTGATAACCACAGCGCGCCTGCGCCTGAGACTAACATCGCCATGCGGTAACCAAAGGTTATCATCGCCGCCGCCGCACCTTGTTGTTCAGGCGGCATGATTTCAACGCGATAAGCATCAATCACCACATCCTGCGACGCAGAAAAAAATGCAATGAGGAGCGCGGTAAAAGCAAATAAAATGGGAGTTAAGCTAGGATTAATAAATGCTAGTGAGGCAATCGAAGCAGCAACACCAATTTGCACTGCTAACAACCAACCACGCCTACGTCCAAACAACTTGCCCAATACAGGACACAACATCCCATCCATCACAGGCGACCATAAAAATTTAATAGAGTAGGGTGTGGCTATGGAAGCGAATAAACCAATCGAGGCTTTATTCACCCCAACCTCCGCCAACCATGCAAACAAAGTCGATGCAGTCAGCGAAAGCGGCAAACCACTGGCAAAGCCTAAGCATAAAATCATCAAAAGATTCTTTTGCGCATATGCTTTCCAAAATTGCTGCGTTCGCTGCAACATAAATTTTCTCCTAATACGTTCAATCGCCACTAAGGCTTGTCGTCAATGACTTGCTACGCATAGAAGCACATGCACAGTACATTTCAGGCAACCAAGAGTTTTAACGAATGTTGTGAACGCGCACCAATTTGTTGGATAATTTCGCCTGCACAACGATTACCAAGCTCCGCACATGCGTCGAGTTTCCAACCTTGCGTTAAGCCGTACAAGAAACCTGCTGCAAATAGATCTCCTGCCCCCGTAGTATCAATAACCACATCGAGCGCATCCGCAGTCACATGTATGATCTCACCGTCACATACCACCAATACACCGCGACCACCAAGCGTCACCGCCAATATCCGTACATTCTTACCGACCTGTAATGCTGCTTCTTTCACGTCTTCTAACTGCGTCAGCGCAAGAATTTCTGCTTCATTGGCGAATAGCACATCAACAAATTGATGAATGATTTCATTAAACTCACCACGGTGACGCTCAACGCAGAATAAATCAGAAAGCGACAAAGCTACCTTGCGATTTGCAATTTTTGCCGTTTGGATACCGTGTCGAATCGCCGCCTTAGCTGCAGGTTGATCCCACAAATATCCTTCAACATACACTATTCCAGAAGCTTTGATACGTACCTCGTCAATATCTTGAGGGGTCATTTCTGCACACGCGCCAATAAACGTATTCATCGTACGTTCGGCGTCTGGCGTTACGCAAATCAGGCAGCGAGCAGTTGGTTTACCTTCTCCCACGGCAGGAGTATCAAAGGCAACGCCAACACTACGCATATCATGGCGAAAAATCTTACCCAATTCATCATCATGCACACGCCCCATAAACGCCACACGCGCACCCAAAGATGCCATGCCCGCCATCGTATTCGCCACCGAGCCACCTGAACACTCGGTGCAATTACTCATCGCATCATAAATCGTCTCAGCCTGCTGGGTATCAACAAGCTGCATCCCTCCTCGTGGCATCGCGTGCGTAGTAATAAAATCATCCTCCACCAATGCCAGTACATCGACAATCGCGTTACCAATACCACATACATCAAACTGCACATCTTGCTTACTTGTTTCAAATTCGTGTTTCATGACAGTAATTCCCTTGCTTGCTCTAATTGCTCCTGCGTATCGACCCCGAGCGGAATCGTGCTAACCTCAATGACCCCAATAATCATCCCTGCTTCCAATGCGCGTAATTGTTCCAATTTTTCGCGCAATTCAAGCGGAGAGGGAGGTAAATTGATAAAACTTTGTAAGGCCTCGCGACGATAGGCGTACATACCAATATGGTGAAATAACTCACCTGCGCCATAAGGCGCAGTGGCACGAGTAAAATACAACGCGTGTCCCATACGATATTTCGGGTTTTTGCCCATATCATGCCACGCAATCACAGGCTTGACGACAGATGGATTCACCTTATCTTCTTCATTATCAATCGCACAGACCAGTGTTGCAATGTCGACGCGACCATCATGTTCTAAAGGCAACAACACTGATGCCACGATTTTGGGGTCAATCGTTGGTAAATCGCCTTGCAAATTAATCACCACATCATATTTTCCATCAGGATCGACATTTTGCAAGGCTTCCCAAATACGATCCGAACCTGATGGATGATTCGCGGAAGTCATCACCGCACGACCACCTGCTTTTTCCACAGCCCACGCAATATCTGCATCATCCGTCGCAATGTAAACGTCGCCAATATTTGCAGCAACCGCTCGGTGATAAACATGCACAATCATCGGCAAACCTCCAATATCCGCAAGTGGTTTATCAGGAAGGCGGGTAGAAGCCCTGCGGGCTGGTATCATGATGACAGGATTCATACTAGGCTGCATAAAAAGAAAGGTTAAAATGATAATTAGCTGCAATTATTATTGCATAGCGCAAAAAGCAGGCATATATCTAGCGAAAATATTTAACTATTTCCAATTAAGTTTATCCAAGTGAAAACTTAATTGGCGTTCAGACGCCACTAAAAACTTACGGCAGACGATCGCCGCAATCATAGTCACGACTGGCAATTCCAAATAAAGAAATATTATTTGAAATTGCTATATTTAGTATTTTATTATTTTTATCAACTATCGAGGTCTGTTATGTCTCTTGAAATGAACAAACTTGCAGCGTCTATTTTAGTCGCTGGTTTGGTAACGCTCACCGTTGGCAAAGTGTCGAATGCACTTTATCAAGATGGCGTTCAACCTACAACGCGTGGTTTTAGCATTGCTGTAGCGGACGCAGTTGCAGCAGACGCTCCTGCCCCTGCGACGGCTGCTGCTCCTGTGGATGTTGCAAAATTACTTGCTGCCGCGGACGCTGCAAAAGGCAAAGACCTCATCAAACCCTGTGTGGCATGTCATTCATTTGATAAAGACGGTGCGAACAAAATTGGACCTGCACTTTTCAGTGTAGCGGGTCGCGCTATTGGTTCACATGCCGGTTTTACTTACTCTGCTGATTTATCTAGTAAATCTTCTGAGAAATGGACAGATGAAAATCTTTTCCACTTTATTACCAAACCGAAAGATTTCGCCAAAGGCACAAAAATGGCCTTTCCTGGTTATAAAGAACCAGAAAAAGCAGCGGCAGTTGTTAAATATCTACAAAGCTTAAAATAGGTTTTCTGGCACTACTTAATTTTACAATTTTTTAATAAAGGAAATTGTAAGGTTGAAGTGCTATGACTAGTCTTTTTACATCACATAGGTTAAGAAAAGGTCGCTCTTGCCGCGGCCTTTTCTTTTTTGGTTTACATCTTAATATTTTGATTTACAGCTTGGTGACGCTTCACATCTTCCATAAAGGTTTTGTATGGACGCTTTGCTTAGTTCCCCGAATCTTTGGCTCGTGATTGGCACGATCTGCATGATACTCGAAATTATTGGGATTTCTGGTATAGGATTTTTTTTTGGTGGCATCGCTGCTTTTATCATTGCCATCCTTAGTTATACACACATCATCCCACTCGAAGCTCTCACCCTACAATGGGGGGCATGGTTCATCCTTTCTACCTTACTCGCCGCAATTCTTTGGAAACCCCTTCGTAACTTCAGTAAACCAGATGAAGCCGCAGCTAAAGGGTACAAAAACACGATTACTGGTGAGGCGGTGGTGATTAAGAAAGATCTTATGGTGGGCGAAACAGGTCAAGCCACATGGTCAGGGACTATTATGAATGCACGACTCGCAGATGGTCACGACACAACCATCACCAAAAATACAACGGCACGCATTGTAGGGGTACATGGAAACATCCTTCTCCTCGCGCCCATCGCACCTCATCACCATTAATCGGGAGCTTTCTCATGGATTTTTTCAGTTTCTTAATGTTTACTGTTGGCGTCATCTTCTTTATATTCCTAAAGGGCATTAAATTTGTTCCTCAACAAAACGCGTGGATTGTTGAGCGTTTCGGTAAATATGATCGCACCTTGGAAGCAGGCATGGGATATGTTGTTCCCATTTTAGAGCGCATTGCCTATAAACATTCACTCAAAGAATATGCGCAAAACATTCATGAACAAACAGCGATTACGCGTGATAACGTTACTTTGGTCATCGATGGTGTTCTATATATGCGTATTCTTGATCCGTACCAAGCATCTTACGGCGTCTCTGATCCTGTATACGCGGTAACGCAGCTCGCACAGACCACCATGCGCTCTGAAATTGGTAGACTTGCGCTCGATCAATCGTTTGAAGAACGCGAACATCTTAATGCCAATATCGTCGTAGCGATTAACAATGCCGCCCAAACATGGGGCATTCAATGCATGCGCTATGAGATCAAAAACATCAATCCACCAACAAGTGTTCTCAAAGCCATGGAATTACAAATGTCGGCGGAGCGGCAAAAACGCGCTGAAATTTTAGCCTCAGAAGGCGAACGCCAAGCAAAAATTAACATCGCAGAAGGCAAGAAACAAGAAGTTGTACTTGCGTCTGAAGCTAACCAAATGCAACAGGTCAACCTTGCTAAAGGAGAAGCAGAAGCTATTTTAGCCGTGTCTGAAGCAACCGCCAAAGGCATCGAGATGATTGCAACTGCCATCAAGAAAGACGGCGGCGAGGATGCGGTATCGCTCAAAATTGCTGAACGCTACATTGATGCCTTTAAACAACTCGCACGCCAAGGCACAACCGTTTTAATGCCAGCCAATATTGGTGATGCAGGCAGTATGGTTGCTCAAGCAATGACTGTCTTTGATACCATTCGCCAAAGCAAACAAGTAGCTCATTCTACACCTAGCTCACCACTTCCGAGTAATGATAAAAAGACAGCGATATAAATCAAAGCATGACGCATAGATTCGTGTATCTTTTGGCAACCGTTATAATGATGCTGCTATCAACCCACGTAGCACACGCGGAGCATGCGTTAGTTTTATTTGGTGAACCCAAATATGACCGCAACGCCCCCCATTTTGATTACGTCAATCCAAATGCACCCAAAAGGGGCTTAGTAAAACTAGACACACCTGCAGGATTCGACAGCTTAAATCCCTATATTCTTAAGGGTATAGCTGCACCAGGGCTTACTTATCTTTGGGATAGCCTCATGACTCCTTCTTTGGATGAACCTCAGAGTTATTATGGTCTCATTGCAGATGATGTGATTCTTTCCAAAGACAAGACCTCACTAACCTTTAGCCTCAATCCAAAAGCCGTATGGCACGACAAAACAGCCATTACACCTGATGACGTGATTTTCTCATTTTATACATTACGCGATAAGGGCGACCCATCGTTTAAACTTCAATATACTCCCATTAAAGAAGCAAAAAAGACAGGCACACGTACCGTCACGTTCACTTTAGAAAAAGGCGCGCCGCGTGACCTGCCCTTTATTATTGCAGGAATGCCTGTGTTATCCAAAGCCTATTTCACCACCCATGATTTTGAAAAAACCACCCTCACACCGCCACTCGGAAGCGGTCCATACACGATCGAGAAAATAGATGCAGGTCGTTCGATTACCTATGCACGTGTTAAAGATTATTGGGCAAAAGATCTACTTCCTCGCAAAGGACAATTCAATTTTGATACCATTCGTTATGACGTATACCGTGACGATACCGTCGCACTTGAGGCGTTAAAAGCCCATGCCACCGACCTTCATGAAGAATATATCGCACGTAATTGGGCAACCGCCTATGACACACCCGCCTTAAAGCGCGGCGAACTCATCAAATATGCCGCTCCTCACAAAATCCCGCGAGGTATGCAGGCATTTATTTATAATCTCAGACTTTCAAAATTCAAAGACGTGCGTGTACGCGAAGCTATTGCGCAAACGCTCGATTTTGAGTGGATGAATCATCGCATTTTTTACGATGCCTACGCACGTAATACCAGCTTTTTCCAAAACACTGATTTTGCCGCCACCCAACCACCAAGCACACAAGAATTAGCACTGCTTGAACCCTACCAAAAAGACCTGCCTCCCGAAGTTTTTACGACCGTCTATACCCCACCCCATACCGACGGCACAGGCAATAATCGCAAGAATCTTCTCAAGGCGCAAAAACTCTTAAATGATGCAGGTTGGAAACTGATAGATGGAAAACGTGTCCATGAAAAAACAGGAGAAATACTTTCTGTTGAATTTCTCGTTCGGCAACGCACCTTTGAGCGTGTGGTTGCCTCTATGATACATAACCTTAATCGACTCGGTATCCAAGCAAATCTACGCCTTGTCGATGATGCCCAATATCAAAAAAGATTAGAGAAAAAAGATTATGACATCATTTCTATTTGGTGGAATCAAGGTTTGCTTTTCCCTGGTAATGAACAGCAAGCTTTATGGCAGTCTGATCAGGCAGATATTGCGGGAAGTCAAAATCTTTCTGGACTTAAAAATCCAGTGGTGGACATGCTGATTGAACGCATCATCAATGCACGCGACTTAGAAACTCTTACCACAGCAGCACGTGCGCTTGACCGCGTCTTACTATGGCAACATTTAATTATTCCTCATTGGTCAATTAACACCTTCCGCGTTGCTTATTGGAATATCTTTGAAATGCCTAAAACGCGTCCTTATTACGCACTTGGTTTTGATAGCTGGTGGATGAAATCTTCTAACAAAAATAATGCTTCCGTAGGCGAAACAATTAAGGAAGGTTCGAAACCATGAAGCATTATATCCTCAAAAGATTAGCCCTGATGATTCCCACGCTCTTTGGGATTATGCTACTCAACTTTGCCATTGTCCAAGCCGCCCCTGGTGGTCCTGTCGATAGACTCATTTTTCGCCTCACAAACCCAGATCTTAGTTCCGCCACCTCTCGTTTCACCGGAGCGGGGCAAGGCGATTCAGGCACAGCGACTCAGGCAGCGACTCAAACAACACGCACCGATTTGTCACGCGGCACACGTGGACTTGATGAAGACCTCATAAATAATATCAAAAAATTATATGGTTTTGATAAACCAGCACATGAACGGTTTATCTTAATGATGAAACACTACGCCGCCTTTGACTTTGGCGAGAGTTTTTTCAGAAGTGAAAAGGTCATCAACCTGATTAAAGAAAAACTCCCTGTATCTATCTCTTTAGGTCTTTGGAGTACTTTGTTGATTTATTTGATTTCCATCCCGCTTGGCATCCGCAAAGCCGTCAAAGATGGATCATCTTTTGATATGGCAACCAGTTGGATCATTGTGATTGCCTACGCCATCCCTTCTTTTCTCTTTGCTATTTTACTGATTATCTTTTTTGCTGGTGGTAATTATTTGCAATGGTTTCCTTTACGCGGCATTGTCTCTGATAACTGGGAAACACTTGGCATATGGGATAAAATTAAAGATTATTTCTGGCATATTGCCTTACCCACCTTTGCGCTGGTCATCAGTGGTTTTGCCTCTCTTACCATGCTCACCAAAAATTCCTTCCTCGATGAAATGGGTAAACTCTATGTATGGACGGCGCGCTCCAAAGGGTTAACTGAACATAGCGTAATGTATGGTCACGTATTTCGTAATGCCATGTTGCTCGTCATTGCAGGACTTCCGCATGCACTTCTCAAAATATTTTTCACCAGTTCGCTCCTAATTGAGGTAATTTTCTCGCTAGATGGCATGGGGCTTCTTGGTTATGAAGCGGCGATAAACCGTGACTACCCCGTTATGTTCGGTGCATTATTTATCTTTACCCTTACAGGACTCATCATCAGCTTACTTGGCGATATTCTCTATATGCTTATTGATCCACGCATTGATTTTGAAAGACGCGCCGTATGATATTCTCCCCCATCAACAGACGTAGACTTCATAACTTTAAATCCAACACGCGGGGATATTGGTCGTTTTGGATTTTCATCAGCCTACTCATTATCTCTCTCCCTGCAGAATTCATTGCCAACGACAAACCAATCGTCATTTCCTATAAAAACACGCTATATTTCCCCATTTTCAATGCCTATCCTGAAACAACATTTGATGGAGAGTTTGAGACCGAAACAGATTATTCTGATCCCTACATTACTCAAAAGATCAAACAACATGGATGGTTTATCACACCGCCCATCCCTTATAGCTACCGTACCATTAATTTTAATATTAGCCGCGCACCATCTGCACCGTCTCATGAAAACTGGCTAGGGGTCGATGACCAAGGACGTGATGTATTAGCACGTCTTATTTATGGTTTTCGCATTTCTATTCTCTTTGCATTTATGCTCACTTTCTTTAGCACCATTATCGGCATTTTCGCAGGAGCAATTCAAGGTTATTTCGGAGGCAAGACAGATCTAATCATGCAGCGTTTTATGGAAATATGGTCGGGGATGCCTATCTTATATCTGCTCATCATTTTAGCAAGCATGGTTGAACCAGGATTTTGGTGGTTGCTCGGTTTACTCCTCATGTTTTCATGGATGGAACTTGTCGGCGTGGTGCGTGCGGAATTTTTGCGTGCGCGCAATTTTGACTATGTCAAGGCCGCCCGAACCCTTGGAGTACCAGAATTGACAATCATGACGCGTCACGTTCTCCCCAATGCGTTTGTTGCCACCCTCACCTTCATTCCTTTTATCCTCAATGGGTCGGTTACCACCCTCACCTCGCTTGATTTCCTTGGTTTCGGGCTTCCCGTTGGCTCACCTTCACTCGGCGAGCTACTCGCTCAAGGAAAGGCCAACCCTCAAGCCCCATGGCTTGGTATCACAGGATTTTCTATCCTTGCTTTACTGTTAACCTTACTGATTTTTATTGGTGAGGCCGTACGCGATGCACTAGATGCACGCAAAGTCTTTGCCCATGAGGGAGATACGGTATGAGCCTTCTTACCATTACCAACCTTTGTGCCACCTTCAAAAGTAACAACAAACAAGTGTTGCACAACATCTCCTTTTCATTAGACCGCGGAGAATTATTGGGTATCGTCGGTGAATCTGGCTCAGGAAAATCTATCACGGCACAATCCATCATGCGCCTGCTAAATGACGAACACATCACCTACAATAATGGAAGCATCACCTTTAATGACCAGCACCTTCTGACCCTTTCTCAGCAAGAAATGTGTACTCTACGCGGCAAAAAGATCGCTATGATCTTTCAAGAACCCATGTCCGCACTCAACCCGCTACACACCATTGGCAAACAAATCGCCGAAGCCATCACAACCCACCAAAATCTTCCCAAAAATGAAATTCAAAAACGTATCATTGAGCTGTTAGAAGAAGTAGAACTTGCACATTTTGCAACACGCCTAAATGCTTATCCTCACCAACTCTCTGGAGGAGAGCGTCAACGCGTAATGATTGCCATGGCACTTGCCAATCACCCGAGCCTATTGATTGCAGATGAGCCAACAACAGCGTTAGATGTCCATGTGCAAGAACAGATCATTGTGCTACTACAACAACTGCGCACGCGTCATAATATGGCAATCATGCTTATCTCTCATGATCTCACATTGGTCGGTCGTATCGCCTCACGCGTACTAATTATGAAGTCAGGAAGAATCGTTGAAGAAGGCGCAACCTTAGATGTCTTTCATCACCCCAAACACCCCTACACCAAGAAACTGATCGCCAGCACTCCAAGCGGCGATCCTGTCTCGTTAGCGAAATCATCTCCAGAAATACTCTCTTTACACAATATTCATGCTCATTTTATCTTAAAGAAAAACTGGTTAGGCAACACTATTGCCCAAAAAAAAGCTCTCTCCCATATCAATTTCACTCTCAAACAAGGAGAAACTTTAGGTATTGTGGGTGAATCTGGCTCAGGCAAAACCACCTTGGCGCAAGCTATTCTCAAACTCATCGCCTACCAAGGTGAAATGCTTTTTGAAGGAAACAACATTCACACCCTCAACAAAACACAAAAACTAGCCTTTCGGCGTGATGTCCAATGCGTCTTTCAAGACCCATTTTCAAGCCTCAACCCTCGCCTAACCATTGAATTTATTATCAGTGAAGGATTACGCGTCCATCATCCAGAATTAAACGCATCAGAACTCGAACAACGCGTACTATCAATAATGCAAGATGTCGGGCTTGATACAGACATGGTCGCACGCTATCCTCATGAATTCAGCGGAGGACAACGCCAACGTATCAGCATTGCGCGCGCCATGATCCTAAAACCAAAACTTTTAATTTTGGATGAACCAACCTCTGCTCTCGATTTATCCCTACAGGCTCAAATCCTAACGCTACTTCGTGAACTACAAGCCAAAACCAAAACTTCTTATATTTTCATCAGCCATGATCTTCGCGTCATCCGTACGCTTGCACACCAGATCATCGTCCTTAAATCAGGTGAAATTGTTGAACGTGGTGATTGGAAAACGTTGTCCACCAACCCACAATCTGATTACACTAAACTCTTAATGAAAGCTGCTTTTGCAAACGAATCAAACCTTTTTACGGATACAAAACCAAAGATCCTATAGTCTTGCGCGACGCTAAATCACGATGCGCTTGCGCCGCGTCTTTCAACGCATAACGCCCACCAATTAGCGGTTTAATATGCCCCGCAACAACCATTACAAAAAGCTCTTCACAACCATGCACATAGTCTGAAAAATCCTTTTTATAATCAAAAAGACTTGGGCGTGTGAGAAACAACGAGCCGCGCTTAGAAAGTTCAGTGATATTAAAATCAGGAATTGCCCCTGAAGACTGCCCAAAACTCACCATCAATCCGAACGGCATTAAACAATCCAACGAACTAAAAAACGTATCTTTACCAACCCCATCATACACAACATGACATTTCCGACCCTCAGTCACGTCCATGACAGTCTGTGCAACATCTTGTTCCTTATAGAAGATCACATGATCTGCACCAGCGTCACGTACAACCGCCTCTTTCTCACGAGTCCCCACCGTAGTAATCACTGTCGCACCCAGAGCTTTTGCCCACTGACATAAAATTAATCCTGTACCACCAGCTCCTGCTTGAACAAGAACATTTGCCCCTTCAGAAACAGCTATTGTTTTTCTAAGTAAATAATGTGCTGTATTTCCTTTTAATAAGACTGCCGCCGCTGCATCATCTTCAATCTCAGGAGGCAGCATAACAAGATTGGTTTCATCCAGTACCCGATGTGACGCATACGCTCCAAGCCCGCCCTTACAATATCCCACACGATCACCCACCATATAATACTGTACTGCATCCCCAACAGCTTCTATCACACCGACCGCCTCAACCCCAAGGCATGATGGCAATGACGGAACGCCATAGAGTCCACTGCGATAATAAACATCAATATAATTTACCCCTATCGCCGTATGCCGGATCAAAACCTCTCGTCCTTTCGGTTCAGGTATCGCCACACCGCGCTCATATACCAACTGATTCTCATCACCTGTCTGATAAAATCTAATTATTTCCGCCATCGTAACAACTTTACCTTATAAAATTAGATTGTGGTTTTTTCAGATAGCGAGTATGTAAGCAATCCTTTAAAACCAATGGGCTGTCCATGACAAGAACGATCTTTGCTCCTGCCACGCCGCGTGGAAAATCAGGTGTCGCTGTGATACGTATATCAGGCGCACAGGCGTTGTCATGCTTATCACAGTTTAGCTATAAAACAACTCCCGAAGCAAGAAAAGCGATTTTGACGCCACTCTATCACCCGACAACGGGTGAACTTATTGATAAAGCTCTTATTATATATTTTCCTGCACCTCACAGCTTCACAGGTGAAGATGTTGTAGAAATTCATCATCATGGTGGTCTTGCCATCAAAAATGAATTTATTCACTGCCTATCTTCTATGCCAGATGTTTTTATGGCAGAGGCAGGTGAATTCGCACGTCAAGCTTTCTACAATCACAAATTAGACCTCACTAAAACAGAAGGGCTTGCAGATCTTATTGACGCCGAAACCAATAGCCAGAAACGCCTCGCACTCAAACAAATGTCAGGTGCGTTATCTGAAATATGCTTATCCCTACGCGCAGATTCTATCCAAGCAAGAGCATTAATGGAAGCAGTGCTGGATTTTCCAGATGAAGATATTCCCGAAGATACATATCTGACCATTAATGCCATGATTGCATCGTTATTAGCACGCATCACCAGTATCCTCAAAGATAATCACACAGGCGAAAAGATTCGCGAAGGTTTTTTAGGAGTTATTGTTGGCGCACCAAATGTCGGAAAGTCCACCCTTCTTAACACGCTTGCTAAACGCGATATTGCCATTGTTTCAGATATCAAAGGAACAACACGTGATGTTTTAGAAGTACACCTCGATCTTCAGGGGTACTCTGTTACGCTTGCAGATACAGCCGGACTCCGAGAAACAAATGAAATCATCGAAGCTGAAGGCATTCGTCGCGCCATTAAAAAAACAGAGGAAGCAGATTTTATTGTCTGCCTACTAGATATAGAAAATCCAGATGAAACCATATTTTCACTGATTCAACACCCACATAAAGTATTAGTCTACAACAAGTCGGATAAATGCACACAAGATATGGTGTTTCACGTGGAACAAAATTCAGGGATTTTGATCTCAGCAAAAACTAACTATGGTATAGACACCCTGACTGATTACATTTTATTACATTTTCTTGAAAAAGAAGAACCCTCAGCCGACGCAGTTATTACTCGTGAACGACATCGCAAAGGCTTTGAAAATGCAAAAACACACCTCCTCATCGCAAGCGAAACTAAGAATCTAGAAATAAAAGCTGAAGAACTACGATTAGCAACCAACGCACTGTCAGCTATTATTGGACTCGTGGATTACGAGTCTATATTGGACTCTCTATTCAGTAGTTTCTGTATTGGCAAATAATATCTGTGTTCCACGTGAAACAATGGTAACAAACATGCAACAATATGACGTCATAATTATCGGTGGTGGACACGCGGGAGCAGAAGCTGCCGCTGCCGCCGCACGTGTTGGAGCAAAAACACTTTTAATTACACAGACTGCATCAAAAATCGGCGAAATGTCCTGTAATCCTGCAATTGGTGGGGTTGCAAAGGGAACAATCGTACGTGAAATTGATGCACTTGATGGTATTATGGGACGCGCTATTGATCAATCAGGCATTCATTTTCGTATCCTAAATAAAAGCAAAGGCCCAGCTGTGTACGGCCCAAGAGCGCAGGCAGATCGCAAACTTTATCGCAAGGCCATCCAATCAATTTTATCTGAATACAACAGCTTAGATATATTAGAAGCGTCCGTAGAAGATATTATTGAACAACCTCATGACAAACTAGAAGTTATCTGTCAGAATGGCACACGCTTCATTGTAAGCTCTGTTGTTTTGACCACAGGTACATTTTTAAATGGGCTTATACATCTAGGGAAAAAAACATGGGCGGCAGGACGCATTGGCGATGCACCATCTCTTGGGCTGTCAAAAACACTGACACGCCTCCAATTTAAACTGGGCAGACTCAAGACGGGTACGCCCGCACGACTCGATGGCCGCACCATCGACTGGCTCTCTCTTGAAGCACAACCAGGTGACACACCCCCCGTGCCATTTTCATACCTTAGTGAAAAAATTACTGTTCCTCAAATTCATTGTTATATTACACGTACAACCGCTCAAACTCACCAGATTATTCGTGACCACCTACATGAAAACCCCATGTATTCTGGTCAAATTGAAGGAAGAGGACCACGTTATTGCCCCTCAATTGAGGATAAAGTCATGCGTTTTGCTGATAAATCATCCCACCAGATTTTTCTTGAGCCCGAAGGACTAGATGATCACACCGTCTATCCTAATGGCATTTCCACCTCCTATGGCGAAGAAGTTCAAGAACTCATGATTCGCTCTATACCTGGACTTGAACATGCCACTATTTTACAAGCAGGTTACGCAATTGAATATGATTTTGTAGATGCTAGAGAACTCACACACACACTAGAGACCAAGAAAGTCAAAGGGTTGTTTTTTGCTGGACAAATAAACGGCACAACAGGTTATGAAGAAGCTGCGGGTCAAGGACTAGTGGCAGGAGCAAATGCCGCATTGCGTGCATTAGGGCAAGAACCCTTTATTCTCAATCGCTCAGATGCATATATTGGTGTAATGATTGATGACTTAATCACTTTAGGAACATCCGAACCTTATCGTATGTTTACCTCAAGATCAGAATACCGTCTCTCGCTTCGCGCTGATAATGCTGACAGACGGCTCACACCTCTTGGCATAAAACATCACCTTATTTCACATAACAGAGCCACAATATTTAAAGAAAAACAAAACGAACTAAATAACGCTCTTGTTTTATTACGCAGTCTCGAAATAACGCCCACCAAGTTACAAGACTTTGATATTAAAGTTAATCAAGATGGAACAAAACGAAACGCGTTTCAACTTTTACATCACCAACATATTAATTTCGATGCTATCATACAAATATGGCCAGAGGCAGCGAGTATTAACACTCTATATAGAAATGACATAACCATTGAATCACTTTATGATGGCTATTTACAACGCCAACAGCGTGAAATAACCTCGCTTTCACGCGATGAAAATATTCTTATTCCTGAAGACATTGATTACCAACACATGGCGTCCCTTTCTAAAGAAATGAAAGAAAAATTTTCTACTATTCGCCCACGTACTTTAGGTCATGCTCTTCGTATCCCTGGCGTAACAACCGCCGCCGTAACAGCATTAATGGTATATATTAAATCCAGAGAAAAGAACGTTGCATGACACCCTTACCACATTATTTTGTCAATGTTCCACGTGAAACAATTGACAAGCTCTATCTTTACGAACACACATTGAGCAAATGGCAAAAGAGCATCAACCTCATCAGCAAAACCACGATACCTGACATCTGGACACGTCATTTTCTCGACAGTGCGCAACTCTCTGATTTCATACCAGATCGAGCTGCGACCATCCTAGATATCGGCAGTGGGGCAGGATTCCCTAGCATGGTACTGGCCATTATGGGCTATCTAAATATCCATCTTGTTGAAAGCGACTCCAAAAAATGTGCATTTTTACGAGAAATATCAAGAACCTGTAACGTAAGCCCAACCATCAGCAACCTTCGCATTGAGAATCTACCGCCACTGCCTTGCGATGTTATCCTCTCTCGTGCCTGTGCGCCCTTAGTGTTACTTATATCCTACGCCGTTCCTTTTCTTACAAAAAAGACGTATTGCCTCTTCCCCAAAGGGCAAAACTATACTAAAGAAATAGACGACGCACTGGAACTTTGGGACTTTGAATATACCATCATCCCAAGTTTAAGTGATGCTTCAGGCAAAATCATTAAAATCACTCATATTTCAAAGAGATAACATGACCAGAATTATCTCCATCGTGAATCAAAAAGGCGGCGTAGGCAAGACTACGACCGCCGTTAATCTTGCCACTGCCCTCGCAGCCATTGATCAAAATGTCTTATTATTTGATCTAGACCCTCAAGGAAATGCAAGCACTGGCGTTGGAATTTCTCCCTCATCTAGAAAAGTAACTTCTTACGATATCTTGTTGGGAGACAAGAAGATTAGCGATGCAGAACTCGCAACTGCCATCCCAAGACTATATGTTGTTCCTGCCACCATAGACCTCTCTGCCGCTGAGATTGAACTCGCCGGCATGGAAGCGCGTGAATTTCAGCTTAAGAAAGCAATTGAACAAAGCGACATAACCTACGATTATGTATTGATAGATTGCCCTCCATCTCTTGGCCTAGTCACTGTCAATGCACTTGTCGCCGCTCAATCTATTTTTATTCCCCTACAATGCGAATTTTATGCATTAGAAGGTCTCAGCCATTTACTGAAAACCATCAAACTTGTTCAAAGACAACTTAATACTGACTTGGATATACTAGGTGTTGTATTAACAATGTATGATAAACGCAATAAGTTGACATTACACATAGAAGACGATGTACGTTCATTTTTAGGAGACACCGTATTTAATACCGTTATTCCTCGCAATGTCCGTATGTCTGAAGCTCCATCTCATGGACAACCCGCACTTATTTACGACATGCAATGTACAGGATCAAAAGCCTATTTAAACCTTGCAAAAGAACTTTTAAAACGTGAAGTTGCTCGTGGTGTTACACTCACGGCAGCATAAGTCTATAGGATATATTTTATGGTTAATCCCACCCCAAAAGGTCTTGGAAAAGGGCTTTCTGCCTTGCTTTCAGAAGATTATAGCCGCACAACCCATGTAGAGTCCACTTCAGAACAACCCGCATCTTCACTGTCAGTTGATGATATCAGCTCAGGCAAATTCCAACCACGCACGCGCTTTACAGAAGAATATCTTAAGGAATTATCTGACTCTATTCGCCGCAATGGCATTATGCAGCCAATTGTTGTTCGACCCAACCCACTCCTATTTGATAAATATGAAATTATTGCGGGTGAACGTCGCTGGCGCGCTGCCAAAATGGCAGGTCTCACCCATGTTCCTGTCATCATCCGCGATATTAATGACCAACAAGCATTAGAACTCGCGCTCATAGAAAATATTCAACGCCAAGACCTCACACCTCTTGAAGAAGCCGCGGGCTACCAACGTCTGATTGATGAATTCAGCTACACACAAGAAGAGCTTTCAAAAACTGTCGGCAAAAGCCGTAGCCATGTTGCCAATTTACTTCGTCTTTTATCCCTTCCTGAAAGCATCAAAAACTTTTTGGAAGAAGATAAAATCACCATGGGACATGCCCGCGCACTTCTCAACGCACCCAACCCTGAAGAGCTTGCTAAAGAAGTTGTCCGCCGTGGTCTTAATGTCCGTCAAACCGAGAACATCTGCCGTGGAGGCCTCATGACTGGTGGTGATGATACCCCCATGCAAGCCATGAAACCCAATCGCAATCTACCACCAAAAGAAAAAGATGCAGATATCCTCGCCTTAGAAGCCACACTTTCGGAGTCTTTAGGTCTTAATGTAAGTATTGACGATCGTGGACAGGCAGGAAAGATCATCATTTCCTATGATTCTTTAAGCCAACTTGATAATATCCTAAAACGTCTTGGCGGTAGCTACTAACATTGTTGGCACATGAAAGTTTTTCATCTTCATCTTATTTCTGATTCTACGGGTGAAACCGTGAGCAGTGTCGCACGTGCATCGTTGGCTCAATTTGATAATATTGACCCAATTGAACATGTTTGGTCACTAGTACGGACTAGCCGCCAATTAGAAAAAGTACTTAAAACTATCGAGGAAAACCCTGGTGTTGTCATGTATACTCTGGTCAACCATGACCATCGCGACGCCGTCAAACAACTCTGCCACCGCTTAGGACTCCCATGCGTTCCCGTCCTTGCACGTCCCGTCACCGAATTAATGGCCTATCTTGGTATTGAAACCTCCGCAGCTCCTGGACGTCAATATGAGCTTACCGAAAGTTACTTTTCCCGCGTAGAAGCTATTAATTTCACATTAGCGCATGATGACGGTCAAAATACGTGGGAATTAGAAGATGCAGATATCGTCCTCGTCGGTGTTTCACGTACATCTAAATCTCCTACATGCGTTTATCTTGCCAATAGAGGCTACAAAGCCGCCAATGTACCTTTTGTATGGGGATGTCCTCTACCAGATAATTTAACGTCTTTACGTAGACCTCTGGTAGTCGGATTAACGATTTCAGCAGATCACCTGATTCAGATCAGACAAAGTCGTCTTGAATCTATTCATCAACACGAACAAACTAACTATGTTGACCGCGAAAAGGTAATGGAAGAACTACTTGAAGCAAAACGCTTTTTTCATCGTAATCACTGGCCACATATTGATGTAACGCGTAAATCCGTAGAAGAAACCTCCGCGACAATCATCCAATATTACGATAAACATCGCGCCAAACAATTAAAGGTCAATCATGTCAGCACGAACGGGTAAGGCTGCCCTTGCGGGGGTTATGGGGTATCCTATTGCGCAATCACTCTCACCTGCGCTACATGAATATTGGTTGGCACATCACAAAATCGATGGAGCTTATGTTCCGCTCCTTGTCAGCCCTGATACTTTAGAAATCAGCCTCAAATTACTTCCCCAACTTGGATTCAAAGGATTCAATATCACGCTACCACACAAAGAGAGTCTACTTCATATCGTAGACGAAATGGATGAGACAACAGCCATGATCGGGGCGATCAATACAGTGGTTGTTAAAGAAAATGGACAACTCTTCGGAACAAATACAGATGCATATGGTTTTATTCAAAACTTGAATCATTCCCTTTTCAAACAAAACAAGAAAATAGATTTTTCATCCGCGCATGTTTTTATGCTTGGAGCAGGCGGTGCTGCAAAAGCAATCCTTGTGGCTTTGATGCAAGAGGGATGCAAAAACATCACTCTTTGCAATCGCAGCATGGAGCGTGCCATTGCTCTCAAAGATTCACTCAAAACATTTTCTGCCTTTGATAGCGTTTCCATAATATTAAGTGCATGGGAAGACCACAGCAAGAAAACACATCAACCCATTGATTTACTTATTAATACCACACAACTAGGCATGATTGGACAGCCCCCGCTAGAGCTAGATTTAACCACATTACCCAAACATGCCATCGTGACTGATATTGTCTATAATCCTTTAATGACACCACTGTTAGAAAATGCGGCACAATTGGGGTTCACAACCGTAGACGGATTAGGCATGTTACTTTGGCAAGCTCAACAAGGATTTTATGCTTGGTTTGGGGTAAAACCAGACATCACCGACTCTTTACGTCATCATGTTTTAAATTGTAAATAACCATACTCAACTTAAAGAACATGTCGCTCTTAAATGGAATGGTTATACGCAGGAAGTCTATATGATACGCATTGGCATTACAGGCAGTATAGCTTCAGGTAAAAGTACCGTCGCCACCATGTTTAAAACACTTGGGGCAGCCATTTTTGATGCTGATAACACCGTCCACGAACTTTTACGCCACGACATATACGTCCAGCATCACATTCACCAACATTTTCCTGAAGCATGGGTCAATGGTCATATTCACCGCCCCACCTTAAGTCGCCTTGTCTTTGAAGATCATGATAAATTACATATTCTAGAAACCATCTTACATCCTGCGGTCAGACATAAAGAAGCCACCTTTCTAAGACGTGCCAAACAACTTGGTACACAGATTGCCATATGTGATATACCGTTACTCTTTGAAACAAATGCCCATTTACGCATGGATTACTCCATACTTGTTTCATGCCCCCCTCTTCTACAAAGACAACGCGCATTAAAGCGTCCGCACATGACCACCAAAAAATTAGACGCTATCTTAACCAAACAAATGCCTGTATACCAAAAAAGAAAATATGCTGATTTTGAGATTCAAACTGGGCTTGGAAAAGCCTATAGTATGAAAAAAGTCAAAGAAATACTTGCTCATATAAGCAGAGAGACCCATGCGTGAGATAGCACTTGATACCGAAACTACTGGACTTGACCCTGCCGCAGGTCATCGCATCGTTGAAATTGGCTGTGTGGAAATGGTTGATTATATGCGTACGGGACGTGTATTTCATTGCTACCTTAACCCCGAACGCGATATACCCGCTGAAGCTGAACGTATTCACGGATTAAGCGCAGCTTTCCTTAAAGATAAGCCTCTATTTTCTAAGATATCTGACGATTTTCTAAATTTTATCCATGATGCGCCGTTGGTCATTCACAACGCGGGTTTTGATATGAAATTTATCAATTTTGAGATTGGTCGCGTCGGACACAAACCCATTCCAATGACACGCACGATTGATACAGTTGCGTTAGCGCGTCAAAAGTTCCCCGGTCAAGGGGCAAGCCTTGATGCGTTATGTCGGCGTTTTAACATTGATTTATCCCTGCGTACCCATCACGGAGCATTGCTTGATGCTGAATTACTTGCCGATGTCTATTTAGAATTACGCGGTGGACGTCAAAAAGCAATGTTACTTGATGAAGAAAAGCCACAATCTTCTGAGGATGAACATGAAAATGCTAGCATCACAAATGAAAAGATTAATGTGAAATTACGTCATTACAGTGCGTCTGAAGAAGAAATTGAAACCCATAAAAACTTTGTACTTAAACAGCTCAAAAAACCTCTTTGGGAACAATTTTATACTGCTGAAGCAGAGGCTATTATTTAAGATTCTAACTAGATCATTCTTTCTTTTTTTGGGTATTAGGATGAGCCTTATAGTAACTCGCAAGTAATGTATGCGTATCAACCTTAGTATAGATTTGTGTGGTTTTTGGACTTTCATGCCCTAAAAGCTCTTGAATATCACGTATACCAACATCCTCTGCCAAAAGATGCGTTGCAAAGCTATGACGTAACGCATGTGATGTGAACGTCTCAGGCAGTCCTTTTTCTAAGCGTAACGCTCGTATTTTTTTCTGAAAGACTGTAGGTTGCAACGCTTTGCCACGTAATCCGACAAACAATAATGTAGTATCATCAAATTGATAAGGACACGCATGCAGGTACACATCCACCGCTGCCGCCACCTCATCAAGAAGCGGGACAACTCTTTGTTTCTTTCCTTTTCCACGTACTCTAATCACTTGCTGAGTTTTTAAAAAAGAAGCTTTTGATAATGATAACGCCTCCGAAATACGTAAGCCACACCCATACATAAGCATCATAAGCGCATCATCACGTTTTATAATCCACTCTGGTTCATCTTGTATGGCAAGACAGTTATTTTCTAATAACATTTCCGCTTGTTGCCGCGACAAAGCTTTTGGCAGAGGCCTTGATTTCTCAGACATTTCAAATGAATAAATAGCATCATTTTCTATACCTTTCATCTTACGCAAATAACGAAAAAAACTACGAACAGATGCCAATGCACGCGCACGGCTTCGTACTTTCATATGCTCTGCCAAATGAGCTTGCCATCCCCTTATGGTCGAATATTGAAGTGATGCCATATGCTCTAAACTCACCACCTCCGCATAGACATCACACATATGTTTCAAAAAGACAGTAACATCATGAAAATAAGCCTCTGATGTGTGCGATGAAAATCCACGTACATTTTCAAGTTGCTGATGCCATGCAAGCACAAGCTGAGAAAACGAAAACTCTATTGGTAATGCTTTTAAAATTAAATAATCGGGTCGATCCCCGTTTCCCTTAAGCATGTATCTAACCGCTCTTCGACTATTTGCGCTAAGAATTTCAATAACTCAACCCCCTGCCCGACATGATAACGTCCAACGTCACGCACGCCAAAAGCAAGTAACGCTTCATGCGAACTGTGATTAAGCTCTAACCGCAACATCACACATGAACGAACCAACCAACTACTCTCAGTGAAAATATGTTCAATCGCTTCACCTTCAAATTCTTCTTCTAAAGAAATGTCAGCACTAAGATAGCTTAGGTTTGAACCAAACAAAACCTGATTTGTTCCAACAGGAACAAACACTATCCCCGAATAATCAGCATCATGATAATTATTGCTATCATACAACTCTGAAACATCTGACTCCATCGCAAGACGCACAACATCCACATCAAATAATGTCACAAAATCTTGAGAAATTACTTGAAGAATTTCTTCGAGATCTTTGGCTCGTACCAATCTCAAAATAGCTTGGTGGACCTGCGCTTGCACCGATGCATTATCACGCACAGATACCACCAAATGATCGATCTTCAATCGTTCACTATAGATCGTATCTTGTAATTTACTAATGGCAACCGACTGGAAATCTAAGATTTTATCTTCTGTACCATGATCACGCACAGGCAAATTCAAATGCGCAATCACGTCCGTATGCTGCAAAAAGAAATCAGGGTGGGCAAGCAAAAACAAACGCACGGCTTCTGGCGTTATTAACTCTTTTTCTGCTACCCTACCTTGCGTATCTTTCATACTACCAAAACCCACTATTGTCGTACCAGCACAAGTTGGTATCTAAATCTAGATTGTAACTAGATTCCAGCCCGCGCTGAAATGACAAAAAATTATAACACTTTCATCCCTGATTTCTCAACATCCTTGATAAAAGCTTCTAAGCCTCTATCAGTCAAAGGATGTTGCACCAATTGTTTCATCACGGAGGGAGGAATAGTAGCGACATGCGCACCCATTTTTGCGGATTCAATCAAGTGAATAGGATTGCGCACAGAAGCAACAAGTACTTCTGTTTCAAGCTCATCATAATTGCTAAAAATAGTGACAATATCTTGAATCAGAAGCAAACCATCTTGCCCAATATCATCCAAACGCCCTACAAATGGCGATACGAATGCTGCACCTGCTTTCGCAGCAAGTAGTGCCTGCGCCGCAGAAAAACACAAGGTCACATTCACTGCAATCCCTTGATTTGAGAAATGACGGCATGCCTTTAAACCATCCCATGTAAGCGGCACTTTAATTGCAATGTTATCCGCGATATTGGCAAGCACTTCACCCTCGCGCATCATACCTTCTACGTTTGTAGCTAACACTTCTGCGCTCACAGGACCATCGACCAATTCACAAATCTCTTTGATAACTTCTTTGAAATCACGTCCAGATTTTGCAATCAAAGTTGGATTGGTGGTCACACCATCAAGCAAACCTGTTTCCGCTAATTCCGCAATTTCTCTTACATCCGCTGTATCTACAAAAAATTTCATTGTCTATCCTCGTTTATTTCACCTAATGTTACTGCGTTTCTAATTAAGCGGAGTTTATAACTTCATGCAATCACTTTCACCTAAATTAGCAAGACAAGTTGAAGTCTTAGTCCCAGTCGCCATTGGCGATAGCTTTGATTACAGTGTGCCTGAAGAGATAAACGTAGTAGTCGGAAGTTACGTTCTTGTACCGTTTGGATCAAAAACACTTGTGGGTGTAGTCATAGGTGCTAGCAATGGAACACTTGATGCAAAAAAATACAAATCCATCCTAGAAGTTTTTAGCCATATTCCCCCAGCCAGCACCGCTTTTTTATCCTTCATTACTATCTGCGCCCAATATTATATGAGTCCGCGCAATCAAGTTTTCAAAATGGTACTTAGCCAACCCGAAGCACTGACCAAACCTTATCGTGAGACACGCTATAACCTCAGCGTACTTAGCAAAGACCCAGAGCATCCTGCGTTTATGAAACGCAACTCAGCACGAAACAGAATTCTAAATTATCTATCAGATAAACATGATACCATTTTAGCTGAGATTTTAGAGAATACTTCAACAAGCAAATCTGTCGTTACGGCAATGGTTGAAGCTAAATTACTTGATAAAAGAATTTTCACCACCGCACCCTCTGCCCCGATTTTTGACTTTAACAAACCTACCCTCAGCAAAGAACAAAAAGAAGCCGCTTCACTTTTTGTCGAAGCCGTAAATGAAAACCTGCGCTTTCAAACTTTTCTTTTAGAAGGTGTAACAGGCTCAGGCAAAACCGAAGTCTATTTTGAAGCAATTGAAGCTGCGCTGCTACAAGGTAAACAATCCCTGATATTACTTCCTGAAATTGCGCTAAGTGTGCAATGGACATCGCGCTTCAAACAACGTTTTGGCTTTGATCCAACGGTGTGGCACTCCGCTATTTCAGAATCCGCAAAACGCACCTTATGGCAAGCGGCAAGCTGCGGCACAGCTCCCGTAATTGTTGGCGCACGTTCCGCTTTATTTATTCCCTGTAAGAATCTCGGTCTCATCATTGTTGATGAGGAACATGAAACATCGTATAAACAAGAAGACCATGTGATGTACCATGCGCGTGATATGGCGATCGTGCGTGCGTATCAAGAAAATATCCCGATTATCCTTGCCTCCGCCTCACCTTCACTAGAATCACTTTATAATGTAGAACAAGGTAAATATCAGCATGTGCGAATTCATGCACGTTTTGCACAGGCCACTCTGCCTCATATTTCACTGATTGATATGAAAAAATCTGGGCTTCCTTCACATAAATGGCTGTCACCTCCATTAATTCAAAAGCTACACGAAACTATCGCAGATAAGAAACAGGCTATTTTATTCCTCAACCGTAAAGGCTATGCACCTTTGCTTTTATGCCGCCATTGTGGTTATCGCTTTGCCTGTCCTTCGTGTACTAGTTGGCTAGTACTACATAAGTCTCAACGTAGCCTATGCTGCCACCACTGCGGCTACGCAACGTCTGAACCAAAAGATTGTCCGCAGTGCCACCAGACAGACGCGCTAGCAGCCTGTGGACCAGGTACAGAGCGTATCTATGAGGAAACTCTCCAAACTTTTCCTAATGCGCGCATCACCACAATCACAAGTGACCACCTAATCAACAAAGCATCATTTGAACGTGAAATAGAGCGCATCCAAAACGGTGAAGTCGATATTATCATTGGTACGCAGATCCTTGCCAAAGGGCATCATTTTTCTAATCTGACCCTTGTTGGTATCCTAGATGCAGACTTAGGTTTGTCGGGTGGAGATTTGCGCTGCGTTGAGCGGTCATGGCAATTATTACATCAAATTTCAGGGCGGGCAGGACGCGAAGAACATCAAGGGCATGTTTATATTCAAACGTGGCAACCTGAACACCCACTAATGCAAGCCCTCGCACACGGCAAAGAGCAGGAGTTGATTGCCCTAGAAAAAGAAGCACGTAGCAATATGCTGATGCCACCTTACGGTCGCCTAGCCTCGATTATTTTAGAAAGTCAAAAAGAAGAGCTGGTGCAAAAAGCAGCACAAATACTAGCGCAAAGCATTCCTTCAATCGAACAGGTAACGATTTTAGGACCAGCCCCAGCCCCACTTTATAGACTGAGAAATCACTATAGAATAAGATTTTTGGTCAAGACACCACGTAACATCAATATACAGCGTATTATTGCAAACTGGCTACACAATATAAAGCTTTCTTCAATGGTGCGCTGCAAAATCGACATCGACCCCTACAGTTTTTTATGAAAAGGGGGTTGTAAATAGAACGTTTTTTTCCTATAGATTCGCAGCCTGAAAAAAACATGACTTAAACTCTAGGAGATAAGCCAGCTTTTGCAGTGCAAAATAAATATATAAATTTTTGATATACAAGGTTTATTGTGACACTATCAACATCAGAGACCCGCTTAATTGCATCGCGCTATGTATCTGCGCTGTTTCCTATGGCTGAGGAAAAGAAAGAACTTGATAAAGTTCTCTCTGATTTGGAGTCATTATCTGTTGCGATTAAAAACCATGATGAATTGTCTCGCGTGATTGCTAGCCCCATCACCACCCGCGCTGCTAAAGCTGCGATCATGGATGAGCTTGCTAAAAAAATCAAAGCCTCCCCGCTTATCATCAATACACTGACACGTCTTGCACACAATAATCGCTTAGATTGCCTTTCTATGCTTGCAGAGATTTTCCGTGAACGTCTCATGAAAGCACGTGGCGAAATTGCTATTGAAATTATTTCTGCGTCTGAACTTTCTAAAGCACAGATTGATGACATCACCGCTTCTGTAGGTAAAGCATCAAGTGCAAAAGTTCACGCACACGTCACCCTCAATCACGATATTCTCGGCGGCATCATGATTCGTCATGGTTCTGCTTTACTAGACTATTCGCTGCGCGGAAAATTACAACGTCTTGGGGATTCCCTAAAGGCGCGCGTTGTTACACAATAATTTACGTTGAAATTAAAGGAGAGCCACCCATGGACATTCGTCCCTCAGAAATCTCGGATATTTTAAAAGCACAAATCCAAGGTCATAAAGATGGTGCTGAACTTGCTGAAGTTGGACAGGTTGTTTCTGTTACCGACGGTGTTGCTATCGTCTATGGTTTAGAAAATGTTCAAGCAGGTGAGATGGTTGAGTTTGCCTCTGGTATTAAAGGGATGGCACTGAACCTTGATGAAGATTCTGTTGGTGTGGTGATTTTCGGTGAAGATCGCGGCGTACGCGAAGGCGACATTGTAAAACGTACCCGTACCATCGTGGATGTCCCTGTTGGTAAAGAACTTCTTGGTCGCGTCGTTGATGGTTTGGGTAATCCGATCGACGGCAAAGGTGCAATCAAATCTAAATCCCGTTCACGTGTTGAAGTTAAAGCACCAGGAATTATTGCACGTAAATCAGTACATGAACCAATGCAAACGGGGATTAAAGCAATCGATTCTTTAATTCCAATCGGACGTGGTCAGCGCGAGCTTATCATTGGTGATCGTCAAACTGGCAAAACCGCGATTGCTGTTGATGCTATCCTTAACCAACTTGCTGTGAACAAAGCAGCAAAAGACGATAAAGATAAACTTTTCTGTATCTATGTTGCGGTTGGACAAAAACGCTCTACCGTAGCACAAGTAGTAAAAAAACTCGAAGAAGCTGGCGCAATGGAATACACCATTGTCGTTGCTGCTACCGCTTCTGAATCTGCGCCGCTTCAATATCTTGCACCTTATACAGGTTGCTCGATGGGTGAGTTTTTCCGTGATAATGGCATGCACGCCCTTATCATTTATGATGATTTATCAAAACAAGCGGTTGCTTATCGTCAAATGTCACTCTTGCTACGCCGCCCACCAGGACGCGAAGCTTATCCGGGGGATGTATTCTATATTCACTCACGTTTGCTTGAACGTGCAGCGAAAATGTCGGATGAGAAAGGGGCAGGTTCTTTGACCGCGCTTCCAGTGATTGAAACCCAAGCGGGTGACGTTTCTGCCTATATTCCAACCAACGTGATTTCTATCACTGATGGTCAGATCTTCTTAGAAACCACCTTGTTCTATAAAGGTGTTCGCCCTGCGGTGAATGTAGGTTTATCTGTTTCTCGTGTTGGATCTGCAGCGCAAATCAAAGCAATGAAACAAGTTGCTGGTACAATTAAGCTTGAGCTTGCTCAATATCGTGAGATGGAAGCCTTTGCTCAGTTTGGTTCAGATCTTGATGCATCAACCCAAAAATTACTTAGTCGTGGTCAGCGTTTGACAGAACTTTTAAAACAAGCGCAATATTCTCCTCTTCTTGTTGAAGAACAAGTCTGTGTGATTTACGCAGGTGTAAAAGGTTATCTTGACCGTATCGACACCAACAAAGTAGGTGCTTTTGAAACTGCGATGCTTCGTGAACTTCGTTCTGAGAAAAAACTGCTTGAAGAAATCCGTACCAAAAAAGCTCTTTCTCCTGAGTTAGAAGAGAAACTAAAAGGCATGATTGAAACCGTGTTGAAGTTAGCTGCATAAGGCATTTTTGGTTAAAGTGAGAACATCATGGCAAGTCTAAAAGAACTTAAAGTTCGTATTGCTTCGGTAAAAAATACGCAAAAAATTACCAAAGCGATGAAAATGGTGGCGGCAGCAAAGTTACGTCGTGCGACGGAACGCGCCGTTGCTGCACGTCCTTATGCAGAACATATGGAAACTATGGTGCAGTCTTTAGCAAGCGAAGTTAAAGGCAATGAGAATGCACCTGTGCTTCTTTCAGGAACAGGAAAAAATCATCGTCATTTGCTGGTTGTGATGACTTCTGATCGCGGTCTTTGTGGTGGTTTTAACAGCTCTATCGTACGTTCAACCCGCCAAAAGATCAATACGCTTCAAGCTGAAGGCAAAGAGGTGTTGATTTATTGCGTAGGTCGTAAAGGTTATGACCAACTACAGATGCAGTTTGGGAATTTGATTGTTGGGAATTTGTCTGACCTCACCAAACGTGTGGTTGGCTTTGCAGACGCAGCAATGATTGCAGATAAGATTCAAGAAATCTTCGAAGAAAAAGAATGTGATGTATGTACTGTAGTATATAACGCCTTTAAATCAGCAATTTCTCAAATTGTGACATGGCAACAAATCATTCCTCTTGCCGTAGAAGAAACTGAAAATGCTGCTCCTGTTTTGCCGTATAATTACGAACCAGGTGAGCAAGCCTTAATGGAAGCGTTGCTGCCACGTAATATCTCCGTGCAGATTTTCAAATCACTTCTTGAGAATGCTGCAAGCGAACAAGGTGCGCGTATGGCAGCAATGGATAATGCAACCCGTAACGCGGGTGAAATGATTAAAAGCCTTACCTTAGTCTATAACCGAACACGCCAAGCGGCAATTACAAAAGAATTAATTGAAATTATCTCTGGTGCGGAAGCAGTCTAGTTTTTATCACCAGAGACTACATAAACGAACTTTTTAAGACAGGAAAAGATCATGGCTACGAAAAAGAAATCCGCATCATCCAAAGGCATTGTCACGAAAGTGATTTCTGCGGTTGTGGACGTAAAATTTGATGGTGCATTACCTGCCATTTTGAATGCGCTTGAGTGCGATATTGACGGTCGCCGTCAAGTATTAGAAGTAGCGCAGCATCTTGGTGAAGGCGTTGTACGTTGCATTGCAATGGACTCTACCGATGGTATGGTGCGCGGTATGGAAGTTACAGATTTAGGCGCGCCTATTTCTGTTCCTGTTGGACGCGAAACACTTGGTCGTATTTTTAATGTGATTGGTGAAGCGATTGATGAGCTTGGTGAAGTAAAAACCACTCAAACCATGGGCATTCACCAACCAGCTCCGGATTTCATTGATCAGTCAACCGAGTCTGAAATTCTTATCACTGGGATTAAAGTTATCGATCTTCTTGCGCCGTATGCGAAGGGTGGTAAAATTGGTCTCTTCGGTGGTGCAGGTGTAGGTAAAACCGTACTGATTATGGAGCTTATCAACAACATTGCAAAAGCACACGGCGGGGTATCTGTCTTCGCAGGTGTTGGTGAACGTACTCGTGAAGGTAACGATTTATACCATGAAATGATGGAATCAAACGTTATTAACCTTGAAGACCAAAGCAAATCTAAAGTGGCACTGGTGTACGGTCAGATGAACGAGCCTCCTGGAGCGCGTGCGCGTGTGGCACTTTCTGGCTTGACGATGGCGGAATATTTCCGTGACCAAGAAAACCAAGATGTATTGTTCTTTATGGATAACGTATTCCGCTTTACCCAAGCTGGCGCGGAAGTATCAGCTCTACTTGGTCGTATTCCTTCTGCAGTAGGTTATCAACCAACGCTTGCTACTGATATGGCCGCACTTCAAGAACGCATTACGTCTACGAAAAAAGGTTCAATTACCTCAATTCAAGCGGTATATGTTCCTGCGGATGACTTGACCGATCCTGCCCCAGCAACTACCTTTGCCCATTTGGATGCGACGACCGTACTTTCTCGTCAAATCGCAGAGCTTGGTATTTACCCAGCAGTAGATCCTCTCGATTCATCTTCGCGTATGCTTGATCCTCAAATCATTGGTGATGAACATTACGCAGTTGCACGTGACGTACAAAAAGTGCTTCAAACCTATAAATCTTTGCAAGACATTATTGCGATCTTGGGTATGGACGAGCTTTCTGAAGAAGATAAGCTTGTGGTTTCTCGCGCACGTAAAATCCAACGTTTCTTATCACAACCGTTCCACGTTGCAGAAGTATTTACAGGTTCTCCAGGTAAATTAGTTGATTTAAAAGATACCATCGCTGGCTTCAAAGGTATTGTTGCTGGTCAATATGATGATATTCCAGAATCAGCGTTCTACATGGTCGGCACGATGGATGAAGCTTTGGAAAAAGCTCGAAAAATGGCTGCTGAAGCTGCTTAATGACTCAAAAGGATTACTAGCATGACCACCTCGAACCTTAAAATCAATTTAGTTACTCCAGAAAAACTCTATCTGAGCGAAGACGCTGAGATTGTAGTTGCTCCGGGCGTACTCGGTGATTTTGGTGCGATGAGCGGTCATGCTCCTTTTGTCAGTCTGCTTCGCCCAGGTGTTATCGACATCACACTACAAAACGGTGAACAATCTAAACTCTTTATTGTAAGCGGTTTTGTTGAAGTAAACGACACAAGCTGTACCATTTTAGCAGAAGAAGTTTTTCCTCTTGCAGATATTACTTCAGACAATGTGCAAAAAGAAATCGCTCAAATTCAATTTGATCTTGAGCATGCTTCTTCTGAACGAGAACGTGAGAAACTTCAATCCAAACGTGAAGTTGCTGAATTAAAGTTACAATTTGCAAAATAATTTGCTTTCTACGAATTATTTTTATATCGGCATGATAATTGCAAAACACTTTCTAAATTAGAAAGGTGTTTTTATGCATATCACAGACGCACACTCGACACAAAAATCGCTTCAATCGACCACTTTAACGCCTGATACGAAAAACAGACCATCCATTTCTTTTGGTGATGTTCTTGATAGCGTTAATCCACTTCAACATATCCCTGTGGTTTCATCCCTTTATCGTAGCGTTACTGGCGATGAAATATCACAATCAGCGCGTCTCGTCGGTGATAGCCTTTATGGTGGTGTGATAGGAGCAACTTCTGCTGTAATCAATATTCTTACTGAAAATATTACAGGTAAGGACATCACTGAAAATGTTGTAGCAAGCTTAACTGAAACCGCACACAATTCCCAATATCAAGATCTTGGGGCAACGCCGCTTACCGCAAACAATGACATTAACATAGAACTATCAACATCTTCTGCGACAAGTTCTACCACAAAACAACAAGCAAAAGAGATGAACAAGAGCTTTTTTGAGCTGACAAAAGAAGCAAAACTTGTTGAGGTGAATAATCTTGGGTTGGATAATGAAGGGCTTCGCACCCAGTTAATGGGGCAACTAGATGAAACGTTCTATAAGAAATTATAGATTTTCTCTTCTTTCTCCAAAAAGCAATGTACCAACACGCACTTCTGTCGATCCTAGGCTCAGAGCAAGCTCATAATCTGAACTCATCCCCATGCTTAAATTTTCAAGCCCATAACGTTTACTTAACTTACGCATTAAAGCAAAATAAGGGGCGGGAGACTTATCTTCTGGTGGAATACACATCAACCCCGTAATTCGTAATCCTGAATTATGAGCATATTCAAATAATAATGGCAATTCATCTAAACTTACACCCGCTTTTTGAGGTTCTTTCCCTATATTAACTTGAATAAAATATTCGCATTTTTTTGAACATTTCTTTTCAGCTTTTATCAAGGCATCCACAAGTTTCATTCTGTCAAGGGATTCAATGACATCAAACAATCGTACGGCTTCTTCAGCTTTATTTGTTTGTAATGCCCCAATAAGATGAAGTTTGATATGTACATATTCATTTTTAAGAACTTCCCACTTTGATTTTGCTTCTTGAACTTTATTTTCTCCATATGAAAAATGACCTTGATCAATCAAAACTTTGATTTTTTCTATGGTTTGTCCTTTGCTTACCGCAAGCAAAGTAATCCTTCTCCCAAAAACAGCATTACTTAGTTTTTGTTTAATCTCTTCATAGTTTTGTAAAATAAAATCTTTGTATATCATTTTGTTTTTCTTTATCATTTTTATTACAAGAATGGTTTTTCTCTCTCTTAACTCCGTAATGTTTTTTGTGGTAAAATCGCAACAAATCGCCTTATTATACCACTTAAACCCTAAACTATTGCATCTCACTCTTGCCTCTAAGCATAAATCAGTACAAAAGGTATGGCAAGGATACGCTTGGGGCGTAACCGAGTTCTAGCATGGCTAGACTTAAACGCTAATTTTAAAATAGATTAGGATGATTATCATGAAAAAAATTCTTCTCGGGACTTCTGGTCTTGTTGCAGCTGTTGCCCTTTATGCGGGTGCTGCTGCTGCTGAGACTCCAAAAGTAACTGTAGGTGGTTTTGTTGACTTCCAGGCAGGCATTGCTAGCGATGATCTTGATGCAGGTCAACGCGCTCACGGTTTCCGTAACGATTCTGAAGTTACTTTCCATGTTGATGGCAAGAATGACGCTGGTTTAAACTACGGTGCAGTTGCTGATTTGGAAGCAGATGTAACCGCTGATGCTGATGGCCAAGGCTTGAATGCTTCTCGTACATTTGTGTTCCTTGATGGTGCATTCGGTCGTTTTGAAATGGGTTCAAACACAGGTGCTTCTCAAGCTCTTAAAGTTGACGCTTCTAACGTAGCTGTTGCTACCGGTGGCATCAACGGTGCATGGACATATTTCGCGAACGTTCCAACAGGCGCATTCATCACCACTCCAAAACTTCCTTTAGCACACGGTTCTACCGCTGCTTTGGGTGATGAGTCTGTTGATAACAACAACAAAATCACTTATTACTCTCCACGCATGTCTGGCGTTCAGTTGGGTATAAGCTACGCTCCAGATTCTGCGGATCGTGGTCAAACCGTTTCTCGTGCTGACACCAACGCTGGTCAGTCTGGTGACAATTTTGACGTAGCTCTTTCTTATGCTAACCAATTTGATGACGTGTCTGTAGCAGCAGCTGCAACCAGCGAATTCGGTAGCGCAGAATCAGCAACAACCGAGGATCTTTCTGCTTGGAACGTTGGTGGTTCACTTGGTTATGCTGGTTTCAGCCTAGCTGGTTCTTATGGTAACTGGAATGATAGTTTGACCGCTTCTGGTGTTGATGCTGATTACTGGACCGCTGGCGTTGCTTATAACGCTGGTGCATTTGGTGCATCTGTTAGCTACCTAAACAGCACCATTGATGCTGGTACTGATAGCGATTTCAGCAACATCGTTGTTGGCGCGGATTACAAACTTGCTCCAGGTCTTACCCCATACGCAGAAGTTAGCGTATTTGAGTTTGATCCAGCAGGTACTGTAAACGACAACAATGGTACTGTTGTTCTTTTGGGTACACAGCTTGCTTTCTAATCTGAAAGTCTTGTGCTATAAGGAGGGCGGCGTGAAAGCGTCGCCCTTTTTGTTTTAGCGAAAGATTTTTTATGTCTAAAAATAATTCTTATTTTCTTAGTGTTTTTTGCTTAAGTATCATACTTTCTGCCTGTGATGGCAGCGACACAAAACAGTCCTATCCTGTCGATACTGAACACAGACTAAAAGAGGCTCGCGGTAAAATTTCTGGAGACGGCGGCATTACTCTTTTTGGACGTGACGGTGATAATGGTTCAGGTTCTAGTTCTGGGATTGGTGTTAATAATTTCTTATGGCGCGCTAGCCTAGATACGCTTTCTTTTATGCCGCTTGCTTCTGCTGATCCTTTTGGTGGTGTCATCATTTCTGATTGGTATGAAGATTCAAAATCAAAAGGCGAACGATTTAAAATCAATGTGTTAATACTTGACAAAACGTTACGTGCTGATGGTGTCAAAGTAAAAGTATTCAAACAAACCAAAGATATTAAAGGGATGTGGCAGGACAGTCCTGTTGCAGAAAACGTCGCCCGTGATATGGAAAACACCATTCTGACTCGCGCACGTGAACTTAAAGTACAGCAAATTCAAAAATAACCTTCATAATCATAGTATAAAAACATGAATCCACGTTACTCATTCCGTGAAGAAGAAACTCGCTGGCAAAAAATTTGGGAAGATGCTAATCTTTTTTCTTCCTCATTAAATCCCAACGCCCCTCATTTCTATGTACTAGAAATGTTTCCCTATCCTTCAGGGAACATTCATATGGGTCATGTTCGTAATTATACACTTGGGGATGTCATTGCTCGTTATAAACGTTCCAAAGGATTCAATGTACTCCATCCTATGGGTTGGGATGCTTTTGGGCTTCCTGCTGAAAATGCAGCGATTCAAAATAATGTTCACCCTGCAGCTTGGACCTATAAAAATATTGATACTATGCGTGAACAACTTAAATCTATAGGACTTTCTTATGATTGGACGCGCGAAATCGCAACATGTTCACCCGATTATTATCAACATGAACAACGTTTTTTTCTGGATATGCTCAAAGCCGGCATTGCTTATCGTAAAGAAGCCGTGGTCAATTGGGATCCCATTGACAACACCGTACTTGCTAATGAACAGGTAATTGAGGGCAGGGGATGGCGTTCTGGTGCGCCTATTGAACGACGCACTTTGTCACAATGGTTTTTAAAAATTACTGATTATGCCGATGATCTATTGTCTTCTCTTGATACACTTGATGGCTGGCCAGATCGTGTTCGATTGATGCAGGAGAAATGGATTGGAAAATCTACGGGAGCTTTACTTAATTTTACTATCGTAGGTGAAAACAAAATAATTGATGTCTATACTACGCGACCTGATACGCTTTATGGCATGTCTTTTTGTGCTATTTCATCAGAGCATCCTCTTGCTATTGAGCTTTCACAAACAAACCTTACCATTAAACAATTTCGTGAAGAATGTTCACGTCTTGGTACAAGCGAAGAAGTAATAGAAAAAGCAGAAAAAAAGGGGATAGATACAGGTCTTCGTGTTAAACATCCTTTTATGGATAAAGACTTTCCTATCTATATCGCTAATTTCGTTTTGATGGATTATGGTACTGGAGCTGTTTTTGGTTGTCCTGCTCATGACCAGCGTGACCTAGATTTTGCACGTAAATATCATTTAGAAGTTATGCCTGTTGTTTGTCCACAAGACACAAACGCTCAAACTTTTCGCATAGACAATGAAGCCTTTACAGAAAAGGGCATAATGATCAATTCAGAGTTCTTAAATGGACTAGATACAGATACAGCCAAAGAAAAATCCATCGAACGTTTAGTAAAACAAGGACAGGGTGAAAAACGCATCCAATTCCGTCTACGTGATTGGGGAGTTTCTCGTCAACGCTATTGGGGGTGTCCTATCCCTATTATCTATTGTGACGCTTGTGGAGTCGTTCCTGTCCCACCAGAACAATTGCCCGTTACTTTACCTGAAGATGTCAATTTTGATAGGGCGGGCAATCCTCTAGATCATCATCCAACATGGAAACATGTCAAATGTCCTACCTGTCAAAAACCCGCCATGCGAGAAACTGATACTTTTGATACTTTCTTTGAATCTTCGTGGTATTTTGCACGTTTTTGTTCTCCACATGCACTTCATGGTATTGATAAAGACGCTTCATCAGCATGGTTGCCTGTAGATTGTTATATTGGTGGTATTGAGCATGCGGTTTTACATTTGCTTTATTCTCGTTTCTTTACACGTGCGTTGGAAACATGTGGTTATGTGACCATTAAAGAACCTTTCAAAGGTCTTTATACTCAAGGCATGATTTGTCATGAAACTTATAAAAATAAGGAAGGACAGTGGCTCTATCCAGAAGATATTAGCAAAAACGAACAAGGACAGTGGATAGAAATAAAAACTGGGAATCCTGTGACTGTCGGTCGCTCTGAAAAGATGAGTAAATCTAAAAAGAACACTGTTGATCCTCGCCATATCATCACGACTTATGGTGCAGATACTGCACGTTTATTTATGCTTTCTGATAGCCCACCTGAGCGTGATCTAGAATGGACGGATTCAGGTATTGATGGTGCTTGGCGTTATATCAATCGTATTTGGCGATTTATATTTGAAAATATTGATCTGTTAAAGTCTGTTGATCTTTCACAAAAACCAGAAAATTTTGAAAGTGATTGTCTCAAAATTCGTAAAAAAACCCATCAAACTATTGATCAAATTGGTAAGGACATTGAAATTTTTCATTTTAATAAAGCCGTTGCACGCCTTCGTGAATTAAGTAATGATCTTTTTGCTTTTGATATTTCCGTTTCTTATGAACATACATGGGTTATCCGTGAGGGAGTAGACGCCTTTATTTTACTTATTTCACCCTTCTTACCTCATTTATCTGAAGCTTTGTGGGAAGCTTTAGGTCACACAAACATGGTAAGTACACAAACATGGCCTGTTGCAGATCCCATTTTACTTATTGAAGATTTTATCACTCTTGCAGTACAAGTTAATGGAAAACTTCGTGCAACTGTGGATGTTACAAAAAACACTTCAAATAAGACTTTAGAACAGCTTGCACTTGAACATGAAAATGTAAAAGCTCATATTCAAGATAAGGAAATTGTAAAAATAATCATTGTACCTGGTAAAATTATCAATGTTGTTGCAAAATAAGAAATTTATTTTTTTCATCTGTTTATGTAGCAGCATTCTTTCAGCGTGCGGTTTTTCACCTGTCTATGAAATAAAACAAAATTCATCAAATATCACTTTACCAGCAATAGAAATTACGGGACTTTCTGGACATGATGGTAATTTATTAAAATATGACCTCGAAGATGAATTTAATCCTGATAATCGACTTACTCAAAAAGACTTTATTTTAAATGCATCTATTAAAATGGAATTTTTGCCTGTTCTTATTGAACCAAATGGAAAAATTCATCGCTATCGTATTAAGATATTATCTCCTTTTGAATTAAAGAAAAAACAAAATTTAAACCTTATAGAAAAAGGTATGATTACACGTACTGTAAGTTATAATGTTTCAGACTCTGATTATAGTTCTTTTATTGCACCGCAAGATGCAATTAAGCGAGGATTAAAAGAAATTGCTCATGAATATCGTAATCGTTTTTCTGCATTGTTTTCTCGTTTGTCCCCTAAAGATTCATCATTATGAAAATAGCTTTTAAAGACGTAGATACGTTTTTACAAAATCCATCAATCTACCAGTCATGTCTTTTTTTTGGGCCTGATAATGGATTAGCAAGAGAAAGAGCTAAAAAGGTAATTTCTAAACTTATTTTTGATGAGAAAGATCCTTTTGCCATCACATCACTTGAAAATGATACCATTATAAATGACCCTAGTATTTTATTTGAAGCAATGTCTTCACTATCCTTACTTGGTGGCGCACCTGTTGTTTTTATCCGCGATGCAAACGATAAGATCACTAGTATTTTACAAGAAGTACATAAAACTTCTGAATGTAAAAATCATTTAGTTTGTTGCGCAGAAGAGCTTGGTACTCATTCTTCTTTACGCAAATTTTTTGAATCGCATAAAAATGCCGCAGGAATTGGTTGTTATAAAGATGATAATCAATCTTTATATAAATATATCAAAGAAATTTTTTCTAAAAATAATCTCTCCTGCGATGATAAACTAATCTATTTTCTAAGTTCTAAACTAGGTAATGATCGCGCTGTTTCTGCCAGTGAAATAGAAAAATTAATTATTTATCTTGGCGATAAAAAAACAATACACATTGAAGATCTAGAACAAATTATCAATCTTAATGATGATAAAAATCTTGATAGTTTATGCACAGCACTCGCAGATGGAAAATTCAATCTATGTAATCAGCTCTGTGAAAGACTTTTACAAGAAGGAAATGAACCTATTGTTTTATTTAGAACTATCCAACGATATTTTCAAAGATTATTCCTTGTACATGGTCATATACAAAATGGTTTAAACGTTGATATTGCTATAAAAAAACTTTCTCCCCCTGTTTTCTTTAAACAAGAAAAAAGTTTTAAAACCCATATTCAATCTATCTCTATAGCTTCTTTGCTTCATATTCAATCACGCCTTTTTGAAGCAGAACGTGATATAAAAAAAGGTAAGGATGGTCTTACTGTTTGTTTGCGAACTTTTAGCAGTATCGCGCTCTTTATCAAACAACGCTAATTTTCTATTTTCTTCCTAAAAAAATTAAAACTTTGTGGATAACTCAAAGATTATTTTCAGGATAATTATTCACATACTTTTTTATGATCTTATCCCCACTACTATTCCATCTTTACACGGATATTTTTCATATCATGTATAACTCTTTTTATAGGTTATCTTTTAATGGGAATTTGTTTTTATACATACTACATAAAATTTAATTATATTTATATTTTTCAATATATTAAATATTATAT